>NZ_FUIA01000020.1 GCF_900163665.1 Frigoribacterium sp. JB110
CATGCCCTCACCATCCCATCAACCTCCGACATTCCCGCCGTCCAGACTCCCGAGAGCCACCCACACACACGACCGTCACCCAACCGAGACAATCCGCCGGCGCCTCGACCCGAACCGGGCGCTCCCCGCTCCGCGACAAAGTCGCCTCGGACCCGACCGCCCGGCCGGAAGCCCCCGCGGCGTCTGTCAGGCTCGCGCGAGAACCCCCGCCAGCCGCTCCCGCACCTCGTCGTCCAGTCCGATCAGCGGTCGCGGCAGGCAGGGGCGCCTCACGAGGCCGAACTGCTCGGCGATGGCCGCCATCACCCGCAGGCCGCCGCCTGCCTCGGCATAGATCTCCCACAGTTCCTGCAGGTCGTCCTCGCCCGTCTGCCACAGCCGCACCGCCTCATCCGGCAGCGTCCCCGCCAGCACCGAGTACCAGGCATCGCTCCCGGCCGCCTTCCCCGCTGCGGCGAACGCGTCGCCGGACACGCCGATGGTCACGTGCTCGGGAATCATGCTCCGGATGCGCGACACGAGCGCCGCCGCAGCCTCCGGATGCGCGGGAACGCCCGGGATCTTGATCGACGCGATGCCATCGATCTCGGCGACCCTGGCGTACATCTCCGGGGTGAACGCGTAACCGGTTGTGCGCGGGTTGTCGTAGACGACGATCGGCAGCTCGCTCTGCCCCGCCACATCGCGGAACAGCCCGAGCACCTCGTCGTCGCTCAGCGGCTGATACGAGACGGGAGCGAGCAGCACGCCATCCGCACCTGCCTCCGTCGCATCGGCGACGTGCTCGATCACGTGGCGCGTCCGGGTGGCGCCGACTCCGGCGAGAACCGGCTTCTCACCCGAGTTCTCCACCGCGATCCGCAGCGCGGCTGCTCGCTCCTCGCGCGACAGATACGCGTACGACCCTGTCGACCCGAGAGCCGTGATCGAGGAGACCGAGCTGGCCGCCACCCGACGCACGATCCCCGCATACGCCTGCTCGTCGATCCGGTCGTCGACGAAGGGGGTGAGGGGGAACGCACTGACGCCGGTGAAGGTCATGGTGTCAGCGTACGACCCTCCGAGCGTGCCGTTCGTCGACTGATGCGGTCCGCTTGCGTCCGGACGCAGGGGCTCCCTCGCCCACAAGGCGTCCGCTCGCGTCCATACACACGAAACCCGCGTGAAAGCGGCGTGAAAGCGCCGGCCGCCAGACTCGTGGCATGACCACACTTCAGCACACAGACGCTCAGCGCGTGAGCACGAGCGGGAACGCCGTCGACGCCCGCGGGCTCGTGAGGGACTTCGGCGACTTCCGCGCCGTGGACGGCGTCGACCTGACGATCCGTCGCGGCGAGGTGTTCGGGCTGCTCGGCCCGAACGGCGCGGGCAAGACCACGATCGTCCAGATGCTCGCGACTCTGCTTCCGATCACCGACGGCGAGGCCGAGATCTTCGGCGTCGACGTGCGGCGCGCACCGCACAAGATCCGGCAGCTCGTCGGCGTCACGGGGCAGTACGCCTCGGTCGATGAGAACCTCACCGCCGCCGAGAACCTGTGGCTGTTCGGCCGACTGCTGGGCTTCAGCTCGCGGCACGCGAAGCAGACCGCCGCCGAAATGCTCGGCAAGTTCGGGCTGGAAGACGCCGCCAGACGCCAGATCAAGAACTTCTCCGGCGGCATGCGCAGACGCCTCGACCTGGCGGCCTCACTCATCGCCCGCCCGCCGCTCATCTTCCTCGATGAGCCGACCACCGGACTCGACCCGCGCACCCGCGGCCAGATGTGGGACACGATCCGCGAGCTCGTCTCATCCGGATCGACCATCCTGCTGACGACGCAGTACCTGGACGAAGCGGACCAGCTCGCCGACCGGATCGCGGTGATCGACCACGGCCGCAAGGTCGCAGAGGGCACTCCGGATGAGCTCAAGCGCTCGGTCGGGACGTCGACGCTGAACCTGCGCCTCACCTCGCACGACGACCTCGACACGGCCCTTCGCGCCGTCGCGGAGGTCGCGCGCGAGGAGCCGGTTCCCACCCCGGAATCCGGCGGCCTCAGTGTTCCGCTGCCCGACGCGAACGACGCGGCGGACATCCTCATCCGACTGCGCGAGGTCGGTCTGTCGATCGCCTCGGCATCCGTGCAGCAGCCGACGCTCGATGAGGTGTTCCTCGCGATCACCGGCCGCCCGACCGACGCGTACGACGCCATCGACGCCGAACGCGCCCAGAGCACTCAGGAGGCCAGCGCATGACCACCGTTTCCCTCGACATCCAGCTGTCGTCGCGCCCCCGAGTCAGCGACACCATCAGCCAGACCCTCTCGATGGCATGGCGCGCGCTGATGAAGATGCGCCGCAACCCGGAGCAGATGTTCGACGTCGTGCTTCAGCCGCTGCTGTTCACCGCGATGTTCACCTTCATCTTCGGCGGGGCGATCTCCGGATCCGTCGCAGAGTACCTGCCGGTGATCATCCCCGGCATCCTCGCTCAGACGGCGCTGACCGCCTCGATGGCCACCGGCACCCAGCTGCGCGAGGACATGGACAAGGGCGTGTTCGATCGCTTCAAGGCACTCCCGATCGCGCGCATCTCGCCGCTCGCCGGCCCGATGGTCGCCGATCTCGTGCGCTACGGGCTCGCCGCGACCCTGACGATCCTCACGGGCCTCGCAATGGGGTACCGCCCCGACGGCGGGATCCTCGGCGTTCTGGGGTGCTGGCTGCTCACGATCATCGCCGGCTGGTCTCTGGCATGGATCTTCTGCTGGCTCGGCACGGTCGCCCGTTCCGCGCAGGCCGTGCAGGGCATCTCGATGATGATCCTGTTCCCGCTGACGTTCCTCTCGAATGCCTTCGTGCCGGCCGAGACCCTGCCGGGCTGGCTGCAGGCGTTCGTCAACGTCAACCCCGTGTCGCACGTCGTCACCGCCTGCCGCGACCTGATCAACGAGGGCCGGATCACCGGCGAGGTCGGCTGGGCGCTGCTCGGCTGCGTCGTGGTCGTCGCGATCTTCGCGCCCCTCGCCGTGCGCTCCTACAGTCGAAAGATGTAGGTCATCCGGCGAGCAGGCGTTCCGCCGCGGTGCGGGCCTCATCCAGGAGGTCGGCGCCGCGGCGGTCGCCGTATTCGGCGCTGATGCGGGCGAGGGCCCCGGGCGCGACGCGCTCGGCGTCGGCAACCGCATCATCCCAGCGCAGCGGGCCGCTCAAGCGCGGGTAGCCGAAGCGCTCGGCGAGCACGAGCAGCCGGATGGCCTCTTCCGCGCCGAGAGCGTCGTCGCGGATGGCCCACAGGCCGAGCGCGAACAGCACGAGCCCGGCGACGGGGTAGTCGAGGAAGCCGGATGGGTAGCCAGCTCCCTCATGTCCTGCGAGCAGCCGGTGCAGCCGAGGCCGCAGCGACTGGAACAGCTCGCGACCGGACTCCTCGTCGCCGTACCGGGCTTCCGCGGCGAGGCAGCCGGACTCTGCGGCCAGCGTCCACGGAGCGATATCGTCGAGGCCGGTCAGACCGGCGCCCCAGACCTCGGACCTGCTGCGCGTGACCGCCTTGCGGTACGCGGACAGCCCGGCTTCCGTATGCCCCCGCGCGATCTCGAGATTCGCGCGGGTCAGCAGCGCCGCCCCACGGTCCGGGCCGCTCAGCGCCGCCGAGAGCTCCTCGATCCGCTCGACGTCGCGCGCAGCCTGTTCGAGATCGCCCTGCTCAATCTCGTCGGTCGCGATCGTGGCCGCCACCTGGACCGCTTCCCCTTCTGCCCCGACCCGCTCCAGGACCGGTAGCGCCTCACGCGCATATCGCGCCGACTCCTTGTGGTCACCGAGCTGTCCGTACAGCGACGACAGCTCCGACAGCACAGTCGCCCGCGCCCACGGACCGTCCTCGCCGCGCACGAGTTCGAGCGCCCGTCGGCACGCGTCGATGGCGATCTGCGGGTTGCCGCCGTTCTCGCTCTCGTGCGTGCGATACAGCCAGCCGAGCGCCCGCACCGCACGATGAGGGGAATCGACGAGGGCGCGGCATCGCGAGATCGCGTCGTGCCTGCAGGTCGATGAGAAGGACAGCGCAAACGAGATCAGCGCCTCGAGCAGCGGATCCGACGCGTGCTGGGCAGTCCGGTCGAGAACAGCCAGCAGTCTGTCGACGTGCCCTGTCGGGCCGCCGAGGCTCGAGAGCAGGGCGAACGCAACAGCGGCACGGCTGATGCCCACCAGTTCGCCCGGCGGGTCCCACCCGTCGAGGAGATCGGCGAAGGACTCCGTGAGCGCACGCGTGCGGCTCATCCCGCCCCGGATGCCGCCCAAGCCGCCCAGCGCGGCGAACATCCGCACGGCGGCAGCCGGTTCGCCATCGGCGATCGCTCGGCGCAGCACGTCGATGAGGTTGGTCTCCTCGACGGCGAGGGCGTCGACCGCCGCCAGCTGGTGAGGACCGTACAGCCGCGTCGCCGCATGCTGTGCCAGGGCGCCAGCCCACTCCCGCTGAGCGGCGCGGGCGGCCTGCTCGTCGTCAGCCTCGGCCAACCGGATCAACCCGAACTCACGCACGGTCTCGAGCATCCGATATCGCACCCGGTCACCCTCGTCGGCGACTGTCACCAGCGACTGCGCGACCAGGTCGGAGACGGCATCGAGCGCGTCTGCGCCGAACAGCGACTCCGCCCCGTCGAGCGCGAAGCCGTCCTGGAACACGGCGAGCCGGCGCAGAGCCCGTCGTTCCCGGTCGGCGAGCAGGTTCCACGACCAGTCGATCACGGCGAGCAGCGTCTGGTGCCTGTCGGGCGCGGAACGGTCGCCGCCGCGCAGCAGAGCGAAGCGGTCGGACAATCGGCGGAGGATCTCGTCGACGGACATCGATCGGGTACGCGCGGCAGCCAGTTCGATCGCCAGCGGGAGCCCGTCGAGCCGGCCGACGAGTTCGCGCACGGTCTCATCCGACAGCCGCGTGTCAGGGCGAGCGGCGGTGGCACGCTCGATGAACAGGGAGACTCCATCCCGCGGCGTGAGCTGCGCCAGCGGGTACACGCTCTCCGCCGCGATCGCAAGCGGAGCACGCGAGGTGATGAGGATGGTCAGACTCGGCACGCTCGCGACAAGGAAGGCCGCGAGATCTGCGACCGCGTCGACGATGTGCTCGCAGTTGTCGAGCACCAGAAGGGTCGGCGCCTGAGCGAGCTGCTCGGCGACGCGTCCGCGCACGTCCGCACGCTGCGCTGGCGTGAGCGCGCGCCGGGACGAGACCGAATCGCGCACGCCGAGGGCCGCACCGACCTCGGCGATCACATCGTCGCCCGCGGTGACGCCGACGAGCTCGACGAGGTGAACCACCGGCTGGTCCGCCTGCCGCGCGACCACGTTCGCAAGGCGGGTCTTGCCGAGGCCACCTGGCCCGAGCACCGTCGTCACGCGCGAGCGGCGCAGCAGCGCACGGACCGCCTCGATGTCGTGGTCGCGCCCGACGAGCGAACTTGTGTCGTATCGGATGCCGGACCTCACCGGACGGTCGCGGGCGAGCAGCTCCCGATGCAGCGCCTGCAGTTCGGGCGACGGGTCGACACCGAGTCGGTCGGCGAGATCGGCGCGCAGGCGCTCGTACCTCGCCAGCGCGGCGGGCGCGCCCTCGACCGCGGCGACGCTGCGCAGCAATGCCGCGACATCGGCGTCGCGTTCCGCATCGCGCAGCAGCGGCAGCGCCTCGGCGTGCTGGCCCTGCGCTTCGAGCGTCCGCCCGAGCACGAAGTCGTCGTCGCGCCCGGCATCGCGCACGATCCGGGCAGCGCGCCCGGCGGCCTGGAGGTCTCCCGCGGCGAGCGCGCGAGGTGCTTCTGCCGCCGCCGCATCGACACGCCACACGTCGATGTCATCGCGGTCGAGCGAGAGCCGGTACCCGCTGTCGGTGCGCGCGATCACGTCGGCTGACGTGGCCTTCCTCGCGCGCGACACGACGACCTGCAGGGCGCCGACCGGGTTCTCCGGCCGCGCATCCGGCCAGATCTCGTCTGCGAGCCGCTCCTCCGATACGACCCGCCCACCCGCGTCCACCAGAGCAAGCAGCAGCGCCCTGGTGCGCTCGCCTCTGATGCGCGTGCCCGCCCACGCAGCGCCGTCGATCAGGCGCAGGCGCGGTTCGGTCACGTCGTCCTCCGGGTCTCCGTGCGGCGCAGCGGCCGCCGCGATTCCCAGCCTAGGCGGCGAGCCTGCCCACGCGCTCCCCCTCGGCCTTCCTCCGCCCTGGCCTCACAACAGCCGTTCCGGTGCCGAACATCGACCGCGAACCGGCCAGAGAAGGTCGATTTCTGACACCGGAGCGGCAACGCGGGACCTACCCGCCCACGCGCCGCGCGGCGAAGGCATCGCCTTCTCGAGTGAGCAGCACCACCTCGCCGTTGAGGATGCGGGGGCAGTCCTGGCCGGTCAGCTCGGAGACGGTGAGCCGGATGAGCGTGCCGTGCGCCACGACGATCGCACTGCGCCCGTCTTCGGCGAGCGCGCGCACCGCGGCCGCACCGCGCGAGACGACGTCGACGATCGGCTCCGCGCCGGGAAAATCCTCGTCCGGCCAGCGCTCGTGCGCCTCGGCCACGGCGACGCCCTCAGCCTCGCCGTATCCGCGTTCGACCAGGGCGTCATCCAGCTCGACGGCGACGTCCCCCACGCAGTCCGAGATGATCTCGGCGGTCTCCCTCGCCCTGCCCAGCGGCGACGCCACGATCCGGTGCCACACCGCAACCGACAGCGCTCGCCCCGTCGCATCCGCCTGCGCGCGACCGTAGCCGTCCAGCGGCACGTCCGTGCGCCCCTGCATTCGGCGGGCACGGTTCCATTCCGTGCGCCCATGGCGCACCAGCGCCAGGCTCACGCGGCGACCGCCTCGCCCGTCGCCCGCACCGCCGACGCGGGCGACGGGTAGACCACCGCATCGTCGACCTGCACGCGCACCCGCTCCCCCACGCGGAGCCGCTCACCGACCACGCGCACGCGCATCTCGAGCCCGGCCCAATCAGCGACCACGTCGCTCCCGGACGGCGCGAACAGCGACGAGCGCACGGTCGCGTCGCCCGACGGGTCGGACACCAGCCGCACGGCGCCTGGTGAGATCGCCGCGCACGCGTCGCCGTCCGGCGTTCCCTGTGCGCAGGCGATGGCGAAGGGATGGCTGTCCGCGCGGAACACGCCGCGCGCAACGGCACCGTCGACGAGCGTCGCATCGGAGAGGAAGCGCGCGACGAACGGCGCCGCTGGTTCGCTCAGCAGCTCCTCGGGGGTGCCGATCTGCTGGATCCTGCCGCCGTCGAGCACCGCCACCCTGTCGGCGAGCGCCATCGCCTCCGCGCGGTCGTGGGTGACGTGGATCACCGTCAGACCCAGCTCACGAGTGAGCGTGTGCAGCTCGAGCCTGAGCCGATCGCGCAGCGGTTCGTCGAGCGCGGAGAGCGCCTCGTCGAGCAGCAGCACCCTCGGCCGGGCGACCAGCGCCCTGGCGAGGGCGATGCGCTGGCGCTGCCCTCCGGAGAGCGTCGCAGGGTCGCGCTGGGCGTACCCCTCCAACCCGACCAGCTCGAGGGTCTCGGCCACACGGACGCGGCGCTCGGCGCGCGGGACGCCCGCGCGCCGCAGCGGGTACTCGACGTTGCGCCCGACGTTCCAGTGCGGCCACACGGCGTGCTGCTGGAACACCATGCCGAGACCCCGTTTCTCCGGCGGATCGAAGTCGCCCCGTCCCGCCACCGCGCGGTCGCCGATCAGAACGGCGCCGGATGAGGGAGGTGTGAACCCTGCGATCGTGCGCAGCAGCGTGGTCTTGCCGGAACCGGACGGGCCGACCAGTGCGAGGAACTCGCCGTCGGCGACGCGCAAGTCGACGTCCTGCAGACCGAGCGCACCGCCGGGGAAGCGGACGAAGACGGAATCGAGGGTGACGGATGACATCCGGATACTCCTAACGGGATCGCCGAGTGACGAGCGAGATGAAGGCGAGGCCGAACACGGCGACGATGAGCGACCAGGCCGACGCAGTGCTGAAGGCGCCGGCCTGCTGGAAGTTGAAGATGGCGACGCCGAGCGTCTGCGAGCCCGGGGACAGCAGGAGGACCGACAGCGTCAGCTCGCGCACGGCGGTCACCGCGACCAGTACTGCTCCGGAGATCGCCGCGGGCAGCGCCATCCGGCAGGTGATGTCGACGAGCGATCGCAGCCGACCGGCGCCCGAGATCCGGGCCGCCTCCTCGGCGCTGGCTGGCGTCGATTCCAGCGGCGCCGCAACGGCCTGCACGACGAGTGCGATGAAGCTGGTCACGTAGGCGCACAGGATCAGCCACGGGGTGTTGAACAGCCCGAGCGACGGTGCCAGCACGAGCCACGCCACCGCGATCACGATGCCCGGCACCGACTGCGGCAGGTTCGCCGTCGCGCCGAGCGCACGGGCCGCGCGAGTGCGGACGCGGGCGACGACCACCCCGATGCCGAGACCGAGCACGCCGCAGACGAGAGCCGCAAGCCCCGCCAGCATGACCGAGTTGCCCGCACCGGTGAGCGCGGTCGTGCTCGTGACCGCGGTGACGAGATGGTCGAGCGTGAGGTTCTCCCACGCGAGCGGAACGCCGGGGGCGCGCAGCAGCGTCTGGGTGGCAAGGGCGATCAGCGGCAGCACCGTCACCGTGAGCACCACGACCCACGTGACGAGCGCCGCCGTCACTCGTGCGCGGCCGAGGCCGACCCGCACGACGACGGCGTTCGACGTGTCGAGCTGGTTCCCTCGCCCCGCGATCAGCGACTGCGCGACGAGCCCGAGCAGTGCGAGGATCAGCACGACGACGCCGATCGTCGCGACGATCGCGAGCGGCTCGTCGACGGTGCCCGACTGCAGGTAGCGGTAGACGAGGGTGGCGAGCGTGACGTACTGCTCAGGCAGGCCGATGATCGACGGGATGCCGAAGTCGGCGAGGTTGCCGACCGCGACGACGATGAACGACGACAGCAGCGCCGGGCGCAGCAGCGGCACCGTGACCGACACGACTGCGCGGAACGGCCCGGCCCCGCTCATCCGGGCCGCCTGCTCGAGGTCGCTCGGAATGCGGCGCAGCGCGGCGGAGACGATCAGCATCACGATGGGATAGCTGTGCACGGTGAGCAGCAGGATGACGCCGTCCTCGCCGTAGATCGACCACAGCGGGGCGCCGAACGCGTCGCGCCAGAACAGATTGACAGGGCTCGTCGGTCCCATGATGCCGAGCCATGCGATCGCACCGACGAACGGCGGCATCAGCAGGGGGCTGAGTGCGAGAAGCCGCAGCGGCCCGCGGGCTGCGATGTCGGTGCGGTCCAGCAGCACGGCGAGCGCGGTGCCGACGACCACCGCGAACACGGCGGAGACGCCGGCCGACACGAAGCTGTTGCGTGCGGCGACGAGCACATCGCCGTCGAGCAGCACGCCGATCTGACTGCCGTCGCCCGCGAGATACAGGATCGCCGCGATCGGCAGCAGCACGAAGAACGCCACCGCAGCCCACAGCGCAGCCGTCAGCCAGCGCGCCCCGTCCGCAGGACCGCCGCGCCCGCGGCCCCGGCGGAGAACCGGGGCCGCGAGACGTGCGCTCAGGGTGCTGTCGGTCACAAGAACAATGAGCGGAAGGTCTCGACGGCCTCGTCCTGCGTGGACTGGATGGTTTCGAGGTCGGGCGAGAGGATGGCGATGTCGTCCATGGCGGGCGCGCCTTCCGGGGTGCCGACGTCGCTGCGGATCGGCAGGTACGACTGCTCGACCGCGAGCTTCTGGCCCTCCTCGCTGACGAGGAAGTCGACGAACGCCTTCGAGACTGCCTCCTCATCCGTGCTGGAGAAGATGCCGACCGGCTGCGAGACGTACGGCACGCCCTCCGACGGGTAGGAGACATCGATCGGCGAGCCCTGCTCCGCGAGCTCGCGCACCAGGTAGTCGACGACGACGCCGACCGGCTGCGCACCGGTGGCGATGGCCTGCGAGGTGGGACCGTTGCTGTCGGCGATGACGGGGCTGTTCTCGGCCAGCTGCTCCATCCATTCCGTGCCGAGCTCCGGCGTGTTCGCCCAGACGGCGGCGTTGTACGCCGCGGCACCGGAGACATCCGGGTTCGGCATCACGATCTGGTCGGCGTACGCACTGTCGGTGAGCTCCTGCCACGACGCCGGCGGCTCGTCGACCATGGTGGTGTTGTACGCGATCACCGTCGGGATGATGCGGGTTCCGGTGTAGTAGCCCTCGGGGTCGACGACATCCGGGTTGATGTTCTCGATGTCGGCCGGGGCGTACTCCAGCAGCAGGTCGTCCGCTGCGTACTCTTCGAAGGTGGCGGCGTCGGCGGCCAGGAACACGTCGGCCTGGATGCCGTCTCCTGCCGCCTGCTCGCTGGCGACACGGGTGGTGAGGTCACCGGTTCCCGCGCGGAAGACCTCGACCGTCACATCCGGGTTCTCCTCGTTGAAGGCCGCGACGACCGCGTCGATCTTCTCCTGCGGCTCCGAGGTGTACAGCGTGATGGAGGAGGGGCCGTCGCCTGCGGCGTCGGCACTGGTGTCGGATGACGAGCATCCGGCGAGCGCCGCACCGGCGACGGCGACGGCGGCGATCGGGGCGAGGCGATGGATCCTGCGAGACATGGTGGTGCCTTCCGTTGGAACGTCGATTGAGGTGGTGGGTGCTCCGGATGACCGATGCCGGTCAGGCGGAGACGGGTTGGGAGAACAGAGGTGCGGGGGTCTCGAGGCTGACGCTGGTGGCCGCGACGCCGCCTGGCAGCAGGTGCACGAGCGAGAACATGGCCTGGTCGTGGCCGCTGACGCGGTCGGGGCCCGCGTTCATCACCTGGTGGTAGGCGAGGGCGGGGCCGACGGAGATCGGCACGCCGCGCAGCGTGGCCGAGAGCGGATGGTGGAAGTGCCCCGCCAGCACCGCCCTGACGTCGCTGTCCGCCAGGGCGTCGAGGAGGCACTGTCCGTCGGCGAGGCCAGCCTTCGCGAGCGCCGGCATGGGTGAGCCGAGCGGCGGGTGGTGCAGCGCGACGACGGTGCCGGCACCGAACGGCTCGCGCACCTGATCTCGCAGCCATGCCAGCTGTTCTGCGCCGAGCGCTCCCGCCGAAGAATCGAGCAGCACGAATCGGAGCCCTGCGACGTGCACGGTTCGGAAGTGCCCTGCGGCGTGGTCGCGCAGGGCGCCTGCGGCACCCGGATCGTCGTGGTTGCCGAGCACGGTCAGCACGGGCACCCCTGCCGCCTGTTCGAGGTCGTCGATGGCGGCCTGCACGCGGGGGTAGGCGGCCGCGTGCCCCCGCTGGATCAGGTCGCCCGTGATGACGATCGCCTCCGGGGTGATCCCCGCCTCCCGCGCGTACGAACCGACGGCACGGAGTCGCTCGATGCCGTCGATCCTGTCGTACAGCAGGCCGTCGCGCGTGGCGTGCACGTCGCTGACGTGCAGCACCGTGAGGCGGCCGGTGGCGCGGCTCATGCCGACACCGCCGCTGGCATGCCCGGCGCGCCGACCGGAGCCGCAGGAGAACCCGAGGCCCGCTTGGCGCGCAGTGCGACGAACTGTGCGTCGGAGAGTCCGTGACGGGCGAGGTAGGCGTCGGCACCGCCGAGCTCGCCGATGACGTCGAGCGCGTGGGTGATGGCGGAGATGGGACTGTCGAGGTGCAGGCGCAGGATCTCGGCGCGATCCGCCGGCGCGGCGTCCTCGGCGATCCTGCGCGCAACGGGCTCGCGCACGGGGCGCACGTACTCACCCGATCGTGCGTAGTCCGCCTCGATGTCCTCGACCGAGACCCCGGATGCGGCGAGCGCGAGCGCGATCACGAGTCCGGTGCGATCCTTGCCGGCCGTGCAGTGCACCAGCGCGGCGCCGTCTGCGTCGGCGACGGCGCCGACTGCCTCGGTCAGTGCACGGCCGCGCTCGCGCAGCAGCCCCTCGTAGATGTTCTCGATCCGCCCCGTCAGCGGTGCCGGCCTGCCGTAGACGGGAAGGCTGCGCACCGGCAGGCCGTGGGAAGGGGATCCTGCCTCGCTCGGCTCACGCAGATCGACGACCGCAGAGACCCCGAGCTCGCGCAGCGTCTCGGCACCGGCCGGCGTGATCAGCTCCGGCGCACCGGAACGGACGAGCCACGTCGGCTCTCCCATCGCGCGGGAGTTGAACAGGCCGTCGATCTCGATCCGCCGCATCCGGATCCTCTCGTGTCGTTACGTGCGTTTCATCTGATGTGAAACGTGGTTACAACGACAGAGTGACCTTCAACAACGACGAGCCGCTGACGCGCGCCTTACGCGCAGGTGAACGCCGGATGAGCCTGCGGTGCCGCGATGCGCCGAGACGCGCCACAGCACCGCGGCCCACCGCTCCGGTACCCGAAACTGCACCAAGGCTCCAGCGGAACCGCACTTCGGGGAACCGGAACCGGGGTGGCGGCCGGCTCAGTCCTCGGTGAGGGCCTCGGCGACGACGTGGCGCATCTCGGCGACGCCGGATCGCGGTGCGAGCGCGGAGTGCAGCGCGTGCAGCACGACGGTGTGGCCGAGGCGCGCGAGGAACGGGTCGACGTCGTGCGCCTCACCGGCCGGACCGGTGGCGACGACGAGGTGAGCGGTGCGGCCGATCGGGGAACGCACGTAGCTGGTGATGACGGCGACTCTCGCGCCGCGGTCGGCAGCGGCCTGGCACGCGCGGAGCGTCTGCACGTTCGCACCGGAGTAGCTCAGCACAAGGCACAAGTCGCCCTCGCCGAGAGTGTGCGCGGCGAACTGCTGCGCGAGCGGGTCGACAGGAGCCTCGACGCCGCGCCCGAGCGTCGACAGCCGCATGGCGAAGTCCTGCAGCGGCGGGCCGGAGAAGCCGTTGCTGACCAGCACGACGCGGCGGGCGTCATCCAGCGCGCGCGCCACCAGTTCGATCTGTGCCGGATCGACGCTCTCCTGCGCCAGGCGCACGGCCTCGACCGCGTCGTCGAAGGTGTTCTGCGCGATGTCGTCCTCGTCGCGCGGCACCATGGGCGCCGAGCGCGCCAGCTCGAGTCGCAGGTGCTGGAAGCCGCGGAAGCCCAGGCTCTGGCAGGCGCGGATGACGGTTGCCGTCGACGTGCCTGCGGCCTCCGCGAGTTCGGCCGTCGACCAGCCGACCACGTCATCCGGGCGCTCGATCACGACGTCCGCGACGCGTGCCTCGCTCGGCCCGAGCGACGACAGCGCGCTGCGCACGCGGGTGAGCACGCTCAGGGCGGGGCGGGCGATCGTCATCTGGGCACTCCGTGGGATGGGTGACGCGGCACCAGCCCAATCTATCCGCCGGCCGCCCCCTCCCCCGAGTCGACGGCCGGAATCGCTCGGACAGGACACCCGGGATCGTGCGAACGGTCAGGCCGTACCGGAATCGTGAGACCGCTTCGGTTCGGGCTGGGGCTGCGTGAAGATCACCACGACGATGACCGCGACACCCACGACCACGTGCGGCAGCCAGACGTTCACCGCATTGTCGGCGAAGCCGAACAACCAGGGCGAAACCGCAAGGAAGACGCTGGCGACGATGTCGAACACCAGGTGCACGGGCATGGGAATGAGACCGAACGGGCCCCACTCATAGCGGGTGAACAGGCTGTAGACGATCAGGCCGACGCCGAGCACGATGGGGATGATCATCGCTGCGCCGCCGATGTCTGCGAAGCCGAACAGCCACGGCGCGGCGATCAGCGCGATGCCGACGAGATAGTCCAGAACGCCGTGGACCTTGGTGGGGATGAAACGCATGATTCCTCCTTTGACAGGAGCCGCGATCAACGGCTCACTGCTGATTCGGCACCGTCGCGTTCCTGGATTGGAACGGCGCAGCCGCATCGGCGTCCTGCTCCCGCCGGGCGGAACTTCTCCTGGCTTCCCCTGAACGTTCTCAGGCGTGTCGGGCGCGCGTCACACGCCCGATCTTCTCGGCGCGACCGCTTCCCCCACGAGCGAGCCGAACGCCTCAGCGGCGGGAGCGGCGAGCGCGTTCATCCAGGTGCGGAACGCCTCGACGGTGCGCGGGGCGGGCCAGTCGGGGTCGAGGAACTCCTGCGGCAGACGCGGATCGGTGCGCTGCAGCGTGAGCCAGTCCGCCACCAGCGCCGTCTGGTCGACGAGCGGCTGCTCCAGCGACGGCTCGCCGCCCCATTCGCGCAGGAACAGTTCGTGCTGTGCCCGGATCTCCGCGAGGTCCCACGCGTCGGCGACCGCCGGCGCGACGGGGAACGACGTCAGTTCATGCGCGCGGAAGGCGACGACCGCGCCATCCGGCAGATCCGGTTGCAGCCGCGCCAGGGCGGTGGTGAGGTCGACCTCGCCCGGCGCGATCCAGAGCCCGTCTCGCACCGCCCCGAAACCCTCCCACAGCAGGGCCGCGCGCAGCCTGTGCCTGGTGTGGCGATGCTTCTCCGACAGCGCGAAGGTGACCAGCGTCCACCCGTCACCGGTCGGTTCGAATGGTCGCGGGCCGTGCACCCGCGCCGATGCGCCCCGGATGACCCGCCTGGCGTGCGCGGTCGGACGGAAGGCGACTTCGCGGCCGTCCTTGCGCCGTTCGAGCATGCCGACCACGACCATCCGATCGAGCGTCGCCCGCGCGGTCGCCTGCCCGATGCCGGCGCCGGAGAGCACCTCGAGGAAGGTCGCCGCCCTGATCCAGTCGTCGTGCTCGTCGACGACGTGGTTGCCCAGCAGCGACAGCAGCAGGCGCCTCGGCTTCCGGCTGCGCATCGTCACGATGGTCACGCTACCGGCCGCACCGCCTCGCCGCGCTTGGCCCGCTGGATCTGCTCGTACACGTGCGTGCGCAGCTCCGTGAACCGCGGCAGGGCGCGGGTGGTGATCTGGTCGCGTTCGTCGTCGAGGTCGATGTGCAGATCCTCCTGCACCCAGGTCGGCGACTTCGACAGCACGATCACGCGCTCGCCGAGATAGACGGATTCGTCGATGTCGTGCGTGACGAACAGGATCGACATGCCGCGCTCGCGGTGCAGACGGCGCACCAGATCCTCAAGGTCGGCGCGCGTCTGGGCGTCGACGGCGGCGAACGGCTCGTCCATGATGAGCACCTCAGGCTGATACGCCACGGCGCGGGCGATCGCCACGCGCTGCTGCATACCGCCGGAGAGCTGCCACGGGTAGGTGTCCGCCGCGTGGTCGAGACCAACGGCCGTGAGCGCGTCCATCACGAGTTCCTCGCGCTCGGTGCGCTGCAGCTTCTTGTGCCGCAGCGGCAGCTCGACGTTGCCGCGCACCGTGAGCCACGGGTACAGGCTGCGGCCGTACTCCTGGAACACGAGCGCCATGTTGGGCGGCGGCGAGACGACCTTCTTGCCGTCGAGCTCGACGTTGCCGGATGTCGGAGCCAGCAGACCCGAGATGCACTTCAGCAGCGTGGTCTTGCCGCATCCGGACGGCCCGACGATGCAGATCAGCTCACCGCTTCCCATCTCGAAGCCGATGTCGCCGATCGCCTCCACCGAACCGGTCGCCGACTCGTACACCTTGCGAAGGCTCGAGACCTTCAGAAGCGCTTCAGGCACGCTCCACCTCCTTGAGACCGTGGTACCAGCGCAGCACTCGGCGCTCGGCGAAGCCGAACAGCACCGCGAGCACCACCCCGATCAGACCGAGCAGCACGATGCCGCTCCACATCTCGGGGATGAGGTAGTTGCGCTGGAAGTACTGGATCCGGTACCCGAATCCGGATGACGAGTTGAACATCTCGCTGATCACCATCAGGATCAGCGCGACCGAGAGGGCCTGGCGGATGCCGGCCATGATGCGCGGGCTCGCGGCGGGCAGCAGCAGGTAGCGCAGCCGCTCCGCCGACGTGAGCGAGTACGACCGCCCGGTCTCGGTCATCACTGAGTCGACGCTGCGGATGCCGTCGATCGTGTTGAGCAGGACCGGCCAGATCGATCCGGCCACGATCAGGATCACCTTGCCGGTGTCGAACGGGCCGAACAGCAGCGTCACGACGGGGATCAGCACCGGCGGCGGCACCGCACGGAAGAACTCGAGCACCGGCTCCGACAGTTCGCGCAGCCACCTGACCAGGCCGATCAGGGTGCCGAGCGCGACCCCGACGACGATGGCGAGCACGATGCCCAGTCCCAAGCGCCACAGGCTGGGCAGCACATCCTCGACGAAGGCCGGGCCGATCCAGGTGTCGACGAACGCCTGCGCGATCACGATGGGCGATGGGAAGAACTGCGCAGGTGCTGCCGTTCCCCACACACCCCAGACCAGCAGCAGCAGAATCGGCAGGCCGAGGGCGAAACCTGCGCTCTCGAAGAACCTGCGCGCCCGTTCGGCTCCCCGGCGGGGCGTGACGACGGTCGTCGTGTAGAGCGTCACAGCACTTCCTCCCCTCTTACCGACTGATGCCAGCCGAGCGACCGGCGTTCGATCATCCGGAACACCATGTTGATGATGAGGCCGAGCAGACCCGTGACGACGATGACCGCGTAGACGCCGGCCCAGTCGCCCGATGACTGCAGCAGCACGAGCCTGCCGCCCAGCCCCGTCGCGGTGATCAGCATCTCGCCGGTCACCGACAGGATGAGCGCGACGGATGCCGCCAGACGCAGCCCGGTGAACAGGTAGGGCAGTGCGGTCGGCAGCACGACGCGGAACATCTGCTCGCTGCGGGTGAGGCCGAAGCTGCGCGCCGTGTCACGGGCGACGGTGTCGACGTCGGCGACGCCGTAGAGCACCTGTACGAAGATCTGCCAGAAGCTGGCGTAGACGATCAGCATGAGCGTGGCCGGCAGCTGCAGACCGAACACCAGCACCGCGATGGGGATGAGCGCAACCGACGGCACGGGACGGAGGAACTCGACCGTGGTGTGGGTCGCGCGCCGCAGGAACGGCACCAGCCCGATCACGGTGCCGAGCACGACCGCCGCAGCCGCGGAGATCACCAGGCCGATGATCCAGCCGCGCAGCGTGCGGCCCACGTTCCGCCAGAACTCGAGGTCGAGCGTGTCGCTGCCGAGCCTCGCGAGGGTGTCCGTGGCGTACGGCAGGTACTGCGGGTCGACCAGGCCGACCATGGGCAGCAGCTGCCACGCCGCCAAGAACAGCACGACGCCGAGGGTGCCGAGCAGGATCTTGCGCGTCTGACGCACACCGGCTCCTTTCGGGTGAGGGGAGTGTGCGCGCTACTCGGTGACCAGCTCGTCGAGGCTCGGCTCGCCGTCGAGCACGCTGTAGTCGATGCCCAGATCGATCAGCGACTGCAGATCATCCGTGTCGAGCTCGGTCGTGAACTCCGGAAGCACGATGCCGTCGACGACCTCGGCGGGGATCTCGAGGTTGCTCGCGATCGCCTCGCGCACGGCGTCCTCGTTCTCGGCGGCGAACTGCAGCGCCTCGTCGAGCGCAGCGGACCAGTCCTCGATCAGCTCCGGGTCGCGGTCGAGCACCTCGGTCGAGGTGACGTTGGTGAGAACCGTCAGGCCGGGGATCGTCGCCTGGTACGGGTAGACGAGGTCGGCACCGCCGGCGTCGACGACCTGGTTGCGGAAGGGGTCGGGCGCCCACGCGGCGTCGATGTTGCCCGCATCGAGCTGGGCAGGCACCTCAGGGAAGGCGACCTCGACGAACTCGATGGTCGAGGAGTCGCCGCCCGCGTCGTCGACGGCCTTCATGATCGTGACGTCGCCGGCCGCCCCGAGGGAGTTCACCGAGACGCGCTTGCCGCTGAGATCGGCGAGGTCGGTGATGCCGGAGTCAGCACCGGCGACCACGGAGTTGACGTCTTCGCCCTCAGCGTTGCTGTTCGCGTAGTTGCCGATGATCCGGATGGGCAGGTCGGCCAGGTTGGCGCGGAAGGCGCCGAACGGCTGGGCGATCGCGATGTCGATGTCGCCGTTCTGCAGCGCAGGGATCGCCTGGGCGCCGCCCTGCGAGGGGATGATCTCGAGTTCGAGGCCGTGGTCGGCGAAGATGCCCTCCGTCTCGGCGGCCCAGATGGCGCCGGTCTCGGCGATCGGCAGTGCGGCGACGCGCACGGTGCGCAGGTCGCCGCTGTCGCCGTCGCCTGATCCGTTCGAATCGGGGTCAGCCGCGGAGTCGGTGCAGCCGGTGAATGCGAGTGCCGCAACGCCCAGGGCGGCGATGACAGGCAGGGTCTTCCTCATGATGCGGCCTCCATTGGCTCGGGTACACGCTGTTGTGTGAGATTCATCATGCATGTCAGCACGGACCAAAGTCAAAGATCTTTATCCGTGCGTGATGAAAATGTGAAACTTCGATCGGATCCGGCCCGTTTCCGTCTCACGAAACTTTCCCGGAACTGCCCCTGGACAATCCCTATGGTCATAGGTATTGTCCTCATTGACGGCCACGCCGCGGTGGCGTCGTTACCCGGAAGGAAACCCTGTGACTGCTCAGGCGAAGCTCATCGACGACTTCTCGCTCGAGATGACCGGCAAGGACGTGCCTGGTCTGCTCGAGGCACAGCACGCGATTCCGCAGGGAACGCGCATCAATGTGACGTTCTTGGGGAACGAAGACCTGGAGATGCGTGTGGCGGCGGCGAAGGCCGTGAAGGAGGCCGGATTCGTGCCGGTGCCGCACATCTCGGCCCGCCGGATCGGCTCTGAGGCTCAGCTGCGCGAGTTCCTGGCGGCGCTGCAGGAGGTCGGGGCCAGCGAGCACGTGTTCGCGGTCGGCGGCGACCCGGCCACGCCCGAGGGTCCGTACGACAGTGCGTATGACCTGATCCGCAGCGGTGTGCTGCCGGAGTACGGCGTGAAGGAGGTGTCGATCTCTGGCTACCCGGAGGGGCACCCCGACATCTCGGACGAGCTGCTCTGGGAGCACCTGGAGAAGAAGGCGTCCTCGCTCAAGGAGCAGGGCCTGGGTGCGGTCATCCTGACGCAGTTCGGCTTCGACACGGAGCCTGTCGAGAACTGGATCGACCGGGTGCGCGGCCTGGGCATCGACGCCACGATCCGGATCGGCACGCCGGGGCCTGCGGGCATCAAGCGTCTGCTGAACTTCGCCCGTCGTTTCGGGATCGGGGCGAACGCGATGATCGTGAAGAAGTACGGGTTCTCGCTGACGAACCTGATGGGAACGGCTGGGCCCGACCGCTTCATCACGGATCTGGCGGACCGGAACGCGGCGAACCCGGCCTCAGGCGACGTGAAGCTGCACTTCTACACCTTCGGCGGTCTCAAGGCCACGGCCGAGTGGGCCGAGAAGTTCGCCGCCAAGGTTGCGTAAGGATGGCGTTATGACCGACAACATTCCCCAGCTCATCGACCACGCCTGCCTCGTCGTGGACGGTCCGGATCATCCGGGCATCGTCGAGACGGTCTCCGCCCTGATCAATCGCAACAAGGGCAACATCATCTCGCTGGACCAGCACTCCACCGACCCTGAAGACGGGCACTTCTTCCAGCGCGTGGTGTTCCACCGCACCGACTTCGTCGCCGCCCAGCCCGACATCGCAGCCGACCTGGCCGCGACGCTGGAACCGCTGGGCATGACATGGAAGCTGCAGGACATGTCCATTCGGAAGCGGATGGCGATCCTGGCCTCGAAGAGCGACCACTGCCTGCTCGAACTGCTGTGGCGCCACCGCCGCGGCGAGCTGCCCGTGTCGATCCCGATGGTGATCTCCAACCACACAGACGTCGCCGACGACGTGCGCACCTTCGGCATCCCGTTCTTCCACGTGCCCTCACAGCAGGGTGCGGACAAGTCGCAGTCCGAAGCCGAGATCCTCCGACTTCTCGACGGGAACGTCGACTTCGTCGTCCTCGCCCGCTACATGCAGGTCATCTCCGACTCGTTCCTCGAGAAGGTCGGCGTGCCGGTGATCAACATCCACCACTCGTTCCTGCCCGCCTTCATCGGCGCCGGCCCCTACCGCAAGGCCAAGGAACGCGGCGTGAAGCTGATCGGCGCGACCGCGCACTACGTCACGGAAGAGCTCGACGAGGGCCCCATCATCGAGCAGGACGTCGCCCGCGTCGACCACGCGATGACCGCCCTCGACATGCAGAAGCGCGGCGCCTACGTCGAACGCGCCGTGCTCTCCCGCGCCGTGCAATGGCACGCAGAAGACCGCGTCATCCGACACGGCAACCACACCATCGTCTTCAACTCCTGACCCGATAGACCCACTACGAAATCCACAGAAAGGTTCACCGTGGCACCTCAGAATCTCCAGCAGGCCATCGATGCGGCTGGCAACTCGGTCGAGTTGCTCCGCAACTCGCAGATCGGCTCGTACATCTACCCGGTCGTTCCGGCCGACTTCCAGAACTGGATCAAGGAGCAGAAGGCGTGGCGTGACACCGCCGTGCTCTACGACCAGTCGCACCACATGGACAACGTCTTCCTGAAGGGCTCCGACGCGATCAAGCTCATCAGCGACACCGCGATCAACTCGGTGGCGAACTTCGCCGTCGACAAGGCCAAGCAGTACGTGCCGACCACGGCATCCGGCCACGTCATCGGCGACGGCATCCTGTTCCGCGAGGCCGAGGACGAGTACGTCTACGTCGGCCGCGCTCCCGCGTCGAACTGGCTCTGGTACCACGGCGAGACCGGCGACTACAAGAACCTCGAGCTGACGGTCGACCGCCGCTCGCCCTCGCGCCCGTACGGCCACGCCGTCGAGCGCCGCTACTACCGCTTCCAGATCCAGGGCCCGCAGGCCTGGAACGTCATCGAGAAGCTGAACGGCGGTCCGCTCGAGCAGCTGAGGTTCTTCAACATGTCGACGATGACCATCGCCGGCAAGTCGGTCCGCACGCTGCGCCACGGCATGGCAGGCGCCCCCGGCCTCGAGATCTGGGGCCCGTACGAGGACCACGACATCATCCGCGACACGATCGTCGAGGCCGGCGCCGAGTTCGGCCTGGTTCCCGTCGGTTCGCGCGCCTACCCGTCGAACACGCTGGAGTCGGGCTGGATCCCCTCGCCGCTGCCCGCCGTGTACAGCGGCGAGGCCGAGGCCGGCTACCGCAAGTGGCTCGGCGCCGACAGCTACGAGGCGACGGGCACGCTCGCCGGCTCGTTCGTGTCGGACAACATCGAGGACTACTACCTCACTCCGTGGGAGCTCGGCTACGGCCCGTTCGTGAAGTTCGACCACGACTTCATCGGTCGCGACGCGCTGGAGAAGGTCGACCCGGCCACGCAGCGCCGCAAGGTCACGCTCGAGTGGAACGCCGAAGATCTCGGCAAGGTGTGGACGTCGCTGCTGAACGTCGACGGCCCGAACTACAAGTTCTTCGACCTGCCGCTGGCGAACTACGGCTCGGCGAACTACGACTCGGTCGTCGACGCGGACGGCAACAACGTCGGCTTCTCGATGTTCACCGGCTACAGCTCGAACGAGCGCCGCGGCCTGTCGCTCGGCACGGTCAACCCTGATGTGCCGGACGGTGCAGAGGTCAAGGTCGTCTGGGGCGAGCCCAACGGCGGCACCAGCAAGGCGTCGGTCGAGAAGCACGAGCAGACCGAGGTCCGCGCGGTCGTCAGCCCGGTTCCGTTCTCGTCGGTCGCCCGCGAGACCTACCAGGGCGGATGGCGCACCGGTTACACCAAGTGACGCGGTGAGATCCGGATGACCGGAAACGGACGTCCGGGTCAATAAGCTCGAGGGGGTCCGGGTGACGCAAGTCGCTCGGGCCCCCTTCGCACATCGGCCGGTGCCGCAGCGAAGCCACCAGCCGCAGAAAGGACCTTCTCCCGCTCATGAGCCTTCGATACGCTCTTCTCGCTCTGCTGCGCGTCGGCCCCCAGTCGGGGTACGACCTGCAGAAGAAGTTCGACACCTCGGTGGGGCATCTGTGGCACGCGCCGGACAGCCAGATCTACCCCGAGCTGCGCAAGATGGAGGCAGCGGGCCTCGTCGAGGCGGAGGAGCAGACCCGCGGCGAGCGCGGCAGGCGACGGATGTACCACGTCACGCCGACGGGCGAGAGCGACTACCTCGGTTGGATGAACGGGCCGCTGTCCTACTCGCGGGTGCGAGAGCCCGCGACGCTGAAGGCGTCATACCTCGAGAACGCGGACCAGAGCGCCGCTCGCGCCTTCTTCCGCGACCACATCGAGCACTGGCGGGGTGAGCTCGCACAGTGGGAGGCGGAGCTCGAGCGCGTCCAGGCGCGGGCGACGCCGATGCTGCGCGACCGCCTCGAGGTCACTCCCCGCGAGGACCACGCCCGCGTCGTCGCCTTCAAGCGCCTCGGCTACGAGAACCTCGTCGCCAGAGCCCGCGGTGAGATCGAATGGGCCTCCAGCGGCCTGGCCCTGCTCGACGAGCTGGGGTACGCAGAGTAGTACGCCGACACGGCTCATGGCCGTTCGGGCCGCGCAGAAGCAGACCAATGTGACATTTAGGTTAGCCTCAGCTAATCTTCCTTTTGCCGTCGCTTCCCCGACCCGAAGGATCCCGATGACCACCTCCCGCACTCTGCTGCGCCCCGCCACGGGGCTCGGCGCCGTCGCCATCGCCGCACTTCTGCTGAGCGCCTGCTCCCCCGCCGAATCCGCAGAGTCGGAGGAGCCGGAAGGGTCGACCCACACCGTCGCCCACGCGCGCGGCGAGACGAACGTTCCGGATGACCCGCAGCGTGTGGTCGTGCTGGAACCCGTGCAGCTGGACACGGCCGTCGCTCTCGGCGTGACCCCGGTCGGCACTGCGGTTGCCAGCGAGGAGACCGGCGTGCCCGCCTATCTCGGCGAAGAGGCCGCGGACATCGAGATGGTCGGCACCATCAGCGAGCCGAGCGTCGAGCGCATCGCCGCATTGGAACCGGATCTCATCATCGGCACGGAGTCGCGCCACTCGGCGCTGTACGACCAACTCGACGACGTCGCACCGACGGTGTTCATGGCGACGCAGGCCGACCCGTGGCAGGAGAACGCCGCACTGGTGGCCGAGGCGCTCGGCGATTCGGACGAACTCGAGGCTCTGCAGGCCGACTACGAGGCTCGATGCGCAGAGATCGCCGACGAGTACGACACCGCGGGCATGACGGCGCAGCTGATCCGCCCCCGTGACACGCGGCTGACGCTGTACGGCCCGACGTCCTTCGCGGGCGGCGCGCTGGAGTGCGCGGGCCTCACGATCCCGGAGCACGAGTGGGAGGACATCTCGCTCGACATCTCACCGGAGGAGGCGCGCCAGGGTGCGGCCGATCTCGTTCTGGTCACATCGAACGATCCGGATGACCCCAGCACGGTTCCCGACGCGATCACCGACAACGCCGATGCCTTCGGAAGCATGCACGTGGTCGACTTCGGATTCTGGATCACCGGCGTCGGATACTACGGCGGCGGGGTCGTTCTCGACGACCTCGAGAGCATCCTGCAGGAGGGCTGAGCTGACCGCTCCCGCGCGCGAACGCCTGGTGGTCACGGGAGCGGCCGCCAGGCGTTCGCGCGCCTGGATCTGCGGCCTGACCGCGGTGCTCGCCGTCGTCCTGGCGGCCTCGCTGTTCGTCGGCGCCAATCCGATTGCGCCTGGCGACGTGTGGGCCGCGCTCACCGGCGGCGGATCGGAGGAAGCGCAGTTCGTGGTGTGGGATCAGCGGGCACCGCGCATCGTGGCCGGTGTGATGGTGGGCATGGCGCTCGGCGTGGCAGGAGCGCTGATCCAGGCGTTCACGCGCAACCCGCTGGCCGACCCCGGTGTGCTCGGCGTCAACGCCGGCGCGGCGTTCTTCATCGCGATCGGCATCGCCTTCTTCGGCATCACCCGACCATCCGAGTACGTCTGGCTCGCCTGCGCAGGGGCGCTGGTGATCACCACCGCCGTGTATCTGCTCGGCTCGTCACGGCGAGGGCCGACCGACCCGATCCGGATGACGGTGGCCGGCGTCGCCGTCGGCGCCGTGCTGTCGGGGCTCACCACAGGGGTGACCCTCACCCATCCGGATGTCTTCGACAGGATGCGCGGCTGGAACGCGGGCACGCTGCTGGAACGCGGGCCCGACGTTCTGCTCGCGACGGCTCCGCTGCTGCTGATCGGGCTGCTGCTCGCCATGGCGGCTGCGCCTGCGCTCAACTCCGTCGCCCTCGGCACCGACGTCGCCCGCTCGCACGGTGTGCGACTGGTACGCGTACAGGTCACAGCCGTGGTCGGAATCACGCTGCTCGCCGGAACGGCCACGGCGATCGCCGGACCGATCTCCTTCGTCGGCCTGATGATTCCGCACGTCGTGCGCTGGTGCGTCGGAACAGATCAGCGGCGCATCTTCGCCGTGTCGCTGCTCGCCGCTCCCACCCTCGTCATGATCGCGGACATGGCGGGCCGCGTCGCCGTGCCCGGCGAGATGCCGGCAGGAATCGTCACGGCGTTCATCGGCGCTCCGGTGCTGATCGCACTGGTGCGCCGCCGACGGGCGAGCACCCTGTGAGCGGCGCGAAGGTCGAGTTCGGCCACCGGCGCTTCGTGCTGGCACGCGGCCGCGCGGTCGTGCGCGTGCGCACCGCAGCGGTCGCGGCGACCCTTGTCACCGTCGCCGTTCTGCTCGGCGGGGCCGCGCTCGCGCTGGGCGACTACCCGGTCACGATCGCGCAGATGATCGGATCGTTCACCGGGGCGACGGACGGGCTCGAACGCACCGCCGTGCTGGAGTGGCGCCTGCCCCGAGCCGCGTCGGCGCTCGCATTCGGCGCCGCCCTGGGCGCGGCGGGAGCGGTGTTCCAGACGTTCACCCGCAATCCGCTGGCCAGTCCCGACGTGATCGGCCTGGCGAGCGGGTCGTACACCGGCATGATCCTGGTGCTGATGGCCGGAGGCGGATGGGCGGCGCTGACAGCCGGTTCGCTCATCGGCGGCTTCGCTGCGGCCGCGGCGATCCTGCTGCTGGCCTCCAGAGACGGTCTGCAGGGGTTCCGCTTCATCGTCGTCGGCATCGGCGTCTCCGCGATGCTGTCGGCGTTCAACACGTGGTTGCTGCTGCGGGCGGAACTGGACACCGCGCTGTTCGCCGCCGCCTGGGGTGCTGGCACCCTGAACAGCGCCACCGCCGAGAACGGGTGGCCGGCCGTCGTCGCCGTGGCTGCGCTCCTTGCGGCCATGCCGCCGGTCGCGCGCGGACTGCGGCAGCTCGACCTCGGCGAAGACGCCGCCAGGGCGACCGGTGCGAACACCGCCGTGGTGCGCTGGACCGCCATCGCCCTCGCCGTGGCACTGGTGAGCGTGACGACCGCGGTGGCCGGCCCGATCTCGTTCATCGCGCTGTCGGCCCCGCAGATCGCTCGCCGCCTGTGCGGCACCGCGACCATCCCGCTGGTCGCCGCCGGAGCCTCCGGAGCGATGCTGCTGATCGCCGCCGACCTGATCGCACAGCATCTGATCCCCCTCACCGTGCCGGTCGGCGTCGTCACGGTCGTCCTCGGCGGGGCCTACCTCGTCTGGCTGCTCGCCCACGAGATCAGGAAGGCGCCATGACCGCGTCCGCACCCTTCGGCCCCCTGCACCCGTCGTCCGCATCCGTCGACGCGACACCGGATGCCGTCCGCCTATCGGCGGAAGCGGTGACGCTGCGCTACGACCAGCGCGTCATCAGCGAGGACCTCGGCTTCCGTGTGCCGCAGGGGTCGTTCACCGTGATCATCGGACCCAACGCGTCCGGCAAGTCGACGCTGCTGCGCGCGCTTTCCGGCCTGCTCCGCCCGACGGCCGGCGCTGTGGTGCTCGACGGCGCGGACATCGCGAAGCTGTCGCCGAAGCGCATCGCCGCGCGGATCGGCCTGCTCCCGCAGTCGAGTTCGGCCCCTGACGGCATCACCGTCGCCGAGCTGGTCTCCCGCGGCCGCTTCGCCCACCAGCGGATGCTGCGGCAGTGGTCGCCTGATGACGAGGCCGCTGTGGCCGAGGCGCTCGACGAGACGGCGACGCGTGAGCTGTCGGCCCGCAGGGTCGACGAGCTCTCCGGCGGCCAGCGGCAGCGGGTGTGGATCGCCATGGTGCTGGCACAGCAGACGCCGATGATCCTGCTCGACGAGCCGACGACGTTCCTCGACGTCGCCCACCAGATCGAGGTGCTGAATCTGCTGCACCGACTCAACACTTCCGGCCGCACGGTCGTCGCTGTCCTGCACGACCTCAATCAGGCCGCGCGCTACGCCGGCCACGTGGTCGCAATGGCGGACGGTCGGATCGTCGCGCAGGGTCCTCCGGCCGAGACGATCACCTCCGAGCTCGTGCACGACGTGTTCGACCTGCCGAACGTGGTGATCCCGGATCCTGTGACAGGAACCCCGCTCATCGTGCCGCGCGACACACGATGAGAATGGTGAGCACGCAGGGCGCGCGCCGCCCCCGCCCCGATCGCTGTGCCCGCGTTAGAGTTTCAGGATGAGCGAAGTCGCGCGAGATCCCCGAGGCGTCTCGGCGATGGACCGCCTCGGCTACAGCTCCACCCGCCTGTCGCGTGCGTTCGCGCGCTTCACCGAGAACGTCGCGCTGGCCGAGGCGCTCACGCTGTCGCAGTTCCTGGTGCTGCAGGTGCTGGGTGAGGGTCTCCCCGTCTCGAACGCCCACCTCGCCAGACGCACATTCGTCAGCCCACAGGCAGCGCACACCGTGTGCAAGGAGCTCATCGAGCGCGGGCTGATCGAGCCCGGAGCGCACCCGCACAACGCACGCATCCGGCTGGTGCGGCTCACCGAGCCGGGGTGGGAGGTGCTCACCCGCTGCACCGAGCATCTGCGAGAGCACGAGGACCGGCTGATGGCCGAGCTGGGCGAGGAGACGTTCGAGCAGATGCGCGAAGCGCTGCGACGCGCATCGAAGGCCCTCGGCGGCGGGTACTTCGGCAACGACGAGGAGGAGGCCGAGGCGATCTCGCGGCGTGCATCCGACATCCGGCCCCGCCACGTTCCCTCCCGGCTCGCCGCCAGACGGAGCCGGACGGCTCTCGACGAGCTCGACGACTGAACTCGACTACCGCCCGGTCACCCGGGTTCCGAGGAACTCCGCGATCCGGTCACCGACGCGCGCCTCGCGGCTGGAGCGCTCGTCGGCGTTGTTCGCACGGATCTCCAGCACCGGAATGCCCTGCTGCTCCAAGGCTTCGGTGATCAGGCCTGCGCCTGGGGTGTCGTCGGCGACCAGGTGCACGACGCCGTCGACGCCGTGCGAGACCGCCTCCTTGACGTACCACTGGCTCGACCACGGCGGAACGTAGAGCTGGTCGGTGATGCCGACGAAGCGCGCGGCCAGCGCGCGCACCGGATCGTCGCCGTATCGGGCGTAGCCGTCGGCGGCGATGCCGAGGTACATCGACCAGACGAACACGGCACCGAACTCGTCCTGGAACCTGCGGTACATGTCGAGGTCGCTCCACAGCCCGCGCCCGATCCACATCAGCCGCACCCGCTCGTCCGGGCACAGCGACGCTCCCGCGTCCACGCGCTCCGCGACGTCCTCGTAGAGCCGCTTGGCCGCATCGACGGCCCACTGCGTGCCGCGGTGCCACTGCGGCACCATCACGGCTGGCATGGTGTCGTTCACGGCCACCGGAGTCGGCCGCGCCGCGGCGATCAGGTCGCGGGTTCTCCGGTTCCACTCCGCCTGCTCGTTGCCGAGCGCCATGATGTCGGCCAACCGCTCCTCATCGAAGGCCTTCCCCGTCCGCTCCTCGAGCCAGCTGATCAGTTCCCGGATCTCCGCTTCGAGCAGGTCGATGCGCTCAGCCCCGAACGCCTCCTCCCAGCGGTGCGGCACGAGCTCCCACCAGTCGGACGGCACCGGATCGGCGGCCGTTCGGGACAGCAGGAACGTCTCGGTCCCCTCGCGCTGCCCCCACTGTTCGAAGATCTTCTGGGTGACGTCTCCCGACCGCTCAGCGATCGCGAACCTCGGCTGGGGCAGACCGCCCCATGGGCGCTCCGCCTCGGGCAGGAGCTGCTCTCCGAGCGGGATCGCGTCGTACTGCACGCTGAAGTCAGGCAGCCCCGTGGCGGCGAGGGCCGCCAAGGCTGCCGGGCCCTGTCGCTTGGCGGCGATGATCGACGACCACCACTGCGTCACGACATACGGGATGTCGAACGCGCGCAGGATCTCGTGCGGCGCATCGGCGTTCAGGAAGGCGATCGGCTCGCCGCCGCGGGCGCGCTGAGTCGTCTGGAGGAACCACTGCTTCTGGAAGCGCGTCGCCTCCACGGCACTCGTCAGCCGGTCGTCGCTCATGCCCGCTCTCCCTGGTTCTCTGCGATCCGTCGCGCCGGCTCGGCGACTGCGCTCACGGCCTCGTCGGCGCCGATGCGCAGCGCGGCCTCGACCTGCACGCCGAGCGGTTCGAGCACGGCGCGCTGCGCGCTCAGGTCCCAGGCGGGCGCGTCATCGAGATCGCGCGCGACGGCCAGCACGGCGCGCGCGCCGGCGGCCGAGACGAGCTCGCGCAGCGCCTCGGCGCGCTCGGCGGACGTCGACCGTGCCGCAGCCGGAGGACGTGCGACGTGCGCCTCGGCGAGAGCGTCGAACGCTCGCTGCGGCGTCGCCGCCTCGACCCCCGCGCCGATCCATGCGGCGTCCCCGGCGTCGTGGTCCTCTCCGACGATGCGCAGCCCCTCCCGCTCGATCGCGGTGTACACGGACGAGGCCGGATGAGTGCTGCCCGTGACCACGACGGGAACAGCCCCCGAGGCGGGCTCGACGGCTCCCGCGACGACATCCGCGGCCTGCTCCGGCGGCAGCGTCAGCGCCGCGCGATAGGCGTCCAGAGCCGCGGCCCCCGAGCACGTGCCGTCCATGCGACGGGCTCGCATCCGGTCGATCTCGCGCACCAGCCGCGCCTCGCGGGCCGCGGCCCGGCCCAGCGCGTCGGCATCGACGGTGCGGCCGGTCTGCTCCGAGACGAACCCTGCCAGTCGCGCGTACTGCCACGACACGAAGCGCCGCCGCGGCGCTCCGCCTGCCCGCGGAGCGTCGAGCAGATGCACGCCGAACGGTACGTCGCCGCGCGAGGCGAGCACTCGCAGCACGTAGAACAGGCGCAGGTGCGCGGCGGAGTCGTTGCACACGACCAGAGCGGACAGGTCGTCGCACCGCCCGGCCAGCAGGTCGTCGAGGAGCCGAACCGCCACGGCGTCGACCGCGCCCAGCAGCTCGCGGGCATGGGCCGACGTGTCGCCCTCCCATGCGCCGAAGAGGCGCACGGGTGTCGCCCCGGCGGCGAGCACGATCTGACGGGGGACGTCGGCACCGACGACCCCGATCCGCACCGGCTCCGCGGCGCTCACAGCACGTGTTCCTCACGCAGAACGCGGATCCGCTCCTCGTCGTACCCGAGTTCGCGCAGCACGGCGTCGGTCTGCTCACCGAGCTTGGGCGCAGGGCCGGAGAGGTCGGCTTCGGTCTCCGAGAACACGATAGGCAGCCCGGAGCCGAACAGCCCATCGAAGTGGCCGAACTTCGGGTGCACGAGCGGCACGACCTCCTTGCGGGAGACCACCTGGGGGTCACGAACGGCCTCCGCCGTCGTGCGGACGGGAGCCGCCGGCGCGCCGTTCGCGTCGAGCGCCGCGAGCACTTCGTGCTGGGTGCGCTCCGCGGCCCATCCGGCGATCAGCCCGTGCAACCGGTCGGCGTTGGCGACCCTGGCATCTCTGGTGCCGAACTCTGCGGAGCCGAGCAGATCATCACGCCCGATCGCCTTCAGCACGCCGGCGGAGAACTGATCGGTCGGCGCGCAGATGGCGAACCAGCCGTCGACGCTTCGGAAGGTGCCGAACGGCGCCAGTCGCGGAACGTATGCTCCGGTGCGCAGCGGGAAGCCGATGGCCTCCAGCGCGTCGAACGGTTCGCATGCGACCAGCGAGGTGAGCGCGCCGAGCATGGAGACGTCGACCCGCTGGCCCGTGCCCGTTCTGTCGGCCTGCATCACGGCCGACAGCGTGCCGATCACGCTGAACAGCGGGGCGACCAGATCGCCGACCGGAAGGCCGAAGCGCACGGGAGGATCATCCGGCTCTCCCGCCGTGGTCATCACGCCGCTCATCGCCTGGATGATCGTGTCCATCGCCTTGCGGTCGCCGTGGTCGCCCGTCGCCCCGAAGCCGCTGATCGAGGTGTAGACGAGCTTCTCGTTCAGCGGCCGGACCGAGTCGTAGTCGATGCCGAGCCGCTTGGTGACGCCCGCACTGTAGTTCTCGACGAGGATGTCGGCGTCGCGAATGAGGTCGAACAGCACCTCGCGGCTGCTCGGGTGCTTCAGATTGAGGGTGATCGACTCCTTGCCGCGGCCACGGAGCATCATCGACACCGACATGTCGTCGTCGGAGGTGCGCTGCACGCTCAGCCCGTCGGAAGTGACGTACGGCGAGTTGTTGCGCGAGGTGTCGCCGCCGCGCGTCGGGTTCTCGACCTTGATCACGCGAGCGCCGAGACCGGCGAGCAGCAGCGTGGCATAGGGGCCGGCGAGCGCCGTGGTCAGGTCGATGACCGTCTTCCCCTCGAGCGGCTTGGTCGTCATCTCGTCGTCTCCTTCGTCGGCATGGCGGTGAGGCGGTCTCCGCTGAACACGAATGTCGTGTCGAGCCCCGCCTCTCTGGTGATGGTCCGGATGTAGTCGGCGACAGCGGCTCCTGCCGCTCCCGTGACAGGCACGGGGCGGGAGGCGCGGTCGATCCTGCACGGGATGAGCTGCGCTGCCACGACACCGGCGTCGTCGATGTCGATCACCGCGATCGCCGTGTTCCGGCTGTCCGGATGGAACGGGTAGTCGGGAGTGTCGGGATCGGGTTCGAAGCCGAACAGGGCGACCCGCTCCCGTGCCCACGCTCGGCGCTCTGGGCTGTCGTCGTCGTGCCCGCCGAGGGCGCGCGTGACGGTGGCGAAGTTGCCGAGGCCGTGGAAGATCGGGCGACCGCGGTAGAGCTCGACGCCCTTCATGATGTGCGCGTGGTGGGAGACGACGGCGGCGGCCCCCGCGTCGATCGCGGCGTGCGCGATCTCGTATTCGTAGTCGGCGATGGCGACGGGCTGGTGCACGAGACCCTTATGCAGCGCGACGATCACGTCCGCCGTCTCGGCGCACCGCGCGACCCGCTCGACGAACGCCGCAAGGTCGCGCGGCTGCGCGAACGTGTACGTGCGCGGCGGGCCACCGGGGTTGGCGCCGCGGGGCTCGTAGTGGGTGACGACGTCGATCGACGCGCATCCGGGCTTCGCGCTTCCCGCGCGCGTCTCGCGCGGGCCGACGCAGTTGACGCTGAGCACCGCGATGCGTCTGCCGCCGCGCTCGAGAACCGCAGGCTCCCACGCCTCGTCGTCGTTCTCGCCGGCGCCTGCGGTCGCGATGCCGCGCTCTGCGCAGTGGCGCCTGGTGTCGGCGATGCCGACCGCGCCGAGGTCGAAGACATGGTTGCCCGCAAGCGTGGCCACGTCGAACCCGGCAGCCGCCGCCCCGTCCAGCGCTGACGGCGGCGCGGGGATCGCCGGAACATCGGCCGACATCTGCACGGTCGCCGTCGTGTGCGGAACCTCGAGGTGACCGATCAGCAGATCGGCCTCTGCCAGCACGTCCTTCGCCCCCGCCAGCAGTGGTGCGGAGTCGTCGCATTCGAGCACAAGGTCGCCGGTCGCATACACGACGGCCATCACGCGCTCCCTGAGTTCTTCCGCCCTGAGCGGTCGAGGAAGGCCTGCAAGCGCGTCGAGCGGGGGTCGTCGAAGAAGTCCTCGGCCGGGCGGTCTTCGATGAGCTTCCCGTCAGCCATGAACACGCACCGATCGGCGACGTCGCGGGCGAACTCCATCTCGTGCGTGACGACGATCATCGTGCGGCCCGTCGCCGCGAGGTCCTTCATCGTGAGCAGCACCTCGTCGACGAGCTCCGGATCGAGAGCGCTGGTCGGCTCGTCGAACAGCAGGATGCGCGGATCGACGGCGACGGAGCGCACGATGGCGACGCGCTGCTGCTGCCCTCCCGACAGATGCCGCGGGTAGGCGTCCGCCTTCTCGGCCAAGCCGACGCGTTCCAGCAGAACGGTCGCGCGGTCGCGCGCGTCGGTCGCAGTCCTGCCGTGCACCCGCACGAGAGCCTCCGTGACATTGCGCAGCACGGTCCAGTGCGGGAACAGGTTGAACTGCTGGAACACCATGCTCATCCGGCGCTGCTGCCGTTTGCGCCCCGCGTCGCTGAGCGGGCGCAGATGCCCGCCGCGCTCTTCGAAGCCGAGCAGTTCGCCGTCGAGGCGCATCGATCCGCCGTCTATCGATTCGAGCTGATCGATGCAGCGCACCAAGGTCGACTTGCCGGAGCCCGAAGGCCCGAGCACGGCGACGACCTCCCCCTCGTACACGCTCACACTCACGTCGTCGAGGGCCTGGTGGTTCCCGAATCTCTTGCTCACGTGCGAGACCTCGACGACGGGCACTTCGTCGACGCTCTCCGGCTGCACGATCAGGCCCGATGCCTCATCCGGGGTCATTGCTCTTCCTTCCCGGTCGTCGCCGGCTGCGCGCTGCGGGTCGTCCCGCGCCCGAAGTGGGCCTCCACACGGCGCTGCACCAGCGTGAGCACCGTGACGACCACGAGGTACCAGATCACCGCGACGATCAGCATCGGCACGACCTCGTATGTGCGGTTGTAGATCACCTGCACGGCGTGCAGCAGATCGCCCATGGCGATGACACTGACCAGCGATGTGCCCTTCAGCAGCGCGATCACCTGCGAGCCGGTCGGCGGCAGGATGACCCGCATCGCCTGCGGCAGGACGACGCGTGTGAAGGTGTGCCAACGGCTGAAGCCCATCGCGGCCGCGCCGTCGCGCTGGCCCTCGTCGATCGACGAGATGCCGCCGCGGATGATCTCGGCCATATAGGCGGCCTCGTGCAGCGAGAGGCCGATGATGGCAGCCGTCAGCGGCGTGATGACGTCGTTGGTCGACCAGCTCACGAACCCGAGGTCGATGCTCGGCAACAGGTAGGCGAGGTTGTACCAGAAGATGAGCTGCACCAACGGAGGGACCCCGCGGAAGAAGCCGACGAAGGCGATGCAGGCCAGACGAAGCGGCACGAAGTCGCTGAGCTGGCCGGCGGCGAGGAACGTGCCGAGCACGGAACCGAGCACCATGCCGATGACCGTGAGGGCGATGCTCATCCCCAGCCCCATCAGCACGCTCGGGTTGAACAGGTACTCCGCGACGACGTCCCACTCGAAGCGCTCGTTGCTGATCAGGAACCAGGCGATCGACGCGGCGACCAGCACGATGAGCGCACCGCCGATGATGCGCATGGGCCGGATGCGCCCACGCGCGCTCGCGACGTCGACGGGGTGCGGCTGAACGGTCTGTGCCGTCATCCGCTCTGCCCGCCCGTCATCGGATTCAGCACCGGCTCGTCGACCGCCACGTCCGTGATGTCCCACTCCGTCATGATCTGCTCGTATTCGCCGTTGTCGAAGATGCCATTGAACGCCTCGAGCATGACCTCGGTCAGCCCGGTGTCCTTGGGCAGATACATGGCCAGCTGGTCCACGCCCGCGCCCTGCTCATCGGTCTGCACGAGGTAGTCGTAGGTGTCGGGCTCCTGCGCCATCAGGTCGATGGCGCCGCCCTGGGTCGTCGCCGCGTAGTCTGCGCGGTCGGAGTTGACCGCGAGGAAGGTGGCGTTCGAGTCGGCCAGCCCGTCGAACGAGGCGGGGTCGAGGCCCTGCTCCGCGCACCACTCGTTGTACCTTTCGATCTGCGTCTCGGAGACAGAGCCCGTCACGCCGGCCACGTTCGCGCCGCAGACGGCTTCCGAGTCAGCCAGCTCGTCGGCGCGTTCAGCGAGATGCACGTAGCTGGTGCGCGTGGTCATCCACACGATCGCGTCGAACTGCTGCTCGCGTTCCTCTGTGGCGCGCACCGGACCGTTGAACGCGTCATAGCGGCCGGAGAGCATGCCGGTGAGCATCGCGTCGAGACCGGATGCCGTCTCGATCTCGAACGGCACGCCCAGCTGCTCGGAGAGCGCGGTCTGAAGATCGGGGTCGATGCCGGTGAAGGTGCCGTCCTCCTCGATCGTGCGGTACGGAGGGTGGGTGTCACCGGCGATGGTGATCTGGCCGGCGTCCTGGATGTCGTCCGGCAGTTGGTCGTAGAGGGGCGCCTCCGTGTCGACGCCGTCGGCGGAACCGCCGCCATCATCGCCGCCGCCATCGCCGGAGGAGCACGAGACGAGGGCGAACGCAGACACCGCGGCCACCGCGATCGCCGGGGCGATCCGAACAAGCTTCTTCATGGTCTCTCCACATCGTCGTGAACGGAATGCGCCTCATCGCGCTCATCTAAAAATATCATACTGATTGATACTTGCACTAGCACGGCATCCTCCGACTCAACCAGAGCTTCGCGATTCGCGCGCTCTAGGCTGGCGGCATGCGAGGGTTCTGGCGCGGGGTGCGCACACTGATCCACGGATTGGGATGGTGGCGGCGCGATCCGAGTGCGATGGTGCTCGGCCTCGTACCGGCCGTCATCGTCGCCGCGCTCGCCACGGCGGCGATCGTGACGCTGGCCGCGTTCGCGCCGGCGCTCGTGTCCGCGCTGACGCCGTTCGCCGATGGTTGGCATCCGTTCTGGGCGGGGGCGCTCCGGATCGGAATCGGCCTGGCGCTGGTAGCCGGAACGGCGGTGGTCGCCGCGCTGACGTTCACGGCCGTGACGCTCGTCGTCGGCGAACCGTTCTACGAGCGGATCTGGCGTTCGGTCGAGTCAGCAGCCGGAGAGATCCCCGGCGTGCACTACGGCTTCTGGCGCGCGGCCGGCGACGGAGTCTCGCTCATCCTGCGCGGCCTGCTCGTCGCCATCGCCTCCGGCCTGATCGGGCTGATCCCGTTCATCGGGACGGTCCTCGGCGCGATCACGGGTGCCGCACTCTCCGGTCTGCTGCTGACCGACGAACTCACCTCGCGTGCGCTGACGGCACGCGGCATCGCCACCCGCGAGCGCCGTCGCCTGCTGCGCGCGCAGCGGTCGACGGCACTCGGGTTCGGGCTGGCGACGTATCTGTGCTTCCTGATCCCGCTCGGGGCGGTGTTCGTGATGCCGGCAGCGGTCGCCGGTTCCACTCTGCTGAGTCAGCGCCTCGTGCACGCTGGCGACGGCGGGGTCAGCGCGGCGCCGGGACCGCCGCAGCAGGAGTCGCCTGGGCAGGCTTCCCGTCCAACTCCGTGAGGTCGAGGTTCGAACGGTCCTTGCCGGTCATCAGGCCGATCAGGCTGATCAGTGCGAATCCGATCCACAGCAGCGACACGAGCCAGAGGCTGCCTCCCCCCGCCGCGGCGAGCGCCGTTGCGATCATCGGCGTGAAGCCCGCGCCGGCGGTTGCGGCGAACTGGTAGGCGACGGACGCGCCGGAGTTGCGCACGGATGTCGGGAACTGCTCACCGGCGTAGGCGCCGTATGGACCGGCGGAGAAGCCCTGCACGACGGAGAGGCCGAGGAAGACCGCGAAGAAGAACAGCACGACGTTGTCGGTCTGCAGCATCATCATGATCGGGAAGGCCAGCGCGATGCCGAGGATGTTGCCGAACATCAGGATGCGGCGCCTGCCGAAACGGTCCGACATCCGGGACGCGATGATGATGAACAGGATGGTCGTCACGGCCGCCGATGCCTTCAGCACCAGCACGAGGCTCTGCTCGTGCGCCGCCTGCTGCACCACGTAGGCCACGGCCCATGCACCCATCAGGCCCTGTGCTCCCTGACAGGAGATTCCGACGGCGAAGGCGCGAAGCAGCGGGCGCCAGTGATGCCGGACGAGCTCGACCAGCGGCGTCTTCCTGTGCTGGGGCGCGCGCTCCGCCGCCTCGAGGAACACCTTCGACTCCGTCACCTTCCGGCGGATGAACACGGCGATCATCATGAACGCCGCCGAGAGGATGAACGGCACGCGCCATCCCCACGACAGGAACTGCTCATCCGGCATCGTCGCCATGCCGGCCAGGATGAGCGTTCCCACCAGCGTGCCCGTCGGCGCACCCATGTAGGAGAAGGCCGAGGCGAAGCCGCGCGAACGCTTCTTCGCATTCTCGAACCCGACGAGGGTGGCCCCGCCCCACTCGCCGCCCACGGCTATGCCCTGCACGACGCGCAGCGTGACAAGGAGCGCCGGCGCCCAGATGCCGATCTGGTCCGTGGCGGGCAGCAGGCCGATCAGTGTCGACGTCACGCCCATCACGACGATGGTCGCCATCAGCACGGTCTTGCGGCCGACCTTGTCGCCGAGGTGGCCGAAGATCACGCCGCCGAGCGGGCGCGCCACGTAGCCCGCCGCGAGTGTGGCGAAGGACAGCACGAGAGCGGCTGTGGGATCGAGATTCGTGAAGAAGATGCGGTTGAACACGATCCCGGCGGCGGTCGCGTACAGGATGAAGTCGTAGTACTCCAGCGCCGTGCCGATCAGACTGGAGGCCAGAATGCGGCGCATATCCCGCTTGGACGCGGAGTAGGCAGTATCGACCGCCTGGGTGTTGGACGAGTTGGTCATCGTTGACTCCTCATTCGGGTGATCGGCCGAACGGCCGGATGAGTGCGGGCTGGCTCCAGGCCTCGCCGCGGCTTCTGGTCAGGTCGCGGCACCAGCCGGCTGAGGCAGGCGGGCGAAGCTGAGCGTGTCGAGATCTTCGGGGATCGTCAGCGGACCGTCGAACGTCTGCTGCGCACCGTGCCACACCTCGGGATGCGCATGGGACGGCACGAGGTGGTGCAGGGCGAGGTGCCGCGCCCCGGCGCGCGCCGCGATCCGGCCCGCGTCGGCCGGCGTCGTGTGGGAGCGTCGGTGGTGATCCATCGTCGCTTTGAGCATCGCGGTGTCGGAGTACTGAGCGGCCAGCATGTCGAGGTCGATGGCCTCGTGCAGCAGCAGGTCGGTATCGCGGGCCAGGCGCACCAGGTTGTCGCAGGGAGCGGTGTCGCCGGAGATCGTGACGGAGCCGTGCTCGGTGTCGAAGCGATACGCGAATGCGGGCGCCATCGGGTGGTGCGACACCAGCGTCGCCGTCACCGTCACGAGGTCGTCGCCGAACACCTCGATCGGCTCCATGTCGGGCGAGACGGCGGTGTCGGGGTCGAACCCCCGCACACCGTCGAGGTCGATCTCGCGCGCCTCGAAGGTGTCGCGCGGACTCTTCGCGAGCGAATCGAATATGCGGTCGTTGATGTCGGTCGCGAAGGCGGCGAGCAGCCCGTCGAGCAGGCCAGCGACACCGGGCGTCGGGCGCTCGGGCGCGACCGGATCGGGCCGCCAGCTCGCCTGGGGCGAGAGGGGAGTCAGTCTTCCTCTGTCGCCAGGCCCGACGATCGGGATCGACCCGGCAGATCGGCTCTTCAGCTCGAACGCGCCGAACAGCACGATCCCCGGCAGGTCGACCAGATGGTCGGAATGCATGTGGGTGAGGAAGATGCCGCTGAGAGCGGGCATCGGCAGCCCAGCGGCTTTCGCCTGGTGCCCAGCGCCGTCGCCGCAGTCGACGAGGTACCAGCGGTCGCCGACGACGACGGCCGTCGCGATGCCGAAGCGCGGCTCTCCGGCATGGTCGGCCCACCAGCGCGGGCCGCCTGCGGTGCCCAGCGTCACGATGCGGGGTTCGGTCGTCGTCACGTCGTTGTGTCCTTCCTCGGGTACGCCTCCATGGTTCTCGCATTCGCTCCTCGTGTCCATCTGATTGTCCTTAACTGTGCTATCAAGTGAGGTAATGGCTGACATCACGCTTCGACAGCTCGAGTACTTCGTTTCGATCGCCGACTCGGGGTCGGTGACGGCCGCGGCGGCGGCGTGCCGAGTCACCCAGGCCGCCGTGAGCACAGCGCTCGCCCAACTCGAACGCACCGTGGGCGCTCGGCTGGTCATCCGGCATCCGGGGCACGGCATCGCTCTGACGGCGGAGGGCGTGGCCGTCGCGGCGCACGCACGCGGCGTTCTCGACGGCGTCGGTCGAGTGTCATCGATCGTGTCGGAGACCAGGGGGCGTCTCAGCGGGAGACTCGCCATCGGGGTGTACCGGACGCTTTCGCCGCACACCATCCCCGCCCTGATCGAGTGGTTCGGCGCCAGGCATCCGGATGTCGACCTGCGATTCGTCGAAGGATCGGGCTCGCACGTGCAGGAGGAGGTGATGGCGGGTCGCGCACAGATCGCGATCATCTATCGCGCCCAGCTGTCGTCCGGCTGCACGGCGACCGTGCTCCGCCGCAGTCGGCGCACGGCGGTGATGAGCCCAGAGCACCCGCTCGCCGATCATCCGGATCTGAATCTGCGCGCCCTCGCGGAGCATCCCGCGATCCTGCTCGACGAGGAGCCGGCGCTGAATCGCACGCTGGCGGCCTTCGCCGCAGAGGGCGTCGAACCACTGGTGCCGTGGCGGAGTTCGAGCGTCGAGGCGATCCACAACGTCGTCGGTCGCGGGTCGGCCTACTCCATCCTGATGCAGACGCGGTCGCACAGCCCAGAGGGGCGCCCGCTGCTGTTCCGCGAGCTGGCGGGTCACGACCTGGACAACCCCGTTGCCGCCGCGCTCCCCCGCGGCCTCACGCCGACCGCGCTCGTGGCAGAGGCACTCACGGCCGTCCGCGAGCACTGGGCCGCCACGGATCAGGCGCTCGGGCGCGGCACCGACTGAGGGGCGCCCTGCTGCCGCAGCGCCGCGCGTGCGCCGCGCACGACGAACTCCCTGATCGCGGCGAGGGCGGGGGACGTGATGTTCCACTGCTGCCAGAACAGCGGCTCGTCGATGTCGGGGGCACCGAGGGGCACGAGCGAACCCCGCTCCAGCGCCGCAGCCGCCTGCGCCGGCGGGAGCATGCCCCAGCCCATGCCGAGCCGGACTGCGGCGGCGTAGTCTTCGGACGCCGGAACGTAGTGCCGCGGCGGGGCTTCCGGATCGACACCGTTCGCGCGCAGCCACTGCGCCTGCAGGTCGTCTGAGCGATCGAACTCGATCACCGGGGCCGCGGCGATCGACGTCTTCGTCGCACCCCGCGCGAACCATCGGTCCACGAACCCCGGCGAGGCGAACGCGACGTACTCCGTCGCGCCCAGCGGCGTGACCGTGCAGCCGGCGATCGGATTCTCCTCTGAGGTGATCGCAGCCAGCGCCGAGCCCGACTCCAGCAGCGCCGCGGTGCGGTCCTCGTCCTCGCGGAGCAGCTCGAAGGTGACATCGTGCTCTCGCGCCACGGCTTCGAGCGCCGGCAGCAGCCACAGCGAGAGGGAGTCGGCGTTGACGGCGATCGGCACGTGCATCCGGTCGCGCCGCTCCAGACCGAGCGCGATGGACGCCTCGTGCCCGATCACCTCGTACTGTCTGGCCAGTCGCACGATCGTGGTGCCTGCCGCAGTGGCCCTCACCGGCCGCGACCGGATGATCAGGACCCGGCCCAGCTGCGACTCGAGCGCACGCAGCCGCTGGCTGACGGCGGAGGGCGAGATGCGCAGCCGCCTGGCCGCCGCGTCGAACGACTTCTCGTCGACGATCGCGGCCACCGTCTGCGCCAGCTCTGGAGCGATCCACATAAGCTCTGCTTCACCAACTTTCGATTGGCCACATCTGCTTTTGATTCTCGCACGGACGAGCGGAGCATTGCCTGGTGCTCATCGCTCTCCTCGCCGGCTTCGGTCTCTGCCTATCCCTCATCGTCGCGCCCGGCGCGCAGAACGTGTTCCTGTTGCGAGAGGGCGTCCGCCATGCGACGAGCAGCCGTCGCCATGCGGTCGTGCTGGCGATGGTCTGCTTCGCCTGCGACATCGTGCTGATCTCGGCGGGCGTCGCGGGCTTCGGCGCGGCGGTCGAAGCGGTGCCGTGGCTGTTCGATGCGGCGCGCTGGGCCGGCGTGACCTTCCTCGCCGGGTACGGCCTGTTCGCCGCATGGCGCGCGGTCCGCGGTGGCGGTGACGCGATCGACGCGACTGAGGGGCCCGCCCGTCCGGACGCGGGGCTGCACCCGGATGACGCACCTGCCTGGTCCGGATCGACCGCAACGGCGACGCTCACTGTGAGCCGACCGCGCACGAATCAGAAGCACGTGCTGCTGCCCGCCGTGCTCACATGCCTGGCGATCACCTGGCTGAACCCGCACACATACCTCGACACCGTGCTCATGCTCGGCTCGATCTCGACCGCCTACGGCGACGCGGCCTGGCTGTTCGGGCTCGGCGCAATCGCAGGCAGCGCCGCGTGGTTCGCGTTCCTCACCTGCGCCGCCCGGTTCGCGGCGCGGTGGCTGCGCTCCCCGCGCTCCTGGCGCGCCCTCGACGCGGTCATCGCCGTGATGATGCTCGGCCTGGCCGCCGCCCTGGCGCTGGGCTGAGGGCGACGGCCGGCCGACCGCCGGGAGGGCATCGTACGCTGGAGGCACCCCACCGTCACCCCCAAGGAGCCCCTATGCCGCGCACACCACTGCCCTCCGAGTACCTCGACGCGCTCCGCAAGCCGAACCAGTGCGTCGTCGCGACGATCCGCCCGAACGGTGAGCTGAGCACGGCGGCCACCTGGTACGAGCTCACCGACGACAGCCACATCCTGCTCAACCTCGACGCGACCCGCGCACGCATGCGGCACATGCGCGAGGACCCCCGCGTCGCCCTGACGATCTTCGCCGCCGACGACTGGTATTCGCACGTGTCGCTCTCGGGCGAGGTGGTCGAGTTCCGCAAGGACGACGGGCTCGTCGACATCGACCGCATCTCAGAGCACTACACCGGCGCCCCCTACGCCGACCGCGAGCGCGACAGCTGGAGCGTCGTCATCCGGATCTCGAGCTGGCACGCCTGGCACATGCCGAAGATCTCGGAGTAGCCGGCTCTCGCCACGTAACGCGGGATCGCGCGTCAGTGCACGTTCTCCATCAGCTCGGTGCCGAGAGTGCGGAAGGCGTGGTGGGCGCGGTCGCGGTGCAGCGGTGAGACGTCATCGAAGCACACCGTGAGCGCGTAGGCGAGGCCGGCGCGTGGGCCCGCGATCACACCCGCTTCGGCGCGCACACCGGTGTCGTCGTATGCCGTGCGATTGAGGAACAGCAGGCCGTGCGCGTCATCGTCATGACCGAAGGCGCGCAGGTTCGTTGCGGCGCCGACGAGGCTCAGGTCCTGCCCGATGGTGAGCCACTCCGACACCTGCGCGCTGACCGCGGGGTTCACGGCCCGACCGCCGACGAGGTCGCTCATCAGCGTGGCGTACTCGCGGGTCGTGCCGAGCGAGACGTGCGGCGCGTCGTCCGGGCCGCGCTCGTCCCGCACGCGGTCGAGGAGAGCCGACCTGCGCATACCGAGATCGACCATGCGCCGCGTGATCGCTTCGATGCCCGTGGCCTCGAGCAGCGCGTTCGTCGCGTACGCGTCTCCCTGCGCTGCGGCCAGCACCGCGAGATCGGTCAGCGACAGCTCCGAAGCTGCGAGGTGGCGCCAGATCCCTGAGACCGACACGGGATCCAGATCGTCGCGCTTGACCAGCCGGGCCGGATCGACGGTGCCGTCGTCGAAGCCTGCGGCCGTCTCGATGAGGAGGGGAATCACCCCGAGCCCGCCCACCGGCAGCGTCACGAAGTCGTCGCCGGTCAGGACGGTCGACCCGCGATCGAGGTCGGCGACGTGCACCGACACCTGCGCGCCCGCGACGGCGAGCCCCTCCAGCGCGGCGAGGGTGAGGGGGAACCCCGGTCGGCGGTCGGTGCGGCGGCGGGACGTGCGAGAGCCCGAATGGCGCCTCTGGCGGCGAGTGGCAACGATCGACTGGTCGGGGTCGGGGACCACAGGGCTCTCCAGGGCGCTCGGAATCGGACAGTGCCGCGCTGGCTCCCCGGGGAGTCTCCTCCCGCCCTTACAGCGCGATTGCGTACATCATGCACGCCGTCACACAGAGATACAGCCTAGGCGTGTTCCCTTTGCGTGAACAGAGTGCCCGGGCATGCGTCACCAGATCGTCACTCGATCGACTTCGGGGAGCCACAGCGCATCTCCCTCGACGACGCCGAACGCGTCGTAGAACGCATCGATGTTGCGCACGATCTGATTGCAGCGGAATTCATTCGGCGAGTGCGGATCGATCGCCAGCAGCCGGATCGCCTCGGCATCGCGCGACTTCTGCTGCCACACCTGCGCCCACGACAGGAACACGCGCTTCAGGCCGTCGAGACCGTCGATCTCGCCTGGCTCGCCGGCCTCGCCCTTCTCGACCGCGATCGAGTAGGCCTTCAGCGCGATGCCGAGCCCGCCGAGGTCTCCGATGTTCTCGCCGATGGTGAGCGCACCGTTGACGTGATGAGTCTCGGCCTCGAGACCGACGGGCGTGAGACTGTCGAACTGCGCGATGAGCGATGCGGTGCGCTTCTCGAACGCCTCACGGTCAGCTTCGGTCCACCAGTTCCGCAGCGCGCCCGTCCCGTCGTACTGCGAGCCCTGGTCGTCGAACCCATGGCCGATCTCGTGCCCGATCACGGCGCCGATTCCGCCGTAGTTCGCCGCGGGATCGCGCTCGACGTCGAAGAACGGGTACTGCAGGATGGCCGCGGGGAAGACGACCTCGTTCTGCAGCGGGTGGTAGTACGCGTTCACGGTCTGCGGGCTCATCAGCCACTCGTCGCGATCGATCGGCTGGCCGATCTTGCGCATCTGCCTGTCGTGCTCGAACCGGCCGGCGGCGGCCGCGTTGCCGACGAGATCGCCCGCATCGACGGCAAGCGCCGAGAAATCGCGCCAGACATCCGGATGGCCGATCTTCGGCGTGAACTGGTCGAGCTTCTCGAGCGCGCGCTCACGGGTCTCGGGGCTCATCCAGTCGAGCTCCGTGATGCTCTGCCGGTACGCCTCGACGAGGTTCTTCACGAGCGTGTCGATCTCGGCCTTCGCCTGCGGCGGGAAGTGGCGTTCGACGTAGATCCTGCCGACGGCCTCTCCCATGGCGCCCTCCACGAAACCGACGCCGCGCTTCCAACGCTCTCGGATCTGCGGCACCCCCGTGAGTGCCGTGCCGTAGAAACCGAAGTTCTCGTTCACGAACTCATCGGTCAGGTACGCCGCTGCTCCGCGCACCACCGCGTAGCGCAGCCATGCCTTCCAGTCGTCGAGCCGCTCCTCGACGAGCATCGACCCCAGACCCGTGACGAACGAGGGCTGGTTGACCACGATCTCGGCGAAGGCCGCGGCATCCGGCACGACCGCGTCGCGCCACGGCTCGAGGTCGGCACCTGCGAGCTCCTGCACTTCGGCCCATGTCTTCAGGTTGTACGTGGCCACCGCGTCGCGGCTGGCGACATTGTCCCAGTGGTGACCGGCCAGCTCGGTCTCCAGTGCCACCAGCCTGTCGGCCTGGTCGGCGGCGGCGTCGATTCCGGCGAGTGCCAGCATCCGCTCCACATGAGCGCGGAACGCCTCCCGCACCTCGGCGAACTGCTCCTCGCGGTAGTACTGCTCGTCGGGAAGAGACAGGCCGGCCTGCGCGACGAACGGAACGGCGCGCTCCGGATCGCCCGGGTCGGGTTCGACGTACAGGCCGAACACGCTCGCGACGCCCTCGCGGTCGAGCTCGCCGACGAAGCGGAGGAACGAGGGGATGTCGGCGAGCTCGTCGATGGCCGCGAAGCGCGAGCGCAGCGGCTCGGCGCCGAGCGCGTTGATGCGATCGACATCCATGAAGCTCGAGTACAGGTCGCCGATCTTGCGGGCCTGGCTACCGGGCTCGGCCTCGCGCATCTCTTCGACGATCGCGCGCACATCGGCCTCGGCTCGCTCTGCGAGCGCGTGGAACGAACCCCACCTCGCCTTGTCGTCGGGGATCTCGGTGCGTTCGATCCAACTGCCGTTCACGTGCCGGAAGAGGTCGTCCTGCGCGCGGATGTCGGGGTTCAGTTCGTCGACGGCGATGCCAGAGGGAAGAGCCATGGCTCCATCGTATTGACCCCGTCCGACATCGGGGCGAACGGTCAGAACGTCGGACGTGCCGAATACCGTGATCGCACGACGAGCTCGGAGCTCTCACCGCTCGCACAGAGGAACGACCCGTAGCGTGATCGCAGATCGGAGGCCGCATGATCATCGTCGACGTCGTCATCGTGGTGCTGGTGCTGCTCGCGCTTCTCGGCGGATTCCGGGTCGGGCTGTTCGCCAGCATCGGATGGTGGGCAGGGCTGGCCGCTGGTGCGATCGCGGCGCCGTGGGTGGTTCCGCTTGTGAGCTCGTTCGTCACGGCGCGAGAGTGGCGCGGGGTCGCGGTCGTCGGCACCGTGATCGCCCTGCTCGCGATCGGCGCGGGCCTGGGCGCGGCGATCGGTTCGGTCATCCGGCGCGGCGCGGACAAGATCAAGCTGCGCTTCTTCGAGCGTCTGACCGGCGGACTGCTCGCCGCCGCCTCGACCGCAGTCGTGCTCGTCACAGTCGGCTCGGCGATCGCCTCGGCCGGCGTGCCCGTGGTCTCATCCTCCATCGCGTCCTCGACGGTGCTGCGCACGATCGAGCGGTACACGCCGGAACCGGTGATCGAGGCCTTCGCCAAACTGCGCTCGGTGGTCGTCGACGATGCGCTCCCCGCCCTCGGCGGCGTGATCGCCGAAGGCACCGAGGTGCCGACGACCGACATCGATACGGGCAGCGCGGCGCTCGATGACGCGGCTGCCTCCGTCGCGCGCATCTCAGGCGTCGCCTACTCGTGCGGCACCGGCGCGACCGGGTCGGGATTCGTCGCCGACGACGATCTCATCGTCACCAACGCCCACGTCGTCGCCGGGGCCGACACCGTCATGGTCGAACTGCCGAACGAGCCGGCCGTCGACGGCGTCGTGGTGTACTTCGACCCGGTCGACGACCTCGCGCTGATCTCCGCCGACGTCGAGGCCGTGCCGCTCGACATCGTCGCGCCCGTCGGCGCCGATGCCGAAGGCGCCGTGCAGGGGTACCCATACGGCGGGCCCTTCACGGTGTCGCCTTCGACAGTGATGAACGTGGCGAACATGCCCGTCAAGGACATCTACGAGGAGCAGCGCAACGCGCGCGAGGTGTACACCCTCGCCGCCGAGGTGCGACCGGGCAACTCCGGCGGGCCGCTGCTCACCACCGACGGTGATGTCGCCGGGGTCGTCTTCGCCCGCGACGAGGGCGACGATCGCATCGGCTACGCCATGACGACGACCGAGCTCACTCCCGCACTCGACGGCGCGGGCTCAGAGCCTGTCTCGACGGGTGCCTGTACGTCGTAGCGGAGACCGGCAGGCGAGAGACCATCCGGATCATTCGGCCGCGACCCGCACCTGGTCCGAGACGAGCAGAGCTGCGCGAGATCCGGCCGCATCCGGGCAGATGACCTTCGTACCAGCACGCTCCCCTCACTCCGGTGCACACCGCGTCATCGACCGCCGCAGGCCCGGACGAACGCCCGACGCCCTCACGGCGAATACGCTCATGGGGTGACCGACTCACCGCGCACGCTCAACCGCCGCATCCTGGCGCTGGCTGTGCCCGCGCTGGGGGCGCTCATCGCCGAGCCGATCTTCCTCATCGTCGACTCGGCGATGGTCGGGCACCTCGGCATCACACCGCTGGCGGGGCTCGGCATCGGCGGTGCTGTGCTCCAGACCGTGGTCGGGCTGATGGTGTTCCTGGCGTACTCGACGACGCCCGCGGTCGCACGTCGCGTCGGGGCGGGCGACGTTCCCGGCGCCGTGACGGCCGGGATCAACGGCATGTGGTTGGCGCTGGCGATCGGAGCAGTGCTGTCGGTCGCCGGCTATCTCGCCACTCCCCTGCTGGTGGCAGCGTTCGGTGCACCGGACGAGGTCGCAGCGATGGCAGCGACCTACCTCGGCATCTCGATGTGGGGGCTGCCGGCGATGCTGATCGTGTTCGCAGCGACGGGCCTGCTGCGCGGTCTGCAGGACACGGTGACGCCGCTGTGGATCGCGGTGCTCGGCTTCGCCGCGAACGCCGGGCTGAACTGGGTGTTCATGTACGGTCTCGGCTGGGGCATCGCGGGGTCGGCGATGGGAACAGTCGTCGCTCAATGGGGCATGGTGGCCGTGTACGTCGCCATCGTCGCGCGCCTCGCGCGCAGACACAGCGCCGCGATCGCCCCGCAGCCCGGCGCCGTGCGCAGCTCGGCGCGCTCGGGCGGCTGGCTGTTCCTGCGCACCGTCAGCCTGCGGGTGAGCCTGCTGCTCACGGTCGGGGTGGCGACCATGCTCGGCACAGACGAGCTGGCGGGGTGGCAGATCGTCTTCACGATCTCGTCGACCGCCGCCTTCGCGATGGACGCGCTCGCGATCGCCGCCCAGGCGCTCATCGGCAAGTCCCTCGGCGAAGGCGACGAGCACCGTGTGCGACAGGTGGTGCGGCGCACGCTGGCGTGGGGCGCGTGGTTCGGCGTGCTGTGCGGCGCGGTCATCGCCGCGGCCAGCGGCGTGATCGGCCTGCTGTTCACCGGCGACGAGGAGGTCGCGCGCCTGCTGGTGCCCGCGCTCGTCCTGATGGGCATCACGCAGCCGCTCGCCGGCCTCGTCTATGTGCTCGACGGCGTGCTGATGGGCGCGAACGATGCGCGCTATCTCGCCGCGGTCGGAGCGATCAACCTGATCCCCTTCGTGCCGTACCTCGCCCTGCTGGCGTGGCTGACGCCGTCCGGATCCTGGGGCCTCGCGGCTCTCGCGGCAGGGTTCTTCGTCATCCTGATGGGCATGCGCTTCGTGACGCTGGCGCGACGCATCCGAGGCCAGGAGTGGCTGCAGCAGGAAGCGTGATGCCCGCTCCGCACGGCCGGTGCGCGGGCTACGCCCACCTCCGACTCGCCCCGCTCACGCGGGTCTCATACGACGCAGTGCCGGTCTGCCGCGCTCCGCACGGCGGGCGCCTCCGGCGGGCTACGCCCACCTCCGACACCATTCGTACATCACGACGGCTCCGGCAGCCGAGGCGTTGATCGAGCGGGTCGAGCCGTACTGCGCGATCTCGATGTGACTGGTCGCCGCGGCGAGCGCCTCGTCGCTCACGCCCGGTCCCTCCTGTCCGAAGAGGAACACGCAGCGCTCGGGCAGCTCGGCCCTGTCGACCGGAACAGCGTCACCGACGTTGTCGACGGCGACGATCGGCAGACCCTCGCTCTCACACCACTCACGGAACGAAGCGACATCCGGATGATGGATCACGTGCTGATAGCGATCGGTGACCATCGCGCCTCGTCGGTTCCAGCGCCTGCGTCCCACGATGTGCACCGTGTCGGCGAGGAACGCGTTGGCGCTGCGCACGATCGACCCGATGTTCATGTCGTGCTGCCAGTTCTCGATGGCGACGTGGAACCCGTGCCGCTTCGTGTCGAGGTCGGCGATGATCGCGTCCATCCTCCAGTAGCGGTACTCGTCGACGACGTTGCGCGAATCCCCGTCGCGCAGCAGCTCGGGATCGTACTGATCGCCGCTGGGCCACTCCCCCTGCCACGGGCCGACTCCGTGCGTGGGCGTCTCATTGCCGGGGTCTGAGGCTGCGTCTGTCACCCATTGAGGGTAGCGGGGCGCCGGCGCACACAACTCAACAGAATGCGCGTTCCCGCACACGATCTCAGCCGGATGATGTTGATCTGTGCGCGATCTGTTGTCGTATGCGCGGCGCCCTGCGCCCTCGCGGACGAGCAGACGAGCTGCTGGGCAGAAACAATTTTTCGGTGTGCCTAAAAATCTGGCACACTAGCCGGATGGAGCGCCGCACACACACAGGAAACGCGCGTCTGATCGCGTTGCTCGGCCCCGCGCTGGTCGCGGGCGTCGCCTATCTCGACCCAGGCAACGTCGCCGTCAACATGTCTGCGGGCGCCCAGTTCGGCTACCTGCTGGTGTGGGTCGTCGTGCTCGCCAACGCGATGGCGTGGCTGATCCAGTACCTCTCGGCCAAGCTCGGCGTCGTCACAGGGCGCAGCCTCGCGCAGACGCTCGGGCGGCGCATCCGGAACCCGTGGGCGCGCCGCGCGTACTGGGTGCAGGCGGAGCTCATCGCGATGGCCACCGATATCGCCGAGATCATCGGGGGCGCGGTCGCACTCTGGCTGCTCTTCGACATTCCTCTGCTGGTCGGCGGACTCATCACGGGCGCCGTGTCGATGGTGCTGCTCGCCGTGAAGTCGCACAGCGGAGCGCGCCCCTTCGAAGCGGTGATCATCGCCCTGCTCGCCATCATCTCCATCGGGTTCACCGTCGGGCTCTTCATCGGGCCGCCTGATCCGGCTGAGGCGGCATCCGGGCTTCTCCCCCGCTTCGAGGGAACGCAGTCGGTGCTGCTGGCCGCGTCGATCCTCGGCGCCACCGTGATGCCTCATGCCATCTACGCGCACAGCGCGCTCGCCCGCGACCGCTTCGGCGGCGATGTGTCCGCGACTCCGGCGCCGGCCACCACGGTCCCGAGCCGCGGCAGAATCGCCGAGACACGGCACAATCACCACGAGAATGCCGCATCTCAGCAAAAAGGCCGCGCCTCAGAGCACCAGACGCCGGATGATCCGCCCGCCGCACCCGAAGAGCGCGCCGCGACCAGCGAGGTCACCACCGCTCCGAGACGCGGCACAATCACCGAGACGCGGCACAATCACCGAGAGAATGCCGCATCTCAGCGGAAAGGCCGCGCCTCAGAGCACCCAGCGCCGGATGACCCGGCCGCCGCGCCGCTCGCCTCCCGTCCCCGCCTCATCCGGCGCCTGTTGCGTGCGACCCGCCTCGACGTGACGATCGCGCTCGTGATCGCCGGCACGGTCAACCTCGCCATCCTGCTGCTGGGCGCCGCGAACCTGCCGGGTGTCGACGGCACCGACTCCCTCGAGGGCGCGTACGCCGCGCTCAGCGCGGGACTGGGCCCCGTCATCGCAACGCTGTTCGCCGTCGGACTGCTCGCCAGCGGCCTCGCCTCGACCTCTGTCGGCGCGTATGCGGGTGCCGAGATCATGCAGGGGCTGCTGCGCATCCGGCTGCCGCTTCTCGCACGACGCCTCATCACCCTGATCCCGGCGATCGTGATCCTCGCCGTCGGCTTCGATCCCACCCAGGCGCTCGTGCTCAGTCAGGTGGCGCTGTCGTTCGGCATCCCGTTCGCGCTGATTCCGCTCGTCGTGCTGACCGCGCAGCGGCGCACCCTCGGCGAACACCGCAACCGCTGGTGGACCACCGCACTCGGCTGGGCGTCGAGCGCCTTCCTGATCGCGCTGAACGTCGTGCTGCTGGTGCTCACCTTCGCGGGAGTGTGACCGGCGACCGCGTACCCTTGGGGGCGTGGCTTCGCCGGCAATCGACGACTATCTCAAAACGATCTACGCGCACACCGAGTGGCAGGATGCGCCGATCACGCCGTCGGTGCTGGCCGCGAACCTCGGGGTGGCGCCGTCGAGCGTGACCGAGATGGTGAAGAAGCTCGCCGCGCAGGGCCTCGTCGCGCACGAGCCGTACCGGGCGGTGCGGCTGACCGAGGCAGGCGAACGCCGGGCGCTCGAGATGACGCGCAGGCACCGCCTGATTGAGACATGGCTCGTGAGCGAGTTCGACTACTCGTGGGACGAGGTGCACGACGAGGCGGAGATCCTCGAGCATTCGATCAGCGACCGACTGCTCGAGAAGATCGACGAGCGGCTCGGCAGGCCGAGGTTCGACCCGCACGGCGACGCGATTCCGGATGCCGCGGGGCACGTCGAGCGGGTGCCGTTCGTCCTGCTCGCCGACGCCGCCCTCGGTCACACCGGGCGCGTGCTGCGCGTGAGCGACCGTGACCCCGACCTGCTGCGCGCGATCGAAGAGTCCGGGCTCACAGTCGGCGCCGAGCACCGTGTCGGCGACGCCGTCCCACCCGGCGCTGGGGATGCGGTCTGGCTGAGCGCATAGGCGGGCACCCAGCGATCACGGGAGACCCGGATCGATGTCGAGCCGGTCGCTGAACAGAAGGGGACGATGAACGAATCGCCGCACGCTGACGTGTCCGACACTCACGTCGTCGCCCACCCCGAGACGCTGTACGTCGGCACTTGAGATCACACGCCCTGGCGCCCACTGGGCTGAGTCCGATCCGGACGATGCTTCCGTGCCGGAGGTCGGCGCCCCGTTCCACACAGACCGCGCCCTATTAGTACCCAGGTGCCATCCGGATCATCCTGTGGACCGATGTGCGGCGCGCGTGCGCTCCGTAACGTCGAAGACATGATCACAGCAGAGAACCTCACCAAGCGCTTCGGACCGAAGACGGCGGTCGACCGGGCGACATTCGTGGCACGTCCGGGACAGGTCACCGGCTTCCTCGGGCCGAACGGCGCAGGCAAGTCCACCACGATGCGGATGGTCGTCGGACTCGACCGGCCAGACGGCGGCAGCGTCACGGTCGCCGGCCGGAAGTTCACCGACTCCCCCGCCCCGATGACGGAGGTCGGCTCCCTGCTCGACGCGAAGGCGCTCCATCCGGGGCGCACAGCCGAGTCGCACCTGAAGATGCTGGCGGCGACCCACGGCATCGGCACCAAGCGCGTGCACGAGGTGCTCGAGATGACCGGCATGGAGCAGGTGGCGCGCAAACGCGTCGGCGGCTTCTCGCTCGGCATGCATCAGCGCCTCGGCATCGCGGCCACCATGCTCGGCGACCCGCACACGCTGATCTTCGACGAGCCGGTCAACGGTCTCGACCCGGAGGGCGTGCACTGGGTGCGCCGCTTCGTGCGCTCGCTCGCCGCTGAGGGACGCACCATCTTCCTCTCCTCGCACCTGATGAGCGAGATGGCGCAGACGGCCGACCACATCATCGTTCTCGGCAAGGGCCGCGTGCTCGCCGACGCTCCGGTGAGCGAGTTCATCGGTGGTGCCGCCAGCGAGCGCACCCGTGTTCGCGTGTCGGACGCGGCGCGCCTGGCTCCCCTGCTGGAGGCCGACGGCGTCGCCGTCACGACCACAGGCGCCGACGTCGTCGAGGTGGCGGGACTCGCCGCCTCGACGATCGCGCACGCCGCGGTCGGCGCGGGGCTCGAACTGCACGAACTGACTCCGATGCGCGCCTCCCTGGAGGACGCCTACCTCGCCCTCACCGGCGACGCCACCGAATACCACAGCGACGAAGCCGCGATCGCGGCGTGACCGCGACTTCCTGGGAGAGATGAACATGACTACCGCAACCGCACAGCCCGCCGCACCCGTCCAGTCCGCCGCGCGCAGCGGCTCGCACGCCGACGCGCGCATCACCTTCCCGCACCTCGTCCGCGCTCAGTGGATCACGCTGTCGAGCCTGCGAGGCACCCTCGTCTCGCTGCTCCTCGGCATCGGACTGGCCGTCGGCCTCGCCGGCGCATTCAGCCTGATGATCTCGCTGAGCAATCAGATGTCAGAGGGCGCCACAGCGCTCCCCGACCTCACGACGATGGGCACGAACACCATCACAGTCGCCCTGTGCGTCGCCGTGCTCGTCGCCGTCTCCTTCTACGCGAAGGAGCACTCGACGGGCGCGCACCGCACGCTGCTCGCCGCCGCTCCCCGTCGCGCCACCCTGATCGGCGCGAAGGCCGTCGTCATCGCGGTGAGCGCGTTCGTCGCAGCGGTCATCGCGCTCGCACTGTCGTTCGCCGCCGTCTCGATCGTCTACGCGGGCTTCGGCAACCCCGTCCTGACCGGGTCCTTCCTCGACAGCATCCTGCTGCCGATCCTCGGAGGCGCGTTCTACGTCGCCGCGAGCGCCGTGTTCGCCCTGGGCGTCTCCGTGCTGCTGCGCAGCGAGACGTGGGGCATCCTGCTCGTTCTGGTGTACCTGCTGATGCTGCCGACCGTGCTGATGCTGCTGCCATTCGACTGGGCTCCCACCACGGCGGAGTACCTGCTCTCAAGCACCGGATCTCAGTTGGCCGCGCCGTTCGCAGGCTTCACCGGCGAGCTGGCCGCAGATCTCGCGCTCACGCTCGCTTGGCCGATCGCGGCGCTCGGGCTCGGCATGGCCGTCGAGAGCGGCCGAGACGCCTGACCCGACCCACCGATGCGTGCGCTCCGCCGACGCCCGAGAGGGATCGGCGGAGCGCACGCTTCTGGCCGGGAACGAACCGGGCGACCTGTCCGTGCAACATCTAAGGTCGAGGACATGGCGAAACCGAAGCAGGCGAAGGCCCCGGATGATCCGGGCGCCGACCTCGCCCTGCCCCGACCGCCCGGCGCCATCCGGCGCTGGCTCGACCGCCACCCCCGAGCCGTCGACTGGACGATCGCGGTCGTCTGCCAGGCGCCGCTGCTGGTCATCGCAATCGTGCTGCCGGCAACCGGCACGGCGGGCGCACTCGACGTCGCCTGGGCGCTGATCACCGTCGCCGTCGGGTTCACGGCACTGCTGCTGCGCCGACGCTTCCCGCTCGAAGGTGTCATCGCCGTCACCATCCTGCCCCTGGTCGGAACTCTCCTGCCGCTGACCAACGACGCCAGCGGCTGGATCGACGTATACGTGCTGCTGTACTCGCTCGGCGTGCACTCGACGACGCGCCGGATGTGGATCGGCTACGGCATCGCAGCGCTGGGCGCGATCATCACGGCCGTCATCGTCCAGCTCGGCGTCGGCGAGAACCCTCTTGTTCCCGCAGGGGTCGGCATCCCGATGCTGATCTTCTACCTCGTGCCCACGCTGCTCGGCATGTCGGTCGGCGGCCGCCGCCGCTACATCGCGGCGATCATCGCCAGGGCGGAGGACCTCGCCCGCGAACGCGATCAGCGCGCCAAGCTCGCCGTCACCGAGGAGCGCGCCCGTGTCGCTCGCGAGATGCACGACATCGTCTCCCACGGCCTCACGGTGATGGTCACGCTGTCGGAGGGAGCCGCCGCGCAGGCCGAAGCCGGTGCGCAGGGCGCTCCTGATGCCATGCGCCGGGTCGCTTCCGCCGGCAGGGATGCTCTTGCGGACATGCGCCGCCTGCTCGGCCTTCTCCGCGACCCTGATGCACCGGCCGACCTGGCGCCGCAGCCGACGGCGAACGATGTGGACGACCTGATCGAGGGGTTCCGCGAGGCTGGCATGCCGGTCCGCTGGACGCATTCGGGCGCTCCTCTGCGCGCGGACGACAGTGATCGCCCCGACATTCCACTGGCGGCATACAGAATCCTGCAGGAGGGCCTGACCAATGTGCTCCGGCACGCGCCCGGAACGCCGCACGTCGATGTGTCCGTCGACAACCACAGCGACGAGCTCGTCATCACGATCGAGAACGCCCGCCCTGACCGAAGAGTCGCCAGTGAGCAGGAGATGCGCGGCGCCGGCCGCGGACTCATCGGCGCTCGTGAGCGGGCGGCGCTGCACGGCGGCACCGTCGAGGCCGGCCCCACGCCGCGGGGCGGGTGGCGCCTGCGCGCCGTACTGAGAAAGGACATGCCGTGAACGACATGGAAGCTGCGTCGACGCCGATCCGCGTTGCCATCGCCGATGATCAGGAGCTCATCCGGATGGGCCTGAGAATGGTGCTCGACGTGCATCCGGACATCGAGGTGGTCGCGGAGGCCGAGAACGGTGCGGAGGCGACGCGTCTCGACCCGGCAGCGATCGATGTCATCCTGATGGATGTCCGGATGCCCGGGCTGGACGGCATCGCGGCGACGGAGCAGATCGTCGGTCGGCCGGATGCTCCGCGCATCCTGGTGCTGACGACGTTCGATCTCGACGAATATGCCTTCGCGGCCATACGTGCGGGAGCCAGCGGGTTCCTGCTCAAAGATGCCCGTCCTGAGGAGCTGCTCAGCGCCATCCGGTCCGTGCATTCCGGCGACGCGGCACTCGCCCCCAGCGTGACGCGCAAGCTGATGCAGCGCTTCGCCGGCGGGCCCGCCGAGCCGACCGTGCCGTCCGCTCAGCGCAGTCCCGTCGTCTCGGCACCGGACGACCCCACGGGGAACGCCCCGCACGTCGCCGCACTCGCTGCTCTCACCCCGCGCGAGCGCGAGATTCTCACCGCCATCGCCGAGGGCCTGTCGAACGACGAACTGGCCGAGCGATTCTTCCTGTCGTCGTCGACGATCAAGACCCACATCGGCCGGCTGCTGCACAAGCTCGGAGCCCGCGACCGCGTGCACCTCGTCATCCTCGCCTACGAGGCCGGCCTCACTGGCAGCGCCTAGCGGCTCAGGCTCAGGCTCAGGCTCAGGCTCAGGCTCAGGCTCAGGCTCAGGCTCAGGCCGCGAGGATGCGATCGATCACCTGCAGAACACCGCCTTCGGTGTTCGAGGCGGTGATGTGCTTGGCCCGCTCCTGCACAGCGGGATGCGCGTTCGCCATCGCAAAAGAATGCTCGGCGGCATCGAGCATCTGCAGATCGTTGAGGTAGTCACCGAAGGCCACGGTCTGCGCCGGGGTCACACCGAGCCGCTGCTGCAGGGCACGCACCGCGACGCCCTTGTCGACCGCCGGTGACATGATGTCGACCCAGTGCTGCCCCGACACGACGACCTGGTGGGAGGCGGCGAACGGCTCCAGCGCCTTCACCAGCCGCCCCTGCCCCTCGAAGTCGGCGACCGCGAGCTTGAGGATCTCGTCGTCGTGATCGAGCGCGTCGTCCACCGCGGTGAGGTAAGCGTAGTACTGGCTGAACGCCTTGGCGAACATCGGGTCCGTGCGCTCGACGTAGGCGCCCCGCTTGCCGCACACCACCAGGCCCACCTCGTTGCCTGCCGCCTCGTACGCCCGCAGTGCGTCGACGATCCGGGCCGCGCCGGAGCGCTCGATCGTGATCGACGAAAGCTCCTCGCCGTCCTGGACGACGAAGGCGCCGTTCTCGGCGATCACCACCATGCCGGCGAGCACCTGCTCGAACAGGCGGGCGATCATGCCGTACTGGCGTCCGCTCGCCGGTGCAAAGACGATGCCGCGCTCGGTGAGCGCCTCCAGCCGCGGCCACAGGCCGTCCGGAATGCGCCCTTCCTCGTCGAGCAGCGTGCCATCCATATCTGTCACGAGGAGACGGATGTCGGTGGTGTCGAAAGGAAGCGGGTTCGGCATGCAGACTCCTGGGCGTTCGGGATGAGGCGCCCCCAGTCTTGCGCACTTTCGCCAGCTCGCGGCTTCGGCGCAGCGGCCGGGCGGCGGAGGTGCCGCGCTGCAGCGCTTCGCGGCTCGACCGTCCACGGCGCACCTTCCCCTGGTCCAGACCGTGCACGGCGGCACCTCTACACTGACCAGGATGACCGCGCCTCCCTCAGGATCGACGACGACCCGCCTCCGAGAGATCGTGACGACGGTCGCACCGGGCGAGCTGCTGCCATCGGAGCGCACGCTCGCCGCACAGCTGGGCGTCGCCCGCATGACCGTCCGCTCGGCGATCGAGGCGCTCGCCCGCGAGGGGCTGGTGCGCACGCGGCCCGGTGTGGGCACAGAGCGCCTGCCGGCCGCCGTGCGCTTGAGCGTCGGACTGCGCTCGTTCGCGGGGGCTGTGCGCGAGCACGGGCTGCAGCCGAGCTCACGGCTGCTGCATCTCGCTGACGACACCGAACGCCCCCGCGAGGTGGGCAGCTGGTTCGGGCTCGCCGACGATGAACCGCTGGTGCACCTGCGGCGCATCCGGCTCGGCGACGATCATCCGCTCGCGCTCGAAGAGACCTGGCTCTCCCCCGACCTGGTGCCGGATCTCGACCGAGACCTCGCGATCGGCAGCCTCTACGACCTGTTCGCACAGCGCGAGCTGAGGCCGACCGACGGTGTGGAGCTGGTCACGGCCTCGCTGCCGAACCAGGCGGAGATCGACGGCCTGGGCGTCTCCATCACGCTCCCCGTGCTGCGTCTCACGCGCCAGGCCTTCGTCGGCACGACCCCACTGGAGTTCGCTCGGGTCACCTTCCCCGCCGACCAGTACGAGCTCTCCTTCCCCCTCACCACGGCAACGGCTCGCTGAGCGCGCGGAGCCGCGCCGCTGACACACACGGCGAGCCGCCCCCCGATGCTGGTCTAGACCAGCACGCGGTATCGGTGTACGCTCTGCCCAGTCCTCTTCCCCATCGACGGAGATGCAACCATGAAATTCTTCCAACGGCTCGGCAGGTCACTCATGCTGCCCGTCGCCGTGCTCCCCGTGGCAGCGATCCTGCGCGGCATCGGATACTGGATCGAGACCGCGGCCGGTGATGCCAACCTCGTCTCGGCGATCTTCTCCACGGCAGGCGGCGCGCTGCTCGACAACCTCGCGCTGCTGTTCGCGATCGGTGTATCGATCGGAATGGCCTCGAAGACCGACGGCACCTCGGCGCTGGCCGGCCTCGTATCGTGGCTCGTCATCACGTCGATGCTCAATCCGGATGCGGTCGCCGTGTTCCAGGGCATCGAAGTCGACGCCGTCAACCCGGCGTTCGGCAACATCGAGAACGCGTTCATCGGCATCCTCGCCGGTCTGATCGGCGCCGTATGCTACGACCGATTCAAGAACGTCAAGCTGCCAGACTGGCTGTCGTTCTTCTCCGGCAAGCGGTCAGTGGCGATCGTCACGGCCGGCGCCTCACTCGTGGTCGCACTCGTGCTCTACTTCCTCTGGCCGTTCGTCTACGGCGGGCTGGTCGGCTTCGGCGAGTGGATCGTCACCCTCGGCCCCGTCGGCGCCGGGATCTACGGTTTCCTGAACCGCCTGCTCATCCCGCTCGGCCTGCACCACGCGCTCAACTCGGTGTTCTGGTTCGATGTCGCCGGCATCAACGACCTGAACAACTTCCTCAACGACACCGGCACCTACGGCGTCACCGGCCAGTACATGACCGGCTTCTTCCCGATCATGATGTTCGGCCTTCCCGGCGCCGCGCTGGCGATGTACGTCACCGCGAAGACCAAGCGCAAGAAGATCGTCGCGGGCATCCTGCTCTCATCGGCCGTGTCGTCGTTCTTCGTCGGCGTGACCGAGCCGCTGGAGTTCGCGTTCATGTTCCTCGCGCCATGGCTGTACGTGGTGCACGCGGTGTTCACGGGCATCTCGATGGCGATCACGACGATCCTGCCGGTGAGGAGCGGCTTCGGCTTCTCCGGCGGCTTCATCGACCTCGTGCTCAGCTGGGTGAATCCGCTCGCCCAGAACCCGTGGGTCATCTTCATCATGGGCGTGGTGTGGTTCGCGATCTACTTCTTCGTCTTCCGCTGGATCATCCTGAGGTTCCGTCTGAAGACCCCAGGCCGCGAGGACGACGACGAGTTCAGCGACGGGCCCGTCGACACGACGGACAACGGCTACCTCACCACGGGCGCCGCGTTCATCACCGCTCTCGGCGGCAAGGAGAACATCGTCGAGCTCGACAACTGCGCCACACGGCTCCGGATGGAGATCGGCGACGTTGCGAAGGTCGACGAGGCCGCGCTCAAGCGGGCCGGCGCCACGGGCACGATGAAGCCCGGCGGGCACTCGGTCCAGGTGATCTACGGCCTCAACGTGCAGTTCGTGAAGGACGCGATGGAGCTCGTCATGGCAGGCGCGGAGGTGCCTGACACGCCTGGTCCCGCAGCGGACGGCGCCGTGGCAGTCGCCGCTCCCCCGCGCGCGATCGTGCTCAAGCAGCCCATCGCCGGCGCGATGGTGCCGCTGTCCGAGGTTCCGGATGAGGCGTTCGCGCAGGCCGCGTTCGGCCCGGGCATCGCCGTCGAACCGACGGGCGACACGATCGTCGCCCCCGGCCCGGGACGCGTCGAGTCGATGTTCCCGACCGGCCACGCCATCGGTCTCGCCCTCGATGACGGCACCGAGGTGCTCATCCACGTCGGCATCGACACGGTCGAGATGGCCGGCGACGGCTTCGAGACCCTGGTCGAGCAGGGCGACATCGTCGACGAGGGAACACCCCTCGTGCGCGTCGACCTCGCCAAGGTGCGCGCGGCGGGCCATCCCACCGTCACCCCCATCGTCGTGCTGAACGCCCCGGATGCCGTGGTCGGCCTGCGCTGATCACCTCACCCGACCGTTCCGGTGTCGGAGATCGACCTCGATCCGCGTGTGAAGGTCGATTTCCGACACCGGAGCTGCAAGTGCCCACGGCGAGTCAGCGGCGCGTGCGCGCGGCCTTGGCGAACGGCCAATGCACGCCGGTGAGCTCCTCGCACCGCTCCCACACGCGTTCGCGCACGTCGGGGTCGTTCGACGTTCCCGACGGCTTGACGCGCACGGGTGCGCCGCGAGTGAGGAACTTCGGTCCGATGAACTCGCCGCCTGTCACATCCGAGTCGATCAGCGCCCGCACCGGAGCCCAGGCTCCGTGCTGCTTGCTCTGCGCGATGGGCGCCTGCATCCCGTCGCGCAGACGCTTCCACCGGCTCGGCTGGTTCACGCCGGCGACCACAGGGCTGCGTCCGCCGATCGAGTACCCGGGGTGGGCGAGCACGCTGTCGACTGGGACGCCCGCTTCACGAAGACGTGCGTTCGCCTCCAGCGCCAGCGACTGCACGACGACCTTCGACTGCACGTACGCCTTCCATGCGGCATAGCTCTTCTCGAGTTGGATGTCCTTCGGCTCGTACGTGCCCATCCGGGTCGACATGCTGCCGAGCCACACCATCCGGGCAGTGTGCGCACCGGAGGCCGCCTTCGCAAGCGTGGTGAGCAGTTCGCCGGCGAGCACGAAGTGGCCGAGCGCGTTCGTGGCGAGCACGAGTTCGCGCCCGTCACGGGTGATCCGGCGCCGTCGCGGGGTGTGCACGATGCCCGCGTTCAGCAGCACGCCGTCGAGCTTCTGGCGGGAGAAGACCCCGCCCTTCAGCGACGCGGCCGCCGACCGCACCGATCCGGGGTTGGCGACGTCGAGGATCAGCGTCTCGACCGATGCACCTGGCACCCTCGCCTCGATCGCATCGTGCGCCGCGTGCAGCCGGTTCGGATGCCGCCCGCTCATCACGACGTGGGCGCCGGCGCGCGCCAGCTGCTCGCTCGCGAAGTACCCCAGGCCCGCGTTCGCCCCGGTGATGAGATAGGTGCGCCCCTTCAGATCGGGAAGGCGCAGCGGATCCCACGATTGGCGCGGGCGAGCGTTCACGCGTTGACCATATCGCCGAATCTCTCGGAAACCCGCCCGGCGCGGCGCAGACGCGCACAATAAGGGGCCCGTCGTCCAGACCGCAGGCCAAGCGGCCCAGGCGGGACTGTGGTCCGGCCTCTAAGCTGGCCGCATGACGCGACGCGATGATATCGAGTGCTGGCTCACCGACATGGACGGCGTGCTCGTGCACGAGGAGTCCGCGATTGCCGGTGCACCCGCACTGCTCGAGCAGTGGCGCGCGACGGGCACCCCGTTCCTCGTGCTCACCAACAACTCCATCTTCACGCCGCGCGATCTGTCTGCCAGGCTCCGCTCATCCGGAATCGAGGTGCCGGAGGAGAACATCTGGACCTCGGCGCTGGCCACTGCAGCGTTCCTCAAGCAGCAGAACCCCGGCGGCACGGCCTTCGTGATCGGTGAAGCCGGCATCCTCACGGCGCTGCACGAGGCGGGGTTCATCATGACCGAGACGAACCCCGACTACGTCGTCGTCGGCGAGACCCGCAACTACTCGTTCGAAGCACTCACCAAGGCCGTGCGATTCATCAACGACGGAGCGCGGTTCATCTCGACGAACCCGGATGCCACCGGCCCGAGCAAGCACGGGGTGCTGCCGGCGACGGGCGCCATCAACGCGCTGATCACGAAGGCCACCGGGCGCGAGCCCTACATCGTCGGCAAGCCGAACCCGATGATGTTCCGCTCTGCACTGAACCGCATCGGCGCCCACAGCGAGACGACGGGCATGATCGGCGACCGGATGGACACCGACATCGTCGCCGGCATCGAGGCCGGACTGCACACCGTGCTGGTGATGACCGGCATCAGCGACGAGTCCTCGATCTCGCGCTACCCGTTCCGACCCGACGAGATCGTCTCCTCCGTCGCCGAGCTCGTCGACGCCGAGACCCAGGGCGAGGGCGAAGCCGAACTCACCTCGGGAGTCTGATCCGGATGGAACGCGACCTGATCTTCGCCGTCGCCGTGCTGTGCATCGTCGGGGCAATGGTGGTGCTCGCCATGCACTGGTGGCGCGGGCGCGGGAAGTGACGCGATGACTGAGACTCGTTCCGTTGCGAAGCGGCTCACCGTCGCACTTCCGCTGCTCGGCGCGGCGCTCATTCTGTCGACCCTGTTCCTGCCGACTGATTTCGCGTCGACCGGCTGGGCACTCGGGGGAATCTGCTTCGCCGTCGCACTGGTGTGCGCCGTCCGCGTCGTGCGGTCCGGACGACCCGCGCAGAGACGCCGCTGAGCACCGACCCTCTCAGCCTCCGGAGGGACTCACGTGCCCGTCGGCCGTCACAGCGCGAGCGCCGCCGCCCCCAGCAGCGGGCCGTCTCCGTGCAGCGCGCTGCGCACGATCGACACGCGGCGGGCGTAGTCGAGCGGGGCGCACGAGCGTAGCGACTCCCCCACCAGGTCGACGTAGTCAGGCGAGACGTGCGAGAAGCCGCCTCCGACCACGATCGTCTCGAGGTCGAGCAGAGTCGCGGCATCGGCGAATGCACGCCCGACGAGGGTCGCCGATCGCTCGACAGCGGCCACGGCCATCCGGTCGCCTGCGGCTGCCGAGCGCGCGAGATCCTCGCCCGTCTCGCCTGCCCAGCCCTGCGACTGCGCCCAGCGCACGATGTTCGGGCCGGACGCCAGCTGCTCGACCGTGGCCGCGTCCGCCTGGCCGCCTGGCAGGTCGTGCGTGGACACGTGGGTCTGCCCGATATGACCCGCATTGCCCGACCGACCGGTGACCGTTCGACCGTCGATCACGATTCCGCCGCCGATGCCCGTCGAGACGACGACGCTCATCGACGCGCTCGATCCCTGCGCCGCACCCCAGCGGTTCTCGGCGAGCGCAAGGCACGTGCCGTCCAGCCGCAGCGTGACCTCCGACCCGGACGAGACGATGCGTCGCACCACGGCGACGACCTCGAACCCGTGCGCCTGCGGCATGTTCACGGGGTAGATGGCACCGGAGGCGAAGTCGATCGGGCCCGCGCTGCCGATGCCGGTTCCGACGAAGATCGCGCCGTCCGGCACGTGCGCCAACGAGGTGCGCACGACCTGCTCGAAGGCGTCGGCAAGCGACTCAGGCGTGGAGTCGGGGCCGGTCGGCACGCGATTGCGACTGCTGGCGATGATCGCGCCTGATGCGTCGACCAGGGCGCCCTCGAGCTTCGTCCCGCCCAGGTCGAGCGCGAGCGCACAGTTCTCAGACACCGTGACGCCGCTTACTGAGGCGCGAGGCCCAGGTCGTCGAGATCGATGGCGGCGCGCCATTCGAGGCCCTCCGCCTCGATCGCGGCCTGCGCGCCCGTCGCACGATCGACGATCACGGCGACTGCCGCCACCTCGGCGCCGACCCTGCGCAGAGCCTCAACGGCCTTCAGCGCCGACTGGCCGGTGGTCGAGGTGTCCTCCAGCACGACGACGCGCTTGCCCTCGACGTCCGCCCCCTCGATCTGACGGCCGCGGCCGTGGTCCTTCGGCTCCTTGCGCACGACGAACGCGTCCAACGGGTCGTCGGTGCCAGCGGATGCGTGCATCACCGCGTTCGCGATCGGGTCGGCGCCCAGCGTGAGTCCCCCGACGGCGACGATTCCGTCGATGTCGTCGATGAGGTCGCTCATGATCCGGCCGATCGCCGGGGCGGCTCTGTGGTCGAGCGTGAGCTTGCGCATATCGACGTAGTACGTGGCCTTCTTGCCACTGGAGAGCGTGAAGTCGCCGTGGAAGACGGCCTCGTCCCGGATGAGGGAGATGAGGTTCTGACGGTCGGCTTCGAGCGCCGGCGTGGATGCGGTGGCCATGACTGCCAGCATATGAGAGCCCGCGGCACCGCGCGAAGCGCTCACCTGACGCGTTCTGTTCCCCATGGCCTCATCGGCCTACATCTTGCGTCAGGTGAACGGTGCGGGCACGGCGGCATACGCTGGTGCCATGGCACATCAGCCCATCGAGGAATGGCTCGCATCGCACCCGCTGAAGAAGCCGGGGCTCTTCCGCGACGGATATCGTCGCGGCGCCGTCGACGAGGTGACCGACAAGGTGGTCGAGCGGCTCCGCACGAATCGCCAGTACGCAGACCTGATCCGGAAGCTCGACTTCCCCACCGCTCCGCGCGCTGAGGCATACGATCGGCAGGCCGTCGACGACCTCTTCGACAATCTGAAGTGGGGCTCGGACCCGCGCGGTTAGGCTGGATCCATGCGGTTGGCGACGTGGAATGTGAACTCTGTCAGGGCTCGGGCGGACCGGATCGTCGGCTTCGCGGAGCGCGCCGACATCGACGTGCTCGCCATGCAGGAGATCAAGTGCAAGCCCGAGCAGTTCCCGTACGCGGCTTTCGAGGCGGCCGGCTACCACGTCGAGGCGCACGGCCTGAACCAATGGAACGGCGTCGCCATCGCCAGTCGCGAGCCGCTCGAGGAGATCGAATATTCCTTCAACGGAATGCCCGGATTCAAGAAGGGGTATGAGGGCGAAGACGCCCCCCTCGAAGCCCGCGCGATCGGCGCCACAGTGAACGGCGTCAAGGTGTGGAGCCTGTACGTGCCGAACGGCCGCTCGCTCGACGACCCGCACTACACCTACAAGCTGCGCTGGCTCGAGGCGCTCAGGCAGCACACGGCAGACGCCCTCGCCGCACAGCCCGACCTGCCGCTCGCCCTCGTCGGCGACTTCAACATCATCCCTACCGATGCCGACAACGGCGACCCCGACATCGTCGAGGGCACCTCCACCCACGTCTCCCCCGCGGAGCGCGAGGCGTTCCAGGCGCTGTTGAGCGCAGGCCTCACCGACACGGTCCGACCGCTCATCCCCTCCGGCTACACCTACTGGGACTATCAGCGCCTCAAGTTCCCGAAGGATCAGGGCATCCGGATCGACTTCGTCCTGGGCTCGAAGGCGTTCGCCGACGCGGTCTCCGGCGCCAGCATCGAGCGCAGCGAACGCAAGGGCGAACAGCCCAGCGACCACGTTCCCGTCGTGGTCGACGTCGACGTCGCCGCCCCAGATGACGACGACGTCCCCATGATCTTCGGCTGACCCTACGCGAGAGTACCCTTTCGGATCGGTTGCACCCCTTGTTCCCGGATGCACGTGGTCCACTCGATCACAAGGGGTGCGCTCGCGAGGATCTCCGCCGCACGGCGGAGGCGTCGAGCGCGGACCGCGACGTAACGTGGCGGTATGAGCACGCGAGTCCCTCGGTCGGCGCAGGGCGATCCTCCGCCTGACACCCGCAGCGAGCCCGTCGCGCCGGGCCTCAGCAGCGAGTCCGCTCCCAGCGGCAGTCGCGAAGAGGCGCAGCCGGCCCCCGCGCGGGCGAGCCTCTCCCCCGCCCGCGCCGCACCCACGCAGCGCGAGCTGCGGCAGGACTACGTGCTCGCCGCCGCCCTGTTCGTCGCGGCGATGATCAGCGGCGCGCTGTCATCGATCACCGAGTTCTACGGCGAGCAGACAGCAGACCTCGTCTGGGTGCTCCCGCTGGCGATGGGAACCACTTTGCCGCTCGCCGTCCGCAGGAGGTTGCCGATCACGGCCGCGGTCGTCGTGTGCGCCTCGTACTTCTGCGGTGTGACGCTGTACGTTCCCGAGGCCTTCGTGTCGAACGTATCCATGTTCATCGCCATCTACACGATCGGCGCATGGATGAACGACCGCCGACGCGCTGTCGTCGGCCGCGCGATCATGATGGTCGCCATGATGGTCTGGCTGCTGATCTCGACGTACTTCGCGATCGGGAACGCAGCGGACGAGGCCGACGTCGTCGCCGGCGCGATGTCGCCGCTGGTCGCGTACATGCTCATCCAGTGGCTGATCAACGTCGCCTACTTCGGCGGCGCCTACTACATGGGCGACCATGCCTACAGGGCCGCCCTGAACCGACAGGATCTGCGCAGGCTCGCAGAGCAGCTCGAGGAGGAGCGCGAGCTCTCCGCGTCGCAGGCCGTCGCGCTCGACCGGGTGCGCATCGCGCGCGAGCTGCACGACGTCGTCGGCCACCACGTGTCGGCGATGGGCGTTCAGGCCGGCGCCGCCCGCACCATCATGGCCACGAATCCGGATGCCGCAGGCGACGTGCTCAGGGAGGTCGAGCAGGGCGCACGCACGGCGATCGACGAGCTGCATCACCTGCTAGACACGCTGCGCGATCCCGGTGAGAACCACGAGTCCCCTTCCGCGCTGAAGCTGCAGGACCTCGATCAGCTGGTGCGGCAGGTCACCGCCGCCGGCACGCCGACGACCTTCACCGTGATCGGTGACGCCGTTCCGCTTCCGCCCCTGATCGAGACCAACCTGTACCGGATCGCGCAGGAGGCGCTCACCAACGCGCGCCGGCACGCGGGACCGGATGCACGGGCGGACATCCGGCTGCGCTACCGCAGGGACACGGTCGAGCTGGAGGTCACGAACACCGGCAGAGTGCGCGCGGGCGCCCGCCCCGGCGTGGGCCAGCTCGGCATGCGGGAACGTGCGACCTCGATCGGGGGAGTGCTCCACTTCGGGCATCGAGAGGCCGGTTCTGATGGCTCAGTGGAGCGGCCTGGGTATCTGGTGCGCATCAGCGTGCCCCTGCGGGAGAATCCGACGCTCGAGGAGGTCGACGCATGACCGAGCCGATCAGTGTGCTGCTCGTCGACGATCATGCCACGATGCGGATGGGGTTCCGGATGATCCTGGAAGCCTCGGGTATCACGGTCTCGGGCGAGGCAGGCACGGGGGAGGAGGCGATACATTCCGTTCGCGGCATGCGCCCGGACGTCGTCTTCATGGACGTGCAGATGCCCGACCTCGATGGCATCGAGGCGACCCGCCGCATCCGAGCCGATCTGGGCGACAGCGGCCCGCGCATCGTGATCGTGACGACCTTCGATCGCGACGACTATCTGTTCTCGGCGCTCGAGGCGGGCGCGAGCGGATTCCTGCTCAAGAACGCCGGGCCGGAGGAACTGGTCAACGCCGCGCGCGTCGCGGCGTCAGGGGAGGCGCTGCTCGCACCGGAGGTCACGCGGCGCGTCATCGAACGCTTCGCCGCGCAGGGCCGCGCCGATGCCGGCTCTGGCCAGGCGCAGTCGCCGTCGTCGCCCGAGCGCACCGGCGTCACCCTGACCGAGCGGGAAGCCGATGTGCTGCGCCTGCTCGCGCGGGCCATGAGCAACGCGGAGATCGCCGCGGAGCTCTACATCGGCGATGCCACCGTGAAGACGCACGTCTCGAACGTGCTGCTCAAACTCGCCGCCCGCGACCGCGTCGCCGCGGTCGTCTGGGCGCACCAGCACGGGTACGCGTAGCCCGCGAGTGCCTACGCCGTCTGCGAGTGCCTGCGCTGTCGCATAGGCATTCGCGAGGAACGCAGGCACTCGCGGGAGGTGATCAGGCTGCGTAGGCCTTCTGCACCCGCGCGATGAGGCCGAGGAAGGTGTCCAGGTAGGACTGCAGGAACGCCTTGGTGCCCTCGTTGCTGATGTCGCCGTCGCCGTCGATGAGACCCGGGGTGACCTGCACGAAGCCCTCCGGCTGACCCATCACGATCGCGTTCACGTGGCTGAGCACGGCCTTGAGGTGCTGCTGAGCCGCCGCGGTGCCGATCGCGCCGGGCGAGCCGCCCAGCACGGCGACCGGCTTGTCGCCGAAGGAGAAGTCGCCGTACGGGCGGCTGGCCCACTCGATGGCGTTCTTCAGCACGCCGGGGATCGAGCGGTTGTACTCGGGCGTGACGATGACGATGCCGTCGACGCTTTCGATGTGCTTCTTGAAGTCCAGCCCGACCTGCGGGAACTCGGCGTCATAGTCGGAGGAGTAGAACGGAAGGTCTTTGATGACGATCTCTTCGAACTCGACGCCCTCTGGTGCGAGCTTCGCCAGGGCCTCGGCGAGTGCGCGGTTGAGCGAGGTGCTCGAGATGCTGCCGACGATGTAGCCGATGGTGGTCACGGATGGATCTCCTTCATGGGTGGTGGCCGCTGCGGCCGTTCGTGCGTACGAGTGCGGAAACGTGCGCCGGTCGAATCGTATTCCATGCGGATGCATGCATGCTCGGCACAGGGGTGCCTGACCGGCGTCCGTCTCCGCACAGCGGCGGAGCGCGAAGATCCGTCGTGCGGGGGAGGCGGGCGACACAGTCGAATTCGTAGCGTGGAGGCACACACCGAGAAAGGGAGCCCGCCGATGCTGCGACTGAGCGGAATCACGAAGAACTACGGCGAACGCCGCGCCCTCGACGGGGTCACGTTCGATGTCGCCCCCGGCCGTCTGACGGGTTTCGTCGGCGGCAACGGGGCGGGGAAGACCACGACGATGCGGATCATCCTGGGCCTGCTGAACTCGGACGGCGGCACCGTTTCGCTCGACCGGCAGGAGATCACCACGGAGGATCGCCGACGCTTCGGCTACATGCCGGAGGAGCGCGGCCTCTACCCGAAGATGAAGGTGCTCGACCACATCGTCTACCTGGCCCGGTTGCACGGGTTCAGCCGCGCAGACGCCACAGAGCGCGCCACGGCGATCCTGGACCGGCTCGGGCTGGGGGAGCGGCTCACCGACAACATCGAGGCCCTCTCGCTGGGAAACCAGCAGCGCGCCCAGATCGCCGCAGCGCTTGTGCACGACCCAGAGGTGCTGATCCTCGACGAGCCGTTCAGCGGCCTCGATCCACTCGCCGTCGAGGTGGTCGCCGGCGTGCTGCAGGATCGCGCGGCGGCCGGTGCCAGCGTGCTGTTCTCGTCGCACCAGCTCGACGTGGTCGAGCGTCTCTGCGACGATCTGGTGATCATCGCCGGCGGCGAGGTGCGCACCTCCGGCCCCCGCGAGCGGCTTCGCGAGGAGCACGCCACCAACCGCTTCGAACTCGCCGCGGCGAAGGACGTCGGCTGGGTGCGCGAGGAGCCGGGCATCCAGGTGCTCGATTTCGACGGCGGGTACGCGCTCTTCGACGCCGACGACGACGCAGCGGCGCAGCGCGTCCTGCAGCGAGCAGTCTCGTACGGCGAGGTCGCTCGCTTCGCCCCCCAGCAGCCTTCCCTCGCCCAGATCTTCAAGGAGGTCATCCGATGACGCTCGCAACCGATGCCCGCTCGATCTCGACCGCGCAGGCCACATGGCTCGTCGCCGAGCGCGACATCCTCTCGCGCCTGCGCAGCAAGGCGTTCATCATCTCCACCCTGATCCTCGTGCTGATCGCGGTGGGCGGCATCGTCTGGATGGGGATCTCGAGCGCAACGACATCCGGAACGCCCGTCGCCGCCACGGCGGACTCAGCCGAGATGCTCCCCGACACCGAGGACCTCGAGGTCACCGAGGTCGCCGACGCCGCAGCAGGCGAGGCGCTCGTGCGCGACGGCACAGTCGACGCGTTCGTGACGCCCAGTGCTGGCTCTGCGACCGGCGTGGAGGTCGTCGCACTCGATGAGGCGCCGGACGACGTGACGTCGCTGCTCGCCGTGCACCCCGAGGTGACGCTGCTCGAGGATCCGGCCGTGCCGTTCTTCCTGCGCTACATGCTCGGGCTGATCTTCGGCGTGCTGTTCATGGGCATCACGCTCACCTTCGCGATGCCGATCGCCACAGCGGTCGTCGAGGAGAAGCAGACCCGCGTCGTCGAGATCCTGATCTCCACGGTCTCGGCCCGCGCACTCCTGGCAGGCAAGGTGCTCGGCAACCTGATCCTCGCGCTCGGTCAGATCGTGGTGCTGGCCGCCGCATCGATCATCGGCCTCGCGGTGACGGGGCAGGGCGACTTCGTGACCGATTTCGGCGCACCCGTCGCATGGTTCGCGGTGTTCTTCGCGCTGGGGTTCCTGCTGCTGTCGGCGATGTTCGCCGCCGCCGGTTCGATGGTCTCGCGCCAGGAGGACATCTCACCGACCGTGATGCCCGTGATGTACCTGGTGATGCTGCCGTACTTCCTCGTGGTCCTGTTCGGCAACAACCCGGTCCTGATGAACGTGATGAGCTACGTCCCGTTCTCGGCACCGACCGCGATGCCGGTGCGCCTCTACTTCAACGAGGCGGCATGGTGGGAGCCGGTGCTCTCCCTCGGCGTTCTGGCCGTGTCCTGCGTCATCATCATCGCCGTCGGGGCGCGAATCTACGAGAACTCGCTGCTGAAGATGGGCGGCAGAGTCAAGGTGCGCGAGGCGCTGAAGGGCTGAGTGCTCCGGATGCACGAAGGAGGGCCGCGGGGTGCACCCCGCGGCCCTCCTTCGTGCTGGCGACTCAGTCGACCGTGAGTTCGCGCATCGAGTCGATCTCGTCGGAGATGTTCTCCAGACCGCACGACACGTATGCCTGCATCGTCGTACCCGTATCGGCGAAGGTGCGCCAGTACCAGCGCTCCTTCGTCACGGAGACGGTGTCATCGACCCAGGCGAGGTCGACGTTGTACGCCTGGAACTCGATCGTGCCTGCCGGCGACTCGAGTGCGACCGTCCCGGCCTCCTCGATCGTCTGGCTGTCGATCGACGGGTCATCCTCCAGAGAGGCGAGGTAGGCGTCGAAATCAGCCGTGGACGCCTCGGCGTCGTTCGCCGCATCGCCCTCGGCTCGATCGGGATTCACATCGGCGACCGGAAGCGTGTAGCCGACGAACGAGCACGTCTGGCCGTCCTTCGTCGCTTCGAAAGCGGTGGCGTCCTGCCTGGTGAAGTCCCAGTCGCCGCTCGTCACGCCGTCCGCGTTCCACGCGTAGGTGATGTCCGTCGGCCCCGCGTCGCTCAGCGCGAAGTCCGCGCCCTCCGCCGTCTCCTCGCCGCGGCCGTCGAACAGGTGCATGGCGTCCGCGATGAACCAGCCGCCGACGAGAATGACGACCAGGCCGCCGCCGACGGCCCAACCGATCCAGCCGCGCTTGCGCTTGGGCGGCTGCTGCGGGCCGGGCAGGAAACCGGGCTGGCCGGCGTATCCGGGCTGCGCCGCGTACCCCGGCTGCTGACCGTACCCGGGCTGGCCGCCGATCTGACCGTAGCCCTGCTGCGCACCGGCGGGGGACTGCTGCGCGGCGTACGGGTCAGCCCCGGCCTGAGCGGCCTGAGCGGTCTGGTCGGCGCGGGCGGCGTACGGGTCGGCGGGCGGTGCCGGCTGCTGCGCGCTCGGCGCCCCCTGGTACGGATTCTGCGGGTCGACATCCGGTGCGCCGGCGTACGGGTTCGGCTGCTGCGCCGCCGGGTCACCGGGCGCCGCTGCCTGGGGCTGTGCGTCGCCGCCCTCCTCCCAGGGGAGCGGCGGGAGCTTCGGCGCGGGCGGAAGCCCGGAGTCCGGCGGGGTCTGGTCGCCCTGGTTCGATCGATCGTCGTTGTTGCCGCTCATGGCGGTCTCCTCCCCCTGCGAAAATTCTCAGATAAAGCGTACCCGGATCCGAGGGCGTCACTGGGCCCCGCGTCGGGCCTACTGCATCCGGAGCTGTCCGACGCTCTGCTCGACCATCTCGGCCGTCGGCTCCTGATCGCAGACGAGCTGCACGTGCATCTGCGTTCCCGCTTCGGCGAAGCTGCGCCAGTACCACCGCTCCGTCGCCCGGGAATCGGCGTCGACGTCGAGGATGACGTCGACGCCGAGGAACTCCACCGCCCCTGCGTCGAACGGCACGGCGAACGATGAGACCTGCTCCGACCCGGATTCCTCTCCGTCTTCTGCGTACGCCTCGATCGCGTCTGCGAGGTCGCGCTGGGTCGCCGTGGCGTCATCCGTCGCGCCATCCGACGCGAACCGGGATGAGGAGAATGCCATGACGTTGCAGAAGTGCTCGCCGTCGTCCCAGACGCCGACGACGCTCTCCGGAGAGTCGTCGTACACCTCCCAGTCGCCGCCGGGTTCGGCCGCGAGCCAGCCCAGCTCAAGGTCTGTGGGCACGGACTCGTCGAGCCTGATCGCCCCTATTGGTGCCCCTTCCTCGCCCGACGCGCTCCCGTCCGAATCCGGGTCGTCATCCGTCTGCTCGCCGCCGCCCCCGACGGGTCCGGATGAATCATCGGCCGGCGCGCTCGCGCTCTGGCTCGGCAGCAGGCTGATCACGTAGCCGACGATCAGCACGGCCGCGATCAGCACGACCACGCCGATGCCGATCAGCCACCCCGCCCATACCGGGAACCCGCGCTTGCCGGGCGGCGCCGCGACAGGCGCTCCGTACCCCGGCGCACCGCCGTAGGGAAGAGCCGCGGATGCGGCAGCGCCTCCCTGCCCGCCGTACGCGGCCGTGCTCCCGTAGGCGCCGGAAGGAGCGGCGTACGCCTGCGGAGCGTGATTCGCGGCTCCGGGTGCCGCAGACACCGGATGCCCCTGAGCGCCGGGGGCGTATCCGTGGATTGGCGCACCGTATGCCTGACCGTGCGGAGGCTGCTGGCCCTGCGGTGCGGCATATGGAGGCAGCCGTTGCGGTTCGGCGGCACCCTGCGGAGCACCGAAGCTCTGGGCCGCGGCCGGCTGGAACAGGGGAGTGCTCGCCAGCCGCGGCGGGTGCGACGAGGGAGCGGCCGGCGGTTGTTCAGCTCCGGGCGATGGTGCGCCCTGCGCGCCATCCGGTTCCTGCTCCCATGGCAGCGGAGGAAGTGCGTGCGGCTGATTCGCCTCGGGCAGCCGCCACCCGTTCCCGCCGGTTCCGTCCGCGCCGCTGCCGCTCATCCCGGCCCCTTCCCCCGCACCGCGTGTTCACGTCGAGGCTACCGCGCCCCGCCGACGTCGCCGCAAGTATTCAAGTCTCCGGCAATTCCGCAGCCGACAGCAGAAGAAAAGCCGGAGACGTGAAGAGTTGCGCTATTCGGCGGGGGCGGAGTCGATCTGCAGCTGGGAGGCATCGGGGGAGGGGGAGACCCGCACGGTGTCGCCGTCGCGCACGCCGCCGGCGAGGATCGCCTTTGCGAGACGGTCCTGGATCTCGTGCTGGATCAGACGCCGCAGCGGGCGCGCGCCGTAGGCGGGGTCGTAGCCGCGCTCGGCGAGCCACGCCCGTGCATCCGGTGTGACCGCCAGCGTGAGGCGGCGATCCGACAGCCGTCGCTGCAGCAGATCGACCTGCAGCTCGACGATCTGCGCCAGCTCGTCCTGCCCGAGCGCGTGGAACACCACGATGTCGTCGAGACGGTTCACGAACTCCGGTTTGAACGACGTCTGCACCAGCTGCATCACCCGCTCGCGCTTGTCGTCCGCATCGATGGTCGGGTCGATCAGGATGGGCGAGCCGATGTTGCTGGTCAGGATCAGGATCGTGTTCTTGAAGTCGACCGTGCGACCCTGGCCGTCGGTGAGGCGGCCGTCGTCCATCACCTGCAGCAGCACATCGAAGACCTCCGGATGGGCCTTCTCGACCTCGTCGAGCAGCACCACCGAGTACGGGCGGCGACGCACGGCCTCGGTGAGCTGGCCGCCCTGGTCGTAGCCGACGTATCCGGGAGGGGCGCCGACCAGCCGTGACACGGAGTGCTTCTCGCCGTACTCCGACATGTCGACGCGCACCATGGCCTGTTCATCGTCGAAGAGGAACTCCGCCAGGGCCTTGGCCAGCTCCGTCTTGCCGACGCCGGTCGGGCCGAGGAACAGGAACGAGCCCGTCGGTCGGTTCGGGTCGCTGATGCCCGCACGGGAGCGGCGCACCGCATCGCTGACCGCCGTGACCGCCTCCTTCTGGCCGATCAGCCGGCGGCCGAGCTCGCTCTCCAGATGCAGCAGCTTCTCGGTCTCGCCCTGCAGCAGCCTGCCGACGGGGATGCCGGTCCACGCCGCGATCACTTCGGCGATCGCCTCATCGGTGACCTGGTCGCCGACCATCCGCTCGTCGGACTGCTCAGCCTTCTCCGCCTCGGCGACCTGCTGCTCCAGATCCGGGATCTCGCCGTAGAGCAGTCGTGACGCGCGTTCGAGCTTGCCCTCGCGCTGGGCGCGCTCGGCCTCGCTGCGTGCCGCATCGAGACGCGACTTCAGGTCGCCGACGCGGTTGAGCGAACTGCGCTCCGCCTCCCAGCGCTGCTGCAGCGCGGTCAGCTCCGCCTCCTGATCGGCGAGGTTCTCGCGCAGCCTCGCAAGCCGCTCCTTGCTGGCGGGGTCCTTCTCCTTCTTCAGCGCGAGCTCCTCGAGCTTCAGCCGGTCGACATGCCTGCGCAGTTCGTCGATCTCCAGCGGCGCCGAATCGATCTCCATCCGCAACCTCGACGCCGCCTCGTCGATCAGGTCGATCGCCTTGTCAGGCAGCTGACGCGACGGGATGTACCGGTGCGACAGAGACGACGCGGCCACGAGCGCGCCGTCGGAGATGGTCACCTTGTGGTGCGCCTCGTAGCGCTCCTTCAGCCCGCGCAGGATCGCGATGGTGTCCTCGACGCTCGGCTCGCCGACGTACACCTGCTGGAAGCGGCGCTCGAGCGCGGCGTCCTTCTCGATGAACTCGCGGTACTCGTTCAGCGTCGTCGCACCGATCATCCGCAGCTCGCCGCGGGCCAGCATCGGCTTGAGCATGTTCGCCGCGGCGACCGAGCCCTCGCCGCCGCCTGCGCCCATCAGCACGTGCAGCTCGTCGATGAAGGTGATCACGCGGCCCTCCGACTCGGTGATCTCCTTGAGCACACTCTTCAGCCGCTCCTCGAACTGGCCGCGGTACATCGCGCCGGCCACCAGCGCCGAGATGTCGAGGGCGATCAGCTCGCGCCCCTTCAGCGATTCGGCGACGTCGCCGGCGACGATGCGCTGGGCGAGGCCCTCCGCCACCGCGGTCTTGCCGACGCCCGGCTCGCCGATGAGCACGGGGTTGTTCTTCGTGCGCCTGGTGAGCACCTGGCTCACGCGCCGGATCTCGCTGTCGCGCCCGATCACCGGGTCAAGTCGGCCGCTCCGGGCCAGCTCGGTCAGGTTGATGCCGAACTCCTCCAGCGCGCTCTTCTGTTCCTCTTGACCTGCCATGAGCCCTCCCGTGCCCTTCCCTCGCAACCCGAACACAGCATCCGGATGAAAACTTGAGTCTTACAAGCTCAAGTTTAGCAGGGTGGAGTGGAGCGCGGAAGCCGTCAGAGCTGCGTTCCCAGGCGACGCGCCTCGGCCTCGGCGTCGGCGAACTCCTGTTCCGCCCTGTCGGCGCCCAGCGCGGGAATGCGGTCGGCGAGGGTCCTGCTGGCTGCCACAACGTGCACGGTCATGCCGAGATTTGCGCCCAGCACGAGCCGGAGCGGCGGGATGACGTGGTCGTCGTGCTCGGTCGTCGTGCCGCGGTCGTAGGCCGCGCCCTGCGCGGTGAGCAGCACGACGCCGCGCCCTGCCATGGGCTGCGCCTCGGCGCCGGGGAACGGGGCGGTCAGCCCCGGCACATGGATGAGGTCGACCCAGTTCTTGAGCGTCGCCGGCATCGAGTAGTTGTACATCGGCGCGCCGATCACCACGGCATCGGCGGCGAGCAGCTCGTCGACGACCTCCTTCTGCACCGACTCCAGCTCATCCGGCACCGTCGCCCCGTCTCGCAGCTGCTCGGGCCAGTGCCGCGCCGGGGTGCTCAGATGCGGAAGCGGGTTCCTGTGCAGATCGCGCACCGCAACGGTGTGGTCGCCCCCTCGTGCGGTCCAGGCCTCGACGAAGGCATCGGTGAGCGCGCGCGAACGCGATCCGGTCAGGTCGGCGGAGGAGTCGATTCGCAGCAGTGTCGGCATGCTCCGACGCTATCGGCTCCGGGAGGCGTCTGCGGGTCACTGTACGGAGCGCCGACGTCAGGGCGCGGCGAGCGATTGGGCCAGCCGCTGCAGCGCCGGGAGGCCGATCTGCTCATCGATCAGCGGGATCCGCGTGATCGGTGCGCCCAGGTCGAGCGACGCCAGCTGCTGCTCCTCGCGCTCACGGCGCACGGGGAGCACGTCAGCGGGGGAGAGGCGGTTGGCCACGACGCCGATCAGGCCGACGCCGAGTGCGTCGAGCTGGGCGGCCACTTCGCGGCTCTCGGCGATCGGCATCGGCTCGGCGACGGTGACCAGCACGAAGCCGGTCCGCTCCGGGTCCGTGATGGCGTCGCGCATCAGCGCGAACCGCGCCCGGCGCGCCAGCAGCACGCGGCGCAGCTCGGCATCGCGATCGCTGGTGTCCTTGGTGCCGCCGAGCGCGCCGTACGCCACCGCGTACCTCTCCGACCTGTCGCGGTTGGCGAGCAGCTTCTCCGTCCATCCGGTCATCCGATCCGGCATCGCCAGCAGGTGCAGGGTGTGACCGGATGGGGCGGTGTCGAACACGACGAGGTCGTAGCGGTCCAGCCCGGTCTCGAGCGTCTCGGCGACGCGCTCGAGCACGGCGGACTCGTGCGTGCCCGGCGCATCGCGCGCCGACTCGAGGTGCTCGCGCGCCGCACGGTGCAGCCGCTCCGGCAGCAACCGCTCCATGGTGCCGCGCACAGCGCGCAGGTGCTCGTCGACCGTGCGGGCAGGGTCGATCTCGATGCCGTCGACCAGACCCGGCCGCGCCCCGGCATCCGTTTCGCTCGCACGTCGACCCTCGGCATCCGGAGCCTCACCGTCGTTCGCGCTCTGCGCGCCCGCGGCATCGTCCGTCGCCTCCCGGCTCACGGCATCCGGAGCCCGCCCGCTCTCAGCACCTCGCGCATCCGGTCGCCACAGCGCGGTCACATCGTCGCCGACGGCTCGCTCCCAGAGGTGCCCGAGGTTGTGGGCGGGGTCGGTCGAGACCACGAGCACCCTCGCCCCCGCTCTGGCGCGGGCGAGCGCGAGGGACGAGGCGATCGACGTCTTGCCGACGCCGCCCTTGCCGCCGACGAACAGAGCACGGCGCGAGGAGCTGTCGCTCAGCAGCATGAGATGTGGTCCAGGGGCGATCGTTCCATTCCCGCCCGTTGGTGCCAGTCGTGGAAGTCGTCGTAGACGGCAGGCAGCAGTTCGGCGGTGTAGTAGGCGGCGGGGTCGGGCACGCCGAGCGATTCGGCGAGCACGACGAGCATGAAGTGGTCGTCCTCGTCGCGCCTGGCGACCGCGAACGTCTTCCGGTACGGGCCAGCGTAGAACTCCTGCAGGCCGCGCGAGAATGCCCGGAAGCCGCGCACGATCGCGACCCAGCGCGACGAGGACGTCACACTACTTCACCGTTCGCACCGTTGTGGTGACGTGGTCGACGAGGTCGGCCTCGGCTTCCTCAGGATCGTCGGCCGCGGCGCGGCGCATCGCGGCGATGCCCTCGGCGCCGACCCAGATCGTGGCGATGATGATCACGATGTCGAGGATCAGCAGCAGCCAGTTGGTGTCCGTGCCGCCGTTCCAGAAGGTGCCGAGCTGCACGATCGCCGCCCAGAAGGCCGCGACGAAGACGAACACCAGCGGAATCACCGCGACCAGCACGTTGCGCCGCTTCCGGATGAGCATGATCGAGACGATGATCAGCGTGAGCGAGGCGAGCAGTTGGTTCGTGGTGCCGAACAGCGGCCAGATCGTGAGGCCGCCTGAGCCGTCGATGCCCTGGCTGAAGACCAGTGCAACGCACACGACCAGCACGACGATGGTGGCGATGATGTTGTTCAACTTGAAGCCGACCACTTCGGCGGCCTCCTGGAACACGAAGCGCAGCAGGCGCACCCCGGTATCCATGGTGGTCGCCGCGAAGAGCACCGCCATGGTGGCGAGCACGGTCGCCGACAGCGACTGCGGCAGGCCGAGGCCCATCTCGATGATGTTGCCGCCGCCTTCGACGAAGGCGTTCACGCCGCCCTCGTTGAAGGCGCTGTAGATCTCCTCCCAGCGGCCCACGCTCTGGATGCCTGCTGTTGTGGCGATGATGGCACCGAGCGCCAGCATGCCCTCGCCGACGGCTCCGAAGTAGCCGACGAACCGGGCATCCGGCTCCTTGTCCAGCTGCTTCGACGTGGTTCCGCTGGCGACCGCGCCGTGGAACCCGCTGATCGCACCGCACGCGATCGTGACGAACAGCAGCGGCCAGATGGCCGGCGTGCCGTCGGGGACGGCGTTGTTGATGGCCGGTGCGACGAAGCCGTTGCCGAAGAACAGACCCGCGATGATGGTGCCGACGAACAGCACGGCGAGACCGATGAACAGCTGCACGCCGTTGATGTAGTCGCGCGGTTGCAGCAGCAGCCACACCGGCAGCAGCGACGCGATGCCCGCGTACAGGAACAGGGCGATGATCCAGAACGTGGCGGGGCTCATGCCCATGATCGGGTCCGGCAGCACGACGGGGAACCGGTCGCCGAGCCAGATCAGTGCGTACAGCGCCACGACACCGACGACCGTCACGGCGGTGAGGTTCCACTTCAGCTTGTAGACGGCCAGGCCGATCAGCAGCGCGACGGGAATCGCCCCCCACGACGGGATCACGGCGGACGGGTTGCCGATCAGCAGGTTCTTGATGACGACCGCGAAGGCCGCGATCACCATGAGCAGAAGCAGCCCGATCACGACGAGGAAGACGTAGGAGCCGCGCCGGCCGATGTAGCGGGCCGCGAGGGCGCCGATGGACCGGCCCTTGTTGCGCTCCGACGCCCACAGCGCGCCCAGGTCGTGCATGCCGGCGAAGAACACCGTGCCGATCGTGACCCAGAGGAAGGCAGGCAGCCAGCCCCAGATGACGGCGACGGCCGGCCCGACGATCGGAGCCGCGCCGGCGACCGAGGTGAAGTGATGCCCCCACAGCACGAACTTGTTGGTGGGGACGTGATCGACGCCGTCCTTCTTCTCGTGCGCCGGTGTGACGAACGCCGGATCGAGCCGCAGCACGCTCTTGCCGAGGTACCGGGAGTACACGAGATAGCCGAAGGCGAAGATGCCGAGGCCGATGACCAGGAGGAGGACGGAGTCCATGCCTGCACCTTTCTGTCTGCACTGACAGCGGGAAGCGCTGATTGCCGCATGGCTGCGGCACCCAGACAACCTACCCCGATCTTCACATCGGCAACAGCGGCCCCACCCGGGGTGCCTGATTCGTTATCTCCGGATGGACGGATCTCCTACTCCACGCAATGTACCTCCTGGTACATTCGGGTCATGAGCACTTCAGTGGCGACAGTGTGTCTTTCGGGCGGGCTCGTGGAGAAGCTGCACGCCTGCGCTGCGGCCGGGTTCGACGGAGTCGAGATCATGGACACCGACCTGGTGGTGGCGCCGGAGTCGCCGGAGGAGATCCGCGCGCTGTGCGACAGGCTCGGGCTGCGCATCGACATGTTCCAGCCGTTCCGCGACCTCGAAGGCGTCGGCGACGAGGCCTTCGCCGACAATCTCAGGCGCGCGAGCGCGAAATTCGACGTGATGGATCGGCTCGGCACCGACCTGATGCTGCTGTGCAGCAACGCCGGCACGGCGACAACGGGCGACGAGGCCACGACCGTTGACCAGCTGAGGGCGATCGCCGATCTGGCGGCCGATCGCGGCATCCGGATCGCCTACGAGGCTCTGGCGTGGGGCCGATACATCGACGACTACCGCGAAGCGTGGCGCCTGGTACGGCTCGCCGACCGCGACAACCTCGGCGTCTGCCTCGACAGCTTCCATATCCTCAGCCGCGGCCACGATCCCGCAGCGATCGAGGAGATCCCTGGTGAGAAGATCTTCTTCCTGCAGCTCGCCGACGCGCCTGCTCTCGATATGGATGTGCTGCAGTGGAGCCGCCACCACCGGCTCTTCCCCGGTGAGGGCGACTTCGATCTCACCGGATTCCTCGGTCACGTGCTTCGCGCCGGATACGCGGGGCCGATGTCGCTCGAGGTCTTCAACGACACCTTCCGGCAGACCGACGTGGTGCGCACCGCTGCGCACGCGCGCCGTTCGCTGATGTGGCTGGCCGACCTGACGTCCGCCGAGAACGGCTGGCAGCGCGACAGGATCACGGCGCCGCAGGTCGCGCGAGGTGTCGACTTCGTCGAGGTCGCAGGCAGTGACCTGCACGCGCTCGACCAGATGCTCGGCCAGCTCGGCTTCGCGTTCCGCGGGCGCCACCGCTCCAAGCCCGTGCGGCTGTGGACAGCGGGTCGCGCGCGCATCGTGCTCAACGAGCAGGTCACCAGCGACCGGCCCCGCCTCTCCGGTATCGGCATCACGGTCGACGATGCCGCGCTCGCGTCGCGACGAGCCACCGCTCTCGGCGCCGCCCCCGTGTATCGGCGCACATACCAGGGCGAGGTCGAGCTGCGCGCCGTGGCCTCGCCCGACGGCACCGAGGTCTACTGGAACGACCGCGATCCCGAGGAGTCGTGGATCGGGGAGTTCGACGGCGGTCCGGCCGTCCGGGGATTCGCCGGCGACATCGACCACATCAACGTGGCGTACCCGTGGCAGGAGTTCGACGAGGCCGTGCTGTTCATGTCGAGCGTCGTCGGCCTGGTGGCGGAGTCGGCCTCCGACGTGCCAGGGCCGCGAGGTCTCGTGCGCAGCCAGGTGATGACGAGCCCGGACGGCGTGATCCGGCTGCCGATGAACCTCGCCCCGCCGACCGCGCCCGTTCCGGATCGGCATGCAGCCATCCGGGTGGATGACGCTGTGGCCGTCGCCCGGGCGGCCCACGAGCGGGGCCTGCAGTTCCTTCCCGTTCCCGCGAACTACTACGACGACCTCGCCGCGCGCTTCGCCCTCGACGACGAGCTTCTCAGCACCCTGCGGGAACTCGATCTGCTCTACGACCACGACGCGGACGGCGCGTTCGTGCACTTCTACACCCCGACGATCGGCGGCGTCTTCCTCGAGATCGTCGAACGCCGCGGCGACTACGACGGCTACGGCGCCCCGAACGCCCCCGTACGCCTCAGCGCCCAGCGCCAGGTCGCAGCGCCCCGCCCGTAGTTCTTCATTTCTGGCACATCTCCGGGTGGGCACACCACCGGAGATGTGCCAGAAATGAAGAGTTGGGCCGCGCTCTCAGCGGATGGCGACCCAGTTCTCCACGATGTCGGGAAGCATCGCGCGGGAGTGGGTGAGCGCGTCGGGGGAGAGCAGGTCGCGGTGGAACAGGTGGCCGAACGTGTGCTGATTCGCGACTTGGAATACGCAGTATGCGCTGATCAGCATATGCACGTCGACGGCGTCGAAGCCGTCCCGGATCTCGCCCATCTCGCGGCCGCGGGTGAGGATCACGTCGAGCGCATCGACGGCGGGCTGGCCGAGCTCCCGCAGCGACTCGATCTGCTTGAGGAACTGCGCCCCGTGGATGTTCTCGATCATCACCAGCCGAATGAACTCCGCGTGCTCGACGTGGTGGTCGAAGGTTGCGACCGCGATTTCGCGCAGCGCGGCCAGCGGGTCGAGACCCGCCACGTCGATGCGCGCCTCCTCCTGCCGGATGCCGCGGTACGCCCGCTCGAGAACCGCGCTGTAGAGCTGGTCCTTGCCCCCGAAGTAGTAGTAGATCATCCGCTTCGTGGTGCGGGTGCGCGCCGCGATCTCATCGACGCGCGCACCGGAGTAGCCGTGCTCGGCGAACACCTCTCCCGCAACGTTGAGAAGCTCCCGACGCGTACGCTCCGCGTCGCGCAATCGAGCCTTGGGGGCACTGCTGCTCATCTGTCTCCCTCGCTCAGGCGCCTGCGAGTACGCGCCGCGGCGTCTCCACCATCATGGTACGGATGGTCTCCTCGTCGACGCCCTCGCGTCGCAGACGGGGCAGCACGTCGTCGTGAATGTGATGCATATGCCACGACGGCGTGTGCCTGCGCCGCCACGACGGCGGAGTGACCCTGCTGAACGCCGCGGCGTCGTGCGACAGCACGATCTGTGATGCGAGCCCCCGCTCCAGAAGCGTCAGCAGAGTCCGGATGCGCTGCTCATCCGGCGCCGTATGCTCCATTCCGAATCGGTCGAAGCCGAGCCACGAGCCCTCGGACGCGAGCTCGGTCAAGTACGCGATGTCGTCTGAGTCTCCGGCATGGCCGATGACCACGCGCTCGAGCGGGACACCGAGTGCACGCAGCACCTTCTGCTGCTCCAGCCCGCCCCGGCTCGGTGCGTGCGAATGGGTGAACACCGGTGCCGAGGTCTCCGCCTGAGCCACAGCCGCCGCCTCGAACACGCGCCTGACATCCGGGGTGAGGCCCTCGACATCCGAGACCACCTTGATCGCCCCGGCGCGCACCTTCGTTCCCCGAATGCCGACGGTCAGGTCGTCGACGAGCATCCGGATGAGCGGATCGGGCCCGTCGATGAGGCGCCCCGGTCCGTTGAGCCGGAAGTAGGCCGGCAGCGCGTTATGCGTGTACCACCCTGTGGCCGCCACGATCCGCACCGGCGAGGCCTCGGCAACGCGCCGCACCAGAGCGACATCGCGACCGAGGCCAGGCACAGTGAGGTCGACGACCGTGCGCACCCCGCGCCGGAACAGCCCGTCCAGCAGCGCGACGGCGTCGGCCACCGCGCGCTGCTCGTCCCATTCCGGGCTGGGCAGCGCGGCATCGACCTCTGGCTGCTGCACGAAGATGTGCTCGTGCAGCAGCGTCTCACCGAGGTCGGCGCCGGCGACGTCGCCCGTGCAGGTCGGTGCCGAACCGGGTGCGCCGACGGTCATCCGGTCACTCCGCCGAGTCGCGAATGGACTCGAAGACGCTCAGCAGGTCGCCGTCGAGCTCGGCCTCGAACCACGCCACGGCCTGCTCCTGGAAGGCCGCGACGTCGACATCCTCGTTGACCTCCCATTCGCCCGAGTCCTTCCATTCCTCGATCTTCTCCGTCTCGTCGTCGGCGACGCACTGCGTCACCTCGTCGACCGCATTCTCGACGCCCTCCTGCAGCGCCGCCTGCTGATCCTCGTCCAACTCGTTCCACACGCCGCCGATGATGACGAGATTGGTGTTGAGCTGGTGGCTCGACAGGTTCAGGTAGTCCTGCACCTCCTGCAGATTGAGCGCGTCGATGTTGGTGATCGGGTTCTCCTGCCCGTCGGCGGTGCCCTGCTGCAGCGCGAGGTACACCTCCTCGTAGGCGATCTCCGTCGCCTGGGCGCCCAAGGCCTGAGCGTTGAGCAGGAACTGCGGGGAACCGGGGAACCGGATGCGCAGCCCCGCCAGATCGCTCGGCTCGTTGATCGGCGCGTTCGACGTGAAGTGCCGGGCACCGGCCGACCATGCGCCGAGAGTGTTGATGCCGCTCGCGTCGGCGAAGTCGGAGACGAGCTGCTGGCCGCCGTCACCCGCCATGAACGCGGCGAGGTGCTCGGGTCCGTCGAACGCGTATGCCGCGTCGAGCACCGAGATCGGCTCGTACACGGCACCGAGCGCAGATGCCCCCTGGATGTCCATGTCGATGTCGCCGGATGCCACGGCCGAGATGCGGTCGGCGTCTCCGCCCAGCTGGCTCGACGGGAAGATCTCGATGTTCAGCCCGACATCGGCCGACTCGACGGTCTCCTTGATCACCTCTGCGCCGCAGGCGTGCTGGGGCTGATCGGTGTTGTAGCTGGTCGCCAGGTCGAGCGTGAGGGCGCCGTCCTCCGCCTCGCCGCCGCCGTCCGACCCGCAGCCGGCAAGGGCCACGGCGGATGCGCCGACCAGAGCGACCCACGCTGCTCGCTTGGTGCGTACGTTCATTGTTCTTCCTCTCATCGGGGGGTTTCCTGCTGTGTGTTCTCCGCCGCCTCAGCGGCGACCAGGTCATGAATGTCCCGGATGATCGCGGCACGATCAGCCGCAGCACCCGTGAAGATCTCGAAGGAGTCGCCCGCCTGACCCGCCACCATGCCGAGGCCGGACATCGTGCGCAGTCCACGGGCGCGGGCCGTCCTGAGCAGCGCCGTCTCGGTCGGGCGGTACACGATGTCGCTCACCCATGCATCGCCCGGAAGCAGACCGGGGTCGAAGGCCATGCCCGGATGGGCGGCCATGCCGAACGGCGTGGCGTTCACGACGCCGACGGCACAGGGCAGCAGTGCGTCTGCGGCGTCGAGGCCGACGCCTCTGGCTTCGCGCCCGCCTGCGCACACGCGATCCGCCAGTTCCTGCGCGCGGTCGACGACCGCATCGACGATCACGATCTCCTCGACATCGCGCTCTGCCAGCGCCGTCGCAACGGCGTTGCCCGCACCGCCGGCGCCGTACACGATGACGAGGCCGTGCCCTGCACCGCCGAACGCGTCGTCGAAGGCGCTGCCGAAGCCGGTGACGTCGGTGTTGTGACCGATCAGTCCGGATGGAGTGAACTTCACCGTGTTGACGGCACCGACACGTCGCGCGCTCGGCGCCAGATCGTCGAGCAGCGGGATGACCGCCTGTTTCGCGGGATGTGTGACGTTCAACCCGTCGAACCCCATCGTGCGCGCCGCCCACAGCAGCTGCTCGAGGCGATCCGGCGCCGCGTCATCCGGTGCGATGTCGACCGGGCGGTACACGTAGCTCATGCCGTGTCGTGCGCCCTCGAGCTCGTGCAGCGGCGGCGTCAACGAGGGCCGCACGCCCTGGCCGATCAGCCCGACGAGCACGGATCGCGGCGCCTGCGGCAGGCGCGGGGCCGTGGAGTGAGGATTCCCGATCACAGTCCCAGCACCCCCGGCAGCCACATCACAGCATCGGGGAAGAGCACCGCGAGCAGCACGACCACGATCAGGGGCACCAGGAACGGCACCGTACCGCGGAACACGTCTCCGATGCGCGTCTTCGACACGCTCGATGTGACGAACAGCACGGTGCCGACGGGCGGAGTGAGCAGGCCGATCATCAGCGCGATGATGGTCACCACGCCCAGCACGATCGGGTCCACGCCATAGGTGTTCGCAATCGGGATCAGGATGGGCACGATCAGCACGAGCACCGCTGTCGCATCGATCACGGTGCCGAGGATCAGGCACAGCACGACGACGAGCAGCAGGAAGACCGTGGGGTCGTCGCTCACCGAGAGCATCGCGTCGGTCATCAGCTGGGGAAGGCGCTCACGGGCCAGGATGTAACCGAGCAGCGACGCCGTCGCCACGATCAGCATGATGGCGCCGGTGGTGAGCACCGTCTCCTTCAGCGCGGCGAGCAGGCCGCGCCAGGTCAGCGTGCGCTGCACGATGCCGACGAGCAGGATGTACACGGCCGATACCGCTGCGGCTTCCGTCGGTGTGAAGAAGCCGCCGAGGATGCCGCCCAGGATGATCACGGGCGTGATCATCGGCAGGATCACGCCCTTGGTCGCGGCGAGCACCTCGCGCTTGTCGAACTCGCCGCGAGTGATCTTCCTGTTGCGCGCCACGAGGACGGCGACGACCACGACGAGGCCCGCCGCCATCAGCAGCGCCGGGATCACCGAGGCCGCGAACAGCCCTCCGGTGGACACTGCGGCGAGGCCGGCGTAGATCACAGCGGGGATCGACGGCGGCATCACCGGTGCGATCAGCGCAGACGACGCCGACACACCGGTCGCGAAGCGGCGACCGTAGCCGGCACGGATCATCTGCGGGATCTGCACCTTTCCGAGGGCTGCGGCATCGGCGACCGCCGATCCGCTCATCCAGCTGAATCCGACGCTCGTGCCGATGGCGACATAGCCGAGAGAGCCGCGCACCCTCGCCAGCACCGCCAGGGCGAAGCGGAAGAGGCGGTCGGCGATTCCCGCGTGGTTGGCGAGCGCGCCCAGCAGCACGAACAGCGGGACGGCGAGCATCGGGAAGCTGTTGGCCGCGTTGAACACCTCGCGCAGCGCGTTGCCGACGGACTGGTCGTTCAGCCACATGTACACGATCGACGGGCCGAGGAAGGCGAACGCGACAGGGACGCGGATGATCAGCAGCACCGCGATCGCGATGCCGAGCAGGGCGACCATCATGCGCCGACCTCCTGCTCGTCTTCGTCGATCTCCGGCAGGATCGGTCCCCGCAGGGCGATGTGCACCGCCTGGATCAGCGAGCGCACCGCCGTCGAGACCACTCCGACGAGAACGGGAACGTACACCGACGACATCGGCAGGCGCAGCACCGGTGACTTGATGATGCCCTGCGAGTCGATCAGCCTCAGCGCCTCGATGACCAGCAGGATCGCCACAGCCGCGACGAGCAGCATCGCGAGCGTCTGCACGATGCGCACCAGCGCCTGGCTGCGGAAACCGTCGACGATCTCGAGAGCGATGTGCCCTCGCGTCGTCACGAGCACGCCCGCGATCGAGAACGTCAGCCAGACGAGGCAGAACTGCGAGATCTCACCGGTCCACGCGACCTGATCGATCGGCAGGTACCGCTGCAGCGCCTGGAAGAAGACGAGCACCACGATCGCGACGAGGCAGACGATGGCGACGGTCATCTCCACCGCCGTGATGATGCGAACGACGATGCGCCACGCGGGCAGGCGGGCGGGTGCAGCGGGCTCTGACATGGGACGTCCTTGTCGGTCCAGAGAATCGGGGTGCAATGAATGTACCGGTTAGTACATAGGCTGCGCAACCCCGTCCTCGACCGCTGTGGGGCTCGCGCAGGTCGACGCCGGCGCCCGGATCCGGACGGCACCGCCCGCGCATCCACCCGAGACAACGCACGCATCGCCCGCTACCGTGGTCATCATGACGACCCCGCAGCAGCCGAACCAACCCCCGTACTCGCCACAGGGTCAGCCGCAGCAGCAGTACCCGCAGCAGTACAGCGCTCCGCCGCAGGCTCCCGGATATCCGACACAGATTCCGGGGCATCCGGCGCAGGCTCGTGCGTCATCCGGAGGCAAGGGCCTCGCCTGGACGGCGATCCTCATCGCAGTCTTCGCCGTGCTGGCCGGTCCGTTCATCAGCGCGGGACACGTTCTCGCGCAGGGCGGCGATCTCTCCGCGATCGGCACGAGAACGGCTTTCGGTGCGCTCGCGATCGGATTCCCTCTGCTTCTCGCGATCATCGGCACCGTGCTCGCCGGAATCGCGCTCCGCGGCTCCGCGAAGGCCCTCGCGGGTGCCGGCCTCGGCGCGAACCTGCTCCTGCTCCTGTCGGTGCTGGTCAACTCGTTTCTGACGCCGCTGCTCTACACCGCGCTGCTCTAGAGCACCGACGGCGTCAATGCTCCGTCTCGGCCAGAACCCGTTCGTAGAGCTCGATCATCTCGGCGGTCCTGGTCGACTGCCGGAAGCGATCCCGGATGTCCGCACTCGGGGTGGGAGCGGTGCCCGCCCGGATGTCGTCGGCCGCGACGCGAAGTGCGCGTGCAAGCGCGTCGGCTGACGGATCGGGCGCGGCACCGGGGGAGACCCGCCACACGCCGGAGCCGACCTCGTCTGCGATGTCCGGATCGCTCATCACGCTCGGGGTGCCGAGAGCGGCCGCCTCGAACGGCGTCATCCCCTGCGTCTCGAACCCGATCGATGTCTGCACGAGCGCATCGGCCCGAGCGATCCGCTCCAGAGTGAGCTCGTACGGCAGGCCGCCCAGGAATGCGACTCGAGCGTCGATCCCGCGATCGGCGACCATCCGGCGTGCCCGGCGCATCTGCGCGCCGCCCCCGATCACCTCGACCCGCATGTCGACGCCCGAGCGTGCGACCGCGTCAAGGAACGGCAGCAGGCGCTTCTCCGGGCTCATCCGGCCGATCCACACGAATCGGGGCGGTCCGTCGACGCGCTCTGACGGCATGGCGGCGACGACGCGTTCCAGTACGTCGTCGTCCATGCCGTTCCACATCGCCTCGACCGTCGGGAAGACGCCGTGCTGCTCCAGCCGTCGGGCGAAGTGCGTCGACGGCGCGGTCACCGCAGATGCACCGCCCGACAGCTCGCGCAGGTAGTCCCAGCCGTCTCGTCCGCGGCCCGAACCGGGCACGGACAGCCGGCGCCAGGCGTTCAGCGCTCGCATCACCAGACCGGGGAACGGCGCGGTCGCCCTGATGCCGGTCTCGACTCTGTTGTGCATCGTATGCACGACAGGCAGACGGTGACGGTTCGCGAATCTGTACCCGAGGAACGCGCCCCAGAAATCCGCTTGCACGTGCACTATGTCGACCGGAGGTCGTTCTCGCATGCGGCGGTCGACGACGCGATCGGAACCGCGGCCCGGCCACACCAGTGCGTACTCGCGATCAGGGGTGATCGGCACCGACGGCAGGTCGACGTACGCGGAGTCACCGCTGTTCACGCGCGCACGCGGACCATGCCTGCGCGGTGCGACGACGGTGACGGTGTGACCCGCGCGCTCCAGGTAGAGCCGCTGCAGGCGCGTCGACACCTGCGCCCCGCCCAGCGTCTCGACGTGCTGGTCGGCGAACATCACGATGTGCATGCCGGCCTCCGCTCTCCCTGCCTCGACGCTACCGCCCCGAGCTATGACCGTCCGCAGACCTTCATTTCTGGCACATCTCCGGGTGGGCACACCACCGGAGATGTGCCAGAAACGAAGAGATACCGGGGGCAGGGTCTCGGGGGCTGCGGCTGCGCGGCCTCGGCCGGAACCGCAGGAGAGCCGCCCGTGTCAGGATGTCCGCGCGCTGCGCGAGTGCGTCAGCGGACGTGCCGGGCCGCTCAGTCGTTCGAGATGGGCGCAGGGCCGAGCTCGACGATGAGCTTCTGCATCGCGACGTAGGCCTTGTTGCGGTACGCGATCAGCTCCGGTGTGCGCTCGGCGGGCACGTCGAGGTAGCCGGCGCCCGACTTGGTGCCGAAACTGCCTGCGTCGACGAGCTCCTTCAGCGAGCCAGGAGTCGCGAAGCGCTCGGGCCAGCGGGTCTGCAGCGATTCGTAGCAGGACGCGTACACGTCGAGCCCGGCCATGTCGGCGATGGCGAACGGGCCGAAGAACGGCAGGCGGAACCCGAAGGTGGTGCGAACGATCGTGTCCACGTCGTTCGGGGTGGCGATGCCCTCCTCCACGAGCTGCGACGCCTCGTGGAACAGCGCATACTGCAGCCGATTGAGCACGAATCCGACCGCGTCGCCGACGCGCGCGGTGAGCTTGCCCGTCGAGCGCACGATCTCCTCGATCACCGGGAGCGCGCCCTCCGATGTGCCGTCGTGGCTGATGAGCTCGACACCGGGGATGAAGGGCGCGGGGTTCGAGAAATGCACGCCGAGGAAGCGCTCGGGACGCTCGACGGCTTCGGCGAGCCTGCCGATGAGGATCGTCGACGTGTTCGAGCCGATGATCGCGTCGGGGCGAGCGGCGGCCGAGATGCGCGCAAGGGTCGCGTGCTTGATCTCGATCTTCTCCGGCACGGCCTCCTCGATGACGTCCGCGTCCTTCACGGCGTCCTCGATGGTCTCAGCGGCCGTGACGTTCTCGCGGATCCGCTCGACCGCGTCATCCGGGAACAGCCCGTCCTCAACGAACCGGCCGGCCTCGGTCAGGAGGCGGTCGAGGTTCGACGCAGCGACCTCCGCCGAGATGTCGGCGATCTGAACGGTGTGACCGGCCAAGGCGAGCACCTGTGCGATGCCGCCTCCCATGTAGCCGGAGCCGACGACGGCAATCCTGTAGGCAGTCATTGTCTCGCCTTTCACGCTGTGGGGAGGAGGGTGCGGAGGTACCGCTGGTTGGTCGCACAGACGCCGAGGCTGTCGCCGCCGTACTGCTCCATCAGGAAGATGCCGTCGAAGCCGCCGGCGACCGCGTCGCGGACGACCTGGCGGTAGTTGATCAGGCCGGCCTCCATCGTGGTCGGCACCGAGGTGTACCAGGATCCGTCGGCCGCCTCGTCGCGGGTGTAGTTCTTGACATGCCAGTAGTTCGTATACGGCAGGGTCTTCGCGAACGCCTCGCGCCAATCCTCGACAGGGCGGTGGAGGCGGATGAGGTTGCCGATGTCCGGGTTGATGCCGACGTTGTCGAGGCCGATCTCCTCGACGAGGCGGACCGCGCTGTCGGCCGAGCCGACGTAGGTGTCCTCGTACATCTCGAGCGACATCTTCAAGCCCACCTCAGCCGCGTGCGTGCCGAGCTCGCGCAGGCGCGTGACCGCTTTCTCCCACACCTCGGGGTCATCCGGGTCTTTGGGCCCCTGCACCGTCCAGAACCACAGAGCCTTGCGCTGCGCCTCGTTGAACGGCTGGTGCAGGCCGGTCGAGAAGACTTCCATGCCCCATTCGGCGGCCGCGTCGATCGTGCGGTGCGCGTACTCGAGGTTGCGCTCCTCGTGACCGGGCATGATCACGCTCTGACGCTGCAGGTGGACGCTGGGGATCCGGATGCCGTGGGAGGCGACGATCGAGAAGAGCTCGTCACGCCTGGAGGGCTCGAGGTCGGCGGGCCGGATATGGCTGTCGGCCAGCTCGACGAGCGAGAAGTCGACATCCTCGACCTGCTGGAAGACGTCGTCCCATACCTCGGGGGCCGCATCATGGAGCGCTGTGCCATCGGCCCCGACCGTGGGGAAACCATGCAGACACGTGGCGATCGGCCAGGTCTCTGCGGTGTGCGGGGACGACTTCGTCATGACGGCTCCAGTGCGGATCGGTGGACGTCGTCACTATATCCTATAGGATCAGTGATCGTCGTCCCCCTTGCGCTGTGTGGCGTGTGGGAAGGGGAGGTCGCGCGGAGCGCATCAGCCGCCGCTCAGCGAGCGTCCGCGCACGTTCTCGATGTGGGCGACGAGCGCCGCGATGCCCGCCTCCGCGCCGTCCGCAAAGGCGGTCACGATCGCCTCGTGCTCGCTGACTGCCTCGCGCACGTCCTCCGGCCCACGCAGCGCGGCCTGTCGCATCCGATGGGTGAGCGCACCGAGATCCTCGTACATCCCGGTGAGGTAGCGGTTGTTCGCGCGCTCGAAGAGCACCAGATGCACGGCATGATCGGCGTCGAAGTACCGCTGGGTGAGGTTCAGCGGAACCCCACGCCCGTCGCGGTGCGCCGAGAGGACAGATTCGGTCATCCTGGTGTGCTTCGCCTGCGCCGCCGTGAGGTCGGCCGCCAGCCGATCTCCGCCGTGCTGCGCCGCGAGGCGCGCGGCGGCGACCTCGAGAGGGAGGCGCGCGTCGAAAAGCTCGCCGAGCTGCACGGCGTCCAGCGGCGGGGCGACGCGGTATCCCTTGAGCGCCTCACGCGTGACCAGACCTGTGCGCTCGAGGTGCACCATGGCTTCCCTGACGGGCGTCGGAGACACCTTGAGCTCGCGTGCCATCGTGTCGATCGACACGCGCTCGCCCGGGAGCAGCTCGCCGGCGAGGAGCATCTGCAGGATCCGGTCGTAGACCTCATCGCGAAGAGCACGACGTGAGATGTCGCCACCAGCCATGCCGCACCCCCGCTCTCGGCGCCGTGTCATCACACCTTATCGGTCGAGCCGTTCCGCGCCGTGACACAGCAGCGCCGAACTCTGATTGCGCGCAGATCTTCATTTCTGGCACATCTCCGGGTGGGCACACCACCGGAGATGTGCCAGAAATGAAGAATTACGCGCGGGGCGCTCGCGGACTGCGGTGCCAGCCGGTGCTACCCGCGGTACAGGCCCTCGAACGTGTCGAGGGTGCGACGGATGTCGTGCGACTCGACCATGTCGAGCGACTCCTGCTGCATCGCGCGTCGCTCATCCGGGGTCTGGGTGAGAACGTCGGTCAGGCGCGCTGCCAGTTCGTCCGCGTCACCCGGCGTGAAGAGGTAGCCGTTCTCGCCGTGGTGCACCAGATGCGGCAGCGCGACAGCGTCCGCCGCGACCACCGGCAGCCCCGACGCCATCGCCTCCATCGTCGCGATCGACTGCAGTTCGGCGATGGACGCGATCGCGAAGACGCTCGCGCGAGTGAGCGCGGCGCGAAGCTCCTCGTCGCTGGTGCGCCCGTGGAATGTGATCCGCTCGCGCACGCCGAGGTCCTCGGCGAGCCGCTCCAGCGCGGGGCGCTGATCGCCGTCACCGACGAGTTCGAGGGTGGCGTTCAGCGCGGGATCGAGCTTGGCAAGTGCCCGCACGATCACGTCGATCTGCTTCTCCGCCGTGACGCGCCCGACGAACACGATCCGGTTGTCGCTGCGCGGTGCGAGATCCGGCGTGTAGCTCGCCTTGTCGATTCCGCAGCTGATCGGGACGACTCCGGCGATGTCGATCGTCTGCTCGAGGAAGTCTGCGGCCCTGCGGGTCGGCGTGGTGACCGCGCTGGTGAGCGCGAACGTGCGCTTGGCGTCGGCCCAGGCAAGGCTCACCGCAAGATTGTTCATCGACTTGGGCAGCATCGTGAAGTCGACGATGTTCTCCGGCATCACGTGGTTGGTCGCCACGATCGGAATGCCGAGCCCGCGCGCGATGCGCGACAGGCCGCGCCCGATCACGATGTGCGACTGGATGTGCACGACATCCGGCTGCACCTCAGCAATGATCTTCCGCGCGTAGTGCTTCGCCCGCCACGGCCATACGAACCGCAGCCACTCGTGCTTGGGCCACTTCACCGACGGCAGCCGGTGCACGGTCATGGGCTGGCCCTCGACGATCTCGGTCGCCGGCGCCTTCTTGCGGTACTCGGTGTTCGGGGCGACGATGTGCACCTCGTGGCCCCGCTCGACGAGACCGGCAGCGAGACGCTCGGCGAAGCGCGCTGCGCCGTTGATGTCTGGAGTGAAGGTGTCGCAGCCGATGAGGATCTTCAGCGGCCGGTTCGGCGTGTGGGTATGCACGAGAGTCGACGCTACCGGCGTGATCTGAGATATCCACCAACACGGGAGCGTTTGCCGGAAAAACGGGGGTTAGCCCGAGAAACCGAGCCCGGTTGTCCGGATGCCGGCCTCAGGCGGACAGGCAGAGCAGGTTCGCCCGCGCGCGTCCGCCGTCACCCCTGCTGCGCCCACCACTCCCGCAGCCGACGCTCGGCCTCCTCCTCGCCGAGAGCGCCCTCGTCGAGGCGCAGGTCGAGCAGGAACTTGTAGGCCTTGCCGACCCCGGGGCCCGGAGCGATGTTCAGCACCTCTTGGATGCGGTTGCCGTCGAGCTCCGGCCGGATGGCGTCGAGCTCCTCCTGCTCGCGCAGCACACTGATGCGATCCTCGATGTCGTCGTACGCGGCGCGCAGGCGCGAAGCCTTCCGCTTGTTCCGGGTCGTGACGTCGGCGCGGGTGATGATGTGCAGACGCTCGAGCTGGTCGCCCGCATCGCGCACGTAGCGACGCACGGCGGAGTCGCTCCACGCGCCCTCGGAATAGCCGAAGAACCGCAGGTGCAGTTCGACCAGCTTCGTCACGCCCGTGATCGTCTCGGAGCTGAACCGCAGCGCCTGCAGCCGCTTGCGCGCCATCCGGGCTCCGACCACGTCGTGATGGTGGAACGTGACGGCGCCGCCGGGCTCGAGCCTGCGCGTGCGCGGCTTGCCGATGTCGTGCAGCAGCGCGGCGAGGCGCAGCACGATGTCGGGCTCTGCGTCGGGAGTGCGGGCGCGCTCGAGTTCGATCGCCTGCAGCAGCACGGTGAGTGAATGCTCGTAGACGTCCTTGTGGTGATGGTGCTCGTCGACCTCGAGGCGGAGGCCGGAGATCTCGGGCAGGAACTCGTCCATCAGGCCGGAGTCGACCAGCTCCCGGATGCCGGTGGTCGGGTCCGGCGTGCCGAGCAGCCGGATGAGTTCGCCCTGGATCCGCTCGGGGCTGACGATGTTCAGGCTCTCGCGCAGACGCGCCATGGCCTCGCGGGTCGGCGCGGCCAGTTCGAAGCCCAGCTGCGAGGCGAAGCGTGCGGCGCGGAGCATGCGCAGCGGGTCGTCGCCGAAGCTGACATCCGGATCGATCGGCGTGCGCAGAATGCCGGCGATCATGTCCTCGACGCCCCCGGTCGGATCGACGAGCGTCGTCTCGGGAACTCGCAGCGCCATGGCGTTGACCGTGAAGTCGCGGCGGGTCAGATCGGCCTCGAGCGTGTCGCCGAACTCGACGGACGGTTTGCGGGTCTCGCCGTCGTAGCTGTCGGCGCGGTAGGTGGTGATCTCGACCTGTTCGCCGCGGATCCGCGCGCCGATCGTGCCGAACTCGCGCCCGATGTCCCAGTGCGCGCTGGAGATCGGCTTCACGACGCGCAGGATGTCGTCGGGCCTGGCGTCGGTGGTGAAGTCGAGGTCGTGCGTCTCGCGCCCCAGCAGTGCGTCGCGCACGGGGCCGCCGACGACCGCAAGGCCGAAGCCGGCATCGGCGAACGCCGCAGCGAGTTGGGCGACGACTCCGGATGCGGCGAGGTCACCCAGGCGTGCGAGACCGGCGGCCATGTTGAGCATTACTCGAGGGTATCTTTTCCCGCTCCGAGCCGACTTCCGGTGTGCCGGATTGCGCCATGCCTCGCGCGGTGGCGCAGTTACGCACACTGGAGGCGTGGGACGGCGCGGGGTGGCGCAGTACGCCACACCGGAGGTGGGGGAGGACGCCGCGTCACACCACGGCGAACACTCCGTCGAGCACCTCGAAGGCCTCGGTCCAGCCGTCGAAGACGCCGTGCTCGGCGCCGCTGTCATCCGGATGGCCGACGAGATGGAAGGTCATCTCGGTGCGGCCGCCAGGGGCTTCAGCGAGGTCCACCGTGATCACGGGCACGTCGGCGCCGCGCGTGTCGTCCGGGTCGCCCCAGGTGAAGCGGAGCCGCTCGGGCTCGCGCACCTCGAGGTAGGTGCCGGCCGTCGGCCACTCGCCGCCGGTCGGGTCGATCATCAGGTACTCGTACGCCCCGCCTTCGCGCGGGTCGATCCGCACGGACTCCGCTGGCACGGTGACCTCATGCGGGTGCCACCACTGCGCGGCGATCGTCGGGTCCGTCCAGGCGCGCCAGACCGACGCCCGCGGTGCGTCGAACGTCCGGGTGATGGTGAACTCGGCTGTGTTCGTCATGATGACTCCTTCGTCGTGTCCGGCCCGGTCGGCCGGATGCGGGCGAGCACGTCGTCGAGCGTGTCGAATCGACTGCTCCACAGTGCTCGGTTCTCGTCGACCCACTGGCTCGCCGCGTCCAGGGGTTCGGTGCGGATCGTGCAGATCCGCCATTGGGCGCGCGTTGTGCGCTCGATGAGCCCTGCCCCCTCGAGCACGCGCAGGTGCTGGGAGACGGCGGGGGCGCTCACGTCGAAAGGCTCTGACAGCTCGCCCACCGTCGCGCTGCCGCCGCTGAGCCGCTCCAGGATCGCGCGCCGAGTCGGGTCGGCGAGCGCGTGGAACACTCTGGACAGCGGATCGACGGGTGCCATTAGTCACATCCTTAATTAATCACTGCCTTAACTATGACACTCACCGCCCCACCCGTCAACACCTCGTCGCCCGCTCACCTGACGCCAAGTGTCCTCGTTCCGGGGATGCACCCGCAGTTGGCGTCAGGTGAGCAGCACTCGCGCGCCGGTGGCGTCAGTCGGCGAAGGTGAGGAAGCCGTCGAGCAGGAGCTCCCGGATGGCGGGGAGCAGCCCGGCACGGAGCGCGGCGGGGTCGTTCTCCAGCAGCTGGGCGATCGCGTCGATGATCACGCCGGCGGACAGCTCCCCGTCGCAGGCGCCGACCAGCCCTGCCAGCGCGGGGTCGGCCTGCACGGAGCGACCGAAGCCGCCGCCCTGGCGCAGTTCGATCACACTCGGCGCATCCTCACCCGGGGTGTGGTGTCGGGCCTCCGTGACATCGGGGGCGGTCACGAACCTCGCCGCGGCGAGCGCATCGTCGTCGAGCCCGGCCGCCCTGTCGTGCTGCGCGAGGGCCGCTGCCAGGTGCGTGCCGAGCGCACCCTCCGAGGGGATCGGCTGCGTCACGCGCTCATACCGCCGCAGCGTCGGCTCTTTCTCCGCACGCCGCAGCAGCACATAGCCGAATCCCACGGCCGTGACTCCGCGCGCGGCGAAGTCGTCGAGCCAGGCGCTCAGCAGTGCGTCGAATTCGTCGCTGCCAGGAACGGTGCCTCCGTCGCGGATCCACGTCTCGGCGTACCGGATCGGGTCGAGCTCCTCGCGCTCGACGACCCACGCGTCCAGCGGCACAGGCGATGCCTCCGCCCACGCGCGCACCCGCCCCAGCCCTGGCACGCCGTCGCGGGTCTCCCAGTTGCCGAGCATCTGCGCGACGCCGCCGGTCACGAGATGCTCGCCGACGCCGGCGAACACCTGCTCGACGAGCGCATCGCCCACGAGCCCGCCGTCGCGGTACTCGTACGCCGGAACACCCGTCGCCCTCGGCGTGATCACGAACGGCGGGTTCGACACGATGCGATCGAAGGTCTCGCCTGCCACGGGGTCGAACAGCGACCCCTGCCGCAGTTCGACCCCGTCGGTGTCGTCGATGACGAGGTTCAGCCCCGCGAAATCGAGTGCCCGCTCGGACAGGTCGGTCGCGACGACAGCATCGGCGTACCTCCTCGCCCTCAGCGCCTGGATGCCGCATCCGGTTCCCAGGTCGAGCACGCGTCGCGCGGGCGTCGGCAGCTGCAGGCCGGCGAGGGTGAGCGAGGCACCGCCCACGCCGAGCACGTGATCGGTCGCGAGCGCCCCGCCGCCGAGCGCGATCTCGTCGAGGTCGCTCGCCACCCACCACTCACCGGGCCCACGGTCGTCGTGGAACGACTGAGGGCGCAGCACGGCCTCCGGATGCACGAGGTCGTCGCGGAACGATGCCAGGCCGAGCGCGACCAGACCGGCGGAGCCCAGAGCGGGCAGCGCGCGATCGACATCGGCGAGCGGCTGGGAGACGCCGAAGATCAGCAGCCTCGCCAGCACGGCCTGAGCGTCGTCGCGGTCGCCGAGCCCGCGCAGCGCCGGGCGGCGCAGACTCCGTCCGATCGCGTCGTCCGCCTCGACGCCCCAGGCAGCGCGCAGCGCTTCCGAGCGGAAGCGGGCGGCCCGCAGATCGGCGACGAGCGATGTCACAAGGTCGGAGTCGGTGAGGACGGTCACGCCCCCATTCTCGCCGATCCCGAGCGATGCACCCAGGAAGAAACAAGCCGGGTTCGTAGGATGGGCACGGCATGTCACTGCTCCGTCGCCAGATCAGCACGACCGCGCGCAGGCGGCGAATCTTCGCCCCCCTCCCCGCGGCGCTCGTCGTGCTCGCCGCATTCGGCTGTGTCGTCGGCTCTGCGCCCGCCGCATCAGCGGCCTCGGGGCCCGTCGTGCGTGCAGCCGCGGAGGACGAGGAGCAGGCGCCGACGCTCGACCTCACGCTGCCCGACCACGGCCTCGTCTCCGGCGAGTTCACGGCGACCGTCACGATCGACTACCCGTCGGACGGCAATCCGCTCACCGCCGACGCCGGCGACCCGCTGCCATCCGGAAGAGTCGTCCTCGAGCGCGCCGTCTCGCCGCTGAAGGACGCGGACGCCCTCGACGACTGGTCCGGCGGCGCAGCCACCGGAAGCACGGTCCAGCTCGCGTACGTGAACACCGAGGAGATCACGTCGGGGCAGACCCTCTCCGTCGACATCACAGCCGACGTCTCGGACGATGACGACGGCGTCTATCCCGTCGTGGCCCGCTTCGAGCCCGACACGGCCGATACGACGCAGGAACTCACCGATTCGGCCGTGCTCACGCGTGCGGACGACGACCCCGCAGTCACCGTCGTCGTACCGATCACCGCACCCGCATCATCGCGAGGCGTGCTCACCTCCGACCAGCTCGACGTCCTCACCTCCTCCGGCGGAACCCTGCGCAACCAGCTCGACGCGGTCGACGGGAACAGCGCAGCCCTCGCCGTCGATCCGGCCATCCCCGCAGCGATCCGGGTGCTGGGAAGCGCGGCACCGGCCTCGGCGACAGAATGGCTCGACGATCTGATGGCGCTTCCGAACGACCGGTTCGCGCTGCAGTTCGGCGACGCGGACGTCGCGACCCAGATCAGCGCGGGCGAAGAGGAGCTGCTCGCCCCGACGAGCCTGGCTCCCTACATCGCAGGGGCCGGTGATGTCGACGACGCGGGAGTCGGCGGAGACGGATCCGAGCCCGATCCGAGCCCGACACCGAGCGTGGACCCCGTCGACATGACGCTGGACGAGCTGCTCGACATCGGCGACGCCACCGATGACGTCTACTGGCCGAATCCGGATCTCGTCGGCTCCCAGACCGTCGAGGGAATCGACGCGATGGACGGCGTGCCGCTCGTGCCGTCGACCAGGACTCGAGCCGGCGCGAACGGCGCACCGGTCGCGGCGAACGCCGGAGACGCGCTCGTCTATGACGCGGGCCTCTCGTCCGATATCAGCGAAGCGGCAGCTGTCGAGGACAGCGCGGCGCGCTCCGACGCACTCGAGAAAGCCGTGGCGTCGCTGTGGCTCACCTCCGATGAGCTCGACGGCGCGAACCTGTTGGTCGCTCTCGAGCGGACGGGGGGAGTCCTGGTGGACGAGGACGAGGACGCTCCAGCGACCACGCGCCCCGCCGGCGCTGTCTCGGACGTCGTCACCACGATCGCCGACGTGTCTAAGACCACGCTGCGCTCCCTGACGACGAGCGATCGTCACGGCGCGAAGTACGTCAGCGCGGCGGGCCCGCTGCGGATCGACATGAGCGCCGCGCTGGCCGAGTACGGCTCTCCTCTCGAAGAGATCAGCTCAGTGCTCAGCGATCCGCAGCTGTTGATGGGGCGCACCCGCGCCGAACGGCTGCAGCTTCTCTCCGTCGCCTGGGAAGCGCATCCGGACGCATGGCGCGAGTCGTTCGATTCGCATCTGGCGTCGCTGGGTGCCTTGAGCGAGGCGGTCGGCCTGGTGCCGCCCAGCGACGTGAATCTGCTCAGCAGCGAGGCTCCGCTTCCCGTGTGGGTGCGCAACGACCTGCCCTACCCGGTCACGGTCACGGTCTTCAGCTATCCCGACGACGTGCGCCTGAGCATGGACACCTCCACCGAGGTGGTGGCGCAGGCCTCCAGCAACACCAGAGTGCAGCTGCCGGTCGAGGCGACCCTCGGTTCGGGAGACGTCGACATCCGGATCTCGCTGCAGAGCCCGACGGGCGTGCTCATCGGGCCGGAGGAGTCGATGCACGTCACAGTGCGCGCCGACTGGGAGCGCTACGGCATCGCAGGGCTCGCGGTTCTGATCGTCGGTCTCGTCGTGTTCGGCACGATCCGCACCATCCGGCGTCGCATGAAGCGGAATGCGCCGGATGAGCCGGTGCCGGACGAGAATCCTGACGACGCCGCTCACGAAGAAGAGGAACCAGATGGCCAGTCTCGGTAGGTCGAGCGCCCTGATCGCCGCGGGAACGTTCGCCTCCCGAATCACGGGATTGCTGCGCACGATCGTGCTCGTGACCCTGATCGGATCGCTGAACACGCGTGCCGGCGACGCGTTCGCGAACGCGAATCAACTGCCGAACAACATCTACATCGTCATCTCCACGGGCATCCTCACCGCCGTGATCGTGCCGCAGATCGTGCGGGTGTCGCAGCGCGACGCCGATGGGGGCGCGGCGTTCATCTCGAAACTGTTCACACTCGCGACCGTGGTGCTGCTCGGCGCGACCGCCCTGGCGATGCTCGCCGCCCCCGGCCTGATCTGGCTGTACGCGCCGAGGTTCACGCCGGAGCAGCTCGCACTGGCGACGGCGTTCGCATACTGGTGCCTGCCGCAGATCCTGTTCTACGGGCTCTACGCGCTCGTGGGAGAGACGCTGAACGCCCGAGGCATCTTCGGTCCGTTCGCCTGGGCGCCTGTGGTGAACAACGTCGTGTCGATAGCGGGCTTCGGCGCCATGATCGTCATGTTCGGCAGCGGCCTCACGGCAGTCGATCTGTGGACGCCCGGCATGATCGCGGGGATCGGGGGCACCGCTACCGCCGGCATCGTCGTGCAGGCGCTCGTGCTCGTGCTGTTCTGGCGGAAGACGGGCCTGTCCATCCGGCCCGACTTCCGCTGGCGCGGAGTGGGGCTGCGCAACATCGGCAAGCTCGCCGGCTGGACGTTCCTGATGATGCTCGTGACCCAGGTCGCCGGCCTGCTCCAGTCACAGGTGGTCTCAGATGCCTCCGGCGACGGCGGTGCGGCGACCTTCGCGATGCAGAACGCGTGGCTGATCTTCATGGTGCCGTACTCAACGGTCGCGATCGCGATCGGCACCCCCTACTTCACGCAGATGTCCAGCCACGCCGCAGCGGGACGCGACGATGAGGTGCGCGCCGACATCGGCAAGGCCGTGCGCACGCTCGGACTGTTCCTCGTGTTCGGCACGGCCGGCCTGATGGCCGCATCCGGCCCGGTCTCCCGACTGTTCACGAACAGCTCTGCCGAAGCACACGAGGCGTCGATCGTGCTGATCGCGTTCCTGGTCTGCCTGGTGCCGCTGTCCGTGCTGTACGTGCTGCAGCGCACGTTCTACGCGTACAACGACACCCGCACGCCGTTCGTGTTCACGGCGATCCAGGCCGTGCTCGTGGTCGTCGCGGCCTACATCGCCTATGCCGTGCTGCCGTTGCAGTACCTCACCGCCGGCGTCGCGCTCGGTCAGGCGCTCTCGTCGACGATTCAGGCGATCATCGCCGGCGTGCTGCTGCGCCGGAAGCTCGGTCCGTACGGCATCGGCAAGGCGGTGCTCGCGCTCGGGCGGTTCGCCCTCGCCGCCGCACCGGCGGGGCTGGTGGCGTGGGGCGCCTACCTGCTGATGGGCGGCGATTCGGGCTGGATGCTCGACAACAAGTTCACCGGCGCCGTCGGCACCTGCGTGATCGGAGCGATCGCCCTCGTCGTCTACGTGGGCATCCTCGCCGCGTTCCGCACCCCCGAGCTGAAGGTGGGCATGGGAATGCTGCGCCGCGTCGTCAAGCGGTAGGGCAGTTCTGCCCTTTGAGGTTCTCACGCAGTTGGCCGTAGTCTCGCTCTGTGATTATCTGGCGCGGCTGGGGTGCACTCGGCGTTATCTTCGTTCTCATCGGTGCTGCAGTGTTCATCGGCATCGGCACGGCAATCGGCTCTGATCTGCTGATCACGCTGTGGCTCGGCCTCGGCCTGCTCGTCGGCGGGGCGGCTGCGGCGGTGCTCGGCTGGTACATGAACGTCACCCGGCCCGCACAGAAGACCGAGGAGTGGGTGACCGAGCGCACGACGCAGCTGCAGCAGGTCGTGCAGGCCGGTCAGTTCCAGGTCGCCCCTGGTATCGCGCCGCCGAGTTCGATCGCGGAAGCGCAGTCGCAGGCCGACCAGCTCGTCGCCACCGAGCGCGAGCAGATGCACAAGAGCCTGCGCAACCGGCACACCATCTACTACGTACCGATGCAGTGGATCGGCGCCGTCGGGGCGATCATCGGCATCGTGCTCGTCGTGGTCGGTCTGATCGGCTGATCAGGCGTCCATCGGATGAACCCCGGCTTTCGCGGGGAGGAATCCCCAGGCCGGGCGGAATGCATCGCGGATACGATGTGTTGACGCAGCTAAAGGGAGGCTCTCACGTGCGACAGCTCATCATCATCGGTTCCGGCCCCGCGGGGTTCACCGCAGCCATCTATGCGGCGCGCGCAAACCTCGCCCCGCTCGTCATCGCCAGCTCGGTCGAGATCGGCGGTGACCTGATGCAGACGACCGAGGTCGAGAACTTCCCCGGCTTCCCCGAGGCCGTCATGGGTCCCGACCTGATGGCCAAGATGCAGCAGCAGGCCGAGCGCTTCGGTGCCGAGATCGTATACGACGATGCGGCGGAACTGGAGCTGGACGGCCCGATCAAGCGCGTTCACCTCGGCAACGGCGGTGTCGAGGAGGCGCAGTCGCTGATCTTCGCGACCGGCTCTGCCTATCGCAAGCTCGGCGTTCCCGGCGAGGACACGCTTTCCGGTCACGGTGTCTCGTGGTGCGCCACCTGCGACGGCTTCTTCTTCCGTGACAAGACCGTCGCCGTGATCGGCGGCGGCGACTCGGCGCTCGAGGAGGCCACCTTCCTCACCAAGTTCGCGTCGAAGGTGATCGTGGTCCACCGCCGCGACGAGCTGCGCGCATCGAAGGCGCTGCAGGACCGCGCCTTCGCGAACGACAAGGTCGAGTTCATCTGGAACGCCGAGGTCGTCGAGATGCTGGGCGCATCCGGTCTGACCGGTGCCACGCTGCGCGACACCGTCACCGGAGAGACTCGAGAGCTGGCCCTCGACGGAATGTTCGTCGCCGTCGGCTCCGACCCCCGCGTGCACCTGGTGCACAACAAGCTCGACCTCACAGCTGACGGCGTCGTGCGCGTCGACGGCCGTTCCTCGCGCACGTCGCTGCCCGGCGTCTTCGCCGCGGGCGACGTGATCGACCCGACCTACCGGCAGGCCGTCACCGCGGCCGGCTCCGGCACGGTCGCCGCCCTCGACGCCGAGCACTTCCTGGCCGATCTGGCTGACGCAGAGAAGGCAGCGGAAGAGGCTGCGGCGCTCACCACCGCGTAGGGGAATTTTCACGACATCCGCGCGTTGACCCCGACACAGGGTGAAACCGCCGCAACCCGCAATGAAGGAGACACACATGACCGCCAAGGCCACCACATCGGCAACGTTCGAGCAGGACGTTCTCAAGGCCGACGGGCCCGTGCTCGTCGACTTCTGGGCTGAATGGTGCGGCCCGTGCCGCATGGTTTCGCCCGTTCTCGACCAGATCCAGCAGGAGAACTCCGACAAGATCACGGTCGTCAAGCTGAACGTCGACGAGAACCCGGATCTGGCCATGCAGTACCAGATCACGTCGATCCCGGCGATGAAGGTGTTCAAGGACGGCGAGGTCGCCACGACCATCATCGGCGCCAAGCCGAAGCCGGCCCTGGAGCAGGATCTCGCTGCGTTCCTGAAGTAAGAACCTCCGCAGCTGCGACGCGGCCCCCGGCGCTCATCTCGAGTGCCGGGGGCCGCGTCGTGGGAGGAGCGGGGCAGTTCTGCCCTTTGAGGTTCCCGGATCGGGTCGCTTACGATCGGTGCGGCGGTCCGCCCGGTCGCCGACTCGGAGGGGAATCATGACGGAGAACACGGCAACGGTATCCTTCGCGGGGGCGCAGGCCCGCGTGAAGGCGCTCGTGGAGCACAACGTGTTCCAGGGTTTCATCATCGCCGTGATCATCATCAACGCCGTTCTGATCGGGCTCGAGACCTTCCCCAGCATGCACGGTCCGGCCCTGCAGGCGGTCGACGTCGTGATCCTGGCCATCTTCACGGTCGAGGTCGTGCTGCGCATCTTCGCGCACGGCTGGCGGTTCTTCACCGACGGCTGGAGCATCTTCGACTTCCTCGTCGTCGCCGTGTCGTTCGTACCGGCAGGTCAGGGGCTGCAGGTTCTGCGCGTGCTGCGCGTGCTGCGGGTTCTCCGCCTGCTGTCCGCCGTTCCGGCGCTGCGCAAGGTCGTCGGCGCCCTCGGCTCCGCCGTTCCGGGCATCGGAGCCATCGGCGGGCTTCTCGTCATCGTGCTGTACGTGTTCGTCGTGGCGTGCACCATGCTGTTCGGCGAGGTGGCCCCGCAGTTCTTCGGCGACCTCGGAACCTCGACCGTCTCGCTCTTCCGCCTGCTCAACGGCGACGGCTGGGGCGAGATCGTGCCGCCGCTGTCCGCCGAGTTCCCGTGGGCGTGGCCGTTCATGATGATCTACGGCCTGGTGTCGACCTTCGTCATCCTGAACCTGTTCATCGCGGTGACCTGCGAGGCACTGAACGAGCAGAAGGACGCCGAGCCGACGCCGAGCGTCGTGGAGCAGCGTCTGCTCGAGGAGATCACCGCGCTGCGCTCGGAGGTCAGAGAGCTGAAGGATCGCGACGACGCGGCAGAGGAGCGTGCCGCGTAGCAGCCTGCCGGCGCGCAGCTCGTCATCCCGGGCCGCTGAGGAGCCGTCGATCCGTCGGGGGCGACCCCGGAGGCACCATCCGACGCTCTCACGTCGCCACAGCGGCTCCAGGACCGCGGCGACGCGGCTGAGACGGCCCGGGTCGCGTCCTGCCCCTCAACGGGCCCGCACACGCCCCTGCAGGGGCCGGGAGAGGCGGCTCAGGATCCGAGTACGCGCACAACGGTGTCCCACCGGCGGTGCGTGTTCTCCTGCCCGATCAGACGCCACACCGCACGCGTGAGCTCCGGATACTCATTCGCGATCATCCGGAGCACTCGCTGATTTCGCGCGGCGGTGGGGCGGAGCCCGCCGTCGGCTTCGATGTGCTCCGCTCGGAGCAGGAACACGACGAGTTCGTCGATGGTCGGCAGGTCGTCCATGAACTCCCACGGATCCTCGCCTGCGCGCACTCGCTCCTCGATGAGGGAGTCGCGCTCGTCCTCGGCCTCCGCGCGGAGCACTTCGACGCTGGCGCGGCGCTGGGGCGAGTCGTTCTGCATCACTCGCTCAAGCGTACGCGCGTGATTCACCGGCCGGGCGGGATTCGCTGAGTGCGAAGAGCGGAACGGGAGGCAAGACCGATATATCGTTCCGGTCATCCCTCGACGAACCTCAGTCCTGGTATCCCTGTTCGCCGATCTCGGCGAGGATTCGGTTGAGGTCCTGGATCGTGGCGAAGTCGATCGTGACCTGCCCCTTGCGAGCGCCGAGGCCGATCTTCACCCGAGTGTTCAGCCGATCCCCGAGACGCGAGGCCACATCGTCGAGGTATGCACGACGCGCACCGGCCTTCGGACGAGGGGAGGGTGCCGCCGTCTCGCCGGCCGCCGCAACCGCCTTCGCCGCAGCCTCCGCTGCGCGGACCGAGAGGTCTTCGTTCACGATCTTGTCCGCGAGCCGCGCCATCAGCTCCTCGCTCTCGAGCGACAGGATCGCCCGCGCGTGCCCCGCGCTCAGCACGCCGGCCGCGACGCGCTGCTGAACAGGAACCGGAAGACGGAGAAGGCGGATCGTATTGCTGATCTGCGGTCGTGAGCGCCCGATTCTGCGGGCGAGCTCATCCTGGGTGGTGCCGAAGTCCTCGAGCAGCTGCTGGTAGGCCGATGCCTCCTCGAGCGGATTGAGTTCGGCCCGGTGCAGGTTCTCGAGCAGCGCGTCGCGGAGGAGGTCTTCGTCTGCCGTGTCGCGCACAATGGCGGGAATCACGTCGAGGCCAGCCTCACGAGCCGCGCGGGTGCGCCGCTCACCCATGATGAGCTCGTACGCGCCATCGTTCGTCTCACGCACCACCACCGGCTGGAGCAGCCCGAACTCGCGGACGCTGTGCACCAGTTCGGCCAGAGAGTTCGGATCGAACTCCCGACGGGGCTGTCGCGGGTTCGGGACGATGGCATGCGGGTCGATGTGGATCAGCCGCGCACCGGGAACCGCGACGAGTTCTTCGACGGCGTCGGAGTCTGCGACCTCCGCCGCGTCGGTCTGCTTCGCCGCAGATGCAGTGCTCCCCTTCGATGCCGAACGACGCTTCGGACCTGCGGTCGTCGACTTCTCGTCCGCCGGCGCCGGGGGTGCGAGAACCGTCGCCGAGCTCTCCTCCGGCGGCTGGTCAGCCTTCGGAGCGTTGGGGAAGAACACGTCGACAGGACGCGTGTTCGTGTTCTCCGTGGTGGGAATGAGAGAGCCGATTCCTCGACCCAGACCCGTTCGCTTCGCCATCACGACGCTCCTTTGTTGTTGCCTGCCACGCGGTTGGTGATCTCGACCGCCGCTTCTTTGTACGCCACAGCGCCGGCGGAGCCGCCGTCGTACGAGATGACGGTCTGCCCGAAGCTCGGCGCCTCCGACACGCGCACGGAGCGGGGGATCACCGCGTCGAGTGTCTCGTTGGGGAAGTGCGTACGGACCTCGTCCGCGACCTGCTGCGCAAGGCGTGTTCGCGCGTCGTACATCGTCAGCAGGATCGTGGATACGCGGATCTGGGGATTCAGATGCTTCTGGATCATCTTGATGTTCGCCAGCAGCTGGCTGAGCCCCTCGAGCGCGTAGTACTCGGCCTGGATCGGAAGGAGCACCTCATCCGTCGCGGTGAACGCGTTGATCGTCAGCAGGCCGAGCGACGGCGGACAGTCGATCAGGATGAAGTCGAACGGCTTCTCCTGCGACGAGCGGAACTCCTCGAGCGCCGTCTTGAGGCGATGCTCGCGGGCGACCTGTGAGACCAGTTCGATCTCGGCGCCCGCAAGATGGATCGTGCTCGGCACGCAGAAGAGGTTGTCGTGCTCGGGGGTCGCCTGGATGACGTCCGCGATGGCGAACTCGTCAATGAGAACGTCATAGATGCTCGGAGTGTCCGCGCTGTGCGGCACGCCGAGCGCGGTCGACGCATTCCCCTGTGGATCCAGGTCGATCACGAGCACACGCCCGCCGAGCGTGGCAAGTGCCGCGGCGATGTTGACGGTCGTCGTGGTCTTCCCCACGCCGCCCTTCTGGTTCGACACCGTCATCACGCGCGTCTGACCGGTGAAGGTGACCGCCGTATCCGCCAGACGGCGCTTGCGGGCACTGAGATCCGCGAGTTCGCGCGCCAGGGGAGTGTCGTCGGGAAGCGAGAAAGTGCTCTCGTTCTCGGACTGTTTCACGTGAAACACACTCTTTCGTTCGCCGTCAGGGGTACTGAACAACTCTAACCCCGCCCTCGCGTCATATCGGGCGGCGAGCATCGAACACACCGTGTCTGGGCAATGTTTCACGTGAAACCCTCGGCGAGGGGCCGACGGCTGTCGGACCTCCGACGCCGTTTTCAATCCGGATCGCAGCCGTGGACACGGAGGAGGAGCGTCGCAGCGCCGAACAACATGGTGCAGAAGCACGGGCCAGGCGGCACAAGCTCATGCGAACCGCGGCGAGAAGCGAGAACACGAGAGACGCCACACGCAGTCGTGCCCGGACGCACGCGCCTGTTCATTGTGCACGTTCACGCCCATACGCCCGCACGCGAGGACCGGTGCCTGCATCCACGCGTTCGACGCAGGTGAATCCGTCTGGAGAACCGTCACGTGCGAGAAGAACTCGCCCAGCAGGAATCCGTCAGCACATGTACCGGGGTCGCATCGGCACAGAATGTGCACACCGCAGGTACGTGGACGGATGGGGACCCACACGAAAGCGTCCCCCATACGCGCCGTCGCCACTCCGCGCCCCGCCTCGGCCTACGCCTGATGGAAAGCTGCACATCCCGTACGACCTCGGCACCGGGGAAGGCGCAAGGTAGGGAGCCCGCGGAACAACCACGATGGATGGCATGTCGGACAACACCCAGCCGTCTTCGTGATGTCACACGGGAACTGCCAACGACGCGCCCGTTTCACGTGAAACAGCCAACCAACGCGTCGAACTCACGATGCACCGCCGACACGACATTCCGGTGGCGTCGCTCTTGTCAGCAGCGCCACAGCCATCGCTGCACACCACGTCAGCCGCACTGGCCTCACCGAACACCGACGTTTCACGTGAAACACGCCGTCTCAATCGGCATCCGGACCGCGTATCCCGTAAGGCGACGCAGATTCCCCACACTCACGGACACGAGCGGCCCTCCACGAAAATGCTCCCCGCACGACAACGGTAAAACACCACGAAGCCGCCAAGTCGAACCCGGAGTCTGAGCCACAGCCGAAAGCAAGGGGTTCGTCAAAGTGCCATCGCCACCACCTGACGTCGAAGATCCTGTGCACCGCCTTGGACGTGAGGACGTGCGTACCTCGCACTCTCAACCACGCAGAATTCCTAAGCGTCAGACCCGGGCGCCGCACACGTCAACGACCATCACGCAACCGCAGCGCGACCCGACTCATGACATCGCCAGCGCGTAGGGGAGAGCAGCCTGTCAGAACGCATCGCACATCTCCTAGGAGCCACCCGCTTGTCTGTGCCGCGCGCCAGCGACGAATGATGCCGGGACGGACGTCGGGGCCACCGCCGCCCGAAAGTTCTCATCGAGGAGTGCCGCATTGTGGGCTGCTTGAAGCCGTCTGAACTCGTCGTGGGGCCACGCATCACATTGACGACGCACTGTTCGAGCAACCCGCCCGTACTCGCCGAGAGGCACCGGCCCGGACCCCTCGTTCGCCAGCGTCCCCTGAATCCGCCTCACAACTGCCGGCACTCTGCGTCCAGGCGTCCATCGCGATCACGGATCAGCACGGACGGTAGTGCGCTCTCGGGAGCACGTTTCATGTGAAACATCGTCGCGCTGCGCGACCCCACGACAGACACCGATCAAGCAGGCCCCCCTATCCGCCCGCTCAGATGGGTCCCCGTTCGGAGAACTCCGAAGCACGTCTATGACACGTCATTTCGACGCCCACCATCGCTTGTCCGCACGCACCTACCTGCGAAGACGCATCTCGATGGCACAGACTCTATCCGTTCAGACACCCGCTCATAGATCGTGTCGAAGAGCACGCCCAGCCGGCGTGATGACCGGCGGCAGCGTATCGGTCTGCTCAGCGAGCCTATGAAGCGTTCCGAGCAGACTCTGAATCGCAGAACAACCGACTCACCTCGACGTGTTTCACGTGAAACACCGCTCAATGGGCATGAGCTTCGCCGCTGAGGAGCGCACCCAACCGAATCAGCCGCCACGATCATGATTCGGTTCCGCCGGGCTCCAGACCCGACGACGATCACGGGGAGACCTCACACGCCGCTCAGCCACACTCGCACAGCCGACGTCTTCGAAGCGCTCTGCACCGTGAACCGATGGTCGCACCACCACGAGCAGCCTCCGTCCTTCCGTCCGTCCGTCTGTCTGTCTGACTGACTGACTGACTGACTGACTGACTGTGAGTTCATCCGTCCGAGGCCGAAGGAGCGCAGGAAAGCGGAGGCGTTTCACGTGAAACGTAGGTGACGCCCGCGCTCATCCGGCACCGTTCATCCAACCTTCACGGCGCTGCCACCGCGCCCGGTGCCACGCTGAGATCATCCGAGGAGGACACTTATGGCAGGCAAGCCCTTCGTTCCACCACGATTCGTCGTCAAGACCGCGTGGGTGATTCACCGATGGTTGGCGAGGCGGGGAACCGGGCGCGGGCTGTGGGAACCCGGTCAGAGGAAAACATGGGGAGCGCTTGCACTCACGACCACGGGGCGCAGCACCGGCAACCCACGCACAGCGATCATCGCCTACCTGCCCGATGGTGCCGACCGCGTGCACGCCCTCGCCATGAACGGCTGGATGGAAGGACACCCGGCGTGGTGGCTGAATCTCAAGGCCGACCCGGAAGCCTCTGCACTCTTCGCTGACGGCACCCGTCACAAGGTGGCCGCGGCGGTGGCTGAGGGCGACGAGCGGGAGCGACTGTGGACCGTCTGGGAGGACAACGAACCCGGCCTGAAGGTTCTCGCCTCACGGCCACGCACGCCCACGGAGATCGTCATTCTCGAACTCCAGGAGTGACCGACGGCCAGAGCAGGACCACGCTCCCATCGACGCAGCAATCGGTCGGGTTCCCGCGGCACCACGCCCCGGTCGTCAAGAAGCGCGAACGACAGCCCTCACCACACGGGTGGTCTCATCGAGCACACCTTCGCCGAGAACCTCCACACGCACGTCGGTCACGCGGTGCTTGCGCAGCACCTTCTGTGCCGCGTCGATCTCGGCGTCGACCGAGCGACCTTTGAGCAGGATCAGCTCGCCGCCGTCACGAACCAGGGGAGCGGTCCACGGGATCAGCGTGCGCATCGCCGATACTGCCCGCGCCGTGACCGCGTCGAGCATTCCCTCCACCGCAACCTCATCGGCGCGCGCGCGATGCACCGTCACGTTCTCCAGGCCGAGAGCGGAGACCTGCTCGTCGAGCCACGAAACCCGACGCTCCATCGGTTCGATCAGCTCCCACGTGACATCAGGGCGCGCGATCGCCAGAACCACACCGGGCAGACCGGCTCCTGATCCCACGTCGCCGACGCGGCCACCGGTGGGGAACAGAGGAGCAGCGATTGCGCAGTTGAGCACATGGCGGGTCCAGATCCGGGGGACCTCCTGCGGTCCGATCAGTCCGCGTTCTTCGCCGTGCTCCACCAAAGCCCTGACGAACTGACGGGCGAGAACGATGCGATCACCGAACAGTTCGCCGGCCACCGCCGGCTCCTGCTCGACGACGTCATCGAACGTTCCACCATCCATCACGACCAGCTCCTCCGTCGATCCGACCCCTGAATATGCGCTCTCACCAGGCCATTCTTGTCAGCCCTACAACACGAAATGCGTCAGGCGCGGCGGATCACCGTGTGACGCTGCGCCGCCTCGCCGTACGACTCAGAGACAAGATCACGGTCGGCGGCGATGTCATGCACCAACTTGCGCTCATATGACGACATCGACGGAAGCGACGCCTGGCTTGCACCCTCATCGAGCTTCGCCACGGCCGCGTCCACGAGCTTCTCGAGCTGCTGACGACGAAGATCGCGCGAGCCCCCGACATCGAGAATGAGGCGCGAGAAGCGACCGGTCTGGTTCTGCACCGCAAGTCGAGTGAGCTCCTGCAGCGCCTGCACGGTGTCCGGATCCGAAACCGCCTTCAGCGACGCGTCCTCCGACTCCACCGACACATAGGCGCGGCCCTGACGCACGTCGAGATCGAGGTCACCGTCGATATCCGCGATGTCGAGCAGCCCCTCCAGGAAGTCGGCCGCGACATCGCCTTCGCGCTCGAGATCCTCAACCGTCGGCTCCGACACGGCAGCGGGGTCAGTACTGGTCATCGTGATTCCTCGTTCATCGGGTCGTTTCGAACCATCCGCGGGTCAGCCCGGGGCGGGTCAGGAGCCGCTCTCGCCGCCCTTGTTCTTCTGGGACTGCTTCTTCGCCCGCTGCTTGCTCATCGGCTGCTGACGCTTCGCGCGCTGCTGGCGCTCCGCCTCCGCTTGGCGGAGCAGCTCCTCCTGCTCGCGCTCGTACTCCTCGATCGTGACGACCTTGCCCTTGGTGTCGAGGGTCTTGCCCTTCTTCTCCAGGCGAGCGGTACGAGCACGCCATGCCTCAGAACCGGGGGAGGGAAGCTCACGGATCACGAGGAACTGCTGACCCATCGTCCAGAGGTTGTTGAAGAACCAGTAGGTCACGACGCCGAGCGGGAAGAAGACACCGGAGAAGATCATCGCGAACGGGATGATGTAGAGCATGATGCGCTGCATCTGGTAGGCCTGGCCGGTCTTGGCCTCGTCCGAGAGGTTCTTCGACACGATCAGCAGCTGCGTGAAGAACTGCGAAGCGATCATCAGCGCGACGAGGATGATGCTGAGCACGATCGCGATCGAAGACGTCGCGACCGGGCTGTTGAAGTGGTCGGTCAGCGTCATGCTGAGCGGTGCCACCCCGAACAGCTTCGAACTCTCGAACTGCTCGACGAGGTCGTTCGTGAAGATGTGCGGGAACCAGTCGGCCCGCGCACTCCACCCGCCGATGCCCTCGACCTGCCACGTCTGGATGTCCCGCAGCGTCCAGAACAGCGAGAAGAAGATCGGCATCTGAATCAGGATCGGCAGGCAGCCGCCGACAGGCGACGTGCCGTGCTTCTTGTACAGAGCCATCGTCTCGCGGCTCATCGCCTCACGGGAGAGCTGATCCTTCTTGCCCTTGTACTTCGCCTGGACCTTGCGCATCTCTGGCGCAATCTCCATCATCTTGCGCTGGCTCTTGATCTGCTTCACCGTGAGCGGGAAGATCGCCAGACGCACCACGATCACCACGCCGGCGATCGCCAGCACCCAGGCCAGACCACTGTCATCGGTCAGGCCGATGTGCGTGAACACCCAGTGCCACGCGACGAGAATGATCTCGATCACGAACCGGATCGGAACAAGAATGCTGCCCAGGATGTCCAAGGGTCAGTCCTTTCGCCGCGGCACGACGAAGCCGCGGGGTGTCAGGTCGTAGCGGAAGTTCTGATGGGGCCGCACGTCGTCGACGCCGCCTTCGGCCCACGGGTGGCATCGCGCGATGCGCGCGAGCGCCTGAACCGATCCTCTCACGAGGCCGTGCTGCTGCACGGCGCCCACGGCATAGGCCGAACAGGAGGGGAAGTACCGGCACACATCGCCGTACATACGGGAGATCGTGGCGCGGTAGGCGATCAGAAAGGCGATTCCGGCGTTGCGCGGCAGCAGCGGAACGGTGCGCAGACCGCCGGAGGCGAGACGCGCCGTGCCGTAGCTGGTGGCGGGGAGGACGCTCACGGCGCAGGCTCCGGATGGACGTCGGCTGAGACGACGTCGAAAGCGCCTCGGCGCTTCAGCCCGCGCCGCACCTGTGAACGCAGTTCCGCGAAAGAAGCCCCCGCAGACGACGGAAGGGCGCGGATCACAATGTCCGCGCCCTCTCGCACATCGGGCAGCGCCTCCGCGCAGATCGCCTTGAGGCGGCGCCGCACCGCGTTGCGGCACACAGCGCCGCCCACGGCCCTGGTGACGATGAAGCCGAATCGTGCCGGCCGACCCTCGCCGGTGAACGCGATGTGCGTCACCAGGTGCGGCCCGGCGCTGCGAAGCCCCCGACGGGAGACGCGTCGATAGTCGGCCCCTCGGGTGAGACGATTCGCCTTCGCGAGCACGTCGGGCCTGGCGAAGTGCTTACGCCGAGAGCTCGGTGCGGCCCTTGCCGCGACGAGCGGCGAGGATCGCGCGACCGGCGCGGGTGCGCATGCGGGCGCGGAAGCCGTGCTTCTTGGCGCGACGGCGGTTGTTGGGCTGGAACGTGCGCTTGCTCATAAGTTCTCTCCGGATGAAGGCGTCACCGGATCATATATACAGCCGGAGACATCGTTACGGGTGCCCGAAACGGGCATAAGTCAACCGCCATAGATTACGCCGGGTCACACGTCCAAAGCAAATGCGACGGCGAACCTGACAGTATCTCCACAGCCTCGGGCGCGACCTAGCAGGAACACGCGCGACACCGCGAAATGCGGCGCGCGAGGGAGCGAAAAAGGTTTGCTCTCTCGCGCTTCGCTGACTAGCCTAGGGCAAGTTATCCACAGGCGGAGGCCAGTGCTCGTGTGAGCTTCCACGGCCGGAGCCGCCGCCTGTCATCCGGCGGCCGCACGGCGCGATCCGCCTGCGGCGTCCGCGCCGCAGTCACATCATTTCCAGGGGGAGACATGACGACGCAGGAGGTGCCGGACGTACCAGTCTGGAGCCGGGTTCTGGCCGAGCTGCAGACCGATGATCGCGTCACGCCCCAGATGCACGGCTTCCTCAGCCTCGCCATCCCGCAGGGGGTGATGGGGGGCACCGTCTACGTCGAGGTCCCCAACGACCTCACCGCCGCGCAGATCAACAAGCGAATGCGTGCGCCGATCATGGAAGCTCTCGCCACCGTGGGCGAGCAGGTGCACACGTTCCGTGTTGCGGTGAACCCCGAGATCATCGACACCTACGACGAACCGCCCCCGACGCAGCAGCAGTCCGAGGCAGCACCGCGACCGGTCGCCGACAATCCGACACCGCCATCCGGATCCGCTCCCACCACGCCGTCGACGGCGAGCCGGGGCGAGACCCGGCTGAACCCTCGCTACACCTTCGACAACTTCGTGATCGGCCAGTCCAACCGCTTCGCGCACGCCGCGGCGGTCGCTGTCTCCGAGGCGCCGGCGAAGGCATACAACCCGCTCTTCATCTACGGCGATTCCGGGCTCGGCAAGACGCACCTGCTCCACGCGATCGGCGACTACGCCCTCGGCATGTTCGAGGGCATGCGGGTGCGGTACGTGTCGAGTGAGGAGTTCACGAACGACTTCATCAACTCGATCGCCAACAACCGCGGCGCAGCGTTCAACGCCCGCTACCGCGAGGTCGACATCCTGCTCATCGACGACATCCAGTTCCTGCAGGGTCGCGCCGAGACGCAGGAGGCGTTCTTCCACACCTTCAACACGCTGCACGATCACGACAAGCAGGTCGTGATCACCAGCGATGTGGCCCCGCGTCTGCTCACCGGCTTCGAGGACCGCATGCGCAGCCGGTTCGAGTGGGGCCTGATCACCGACGTGCAGGCGCCCGACCTCGAGACGCGCATCGCGATCCTCCGCAAGAAGGCGCAGGCCGAGCGGCTCTCGGTGCCGGATGACGTGGTCGAGTACATCGCGAAGAACGTCTCGACCAACATTCGCGAGCTCGAGGGTGCGCTGATCAGGGTCACCGCGTTCGCGAACCTGAACCGCTCGGAGGTCGACGTGCCTCTCGCACAGACGGTGCTGCGCGACATCGTCGACCAGGCCGAGGACAACGTCGTGTCACCGACGGACATCATCACGACCACGGCGGACTACTTCAAGCTCACCGTCGACGACCTCTACGGCTCGTCCCGCTCGCAGTCCATCGCCCAGGCGCGTCAGATCGCGATGTATCTGTGCCGCGAGCGCACGAATCTCTCGCTGCCGAAGATCGGCCAGCTCTTCGGCGGTCGCGATCACACCACCGTGATGTACGCCTGCCGCAAGATCGCCGATCTCATGAAGGAACGCCGCTCCATCTACAACCAGGTCTCAGAGATCACCACCCAGCTCAGCAAGCGATAAGCACCGCTCACCACCTCACCACCTCACCACCAGGGCAGCGGCGTCACACAGGATCGCGCACATGGGGCGTTTTCGGCGTTCCGGAGACTTTCCACAGGCGCCTCCCTCGCGGTGCGGCGGAGGAAGCGTGCCCGCGCGGGGCCTTCCGGAGCTCAGATCGGCCGGAAGCGGCCTCTGAGAGCGGTTCTGGGGCTGTTTCACGCCGCCGCGCCCCTCGACGTACATCTCTCAGCGCCGAATCGGGAACACGTGCGGCGAACGGCATGTGACGTATTCCGGAACTCAACCTTGACAGACGATGACGCTCAGCCGTATAAATCGCTCTCCCCAGTGTGGAAAGCCTGTGGATAACTGTGGAGACACGCGATTCGGGCTGTGAGTGACACGCTGAGCGCGTGTGGACGGCGTTGTGACATCCGATCTCGCGCATATGGCATCGCCCACGAATCCTCCGCAGCCGCTCCACAGCTCACACAGATGTAGTTCCTTACTCGCGACCGGCCTCCACAGAGTTATCCACATTATCCACAGCTGTGAGGATCACTACAGAGAAGTTTTCTTAGAAGGGGCTCAATCCGATGACCTTGCCGATCCGAACCCGAATCACACGAATCGGCTGTTCGCACTAGCATGGGATTCCCACGCAGGCCGAGGCACGGCAGACCCCAAGCGTGGGAGCGAAGGGATACCCAGTGAAGTTCCACGTGAACCGCGACGTGTTCAGCGACGCTGTCTCGTTCGTCGTCAAGCTTCTGCCCCAGCGGAACCCCCAGCCGATCCTCGCCGGTGTACTCATCGAGGCGACGGAGAGCGGCGAGCTCTCGCTGTCGGCTTTCGACTATGAGGCTTCCGCCCGAACAACCATCAGCGCCACCATCGACGAGCCGGGCACGATCCTCGTGCACGGACGCCTGCTGAGCGACATCGCCAGCCGGCTGCCGAACGCTCCGATTCAGATCTCGACGGAGGAGGACGGCGGCGTCTCCCTCACCTGCGGCTCTGCCAGCTTCGCGCTCGCATCCATGCCCGTCGAGGAATACCCCGCGATCCCCGAGGTCACAGGCGAGTCCGGCCTGGTACCAGGTGAAGACTTCGCCACGGCCATCGCGCAGGTGGGTTTCGCCGCATCCAGGGATGACGTCACCCCCGTGCTCACAGGCGTGCAGCTCGAGGTGAAGGAGAACCAGCTCAGCCTCGTCGCCACCGACCGGTACCGAGTCGCGCTGCGTGACATCGACTGGGACGGCGGTCAGCAGGATCAGGCCGCGCTGGTGCCCGCCCGCACACTGCAGGAAGTCGGCAAGACGTTCTCACACGGCGAGAACATCTCGATCGCGTTCTCGGGAACGGGCGATCGGGAGATCATCGCGTTCACCTCGGGCAACCGCACCGTCACGTCGCTGCTGATCAAGGGCAACTTCCCGCCGGTGCGCCGGCTGTTCCCCGAGCAGACGGAGCACTACGCCGTTGTGAACACGGCCGACTTCGTCGAAGCCGTGCGACGCGTCGCGCTCGTGCTCGACCGTTCCGCGCCGCTGCGCTTCACGTTCGCGGACCAATCCGTGACGATGGACGCATCCGGCGGCGACCAGGCTCGTGCTTCCGAGACGGTCGACGCGCACCTGCAGGGCGAGGATGTGACCATCGGGCTCAACCCGCAGTATCTGCTCGAGGCGCTCGGCGCCGTGAAGAGCCCGTTCGTACGGGTGACGTTCACGTCGAGCGACAATGCGAACAAGCTCAGCCCCATTCTCGTCACGAGTCAGACCTCGGTCGACGAGGCGGCGAGAGACTCGTTCAAGTACTTGCTCCAGCCGAACCTGCTCCTGCGATGACGTGTGCCGCGTCTCGCGGCGTTGTCGTCAGTCGCCGGGCTATCGGCCCGACTCCTTCCTCCGCCTTGCGACACACAGCACCCGCCAACGCAGGTCTGGTTGACGGCACAAACCGGGGGCACGCAACGTCGGAAGGCGTGGTTAGGGTTACCGCGTGATCGTCGAGCACCTCAGCCTGAAGGACTTCCGCAACTATGCGGAGGCGGAGCTGACGCTCGGGGCGGGGCCGAACGTGCTCGTGGGGCGGAACGGTCAGGGCAAGACGAACCTCGCCGAGGCGATCGCGTATCTCGCCACGCTGGGGTCGCACCGCGTCTCGGCCGACGCGCCGCTCGTGCGGGAGGGGCAGGACGCCGCATTCGTACGGGCCAGGCTGCGCCACGGGGCGCGCACGGTGACGCTCGAGCTGCAGATCAACAAGCAGGGCGCGAACAAGGCGCGGATCGGCGGCACCTCGGTGCGCCCCGGGGAGCTGCCGCGCTACGCGCAAGTGGTGCTGTTCGCGCCGGAGGATCTGCAGATCGTGCGGGGGAACCCGTCCGAGCGGCGCAAGTTCGCCGATCAGCTCCTGATCCAGCGCACCCCGCGCATGGCGGCGGTGCTGGCAGACTACGACCGCACGCTGAAACAGCGCACGACGCTGCTGAAGTCGGCCAGAGCCCGCGGCATGAAGGCATCCTCGCTCCCCACGCTCGATGTGTGGGATGACAAGCTCGTCGCCCTCGGCTCGGAGATCATCGACGCGAGAGTGAAGCTGGCGGAGGATCTGCAGGCGCCGCTCGCGCGGGCATACGAGGGCGTCGCCGGCGCCGATCATCGGCCGGAGCTGTCGTGGATGCTCTCGATCCACGGCGCCGACCCGGAAGAGGGCGACGACGCCGAGGGTGAAGCGGAGGGAACAACCGCTGCGCAGTTCAGAGCGGCGCTCGTGCAGAAGCGCTCCGCTGAATTCGAGCGAGGACTGAGCCTGGTCGGTCCGCACCGTGACGACCTGCTGCTGCGGGTCCGAGGGCTGCCTGTGAAGGGATACGCGTCGCACGGTGAGAGCTGGTCGATGTCGTTGGCGCTGCGCCTGGCCGCGTCCGATCTGCTGCGCAGAGAATCGCAGGGCGGCGACCCGATCCTGATCCTCGACGATGTGTTCGCCGAGCTCGACTCCGATCGCCGCGCCAGGCTGGCGGGGGTCGTCGCCGACTACGAGCAGGTCGTCGTGACCGCCGCCGTCGCCGGCGATGTGCCCGAGCCGCTGCGTGGCAGCGCCATCCGGATCGACCACGGCCGCGTTCTCGGCCCGCTCGTCGACCATCCGTCCACCGAAGCGGCGGACGCGGCACATCCGGATCCTGGTGATGGGAGCGGCGACGATGGCTGACACGCCCGAGCTCCCCGAGACGCTTGCGACCTACCTGAGACTGCGGGGCCTGGAGCCGTCGAAGTACGCCAAGCGGTCGAAGCGCCGAAAGCGCAGCAGCGAGGACGACGGCAACCAGCCGTTCATGGCTGGGCGCGACCCGAAACCCCTCGGCGACGCCCTCGACAAGCTGACGCAGCAGTCGGGCTGGAGCGGGCAGCTCGCCAAGGAGGATCTCGTCAGGCGCTGGGAGGATGTGGCCGGCACCGAGACCGCGCAGCACTCCGAGCCCACATCCCTCATGAACGGCACCCTCACGATCCAGTGCGATTCGACGGCGTGGGCGAAGAATCTGCAGTTCATGCGGGCGCACATCCTGACCCAGATCACCACCCGGTTCCCGGAGGCGGGCGTCGATGCGGTGCGCTTCGTCGGCCCGGATGCGCCGAGCTGGAAGTGGGGCCCGCGCACGGTTCCCGGCCGTGGGCCGAGGGACACGTATGGGTGAGGAACCTCATCGCAATCGGCGGTGGCGATCCGAACTGCTCTACGGGCCTGTGGCGGCGATAAGGGGTCGGTGAACCATCGGGGCCCGGGGAGTGTGCTTTTTCTCGCGCCTACGGGCCCGTCTGTGCCCTGTGGAAGCCGTTTACCAGGTAAGCTTGAACTCGGTTCCCACCGAGATCGGAGTACCTATTCATGACGAGCGACACCCCGCAGAGCGAGCCCGAAAACGCTGCAGGGGGTGACGCCGCTCCGGCGGACGCCGGCCAGCACGAGTACGGGGCCGACAGCATCCAGGTGCTCGAAGGGCTGGAAGCCGTTCGCAAGCGGCCCGGCATGTACATCGGGTCGACAGGGCCGCGCGGTCTGCACCACTTGGTGTACGAGATCGTCGACAACTCCGTCGATGAGGCGCTGGCCGGGTACTGCGACGTCATCACCGTGACGATTCTCGAGGACGGCGGTCTGCGCGTCGTCGACAACGGGCGAGGCATCCCGGTCGACAAGCACAGGACCGAGAACAAATCGACGCTCGAGGTCGTGCTGACGGTGCTGCACGCCGGCGGCAAGTTCGGCGGCGGCGGGTACGCGGTGTCAGGTGGCCTGCACGGCGTGGGCTCGTCGGTCGTGAACGCGCTGTCGAGCCGGCTCGACGCGGTCGTGAAGACCAAGGGCAACGTCTATCGGCAGTCGTTCTCCGGCGGCGGGTTCCCCGAGGGGGAAGTCGTCAAGGGCGAGGAGACGAGCGAGACCGGCACAACGATCACGTTCTGGCCGGATCGGGATATCTTCACCGAGACGGTCGAATTCGAGTACGAGGTGCTGCGCACGCGGTTCCAGCAGATGGCGTTCCTGAACAAGGGACTGCGCATCGAGCTGTACGACGAGCGGCCGGAGTCGACCGAGGAGGTCGAGACCGAGGAGGGCGCTCCGGAATCGCAGCAGCGCCACGACGTGTTCATGTACGAGCGCGGGCTGATGGACTACGTCGACTACATCAACACGTCGAAGAAGGTCGAGCGCGTCCACGAGGACATCATCGACTTCGAGTCGGAGGACAACGAGCGGCACATCGCACTCGAGGTCGCGATGCAGTGGACCACGTCGTACAGCGAGAACGTGCACACGTACGCCAACACGATCAACACGCATGAGGGCGGCACGCACGAGGAGGGCTTCCGTGCGGCGCTGACGTCGCTGGTGAACCGATACGCCCGTGCGAACAGTCTGCTCAAGGAGAAGGACGACAACCTCACCGGCGACGATGTGAGGGAGGGGCTGACTGCAGTCATCTCGGTGAAGCTCTCTGAGCCGCAGTTCGAGGGGCAGACGAAGACGAAGCTCGGCAACACCGAGGCGAAGACGTTCGTGCACCGCATCGTGAATGAGCAGCTCGGCGACTGGTTCGAGCGCAACCCGCAGCAGGCGAAGAACGTGATCCGCAAAGCGATCGACGCTGCCAGCGCTCGTCTCGCCGCGCGCAAGGCGCGCGAGACGGCCAGACGCAAGAGCGTCTTCGAATCGGCCGCGATGCCGGACAAACTGAAGGACTGCACGAGCAAGGACCCGTCGATCAGCGAGATCTTCCTCGTCGAGGGCGACTCAGCCGGAGGGTCGGCTGTCGACGGCCGCAACCCCACCACGCAGGCGATTCTGTCGCTGCGGGGCAAGATCCTGAACGTCGAGCGGGCGCGCATCGACAAGGCGCTGGGCAACAAGGAAGTCCAGGCGATGATCCAGGCCTTCGGCACGGGCATCGGCCCCGAGTTCGACATCGACCGCGCCAGATACCACAAGATCGTGCTGATGACCGACGCCGATGTCGACGGCCAGCACATCACGACGCTGCTGCTGACGCTGTTGTTCCGCTACATGCGGGGACTGATCGAGGCGGGCTACGTCTTCCTGGCGATGCCGCCGCTGTACCGCCTGAAGTGGACGAACGCCGATCACGAGTACGTGTACTCGGACCGGGAGCGCGATGCGTTCACCGAAGAGGGTCTGGCGCGCGGGTGGCGTCTGCCGAAGAGCAACGAGGGCGGCGTGCAGCGCTACAAGGGTCTCGGCGAGATGAACGCCTCGGAGCTGTGGGAGACCACGATGGACCCGGAGACCCGCACGCTGCGTCGGGTGACGATCGAGGACGCGGCGGGAGCCGACGAGATCTTCTCCGTGCTGATGGGCGACGACGTCGAGTCGCGCCGCGGATTCATCCAGCGCAATGCCAAGGACGTCCGGTTCCTCGACATCTGATCGACGGCCGGTAGCGAAGAGAGACAGAACACATGAGCGACGAAACGCGTCCGGATCCGAACGAGGGCCACAACCACGGTCGGATCGATCTGGTCGACCTGCAGTCGGAGATGCAGCGCAGCTATCTCGACTACGCGATGAGCGTCATCATCGGGCGAGCGCTGCCCGATGTCCGCGACGGCCTGAAGCCCGTGCATCGCCGTGTCATCTACGGCATGTACGACGGCGGATACCGGCCGGACAAGTCGTTCTCGAAGTGTGCTCGCGTCGTCGGCGAGGTGATGGGTCAGTACCACCCGCACGGTGACAGCGCGATCTACGACACCCTCGTGCGCCTGGTGCAGTCGTGGGCGATGCGCTACCCGATGGCGCTCGGCCAGGGGAACTTCGGCACGCCGGGGAACCAGGGGGCGGCCGCTCCCAGGTACACGGAGACGAAGATGGCTCCGCTCGCGCTCGAGATGGTGCGCGACATCGACGAGGACACCGTCGACTTCGAGGACAACTACGACGGGCGCGCGCAGGAGCCGACCGTGCTGCCGGCGCGGATCCCGAACCTGCTGGTGAACGGGTCCGTCGGCATCGCCGTCGGCATGGCGACGAACATCCCGCCGCACAACCTGCGCGAGGTCGCCGACGGCGCCCTCTGGGTGCTCGAGAATCCCGACCTGCCCCGCGAGGAGCTCCTCGCGGGTGTGATGCAGCGGATTCCCGGTCCGGATTTCCCGACGAAGGCCCACATCCTGGGCACGAAGGGCATCGAGGAGACGTACCGCACAGGGCGCGGCTCCATCACGATGCGCGCTGTCGTGAATGTCGAGGAGATCCAGGGGCGCACCTGCCTCGTGGTCACCGAACTGCCGTACCAGGTCAACCCGGACAACCTCGCCGTGAAGATCGGCGAGCTCGCGCGCGAGGGGCGAGTGCAGGGCATCGCGGACATCCGGGATGAGACATCCGGACGCACCGGCCAGCGCCTCGTGGTCGTGCTCAAGCGCGATGCCGTGGCGAAGGTCGTGCTGAACAACCTCTACAAGCACACGGACCTGAAGACGAACTTCAGCGCGAACATGCTCGCGATCGTCGACGGTGTGCCGCGCACACTCCCGCTGGATCGCTTCATCACGCTGTGGATCGCGCACCAGCTCGAGGTCATCGTGCGCCGCACGCAGTTCCGCCTGCGCAAGGCGGAGGAGCGCATGCACGTGCTGCGCGGATACCTCAAGGCGCTCGACGCTCTCGACGAGGTGATCGCGCTCATCCGGCGCTCGCCGACCGTCGACGAAGCGCGCGACGGACTGAGGGACCTGCTCGACATCGACGACATCCAGGCCGATGCGATCCTGTCGATGCAGCTGCGTCGGCTGGCGGCGCTGGAGCGGCAGAAGATCATCGACGAGGCGAACGAGCTCGAGGCGAAGATCGCCGACTTCAAGGACATCATCGCCAGCGACGCCCGCCAGCGCGACATCGTCAAGACCGAGCTGACGGGCATCGTCGACAAGTACGGAGACGATCGGCGCACTCAGATCCTGATGGGCTTCGACGGCGACGTGTCGATGGAGGACCTCATCGCGGAGGAGGAGGTCGTCGTCACGATCACCCGCGAGGGCTACGTCAAGCGCACGCGCAGCGACAACTACCGCTCGCAGCATCGCGGCGGCAAGGGCGTGCGCGGTGCGCAGCTGAGGGCCGACGACGTGGTGGAGCACTTCTTCGTCAGCACGACGCACCATTGGCTGCTGTTCTTCACCAACACCGGTCGCGTGTACCGGGTGAAGGCCTATGAGCTGCCGGAGGCCGGTCGCGACGCCAAGGGCCTGCACGTGGCGAACCTGCTGGCGATGCAGCCGGATGAGCAGATCGCCGAAGTCATCGAGATGCGCAGCTATGAGGATGCCGAGTACATGGTGCTCGCCACCCGCAACGGTCTGGTGAAGAAGACCCGCCTGAGCGAGTACGACTCGAACCGCCAGGGCGGCATCATCGCCATCAATCTGCGCGAGGGCGACGAACTCGTCGACGCGATGCTGGTGAACGGTGACGACCACATCCTGCTGATCACCGAGCGCGGCATGTCGCTGCGGTTCGAAGCGAGTGACGAGTCCATCCGACCACTGGGGCGCGCGACGAGCGGCGTGAAGGGCATCTCGTTCCGCGACGGCGACAACCTGCTGTCGGCATCCGTGGCGAGAGACGACACGTACGTGTTCACGGTGACCGACGGCGGCTACGCCAAGCGCACCGGCATCGACGACTACCGCCTGCAGGGCAGGGGCGGCATCGGCATCAAGGCGCTGAAGATGAACGACGATCGCGGGCTTCTCGCCGGTGGTCTGGTCGTGCAGGAGACGGACGAGGTTCTGGTGGTTCTCGCCAAGGGCAAGGTGGTACGCTCGGCCGTTGCCGAGGTCCCCGTCAAGGGGCGTGACACGATGGGCGTGCTGTTCGCACGGCCTGACAAGAACGACAAGATCCTGGGAATCGCCCGCAACAGCGAGCGCGGACTGGGTGACGACGAGGCGGCGGACGAAGATCCGGATGCCGCTGAGACCTCAGCTCCCGAGACCACCGAAGAGAGCACGGACGAATGAGCACGGTAGCCGACAAGCTGGCACAGAAGAGCTCGCGCAAGCCGCGATCGAAGCAGGTGCGCCTGCGCCTGGTGTACATCGACTTCTGGTCGGCCATCAAGCTGTCGTTCCTGGCAGCGATCGTGGTTGCGATCGTGACCGTCGTGTCGTTCTTCCTGATCTACATGGTCATCGACACGATGCACATCATCGATCAGCTCGACGAGTTCATCGCCGGCTTCGCGGACATTCAGATCGCCTCGTTCATCGGTCTGCCGCAGGTGATGGCGTTCGCCGGCGTTCTCGCCATCCTGAACCTGATCGTGGTGACCGTGCTCGGCGCCGTGATGGCCGGAATCTACAACCTCGCGGTCAAGGTCTCGGGCGGTCTGCTGGTCGGGTTCACCTCCAACTGATCCTCACCGCGCGGTGCGACACGGCCGGGAGACGCACGATTCGCACCGCGCGGGATCATTCGGTAAACTCTTGAAGGTTGATCGGCGAGAGCCGAGATTCCTTCACAACGGGGCTATAGCTCAGGCGGTTAGAGCGCTTCACTGATAATGAAGAGGTCCCAGGTTCAAGTCCTGGTAGCCCCACTCTCCAATTTCATACCCGCAAGGGGCCTTAGCTCAGTTGGTAGAGCGCCTGCTTTGCAAGCAGGATGTCAGGAGTTCGAATCTCCTAGGCTCCACAATTGAAGACGTACTAGAACACCTGACATCGGTTGGCTTGGGTGCGAGGGCGGCGAACGGCTCGGTGAGCCGGATCGTCGCCCTTTCGTCTTTGCTGATCTCGATGCCGTCGGTGAGCGCCTGGTTCGCGAGTTCTTGTGAGCGGGAGGCGAGGTGTTCGTCGAACGCGGCCTCGACCTGCGCTGCGAGCGCGGTGTACTCGGCCTCGGTGACAGCGATGTCTTGGGAGCAGTCAGCGACGCGTTGCTCAGAGCGACGACTTCGCGGCGGACGGCGGGCCGCTCCGTGATCGGGCCGCCCGGCCGCGACATCCGCGCTGACACCGTCGATCTGTCGCCGGTCACGGCGCACCACTCGCCTCCGTCGCCATCGAAACCACTCATTGTCGCGCTCTCTGCGGACGGGTCGACGAACGCGCGGGCGATCAGGGCATTGTCGTCTCGGTGATCGTGGTTCATGTGCCGAAGCGCAGCGTCGATGACGTGCGACGCGAAGGTTGCGCGCAACATCAGGGTCGCTTAGGGTGACCTTAGTTAGGTTTCCCTGAGTTTCGGCTCGCCTGCGGGCGCATCGGGGCTCGGATGCAGAACTGCCTGAGGCCGGGGTGGCGACCGGACCGAGATGGCGGAGCGAGCGCCCTCCCTACCAAGAAGCAGCGCCCGCTCCCAGCCGCCGGCCTCAGGCTGACACGCGCCGTTGGCGCGCCTGAAAACAGCGGGGCCGCGCGGCCACGCTGATTCTACCTCCCGGAGGAAACGGAATCACATGGCAGAGACAGCATCACTCATACCGCCGCGCTGGCGTGGCGCACAGCACAGAAAGCGGGCCGTCAGCTTGTTGACCGCTACCGCGCTGGCGTTCGGGGGCGCGATCCTCGCCCCACTGACCGCGCAGGCGGCGGAGCAGCCGAGTTTCACGGCTGAGGTGACGGAGGTCGCGAACGAGCGGATCGATGTCGCGATCGAAGGCGACGGTTACGGTGACGTTCAGGCGCTGCCGGGTCAGACTGAGCCGCACGCGTATTTCACGCTGATCGAGAAGGACTCGGATCTGTCCGAGGTCGGTCAGGCAGACACGGCGATCTCTGCAGAGGTCGCGCCCGACGGTACGGTCAGCGATGTCCTATCGGTTTCCGCCGGTGAGCTGGTCGAGCGCACCTCGTATGAGGTGATCTCCTGGCCTTCCCGCTCGTTCCCCACCGCGGAGAACCTGTATGCCCGCACAGACATCACGATCGACTGGGCCGCGCTCTTCCCCGAGGAAGCGCCGGTCTTCGAACCCAGCTTGTCTGTTGACCCGGCGACGGACCTGAACCCCGAAGGCGACACCGTCACCGTGACGGGCACGGGCTACAACCCGGCACAGGGCATGTACGTCTTCCTGTGCGAAGATGTCGACCTTCCGGCCGACCTCTGGTCGCTCGCACTCGGATGCCGCGAGGGCGCCGCCGTCGTCTACCCCATCGACGACACCACGGACGGCCGCGTCACCTTCGACGAGGACGGCGCGTTCGAGCTCGAGTTCGATGTGAAGCAGCTGAACGAAGGGACCACATCGGTCTACACCGCCGCGAACCACACGGCCACGTCAGATCGGGGGCAAGACGCGAAGGTGACGCTCGCATTCGCCGAGGCCCAGCCGGAGCCGGCTCAGCCGACGTTCACGGCAGAGGTGACGGAGAAGGCGAACGAGGGCATCGATGTCGCGATCGAAGGCGACGGTTACGGTGACGTTCAGGCGCTGCCGGGTCAGACCGAGCCGCACGCGTACTTCACTCTGGTTGAGAAGGACTCCGACCTGTCAGATGTGAGCCAGTCGGACACCGCGATCTCAGCCTCGATCGAGGCTGACGGAACGCTCAGCGACGTGCTGTCGGTTCCCGCAGACGAGCTGGTGGAAGGCACCTCGTATGAAGTGATCTCATGGCCGTCACGGTCCAACCCGACCGAAGCGAACCTGTACACCCGCACCGACATCACGATCGACTGGGCCGCACTCTTCCCAGACGATGAGACTCCCGGCGAAGAAGAGCCCGGTGAGGAACAGCCCGGTGAGGAAGATCCTGGCGCTATCACGGTCACGATCATCGACTCCAGCGGCGACGCCGTCACGTCGGTGACGCAAGGCGATGACATCGGAATCACCGTTAGCCCGGTCGAGCCGGGCGTGGAGTTCACCGTGACCGTCGAGTCTGATCGTGTCACGCTGCCGACCGCGGTCGCGGATGCGGATGGCGTCGCTTCGACGACGTGGATCGTTCCCGAGGGCTTCGAGACAGGCGAGCACACTGTCACCTTCGCTTCCGCGGACGGTGCAGATTCGTACAGCGCCGCGTTCGAGGTGCTCGCCGCCGGAGACCAGACCCCGGACGATGGCGGTTCGGACGATGACGCAACCGGCGGTGGCTCCCATGAGGGCAACGGTTCCGGCGCCGCCGCTGGCGGGACGACGGACGGCGGCAGGGGCAACGGCATCCTCGCCGCAACCGGCGCGGATGTCCCGTACGGCCTTGTGGGGATCGCGGGAGTGCTGACCCTGCTAGGGGCCGCCGTCCTGATGGCCAACCGCCGCGCGAACGCGGGCACCGCCCGCTGATCACAGCATTCGGCTGCATCTCGGGCACGAGCCAATCCCTCCTTCGGCGGCTGGCCAGCCGCCGAAGGAGGGACCGTGTCGCGTGGCAACGGATACGACAATCCGCAGCCGATCTGCGGATCTACGACGAATGACTGAGGACAACCCAGGAAGTGGTGCACTGTGGCTCGATCCATACCCCTGCGCAGGGCCGTCAGCCTGTTGACCGCCGCCGCCCTGGCACTGGGGGGCGCGCTTCTGGTGCCCTCTGCTGCGCAGGCGGCGGAGCAGCCGAGTTTCACGGCTGAGGTGACGGAGGTCGCGAACGAGCGGATCGAGGTCGCGATCGAAGGTGCCGGTTACGACGATGTGCAGGCGCTGCCTGGCCAGGCCGGCCCGCACGCATACTTCACAGTGATCGAGAAGGACTCGGACCTGGCAGCAGTGGAGGACACGCAGGCGGCGATCTCGGCGAGCATCGACGACGACGGCAGGATCAGCGATGTCCTGCCGATCCCCGCCGAAGACCTAGACCCGTCACGCGAATATGAGGTGATCTCGTGGCCGTCGCGCTCGTTCCCGACCGCTGAGAACCTCTATGCACGTGCTGATATCGCTGTCGAATGGAACGTGCTCTTCCCCGGCGGTGCGCTGGAACGGGCCACCGTCACCCTCTCCGCCAGCTCGTCCTCGGCATATGTCGGCCAGGAGATCGAGTTGACGGCCAGGATCGCTCCTGACGTCGACGGCACCATCACGTTCTGGAATGGGAGCGAGCGGCTCGGCAGCGCGGTTCAGGCGACCCACGGCACCGCCGGGCTGACGACGAAGAACCTGCCAGTTGGTGATCACAGCATCACCGCCCGTTTCGTTCCGGACCCCGACGGCTACGCGGAATCGGTCTCCAACAGGGTGTCGGTCACGATCAGCGAACGGTCGGCGGAGGGCAGCTTGCAGTGGGGTGTGAAGAGCAACTTCCGCAGCTACGTCACCGGAGACATCGCAGGCGGGCGGATCATGGTGGCGGAGGGAGCAAAGCAGGCTGCGGGGAACGGCGTGTTCACTTTCCCGCAGGCCACCTCCGGCAGCACGTGGAACGGGCAGACGGGCACGGTCCAGTATGCGGGCCAGGTGACCTTCTACGGCCACAGCGGTGCACTGAATCACACGATCGCGAACCCGTCGATCCGAGTCACGAACGCGACGAACGCGGACTTGAGGATCAGCTACAACGGCAGCACTATCGTTTTCGCGACCATCGACCTGTCATCGGCCACGCGACAGGGTCTCACCGGTGACGCGGTGCGCTTCAGCGGCGCGCCCGCGACGCTGACACGCGCTGGCGCGCAGTTCTTCTCCTACCAGGGACACGAGTTCTACAGCCCCGGAGAGGAACTCGATCGGGTCACGTTCACGATCGGGCAGGCCAGCGATGTCGGCGTCACCGAACCCCCGACGACCCCGGGCGCGCACGGCAGCGAGAACCCGAACCCGCCCTCCAGCACTCCGGCGCCTGCTGCGGCGCAGGACTCGGCGGCGGCCGGCTCGTTGCGATGGGGCGTGTCCAGCGCCTTCGTCGCCTACACCACCTGTGAGGGTAAGGAACGCTTCGGCTACAGTCACTGCGCCAAGGGATCGATCTCGACCAGCGGCGTCGGCAACGGCTACCTCTTCCCCCAGGCCACCGGGAGCGATTGGGATGCCGAGAGCCAGACCGGAACGGTCCGCTACTCGGGGGTAGTGAGCTTCCAGGGCTACGGGATGGCGATGTTCGCCGTGTCGAACCCCTCGATCACCGTCCACAGCCCGGAATCGGCCACGCTGCACACGGGGAACACCGCGAACTTCGGTGTGTCCTCGTACCCGCTCGATCTGTCCTCCGCGACGAAGACCGGGGGCGAGAACGGTGAGGTCACCTGGTCAGGGGTCGGCGTCGAAGGGTCGCTCACCGGCGGTCCGGGCGGCGGCAGCTCGAACAGTGTCGGTTTCGACGACCTGACGTTCACGGTCGGCACGGTGAGCTCGGAGTCGTTCGGCTCGACCTCGGCCGGCGACGAGGACACGGCGTACACGGCCGCTGAGAGCGTACCGACAACGGCGGGGCTCGAGGTGCTCACGCCCGCCGACCGGATCCGCGCCGGCGGCCGCATCCAGTTGCAGGCATCCGGGTTCGACGCGGACGACCCCGGCGTGCTCGTCGTGCTGTACGGCACCGGTGATGACACCGGACCCATCGTGCTCGACGAGGGCGCCGCCGCGGATGCTGACGGCCTCGTGACCTGGTCAGGCACACTCCCCGATGACGTCACGGGCGACCATGTCATCACGCTGCAGGGCAGCTTCGACGCGGGCGCCGAGATCGAGATCCTCGAACGGGAAGCTCCCGTCTCCGCCGGCACCGCGGCAGTCGTACCCAGCGGGGGAGGGGAAGCAGTGGCAACCGGTCCCGCGCAACCCGTGCCCACTGGCGGCATGGCGCTGTGGGAGTGGTGGACGATCGCGGCGAGCCTCGTCGCGATCGCCGGATGCACATCGCTCCTCGCGATCCGTCAACGCCGCGCACCTACGGCCGTCGTTTCTCCTGCGTAGCGCCGCGCTCATCGAACGCCAGATAGAGAGAAGGACCTGTGAATCCTCGTTTCCTCATGCGCGCTGGCGCGGTGGCTGCCGCCGTGTCGATGGCTGCGGTGCTCACCCCGCCCGCCGCACCTGCTGCCGCGGCCGCCGATACGGCGAACGGCTGCGAGATCAGCGTCGGCACCCTCTCCTGGGGTGTCAAGGAGAGCTTCCGCGCCTACATCAGCGGGACGATCGCGCACGGATCATGGGAGACGTCCGATGGCGCCGAATACGACACACCGCAGTTCCGCTGGAGCGGTGCGACCGGGAGCATCGACCCCGAGACGGGCACGGGCGCCGTGTCGTTCACCGGCACGGTGAACTTCACCGGACATGACGGGGTGCTCGACCTCAGGCTCGCGAACCCGACGATCGAGTTCGACGGGCAGGGCGCGGCCGCGCTGCTGCTCGACGCGCGGAGCAACGACATGGAGGGGGAGGTCGCCGTCGACACTGAGCAGGAATGGGTCGGCGACATCGCCGTCGACCCGAATCTCACGCCGAACGGCGGGGAACTGGTCATCGACGAAGCGCCGACCACGCTGACGAACTCCGGCGCGACCGCCTTCGCCGGCTTCTACGAGGCAGGCGCAGAGCTCGACCCCCTGACGCTCACGCTCGACCTCGGCGACTGCAACGCCGTGGCGCCGCCGGACGACGACGTGCAGGCGGATGCGCAACCGGACGCGGATCAGACACAGGATCCACCATTCGCCGCCGCACCAGGCGATGTTCCGTGGGTGCCGATCGGAGTGGGCGGGGCAGCGCTGCTCATCATCGGTCTCACCGTCGGCCTGCTGATCGGAGGACGCCGACCCACCGCACCGGGTGCCGCGTCGCGCGATGGGAACGACGACGACCAGCCGGGAGAGACTTCGTGACCGCGGGATCGGGCCGGCGCTTCTCGGCCCTCATCGCGGGTCTCGCCGCCACGGCGCTGCTCCTGACCGGGTGTGCCGACAGCGGACACGGCACCGACTCGGCGGACGAGGAACAGCGCCCCGCCCTGAGCGAGCTCGACGCCCTCGACGACCCCCGCGACTACGAGGGACCCTCGACCGCGACGCTCACCGACAACGAGATCGCCCCGTTGACACACGACCCGGACCAAACCCTCCCCGTCACCGTCACCTCCTACCGTCAGGATGGTACCGAGGAGCAGGTCCAGATCACCGACACGAGCCGAGTCGTCGCCGTCGACCTCGCCGGTTCGATCGCAGCCAGCGTCTGGGCACTCGGGTTCGGCGACACGCTCGTCGGAAAAGACCAGTCCACCACCTTCCCGGGAACCGAAGACATCGAGACGGTCACCTCGGCAGGACACACGGTCAACGCGGAGACGATCATTGCGCTGGCACCGGACGTCGTGATCACCGACGGCACCGTCGGCCCGCGCGACGTCATCGAGCAACTGCGCGACGTGGGCATCACCGTCGTGTTCGTGAACAACGACGCGTCGTTCCACGGAGCCGAGGAACTGGCGCGACAAGTCGCCGGGGTCTATGGGGCCGCCGAGGCGGGCGACATGCTCGCCGACCGCATCCGCCAACAGGTCGACAGCACGATCGACCAGGTCGCAGCACTGGCTCCCGCACAGGACGAGGATCGCGTGCGCATTCTCTTCCTCTACCTGCGCGGCAACGCGGGCGTCTACTACATGTTCGGCTCCGAATCCGGGGCGGACGAGCTGATTGACGCGCTCGGCGGTGTGGACGTCGCGAACGAACTCGGCTGGGAAGGCATGAGGCCGATGACCGACGAGGCCCTCGTAGCCGCCGACCCCGACCTGATCCTCACCATGACCGGCGGCATCCAATCCGTCGGCGGCGTCGACGGCCTGCTCGAGGAAAAACCCGCGATCGCGCTCACCGCCGCAGGTGAGCACCGGCGCATCGTCGACATGGACGACGGCACCATCCTCTCCTTCGGGCCGCGCTCCGCCGAGGTCATCGACGCCCTCGCCCGCGCCGTGTATGCCCCACATGGATCCGCCGGCGACGAGGATCGATGACGCGCACCGAGGCCGCGACACTCAAGGCCCAACCGTCCAGCGCTCGCTACGGGCGGGGCACGGTCGTGATCGCGGTGACCGTCGTGCTGCTCGCCGTCGGGACCGTCTTGTCCGCAAGCCTCGGACAGCTCCCCATCGGCCCGGCGGAGATCGTCGGCTCGATCATGCGCGCCGTCGGGATCGACAACCCTGCGGCTCCGGTTGACCGGCTGATCGAGCAGACGCTGTGGCAGATCCGTTTCCCTCGGGTTGTGATGTCTCTGCTTGTAGGCGCGACACTCGCGGTCGCGGGGGGCGTGATGCAGGCTATCTTCGGCAATCCCCTGGCCGAGCCGGGCGTCGTCGGGGTCTCTTCGGGCGCCGCGCTCGGTGCGTCCGCCGCGATCACCTTCGGCCTGTCGGCATTCGGAAGCTGGACGGTCGCCGCCTTCGCCTTCCTCGGCGGGCTCGTCGCCACGCTGATCGTGTACGGCACTGCCCGCGCCCAGGGCAGAACCGAGATCGTCACCTTGCTGCTCACCGGCATTGCCATCAACGCGTTCGCCGGAGCGGGCCTCGCCCTCATCATGTTCCTGGGCGACACCCAGAGTCGGGAACAGATCATGTTCTGGCAACTGGGCTCCATCAACGGCTCGCGTTGGAACGAGGTGCTCGTCGTTGCCGTGGTCGGTCTGGCCGCCGCGGCGATCGCGATCCGGCTCGCCCCGCAGTACGACCTACTCGCCCTCGGCGACCGCACCGCCGCGCACCTGGGCGTCAAGGTGGAACGTCTGCGCATCCTCTCGGTCGTGGTGGTCGCGCTCTTGACCGGCGTCGGCGTCGCCTTTGTCGGCATCATCGCCTTCGTCGGCCTGGTCGTCCCGCACCTGGTGCGTATGATCCTCGGCCCCGCCCATCGCAGGCTGTTGCTGGTCTCGGTGCTGGGCGGGGCGACACTGCTCGTCTACGCCGACCTGTTGGCCCGCACGCTCGTCGCGGCGTCCGACCTGCCGATCGGCATGCTCACCTCCATAGTCGGAGGCCCCTTCTTCTACTGGCTCATCCGCCGCAACCGGCGCAAAGCCGGAGGATGGGCATGAGCGGCACGCCGCGGCCAGGCTCGCGGAGCGCGCTGAGGGCCGAACTGGTGACGTATCGGGCGGGCGGTACTCGCATCGTCGAGGGCGTCGACCTCGAGGTGCGCTACGGCGAGGTGCTTGCACTGGTTGGCCCGAACGGTGCAGGGAAGTCCACCCTCCTCGGCCTGTTCGCCGGAGACACCACCCCGTCATCCGGGACGGTGCTGGTGGGCGAGCGGCCGCTGACGCTGTGGTCGCAGACGGAGCTCGCGCGCACGCGCGCAGTGCTGCTGCAGGCGAACCAGATGGCGTTTTCCTTCACCGCACGGCAAGTGGTCGAGATGGGGCGGGCACCGTGGGCCAGCACTGGACACGCGGACGACGACGAGCGCGCTATTGCCGACGCAATCGCTATCACCGACACTGTTCATTTGGCCGACCGGATGTTCCCGACTCTCTCCGGCGGGGAGAAGGCGCGCGTATCGCTCGCACGTGTGCTCGCACAAGAGACAGCCATCGTGCTCCTCGACGAACCGACCGCCGCGCTCGACCTGCAGCACCAGGAACACGTACTGCGCATCGCCCGGGACCTCGCCTCCCGCGGGCGTGCCGTGGTCGTGGTGCTACATGATCTCTCGCTCGCCGCCGCGTACGCGGACGAGATCGCCGTGCTGCACAGCGGGCGTCTCATAGCGCGCGACACTCCACGTGCAGTGCTGACCGCTGAACGCATCGAGACTGTCTACAGAACTCCGGTGCTCATTCTCGATGACCCCGGAACGGGGGCGCCGATCGTCCTCCCGCGCCGTGAGCCCCTATGAAGAACTCAGGGGTGCACATTCCGCGGCATCGGTACGGTGCTGACAGACGCCAGGTCCGCTGGCGGTCGATTCCGATTCCTCGCCGGTACGGTCCTCACTGATCCGCAGGTATTTCGATCTGAGAACAGGTCGAGACGCACCACTTCTGCCGAGCACACCTCCGTCGTGGAGCCTGCCTCTCTTCGTATCTTGATCCGCCGTGACGTGGGTTCGCGACGCTCGGCCTGTTCAGGCTCTCAACCGAGTTGGAGGTCGCCTCGCCCACCAGGTTCGCTGGTCCAGCTTGCCGTGGCCTTCACGCGCCACCAGGCACGGTTCGAGAACACAGCCGTAGACTTGAGTCGCTGCCCGAGCTATCCGAGATCCGCAGCGAACGAGGCTGTTTGCAGGGGACGGAGCGTTGGGACACATGGCACGAGCGAGCTCAGTGGACTTCTGGCACGCGGTCGAGACCCTCTCCGACCGCGGCAAGCCGATCGTGTATCCGAAACAGCCGATGCGAAGCATTTCGTTTCCGGTTGCGATCATCTCGCTCACCACCCTCGCCATCGCCACTGTCCCATTGGTGCTGCTGGACCCGGACCGGGCAGATGGTCTGCCCATGCTGCTGTCGCTGTTCCTCTTCCCGATGATCGCCGGAGGCCTGATCATCGAGCTTGTCGTGCTCTGCAAACTACGGCAGCAGGAGCCTTTCTGGACACTGCTGTGGTGGCCGCTCGTCGTCCTCCCGGCAGGTCTCCTCGCCATGAGTATCGGACCGATGCTCGCTCACCCTGTCTACTTCGACGTGACGAGTTCCTCGAGTGCCGCCGGGGTCATGCTCACGTTCGCGTTCATGGTCTTCCTCGGCCTTGGACTCAGTTTCCTGCTCTGGGCATTGGTCGTGTTGCCGCTGCGAATGCTGGGTCTGGCAGCGTTCGATGCCATTCGCGGTGAACGCGTCGCCGCGTTCCGGCTCTATGCACCGCTCATACTTCTCGCGATGCCTGCCATCACCCTGGTGATCGTTGCCAGCGTTGGTGATGTGGAGGCCAACAGGGCAGCGGTCGTGCAGTTCGTTTTGGCGGTGCTCGGCATTCCCGGTGACTATGAGATCGTTTGGCAGCCGGGACTCTGGATCGTGCGTGGAATCACGCTCGCGCTGATCGGGAGCGCGATCTGGGCGCGTGCCGCGTCGGGTGCGCGCAGCAAGCGGAACACCGGCGAAGCGTAGGACGCGAGGGGCCGGAGCCGAAGGAGGCGCTCTTCGGGGCGACGAGCGTCATCGAATGCGAGGACTGCTCGTGCTCAGAGATGCTGCGCATCATCCTTCGTCAAGATGAGCATACAACGTGGTAATTCCTGTTGACATTGCCAGCACTGCGCTCCATGCTTGCACACGGGGTGGCGTACCACGTTGTAAAGGCGCATCTTCCGGTTTCGTTCCCCTCGCCGATGAGAAGGATCACGGCGCAGAGTGCGGCTGCACTCGCGTACTGAAAGGAATCAATGGTGATTGCAACTCGAACACGCATCTCTCGATCGCGCGGTGCGGGCCGCAGATGGACGGCGCTCATCGCGGCAGGTGCGGTGGGCGCTGGGGCTCTGCTGGCGGCTCAACCCGCTGCCGCAGAACTGATCGCAGACGACCCGTGGATCTCCGAACCGGCCGACGGGGTCTATCAGTTCTCCGTTCCCCACTCCGTGGTGGTGGATGAGGTCGGGGCCGACCCCGCGGGCTTCGCGGTCGAGGGCAGTTTCGGTCCGGGCCACGAGTGGTCGCGGTTGAACCTCGGTCGCGACGGCGACACCTGGTCGGCCAAGATCGGTCCTCTCGAGCCCGGGCAGTACTCGTTCCAGTACGAGGCGATCACCTCCGAACAGGAGATCGTCGAGTTCCGCAACCCCGACACCGAGCAGACGGTGACGTCTCGGCCCGAGCTGTCCACCTTCTTCGTGCCTGGCGACTCGGCCGAGTGGCTGCAGGACGCAGCGGGTGGCGGAGAGCTGACGACGCTCGACTACGACAGCAGGGTCGCGCACGCCGAGCGCTCTGCGCAGGTGTGGACGCCCCCGACCTACGATGCGAACCGCGCGGAGCCATACCCCGTGCTCTACCTGCTGCCGGATGAGGGTCAGGCATACAGCGAGTGGACCGAGCTCGGGCGCGCCGCGCAGATCCTCGACAATCTCGCGCTTTCGGGGGAGATCGAGCCGATGGTCGTCGTGATGGGCGACGGCGACACCTCTGACGTCCAGGGGGAGATGCTCCGCAACCTGCTTCCCGCCGTGGAAGACGGGTTCCATGTCTCGTCCGATTCGGATCAGCGTGCGATCGCTGGCATCGGACGCGGAGGGGCCCAGGCACTCGAGCTGATGGTGAAGAAGTCGAAGGAGTTCTCGAGCGTCGGATCCTTCTCAGGACACTTCGACGGCAAGATCAGCAACGGGCACGCGAAGCAGGTCAACCGGAACACCGATCTCGTCCGCCTGTACGTCGGGAACACGACGGACGCCTCCTACAACCAGAACGTCGCGCTCTCCGAGAAGCTCGACACGGCCGGCGTCGAATACGAGACCGACGGGTCGAACCCCGCCTACGGCGACATCTGGGAGACCTGGCAGGAGGCACTGGCCGACTTCGCGCCGCGCCTGTTCCAGGACGGCGGCGACCCGGGGATGAGCGAGGGGCATCTGCCGCTCGACGGCGAGCACTCGCTGCCTGATCCCGGAACGACACCGACGCCCTGGATCGACGAGAACGGGATCGTCACCTTCGAGACCGACGAATTCCCGGATGCGACGAACGTCACGGTGTGGGCCAACTGGGGCCCCGCCGGCAACTGGCTGCGGATCCCCATGATCCGAGACGGCGACCGGTGGCGCCTGACCGTCGGGCCGGTCGACGGCGGTTCGTACTACTACAAGTTCACGGGCGACGGCGTCGACGTCAAGGATGAGTCGAACCCGACGGTGGTGAACTCCGAACCGACCTGGAGCACGTTCCAGATCGCAGGCGACAACCTGCGCGGGGAGTACACGGCGGATGCGGCACCGGAGGACCGCGGCGACGTCACGACGATGGAGTACGACAGCACTGCAGGCGAGACCCGTTCGGCGTACGTCTGGACGCCGTCGGACTACGACCCGGATCGCGCAGACGAGTACTCGACGCTGTACCTGCAGCACGGCGGCGGGCAGGTGTGGAGCGACTGGATCCAGGTCGGGCGCGCTGCGCAGATCCTCGACAATCACTATCTGCGCGGAACCATCGAGCCGATGGTGGTCGTGATGGCGGACGGAAACGGCGTCGACTTCCCGACCGAGATCACCGAGAGCATCGTGCCGACGGCCGAACGCGAGTACCACGTCAGCGACGACAGCGCAGACCGCGCGTTGGCCGGGCTGTCGATGGGCTCAGGGCACGCGCTGAGCACCTTCTTCGCCCACCCAGGGGAGTTCGCATACATCGGGCTCTTCTCCACCTTCGGGTCGGTGCCTCCGGATGCCGACGTCGAGGAGCTCAACGAGGTCACGGAGCTGCTCAGCATCTACTCCGGAGACATCCAGGACTTCACCTACGAGCCGACCCTGGCTCTGATCGAATCCCTGGAGGAGAACGGCGTCGAGCACGAGTTCAACCCGCTGATCCCCGGCCCGCACAGCTGGGACGTCTGGCAGAAATCGCTGATCGACTTCCTGCCGAAGCTGTTCGTCTAGGAGCGTTCCCCGTCCACGTCCGATCGGCCGTGGACGGGGAAGCCGGTCGACTCGCGCCGGATGATCCGGTAGTCGGGTTTGACGGTGCGGGGCCGCTGACCGGGCGCCTTGTTCTCGATGCGTTCGATGAGCATGTCGACGGCGTCGGTTGCGATCTGATCGCGACCGACGTCGACGCTCGACATCGACGGAACGGTGAACTGCGATTCGTCGATGTTGTCGAATCCGATCACGGCGACGTCTTCGGGCGAGCGCAGCCCGGCCTCGCCGAGGGCGCGGAGCGCGCCGAGCCCGAGTGAGTCGTTGAGCGCGAAGACCGCGTCGAACCCGACGCCGTCCCGCAGAAGGCCCCGGATCGCCATCGCCCCGGTGGACCTGCTCCAGTGCGGTCCGTGACGAATGAGATCCGGATCGACCGGAATGCTCGCGCCTTCGAGCGCTTGGAAGTAGCCGGCAACCCGGAGCCTGGCAGAACTCGCCTCGTCGTCCGCGTCGTGCTCGGCACCGATGACGGCGATCCGACGCCTGCCGATATCGATCAGGTGCTCGACGGCCGCGCGAGCGGACGAGACATTGTGCATGGCGACGTGGTCGGTCGGCCCGCCGAAGATGCGCTCGCCGAGCAGCACCAGCGGAAACTCGGTATCGAGAAGCGGAGCGTCCGGCTGCCCCAGCCCCACCGGGCTGAAGAGCAGTCCGTCGGTGAGGCGAGCCCGTTTGTCGGTGAGAACTTCGACTTCGCGTTCGCGGTCGCCGCTGGTCTGTTCGACGAGCACGCTCAGTCCGTGGCGGTCGGCCGCTCGGATGACCGCGTCTGCGAGCTCGGCGAAGTAGTTCTCACGGAGGGACGGGACGGCGAGGCCGATCACACCCGTGCGGCCCGATCGGAGGCCGCGGGCGGACATGTTCGGGCGATAGCCCAGCTCGTCGATCGCTGCGCGTACGCGCTCGCGCGTGGAGGGGCGGACGTGCGGGTGCTCGTGGATGACGTTGGAGACCGTCTTCATCGACACACCCGCGAGCTGTGCGACATCCTGCATTGTCGATGCCATCGCGCCCCCGTTGCCGTCTCTACCGCGTTCTGCCCCGCTTCCGACCACTCTAGCCATCGAAGGTTCGGGACCGATCCTTACAACGATATCCGAACACACGGAGGACAGTCCTGTGTCGCGGATCCCACTGTACAAGCGGGAGTGACGTCGCCCCTTGCGCCAGCAATTACAGCGCTGTAACGTGAGATCCGGCAAAGGCGCCGACTCCCTCACTCAGGAAGATGCAATGAAGCGACTGCTGTACTCGAAGAAGGCCGCTCCGTATCTGTTCGTGCTGCCGTTCATCATCACGCTGCTCGTGTTCTGGGCGGTTCCGGTCGGGCGCTCCTTCGTGATGAGCTTCCACGAGGTGCTGTACGGCCAGGAGTCGTTCGTCGGCGTCGCGAACTATGAGCGGATGGTCGGCGACCGCGTGTTCTGGCAGGCGATGTGGAACAGCTTCCGGTACATGGTGCTGACGATGGTGCTTCTGGTGCCGATCCCGATGGTTCTCGCCGCCATCCTCAACTCGAAGATCGGCAGCGACCGCGTCAAGTCGTTCTTCAAGGCGTCGCTGTTCGTTCCGGCGCTCACCTCGCTCGTCGTGGCCGGTCTGGTGTTCCGGCTCATGTTCTCGGAGAGCGAGACGGCCGTCATCAACCAGGTGTTCGGTGCGATCGGCCTCGATCCGGTGCGCTGGCTGCGCGAGGACGTGCCGGGCCTCGTCGTGCTCCTGGTGCTCGCAGTCTGGCGGTGGACCGGCGTGAACACGATGTACTTCCTCGCGGGTATGCAGGCGATTCCGCGGGAGTACTACGAGGCGGCATCGATCGACGGGGCCGGACGGGTCGCTCAGTTCTTCCAGATCACCGTGCCGAATCTGCGTCCGACGATCGTGTACGTGGTCACGATCAGCATCTACGGGGGCCTAGCGATGTTCACCGAGAGCTTCATGCTCTACGCCGGCAACCAGTCGCCCAACAATCAGGGGCTGACGATCGTCGGGTACCTGTACCGACAGGGCATCCAGCAGAACGACATGGGCTTCGCCTCGGCCGTGGGCGTCGTCCTGCTGGCCGTGGTGCTCACCATCAACATCACGCAGCTCACGCTGACGGGAACCTTCCGGAAGGAGGAGGCTCGATGAGCGAGACGCGCACGAGCATCCCGATCGTCGGGAACGAACGGCCGAAGCTCCCCTGGCCGGTCCGCTGGGCAGGATTGATCCAATCCGCTTTCCTGATCGTCATCGCGGTCATCGCCCTGGTCCCCATCCTCGCGATCTTCCTCGGCACCTTCCAGGACGGCGGAACACTGCTGCGCAGCGGCGTCACCTTCGCCATCGACTTCGGCTCGTTCGATCTCGACAGCTATTGGGTGCTCCTGACCGAGTCCGGCGACTACTTCGTCTGGTTCTGGAACAGCCTGTGGCTGACCGCCGTGCAGGTCGTGCTCACGCTTCTGATCAGTTCCTTCGTCTCGTACGGCATCGCGATGTACGAGTTCCGCGGAAAGCAGGCCGTCTTCATCGCCGTACTGATCGTGATGACGGTGCCGTTCGAGATGATCATGCTGCCGCTGTACGTCCAGGTCAACGACTTCGGCCTCGCCGACACCTTCACGGTGATCTTCCTCCCCTTCCTCGCCCACGCGATGACCATCTTCTTCTTCCGTCAGTACTTCCTGGGCGTGCCGTACGAGCTTGTGGAGGCCGGGCGGGTCGACGGGGTGTCGGAGTTCGGCATCTTCTTCCGACTCGTGCTCCCGATCGCCAAGCCGGCCGTCGCGGCGATGGCGATCCTGAACGGCATGCTGTGCTGGAACAACTTCCTCTGGCCGCTGCTGGTTCTGCGCAGCTCCGACAAGTTCATCCTGCCGATCGGTCTGAACGCACTGCTCACACCGCACGGAAACAACTACGACCTGCTGATCGTCGGCGCGTTCTTCTCGCTGATTCCCATACTTCTGCTCTTCCTCGCCTTCCAGCGCTACTTCATCGAAGGCATGACCGCCGGTGCGGTCAAGGGCTGAGCGACCCGAGTCTGTCCCTCACAGTGAATGATCAAAGGAGACCATCATGAAAAGGCGCAAGATCCTTCTGACAACGGCGGTGCTCTCGCTTGCGGGTGTGACGCTTGCCGGATGCGGTGGCGGCGGTGGTGCCGAGGAGCCCGTCGTCAACGACGACGGTTCGACCGTCGTCGATATGTGGGTGTTCGCTGAGGTCCACGCGGCGTTCTACGAGGCCATGGCCGATGCGTGGAACGAGGCGAATCCCGACCAGGAGATCGACCTGCAGATCACCATCTACCCGTACGAGGAGATGCACAACAAGCTGCAGCTCGGTCTGAACGCGGGGGAGGGTCTCCCTGACGTCGTCGACATCGAAGTCAACAAGTTCGCGAACTTCGTGCAGGGAGACAACCCGCCGCTCGTGGATCTGACCGAGGCAGCGGGGCCGTATGCCGACGACGTCGTGCAGGCGCGTCTCGACCTGTACTCGAAGGACGGCTCCGTGTACGCGTACCCGACGCACGTCGGTGCGTTCGTCGCGTTCTACAACGCGGAGCTCTTGGACGAGGCCGGAATCGACTACACGACGATCGAGACATGGGACGACTTCCGCGAGGCGGGTGCGAGCTACCACGACAGCACCGGGAAGCAGTTCGGCGTCGCGGAGACGGGCGTCAACTTCGTCGATCCGCTCATCACCGCTCAACTGGGCGGCGAGTGGATGGACGCGGATGGCAAGCCGCAGGTGAACAGCCCGGAGGCCGTCGAGACCATCGAGATGATGCAGGAGATGCAGGATGCCGGTGCGATCTCGACGATCCCTGGCGGCAGTCCGGATGACGAAGAGGCCTTCGGTGTGATCAACAGCGGCGATGTCGCCGCGGTCGTGTATCCCGCCTGGTACACCTCGCGGTTCGTCGACTACATGCCGGATCTCGCGGGGAAGGTCGCGATCGCACCCGCACCGGTCATCGAGGGTTCCGATGTGCGGACCATCGGCGGCGGCGGCACGGGCACGGCCGCGCTCGCCGGGTCGCCGGTTGCCGAGTTCGCGGCTGAGTGGCTCGCCTTCGCCAAGCTCTCGCCTGAGGCGAACGTGGCGGTGTGGGAGGAGCTCGGCTTCGACCCCGTGAACATGGCGGTGTGGGAGGACGAAGCCGTCACCCACAACCCCGAGAACAAGTTCAACGAGTACTTCCAGACGAACCTGTTCGACGTGCTGAATGAGGTCTCCGGCAGCATCGGCCATTGGGAGTCGTTCTCGGCGCCTGACTGGCCGTCGGTCGACAACCTCTTCCGCACCGTCACGCTCAATGAGGCGTTCGAGAACGGCGTGCCTGCCCAGGAGGTGCTCGACCAGGCGCAGTCCGACCTCGAGAACGAGCTCGGCTGAACCTTGCCCGGTGGCGACGCGCTCCGCGTCGCCACCGGGCGCAGCTCATCCCTGATGTCGGCATCGCGCCGACCTCTACCGAAAGGAAACCATCCATGCTGACCGCCTCCGTCACCGTCGACCCCGCCTTCGTCGTCGGCCCGGTGCGTCCGCGCACGTTCGGCTCGTTCGTCGAGCATCTCGGACGCTGCGTGTACACCGGAATCTACGAGCCAGGGCACCCCTCCGCGGACGCCAACGGCTTCCGCGGCGACGTCATCGAGCTCCTGCGCGAGCTCGGCGTGACGACTGTGCGGTACCCAGGGGGCAACTTCGTGTCGGGGTACCGATGGGAGGACGGTGTGGGGCCGGCGGACGAACGACCTCGGCGCCTGGATCTCGCGTGGCACTCCACCGATCCGAACCAGGTCGGCGTCGATGAGTTCATCGCGTGGTGCCGTTCGGCAGGCGTCGAGCCGATGATGGCCGTGAACCTCGGAACACGGGGCGTGCAGGAGGCACTCGACCTGCTCGAGTACTGCAACGGCACCGGCGACACGCACTTCGCGAATCTGCGGCGCGCCAATGGAGCGGATGAGCCGTACGACATCCGGATGTGGTGTCTCGGCAACGAGATGGACGGTCCGTGGCAGATCGGGCACAAGACGGCGGAGGAGTACGGCAGGCTGGCGGCTGAGACGGCGCGCGCGATGCGCATGATCGATCCGGATCTCGTCCTGGTCGCGTGCGGATCATCCGGATCCGGCATGCCGACCTTCGGCGAGTGGGAGCGGATCGTGCTGACCGAGTCGTACGAGCAGGTCGACATGGTCTCGGCTCACGCGTACTACTACGAAGAGGACGGCGACCTGAAGTCGTTCCTGTCGTCGGCGATCAACATGGATCACTTCATCGAGTCGGTCACCGCCACGGCCGACGCGGTTCGTGCGGCGGGCAAGCACGACAAGCGGATCGCGATCTCCTTCGACGAGTGGAACGTCTGGTACCAGAAGCGGGCAGAGTCGAAGGTTCCTGAAGGTGATGACTGGCCCGTCGCGCCCGTGCTCCTCGAGGACAAGTACAACGTCGCGGATGCGGTGGTGGTGGGCAACCTGCTGATCTCGCTTCTGCGGCACACCGACCGGGTGCACTCGGCGTCGCTCGCCCAGCTGGTCAACGTGATCGCGCCGATCATGACCGAGCCGGGCGGGCGCAGCTGGCGTCAGACGACCTTCCACCCGTTCTCCCTCACCGCCGGTCACGCGTCGGGCCAGGTGCTCCGCGTCGCGATCGACGCACCCACGTACGACACGGCGAAGTTCGGTTCGTCCCCCGTGCTCGACGCCGTCGCGACGCACGATGCAGAGACGGGCGACGTCGTGGTGTTCGCCGTGAACCGCTCGACCGAGGAAGAACTCGACCTCACAGTCGACGTGCGCGGCGTCGGCGAGCTTCGTCTGGTGGAGGCCCTCACGCTCGCGCATCCCGACCCGATGCGACAGGCGACGGCTGACGATCCGGATTCCGTGGTTCCGCGCGTGAACGACAGCGCAGCCATCGAGGGGGAGAGCCTGAGTGCGGTGCTGCCGCCCGTGTCGTGGGCGATGCTGCGGCTGACGAAGAGCTGAGGGCAACGGGGACGGCGCGCGGGAGGGCGCAGTCGAGACTGGCCGCGCACGGAAGCGCTCACTTCCTACGACAAGCCGCGCGCTGACTCCGCGCGCGCGGCGGAGACGGCCGCACGCAGGAACGGGTGCGGTATCGCGACGTTGAACCGGATGGCAGTCTCGTAACCGTCGCCGCACTTCGATCCGTCGGTCGTGACGACCTTGGCGCGGCGGCGCAGCGCATACGATGCGACCAGTGCACGACTGAGTGCATGGAGTCGGGCGATGAGCGCCACGGGGAATCGGAGACGACATGACAGTGCAGGCCACACCGCCGGTCGCGCTCGCGCGTACCCGGATCGGGGTGCTGATCGCCTCGAATCTGCTCGGTGGGGTCGGCGTGGCATCGAGCATCGCGGTTGCGGGGCTCATGGCCGAGAGACTCGCCGGCACGGAGTTCGCGGGCCTCGGTCAGGCGATGAGCGTGCTCGGCGCCGCCGTGGCGGCGATTCCGTTGGCCACCCTCGCCGCGAAGGCGGGACGGCGGGCGGCCCTGTCCGTCGGATACCTGATCGCTCTGCTCGGAGCCGTCACCATCATCACGGCCGCAGTGGTCGAGCAGTTCATTTTGCTGTTGATCGGGCTGGCGATGTTCGGTACGGCCCAGGCTGTGAATCTTCAGTCGCGCTACGCGGCCGGCGAGAACGCGTCAGCCGCCGCGCGCGGCCGGGTGATGTCACTCGTCATCTGGTCCACGACCATCGGGTCCGTGGCGGGACCGAATCTGACCAACCTCGGCAACGAGTTCGGCTTCTCCCTCGGTCTGCCCGAGCTGGCAGGGCCGTACGTGTTCTCGGCGATCGCGATCGCGTGCGCCGCGACGGTCATCGTCGTGTTCTACGGCGGTGACCGCACGCGCAGGCCCTCTGACGTCATCGCTGCTCCGAATGGCCGGGGCGATGCCACCGATTCGGTGCGCGCTGAGGCGCCCGGGCTGGCTGCGGATGTCGCCCGCGTGTCCGCCATGGCTGCGCTGCGCTGGGCGTTCGCTCACCCGCGCGCACGGATGGCGGTTGTGCTGACGGCGTGTGCGCATTCCGTCATGGTGATGGTCATGGTGATGACCCCCGTGCACATGCAGCACCATGGCGACTCGCTCACGATCGTCGGCGTCGTCATCAGCCTGCACGTGCTCGGGATGTACGCGCTCAGCCCGCTGTTCGGCTGGTTCGTCGATCGGATCGGGGCGGTTCGCACCGCGGCGATCGGTGTTGCTCTCCTGCTCGCGGCAGTGGTGCTCGGTCTGATCGCCGCATCTCTCGGCGGAGGCTGGACGCCGACTGCCCTGGTGGTGCTCGGCATCGGCTGGTCGGCGTGCATCATCTCGTCGTCGACCGTGCTCGCGTCGAATCCTGATGCCAGCGTCAAACTGCCGCTGCAGGGCGTGACCGATGCCGGGATGAACTACGCAGGCGCCGCCGCGGCGGCGTTGGCTGGTCCGATTCTCGCGTGGGGTGGGTTTCATGGGGTCAACATCGTGGCGCTTGTGCTGCTCGCGCCCGCCGCGGTGCTGGTCGTCGTTCAGCTGGTTCGGGCAGAACGGTGACGCAGCCGCTCAAGGACCAGCTCTTCAACCGCGAGAAGGTGGCAGGCGTCGCCGCGGAGATCTTCGCGGCGCACGATGCGTTCGACGCGAACGGCTTCACCGACGCGGTCGTGGCCCGGCTGCCGGATCTGGAGCTGAAGCAGCGCATCAGCTGGATCGCAACATGCCTGCGCGAGCGGCTTCCCGCTGACTTCCCTGACGCCGTGCGCGTGCTCGTCGATGCGCTGCCCGAGCCGGCGGATCCGACCCTCGGTGACGGTGACTTCGGTGACTTCATCTACGCGTCGTACGGCGAGTTCGTGGCGGCGTACGGCTGCAGCAGCGAGCACCTCGAGCTCGCCCTCGATGCGCTCCGTCAGATCACCACCCGATTCTCGGCCGAGTACGCGATCCGCTCGTTCCTCAATCAGTTCCCTGACGACACGTACGCGGCGCTCGAGCGATGGAGCCGCGATGAGCACTACCACGTGCGTCGGCTGTGCTCGGAGGGCACCAGGCCCCGCCTGCCTTGGGGGCAGGGCATCACCACGGATCCGCTGCGCGCTGTCCGGCTGCTCGATGAGCTGCACGCCGATCCGACGCGCTTCGTCACGCGATCGGTCGCCAATCACGTCAATGACCTGGCCAAGACCGATCCGGATCTCGTGCTCGAGACGCTGCGCCGGTGGCAGGGGAAGGGAAGGCAGGAGCCGCGCGAGCTGGCGTTCATCGTGCGGCACGCCACCCGCACGCTGGTGAAAGCCGGGCATCCCGGGGCACTGGAGCTGGTCGGCATCGCGCCTGGCCAGACCATCGAGCTGGTCGAAGTCGACGTGCCCGCGTCGGTCGCTCTCGGCGAGAGTCTCGACTTCCGGGTTCAGATCCGGTCGCCGCACGACGCGGAGGCCATCGTCGACTACGCGATGCACTCACCGCGCGCCGACGGGAGAAACAGCCGCAAGGTGTTCAAACTGGCGCGCACCGCTCTGCCGGCGGGCGAGACCGTCACGCTGACCAAGTCGCGATTGCTGCGGCAGAACATGACGACGCGCACGATTCGACCCGGCACCCACGGGCTCGAGGTCATCGTGAACGGCCACAGCCATCCGGTGCGGGAGTTCTCCGTCATCGCGTGACGGACGTCGGTCACGCCACCACGATCTCCCCGTTCCGCGGCAGCCGCCCGCGCAGCGTGAACGGCACTGCATCCGCTCGATCCGGGTCGGTCCGGTCGATCGCCTGCAGATGCAGATGGGGTTCCGTGCTGTTGCCCGAGTTCCCGCAGCGTCCGATCTCTTCGCCGACGTGCACCTCTGCTCCGACCTGAGTCCGGATGCTGCCGCGCTGCAGATGGCAGAGGGCGAGGATCGCACCGTCGATCCGGATCAGTATGTGATTCCCAGCCAGGTGCTGCCAGCCGCGATCGGCGCGACGGGACTGGGTGAGGGCGTAGCCGACGGATGGGAAGCCGCGATGCGCCTCGTGGTCCGGATCGGCGTCATGGACAGAGACCACGGTTCCGTCGGCCGGGGCCAGCACCGGACGGCCGAATCCGACGAAGCGCTCGGGCGGTTCGGGTCGCAGAAGCGAGGCGAGCGAGAACCGGGCGCTGCGGTCTTCGGCGTCGACCGGTACGAAGTCGATCGAGTGGGAGCTGGCGAAGCGAGTCGTGCCGTGGCTGGGCACTCGATCTGCCGGGCTGTTCTGCGTCAGCCAACGCCCAGCGAACGGAAAGGCGAGGTCGAGCACGGCGAGCTCCTTCGGCATCGGTCGCGCTCAGTCTGTCAGCGGTGCGGGCCCCTGTGGCACATCCGGAGCTACTCGACCTCGATCTCGGTGGTCTCGCCGTAGGCGAAGAGGGTGCCGGTTCCGGTGGTTCCGTCCTCGAGCTCGGATTCGTACTCGACGAGGTGATCGCTTTCGTCGACCCACCACGTCTCGACCCGATCGTCCGACGTGATCTCGAAGCCTGTGGTGTCGACGCCGTCGATCGTGCGCTCACCGACCTCCTCGATCGAGGAGGCGTCGGCGGTCATGTCCTCCTGCACCTGCGCCCAGTCCCATGCGGCGAGCAGCTCGTCCGGCGGAACTGCACCGCTGCGGGCCGGGTCTGCATGCTCATTTCTCGCGTGCCAGTACTCGCCGTCGACGACCCATTCCCTCTCCACGGACCGCTCTGCGTTGTCTCTGATCGTCACGTCGAGGGCGACGATCTCGTCGTCCTCGTACATCACGGTTCCGGTCTGCTCGAGGTCGCCGTTCGTCATCGTGAACTCCACCGAGCCGGCGTCGCGGATCGCGGCGGCGGTGCGCTCGCCGATGTTCTCGGGAGATGGGACAGCGGGTCCGCATCCGGTGAGGGCGGCAAGGAGGACCGCCGGAACGAGGGCGATCCCTGCTCGCGATCGGATGGGCTGTCTGCGGTTCGTCATCGTCACGCGGCCATCGTATCGATGCCGCGAGACGGGTGCGGGCGGTGGCCGTGTGAGTCGCGTACTCAGGATGTTCTGAATCGTCCCGGGATCTTCTTCGTGCGCACCGCGTAGGCTCTGTGTCGTCACGAGTAGGAGGGGACCTCATGGCGCTGACGCTCGACCTTCTCGGGGTGTTCTTCTTCGCACTGTCCGGGTCGCTGCTCGCGGCGCGACGGGGCTTCGACATCATCGGATCTCTGCTGCTCGGGTCGCTCACCGGGCTGGGGGGCGGCGTCATCCGGGACCTCGTGCTCGGTGTGCCGCCGACGGCATTCGACCAGCCGATCTTCCTTCTGCCTCCGCTGGTGGCCGCGGCGATCGTGTACGTGCTGCACAGCCACATGCGCCGGTTCACACGCCCCCTGTTGGTGTGCGACGCCGCGGGGCTCGGGCTGTTCTGCACGACGGGAGCGGTGAAGGCGCTCGAGCACGGCATGAACCCGGTGGCGGCGACGCTCATCGGCGTGACCACCGGTGTCGGCGGCGGGCTGCTGCGCGACGTCGTCGCCAATCGCGACCCTCAGCTGTTCGACCCTCGCGACCTCTACGCACTGCCCGCGATGCTGGGCGCCGCACTCGTCACGGTGATGTGGACCGCCGACTGGTACTTCGGCTGGGTCAGTCTCGCTGTCGCGGCGCTCGTGTTCGTGCTGCGCCTGCTCTCCCTCTGGCTCCGCTGGCGCGTCCCGCACGCCGTGCGCAAGCCGATCACCGACGACGGGTGATGTGCACGGCCGGACCTCCTGCCGCCCCCATTTCGCACCCGAACGGTCGCGCGCGGTCGTTGGGGGAAGAGAGCGGTGCGAGGCGGCTATGGCAGCAGTCCCGCGCGCCTGGCGGCCGTGACGGCGGAGTGACGGGTGTTCGCGTCGAGCTTCGACATCGCCGAGCCCAGGTAGGCCTTGACGGTGCTCTCCCGCAGACCGAGCTGACCGGCGATATCCGCGTTCGTCGACCCGAGTGCAGCGCACGCGAGCACATCCGTCTCGCGCGGTGAGAGGCGCACATCGGTGCGGGGCGCTGCGGCGGGGGTCGCCCCGGACAGCGCGGCGAGGTGGCGTTCGACATCGTGCAGTCGCTGGCGCAGCCCCGCATCGTCGATCTCGGACGAGATGCGCCGCAGCTCTGCGTAGCTCTCGCGCAGCTCCTCCTGCTGCACGGCGGAGAGCCCGGGCTCCGGACGCGCCTCCGGCGTCGGCCTCGCCTGCTCGAGCGCCCTTTCGCGCTCTGCGAGCTCGTGGGCGAGTCGCTCGGCGATCTGCACGGCCGGTGCGGCGGCGACGCCGCCGATGCTCCAGCTGCCGTGCACGCCGCCGTAGAGCACGCCGCGAGGGGCGCCGCCGACGATGACGGGCACGGCCAGCAGCGTGCCGATACCCTCACCGAGGATGTAGGTGTCATAGTCGTGCGTGATCTGCTTGGCCGAGGCGTAGTCGCGCGCCATGCGCGGGCGCAGCTCGGTCACCGCTCTGCCGCCGAGCCCGCGATCGCGCTCCACCGACAGCCCGTACAGGGAGGGCGTGCGGTTGCCGCGGAAAGCCGTGACCCTCGTCACGCCCGAGCCGTCGATCAGCCCGCCGAAGGCCACGGGCAGGTGTGTGCGCCGGGCGAGTTCGTCGACGGCGCCGGCGAGAAGTCGTGACTCGGTCACGGTGCGCTCCTTTGCATGCTCGCGTCGCTACCGACTTTCGGAGGTGACGCGACCCTCGATCCGCTTCGTAGCGTCGAAACTACCACCAGGGTGCGACGATGCACCTCGGCAGCGGCGCGCCGATCGGTTCGCTGCGAGACCAGACATGCGGCAGGGAGGCCACATGACGGACAACGCCACAGACGTCGGATCGGGCGAGGCGATCGACTACATAGAAGTCGAGAACTCGGAGAAGTTCCGCGGGCTCAAACGCAAGCACAGATCGTTCGTGTTCCCCATGGCACTGGTGTTCCTGGTCTGGTACTTCGTCTACGTCGGCCTCGCCGGCTGGGCGCCGGACTTCATGGCGCAGCGCGTCTGGGGAGACATCACGGTCGGCCTGCTGTTCGGCTTCGGGCAGTTCGTGACGACCTTCGTCATCACGATGGCTTACGTCTCGTTCGCGAATCGCAGGCTGGATCCGGATGCATCGGACATCCGGGCCGAACTCGAGAAGCAGGAGGCGGGCGCATGAGCGAACTGTTCGCATCGGCCGGATCGATGATCGCGGCCGCCATCGACACCGTCGAGACGAATCCGGTGCTGAACATGTCCATCTTCGCCGCCTTCGTGGCGGTGACGATGTTCATCGTGATCCGCGCGAGCAGGAACAACAGCTCCGCGGCCGACTATTACGCAGGAGGACGCTCGTTCACCGGCCCGCAGAACGGCTTCGCGATCTCGGGCGACTACCTCTCCGCCGCCTCGTTCCTCGGCATCGTCGGTGCGATCGCGGTCAACGGGTATGACGGGTTCCTGTACTCGATCGGATTCCTCGTCGCGTGGCTGGTCGCGCTGCTCCTGGTCGCCGAGCTGATGCGCAACACGGGCAAGTTCACGATGGCCGACGTGCTCTCGTTCCGGCTCAAGCAGGCGCCGGTGCGGATGGCTGCGGCGATCACGACGCTCGCGGTGTGCTTCTTCTACCTGCTCGCGCAGATGGCGGGCGCCGGCGGTCTGGTATCGCTGCTGATGGGCATCGACGGTTCCATCGGCCAGTCCGTCGTGATCGCCGTCGTCGGCATCATCATGGTGCTCTACGTGCTCATCGGCGGCATGAAGGGCACGACGTGGGTCCAGATCGTGAAGGCGTTCCTCCTCATCGGCGGCGCCCTCGTGATGACGATCTGGGTGCTCGCACTCAACGGCTTCAGCCTGAACACGCTGCTCGAGTCGGCGGTCGCCGCGTCCGAGCACGGCGACAAGATCCTCGGCCCAGGCCTGAAGTACGCCAATCCGCTCGACTTCCTGTCCCTGGCGCTGGCCCTCGTTCTCGGCACGGCGGGCCTGCCGCACGTGCTGATGCGGTTCTACACGGTGCCGACCGCCAAGGAGGCCAGGCGTTCGGTGGTGTGGGCGATCTGGCTGATCGGCCTGTTCTACCTGCTCAGCCTCGTGCTCGGCTACGGTGCCGGCGCTCTTGTCGGGCCCGAGCAGATCCTTGCCGCACCGGGCGGTGTGAACTCCGCGGCCCCGCTGCTCGCCAACGCGCTCGGCGGTCCGCTGCTGATGGGCATCATCTCCGCTGTCGCCTTCGCCACGATCCTCGCGGTCGTCGCCGGCCTGACCATCACCGCGTCGGCGTCGTTCGCGCACGACATCTACGCGAACGTGATCAAGAAGGGCAAGGTCACCGGCAACGGCGAGGTGAGGGTCGCCCGCGTGACGACCGTCGTCGTCGGCGTGCTGGCGATCATCGGCGGCATCGGGGTGCAGGGCCAGAACGTCGCGTTCCTGGTGGCGCTGGCGTTCGCCGTTGCGGCGTCGGCGAACCTGCCGACGATCCTGTACTCGCTGTTCTGGCGCAGGTTCACCACGACCGGTGCGGTGATGAGCATGTACGGCGGCCTGGGTGCCGCGATCGTGCTGATCGTGCTGTCGCCGGTGTTCTCCGGCACGGAGACGAGCGTGTTCGCGGGTCTCGACATCGCGATCTTCCCGCTGTCGAACCCCGGCATCATCTCTATCCCCGTGGGCTTCCTGCTCGGCTTCCTCGGCTCGGTTCTCGGGCCGAAGAAGGAGAGCGCGCGTCTCGCCGCGGAGATGGAGGTGCGCTCGCTGACCGGCCACGGCGCGGAGAAGGCGGTGCAGCACTAGTCCATCCGAATACAGAGTCCGGGCGGCACTCCACCACAGGAGTGCCGCCCGAGCTCTGCGTGCGGGGCGGTCAGCCGTCCTTGGCGTTGGTGTCGATGTAGACGATGAAGCCCTGCGGTGAGACGTGCGCCGACTTGTCGCGCAGCAGCAGGTCCTTAAACTCGTCGACCGTCATGCTGTTGCGCTTCGCGACGACGTCGATCTTGTCGCCGAGGGCGTCGATGGCCTCCTGGCCGCTCATCCTTCCGGGAAGGACCTTGTTCGTGCCGGTCACCTCACCTGGCTCGGTCGTGGTGGCGTCTGTGCCGTTCGAGTCGCTGCCGTCATCCGTGCTCACGTCGTCTCCTTCGTCATCCGGATCGGCCGTGGCGGTCTCGGTCGGCATCGTCGTTCCGTCGGAACCGGTCGGATCGGCATCGCCGTCGTTCGCCCACAGCTGCGACACGGCGAACGCGATCACGGCGAGGACGGCGACTGCGACGATGACCACCGTGATGATCATGCCTCTGCGGCTGCCTTCAGCGTGCTCGGTCATTTCAGCCCCCTCTGATCGGTCTCCCGCCCGAACGGGCGAGAGGTCTGGGTGCCGGATGGGTCTCTCATGATACCGACAAAGCCCCATATACAGGAGTGGGGGCGGGAGTCGCTTCGCGATTCCCGCCCCCACGTGCGCAGGCCGTGGCCTACAGCACCGCCGTGATGATCAGCTGCTCATCGCCAGCTTGCGCTGGCGGATGGCGAACGCTGCGGTTCCGGCACCGATCACGAGCAGGCCGGCAGCCAGGAGCACGAACGGAGTGACGTTGAAGTCACCACCGGTCACAGCCAGGTCGGTGTCGGTGTCGTCCGTGCCGTCGGTGGAGCCGTCCGTACCATCCGTGGAGCCGTCCGTGCCGTCGGTGTCGGTGGAGCCATCCGTACCGTCCGTGCCGCCGTCGGTGCCGTTGTCCGGCGCCTCGACCGTGAAGGCCACGGTGGCCGACTCATCGCTGGTCGCACCGTTGATGCTCTGGGTGGCCGTTGCCGTGTACTCGCCGTCGGCGAGCACGTCGGTCGTGACCTCCCAGTTGCCGTCCTCGTCGACCGTCGCTGTGTACTCGACACCGTCGACGACGAGGGTGACCTCGGCCCCGGGGATGCCGGTGCCGGTGACGGTCGGGCTGGTGTCGTCGGTCGTCGAGCCGTCAGCCGGGTTCTGGATGGCCGGGGCTTCGACGGGGGAGAGGACCGTGACCGAGTCGGTCTCGGGGACCTCGATGCCGTCAACGGTCTGCGAAGCGGTGATGCTCGTCTCGCCGTACTCGTTGGCGGTGACGGTTGCGGTCCACGCACCGCTGTCGTCGGCCGTAGCCGTGCCAGCGATTCCGCTTCCCTGGTCGCTGGCGACCGTCAGCTCGACCTCGGCGCCCGGAGTCGCGGTACCGGTGACCTCGACGTCGGAACCGCCGGTGACCTCGCTGCCGTCAGCAGGCGACTCGATCACGATTGGGTCGGTCTCGAACGGAGCGGCTTCACCAGACAGGGCGAAGTAGCCGAGGCTGCCGTAGTCGGTGTAGCCGCCTGCGTTGCCGGTGGGGCCACCCGTCGCCGTGCTCGGGTCGCCGAAGCCGACGCCCTCGACGGACAGGTAGTAGGTGCCGGCAGCCAGGTCATCGACCGAGACGGAGGCGCCGAGACCGATGGCGACGTCCTCAGACTCGCGCTCGGCGGCGGGGTCGTTCGCGGCGATCTCGTCGCCCGCCTCGTCGCGCAGTGTGAGCTTCGCATCGAGGTTCGGGTGCAGGTCAGCGACCTCGACGGTCGCCGACACGGTGCCGCCGGTGGTCGTCACGCTGTAGACGTCGACATCGTCGCTGGTCTCGATGGCGCTCGCAGCCTCGAAGGTGCCGTCGGTGTTGTCGAGAGCCTTCGCCGTGTCCAGGGTGCCGTCCACCTCGTCCGCCGCGGGGTCGGCGCGGTCCGTGTAGGTGAAGGTGGCCGTGTACACGTCAGACGTGTCGCATTCATCGTTCTCATCGATGCCGTAGACTTCGTCGCCCGGCTGGGGGTTATCGTCGTCCACCTCGGTTGGGTCATAGCAGTACGCCGTGGCGAACTCGCCGCTGGCGTTCTGCCATCCCACGAACAGTTCTTCGGCCTTGGAGCGGTCGGTGATGATCGCCAGGTCGTCCTGGCCCTGGGTGGACTCGTTGTACTCACCCATGGACCACTGACTGAGCGGCACCTGATAAGTGGCGCCCATGATCGGGCCCCACACGCCATCGGTCGGCTGGTAGTACTCGTCGTCGCCGTGGCCGTCGTGTTGGAGCCCGAAGTTGTGGCCCGCCTCGTGACTGGCGGTGTCAGCGATGCTGCGTGCCGTGGCATCGGCGGAATTGCCGCCGCCCACGCCCTCGGTGAACACCAGGGCACCGGTGAGGTAGTCGGAACCGACGCCGCCGAGCCAGGCGAGACCGCCGGTGCCCGCTGCTTCCGGCAGCGTCTCGTCGTAGGAGTCGGTGATGATGACGTGCGAGCCGTACTTGTCGTCATCGGCCGAGGTCTTGTACAGGTCGTCGTCTTTCGGCTCCGCAATCGTCACGTTGACGTCGAACGGCGCGTAGTCCTCGGCGACGGCCGCCCAGACCTCTTCGACAAATGCGGTGTCCGCCGCGGCGGCCCCTTCAAAGTTGAGAGTCGGGATGGCCTCGCGGACGAGGGTCGGCGGGTCTCCCTCATACACAGCGTCATTCCAATGCGTGCCCTCGAGGGTCTCGCCTTCGAAGTCGAGATAGACGGTGACGTCAGCGCCGGGACGGGAGCCGTCGTCCGGGTTGCCCGGCACCTGCGCCCCCTCCGGTGCGGCCGGAAGGCCCTTGGTGCTCATCGGCGCAGTCTCGGCCGCCGGGTCCACGTGCATGACGAATCCGGACTCGGAAACCTTGATCTCGTCGCTGCGTTCGAGCTGCTTCAGCTCATCGACGGTTTCGCCGGTGCGCTGTGCGGCGAGCTCGTACTTGTCGGTCTCGACCTGAGCGGTCGAGAAGCTTGCTTCTGCTGGCGACTCTTCGGCGGCGGCGGGAAGAACCGCGCCACCGAAGGCCAGCGCACCCGCGCCGACTGTCGCCGCAGTGGCCGTGAGCCACTTACGGTGTGTTGATTTCACTTCACTGATTCCTGTGTGTCGGTGGAAAGAACAAGGACAATCCAGAGGGACGATACCAGTTCGTTGTAATCGGCAAAACTACCCAAGTACCCATGGGCAGTAGGTTGGGCAGTCGCTCAGAATGATTCATTCGAATGCAACATTCGTCCTGCTCTGATTGCATCCTGCTCAGCGAAGGCGCTGGTCACGCAGTAGAAACGACAGGCCCTGGCGCGGCGCTCTGCACGCATTGTGAATTGCAATGGTGTCATTCTCCACGACCCCGACCGTTGCAATCCCCACTCAGTGGGGAGAACTGCCCACTTTCGTCCATGAATGCGCGGAAAACTTCTTCAGAATCCCGGGTGCACCCCTGCTGGGCGGGGCCCGGATGAGGCGAGACGACACCTCATTCGTCTCCTGCCAGCCACCGGATGACGTTCACCGCCGAATCGGCGCGCGCCGAGCGCCAGCCCGTTCCCGCCCACAGATGCAGCCGATCGGTGTCGCCCTCCGCGGCCGCCGCGCGCCGCAGCGACCTCGTCAGGTGGTGCACCGCGGGGTACGCGGTGATCTGCGCGCTGTGGTGCCTGTTGATGAAGCCGTTGCGCAGCGCGCGTGCCGGGCGCCCCGTGAACACACGCGTGATGGCCGTTTCTGTGAAGTCGGGGTCGGCAAGCGCTCGTCGGTGCGCGACCGAGGTTCCGGCCTCGTCGGTGCGCAGCAGCAGCGTTCCCACCGACACCGCTTCCGCGCCCGCTTCGAGAAGTCGCGCCACGGCATCCGGGCCGTCGACGCCGCCGGCCGCGATCACGGGAGCCTCGATCTCGTGCTTCACGCGCCGAACGAGCTCAGCGGTGTCGAGCGGACGCGGGTCGTGCGTCGGGTCGAAGGTCGCGCTGTGACCGCCTGCTGACGAGCCCTGCACCACGAGGCCGTTCACGCCGGAGTCGACGGCCTGCCTCGCCTCGTCCGGTGTGGTCACAGTGGCGAGCACCGTTGTTCCCACCGACTGCAGCGCGCGCAGGGCGGAGGCGCCTGGGAGCCCGAAGGTGAACGACACGACGGGCACCGGCATCTCCACGAGCATGGCGACCTTGTCGCCGAGCTGGTCGTCGTCGCTGACCGGTTCGGGGCTGAGCACGATGTCGTACCGCGCGGCCTCCTCCGCGATCTCGTCGACGAAGGCCTCGAAGGCGTCGTCGTCGATCTCGGCGGACGCAGAGGCGAACAGGTTCACACCGAAATCGCTGCCGATCGACCGCGCCTGTGCGATCTGCTCGGCCAGCGCATCCGGGCTCTGGTACCCGCCGGCGAGGAAGGGGAACCCTCCCGCCTGCGCGACCGCACGCGCCAGCGCGATCGTGGACGGGCCGCCGGCCATCGGAGCGGCGGCAAGGGGAAGTCGGGAATCCAGGATCGGCATGGACGTCTCCTCCTCACGTGCGCGCAGCGCTGCTGCCCGTCCAATGAGAGTACGCCGCGAAAGCGGGGGATGCGGCGACGACTAGAATCACCTGGTGCCGGAGATCGACGTGCTCACTCTCGTGCTTCTGCTCGTCGCGGCTCTCGCCGCCGGATGGGTCGATGCGGTCGTGGGCGGGGGAGGGCTCATCCAGTTGCCCGCCCTGATGCTCGCGCCGGGCATCGCGCCGCTGCAGGCGCTGGCGACCAACAAGCTCTCCAGCGTGATGGGGACGGCGGTCGCGGCGACCACGTACTCGCGCAGGGTGAAGCCCGACCCTCGCACGGCGGTGCCGCTGGCGCTCGCCGCTCTCGCCGGTGCCGTCTTCGGCGCCGCGCTGGCGACGCTGATCCCGGCGGAGGCGTTCGACCCGATCATCCTCGTCGTGCTCATCGGCGTCGGCGCCTTCACCGTCTTCAAACCGAAGATGGGTGTGCACACGAATCGCCGCTGGCACGGCTGGAAGCACGTCGTCGCCGCGACCATGATCGGACTCTTCGTCGGAACCTACGACGGCGCACTCGGGCCGGGAACCGGCTCCTTCTTCGTGATCCTCTTCGTCAGCGTGCTCGGCTACGCCTTCATGCCCGCTTCGGCCTTCGCCAAGATCGCGAACCTGTGCACCAACATCGGAGCACTCATCTTCTTCATCCCCGCGGGCCACGTGATCTGGGGGCTCGGCCTGGCCATGGGCGCGGCGAATCTCGTGGGTGCCTACATCGGCGCACGGATGGCGCTGTCGAAGGGGTCGAGGTTCGTGCGCGTGGTGTTCATCGTCGTGATCGCGGCGCTGGTCGCGAAGATCTCGTGGGACATGATCACGGGCGGATGAGCGGTCCGCGCGGTCCGCTCATCCGCCCGTCACAGGCCGAGCAACCAGGTCGCCATCAGGAAGTAGATGATGAGACTGGTGGCATCGCAGAAGGTCGCGATGAACGGTGTGGAGAACACGGCGGGGTCGGCGCGCACGGCGCGCGCGATCAGCGGCATGGCGCCGCCGACCGTCGCGGCGAGCGTGCACACGCACAACAGGGTGATGCCGATCACCTCGCCGAACTCGAGCCCGAACACCAGACTCGCCGCCGCGAATCCGATCGTGCCCAGCAGCGCGCCGAGCATCAGGCCGACCCTCACCTCCCGCCACATCACGAGCAGGATGTCGCGGGGTCTGACCTCGCCCAGCGCGAGCGCGCGGGTGACGGTCACCGCGGCCTGTGACCCTGTGTTCCCCGCCGTTCCGGTCAGCAGCGGCACGAACAGCGCCAGGGTGACGACCTGGTCGAGCGTGTGCTGGAAGACGTTGAGCACCTGCACCGTCAGAACGGCCGACACCGCCAGGACGAGCAGCCACACCACGCGGGAGCGCACCAAACCCCACATCGGCGCGGTCAGGTACGGGCGGCGCAGCGGCTCGGCACCACCCTGTCTGGCGGCCCTGCGGTCCTCGCTGCGCTCGACGATCGCGTGCGCGTCGTCGCTGGTGAGCAGACCGAGCAGCCGATCCTCGCTGTCGAGCACCGGCGCGGCGAGCAGCTGCGCGTCGATCAGCTCGCGCGCCGCGTACTCGGCGTCGTCCGTCGCGTGCACGAACACCGGATCGCGCATGTGGTCCTTCACCAGCGCGCTCGGGTCGCCCATCACGAGCCGGCGCAGGCTGATCACGCCGAGCAGGCGACGATGCGGTGAGGTGACGGGGAGCTGGTAGATGGTCTCAGCGCCCAGCCCGCGGTGCCGCACGTGCGTGAGCGCGTCGCCCAGCGTCATCTCGTCGTTCAGACGCACGTACTCCGTGCTCATGTAGCGGCCGATGCTGTCGGCGTCGAAGCCGAGCATCGGCGCCGTCAGCGCGCGCTCGGTCGGCGACAGGCCCTTCATGAGCGACGCGGCCACGCCCGCCGGGAGCTCGTCGAGCAGCTGGGCTCTGTCATCCGGGTCGATCTCTTCGAACACGCGCGCGACGTCCTCGTCCTGCAGGCCCAGGATCAGCTCACTGCGCATCTCCGGTTCGAGAAGCTCGAAGACCTCGAGGGCCCTGGTGCGCGGCAGCAGCCGGTAGATGATCGCTCGGTCGTCGGTGTCCTCGCGCTCCAGCAGGCGCGCGATGTCGTGCGGATCCTGCTCGGTGAGGGTGGCTTGGATGGCGGTCAGTGATCGTTCTCGGAGAGCCTCATTCATCCGCTCGATGAGTTCGTCGAACTCCTCGTCCATCGCGCACCTCCCTTGCTCCAAGTGGCCGACGTGCGATTGTCGCCCGCCAGGATGAATGCTCGCCGACAGCCGCGCGAACACCGCGTAACGCCCCCCACCCGAGCGTAGTCTCCGCGCCCCGCTGCCGAGATGCGCACCTTTCGTCGAGATGCGTCGATTTCAACGCCCAAATGTCGAAAAGGTGCGCATCTCGCGAGCGCTGTCTGTGTGGGATCACCGGCTACGCTCGACGCATGGAGACGCGCAGCGGATGGGCCGATGAGGCGGTGCGACTGCTGGAGGCCGACGCGAACCGCAGCGCGGACACCCACCTGCACGTGTTCCCGCTGCCTGCCGAATGGGGCATCGACCTGTATCTGAAGGACGAGTCGGTGCACCCGACGGGCTCGCTCAAGCATCGCCTCGCCCGCTCGCTCATCCTCTACGGTCTGGTCAACGGCCGGATCGGCCGCGACACGACCCTCATCGAGGCGTCGAGCGGATCGACCGCCGTCAGCGAGGCGTACTTCGCCCGGATGCTGGGGCTCGAGTTCGTCACCGTCGTTCCGCGTTCGACCAGCACGGAGAAGATCGAGCTGATCGAGTACTACGGCGGTCGCTGCCACTACGTCGACCACCCGCCCGAGATGTACTCCGAGGCAGAGCGGCTCGCCGCCGAGTGCGGCGGCCACTACCTCGACCAGTTCACCTACGCCGAGCGCGCGACGGACTGGCGCGGCAACAACAACATCGCCGAGAGCGTCTTCCAGCAGCTCGCCCTCGAGCGCTTCCCCGTGCCGAGCTGGATCGTCGTCGGCGCGGGCACCGGCGGCACCAGCGCGACGTTCGGTCGGTACGTGCGCTACCGCCGCCACGCCACGCGCGTGGCGGTCGTCGATCCGGAGAACTCGGCGTTCTACGGCGGGTGGGAGACCGGCGCGACCGACTACGGCACGGGAATGCCCAGCCGCATCGAGGGAATCGGCAGGCCCCGGATGGAGCCGTCGTTCATTCCCAGCGTGATCGACCACATGATCCGGGTTCCCGATGCGGCCTCGATCGCGGCCATCCGAATGCTGCGCGAGCGCACCAGGCACTGGGCGGGCGGGTCGACGGGCACCAACCTGTGCGGTGCGTTCGAGCTGATCGCCGGCATGCTCGAGCGGGGCGAACGCGGCAGCGTCGTCACGCTCATCTGCGACGGCGGGGAGCGGTACGAGAAGACGTACTACGACGATGCGTGGGTCGCCGAGCACGACCTCGACCCCGCCCCGCACCGCGAGCGGATCGAGCGCTTCCTGGCTACCGGGCGTTGGTGACGACCCGCGCCGGAGCGTGATGCCGTTGTGCAATGCTTCGTTGCGCGAGAGTGCTGTGGGGTCACGGATCGGGCCGCTCTGATCAGGCCTTCAGGCGTTCCATGCGACGCGTCACTACGAGTGTCGCCGGTTGCACGTACGGTGACGCCATGACGAACCTGATCCCGGATGAGTATGCGGCCACGCTCGAGGAGGTCAAGAGGCAGGTCCATACCGCACGGTTCCGGGCGCAACGGAAGGCCAATGCCGAACTTCTGCAGTTGTGGTGGCGAATCGGTCGTACGATCCTCGACCGGCAGACCGAGCAGGGTTGGGGTTCGAAGGTCCTCGCGCGGCTCGCCGCCGATCTGCGTGCTGAGTTTCCCTCCATTAAGGGGTTCTCTCGTGCGAATCTCTTCTACATGCGCGGATTCGCGGAGGCGTGGCCGGACCCCACGGCAATTGTCCAACGACCTGTTGGACAATTGCCGTGGGGTCATGTGATCGTGATGCTCGACAAGCTCGACGACCAGGCACTGCGCGACTGGTATGCCGCCAAGGACGCTCACTACGGCTGGAGCCGAGCCGTGCTCGCGCACCAGATCGCGACACGTCTTCACGAGCGGGAAGCGGCCGCGCCGACCAACTTTCCCGGTGCGCTTGGTCCGTCGGACTCCGAGCAAGCGCAGGAGCTCACGAAGGATCCATACGCCCTCGACTTCCTCGCCGTCGATGGTGACGCTTCGGAGCGAGAGCTCGAGCAGCGAATGGTCGACCGGATTCTCGACACTATGCGTGAACTCGGCGCGGGATTCGCGTTCGTCGGCCGCCAGATGCACTTCGACATCGACGGTGAGGACTTCTATGTCGACCTGCTGTTCTTCCACATCGAGCAGCTGCGCTATGTTGTCGTCGAACTCAAGACCACCACATTCGCACCGGCTGATGCGGGCCAACTCGCGTTCTACGTCACCATCGTCGACGATCGACTCCGCAACCACGACAAGCATCGACCGACGGTCGGGATCCTCCTCGTCGCGGGCAAGAACGACACAGTCGTCCGATACGCGCTCGCGTCGACCGCCCAACCTGTTGCTGTCAGCCGCTATCAGCTCGAGCAAGAAGCTGACGCAGCGCTTCCGGACGAGCGCACGCTCGTCGAAGCCTTCACCCACGAACTCACTCGAGCCGACGACGGACTCGTCGAGTCATAGACCGCACGTTTGAGCGCGCTCCACTGTCTGGCCTCGACCCTGCCCCGCACCGCGAGCAGATCGAGCGCTTCCTGGCTACCGGGCGTTGGTGACGACCCGCGTCAGAGCGGAGGCGCCAGGTCGGTCGAGCGACGTCCATGCGAACCATGCGATCGCGCCGAAGAGCGGGAACGCGATGACCGCAATCGCCCAGCCCCATCGGATGAGCGGCGGCAGCTCGTTGTCGCGGAGCGCCTGCGCGATCGCCAGTGCCATGCCCGCGAGCAGTACTGCCGCGGCGATGATGCCCACGGCGAGGAACGCGATGAAGAGCGGGTCGGTCGGCATCCCGCCAGGCTAGCGACGCTCCGGACCCCGGACAAGGGCGATAGCCTGAACCGACCGAGTGACGCGGCGGCGAAGGGACAGTGGCGTGAACAAACGGATCCTCCTGGTGAACGGGCCGAACCTCAACCTGCTCGGCACACGTGAGCCGGCGACCTACGGCCACGACACGCTCGACGACGTCGTCGCACTCGCCTCCCGCACGGCCGGTGAGCTCGGCTTCGAGGTGCGCGCCGTGCAGAGCAACCACGAGGGCGAGCTGATCGACGCGATCCATGCCGCTCGTGAGGACTGCGACGCCGTCGTGATCAACCCCGGCGCCTTCACCCACACGTCGATCGCGCTGCGCGACGCCCTCTCCGGTGTCTCCCTGCCGTTCGCCGAGGTGCACATCTCGAACGTGCACGCCCGCGAGGAGTTCCGGCACCACTCCTACCTCTCCGGCATCGCCTCATGCGTCTTCGTGGGAGCAGGCACCCGCGGCTACGAGTTCGCCGTGCGCCGGATGATCGAGGTCGTCAGCGCGTAGACGGGGCGCCGAGCGCACGGGAGATCGCGCGGCCGGTCATCGTCAGCGCAGGCAGGACCGACTGCGGATCGACGCTGCCGCGGCGCAGCGCCACACCGACGGCGGCGACCACCCGGCTGCGGCGATCCTGCACGGGCACGGCGAGGGCGACGGCGCCCTCGGTGATGGACTCATCGACGAAGGCGTGCCCGTTGCCGCGCACCTCCGCCAGCGTCCTGCGCACTCGCTCGGGGTCCGTGATGGTGCGCGGGGTGTACGCCTGCAGCGGCCCGGCGAGGATGTGCTCGCGGAGCTCATCCGGCGCGTGCGCGAGAAGGATCAGACCAGTTGCGGTCGCGTGCAGCGGCCATCGTCCGCCGAGGCGTGTGAGCACGGGCGCACCGTGACGCGAGCGGAGGGATTCGACGTAGACGACGTCGGTTCCCGCCATCACCGACAGGTGCACATCGCTGCCGACCGCTGAGTGCAGGTCGCCGAGGTACGGCAGCGCTGCCTCTCTCAGCTGCAGTCCCTTCGGCTCGAGCGAGCCCAGCTCGAGGATCCGCATGCCGATCGCGTAGTGTCCGTCCGCCCTGCGCTCGAGTGCACCCCACTCACGCAGCTCGCGCACGAGGCGGTGTGCGGTGGGCAGCGTCAAGCCGGCGCGGCGGGAGATGTCGGTCAGCGACAGCACCACGTGCTGGGTGTCGAAGGCGTCGAGCACCGCGAGCACTCTGCCCGCGGCGGTCGGTCGATCCTCACCCGACGGCGCGCCGGAACCCGGCTCCTCGGCCGCGGAACCGCCTGTTCCGCGTGCCGGAGGGGAGGACGCGTCCGCCATGATCGACCTCGCAGTGCCCGCTCTGGTGTGGTGACCCCATTGTGTGTCACGCCTGCTCCCAGCGCGAGGCTCCGCTCTCGCGCCACGAGCCGGTACGACTGCTGCATCCGCGCAGCAGTCCGCTGACGGAGGGCCGGAGAAGGGGGGATCTCACGCGGTGCGCATCGCGCGGGCGATCGTCTCGCCCACGAGCACGGCGGATGCGGCGGGGCCGCGGGTGGGGGCGGCCGGCAGCAAGGAGGTATCGGCCACGCGCAGGCCGTCGATGCCGAGCACGCGGCCGGCGCCGTCGGCCACCGTGCCCATCGGGGCGGTGGCGCAGGTGTGCACGGTGGTGCCGATGCCGGACGCGACCCAGGTGTCGAGGGCGCCGTCGTCGGCGAGCAGTCGAGCGCCTGGGGCGTCGTCGCTCTCCGCGACGACCGCGAACTCGCGCGACCGGATGAGATCGGCCGCCACGCGCACGGCGTGCCGGGCGATCCCACGGTCGCGTTCGTCGGCGAGGTAGCCGTACCGGATGAGCGGCGGCGCAGCCGGATCATCCGACTGCAGCGTGAGCGAGCCCCGCCCGGTCGCCGGGAGGTTCACCATCACGGGCAGCGCGTTCGGCGCCCCGATGCCCGGCACGATCTCGTCGAGCGGGCGGGCACCGACAAGCAGTTCGAACGGCTCACCGGTGAGCGCCGATGCATGCAGTGCGGTGGGGAAGGGCGACCCGTCAGGGGCAGGAAGCGTCGTGCGAGGAGTCACCGAGAGCGTGATGCTGGCGTGGTCGGAGAGCGCCTGGCCCACGGGAAGGTCGGCGACGCACCGGATGCCGTGGGCGCGCAGATCGTCGGCGGGGCCGATGCCAGACAGCTGCAGCAGCTGCGGCGTGGCGATCGCCCCAGAGGCCAGCACGACCTCCTCACCTGTGAAGACCGTGCGGTCGCCGGCCACCGTCGCCTCGACACCGACTGCACGGCCGCTGCGCACGATGACGCGCATCACTGCGACCCCGCCGCGCACGTCGAGGTTCTCGCGGCTCAGCGCCGGCAGCAGGTACTGCATCGCGGGGCTGCGGCGCACCCCGTCCGTGACGTTCTGCGGCACCGGGCCGACGCCACCGCCGCCTGGCGCGTTCTTGTCCGGATCGCTCGGAGATCCCGCGGCCAGGCACGCCGCCTCGAACGCCTGAGACACCGGATGTTCGGCCGCTCGGCGCACCGGGATCGGGCCGGATCCGCCGTGAATCTCGGTGTCGCCGTAGTCGACGTCGGTCTCCATCGCGCGCAGCAGCGGCAGCGCGTTCTCCTCCGACCATGCGTCGCCGCCCGCTGCGGCCCATTCGGCGTGGTCGGCGGGGCGCGGCCGGACGAAGTATCCGCCGTTGACCGCGCCGCTGCCGCCGATGAGACGCCCTCTGACCACATCGTATTCCCGCTGCGGCATGTGTATGCCGGAAGCGGCATCTGGAGCCAACAGGGACGCCCGATACGTCCAGCCCAACGCGTGCCCCGGCACGGACGCCGCCACCGTCGTGCCGTCGAGCGCTGCATCCGGCACCTCCGCCGGCGTGCGCGGGGCCGATCCCGCCTCGAGCAGCAGCACTCGCCTGGCGGGATCCTCGCTGAGCCTGGCCGCAAGCACCGCGCCGGCGGAGCCCCCGCCGACGATCACGACGTCGAAGCCGCGGGGCCCGTCTCCGGCCCGCGCCGCCGCCGACTGATCGTGAGGCACGACCTACCTCTCGCCGCCTCGATCATCCGGAGCGTCGCCGAACACGATGCTCATCTCGTCGAATCCTTCGCGGATGAGGTCGGTGAGCACCGCGTCAGGGTCGCCGAGCCAGTGCTGGTAGGCGGCCAGCGAGATGCCGAGGCAGGCGCGTGCCAGTGCCTCGGCGCCGACAGAGCGCGGCGGAAGGCCGAGGCGCTCGGCGACGAAGTCGGCCACGACGCGGCGCCACGACTCGTAGCGCAGCGCCGAGTGGGCGACCAGCGTCGGCGTCTCGAGCAGCACCGCCATCCGGAGCCTGTGCTGCGGCAGCGTGTCGGCCGGGAACGAGTTGAACTCGACGACGGCCTCGCGCAGCGCGACGGCCAGCGGCGCGTCGCGCGGCACCTCGGCCAGGTGCGCCCGCATCCGTTGCAGCAGCGCATCGAAGTCGCCCCACGGCAGGTCGTTCTTCGACGAGAAGTAGCGGAAGAACGTGCGTCGTCCGATGCCGGCCGCCGTGGCGATGTCATCGACCGTGACGGCGTCGAAGCCGCGCTCGAGGATCAGCGACAGCCCGATCTCGCCGAGCTCGGCGGCACTCGTGGCACGCGCCCTGCCCGGACGCGCCGCGATGGATGGCATCGAATTCATGCGACCCCTCTTCCCATTCGGCACCCAGTGCCATTAGCATCGCGAGCACGGTCCGACGTGATCGCTAGCACCGACAGTAGCCCTCATCGGCACGAGTCGATCAGCGATTCCGTCAGAGCGCAACGGATCTCCGCCGACGAGGGCGGGACGAGGTCGCCAATGGGGGCGACGAAGGAGGAACACCATGACCACTGTTCGCAAGCTCCGTGACAACGCGCCGGAGGAGACGGAAGTCGTCGAGGCAGAGTCGCTCGTCGAAGAGGTCTCCATCGACGGCATGTGCGGCGTGTACTGATCATGACCGCGTTCGACGCCGACCGGCCGTGGCGCCTGCATCCGCAGGTCGCTGTGCGCCCTGAGTCGTTCGGCGCGCTGCTGTATCACTTCGGAACGCGCAAGCTGTCGTTCCTGAAGGACCGCACGCTGCTCGACGTGGTCAGGACGCTGGGCGACCACGCCAGTGTCCGCGAGGCCATCGAGGCCCAGGGCGTGCCAGCGGCGTCGACCGCGCCCTACGTCGGTGCGGTGCGGACACTTGCCGATTCGAACATGATTCAGGAGCGTGACGTATGACACTTGTGGACGCGACCCCGACATCCGGAACCGAATCTCCGCCGAAGCCGATGCGGCTCGTCGACCACTTCGAGTACGGGCTCGACGCACCGATCTGCCTCACCTGGGAGCTCACGTACGCCTGCAACCTGTCGTGCCTGCACTGCCTGTCGAGCTCGGGTCGTCGCGATCCGCGTGAGCTGTCGACCGCGGAGTGCAAGGAGATCATCGACGAGCTCGAACGGATGCAGGTGTTCTACGTGAACATCGGCGGCGGCGAGCCCACCGTCCGGCCCGACTTCTGGGAACTCATCGACTACGCCACCGCCCACAGCGTCGGCGTGAAGTTCTCGACGAACGGCGTGAAGATCACACCGGATCGCGCGGCCGAGCTCGCGAAGAACGACTACGTCGACGTGCAGGTCTCGCTCGACGGGGCCACGGCCGAGGTGAACGACTGGATCCGAGGGCCCAACTCCTACGAGATGGCGCTGCAGGCGATGGCGAACATGCAGGCGGCCGGGATGAAGAACTTCAAGCTCTCGGTGGTGTGCACCAAGCAGAACATTCCGCAGCTCGATCAGTTCAAGGAGATCGCCGACCGCTACGGCGCCCAGCTGCGGCTGACCCGCCTGCGCCCCTCCGGCCGCGCCGCCGACGTGTGGGACGAGCTGCATCCGCTGCCCGAGCAGCAGAAGGTGCTGTTCGACTGGCTCGTCGCCCACGACGGCGAGGTGCTCACGGGCGACTCGTTCTTCCATCTGGCCGCATACGGTCAGGAGCTCGAGGGCCTCAACCTGTGCGGCGCCGGCCGTGTCGTGTGTCTGATCGACCCGATCGGCGACGTGTACGCCTGCCCGTTCGCGATCCACGACGAGTTCCTCGCCGGCAGCGTGCGTGAGCCGGGCGGATTCAAAGAGGTCTGGCAGCAGTCCGAGCTGTTCACCCGGCTGCGCGAGCCGCAGTCGGGCGGGGCGTGCTCGTCGTGCCAGTTCTTCGATTCGTGCAAGGGCGGGTGCATGGCGGCGAAGTTCTTCACCGGCCTGCCGCTGGACGGCCCCGACCCCGAATGCGTGATCGGGCACGGCGAGACCGCCCTCAAGGACATGAAGGGCGACAAGCCGAAGCCCAGCGGCGACCACTCGCACCGCACGACGCCGCCGCGCCCCCGCCAGGGGCCCGCGCCGAGCGGTATGGGGCCGGTGCGCGTGACGCTCTCGGCCACCCGGCCGGATGCCCCGCCGACATCGGCGTGCGACGAGAGCCCGATTGCCGGTCTCACCCCCGCGCGTCTGTCTGGGCGGCGCTCCGGCGGTCCGCAGGCACCGCCGGTATCGGACTGTGATGAGAGTCCGCTCGCCGGGTTCGCCGCGGAGCTCGCGGCGCGTGCGGGCGCGGAGCAACCCGGCCCTGCCGAATCCGGCGGGGGAGTCGGAGTATCCGGATGCGGGTGCGGTTCCGCCGATGAGGGGGGCTGCTGCTCGACAGGATGAGCACGGAAGGGCGTCGCGTGAGCGGCGCCCTTCCTGCGTTTCCCGGGCCGGAAGGCCCGCCAAGCGGGGAGGAACAACCGAAGCGCCGGACGCACCGGCGCCATGCGCGCAACGAGGCGTGCGGAAGGAGTTCACAATGGGACAGCTGGACGGCAAGGTCGCGCTGATCACCGGCGCAGCACGAGGACAGGGCCGGTCGCACGCGGTGAGGCTGGCACAGGAGGGCGCCGACATCATCGCCGTGGATTTCATAGGCGACGTCGATTCGGTGAAGTCGTACTACGAGCTGGCGACGGCTGCCGACTTCGATGAGACGGTGCGGCAGGTCGAGGCGCTCGACCGGCGCATCGTGAGGTCGACCGCGGATGTGCGCAGCATCGACGCGCTCACGGCGGATGTCGATGCCGCGGTGGCCGAACTCGGGCGGCTCGACATCGTGGTGGCGAATGCGGGCATCTTCACGTTCGGAGACGCGACGCACGAGGTCGCCGAGCAGGCGTGGCAGGACCTGATGGACATCAACGTGACCGGCGTCTGGCACACCTACAAGGCCGCGGCCGAGCATCTGATCGCCTCAGGCGCGGGCGGATCGGTGATCATCATCTCGTCTCTCGCCGGGTTCAAGGGTCTCGCGAACGTGGCCGCCTACACCACGACCAAGCACGGCATCGTCGGCCTCATGAAGGTGCTCGCCAACGAGCTCGGGCCGCACGGCATCCGGGTCAATACGATCCATCCGAACTCGATCGACACGCCCATGGTGAAGAACAGCGCGACATACGGCCTGTTCCGACCGGATCTCGATGATCCGAAGGCAGAGGACGCGGAGGCTGCCTTCGCCGGGCTGAACCCGTTCGGCAAAGCGTGGATCGAACCGATCCACGTCTCCAACGCGGTCGCATGGCTGGCGTCTGACCAGTCCTACTACGTCTCCGGCGGCCAGATCCCGGTCGACGGCGCCGCCGCCGTCCAGTGAGGAAGGAGAGTCATCATGGCAGGAAGAGTTGAAGGAAAAGTCGCATTCATCACGGGCGCGGCGCGGGGGCAGGGACGCTCTCACGCACTGCGCCTGGCAGAGGAAGGCGCCGACATCATCGCGGTCGACGTGTGCGAGGCGGTGCCGGGCACACCATACGCCGGCGCGACGCCGGAGGATCTCGCCGAGACAGTGCGCCAGGTTGAGGCGCTGGATCGCCGGATCGTCGCGGAGCAGGCCGACGTGCGCGATCTGGACCGACTGCACGAGGTGGTCTCGCGCGGCGTCGCAGAGCTGGGGCGACTCGACATCGTCGTCGCCAACGCGGGCATCGACATCCTGGGCAGCTGGCGGGACATCACACCGCAGATCATGCGCGACACGATCGACATCAACCTGATCGGCGTGTGGAACACCGTGATGGCGTCCGTGGAGCACCTCGTGGACGGCGGCGGAGGGTCGGTCGTCATGACCAGCTCGGCGAACGGGCTGAAGGCTGGTCCGTTCAACATCGCGTACAACGCGTCGAAGTACGGCGTCGTCGCGCTGATGAAGTCCTTCGCGATGGAGCTGGCGAAGGAGAAGGTCCGGGTCAACAGTGTGCATCCGGGCGCAGTCGATACGCCGATGGCGCAGGGCGCGATGCCGATGTTCGATGAGTTCGAGCGTGAGAACCCCGATCTCACCGGCATGTTCACGCAGTGGATTCCGGGTGTGATGCCGCCGCGGGAGATCTCGAACGCCGTGCTGTTCCTGGCATCGGATGAGTCGACATGGGTGACCGGATCGACGTACGCCGTAGACGGCGGGCTGTCGAGCTACTGAGCCGGGGGCGAGACGTCGAAGAGGGTGACGGGGGTGCCGCGGTCACGTGACCGCGGTAAGACATGTCGCGGAGTGCTCCAAGATCGACGGTTTCGAGCAGGTTGCGGCAGATGAGCCGGCGCCGGATGGGCGGCCGGAGGAGAGGAGGGCCATCATGGCCGGAAGAGTTGAGGGAAAGGTCGCGTTCATCACGGGCGCGGCTCGCGGGCAGGGACGCTCGCACGCGGTGCGGCTCGCGCAGGAGGGAGCCGACATCATCGCAGTCGACATCTGTGAGGAGATTCCGTACAACGCGCACACTGGTGCGACCCAGGCGGATCTCGCCGAGACGGTGCGGCAGGTCGAGGCGCTGGACAGGAGGATCATCGCGAAGAAAGCGGATGTGCGCGACTTCGCCGCACTGAAGGCGGCGGTCGACGAAGGCGTCGCCGAGCTCGGCAGGCTCGACATCGTCAGCGCGAACGCCGGCGTCGCGGGAACTCCGAACCGCACGGAGGACATGCCGGAGGACGAGTGGACCACGATGATCGACATCAATCTGTCGGGCGTCTGGCACAGCGTGAAGGCGGCGATTCCGCACATCAAGGCGGGCGGGAACGGCGGCTCGATCGTGCTGACAAGTTCGGAGGCCGGCATCCGCGGCTACGCGAACATGGCGCATTACGTCTCGGCGAAGCACGGCCTGGTCGGCATGATGCGCACGCTCGCGATGGAGCTGGCACCGGACAGCATCCGGGTCAACAGCATCCATCCGACGCAGGTCGACACCGACATGATCCAGAATCAGACGATCTACTCGCTGTTCACCGGGAAGGCGGACGCCACGAAGGAGGAGTTCGCCGAATCGTCGGGGCGCGTCATCCCGCTGCCGATCCCGTGGGTCGAGTCGGTCGACATCTCCAACGCCCTGCTGTTCCTCTCCTCGGACGAGGCGCGCTACATCACGGGAGTGCCGCTGCCCGTCGACGCCGGGAACCAGTTGACGTGACGACCGCAGGAGAGATCACGGCGGGCGCCAGGGAGCGGATCGCCGCACACCTCGTCGGTCGCGAGCGGGAGCTGGAGCTCACGCTCGCGGCCGTGGCTGCAGGGCGCGACATCGTGCTCGAGGGGCCGCCGGGAACCAGCAAGACCACGATCCTGCAGGCGATCACCGGTGAGTGGGGCATTCCGCTCGTGTTCGTCGAAGGCAACGCCGACCTCACGCCGGCGAAGCTCGTCGGCCACCACAACCCGGCGCGCGTGCTCCGCGAGGACTACAGCGCGGACAACTTCGTCGAGGGCCCGCTGGTCGAGGCGATGCGCACGGGCGGGTTCCTCTACATCGAGGAGTTCAACCGCGCACCAGAGGACACACTCAACACGCTGCTCACCGCGATGGCCGACCGATCGATCGCGGTGCCGCGCGTCGGCACCATCGCGGCGCTGCCGACCTTCCGTGTGGTCGCCTCGATGAACCCGTACGACAACGTCGGCACGACGCGCCTGTCGACCAGCATGCATGACCGGCTCAACCGTCTTGAGATCAGCTACCAGGACGAGCAGGCTGAGCACGGCATCGTCGCGCTGCGGACCGGGGCGGAGGGGGAGTTCGGGGAGCGGCTCATCGCCGACGCCGTGGCCGTCGCCCGCGCGACCAGACGGCATCCGGATGTCCGCCAGGGGTCGAGCGTGCGCGGAGCGATCGACTGCACCATGATCGCGCTGGAGCTGGCCGGTCTGCGCGGCATCGCCGGTGCGGACGCCGAGGAGTATCCGGAGCTCGTGCACGATGCGATGATCGTGTCGCTGTCTGGCCGCATCCACGTCGACGAGGCTGCCGAGACGACGCCGGAGCGCGTGCTGCGCGAGATCTGGGAGGACCGTTTCATCCTGGAGCCGCGCGCCGCCGCGCCCGGATGAAGAGAGGTGGAGGCCGACTCTCCGCTGCGGCGCGAGTCGGCACGGCCGAAACAGACCCGCGCCCTGCGCCGAAAGCCGAAGCAGCTCGATGAGGCGCCGACGGCTTTCGAGACATCGGGAAGCGGCAGCGGAATGACGGCTCTTCTCGAACGAGGGTGTAGTCCGTTGAGCGCGTCGCTGTCCGTGTAGGAGTCGAGGTCTCCCTGAAGATGGAGGGGGTGTCAAGTTTTCTGTGTAAGGGTCCGGTCGGTTAGCCCCTCTGCCAGGTG
>NZ_FUIA01000012.1 GCF_900163665.1 Frigoribacterium sp. JB110
CGACCGTTGCACTGGCGGCGTGACTAGAACCGTCACCTATCCGTGCAGCAGACCCGACCTATCCGAACGTTGAGGTGGAGGTCGTCGTCAAGCCGTGGCAGGGCCGCATCGAGTCGTTGGTCACTTCCGTCGTAGGCGGCACCGCGCCGGACGTGGTCTATCTGAGCCCCGACTACATCCCGCAGTTCCTGGAACCGGAGAACCTCCTGTTGCCCCTGGATGACCTGCGGGACGATTGGAAAGAGTTCGCCCCCGTTGTGCTTGATTCACTTCGCGGCCTTGACGATGGTTCGCTCTACGGCGCTCCCGCGGGTGTTCCGATCATGATGCCGTACTGCAACAGTGCAGTTCTCGAATCAGCTGGTGTCGACTGCCCGAAGACGTGGGACGACATGCGCGAGGCGGCGCCAAAGATTAAGGAAGCGGGCTACTACCTCACCGAATACATCGGTGGCACATCTTCGAGCTTGAACGGGAGCTTCTATCAGTACCTGTACCAAGCTGGCGGCGAGATTCTCAGCGATGACATGACGGAAGCCGCGTTCAACGGCCCTGAGGGACGAGAAGCTCTGAGCTTCGTGAAAGAGATGGTCGACAACGGGTGGGTGCCTGAAGCGCCGCTGACCGTGGCTGAACCACGGGAGCAAAGTGCTGTCGGTCAGGGAGAAGTGGCGTACCAGCTCGGGGAGTCACTCATCAACCTTCGCGAGCTCCTCGACCCTGCGGATCTGCATCTGGCCGAGCCGTTGACGAACGAGGAGGCTTCTGTTTGGGGAACGGTGGGCGCGTGGTCGATCTTCAACACGACCCAGAATCCCGACGCTGCGAAAGCGTGGGTTCGGTTCATGGGCGACACAACGTTCCTGAAGGACTTTCTCGCCAGCAATGGCTACCAGTCCCCTCGAGCAGACATTGAAGCCGGCGCGCTTTTCCCGGATGATCCGCAGATGGCGAAGGGCGCGGAGTACGTGAAGCACCTCCGCACCGAGCTGCAGCATCCGAAGGCACGCGAGATCATCAACATCCTCATTCCCCACCTGCAACGTGCGCTGCTGGAGGGGGCAGACCCGCAAGAAGTACTCGACACTGCCGCTGACGAAGTGAATGCGATTCTCTAGCCTCGATCTTTCATCGGACGCCGGTGGTAGCGTGCTCGGCGTCGCCGCCGGTCTCGAGCGTTGAATCCGGCACGAGGGCATGACAATCGAGCGCGCGTCGTCGCGCGGGGCAGGCTTCCGGGCCGGCGCCTTTCGAGATCGTGGGCGAGCAGGCGAGAGGGGTGCGTCAGTCGGCGGGCGCGGGTAGCGCGCGCAGTCTGGCGATCGCGGTGGTGAGCACGCTGGCTCATCTCGTTCGGTTCGCGAACCGCAGCCAGACGCGCCTGCCGGTGCGGGCGATCACGGCCGGGAGGGTGAACAGACGGTGCCGGAGGCGTTTCGGCTCCCAACGCCGCGCAGGCTGGTCGGGGTGGGCGAGCACGCCGAGCCAGACGAGCAGTTCGCTGGCGATTCCGACGATGAGACACCAGACCCGGTTCTGGCCGAACGTGTTCAGTGGGAGGTTGCGCAGGCCGGTGTCTTTCGCATCCCGGATGCGGTCCTCGGCGCGGTCCCGGCGGCGGTGGCGCAGCTCGAGGTCGGCGAGCTGCCCGCGGGTGGTGTTGGTGGCGAACGCGGTGAGCCGGTAGCCGTCGACGTCGTCGAAACGCAGCTGCGCGCCCGGGTGGAGGCGTTCCCGGCGGACGATGACGCGCATCCCGGCCGGCCAACCCGACAGGTCGAGCAGCCCCGTCACTTCGACCACGCCCGCCCCGTCACAGGGGTCGCCGTCGGCATTGATCGCAGCCTGCCATTCGGTCTCAGGGATCAGCCGGTAGATCTCCGGGTCTCGAACGGGAGGGTGAACCCGACCGAGTAGGCGACGCGTCGCTTCGTGAGCCAGGCGAGGAAGCCTTTCGTGCCTCCCGCGCCATCGGCGCGGACGAGGACGGACTTGCCGGAACGGGACGGGTCGATCCCCGGGGATCTGTCGGAGCGCGGGGCGGGTGACGTCGATGTAATCGGTGACGGTGTTCGATTCCGCGTTCCCCGGGCGCAGTCTCATCGCGACCATCTCCCCGGTCCCGTCGGTTCCGTGGTCGACAGAATAATCACGCAGCAGAGATAGCACGAGCACCGATGCCGCTTCACTCTCAGTACCAGTTGAAGGGCCGATCGCCCCGGTCGCGCACCCTTCACCCGAACGGTTTGATGGCTCTTCACGAACGAGGGTGTAGTCGAGGTCTGAAACCGCCGGCTTCGAGCAGA
>NZ_FUIA01000011.1 GCF_900163665.1 Frigoribacterium sp. JB110
CGCGCACGTGTGTCGCCATCACCACGTCCTCAAGCACCAGTCTGCCTGGACCCCGGTGCTGCATCCCGGAGGGGAGGTGACCTGGACGAGCCCTGCCGGGCTGGAATACCTCACCCGGCCGGCACCGGTGGTGCGATTCGTCGATGCCGAAGACGCCCGACGTGCCAGGAGCGAGCACGTCCGACGCGGGGACGTGGGACGCGAGGAGTCCGCGGAGAAGCAGGATCCCGCGGGGCGGCAGGGCACAGCCCAGCGCCCCACCCCGACGGAAGACGCACGCCCGACGGACAGCCACGGCCCGGCGGACGGAGCCAGTCCGACCGAGCATGACGACCCGCAGGCCCGCGCCCGCACCCGTCGCGCCATGACGATGCTCCGCACCGGCGACGAAGCCAAGACCGCACACGCCTGGGCGACCCTCGCCGCCGCGTACGCGTCGACCACCGACACGCCCTTCTGAAACCAGCCGAACCTCATGTTCGCGAGGCGGGCCCGCTGCGCTACGCCGTGAACCAGGCCGCGACGAGCCCGGCGCTCACCACGATCCAGGCGATCGCGGCGATTCCGTACGCGCGGCTGCGCATCCGGCTGGGGAAGATCAGAGGCACGAACACGAGCAGGCCGAGCCCCAGCACCACGGCCGCCATCGTGCCGAAGATCAGCACGTAGCCGTGGGGGTCGAAGCTGCCGCCGAACCGGCTGCTCAGCACAGCCGAGACCAGCACCAGGTACGGCACCCCGATGAGAGCGGTCAGAACTGCGGCGACGATCCGGAGCACCAGATCGGCTCGCTCTGCACGCAGAGCGGGTTCCATGACTCGAGCATGCCATCGCCGCAATAGGATTGTCAGGTGACTACGCAGCGTCTCTACTCCGGAATGCAACCATCGGCCGATTCCCTCCAGGCCGGTAACTACATCGGGGCGCTCATGCAGTGGCGCAACATGCAGGAGGAGTACGACGCCTTCTTCTCCGTCGTCGATCTGCACGCGATCACCGTGCCGCAGGATCCGGCCGAGCTCCGCGAGAAGACCCGCCGCACCGCTGCCCAGTACATCGCCGCCGGGATCGAGCCGTCGAAGTCGACGCTGTACGTGCAGTCGCACGTGCGTGCGCACGCCGAGCTTGCCTGGATCCTGTCGACCATCACCGGTTTCGGCGAGGCCGGCCGGATGACGCAGTTCAAGGACAAGTCGCAGCGCTACGGCGAGAGCGCCACGAGCGTCGGCCTGTTCACCTACCCGGTGCTGATGGCCGCCGACATCCTGCTCTACCAGACGAACGTCGTGCCGGTCGGAGACGACCAGAAGCAGCACGTCGAGCTCACCCGCGACCTGGCCGAGCGTTTCAACGCGCGCTTCGGCGAGGCGTTCGTCGTGCCGGAGCCGGTCATCCCGCAGGGCTCCGCACGCATCTACGACCTGCAGAACCCGACCTCGAAGATGTCGAAGTCTGCAGACTCGCACGCCGGCGTGCTGTGGCTGCTCGACGACGTCAGCGTCACGGCCAAGAAGATCATGCGTGCTGTCACCGACAGCGACGGCACTGTGCGCTACGACCGCGATGCCAAACCTGGTGTGGCGAACCTGATGACGATCTACGGTGCCGTCACCGACACGACCGCTGCCGAGATCGAAGACGAGTTCGCCGGCCGCGGCTACGGCGACTTCAAGAAGGCGGTCCGTGACGCAGTCGTCGCCGAGTTCGAGCCGGTGCGAACCCGCGCCCTCGAGCTGCTCGACGACCCGGCCGAGCTCGACCGGGTGCTCGCGGTGAACGCCGCCAAAGCGGACGCCGTCGCGGACGCGACCCTCTCCGACGTGTCCGACAGGGTCGGTCTGCTCCGCCGTGGGTGAGCCGGTCGCCCTCACAACGCCCCGCCTGCTGCTCACGTCCCCGGTCGCATCCGACGTCGATGCGATCTGCGACGCGTGCCAGGATCCGCTGATCCAGCGCTACACCACGGTGCCGTCGCCCTATACCCGTGAGGACGCCGAGTCGTACGTCGCCAACGTCGCAGACTGGTGGTCGTCTGGGGCCGAGTACGCGTGGGCGATTCGCCCGCGTCACGAGCCCGACGGCCTGATCGGCATGGTCGGGCTGCACCACGTCTCCGGGTCCTCGGCCGAGCTCGGCTACTGGGTCGCCGCATCCGGACGCGGCCATGGCTACGTGAGCGAGGCGGCGCACACCGTGCTCGACTTCGCGTTCGGACCGATGCGGCTGAAGCGCATCGAGTGGCACGCCGCCGTGGGCAACATCGCGTCGGCACGAGTCGCCCAGAAGCTGGGCTTCGCGCTGGAGGGCGTGCGCCGTCAGGCGTTCCGGACGAACAGCGGCGAAGGCGTCGACGGCTGGATCGCCGGGCTGCTCGCGACAGATGCGCGCGGTCCCGTCGAGTGGGGCTGATAGGACAGGTTCGGGACTGCGGTCAGCATCGGCTGACCACAATCCCGTAGAAGAGCAGCGACGTTGTCCGGCTGGAGCGGCGGCGTCAGCCCTCGACCCCATACGTCTCGGCGTCCAGGAGCCGGTGGTGACGGAGAGTGAGTGCTCGTTCGATCCCCGCGAGGCCCGCAGTGAGGGTCAGCGCCGTGTTCGCCCATGCCGGCAGGCTGATGGGCGAGTCGAACGGCGTGAAGCGATCCGCCCAGAGCGGCAGATGGGTGACCACCTCGAGCAGCTGCGGCGCGAGCAGGATCAGGTTGGCCACCAGCACGGTGATGGCGCCGGCGGCCAGGGCGCGCCCGACCCCAGGGTGACGGCGGGAGAGTTGGGCGCGCCAGTGCTCAGGCGTCCCTGGCGCGGGATCGAGACGTCGTTGGTCACCGTTCGCACTGATCAGGTGGATCCGCTGCATCCCGTACCTGCTCGCGGCGACCTCGATGCTGTCCGCGCCGAGCGGGAATCGGACCGGCATGTCGGCGGCCCGCAGGTGCCGGTCGTCCAGGTAGAGCGAGGCCCGGCCTGACATGTGATCGACATCGACCGTCGCCGTCGACGCATCGGGAAGGTCGATTGCGAAGCGCGTGCGCTGCAATGAGAGGGAGGGACGGAACGGTGGCAACGGCGAACCAGGCTCTGGGGCGGGCTTCGACCACGCCCCCGTATCGTCGTCGAGGCCTTCGAGCCCGTCGAAACCGTGAGGATCTTTGCCCGTCGAGCCGGTCCACGGGTCGTCCCAGTCCTTCATGTCTCGCCCTGTCCGAAGCCGCAACAGGAAGGAGAGCCGCCGCGAAGCGCGTTTAGCATACTCATGCCAAATAATTTAGCATGACAATGCTAAACATTGCTATGGTGAGGTCATGTCCAAACGAGTCGACCCGGATGTCCGCCGGGAGCAGGTCGCCGACGCTGTGATCGACGTGATCGCCGCGCACGGGGTCCGCTCGGTGACCCTCGCGCGGATCGCCGCGCGCACCGGCTTGGCCATCGGGAGCATCCGGTATTACTTCGGAGACACCGTCCGCGAAGTCATGCGCTTCACGCTGAGCGTGCTCATGCAGCGCGTTGCACGACGCGCGGCGACGATGTCCGACGACCCGGTGGAACGGATCACCGACGTCATCGCCTTCGCCGCGCCGACCAGCGATCAACAGCGACGGGAGAACATCGCCCTGGTCGAATACCGCGTCATGGCGCGCACCGACCCGGAGCTTGCGACCGACATCGCTGCGACCTCTCTCGAGGGCGCAGAAGTGATCCGCTCGCTGCTGCGCGATGCGCTGGCCGACCGTGCTGTCGACGAAGAGGCGCTGCATCGCGAGGCGCTCCTGCTGCTCACCCTGGTCGAGGGGTTCTCGTTCAGTTCGGCGCTGGCTTCCGCCCCGCTGCAAGAAGCAGACGTCCGTGCCATCGTGATGGCCGCCTTGCACCGTATGATCGACGCCCATCCGCTCTCCGGAGATACACCTAGGGTGACCTGACCGGCGGGCTCAGCCCAGCGGGTCGGACACCAGCCGCTCGAACACGCGCTCGGCCGCTCCGATGAGCAGACGATCGCGCCCGAGCGCAGCCGCGCTCACTGTGAGCTCCTCCGCCGGCGCGTCGAGCATCTGTGCGCGCACGCCGCCATCGAAGGCGTCAGTGCCGATGCCGCGCAGATCCGCCAGGAAACCGCCGAGCACGATCATCGACGGATTGAGCACGTTCGCGGCGTTCGCGAGAGTCGACTGCAGGACCCGGCGCTGCCGCTCGACTTCCGCGGCGACCTCGTCGCTCGCCCCGGCAAGTGCCCCCGACAGCGCATCGTCGTCTCCGCCCGGCAGGCCGACCGCGGCGAGAAGCCGCGCGCGGTTCACTTCGTCCTCCAGCACGCCCCCCGGCACACGTCGATCGCCGTCGACGCCGAGACTCGGCTGGTTCTGCCCCCACTCCCCCGCGTAGCCGCCCGCCCCGCCGATGCTCGCTCCACGCAGGATCACGCCCCCGCCGATGCTCGCTCCACGCAGGATCACGCCCCCGCCGATACCGCTCGCTCCGCCGTTGAGATAGACCACGTCGGAGTGATCGCGTGCCGCACCGAAGAGCCATTCGGCGACGGCGCCGAGCGAAGCGTCGTTTCCCACATCGGTGACCAGCCCCGATTCCCGTTGCACGGCACCTGCGAGATCGACGTCCCGCCAACCGAGGTGCGGTGCATTCCGCACGATGCCGTCGGAGGCCCGCACGAGGCCGGGAACTGCGACTCCGGCGCCGAGGATCCGCGCCTCGCGCAGCGCCCCCGCCCGCCATTCGTCGACCACTGCGGCCACACGAGAGGCCGTCTCATCCGGCGACAGCACGTGGTCGACTTCCTGGCGCACCCGCAGTCGCACCGTCCCGCCGAGCGCGACGGCACCGACTTCGAGGGCGTCGACCTCCGGGTTGACGGCGATGCCGACGACATCGTCCGACGGCACCACGGTCGGCGACGGCCGCCCGACGCGACGAGTGGGGTCGGGGTCGCGCTCCTCGACGAGACCACCATCGGCGAGCGTCGCCACGAGATCCCCCACCGTCGACCGGTTCAGACCCGTGTGCTGGGTGAGCGCCGCTCGGGAGATCGGACCCGCGTGATGCACCAGGCGAAGGATCGCACCGAGATTCGCGCGGCGCACGCCTTCGACGTTCGATCCGCGCCCCGTCATGCCGCTCCTCACGCCCAGCCGTTCGCCCCACACTACCGGGGCGCGGGGCCGGAGCCGGGAGCGGCGCCCGCCTTCACTCCACGCGGACGGAGACGACGCGCGCGTCCTGGGCGCTCACCTCGTGCACCGCTCCCGTGATCGACAGACGCGCGCGCGGCGTCGCCATGCCTGGCAGGTTCCGCGCGCGTGCGGCCCGCTCGTTCCGGATGACGCCGCCGGTCGCCGCATCGGCATCGGCGCCTGCGGGGGCCGCCTCAGCGTGCGAGCCGACCCACACCTCCACGTCGCCAGGCTCCACGATGCGCACCATGCGCCGATCGGAGAACGCCAGGCGCTGCGTCGGCACCTCGAACGTGACGCGGCGCGACGCACCGGCCGCAACGGCGACACGCGCGTAGCCGAGCAGCTGCGCGACGGGCCGCGTGACGGACCCGACGACGTCGCGGCCGTACAGCTGCACGACCTCGACCCCGTCGACGCCCGACGTGTTCTCGACCGTCACGGAAGCTGTGAACGCGCCCCCGGATGCGACCTCGCCGTCGACGACGAGGCCCGAGTATGCGAACGACGCGTAGCCCAGCCCGAACCCGAACGGGCGCACCGGCGTCGGGTCCGTCGAGGTGACGTCGCTCGGCCCGCCCAGCACGGGGCGCAGATACGAGTACGGCTGGGCCCCGGCCGAACGGGGCAGGCTCACGGGCAGACGACCGGATGGCGCGGCCCGTCCCAACAGGATGTCGGCGATCGCGGTGCCGCCCTCCTCACCGGGGAAGAACGCCTGCAGCACGGCCGCCGGCTTCATGCCTGGCCCGTCGAACGCCCACTCGACCGCATACGGCCTGCCGGTGAGCATCACCATGATCACGGGGGTGCCCGTCGCCGTGACGCGCTCGACCAGCTCCCGCTGCACACCCGGCAGGTCGAGCGACTCCACGTCGTTGCCCTCACCGACCGAGCCGCGGCCGAACAGGCCCGCCTGATCCCCGACGACGACGACAGCGACGTCCGCGCCCTCCGCGGCACGCACCGCTTCGTCGATGCGCGACCGGTCGTCCCCGTCGACCTCGCATCCGGCCGCGACCTCGAACTCGACCTCCGGTGCCGCGGCGGCGAGCGCCTCGGCGACGGTGGGGATCTCGAAGCCGTTCTCGTAGCCCGGATGATGGGCGAGCACGTGATTGGCGAACGAGTAGCACCCCTGCAGCGCCTCCGCCCTGTCGGCGTTCGGCCCGATCAGCGCGATTCGCTCGACCGAGCCGGCCAGCGGCAGCGCACCATCGTTCGAGAGCATCACGACCGATTCGGTCGCCAGCCGCCTCGCGATGTCACGATGACGAGGCGTGTCGACGTCGATCTCGGTCGGCACTTCGGCGTCGAACGCATCCGGTTCGAGCAGACCGAGCTCCTCCTTCTGCGTGAGCACGCGCAGCACGGCCCTGTCGACGTACCGCTCGTCGAGTGCGCCTGACGCGACGCGGGCGACGAGCGGCTCGAGGTAGGCGTCGCCCGACGGCAGCTCCACGTCGATGCCCGCCTCGAGCGCCAGCTGGGCTGCTTCGCCGCGGTCGGCCGCAACGGCGTGCATCACCTCGAGGAAGGCCACAGCGAAGTAGTCGGCCACGACGACGCCGTCGAACCCGAGCCCGTCGCGCAGCAGGGTCGTGAGAATCTCCGGCTGCGAAGCCACCGGCACACCGTCGATCTCGGCGTAGCTGTTCATCACGCTCTTGGCGCCGCCGTCACGGATCGCCATCTCGAACGGCGGAACGAACACGTCGGCGACTTCGCGGGGCCCGGCGTGCACGGGCGCATGATTGCGCCCGGCCACCGACCCGGAATAGCCGAGGAAGTGCTTCAGCGTCGCGTGCACGCCGGCCGACTGCATGCCGCGCACGAACGCGGTGCCGATCGTGCCGACGACGTACGGATCCTCAGCGATGCACTCGTCGACGCGCCCCCACCGCGGGTCGCGGATCACGTCGAGCACGGGCGCGAGCCCCTGATGCACCCCGAGTTCGCGCATGGAGTCGCCGATCGCAGAGGCCATCTCCTCGACGAGCTCCGGATCGAACGACGCCCCCCACGCCAGCGGTGTCGGGAAGGTCGCGGCCTTCCACGCGGCCAGCCCCGTCAGGCACTCCTCATGCACGAGCGCGGGGATGCCGAGCCGGGTCTCCCGCACCAGTCGCCGCTGCTCCTCGAGCAGCCATGCGGCACGAGCGGCCGGTTCGACGGGCCGCGTGCCGAATACCCGGGTGTAGTGACCGATGCCGTGCTCGGTGATCGCTGCGAGGGAACGGCTCCGATCGCTCGTGGCCATCTCATCGGCCATCGGGGCGACGACCTCGCCGCCCTGGTCGAGCCAGTAGCCGACGATCTGCGCGGCCTTCTCCTCAAGCGTCATCGAGGCGAGGATTCCCCGCACACGTTCCGAGGCCTCGGGCATCGCCGGCACCTCGGTCTCCTGCACTGTCGTCACGTCCTGAATCCTCTCATTGTGCTTCTTCTCGTCCCGCGCAATCGTCATCCCTTCACCGCTCCCTGCAGCCCGCCGACGATCCGCTTCTCGAACAAGCTGAAGAAGATCAGCGCCGGCACCATCGACAGCGACGTGTACGCGAGCACCCGCGCCGTGTCGACGGAGTACTGCGAAGCGAAGTTCTGCACGCCGAGCGGCAGGGTGAACAGACTGGCGTCGTTCAGGATGAACAGCGGCAGCATGTATCCGTTCCAGGTGGTGACGAACGCGAGGATGCCGACGGTCACGACACCCGGAAGGCTCAGCGGCACCACCATGCGCCAGAAGAAGCCGAGCCTGCCTGCGCCGTCGATCGATGCGGCCTCCTCCAGCTCCTTCGGAATGGCCCTGAGGAACGGCACCAGGATGATGATCGTGGTCGGCAGCGCGAACGCGATCTGCGGCAGGATGATGCCGGCGAGATTGTTGACCAGCCCGAGGCTGCGTACGAGCAGGTACAGCGGTGTGATGGCGACCGTGACGGGGAACATCAGACCGGCGGCGAACAGGGAGTACATCGCTCCCTTGCCGAAGAAGTCGTAGCGGGCGATGACGTAGCTCGCCATCACCCCCAGGAGCACGACGCCCACCGTGGTGCCGACCGCTGAGATCGTCGAGTTGCCCATCGCGACCCAGAACTCGCTGGAGGCGAGCACGTCGGCGTAGTTCGAGAAGACCCACGGCGAGGGGAAGCCGGATGGGTCCTCGGTGATCTGCGCGTTCGTGCGGAAGCCGCCGATGATGATGTAGAGCACGGGACCGATGCAGATCGCGACCAGAATCGTCGCGAGCAGGTAGGTCCAGGGGTTCCCCCACGACTTCTTCGGCCTGTGCGGCGTGCCGTCGGGTCTCAGCGCACGAATGGCGACGGAGGTGGCGGTCATGTCGTCTTCCTTCCGCTCGGCCCGGTGACGGCGCCGGCCGTGTCGCGCCGCAGCACGAAGCGCTGGTAGATCAGGGCGATCACGAGGGAGATGAGGAACAGCAGCACGGCGACGGCGTTTCCGAAGCCGTAGTTGCCTGCGAGGTGGCCGTTCTGGTACATGTACGTCGCCATCGTCGAGGTGCCGGCCGTGGCCGCGATGTACTGGCCCCAGATGATGTTGACCAGGTCGAACAGCTGCAGCGAGCCGATCATCGAAAGGAACGCCCAGATCCGGATGGTGGGGCCCAGCAGCGGAAGCGTGATCCGCCACTGCGTCTGCCAGAAGCCGGCGCCGTCGATCGCGGCGGCTTCGTACAGCTCTGACGGGATCGACTGGAGGCCGGCGAGCATCAGGATCACGGCGAAGCCGATGTACTTCCAGCTGATGATGAGCATCAGCGTGCCCATGGCGACGCTCGGGTCGCTCAGCCACGACTGCTGCATCCACTCGAGCCCGAGCTTGGCCAACATGGAGTTCACCGCGCCGGTGTCCTGCATCATCAGGCTCCAGCCCGTGCCGACGACGACCTCACTGATCACATACGGCACGAAGATGAGCACCCGGATGAGTGTGCGCCCGCGCATCTTCTGGTTCATCAGCAGCGCGAACAGGATCGCCAGCGGCCCCTGCAGGATGAGCGAGGCGACCACGATGAAGAAATTGTGGAACACGGCCTCGCGGAACGTGGCGTCCTGCAGGATCAGCACGTAGTTCTCGAAGCCGACGAAGTCATCGGGGAAGCCGAAGCCCTTCCACCGGAAGAAGCCGTAGAACGCCGCCATCAGCACCGGGAGGATGACGAAGAAGACGAACACGATGATTCCCGGCCCGGCCAGCAGCGTGATCTCGCCGCGCTTGCGCCAGTCGGCGCGGGGCCGCCGCGCCGGGGCCGACGCGATGTCGGCCCCGGCGGCTGGCTCCTCCGATGTGCGCACGGCGTACGTCTCGGGAGAGGTCATAGCTGCCTCAGCCGCGGACTGCGGCCTGCTCGACGGTGTCGAGCAGGCTCTCCGGCGTACCGTCGCCGGCGAGCATCTCGACGACGGCCGTGTTCAGCGCATTTCCGACGTTCTGTCCGAGCAGCGTGTCGAGATAGAGCACGATGTACGACGCCTCGTTGTACGCCTCCATCATCGGCAGCAGCGAAGGGTCGGTCACCGCGGCCTGCGCGTCGCTGGAAGCGGGCACGGCGTTGAACGCGACGGCGTACTTCTCCTGCCATTCCTGCGTCGCAAGGAAGTTGAGGAAGTCCTCGCACGACGACGGCGAATCCGCGGCGCAGGCGTACCCGTCGACTCCGCCCATCATCGCGGTCGGGTCGCCCTCGCCTCCGCTGGTGGCCGGCAGCGGGAACCAGCCGAGGTCGGGCAGCGGCTCGCCGTCAGGCGTGAGGCCGCCGATGACGCCGACGTTCCATCCGCCCATGAGCTCCATGGCCGCCTTGTGGTTCGCGAGCAGGCCAGCCGATGAGCCGGCTCCCTGCTGCGCCGAGGTGGTGAGGAAGCCCTCGTTGAACGGCTCAGTGGCCGCGAACTCCTCCAGATCCTCCGCTGCCTGCAGCCAGCAGCCATCGCTGAAGTCGAGGTCGACCGCGATGTTCTCGATCGTCTCCTGACCGCATGCGCGGAGCGCGAACGAGTAGTACCAGTGCGCGGCCGGCCACGCGTCCTTCGCGCCGAGCGCGATCGGTTCCGTGCCGGAGTCCTTGAGCTTGTCGACGACGTCGTTCAGCTCGTCGAAGGTGGTCGGCGTCGCCTCGACGCCCGCTTCTGCGAAGAGGTCCTGACTGTGGAACACCCCCTCAGGAAGCACGGCGACCGGCACACCGTACACGGCGCCCTCGATCGTGAACGCGCTGAAGGGCGCGTCACCGTAGGCGGCCTTCGTGTCCTCCGAGATCAGGTCGGACAGGTCTTTGACCGCTCCCGCGTCGACGATGTCGGCGAGCTTGCCGCCGCCGCGCGCCATGAACAGATCGGGCATGTCGCCCGAGTTCACCGCCGTCTGCAGCTTGCCGTCCATGTCCTCGTTCTGAATCGACGTGATGTCGATGTGAACACCGGCTTCCTCCTCGAACGCGGCACCGGCTTCCTCCCAGAACGCCTTGCCGTCCCCCGTGGTCGAGTTGTGCCAGAGCTCCAGCGTGTTCCCGTCGGCCTCGCCCGATCCGCCCGCACAGCCCGACAGTGCGAGGGTCGCAGCAGCCGCGGTCGCCACAGCGACGACCCATGTTTTACGCATCTTCATGGCGTTCTCTCCTCATTGAGTGCTGTTTCGCCTTGGTTCCGAGCGACGCGCTGCGCCCGGCGTGACACTGACTCTGGCAGGATGGATGAAGGATGTCAAACGTTATCGATAACGTTTTCTAAACGCGTCGATACGACTTCCACGCCCGCCGGTCCGCCGGGTGGGGCATCGCGACGTACCGTAGGGAGACCATGAGCGCCACGCACACCGCAGGTCGCGGCCGCACGACCATCACAGATGTCGCGCGCGTCGCCGGCGTCTCCGTCGCGACCGTGTCGAAGGTCATCAACGGGCGCGACGGCGTCGCAGCGGCGACGAGCGAGCGCGTCATGCAGATCGTCACGGAGCTCGGCTACGCCAGCTCCCTCGTCGCGACATCGATGCGCGGTAGCCGCACCCACGTCATCGGCGTGCTCGTCGCGGAGTTCGAGCCGTTTGCCCTTCAGCTGCTGCAGGGCGTCTCGGAAGCGCTGTCCGAGACCGCCTACGACGTGCTCGCATACGCGGGCGCCGTCTCGAGCGGTTCCCATCTCGGGTGGGAGAACCGTTCGCTCTCGCGCCTCGGCGGCACACTCATCGACGGGGCGATCGTCGTCACCCCGACCGTGCACCTGCCTGAGACGAACATGCCGATCGTCGCGATCGACCCGCACCGGGGACCTACGGGGCCCGCCACGGTCGACACCGACAACCTGCGAGGCGGCCGCGAGGCGACCGAACACCTCATCTCCCTCGGGCACCGACGCATCGCGCATCTGCGCGGCCGCGGCGATCTCGAATCCGCCCGGCTGCGCGAGCAGGGCTATCGGGAGGCGCTTCGCGCCGCGGGCATCGAAGTCGACCAGACGCTGATCGCCGAGGGAGGGTACCGCCAGCCCGCAGCCGGTGACGGCGCTGCGGCGCTGTTCGATGCCGCCGATCCGCCCACCGCGATCTTCGCCGCGAACGACCTCTCGGCGATCGAGACCATGCGCGTCGCGGCCGAGCGCGGGCTGCGCGTGCCCGACGATGTCTCGATCGTCGGCTTCGACGATGTGCCGGAGGCCGCGGCCGCGACTCCCCCGCTCACCACTGTGCGCCAGCCGCTGGCGGCGATGGGCCGCTCGGCCGTCGACCTGCTCGTGCGCATGATCGACGACGACGCCGAGCCGACGCACATCCGGATGTCGGCAGATCTCGTCGTGCGCGGCTCGACGCTCAGTCGCTCCGGCGGCTCGCGATGAGGCCGGAAAGCCAGCGGGCGCTGTCCTTCACGACGCGTTCGCGCGTGTCGTAGTCGACGCGGACGATCCCGAACCGCTTCGAGAAGCCGTAGCCCCACTCGAAGTTGTCCAGCAGCGACCACACCAGATACCCGCGCAGGTCGACTCCGCGATCCATCGCACGCCTGGCTGCGCCGAAGTGCCGCACGAGGTAGTCGGTGCGGTCCGCGTCGTGCACGCGCTTGCCCTCCGCCGTCTCGACCAGTTCGTCAGCGAACGCCGCTCCGTTCTCGGTGACCATCAGCGGCTGATCGGGGAACTGCTCCGACAGGCTCACCAGCAGGCCCTCCAGCCCGTCAGGAGCGATGTTCCACCCCATGTCGGTGTACGGCCCGTCCTGCGGCAGGAACTCGATGCTCTCACCACCCGGCCACGGCGATCCGCCGACGTCCTTGTGTCCGTCGTTGCGCACGCGCTCTCCGACGCCGTCCCAGGTGCGCACCGTCACGGTCGAGTAGTAGTTGACGCCGAGCACGTCGATCGGCTGGTGGATCGTCTCGAGGTCGCCGTCGCGCACGAACGACCAGTCAGTCACCGCCGCCGTGTCGGCGAGCAGATCGTCGTCGTATCGACCGCGCAGCATCGGGCTCGTGAACGCGCGGTTCGCGAGCGCGTCCACACGGCGCGCGGCGTCAGCCTCGCCGCGCGGGACGTGGAAGTTCAGCGTCACCGAGACATCCGGATCATTCGTCGCCGCGCGCCGGATCTCGGGCACGGCGAGACCATGCGCGAGGTTGAGATGGTGCACGGCGGCGAGCGAATCGGCGCCATCGGTGCGGCCGGGAGCATGCGCTCCCGATCCGTAGCCGAGGTATGCGGAGCACCACGGCTCATTCAGCGTGGTCCAGGTGTGCACTCGGTCGCCGAGTGCCTCGACGGTGCGCGCCGCGTACTCGACGAAGCGTTCGGCCGTCTCCCGCACAGGCCAGCCGCCCGCGTCCTCGAGCTCCTGCGGCAGGTCCCAGTGATAGAGGGTGGCGATCGGCCGGATGCCGCGGGCGAGCAGCCCGTCGACCAGGCGGGAGTAGAAGTCGACGCCCTCCTGGTTCACCACCGAGCCGCCGTGCGGCAGGACGCGCGACCACGAGATCGAGAACCGGTAGGCCTCGAGCCCGAGACCGGCCATCATGTCGAGGTCGGGCTCGAGCAGGTGATAGTGATCGCACGCGACGTCGCCGTTGTCGTCGTTCCAGATGTTGCCTGGCGTGCGACTGAACGTGTCCCAGATCGACGGGGTGCGCCCGCCCTCGGCCGCCGCCCCCTCCACCTGGTACGACGCGGTCGCCGACCCGATCACGAATCCCGGCGGGAACTCGAGCGGCACGCTTCGGTAGTCGGTCATGTGTGTGGTCTGCTCAGCTGTCACGGTTCTCATCATGCCTGCTTCCCTTCGATCCCGAGTTCGGCGCGCCCCTCGGTTGCCTCTGCATGCCGCCCGCCGGCATCCTCGATCCGGAACCGTTCGAGGTCATCGCTGAGCGCCACGACGCTGCCGTTGTCGCGCTCGATGCGGACCCGCGCCGTGCGGCCATCCGGAGCCGTCACCTCGATCTCCCTCGCGCCGTCTCCGGGCGCGACGAACAGACGCAGCCCGTCGAGGTAGTCGTAGTCGGCCGATTCGTCGTGACCTCCGAGGGGCACAACCGCCCCGGACCGCACGTACAGCGGGATACTGTCGAAGTCATGCGTCTCACGGCGCCAGCGCCCGCCCGACACGGTCTCCCCGGTGAGCAGGCTCGTCCACTCTCCGTCCGGCAGGTAGAACTCCGCCTCTCCGTGGGCGGAGAACACCGGGGCGACCAGCAGGTCGGGGCCGAGCATGTACTGGCGGTCGAGGTGCGAGACGGCCGGGTCGTCGGGGAACGCCAGCGCCATCGGACGCATCACTGGCGTGCCGGTGACGTGCGCCTCCCTGCCCGCGGCGAAGAGGTATGGCATCAGCGATGCCTTGAGCCGCGCGAAGCGGCGAGCCACCGACACGGCACTCTGCGGATCGCTCTCGTCTCGACCCTCCGCCTCGTCGAACAGCCACGGCACGCGGTAGCTGCCCGATCCGTGCAGCCTGCTGTGACTCGACAGCAGGCCGAAGGCGAGCCAGCGCTTGAAGACGCCGGCATCCGGCATCCCCTCGAACCCGCCGATGTCGTGGCTCCAGAAGGCGAACCCGCTCATCGCGAGCGACAGGCCGCCGCGCAGGGTCTCCGCCATCGACTCGAAGGTCGACGTGTTGTCGCCGCCCCAGTGCACGGGCATCCGCTGCCCGCCGGCCGTCGCCGACCGTGCGAACAGCACGGCGTCGCCCTCGCCTCGCTCCTGCTCGAGCACTTCGAACACCGCCTGGTTGTACAGGTGGGTGTAGCGGTTGTGCATCGCGGCGGCGTCGCTGCCGTCGAAGTAGACGACGTCGGTCGGGATCCGCTCACCGAAGTCGGTCTTGAAGCAGTCGACCCCTTGGCGCGTGAGGCGGCGCAGGTGCTCCTGATACCACCGGGTCGCGTCGGGATTCGTGAAGTCGACGAGTGCCATTCCCGCCTGCCACATGTCCCACTGCCAGACGGATCCGTCCGCTCTCCTGACCAGGTAGCCGTTCTCGACCCCCTCCGCGAACAGCGGCGAGCGCTGCGCGATGTACGGGTTGATCCACGCGCTCACGCGCAGACCGCGCTCGTGCAGGCGCTCGAGCATGCCATCCGGATCGGGGAAGACGCGCGGATCCCACTCGAAGTCGCACCAGTTGAACTCGCGCATCCAGAAGCAGTCGAAATGGAACACGTCGAGCGGGATGTCGCGGTCGCGCATGCCGTCGAGGAATGCGTTCACGGTCTGCTCGTCGTAGTCGGTTGTGAAGCTCGTCGACAGCCAGAGCCCGTACGACCACGCCGGCACCTCCGGCGGGCGGCCGGTGAGCGAGGTGTACCGGTCGAGCACCTCGGTCGGGGTCGGCCCTGCGATGACGAAGTACTCCAGCTGTTCGCCCGCGACGGAGAACTGCACCCGCTCGACCGTCTCCGAGCCGACCTCGTAGGAGACGTGACCGGTGTCGTTGACGAGCACGCCGAATCCGCGATTGCTGAGATGGAACGGGATGTTCTTGTACGCCTGCTCGCTCGACGTGCCGCCGTCGGCGTTCCAGATCTCAACGGTCTGGCCGTTCTTGACGAACGGACCGAACCTCTCGCCGAGCCCGTAGACGACCTCGCCGACACCGAGCGAGAGCTGCTCGTGGATGTACGTGCCGTGCCGGGGCGTCGGCGTGCCGCCCCGCGCATTCCCCACGATGCCGCGGTCGACGGCCGCATCCTCGGCGAGGCGCATGAACCCGAGCGAGCGTTCGCCGCTCGAGGTGAGCACCCGCCCCGTCACGGTGTCGCGGAACTCCAGCGACCACTCGTGCCCGCGGCGCACGACCGCCGTGATCGGGCCGCTCACCAGACGTCCCTCGTCTCCGTCGAGCGTCGCCTCACCGCATTCGGAGGCGCCGACGAGGTCGAAGCCCTGCGGCACGCGCCCTCCGGTGTGGTGGGCGATGCGCACGCCGATCACGCCTTCGTGCGGCGAATGCAGCGAGACTGTGAGCGTCGGACGGTTGAGGGTGTCTCCCCTGTCGGCGATGACCTTGGTCGGAACCGTCGCCACGAGGCCGCGTCCTGAGACGGCGAGGTCGTAGACCTCACGTCCGTAGAGCGGGTCGACGCCGGGCCTGACCTGCCAGAATCCGTCGGTGAACTTCATTACTTGACTGCTCCTGCCGTGATGCCGCGAGAAAGCGTGCGCTGGAAGATGAGGAAGAAGATGAGCGTCGGGAGCAGACCCAGCAGTGCCGAGGCGCTCGTGGTGGTGACGTCCATCAGCCGGTCGCCCTGCAGCACGCTGATCGCGACAGGGACCGTCTGGTTCTCCCCCGAGATGAGGAAGGTGAGCGGGATGAGGAACTCGTTCCACGTCCAGATGAAGAAGAACACCATCAGCACGCCGAGGGTCGGTCGGCTCACGGGAACGATGACCCGCCACAGCGTTCGCCAGCGCCCTGCCCCATCGAGTGCGGCCGCCTCGATGATCTCCTTCGGGAATGTGCCGAAGACACTCGCGAGCAGGTACGTGCCGAAAGCGCTCTGGATGACGACGAAGGTGATGATCACGGACCAGACGTTGTCGTAGAGACCCACCGCGCGGAAGATCGTGTACAGGGGGTAGAGGAGCACCTCCTGCGGCAGCATGTTCGCCAGCAGGAAGACGAGGATGAGCGGCACGCGCCCTCGCACCCTTCCGATGCCGATCGCGTATGCGTTGAGCACGGACACGACGACGGCGACCACGGCGACGACGCCGGATATGAAGAAGCTGTTCCACAGCTTCTGGGGGAAGTTCACCCGATCCCAGAAGGCAGCGATCCCGTCGACGTAGAACGACGTCGGCAGCTGCAACGGGCCGCCCGTCGCGTAGTCCTCGGGCGACTTGAACGCGTTGATGAGGATGACGACGAACGGGAACAGCACGATGGCCGCGAGGATGACGACGCACCCGAGCACGATCCAATCCGTCGGAGTGCGGCGACGACGGTTGCGGCGCTTGGGCGATCCGGTGATGATCGCGGTGGTGGCGCTCATCGCGCTGCCTCCTTCCGCTCCGCGCGATTCTGTGCCGACACGAACACGATCGACACGAGCAGGATGACGATCGTCAGGGCGGTCGCGATCGCCGCACCGTATCCGACCTGCTGACTCTGGAAGAACTGACTGTACGAGTAGTAGCTCGGCACGATCGTGGCGAAGTTCGGCCCGCCACCCGTGAGGGCGTAGACGGGACCGAAGACCTTCAGCGCCGCGATCGTGCAGGTGAGCGCCACGACGAACATCTCCGGACGGATCATCGGCATGGTGATCGCCGCGAACCGCCTGAACCATCCGGCCCCGTCGATCTCGGCCGCCTCGTACAGCTCGGGATCGACGCGCTGCAGCGCCGCCATGAAGATGACGACCGGGTAGCCGACCTGGATCCACACGAGCACCGCCATGATGCTGACGAGCGCCGTGTCGGGTGATCCCAGCCAGTTGCTCGCCAGATGCCCGAGTCCGATCGACTCGAGGATCGTGTTGAGCGCGCCGTTCTCCGGACGCAGAATCCATCCGATCACGATCGCGGCGATGACGGACGGCAGAATCTGCGGCAGGTAGTACGTCGCTCGTAGGAACGATGCGAGCCTTCCGCCGAACTTGCGCCCGATGACGTCGAACAGCGCGGCCGCGACGACGAGACCGATCAGCGTCGGCGCGATCACCATCGCGAGGATCATCGCCACGCTGTTGCGGAACGACAGCCAGAACCGTTCGTCGCCGATCAGCGTGACCCAGTTGTCCAGTCCCGACCATGTCGGCGCGACGATGCCGCGGTAGTCGGTGAAGCTCAGGTACACGTTCCATCCGAGCGGCACGAGGACGATCAGGGTCAGCAGTGCCGCACCCGGGAGCAGATACCACCAGTAGCTGCGTCCCGACAGGAACGGGACCAACGACCCGCTGTGGGAGGTGCTCATGCGCCGCGCCCGATCAGTTCGCGACGGCGGGCAGGCCCGCCTCATAGTCGGAGCCGATCTGCGTGTTCATCTCGTCGGTCGAGAGCGTCCCGTTGAGCAGACCCTGCAGGCCGGCGTTGAGCTCGTCGTAGAAGGTCGGCGTCGGCCAGTCGGGGTAGAACCCGAGCCCGTCCCTGTCGAGCAGCGTGTTGAAGTTCTCGATCAGACGCGCATTCGCCTCGTTCTCGACATCCGAGGCGTCTGCCGCAACAGGCACGCCGCCGTTCTCACCCATGATCGCCTGGATCTCGGGGCGCAGCGTGATGTCGATGAACTGCTCAGCGAGCTCCGGATCGCCCGACGTCGTCGGGATGACCCAGAGGTTGCCAGACGAGCCGGGCGACATCTCAGCGCCGGGGAACAGGAAGGTCGACCAGTCATGCTGAGCCTCGTCGAGGAACCGACCGAACCACCAGCTGCCGGAGAAGAACATCGGGTAGGTGCCGGAGATGAAGCCCGTTCCGGCGTCCTCCGCGGCCAGGCCCGTCGCGTCGGAGGAGATGTACCCCTCGTCGACCCAGTCGGCGACGGTCTCGGTCGCGCTCGTCACCTCGGGCCCCGAGAAGTCGACGGGGTTGTCGTAGACCTGGTAGTCGTCGACCCACTGCCTGTCGGCCTGCGCGAGCGCGAGCTGGTACCAGAGCTGGCCGAGCGGATACTCTCCTGCGGCTTCCGCGAGCGGGGTGACGCCCTCATCGACGAAGACCTGCATGACCTGCTCGAGCTCATCGAAGGTGGTGGGCACCTCGAGCCCGTACTCGTCGAACATCTCCTCGTTGTAGTAGAACTGCACGTACTCTCCGTACGTCGGAACGCCGTACCAGCTGCCGGAGCCCATCACCCCGTCTTCGTCGTAGCGCGCCGTCGTCTGCAACGACGGCGCGAGCACGTCGTCCCACCCGTATTCGCTGACTGCGTCGTCCAGGGGAGCGAGGAGTCCCTGGCTCGCAAGCAGCCCCGCCGTTGCGTTGCCCTTGTTGTACTCCAGCAGGTCGGGGGCCTCGTCTGAGTTCAGCACCTGGCTTGCCGTCTGGCGGATCTGCTCGAAGCTTCGCTCCTCGAACTCCACGGTCGCCCCGGTCTCCTCCTCGAAGACCTCGATGGCGCGGTCCCACGCGATGCCCATTGCGGAGTTGGACCCCTCGTAGTGCCACAGCGTGAGCGTGTTGTCGGACTCCTGCTCGGCCGGGCCGCAGCTGGCGAGCATCGCAGTCCCGAGAGCCGCGGCCCCGGTCACAGCGATGATGCGTCGGATGTTCATCTTCTACCTCCTTGTAGTGGGGCACTGCCCCCGAGATGGTGCGGCCGATCGACCGTTGATGTGATGGAAAGCGATTGGGTGGCGTCGTGATGGAATCGAAGCGCTTCGATAAAAGGCATTCGAGTGTCGTGCTGCGCTCAGCTGCTCACGCGGTTCACGGACCCCCGATCGACGTACTCCGGTTCGATCAGAAGCGGGTCACCCGCGATCGCGCCCCGGTCTGCGGCCAGCGCCGACTCGACGGCGACACGGCAGACTCGCTCGAGCGGAAGCGTCACCCCGCTCAGCGGCACGTCGAACCCACCCGGGTCATAGCTGGCTGCGGCCGCGACGAGCGACATGTCCTTCGGCACATCGACGCCGCGCTCCGCTAGCCGCCGCACCGCGTCTTCGACGACGGGTTCGTTGCAGTGGAAGATGATGGCCGACACGTCCTCGCCGCCGTCGAGCAGCGCGTCGACGGCGCGAGCGCCCGATCCGCGCCCCAACTCCGCCCACGTGCGCACGATGCGCACTCCGCGCGCGTCGGCCGCTGCGGTGAGCCCGTCTTCGAAACGGGTCATGAAGCCCTGCCGTCGTTCGACATAGCCGTGCGGATGTCCGATCACGCCGATTGTGCGGTGACCTTCGTCAGCGAGGCGAGCGACGACAACGGATGCCGTGGCCGCGAAATCGAGGTCGACGCACGCGAGTCCCTCGGCACCGTCGGGGATTCCGATGAACGACGACGACACTCCGAGCTCGCGCACGAGGCCCACTCGGTCATCGTGCTCCGAGACCCCCATCGCCACGACGCCGTCGACCAGCGAGCTGGCCGCCACCCGTTGGATGCCGCTGATCTCGTCGTCAGTCGCGAGCAGGAGCACGTCGTAGTCGTACTCACGGGCGGTCTGCACGACGGCACTGACGAAGCGCATGTGGGTCGGGAGGTGGCCGTCGTCGTGCAAGGGGGCACTGAGGGCGAGAATGTTCGTCTTCGCTCCGGCGAGCATCCTTGCCCCGGCGTGCGCACGGTAGCCGAGCTCACGGATCGCTCCATCGATGCGGCTCTTCGTCTCGCCCGAGATCGTTCGCTTACCCGACAGCGCGTACGAGACGGTGCTGATGGAGACGCCCGCAGCCTTGGCCACGTCGTTGATGGTCACCATTTCTCACCCGTTTGTCTAAGCGCTTCGACGATCGTCCCGGCGAGCGTAGCGCGAGTCGCGGCGGACCACAACCCTTTTCGCTGGAGCGACAACAAATCGCTCGCCGCACCCACCTTTCGCATGCTCGAACGCGTTGCGCCACCCCTCCACAAGTGATAAGTTCGTGTCCACAACATTTCACCGACGACGCTGAAGGGCACACCCCATGACACTCACCCCCACCAAGGCCGACAAGTTCTCGTTCGGTCTGTGGACCATCGGCTACAACGGCGCCGACCCGTTCGGCGGCCCGACCCGCAGCGCGCTCGACGTCGTGCACGGGGTCGAGAAGCTCGCCGAAGCGGGAGCGTACGGGCTGACGTTCCACGACGACGATCTGTTCGCCTTCGGCTCCACTGACGCCGAGCGTCAGAAGCAGATCGACCGCCTGAAGCAGGCGATGGCCGACACCGGCATCGTCGTGCCGATGGTCACCACCAACCTGTTCAGCGCCCCCGTCTTCAAGGACGGCGGCTTCACCTCCAACGACCGCGACGTGCGACGCTTCGCGCTGCGCAAGGTGCTCCGCAACGTCGATCTCGCCGCAGAACTCGGCGCAAAGACCTTCGTGATGTGGGGCGGCCGCGAGGGTGCTGAGTACGACACCGCCAAGGACGTGCAGGCCGCCCTCTCCCGCTACCGCGAGGCCGTGAACCTGCTCGGCGACTACGTCACCGACAAGGGATACGACATCCGGTTCGCCATCGAGCCGAAGCCGAACGAGCCCCGCGGCGACATCCTGCTGCCCACCCTCGGCCACGCACTGGCGTTCATCGAGTCGCTCGAGCGGCCCGAGCTCGTCGGCGTGAACCCCGAGGTCGGTCACGAGCAGATGGCCGGCCTGAACTTCACCGCCGGCATCGCGCAGGCGCTCTACCACGGCAAGCTGTTCCACATCGACCTGAACGGCCAGCGCAGCATCAAGTACGACCAGGACCTCGTCTTCGGTCACGGCGACCTGCACAACGCCTTCTCGCTGGTCGACCTGCTCGAGCACGGTGCGCCGGAGGGCGGCCAGGCCTACACCGGCCCCCGCCACTTCGACTACAAGCCGAGCCGCACCGAAGACGAACAGGGCGTGTGGGACTCGGTCTCGGCGAACATGCAGACCTACCTGCTGCTGAAGGAGCGCGCGCAGGCCTTCCGCGCCGACCCCGAGGTGCAGGAGGCGCTCGCCACCGCCAAGGTCGCCGAGCTGCGCACCCCGACGCTGAACGAGGGCGAGAGCTACGACGACCTGCTCGCCGACCGCCGCGCGTACGAGGACTTCGACGCGAACGCCTATCTCGACGGCAAGGGCTTCGGCTTCGTGCGACTGCAGCAGCTCGCCACCGAGCACCTGCTCGGCGCACGCTCGTAACGCGACGCCTTCAGCGGCCCCGCCGCACCTCCGGGTGCGGCGGGGCCGCTTCGCGCGCCCTGGGACTTCCTCGACTCGCCGCAAGAACCTTCGTCCGTCGCCTTCCGACGCTAGACGGCCTTCGAGACGCCGCCGTCGACGACCCAGTTGGCGCCGTGGACGCTGTCCCCGAGCGGTGAGACGAGGTAGGCGATCGCGGTCGCGATCTCACGCGGCTCGATGAAACGGCCGGTGATCATTCCCATCTGTGAGGGCAGAGCCGCGATCAGTTCCTGCTGCGTGACGCTCATCGCCTGCGCGAGGTCGGCACCGAAGCTCTGCTCCCCCTCCCACAGCTGCGTGCGAGTGGAGGATGGCGTCACAGTGTTGAACCGCACACCCTGGGGGCCGAACTCCTCGGACAGCCCCTTCGTGACGGCGTTGAGCGCGGCCTTTGCGGCACCATACGGCAACGGGGCCGTCTGAGGTCGGCGCGCGCTGTCTGAGGAGACGTTCACCACCGCCCCTCGCGAAGCCAGAAGCGCGGGCAGAGCAGCGCGGGTCGTACGAACTGCCGCGTGGAGGTTGAGTTCGATGGTGGATGCCCAGGCGGCATCATCGAAATCGAGGAAGCCCGCACCAGGTGCACCTGCGTCGCCACCGCCGACGTTGTTGACCAGAATGTCGAGCCCGCCCACGGCGTCGAGTGCCTCAGCCACGACCCGAGCAGGAGCATCTGGCTGGGACAGATCACCGACGAGCGCAGTCGCGCCGGTCTCTGCAAGTTCTCGTGTCACCGTTCGCGAGACGGCTACCACGGTCACGCCCTCCTCCTGCAGCACGCGCACCACCTCCAATCCCATTCCTTTGCTGGCGCCGGTTACGAGAGCTGTCTTGCCGGAGATATGAAGGTCCATCGTGGTGCTCCTTAGGTTGAGTCGGGCATATGCCACCGTTAACTGAAACATCAGTGTTGCAGTTAAGTCAAGAAACAGGACTGTAGAATCTCCTGTATGTCAGCGCTCCCGCATAGACCCGCGCGTCCGCTCCGAGCCGACGCCGAGAGGTCGATGGCTCGCATCCTCGAGGCGGCGGAACGCGTCTTCGCCACGGATCCCTTCGCGAGCATGGAGGAGATCGCCACGGCGGCCGGCGTCGCTCGCACAACCGTGCACAGGCGCTTCTCCTCCCGCGACGAGCTGCGAGACGCGCTCGTCTCAGTGATCAACGCGAAGCTGCGTGAGGCGTTCGCCAGCGCGCACGTGGAGACCGCTCCCCCTCTCGTCGCCCTCTACCAGCTGACGATGACGACGCTCGATCTCAAAGCGGACTGGCGCGCGGCCTGGCAGCTCGTCGACGAGGGAACCCAAGGCATCGACGCCGACATCATCGCCGAGCTCGACGCCCTCTTGCAGCGCTCGCGCGACACGGGACTCCTGCGCCGGAATGTCGACATCCCCTGGATGCGGAGCATCTACATGGCCTTGATCCACGAGGCAGCAACAGCCAGAGACGACGACGACTCGGCATCCGGATGGGCCCGCCTCATCATGCAGACCCTCCTCAGCGGCATCGGCGACGAAGAGCACGACCTCGAACGCCTCCTCGCCGACACGAGAGATCACACCCAGGAATAGCGCATCTCGACTCTGCCCGGTGCGGGGAATACATCGCCCGTCGACGCGTTGGGTAGACTGACAGAGCAATACGTGCTCCGGGGTCGGTGAGAATCCGAACCGGCGGTGACAGTCCGCGACCTCCGCGGCGAAGGGCCCATTCGGGCTCTGAGCAGGCGGGGCTGACTCGGTGGAATTCCGGGACCGACGGTGATGCAGGCGCAGCCTGTGTAGTCCGGATGGAAGGCAGCACGGGCGTTGCCCCTCTCACGGGAGGGGTCGCGCCCGAGACCCCGGTGCGCATCGACGACCGGAGGTCCGGATGGCATTCACCGAGGCGGAGCGCCTGGCGATGGCGCGCGCCCTGGAGCTCGCCGCCCGCGGGCCGCGCGGGCGCAATCCTCAGGTCGGCGCCGTCATCCTCTCTCCCTCAGGCGTCGTGCTCGCCGAGGGCTGGCACCGCGGTGCGGGCACAGCGCACGCAGAAGTCGACGCGCTCTCGCACCTTCCGGACGGCGCAGCCCACGGCGCGACGGCCGTGGTGACACTCGAGCCGTGCAACCACACCGGCCTCACCGGCCCGTGCGCCGAAGCGCTGCTCGCGGCCGGCATCACCCGCGTCGTGTACGCGGTCGACGATCCGGGCGTCGCCTCCGGCGGCGGGGCGGAGCGCCTCGCCGCATCCGACGTCGATGTGGCGCCGCACCTGCTCCGCGACGAAGCCGCTGCATTCCTGGAGGCGTGGGTCACCAGCTTCCGTCTCGGGCGGCCGCACGTCACGGTGAAGTGGGCGCAGAGCCTCGACGGGCGGGGAGCTGCCGCAGACGGCACCAGTCAATGGATCACCGGCCCCGAGGCCCGCGCCGACGTGCACCGCCACCGCGCGGCCGCCGATGCGATCATCGTCGGCACGGGCACGGCACTGTTCGACGACCCCGCACTCACAGCCCGCATCGACGGCGAGCTCGCCGAGCACCAGCCGGTGCCCGTCGTGATCGGCACCCGCGCGCTTCCCCGCCGAGCCAAGCTGCACGACCATCCGCACGAGCCGATCGTCTACGGCACCCGCGATCTGCAGTCCGTGCTCGCCGACCTGCGCGACCGCGGGCTGCACCGCGTCTTCGTCGAGGGCGGCCCCGCCCTGGCGAGTGCGTTCCTCGAGGCGGGCCTGGCCGATCGCCTGCTCGCCTACGTCGCCCCCGTGCTTCTCGGCGGTGATCGCCTCTCGGTCACCGACATCGGAGTCGGCACGATCGGAGACGCGCGCCGACTGCGGATCGACTCGGTCACGACGCTCGGTGATGACATCCTGTTCGACACCCGCTTCCGCGAGCGCCGCGCATGGCCTGACAGCTCAGCGGCACCGGCCGCACATACCGCACCAGAAGAGGGAGAACGCTGATGTTCACGGGAATCATCGAGGAGCTCGGCGAGGTCGCCCAGATCGCACCGCACGGCGACGGCGTTCGATTGTCCGTCCATGCTCCGAAGGCCGTCAGCGACGCCGGTCACGGCGATTCGATCTCGATCAGCGGCGTGTGCCTGACGGTCGTGGCGCACAACGAGCACGGCTTCACCGCAGACGTGATGCGCCAGACGCTCGACATGTCGACGCTCGGCGGGCTGCGACCAGGAGCCCGGGTCAACGTGGAGCGGGCGATGACGGCGGGCGGCCGGTTGGGCGGCCACATCGTGCAGGGCCACATCGACGGCACCGGTCACGTCCTGAACGTCACCCATGGCGAGCAGTGGAGCGTCATCCGGATCGGTCTCCCCGCGCGCTTCGCGCCGCTGGTGGTCGACAAGGGCTCTATCGCGGTCGACGGCGTCTCCCTCACCGTGAGCGCCGTGAGCAGTCCTGGAGGCCTGTCCGCGTGGTTCGAGGTCTCACTCATCCCCGAGACGCTGCAGGCGACGACCCTCGGTGAGCGCGTTCCGGGCGACCGCGTCAACCTCGAGACCGACATCCTCGCCCGGCACGTCGAGCGGCTGCTGGCCTTCGACCGCGGCGAGCCTGACGCCGAAGCCGCAGTGCCGGATGACGAGGAGCAGCGGCCGGGATCGGTCTCGTTCGCGACGACAGAAGTCCCTGCCGCCGACTACACCGTACTGACAGACCCCGACCTTCCCGACCCTGGAGCCATGCGATGAGCACGAACGATCTCGCCTCGATCGAGGAGGCCGTGGCCGCGCTGCGCGAGGGCCGCCCCGTCATCGTCGCCGACGACGAGGACCGAGAGAACGAGGGCGACGTCATCCTGTCGGCCGAGCTCGCCTCGCAGGAGTGGCTGGCGTGGACGGTGCGATACACCTCCGGCTACCTGTGCGCTCCGATGCCGTCGGAGTGGGCGGACAGACTCGAGCTGCCGCCGATGGTGACCCACAACGAGGATGCCCGCGGCACCGCATACACCGTGAGCGTCGACGCCGCCTCCGGTGTGACGACAGGCATCAGCGCGCACGATCGTGCGCGCACGCTGAACGTGCTGGCCGATCCGGACGCCGGGCCGACCGACCTCATCCGGCCCGGCCACATCCTGCCGCTGCGCGCAGTCCCCGGCGGCGTGCGCGAGCGTGCGGGGCACACAGAGGCCGCCGTCGACCTGATGCGACTCGCAGGCCTCGCCCCAGTCGGAGTGATCGGCGAGATCGTCGCCGACGACGGCAGCATGATGCGACTGCCCGGCCTGATCGAGATGGGGCAGCGCGAAGACGTACCGGTCACCACGATCGAGAGACTCGCCGCCCACCTCGCCGAGCACGACGACAGCGGCGAGGAGCTGGCACCGACGCGGCGCGCCGTGAGCCTGCGGGCGAACGCCGTCGTGCCCACCGCGCACGGCACCTTCCGCTTCCTGGCGTACAAAGACAGGATGACCGGCACCGACCACCTGGCGATCGTCTCCGGCGATCTGTCAGCGGTCGACGCGCCGCTGGTGCGCGTCCACTCGGAATGCCTGACGGGTGAGGCCTTCCACTCGCAGAAATGCGAGTGCGGCTCCCAGCTCGACGCGGCGCTCGAACGCATCGACGCCGACGGCGGCGCCGTGATCTACATGCGAGGGCACGAGGGGCGAGGCATCGGCCTCATCAACAAGCTGCGCGCGTACGCGCTGCAGGAGGAGGGGCTCGACACACTCGATGCCAACACCGCGCTGGGCCTGCCGGCCGATGCCCGCGACTACGCCGCGGCGGCCGGGATCCTCGCCGACCTCGGCGTGAAGAGCGTGCGCCTGCTCACGAACAACACGGACAAGGTCACCCAGCTGCGCGGGTTCGGCATCGACGTCGCCGAGCAGGTTCCGCTGATCGTGGGCGTCGGCCCGAACAACCACCAGTACCTCACCACCAAACGCGACCGGATGGGTCACATCATCGGCGAGGACGAGCTCGCCGCCGCCATCGCACTGATGAAGGACGAGCCCCACCAGGGCGAGCAGATCGAAGGGAACCAGAGCGCATGAGCGTTGAGGGAGCACCGAAGGCCGACCGGATCGACGGCACCGGCCTGAACGTGGTCGTCGTGGCCGGCACGTGGCACGAGACGATCTCGGAAGGGCTGATCGCGGGCGCGCAGCGGGCGCTCGACGCCGCGGGCGCGACCCATGCGCTCGTGCGGGTCCCCGGCTCGTTCGAGCTGCCCGTCGTGGCCAAAGCCGCCCTCGACCGAGGCGCGGACGCGGTCGTGGCGCTCGGCGTGATCATCCGGGGCGGCACTCCGCACTTCGAGTACGTGTCCTCGGCGGCCACCGACGGTCTCACGCGGGTTGCGCTCGACACCGGCAAGCCCGTCGGCTTCGGCGTGCTGACCACGGACGACGAGCAGCAGGGGCTCGACCGCGCAGGGCTCGCCGACTCCCACGAGGACAAGGGTGCAGAAGCGGCCGAGGCCGCACTGGCCACCGCCGCGGTGCTGCGCGATCCGCGCTGACCCCGCAGCCGCGCGTTACTCAGTCGAGACTTGAATCCTTCAGATTTCTACGTAGGGTAGAAACATGGAGATTCTGCGGCACGCCACCCTTTTCATTCACCTGATCGGGTTCGCGCTCCTGTTCGGCAGCTGGTTCGTCGAGGCCGCGCAGCGCACCTTCAAGGTGAACAAGGTGATGAACCTCGGCATGGTCGTCGCCCTGGTCGCAGGCCTCGCCCTCGCCGCCCCGTGGGGCATGGGCGACGGTGAGATGAACTACGCGAAGATCGGCACGAAGCTCATCGTGCTCATCGTCATCGGCGCGCTGATGGGAATCTCCAGCGCACGTGCGAAGAAGGACAAGCCGCTGCCGGTGTGGACGTTCTGGCTGATCGGCGCGCTGGTGCTGGTCAACGCCGGTCTCGCTGTGATGTGGCGCTGAGCGATTCGCGCTCCGCTGCCCGCGTGAGAGCCCGACGGGTGCATCCACGGGTATAGAATCGTCGATTGTGCCCGGCCACGACGCCGCACACCGCTCACGGGGCGGCGCGGCGCGACCCGTCGAGCCGACTCCGGAGCCGACGGAGCAGACCCCACCTTCCGGCCTGCCTTTCATCCGCATCATTGCTAAGGCAGCTCATGACCAGCACCACTCAGGCGGCTTCGAAGCCGCTCAACTCCCGCGGCCGCGTGATCGCCGCAAGCCTCGTCGGCACGACGGTGGAGTTCTACGACTTCTACGCGTACGCCACCGCCGCCGCCCTCGTCTTCCCGCACCTGTTCTTCCCCGAGTTCAGCCCGACCGCCGGCCTGCTGTCGTCGTTCGCTGTGTTCGGCGCAGCAATGGTCGCCCGTCCGATCGGCGCAATCGTGTACGGCCACTTCGGCGACAAGTTCGGCCGCAAGTCCACGCTTGTAGCATCGCTGCTGACGATGGGCATCGCGACGTTCCTCATCGGCCTGTTGCCGACGTACGACGCGATCGGGCTGTGGGCCGCCGGACTGCTGCTGGTGCTGCGTCTCGCCCAGGGCTTCGCGCTCGGCGGCGAGTGGTCCGGCGCCGCCCTGGTGGCGACCGAGAACGCGCCCGAGGGCAAACGCGCGCTGTACGGCACCTTCCCGCAGCTGGGTGCTCCGATCGGCTTCATCATCGCGAACCTGCTGTTCCTCGTGCTGAACTACGCTCTCCCCGGCGACGCCGCCAACGTCGAAGACGCCTTCCTCTCCTGGGGATGGCGCATCCCGTTCCTGTTCTCGGCCGTGATGGTCGTCGTCGGCCTGTGGGTGCGGCTGAAGCTCGTCGAGTCCGACGCGTTCCAGCGCGCCGAGAAGAAGGGCGACATCAAGAAGGCACCGCTCGGACACGTGTTCGCCAAGCACTGGTGGCAGCTCATCCTGGGCACGTTCTTCATGCTCGCCACCTACGTGCTGTTCTACCTGATGACGAACTTCACGCTCTCGTACGGCACCACGGCCGCCGATGCCGACGTGCCGGGGCTCGGTTTCGCGCGCACCGACTTCGTGCTGATGCAGATCTTCGGGGTGGTGTTCTTCGGCATCTTCACCCTCATCTCCGGTCCCCTCGCCGACCAGATCGGCCGCCGCAGACTGCTGATCTGGGTGACCTGCGGCATCATCGCGCTCGGCCTGGTGTACACGGTCTTCCTGATGCCGCACGACAGCGCGCAGTTCACCGGGGCTCTCACGCAGACGTTCCTGATCTTCGGGTTCACACTGATGGGCATGACGTTCGGCCCGATGGGCGCGCTGCTGCCTGAGCTGTTCCCGACATCGGTGCGCTACACCGGATCAGCCGTGGCGTACAACGTCTCCTCGATCCTCGGCGCATCGGTCGCTCCGCTGATCGCCATCTGGCTGTGGAGCGTCGGCGACGGCAACCCGTGGTTGGTGGGCCTGTACATGTCGGCCGCCGGTGTACTCACCCTGGTCGCATTGCTCCTCGGCAAGGAGACCAAGGACGTCGACATCAACGCGTGACGACCACCTTCCGGAACGGCCCTCGGCTTCACACGAAGCCGAGGGCCGTTCCGCATCCGAACACCGGCGCCCGCGATATTGCTCCTTGCGTTCGTTGGGGTACGTACCATATTCTGTTCGTACCCCAACGAAAGAGTCCGGCATGGAGTACTACCGAGACGGGTTCCACCCCGGCGATCCCGCCGTTCGCCCGGCGACGGCTCCCCCGCGCAGCGGTCTCCCCGACGAGGTCGACGTGCTGGTCGTCGGGTCAGGGCCGGCCGGACTGGTCGCCGCCGCGCAGCTCGCGCAGTTCCCGGCGATCTCGACGGCCGTCATCGAGCGCCGACCCGAGCCGTTGCAGCTCGGCCAGGCCGACGGCGTCGCCTGCCGCTCCCTCGAGATGTTCCAGGCGTTCGGCCTCGCCGGGCAGATGATCGACGAGGGCGCCTGGGTCACCGAGGTGCACTTCTGGCGGCCGGATCCGGATGCCCGTTCGCAGATCCGCAGAGCCGATCGCGTGCAGGACGTCGCCGACGACCTCAGCGAGATGCCGCACATCATCCTGAACCAGGCCCGCATCCACGACCATCTGCGCGGCGCGATGGCGAAGGCGCCGACCCGGCTCGGCGTCGACCACGGCTGGGAGTTCATCGGCCTGACCCGTGACGACTCGCGCTCCCATCCGGTCGAGGTCGCGCTCAGAGGCGTTCCGAGCGGCGAGGCGCGTGTCATCCGGGCCCGCTATGTCATCGGAGCCGACGGCGCTCGCAGCGATGTCCGCGGGGCGATCGATCGCACGCTCTCCGGTGACCGCACGAACCATGCATGGGGCGTGATGGACATCATGCCGATCACCGACTTCCCCGACTTCCGGTTCAAGAACGCTGTGCAGTCGGACGGGCACGGCTCCCTGCTGTCGATCCCGCGCGAGGGCGGGCACCTGGTGCGCCTCTACGTCGATCTCGGCACCGTGACCGAAGCCGATCGCGGCGACATCCGTTCGAAGACGGCGGAGGACGTGCTCGCGGTGGCCGGGCGGATCCTGCAGCCGTATTCGATCGAGGCCGCCGAGACAGTGTGGTTCAGCGTGTACGAGGTAGCCCAGCGGATCGCCGACGGCTTCGACGACGCGGTCGGCCGCGCTGGCGTCGACCCGCGCGTGTTCATCACGGGTGACGCGTGCCACACGCACTCCGCGAAGGCGGGGCAGGGCATGAACGTGTCGATGCAGGACGGCTTCAACCTCGGCTGGAAGCTCGCAGCGGTCTTGGAGGGGCGGGCCGATCCGCAGCTCCTCGAGACCTACGATGCCGAGCGCCGGCCGATCGCGCAGGAGCTGATCGACTTCGACAAGGAATGGTCGGAGATGATCGCCGCGCCGGCGGCGGATCCGGATCATCCGGAGCGCGGCGGCATCGACCCCGACGAGCTGGCCGCGTACTTCACGCAGCAGGGGCGCTACACGGCAGGCGTCGCCGCACGCTACGCGCCGGAGCACTCTCCCCTCACCGGCACCGATGCGCACCAGGAGCTCGCGACGGGTCTGATCGTCGGCGAGAGGTTCCATTCCGCGCCCGTCGTGCGCGTCGGCGACGGGCGGCCGATGCAGCTCGGCCACTGCCACACCGCCGATGGCCGGTGGCGTGCGTATCTGTTCGCCGATGCGGGTGAGCACCGGATGAATGCGCTGTGCGAGTGGCTCGCAGCAGGCGACGGCTCCCCCATCCGGCGCTACGGCGCGGGACTCGACGTCGACGCGATCCTCGACGTGCGCGGCGTGCTGCAGCGCGACCTGCACGACGCCGACGCGTCGAACGTGCCCCCGTTGCTCGCACCGCGTGCCGGCAGGCTCGGGCTGACCGATCACCACAAGGCGTTCGTGCCAGGCGCCGGAGACATCTACGCGATGCGCGGCATCGATCGCGAACGCGGCGCTCTCGTGCTGGTGCGGCCCGATCAGTACATCGCACAGGTGCTGCCGCTCGAGGCGACAGAAGAGCTCGTCGCGTTCTTCGAGCGCGCGTTCTTCCGCCCGGTCGCGACTGGCAGGCCGGCGTCATGAGCACCATCGACTCCCGCCTCCTCACCCACACCGGTCACCTCCTCCGGCGCGCACAGCAGGTGCACCAGGCGGCGTGGAACGCGCACGTGTCGACCACGATCTCGAGCGTGCAGTACGCGGCGCTGCACGTCGTCTCACGCGAGCCAGGTGCGAGTCAGGCGCGGCTCGGTGCGACCCTCGGCCTCGACCGGTCGACGATCGCCGACCTCGTGGCGCGGATGGTGCGGCGGGGCCTGCTCGCCAGGACCGCGTCCGCCGACGATGCGCGCAGCAAGTCGCTGCATGTCACTCCGGACGGCGCCGAAGCGCTCGCGGACCTGCGCCCGAAGGTCGACGCCATCGAGCCGATCGTCACCGGCGGCGCGGACGAACACGACCGCGCCGAGCTGCACCGGCTGCTCCTGCAGATCGTCGACGGAGCCTGACTCGCCGACGCACCCGTCACACGACGGGAGTGCCGTGGGTGTGGAAGGACTCGATCGTCTTCATTCCCCAGGCCTGACCCTTCTTGCGCTCTTCTTCGCTCCATTCGACGACCGGCTGATCCGGGTCGAGCAGCAGGCGCGCGCCGGCGTTGGCGAACTCGATGCGGTTGCCGCCCGGCTCCCACACGTACAGGAAGAACGTCTGGTTGATCGCGTGCTTGTGCGGGCCTGACTCGATGTGGATGCCGTTCTCGAGGAAGATGTCGGCGGCCTTGAGGATGTCCTCGCGCGTGTCTGGTGCGAAGGCGATGTGGTGCAGGCGGTTGCCGTGCTTGGTCCAGTCATCGCTGTAGACCATGTCGTACGACTTCAGCCCGAAGTGGAACCACCAGGCGGCGAACTTTCCGTTGTTGAGCCTGATGCGCTCGCTCTCGCGCATGCCGAGGGCATCGCGCATGAACTCGCCGTTGGCCTCGACGTCCTTGCCCAGGAAGTTGATGTGATCGAGCCGTCGCGCGTTCACGCCGACGCCGGGGAACTTCGATGCCTGGTTCTTCAGCGCGGGTCGGTCCTCTGAGCCGGCGACGTAGCGCTCGGTTTCGTAGTAGATCCCGAGCTCGTGACCGTCCGGGTCGTTGAACAGGTACGTCCTGCCTGTGCCGACCTCGCCGTCGACCCAGCCGATGCCGAGACCGGCGGCCTCGATCTCCTTCACGCGCCGCTCCAGTGCCTCCTGGCTCGATGCGCGCAGCGACGTGCGGCCGACGCCGGCGGCGTCCTTCTTCGTGAGCTTGATGGTGTACAGCTCGTAGTCGTCCCACGTGCGCAGGTACACCGAATCACCCGCTTCGGCGACGACCCGCATCGCGAGCAGGTCGCGGAAGAAGAACAGGCTCTCGTCGAACTTCGGCGTGTACAGCTCGACGTTCGCCAGGTGTGCGATGTCGAACGATGTGTAGTCGGTCATCGTCGTCCTCTCTGACAGGTGTTGCGCGATGCCCCGGATGATCGGGGCGCGCTCGGGTGAATCACAGTCTCGGGCGGGGGAACACGGTTCCCTCGAACAGTTTGCGCGCGGTGCGGATGGCGACGGACCGCGTCACGTCGAATGCGCCGTCCCGTTCGGCGATGGCGACGTCGACGTCGAAGTGACCCGTGGGGTGCTCGACGACGAACGGCTCGCCTTCCGCCGGCGGCACGGCCACGCCTTCTCCGACGGAACCTCGCGCCACGGCGCCCGCGGCCGCGGTGAGCGCGCCGAGCACACCGACGGAGGTATGCACACGGAAGCCGTCACCGCCCTGGGGCAGGAACGTGCGCGTCGTCATACCGGTCCCGCCTCGCGGGGCGGAGATGGCGACCATCTTCGGGATCGTGGCCCGCGCGACGTCGCCCAGCCCCATCCGGTCGGCCGCAGAGATCCGGAGGTGTTCGAGACGCTCGGCGAGGGCGGCGTCCGCTTCGAGATCTGCCGGCGCGGCATCCGGATCGATGCCGAGGTCCTGAGACCGCAGCAGCACGGACGGCATGCCGTTGTCGACGCAGGTGACGGCGACGGAGTCGATCTCGTCCCTGACGCTCCCGGTCGGGAACAGCGCTCCGGCAGTCGAGCCCGCTGTGCCCTCGAAGTCGAGCGCGATCGCACCCGCTGTTCCCGGCACGCCGTCGATCGCCTGGTCGCCGTCGTAGTCGACCGAGACCGTGCCGCTCGCACCGGTCTCGGTGCGGAACGTCGCCGTCGCGATGCTCCCGGTGTTCAGCATCCGGATGCGCACGCGCGTCTGGCCGGCCGTCGCCGCGACGAGCCCGCGCTCGACGGCGAACGGGCCGACGCCTGCGATGATGTTGCCGCAGTTCTGCTTGTCGCTGACGAACGCCTCGTCGACGCCGGTCTGCAGGAACAGGTAGTCGACATCGGTGTCGGCGCCGTCGCTCGGCGAGACGACCGCGACCTTCGAGGTGAGCGGGTGCGCGCCGCCGATGCCGTCGATCTGCCGCTCATCCGGTGTGCCCATGGTGCGCAGCAGCAGTTCGTCGCGTTCGGCGGCGTCAGCCGGCAGATCGGAGGCCAGGAAGTACGCCCCCTTGGACGTGCCTCCCCGCATCTGAATGCACGGGATGCCGATACTCATCGGCCGTATTCCTCCTGCGACATATACCGCACTCCGAGGCCCTCGAGCGTCGTTCTCAGACCCTTGCGGTCGAGGCTGAGCTCCGCACCCGATCCGTACGCCTCACGGTCGGCGTCCTCCTTCGCCTGCCTGGCGTCGGACTTCTCGAGCGCGGCATCGGCCCCCTCACGAGGCACGCACACGATGCCGTCGTCGTCGGCGATCACGATGTCGCCGGGCCGGATGAGCTGCCCGCCCACCGTGACGGAGACGTTGACCGAGCCCGCGGTCGCCTTGACGGTGCCCTGCGAGTGCACGCCGTTCGACCAGACAGGAAAGTCCATCTCGCGCAGGTCGGCGGTGTCGCGCACGCCCGTCTCGGTGACGAGGCCGAGCACCCCGCGCGCCTTCAGCGCCGTGGCGAACAGGTCACCGAACGCGCCGTCGGCGGATCCGGATGTCGTGGCCACGACGAGCACGTCGCCCGGCTCGCACTGCTCGATCGCCGCGTGGATCATCAGATTGTCGCCTGGCCAGCTCAGCACCGTGACAGCAGACCCGCCGATGCGCGCACCCTGCTGGATCGGCCGGATGCCTGGGCCCACCAGACCCACGCGGCCCTGCGCCTCGTGCACGGTCGCCACGCCGTGCTCAGCCAGGCGAGCGATCACGGCCGCGTCGCCGCGCCGGATGTCGGTGACGACGATGCCGAGAGGCGAGCTCATCTCAGCTCCCCCGTCACCTGCGGGTAGTACCGCTGGTATGCCTCACCCATCGTCTCGTGCGGCAGGCCGAGGTTCGGGCCGGCGTTGCGCTTGACCTGCACGCCACGGCGCTCGGCGAGGTCGGTGTAGTACTTCCACATGTGCTTCTGCGCCGGCAGGCACTCCATCGCCGCCTGCTTGCGCGGGAACGCATCGGTGATGTCGAGCAGCACGTTCGGCTTGAAATCGCATTGCTCTGGCTGGTGCGGCTCGAAGAAGAACACCGGCGGCGCGCCGATGATGTCATCCGTGGTGGGAAACGTGCCGTCGGAGTTCGCCACGCCGATCGCCTGGGCCAGAACGCGCGCCTGCAGCGCCATCCGCGCAGCCGCCGGGTGATCGCCGTTGTACGGGTCGGCGAGGGGATGCGTGAGCACCACCGTCGGCTGCACACGGCGGTACACATCGACGAGCTTGGCGACAGCCTCCTGCGACTCCACCAGCGGATAGTCACCCATGTCGAGGAACTCGATCTCGGCTCCGAGCGCATCGGCGGCCGCTGTCGCCTCCTCGCGGCGCACTGCCTTGATCTCGTCGAGCGACTTCCCCGCGAGCCACTGGCTGGCCGATTCTCCCCGCTCACCGTACGACACGCACACGACGGTCGCCTTCTCACCGCGCATCGCCGCGGCCGCGATCGCGCCGCCCGCGCGCCATACGAAATCGCCGGCATGGGCGCTCACCACGAGGAGCGCCGGGGTCTGCTCTGCCATGGAAGAGCTCTCCGTTCTGCGCGCATCGTGATGGTCCGCGCGCAGAAACAGTGAATCACCCCCTGGCGAAATGATCAACATTTTGTCTACAATTCTGGTTACGAGATACCTATGAACATGGGTACCTCTCATCCGGGTCTTCCGTCAGGAGACATCCGGGTTCCCCGCGGGCCCTCTCGCGGGGAAGATCAGACGAGGACGTCACTCACGGTCGAAGGAGCCACGATGGCCAAGAACCTGCAGGAACTGCTCGATGAGTCGGGCAGCACAGTCGAACTGCTGCGCAACTCGAAACTGGGCACCTACATCTACCCGGTCGTGCCGACCGAGTTCTCGAACTGGCGCCGCGAGCAGAAGGCGTGGCGAAACACGGCTGTGCTCTACGACCAGACGCACCACATGGTGAACTTCTTCGTGAAGGGTCCAGACGCGCTGAAGCTGCTCAGCGACACGGGCATCAACAGCTTCGCGAACTTCCCGGTGAACACGGCGAAGCAGTTCGTGCCCACGGCGTCGAACGGCGGCGTCATCGGCGACGGCATCCTGTTCCACGAATCGCAGGGCGAGTACGTCTACGTCGGCCGTGCACCTGGCGCGAACTGGCTGCAGTTCCACGCCGAGACCGGCGGGTACGACGTCGAGTGGCGCTACGACGACCGCTCCCCCTCGCGCCCGTACGGGCACGCCGTGACGCGCGAGTACTACCGCTTCCAGATCCAGGGCCCTGCCGCGTGGTCGATCATCGAGAAGCTCAACGGCGGCACACTGGAGAAGGTCAAGTTCTTCCACATGGGCTACCTCGAGGTCGCGGGCGTGCAGGTGCGCACGCTCCGCCACGGCATGGCGGGCGCCCCGGGACTGGAGCTGTGGGGCCCGTACTCCGAGCACGAGAAGATCCGCAACGCGATCCTCGAAGCCGGTGCGGAGTTCGGCATCGAGCCGTGCGGTTCGCGCGCGTACTCGTCGAACACGCTCGAGTCCGGATGGATCCCCTCGCCGCTGCCGGCGATCTACTCGAGCGAGGCTGAGCGCGCCTACCGCGAGTGGCTGCCGACGAACAGCTACGAGGCGATCAACGCGGTCGCCGGCTCGTTCGTCTCGGACAACATCGAGGACTACTACCTCAACCCGTGGGAGCTCGGCTACGGCTCGTTCGTGAAGTTCGACCACGACTTCATCGGCCGCGACGCCCTCGAGAAGGTCGAGCCGGAGAAGCAGCGCCGCAAGGTGACGCTCGCATGGAACGACGAGGACCTGTCGAAGGCGCTCACCACGGTGCTCGACCGCGATGGCGACGGCTACCAGTTCTTCGACCTGCCGAACGCGAACTACGGCTCCAGCAACTTCGACGCCGTGCTCGACGCCGACGGCACCAACATCGGCCTGTCGCTGTTCACCGGTGTCACCGCGAACGAGAAGCGCGGCCTGTCGCTGGCGACCGTCGACCGCGATGTGCCGGAGGGCGCCGAGGTCACGGTCGTCTGGGGCGAGCCCGACGGAGGCAGCGACAAGACCACCGTCGAGCCGCACCAGCAGCTGAAGGTGCGCGCCATCGTCAGCCCCGTCCCCTACGCCGCGGTCGCCCGCGACACCTACCAGGGCGGCTGGCGCTCAACCGGCGCGCTGTAGGGACCCCGTTCACCTGACGCCAGCTGCTACCACAACGTCGTTTCTGGAGCAGTTGGCGTCAGGTGAACGCGCGCGTCAGCGCCCCGGCCGCGGGGCGAGTCCGACCGGGTCGGCCAGCAGCGGGGCGAAGGCCATCTCGGCGGGGGCGAGCTGCATCAGGCGGGAGCGCATGTGGGCGCGTTCGAGGCGGACGTGGCGCCCCTCGGCGCCGACCGGGTCGACGTGCACCGCCCGAGAGAGCCGCTCGCGACTGGCCGCCAACAGCACGCCGAGGTATCCGGACAGGATGACGGCCTCCGGGGCGAACGCGTTGACGAAGTTCGTCAGCGCCAGTGACAGCACGTCGACCTGGCGCTCGAGCTCCGCTGTGATCGCAGGGTCGCGCGCGACGCCGAGCTCGATGTCGAGCTCGTCCTCATCGAGCTTGCGGCGCCCGAGCAGCTCGAGCAGCGGTGCGGGGTTCACCTCGGCCGACAGGCATCCGCGGCGCCCGCAGGCGCATCGCGCCCCGCGCGGGTCGACGACCGTGTGCCCCAGCTCGCCCGCGAACCCCGACGTGCCCCGCAGCAACGTGCGATCGAAGACGAGGCCGCCGCCGATGCCGTGAAGGCCGCCTCCCAGGTACAGCAGGTTGTCGGCGTCGCGCCCCACTCCGAAGCGCGCCTCGGCCATGGCGCCGACGCTGGCGTCGTTCCCTGCGGTCACCTGAATGCCCAGTGCGCGCTCGAGCCGGGTCGCGATCGCCTCCCGCCGCCACCCCAGCGGAGGGGCGACCACCACGGTGCCAGCCTCATCGACGAGCCCCGGCACCGCGAGCCCCGCGCCCACCAGTCGGTAGTGACGGTCGATGTCGGCGCGCATGCCGTCGACGAGGGAGCGGGCGATCTGGACGAAGCGGCGCGGGCTCGGCGGACTCGACAGGTCGTGCCGCACACGGGAGTGCACGGTGCCGCCCAGCCCCACGAGGGCGACGGAGACGGCGTCGGGCTCGACGCGGATGCCGAGCGCGACCACCGCATCGTCGGCCGCGACGCCGAGGGACGGCCGACCGACACGTCCCGTCGGCGCCGTCTCCGCCTCACGGGTCACGCCGAGATCGAGCAGCTCGGTCACCAGCGCCGTGATCGTCGATCGGTTCAGCCCTGTCGCGGCGCCGATGTGCGAACGTGAGAGCGCGCCGTTCACATGCACGAGGCGGAGCACGGCCGAGAGATTCTGCTGCCTGACCTCCTCGTTCGTCGTGCGCGTGCCCGTGGTGCGCGACGGAGCCCCGGCCCACGATGCCGTCCCGCGATCGCGCGCTGATCCCACCTCATCCATCGTCATCAACGCCACCCATCACAATCCGGCGGTCATGCCGCGCATGAGCAGTTCCTGGGTCGCATCCTCCCTGGCGACTTCTGCCGTGATGCGTCCCTCGGCGATCGTATAGATGCGATCCGAGAGTCCGATGATCTCCGGCAGCTCCGAGGAGATGACGATGACCGCCTTCCCCTGTGCCGCCAGCTCATTGATGATGCCGTAGATCTCGTATTTCGCGCCGACGTCGATGCCGCGCGTCGGTTCGTCGAGGATGAGCACGTCCGGGTTCGTGAACATCCACTTCGACAGCACGACCTTCTGCTGATTCCCGCCGGAGAGCCCTCCCGTCACGGCGTCGACGCCGGGCGCTTTGATGTTCAGCTTGTACCGATACGCGTCCGCCACCTTGTGCTCGCGGAAGCGGTCGACGATGCCGAACCTGGCGAGGCGCGACAGCGCGGCGGAGGAGACGTTCGCCCGGATGTCGCCGATCAGGTTGAGCCCGTACTGCTTGCGGTCCTCCGTCGCATACGCGATCCCGTGCCCGATCGCCTGCTCCACGGTGCGCAGCTCGATCCGCTGCCCGCGTTTGAACGCCGATCCGGTGATGGCCGAGCCGTACGAGCGTCCGAAGATGCTCATGGCGAGTTCGGTGCGCCCTGCCCCCATCAGGCCCGCGAGCCCGATGATCTCTCCCGCCCGCACGGAGAGGCTGACGTCATCGACGACGACCCGTTCGCGGTCAGCCGGATGATGAACGCTCCAGTTCTCGACGCGGAACATCTCATCTCCGATATCCGGATCGCGCGGAGGGAAGAGGCTGTCGAGGTCGCGCCCCACCATCGCCCGGATGATCCTGCCCTCGTCCGTGGCCGGATGGTCGCGTCGCATCGTCTCGATCGTCCTGCCGTCGCGGAGCACCGTGATCCGGTCGGCGACGCGGAGCACCTCGCGCAGCTTGTGGGAGATGACGATGCAGGTGATCCCCTGCGCACGCAGCTGGTCGATCAGGCCGAGCAGCCGCTCGGAGTCCGAGTCGTTCAGCGCGGCGGTCGGCTCATCGAGGATGAGAAGCTTCACGTCCTTCGCGAGCGCTTTGGCGATCTCCACGAGCTGCTGCTTGCCGACGCCCAGATCGCCGACCCTGGTAGAGGTGTTCTCGTCGAGACCGACGCGCGCCATGACCTCGGCGGCCCGTGCGTTCGTGCGACGCCAGTCGATCAGCCCGCGGCGTGAGATCTCGTTGCCGAGGTGGATGTTCTCGGCGATCGAGAGGTTCGGGACGAGGGCGAGCTCCTGATGGATGATGGCGATGCCGTGACTCTCGCTGTCCCTGACCGAGCGGAAGGCGACGTCCTGCCCGTCGAGCCGAATGCTCCCGTCGAACGATCCCGCCCTGTGCACACCGGAGAGCACGTTCATCAGGGTCGACTTGCCGGCTCCGTTCTCGCCGCAGATGGCGTGCACCTCGCCGGGCATCACGTCGATCGACACGTCCGACAGCGCCGTGACGCCGTGGAATCGCTTCGTGATCCCCGACATGCGCAGGATGGGATCCACCATGTGTGCTGAGCCGCGTTCCTCTCTGAGCCGCCTGACGTCACCGTATGTTACGCGAAAGTAATTTGTCCATAGGCTCGTCAATATGTAATGTGCCATCCAGCGGTTCCGCAGCCCGGCTGTGCGGCCACTGAGCACGATGCGCCCCGTTCCACGGATAGGAGCGCTCCCACTTTCAACGAAGAGAGACACAGCAATGAAGCGAACTGGCATGCGTTTGATCGCCATCACCGGCGCCGTCGCCCTGGGCATCGGTCTTGCCGGGTGTGCGAGCGACGGCTCGGGATCAGGCGAAGGAGACGGCGCGGCAGAGGACATCACCGTCGGTGTGGCGATGCCGACGGAGACGAGCGAGCGTTGGATCGCCGACGGCGAGGCGGTCGAGTCGCAGCTGGAGGATGCCGGCTACGACGTCGACCTCCAGTTCGCGAACGACGACATCCCGCGTCAGCAGCAGCAGATCGACCAGATGATCACGAACGGCGCCGACATCCTGATCGTCGCATCGATTGACGGCACGGCGCTGGCGACCCAGCTCGAGAACGCCGCGGGCAAGGGCATCCCGATCATCTCGTACGACCGCCTCATCAACGGCACGGAGAACGTCGACTTCTACGTCACCTTCGACAATTACACGGTCGGCGTGCAGCAGGCGCAGTCGCTGCTGCGCGGTCTCGGCTACCTCGACGAGAACAACGAGGAGACCGGGCTCGACGAGGAGAAGATCGTCGAGCTGTTCGCCGGTTCGCCGGATGACAACAACACGAAGTTCTTCTACCAGGGCGCGATGGACACGCTGCAGCCCTTCCTCGACGACGGCCGCCTCACGGTGCCGTCCGGTCAGACCGACATGGACACCATCTCCACGCTGCGCTGGGACCAGGCCACGGCACAGAAGCGCATGGAGGACCTGCTCACGAGCACCTACAACGGCGGCTCCGACCCGCTCGACGGCGTGCTCGCGCCCTACGACGGCATCTCGCGCGGCATCATCACGGCACTCGAGAACGCCGGCTACGGCTCCACGATCGAGGAGGGCCTGCCGATCCTCTCCGGTCAGGACGCCGAGATCGCATCGGTCAAGCTGATCCGCGACGGTGTGCAGTACGCGACGATCTTCAAGGACACTCGCAAGCTCGCCTCGCAGGCCGTCGCAGCAGCCACGGCGTTCGCCGAGGGCGAGGAGCCTGAGGCGAACGACACCGAGTCGTACGACAACGGCGTCAAGGTCGTACCGTCGTTCCTGCTCGAGTCCGACATCGTCGTCGCCGACAACATCGGCGAGCTGCTGGTCGACTCCGACTACTGGTCGGAGGACGAGATCGAAGCGGGCGTCGCGGAGTAACTCCGCGCGCTGAGGTCCGGCGGGGCCGTCGCACGCGGCGGCCCCGCCGGACCGGCCCGAATCGATTCTGCGAACGAATGACAGGAGCAGCGATGTCTGACGCGATCCTCGAGATGCGCAACATCACCAAGAACTTCCCCGGCGTCAAGGTCCTCAAAGACGTGAGCCTCAACGTCGAACGAGGCAAGATCCACGCGATCTGCGGTGAGAACGGCGCCGGAAAATCAACCCTCATGAAGGTGCTGTCCGGTGTCTACCCGCACGGCACATTCGACGGCGATATCGTCTTCGACGGCAAGCCGCAGCGTTTCGGTGCCATCAAGGATTCCGAGCGAGCCGGCATCGTCATCATCCATCAGGAACTCGCCCTCGTCCCGGCCCTGTCGGTGACGGAGAACCTGTTCCTCGGCAACGAGATCGTCCGCGGGGGTCTGATCGACTGGCACGAGGCCAACGCCGAGGCGGCCAAGCTGCTGGAGAGGGTGGGCCTGCGCGAGAACCCGACGACCCCGATCGGTCAGCTCGGCGTCGGCAAGCAGCAGCTCGTGGAGATCGCGAAGGCGCTCACCAAGGACGTGAAGCTGCTGATCCTCGACGAGCCGACGGCCGCCCTCAACGACAACGACTCCGAGCATCTGCTCGGCCTGCTGCGCGACCTTCGCGAGCAGGGCATCACCTGCATCATCATCTCGCACAAGCTGGGAGAGATCGTCGACATCGCCGACTCGACGACGATCATCCGCGACGGAGAGACGATCGAGACGATCGATATGCACGGTCAGGACGCGACGCAGGACCGGATCATCCAGGGCATGGTCGGGCGCGCACTCGAGAGCCGCTTCCCCGAGCGCACCCCGAAGATCGGCGAAGAGATCTTCCGCGTCGAGAACTGGCGCGTCTCGCATCCCACCCAGCCGGGGCGCATCGTCGTCGACGACGCCTCGATCTCGGTGCGGGCAGGAGAGATCGTCGGCATCGCCGGCCTCATGGGCGCCGGACGCACCGAGTTCATGATGAGCGTCTTCGGCCGCAGCTATGGGCGCGACGCGTCGGGAAAGGTGTTCCTGCACGGCAAGGAGATCTCGACGCGCACGGTCAAGGACGCGATCGCGAACAGGATCGCGTACGTCTCCGAGGACCGCAAGACGTACGGGCTGAACCTGATCAGCGACATCAAGACGAACGTCTCCTCGTCGGCGCTCGGCAAGCTCTCGACCGCGTCGGTCTTCGTCAACGGCAATGAGGAGATCAAGATCGCGGAGCAGTACCGCCGCGATCTGAACATCAAGTCTCCGACGGTCGCGCAGGTGGTGGGCAACCTCTCCGGCGGGAACCAGCAGAAGGTCGTGCTGTCGAAGTGGCTGTACACCGACCCCGATGTGCTCATCCTCGACGAGCCCACACGCGGCATCGACGTGGGAGCGAAGTACGAGATCTACGAGATCATCGGCGCGCTCGCGGCCGCGGGCAAGGCGATCATCGTCGTCTCGAGCGAGCTGCCTGAGCTGCTCGGGCTGTCCGACCGCATCTACTCTCTCGCCTACGGGCGCATCACGGGCCAGCTTCCCGCCGCTGAGGCGACGCAGGAGAAGATGATGGGCCTCATGACAATCGAAAGCACTTCCGCGAAGGAGACCGCAGCATGAACAACGTGCTGACTGAGGCCAAGAACCTCCTCACCCACAACCTGCGCACGTCCGGCATCTACATCGCGTTCGTCGCGATCATCGTGCTGTTCACGATCCTCACCAACGGCACGCTGCTCAGCCCCGAGAACGTGACCAACATCGTGCTGCAGAACGCGCACATCCTGATCATGGCGCTCGGCATGATCCTCGTGATCGTCGGCGGCCACATCGACCTCTCGGTCGGCTCCGTGCTGGCGTTCGCATCGGCCGTGTCGGCCGTGCTCGTCATCCGGATGGGCCTGCCGTGGTGGGTCGGCGTCATCGCCGCGATCATCACAGGTCTCATCGTCGGGGTATGGCAGGGATTCTGGGTCGCCTTCGTCGGCATTCCGGCGTTCATCGTGACCCTCGCCGGCATGCTGCTGTTCCGCGGACTGACGTGGCTCGTGCTCGACAACGTCTCGCTGTCGCCGTTCCCGAACGCCTATCGAGAAGTCGCGAGCGGGTTCATCGATCCGGTCTTCGGCGAGATCGTGGTCGGCCAGGGCGAGGGCCTGAAGTCCGTCGCGCAGACCGTCGACGTGTTCACGCTGCTGATCGGCGTGTTCGCTGTCGCAGGTGTGATCGTCAGCGCGTGGCGCAGCCGCCGCACCCGCCTCGGCTACAACCAGCCCGTCGAGTCGATGACCCTGTTCATCCTGAAGATCGCCTCGGTCTCGGTCGTGCTGCTCGCCTTCGCGTGGGCGCTGGCCTACAACCGCGGCTTCCCGCTCGTGCTGATCATCGTGGCCGTGCTCATCCTGGTGTACCAGGTGGTCACGAACCGCACAGTGTTCGGGCGCCACGTCTACTCCGTCGGCGGCAACCTGTCGGCGGCGCGCCTGTCGGGTGTGAACGTCAAGAGCGTCAACTTCTGGATCTTCGTGAACATGGGAATGCTCACCGGCATCGCCGCCGCGGTGTTCTCCTCGCGATCCAACGGCGCGCAGCCCGGTATGGGCAACATGTTCGAGCTCGATGTGATCGCGGCCTGCTTCATCGGCGGAGCATCGACGATGGGCGGCGTGGGCCGCGTCGGCGGCGCGCTCGTCGGCGGTCTGGTGATGGCGGTGATGACCAACGGCATGCAGCTGATGGGCGTGCCGCAGTCGGCCCAGCAGATCATCAAGGGCCTCGTGCTGCTGCTCGCGGTGGCCTTCGACATCTACAACAAGCGTCGCGCCGGCGCCACGCGCTGACGCGACGAGAAGGGGCCGGACGGGTCTTCTCCGTCCGGCCCCTTCTGCGCATCCGGCTACTCCTCCAGCCCGATCAGCACCGACTTCGTGCGGGTGTAGGAGGCGAGGGCCTCCGGGCCGTTCTCGCGGCCCCATCCGGAATCCTTGACGCCGCCGAACGGCATCGACGCGTCGAGCATCGCCCAGCCGTTCACCCACACGATGCCGGCCTCGAGCCGCGCGGAGACGCGGTGGGCGCGGCTGATGTCGGTGGTCTGCACGCCGGCGGCCAGACCGTACGCAGTGCCGTTCGCGAGCGCGATCGCCTCCTCCTCGGTGTCGAACGGCTGCACGGTCAGCACAGGGCCGAACACCTCTTCGCGCACGGCTAGCGCATTCTGGTCGAGCCCCGAGATCACGGTCGGCTGATAGTAGTAGCCGCCGTCGAGATCGATGCGCTCCCCGCCCGTGACGATCTCGCCGCCGGATGCGACGGCGTCCTGCACCATCTCCTCGACGCGTCTGAGCTGGTCGGCACTCGCCAGCGGTCCGATCACCGTCTCGGGGTCGCTCGGCCTGCCGAGCGGCACATTCCCGACGGCGTCGCGGAGGATGCCCACGACTGTGTCGTGGATCGAGCGCTCCACGAGCAGGCGGGGTCCCGCCATGCAGAACTGTCCGGTGTTGAAGACGAAGGCACTGATCACGGCGCCGATCGCTTTGTCGAGATCCGCGTCGGCGAACACGATGTTCGCGGCGTTGCCGCCCAGCTCCGCCACAACCGGCTTGAGATGCTCACCCGCGTTCCTGGCGACGATCCGGCCCACCTTCGTCGACCCTGTGAACACGACCATGTCGACATCCGGGTGCGTCACCAGCGCATCGCCCAGCTCGGGGCTCGCGCCGGTGACCACGTTGTACACCCCGTCGGGAACTCCCGCATCGCGCAGGATCTCGGCCATCAGCAGCGCGCTCAGCGGCGTCTGCGGGGCCGGCTTGTGCACGATCGTGTTCCCCGCGGCGAGCGCCGGCGCGATCTTCGAGCTCGACAGGATGATCGGGAAGTTGAACGGCGTGATCGCCCCGACCACGCCGCGCGGTTCGATGCGCGTGTAGGCGAAGGCGGGAGCGGGCACATCGCGGGTGGCGCCGTCGAGCTGTTGCGCGAGCGCTGCGCAGTACTCGAACGAGTCCGCAGTGTTGTTCACGTCGACTGCGCGTGCGAGGGAGATCGGCTTGCCGACGTCTATGCTCTCGGCAGCGGCGAGCTCCTCGCTGCGCTCGCGCATGCCGGCCGCGATCCGCAGCAGCACCCGCGAGCGCTCACGCGCGGGGATGCGCGACCACCCGCCGTCGTCGAAGGCCTTCCGCGCCGCGGCCACGGCTGCCTCGACATCCGCTGCTGCGCCGTCGGCGACACGGATGACGACCTCTCCTGTCGACGGATCGATCACGTCCATCCGGCCGCCGTCCGCGGCGTCGCGCCACCGCCCTCCGATCCACAGTCGAGGTGTGATCTCGGGCAGCTCGATCCCTGCCATGATTCTCCTTATTCAGCTCAGCGCATCGCCGGGGCCCGGACTCAGCCGAGGTCGGCTGTCATCCAGTCATCATCGTCGGATGCCCACTTGCGCACGGCGAGGTCGGCGATCGGCGGGCTGCCGAGATTGCCGCCGTCGAGGGTGAGGTCATCGTGCATCAGCGAGATCTCATCCGTCTGAAGGCCCGCGATCGCCTCCATGAACGACTCGCGCGTCGGCTCCTGGGTGGCCTCCAGCGCCTTCGTCAGGGTGTCGGCCATCGCCCATCCGAATACGGTGTTGATGTAGCACGCTTCCACGTCCGGGGAGTACTCCGCCATGGCGTCCAGGTAGTTCTGGACGTCCTCGTCCTCCTCATCGGCTGGCGAGCACGGCCACTTCGTGAACGCCCCGGAGTAGAGGTCAGGCAGGTAGTCCCCCGCGCTCGCCTCACGCACCACGTCGGGCGCAGCGGAGACGATCGGCAGGTAGGTGATCGGCGACCACTGCAGGTCGCCGAGCTTCTCGAGCACGGCCGTCTGAGCCGACGGCACGTTCACGCCGGAGAAGAAGGCGTCGGCCTCGCTGGCGGCCAGCGCGGAGACCTGGCTGTCGTAGACGGTATCGGTCGAACTGAACGACGCCTGATCGACGAGCTCGACCTGCGACCCCTCGATCGCCGATGTGAGGCCTTCCAGATAGGCCTCGCCCTGGTCGTCGTTCTGGGCGAGGAAGGCGACCGTCATCGGCTCATCCAGCGAGACGAGGTACTCGCCGAAGGTGGCGGCCTCGTTCTGATAGGTGGGCCACCATCCGAGGGTGTACGGGTTCGCCTCACGGTCCTCGCTGAACGCTGCGGCGCCGGTGCCGAGGAAGACCTGCGGCACCTCGAGATCAGTGGCGGTCGGCATCACGGCGAGGTTCGACGCGGTGCCGAACATGCCGTAGGTCGCGAACACCTGGTCCTGGTCGACCAGTCGCTGGAAGTTCTGCACGAGCCTGGAGGGGTCGTACGCGTCGTCGTAGTAGACGAACTCCACCTCGCGGGTATTGCCGTCGCCCATCGTCACACCGCCGTCGGCGTTGAGCGCGTCGACGTAGGCCTGCATCGACGCCAGCTGCGTCTCGCCGTTGCGCGAGAGCGGGCCGGAAAGGGGAAGGCTGGAGCCGATCTTGATGGTGTCGTCTGTGATTCCGGGCGAGGCGGTGACCGTTTCTCCGCCCTCGCCCTCGCCTTCTCCTGTCGACGGCGGTCGTGAGCAGGCAGACAGGACCAGGCCGGCGATGCCGACTGCGGCGATCCCGGCGATGAGACGACTGGTCGCGGTGTTCATTGTTCTCCTCCATGGTGCGTATGGATGGGTTCGGGTGAATCCTTGGGCGGGAGCGGCGCCCGCACGCGCTCGGCGGCCGTCGCCTCCCCGGTGCGTCGTCGTCGCGCGATGAGGCGCGGCAGCAGTGCCAGCCCTCCGGCGATTCCGCCTGGCACGAAGAGCACGACCAGGACGAGCACGATGCCGTAGATCAGCGCCGACTGTTCGGGGCTGACCGAACCGGCGATCGTCGGAACGTACACGTAGAACAAGGCGCCGATCACGGGCCCCACCAGGCTGCGCATCCCGCCGATGACCAGCGATGCCAGCAGGGTGATCCCCAGCAGGAAGCCGAGTGTGTCCGGCGAGACGTACTGGGTGTTGTACACGAAGAGGAATCCGCCGGCTCCGCCGAAGGAGGCGGAGATCGCGAAGGCGAGGATCTTGTACCGGCGGATCGGCACGCCCATGGACGCACCGACGACTTCGTTCGTGCGCACCAGCGCGAGCGCCCTGCCCATCTTGCCCTTGACCATGTTGCGCGCCACGAGGAACAGCACCGCGGCGACGACCACGCTCACGTAGAAGCCCCATTGGTCGCGTGCGAGCCCCGACCACGCCGGTGCCTCGCCGATGTCGGCGCGCAGGCCGCGCGTGGCGCCGGTGAGGGATTTGAACCGGATGGCGATGGGCACAGCGATCAGCGAGAGTGCGAGTGTGATGAGAGCCAGCGAATGGCCGTGCAGCTTCACGACAGGGAAGGCGACGATGAGACCGAGCAGGCCTGGGATGAGGCAGGCCGCAGCGAAGGCGACGACGACGGGCACGCCCATGTTCGCGAAGATCGCGGTGGAATAGGCGCCGAGCCCGAAGAACGCCGCCTGCGCGAGCGAGATCTGCCCGGCATGACCGGTCACGATGCTCAGCCCGACCAGGGCGACCGCGTAGGCCGCGGCGAGCGAGAGCTGAAGCGTGGCGTACGGCGACGCGTTCAGCGGGAACAGCAACAATGCGACGGCGACGAGTGCGCCGACCGCCCACTTGACGATGAGAAGCGGCCGGTTCATACGCGCACCAGTTCCTTCGTTCCGAACAGGCCCTGCGGGCGGAAGACCAGGATGATCGCCATCAGCACCAGCGGAACGACGATCTTCAGGTCGGTGGACACCACGGGCACGTAGGTCGCCGCGAGGTTCTCGACCACGCCGATCGCGAGCGCGGCCACCACGGCGCCGAGCGGGCTGTTCAGCCCGCCGAGGATCGCGGCGGAGAGTGCGTAGATCAGCACAGTGTCCATCAGGGTCGGGCTCAGGAACACTCTCGGCGCGATCAGGCAGGCCGCCAGCGTTCCGAACGCAGCCGCCATGCCCCAGCCGACCATCAGCAGCTGGCCCGTGGGGATGCCGAGCAGCGCACTCGACTCGCGGTTGTCGGCGACGCTGCGCATCACCAGGCCGAACCGGGTGCGCATGAACACGAACTGCATCAGCAGCACCACGATGGCGAGGATCACGAGGTTGCCGAGGCTCTCGTAGGTGACGGCGACACCGCCGATCCGGAACACTCCCTCGGGGAACATCGTCGGGAACTGCGTGGCGCCGTGACCCCAGATCAGGCTGATGATGCCGGTCAGCGCGATCAGCATGCCGACCGTGATGACGATGAGCGTCAGAGGGTGCTTGCCGTACAGCCGCCGCATCACGAAGCGCTCGGTAGCGGCGCCGAAGGGCACGGAGAGCACGACCGCGATGAGCACGGCCACGCCGATGGGCAGCCCGATGCTCCACATCGTCCAGGCGAGGTAGGCGCCGAAGGCCCCCATCGTGCCCTGGGCGAAGTTCACAACGCCCGTCGACTGGTGCACGAGGACGAGCGCGAGTGCCAGGGCCGCGTAGATGGACCCCGTCGCGAGGCCGTCCATCACCTGCTGCAGCGCCGCAGTCATTCCCCGCCTCCCAGGTATGCGCGTCGGATGGCGTCCTGCGCCGAGAGCTCCGCAGGGCTTCCGGAGGCCGCGACGCGTCCGTTCTCGAGCACGATCACGTCGTCGGCCATGTCGAGGACCAGTGCGGGGTTCTGCTCGACGATCAGCATCGCCACTCCTGTCTCGCGCCGCAGCGTCGAGATCGTCTCGAACACCTCGCTGGTGACCTTCGGCGCCAGGCCGAGCGACGGCTCGTCCAGCAGCACGAGCCGCGGTGCCCCCATCAGCGCTCTGGCTATGGCGAGCATCTGCTGCTCGCCACCGGAGAGGCTGCTGCCCTTCTGCTTGCCCCGCTCGACGAGGCGGGGGAACAGTTCGAAGTAGAAGTCCAGGTCCTTCCTGACCTGGGCGCGATCCCTGCGCAGAGCAGCACCAGCGTCGAGGTTCTCGCGCACAGTGAGACCGGTCAGCGTGCCCCGTCCCTGCGGGACGTGCGCGATGCCGAGGCGGGCGACCCTGTCGGCGCGCATATGCGTGAGATCGCGGCCGTCGAACCGGATCGTTCCTCGACGGCCGACCATGCCGCAGATGGCCCGCAGCGTCGTGGTCTTCCCCGCACCGTTGGCGCCGAGCAGCGTCGTGACCCCGCCTTCGTCCACGTTCAGGGAGACGCCGTGGAGCACTCGGTTCCCTCCCGCGTACGAGGCGTGCACGTCAGTCAGTTCCAGGAGGGTCATACGGCCTGCCCCAAGTACGCTTTGATCACCGCGGGATCCTTCTGCGCTTCGGCGGCCGGCGCGGTGATGATGTTGTTCCCCTCGACGAGGATGTCGACCATGTCGGTGATGTCGCCGACGAAGCCCAGGTGGTGCTCGACAAGCAGAATCGTCATCCCCCATTCGTCCCTGAGCGCCCGGATGCACAGCGCCAGCTCGTCGATCTCCTGATGCGAGAGCCCGCCGGCCGGTTCGTCGAGGAGCAGCAGCTTCGGCCGCGACACGACAGCGCGCGCGAGCTCGACCAGCTTCTGATTGCCGTAGGGCAGCGATCCTGGCGTCTCATCAGCCTGATCGGCGAGACCGGTCCACGCCAGCAGGTCCATCGCCTGGGCGCGCACGCGCTTCTCGTCCCGCCTCACCCCTGACAGGCGGAACGCGCCGCTGAAGAATCCGCCCGCCATGTGACTCTGCGCTCCGACCATCACGTTCTCCAGCACCGTGAGGTGCTGGTCGAGCGTCGGGTGCTGGAACGTGCGTGCGAGGCCGAGGCCGGAGAGCTGATGCGCCGGATGGGAGAGGAGTTCATCGCCTGACAGCGTGATGCTGCCCTGCTGCGGGCGGTACAGCCCGCTGATGCAGTTGAACAGCGACGTCTTGCCCGCGCCGTTGGGACCGAGCAGCCCGTGGATCGTGCCGGCGCGCACATCGAGCGCGACGTCGGAGAGCACCCTGAGCCCTCCGAACGAGAGCTCCACGTCGCGGACCCGCAGCAGCGGCTCCGTTCCGGCGTCGACCGACATGTGAAGCTCCCTTGCTCACGTGCGTCTCATCCGGTGTCCCACGCTGGACCCGGATGTCTTTCAGATAGACTGATACTGGGTACTGTGACACCTCCGCACAGGACGTGTCAATCGCCGCAGTCGGATGCGTCCGTGTTCGTTACTCGAACGTGCGGCGGCACCGCCGCAGCAGCTCAGCGAGCATGTCCCGCTCCGCAGCGTCGAGGTCTGCGACCATATGCTCCTCGAGCGCCGCGATGTGCGGATCGACCTCCTCGAGTTTGCGCGCCCCGAGCTCCGTCAGGAAGAGCAGGCGGCGGCGGGCGTGTGCGGGGTCGGGCTCACGACGCACGAACCCCGTCTCGAGCATCGGATCGATCGTCATCGCCATCGTCTGCGCACGCACGAGGGACCTTCTGGCGAGCTCCGAACTCGTCAGCCCCGGCCGTCGCACGAGCACTGACAGCGCCGTGTACTGCGCCGACGTGAGACCGCTCTCCCGGCAGGCGTCCATGAGCCTGCGACGCAGCGCGAGCTCCAGCTGTTTGATCACGTAGGCGAAGCCGCGGAACTCCCCCGGCCTCTCCACCGTGATCGCCCCGTATGCTCCCGTCGTCTCGTCCATGACGCCTCCTCATCCGCCCGGGCGCGACTCGCCCTGCGTGCGCATCTTCCCATCCGGCGGCAGATCATCCGGATGCCGACCCGTGACATCCGGCAGGATCTTCGCTACCGTGGCTTTCGATTTCAGTTTCCCTGAAATCACGGATCATTGTCGATACCCCGCCGCGCATCGATGCGCGGCCGATCACGGAGGCACCCATGGCCGAGCCCTCAGACGCCCCGCCCACGCTGACCACCGCCGTCGAGAACCTGCCAGACATCGCAGGGAAGACGTTCGGTCCGTCCGAGTGGCGAGAGGTGACGCAGGATGAGATCGACCTGTTCGCGAAGGTCACCGGCGACCACAATCCGATTCACGTCGACCCTGCCGCCGCGGCGAAGACCCCCTACGGCACCACGATCGCGCACGGCCTGCTGACCCTGTCGCTCGTCGTGCCGATGATGGCCGAGGTCTTCGAGGTCACCGGCGCGTCGATGGGTGTGAACTACGGCCTCAATCGGTTGCGCTTCCCCGCTCCGGTGCCGACCGGATCGCGCGTGCGGGTGACCGGCGAAGTGGCGAGCGTCGACGAGGTCGCCGGCGGCTATCAGCTCGTCACGCCGATCACGTGGGAGATCGAGGGCGGATCCAAACCGGTCTGCGTCGCCGAGCTGGTTCTGAGGTACTACCGATGAGCGCCGTCACGATGAAGGACAGGGTCGCCATCGTCACTGGAGCCGGGCGCAGCCTCGGCCGCTCATACGCGCTCGCGCTCGCCGAGGCAGGCGCAGCGGTCATCGTCAACGACGTCGACGCCGAATCCGCGGATGCCGTCGTCGCCGAGATCGAGCAGGCCGGCGGTCGCGCGACGGCCGTGGTCGCGCCGGTCGGCCCCGCAGAGACCGCCGATCAGCTGGTCGCGGCCGCGATGGAGACGTACGGCCGCCTCGACGCACTGATCGCCAACGCCGGTGTGCTGCGCGATCGCGTGCTGTGGAAGATGCCGGACGAGGATTTCGACCTGGTGGTGAACACGCACCTGCGCGGCAGCTTCACCTGCGGCCGTGCCGCGGCGACCGCGATGAAGGAGCAGGGCGAGGGAGGACGCATCGTGCTGATCGGCTCCCCCGCCGGGCAGTTCGGCAGCTTCGGCCAGACCAACTACGCCAGCGTCAAGGCCGGCCTGGTGGCGATGGCGCGCACGTGGTCGCTCGAGTTGGCACGGGCCGGAATCACCGCCAACGCGGTGGTGCCCACGGCTCTGAGCCCGATGACGGCGACGATCCCCGCATACGCAGACCTGTACGAGCGCTTCGTCGCCGGTGAGGAGATCCCGGCGGAGTTCCGCCACGACCACGCCCTCGGCTCGCCGGATGATGTGGCCCCGCTGATCGTGTGGCTCGCGTCCGAGGCGTCCGAGGGCGTCACGGGGCAGGCCATCGGGATCGGCGGCGATCGGCTCACCCTGTACGCGCACCCGACAGCGCTCGATGCCGCCTACAGCGACGGCGGCTGGACGGCCGACGGCATCGATGACGCGTGGCGCACGCAGTTCGCCTCGCAGGCGCAGGTCTCGGGACCGCAGTAGGACGGGTGCCGGATGAAGCTCAACTACGCCGAGATCTGGCGGGCCGTGGCCGAGCGCTTCGGCGAGCGCACCGCGGTCGTCACGAGTGACGGCTCGCTGACGTACGTCGAGCTGCTCGATCGTGCCGGCCGGCTCGCCGCCCTGTTCCGCGCCCACGACATCCGGCCAGGCGAGCGCGTGATGCTGTTCATGCACAACCGTGCCGAGCACCTCGTCGCGCTGTTCGCCTCGTACATGACGGGGATCACGCCCGTCCCGGTGAACTTCCGCTACCGCGAGAAGGAGCTGGGCGAACTGATCGACGACTGCGACGCGGTCGCGCTGGTGTTCGCCGCCTCGCTGGCTCCTGTCATCGACCGGCTCGACGCCCATGGCATCCGGCTCCGACTGCGTGTGGACGACGAGGACAGGCCGGGCGAGCCCCTCGAGGGCGAGCTGCCGTTCGACGCGCTCGAACAGTTCGATCCGGATCTGCCTGAGCACGCTCCAGAGTCCGGCGAGCTGTTCCTGTACACGGGAGGCACCACCGGTCGCCCGAAGGCCGTGGTGTGGAGTGTGGCCGAACTGTTCGAGGTGCAGATGTACTCCATCTTCGGCACGATCGGGCTCGACGAACCGACCTCGCTCGAGGAGATCATCCGGATCGCCTCAGACCCGACCACACCGATTCCCGTCACGATGCCGCTGGCGCCGATGATGCACGGCACCGCGCTGTTCACGTCGATGAACACTCTCGTGCTCGGTGGCACCATCGTGCTGCTGCCGAAGGCGAGCCTCGACGTCGACGCCGCGGTGGCGCTCATCCGGCAGCACAGTGTGACCAGGCTGATCGTGGCGGGCGACGCGATCGCGGCGCCGATCGCCGAGGCGGCCGAACGCACAGGCGGCGGGCTCGATTCGCTCGAGTCGGCGATCAGCTCCGGCATGCGGTTCACCGACGATGTCAAGGCCCGCCTGCACGCGCTGGCGGACATGACCATCACCGACCTGCTCGCCTCCACCGAGGGCGGCCCCTACGCCGTCGCCGTCTCGCGCGGCGCCGACGACCTGCCGGCGAGGCTGCGGCTGTTCCCCGGTGCGGTCGTGCTCGACGACGACGACCGAGAGGTGCAGGATGTGCCAGGCGCACACGGAGTGCTGGCCTTCCGCGGCACGCTTCCGAAGCGGTACCACGGCGACGAGGCCAAGACCGCCGAGACGTTCAAGGTCATCGGCGGCCGGCGCCACGTGGTCGCAGGCGACCTCGTCGATGTGAGCGCCGACGGCACGATCGACCTGCTCGGCCGAGGCAGCGCCGTGGTCAACACCGGCGGTGAGAAGGTGTTCCCCGCCGAGGTGGAGGAGGCGCTGCTGGCGCATCCGGACGTCGATGACGCCGTGGTCTTCGGCATGCCGGACGAGCGGTTCGGCGAGGTCGTTGCGGCGGTCATCGCCACGGATGCGAGCGGCCTCACACCCGAGGCAGTGCGGGAGCACTGCGCCGCCCTGATCGCCGGCTACAAGAAGCCGCGCCTGATCTCGATTCGCACCTCGCTCGAGCGCAGCCCGAGCGGCAAGGTCGACATGCGCCGGATGAAGGCGGAGCTGACCGAGGGATGAGCGCTCCCGAACGCCGCCGGTGCCGCGTCGCACCGGCGGCGTTCCTTCTGTCACACGGAATCGGATGTGAACGGCGGCTGCCGTCACGGCGATAGTGAACGCACACACCGTGTTGAAGAGAAGCGAGAAGAGATGACAACCGCGCTGTTCCACCCCGACGTCGACACTCGTCCGTGGGGTCGGCTCCGCGAGCAGCAGCTCGCCGACGTCGCGCCCCTGCTGGCCAGACTGCGCGGAGCGGACGCGTGGCGCGAGAAGCTCGCCGGGGCTCCGGCGGGTGCGACGCACGAGGACGACCTGCTCGAGATTCCGTTCACCACGAAGGCCGACCTGCGCGGCGCACAGGCGGAGACCACCGCGGAGCAGCCCCTTGGCACGCTGCAGGTCGCCGACACGGTCGACCTGCGCCAGATCACGAGCTCTTCCGGCACGACGGGAACGCCCGTGTTCTTCGGCCTCACCGAATACGATCTCGAACGCTGGCGCCGGCTGATCGGCAACGCCTACCGCACGGCAGGTGTGCACCCCGGCACGCGGGTGGCGCACACGACGGGCATGGCGATCGTCGCCGGCGGGCTGCCGTACGCCGACGGCATCAGGGAAGCCGGCGGCGCGCTGGCGTGGATCGGCGGCCAGACCGTGCCGCGCATGGCGGTCGGGATGCAGCGCACCCACGCCGATGTGCTGGTGGCCACGGCGTCGTTCTCCGCGCACTTCGCGAAGCGCTGCGAGGAGGAGCTGAACATGCCGGCGACTGCGCTCGGGGTGCACACCGTCATCGCAGGAGGCGAACCCGGCGTCGGCGTGCCGCACATCCGACAGGGGATCCTCGACGCGTGGGGCGCGACCCGCGTGAGCGAGTTCATGGGCCTCGGCGACGTGCTGCCCGCGATGTGGGCGGAGTGCGAGCAGGGCGACGGCATGCATTTCACCGCGTCCCCTGACGTGCTCGTTGAGCTGATCGACCCGGCCACCGGTGCGCACGTGCCGTGGGAGCCCGGCGCGACCGGCGAGGCCGTCTACACGACGCTGACGCGCGAGGCCAGCCCCGTTCTGCGGTTCCGCTCACGCGATCAGATGCAGGTGCAGACCGTCGACTGCGCGTGCGGACGCACCTCGCCGACCGTGCGCTGCGTCGGCCGCACCGACGACATGCTGATCTTCAAAGCGATGAACGTGTACCCCTCCGCGATCCGCGAGGTGGTGCTCGCCGCCGCCAGCGCCCACCTGACCGGCACCATGCGCATCCGCAAGGACACCGCGGACCAGGTGCGCTTCGACGACCCGATCCCGCTGGAGGTGGAGCTGCGCTCCGGCACAGCGCGCGACGCGGCCCAGCGCGCGCTCGACGAAGCGGCCGAGCAGGTGCGCCAGCAGCTGCGCGTGCGGGTGAGCATCGAGCCTCAGCAGCCAGGGGTCATCCCCGTCAGCGACTACAAGAACGCCCTCACCTACGTCGCCGGCTGAGCGTGCGCCGCGGCCCAGCGCCCCTACAGGAGGCGGAGGACGGGGACGTCCGGACGCTGGCATCGGGTCCGTCGTGAGCGCGCGAAGCGCGCGAGGGAATGTCGGCCGGACGTCCCCGTCCGCAGCCGCGCAGCGACCCGATCAGGAGCCCGAACCCGGATCAGGAATCCGCGCACTGGCATTAGCATTGCTGATCCGGATCGCCCCACCGGATGTCCGTTGCTGGCTAGCGTGGAACTCATCCGCAGAACGAAGGAGTTCCCATGACCGAGTCGCTCGCAGACGCCATCACCGCCGCAGGCGGCCCCGTCACGCTGCTGCGCAATGCCCAGGCCGCGCCCACCGTGTTCCCCGTCCGCTCGGAGTTCAGCAACTGGCGTTCGGAGCAGCGCGCGTGGCGCGAGTCCGTCGCGCTGCTCGATCAGTCGCACCACATGACGGATCTGTTCATCTCGGGCCCCGATGCGCTGCGCCTGCTCACCCGCGTCGGCGTGAACAGCTTCGCGAAGTTCTCCGCAGGCCGTGCCAAGCAGTTCATCGCGGTCAACCACGAAGGCTTCCTCATCGGCGACGCCATCCTGTTCCACCTCGATGATGGCGAGTTCGACCTGGTCGGGCACCCGATGGTGATCGACTGGGTGCAGTTCCACGGCGAGACGGGCGGATACGACGTCTCCTTCGAACGCGACGGCAACTCCATCGTTCGCTCCGGCGACCCGAAGCTGTACCGCTACGAGCTGCAGGGACCGAATGCCCTCGCGCTGATGGAGAAGGTCACCGGCGCGCCCGTTCCCGAGACGCGGTTCTTCCACATGGCCGATTTCAGCATCGCCGGCCACCGAGTGCGCTCGCTGCGCCACGGGATGGCGGGGCAGCTCGGCTTCGAACTGTTCGGGCCGTGGGAGGAGGGCGACACCGTGCGCGACGCGATCATCGCCGCGGGCGAGGAGTTCGGCCTCGTCCTTGTCGGCTCGAAGGCCTACTCGTCGGCGAACCTCGAGTCGGCGTGGGTGCCCTCTCCCCTGCCCGCGATCTTCACCGGTGAGCAGACGGACGAGTACCGTGCGTGGCTGCCGGCACGATCGGCCGGATCGCTCGCGGGCAGCCAGTCGTCGGAGAACATCGAGGACTACTACGTCACTCCGTACGACCTCGACTACGGCCGCAGCGTCGCATTCGACCACGACTTCATCGGCCGCGAAGCACTCGAGAAGATCGCCGAGAACCCGGCCCGCCACAAGGTGACGCTGGTGTGGAACGCGGATGACGTGGTCGCCGCCCAGCGGTCGATGCTCGAAGAGGGAACGCCGGCCAAGTACATCGACTTCCCCAAGGCCCGCTACGGCCTGTACCAGGTCGATCGCGTGCTGCGCGACGGCGCCGAGGTCGGCATCTCGCACGATGCCGGCTACATCACCAACGAGCAGGCCTTCGTCTCCCTCGCGAGCATCGAGACGGCGCACGCCGCACCGGGCACCGAGGTGACCGTCGTCTGGGGCGAGGACCCCGTCTCGGCCAAGCCAGCCGTCGAGCCGCACCGCCAGGTGCAGATCCGCGCCACCGTCGAGCCCGCTCCCTACTCCCGTTTCGCCCGCGAGAACTACCGCCGCTGAGGCGCGCGGCTCAGGCGCTCGCGCCGAGGCCCTTGATGTGCTCGGGCAGACGCTCGTTGCTGCCGTACATGAAGTGGTTGCTCATGTTCTCGCTGTACCGACTCGCTGCGGGGGTGCGGCCGGCGGCCTCAGCGACCTCGCGGATGTGCACCGGCGATGCGCCGCAGCACACGCCGATGAACCGGATGTCGTCGGCCAGCGCCTTCTCGGCGAAGTCGCGGATCTCGTAGCGGTTCGTGTACAGCGGGTCGAGCGCCGTGGGGAAGGTGCGGCCGTGCGGTGACGGCACAGACGCCGCGACGTCCGAGAGGTTGAAGAACGTCGGCTCAGCCTCGGTCGTGCGGTACGGCACCGGCAGTGCGCCGACGTGAACCGAGACGGCCTCACGGATGCGACGGATCCACGGCAGCAGCGTCTCCGGCCCTCGGAAGCAGTTCAGTCCGACCACGTCGGCTCCGCCCTGCTCGAGCCGCTGAGCGGCCTCGACGATCCCGACACCGTCCATCAGCTCGTTCGCCGCCATCGGCGCGAGCATCGACACCACGGGCAGACCGCTCGCCTTCGCCACCTCGAGCGCGAGCTCCGCCTCACCCGCGTAGTAGAAGGTCTCGGCGATGATGATGTCTGCCCCCTCCTCGACGGCCCAGCCCACCATCTCCTCGAACATGCCGCGCACGTCGCGCTGGGCGCGGCTGTCGTTCGGGTCCCAGATGTTCGTGTTCGAGATGTTGCCCGCAACGAGGTTGCCAGGCACGCGGTCGGCGACCTCGCGCGCGATCCGCAGCGCCTGACGGTTCAGCGGCTCGAGCAGATCCTCCTTGCCGATCACCCGCATCTTCTCGCGGTGCCCGTTGTAGGTGAACGCCTCAACGATGTCACTGCCTGCACGCTGGAAATCGATGTGCAGGCTGCGCAGGGCATCCGGCTCCTCGAGCGCCACCTCCGGAACGAACTCGCCCGCGGTCAGATACCCGCGCCGCTCGAGCTCGAACAGGAACCCCTCCGCACACACGACGGGGCCGGCGTCGAGCCGACTGGTCAGGACATCACTGCTCATGTTTCGCACCCTTCTCTTCCGCGGCCGGCATGCCGCGCGGGAACAAACGTAGGCCGCTGCCGGCGTGCGATGCGCCGGCGTGACGGACCGTGACCGCTCGTGACGCAGAGTTACGAGCCCGATGACGTTTCGTGACTCTGCATGAAGAATCGCGACCGACGGCCGCGCCCGTCAGCCGGCAGCTCGCTCGCCCGGCACGGCATCGCCGTGGATGACGGAGAACTGCCCCTTCGAGCCCCGGATGGCGCGGGCGACGGTGTCGTAGAGCCAGTCGAGCGCCGCAGCGTGCTGGGTCGTCACGCGGCGGTACAGCCGCAGCTCGAGCGGCGCCATCTCGAACGGCAGCGGCCTCACCGTCAGCGACCAGTGCCTCGCCCACCCCAGCGCGATCGTGTCGGGAACCGTCGCCACGAATCGGTCGCTGCGCGCCAGAAGCGGGGGAAGGGACGCGTAGTGGTTCAGCCGGATGAACGGCCGCACCTGCCCACCCGCGCGCTGCAGCGCTGCGGCGACCTCGCCGCCGCCCGAGTCCTCCGCCACGGAGATGTGCGTGGCCTCGAGGTAGTCGTCGAGACTGAGGCGACCTTCGGCGAGCGGATGGGATTCGCCCATCGCGAGGCCGTAGCTCTGCGTCTTCAGCACGGTGCTGGGGAACTCACCCGTGATGTGGCGCGGTGTCACGGCCAGGTCGACCGTGCCCCTCGCAAGCCAGTCCGGCAGCGCATCCGGTTCGATCGGCACGATCTCGATCGGCATGTGCGGCGCCTGCGCCGTCACGGCGCTCAGCAGCGCCGACGCCCAACCGATCTCCCCCAGCTCGCTCAGCGCGATCCGGAAGGTGCGATCGCTCGTGCTCGGGTCGAAGCCGTGCACCTGCTCGACCGTGCGCTCGACGGCGGCGAGCGCCTCGCGGAAGCCGGGATAGAGCGATTGCGCCAGCGCCGTCGGCTCCATCGTGCGGCCGCGGCGCTCGAACAGTCGGTCGTCGAGTTCGCCCCTCAGCCTCGCCAGCGACTGGCTCACAGCCGACTGCGTGACGTACAGACGCGACGCGGCGACGGTGAGGCTGCGCGCCTCGTGCACGGCGACGAACACGCGCACCAGGTTCAGATCCATCGACGACGAGGCCATGCCGTCACCGCGTCGCCGACGCGCCATCGGCCTCGAGCTCGGCGATGAACTCGACCGACCGCTTCGACAGTCCGATCGTCTCCGGCGCGATCTCCCCCGTCTCGCCGGATGCGCGGACCAGGTCGCGCGAAGCCCCGGCAGCCGCCGCCGTGAGCAGGTCGGCGATCGGCTGCGCCGGTGCGTCATCGTTCGGCACGACGACTGTCAGCGCGGCGATGACGCGGCCGCCCGCCCCGCGCACCGGCACTCCGATCGCCCGCGCCTCGAGATGGATGTGCCCGTTGGTGACGACGAACCCGTCGCCGCGGACCCTGGTGATCACGCGCCTCAACTGCTCGGGGCTGCTGATCGTCTCGCTGGTGTACCTGCGCATCGGCGCACGGCACACGGCTTCGACGGCCCCGACGCCCGCATGCGCGAGCAGCACGAGCCCGGCCGACGAGGCGTGTGCCGGGATCCTGCCTCCGACGAGCGTCGCGTTGATCACGGCATCCGGCATCGACAGCCGTTCGATGTACAGCGCCTCCGTGCCCTGCAGGATGCCGAGCTGCGTGTGCTGCCTGACCCTGCGGTGCACAGCCTCGCACCATGGCCGCGCGATCTCGCGCAGGCCGACGGCACCCGGCGTGCGCGAGGCGTACTCCCACAGCCGCACTCCGAGGCGGTACGAGCGATCCGCCTGCCGCTCGAGCAGGCCCTCTCGAGTGAGCTCTCCGACGAGGCGATGCGCGGTCGACGGGGCGAGCTGCGAAGCGCTGGCGATCTCGGTCAGCGTCAGGAACGGATGCAGGGGGTCGAACGCGTCGAGCACCGCCAGATGCCTGGCGAGCGCCGAACGCCCGGCTGATCTGTGCGCCATCGCACCTCCCGTGCTGCCGATCCTACGCCGCGTTTCACATCAATGGGATAACCAACCGGCCACAGACGCACGAAGCGCATCATATGAAGGCCCCGGATGCCGCACAATGACGTGAGGGCGAATAAGCAGATCGCTGCCAAAAGCGTAACGAAATCTGAACCAAGATTGTAAACACTTTTGGCACAGAAGCGTAGTAACGTGCAACGATAGACGGCGCGAACGACCCGACGTCCGCACCAGCCAGCCCACAGATCGCACCGCCGCGACAGAGAGAGTTCAGCGATGGCCGCTCGATTGACCCTTGCAGACGTCAACCTCCGATTCGGAGGAGTGACGGTGCTCACCGACGTCGGCTTCGAGGTCGAGCCCGGCCAGGTGTTCGGGCTCGTCGGCCCGAACGGGGCGGGCAAGACGTCGCTGTTCAACTGCATCAGCGGGCACTACAAGCCGACATCCGGATCCATCCGGATCGACGGCGAGGAGGTCGCCGGATCCGCGCCTTCGACGCTGAACAAGCGCGGGCTCGCTCGCACGTTCCAGCACCCGGCGCTGCAGCTGAACCACACCGTGCTCGAGAACGTGATGCTCGGCAGCCACACGCGCCTGCCCGGCGGCCCGCTGACGTGGTCGCTGCGCCTTCCGCCCACTGGTCGCAGGGAGCGGGAAGTGCGCGACGAGGCGATGACCATGCTCGAGGATCAAGGGCTCGGATGGGCAGCGCACTCCCGTGCGGACGAGCTGTCCCACGGGCTGCACAAGGCGATCGAGCTCTGCCGTGCGCGGATGTCGCACCCGTCGCTGCTGCTGCTCGACGAGCCGGCAGCAGGCCTGTCCCACGGCGAGGTGGAGCAGCTGATGGCCACCGTGCGCCACCTGACGCGGAACGGCGAGCTGACGGTCGTCATCGTCGAGCACAACATGGGCCTCATCTCCGCGCTCACGGACAGCGTCGTCATTCTCAACTACGGCAGCAAACTCATGCAGGGCACAGCGGCCGAAGCACAGGCCGACCCTCGTGTGATCGAGGCGTACATCGGAACGGAGGCCGCAGATGACGTTGCTTGAGCTCACCGACGTCACGGCGTCGTACGGCAAGGTGCAGGTGCTCGAGGGCGTCTCGCTCCAAGTGCCGGATGGCGGCGCCGTCGGCATCCTCGGCGCGAACGGCGCGGGGAAGACGACGACGCTGCGTGCTATCTCCGGCACCGTGAACGTCGCAGGCCGGATCACCTTCGACCGCACCGACATCACGCACTCGGGCCCTGAGAAGGTGGCATCGCTCGGCATCGCGCATGTTCCCGAAGGGCGGGGCACCCTGCCCAACCTCTCCGTGCGCGAGAACCTGCTGGTCGGCGCCTACCTGCGCAAGGACCGAGGCGGCGTCTCCGGAGACATCGACTTCCTGCTCGAGCTGTTCCCCAACCTGGGCCGCCGCATCGGCCAGAACGCTTCGACGCTGTCTGGCGGCGAACAGCAGATGCTCGCCATCGCCCGCGCGTTCATGGCGAAGCCCCGCTTGCTCGTCCTGGACGAGCCGTCATTGGGCCTGGCACCTTCGACCTCGAAGGACGTCTACGACTCGCTCCAGCGGCTGCGCGAGGAATCGGGCATCGCGATGCTCGTCGTGGAGCAGAACGCGCCCCTCGCCTTCCGCATCGTCGAGGCGGCAACCGTGCTCGAGACCGGCCGCAGCGTGCTCAGCGGCACGGCCGCGGAGCTGAAGGGCCGCGACGAGATCAGAAAGGCGTACCTCGGGGGCTGACATGGGAACCTTCATCCAACTCGTCGTCGACGGACTCGGCACCGGCTCGATCTACGCCGCACTCGGCCTGGCCATCGTGCTCGTGAACCAGTCGACGGGAATGATCAACTTCGCTCAGGGCGGCATGGCCGTGCTGAGCGCGTACTTCGTCTACGCCTTCGTCGGCTGGGGAATGCCGCTCATCGTCGGCATCCTGCTCGCGGTGATCGCGGCGTTCATCATGGGCGCGCTCATCGAGCGTCTGCTCATCCGGAGGTTCGAGAAGGGCGACCCCGATACGGCGATCGTCGTCACAGTCGGCCTGCTCACCCTGCTCACCGGCCTGGCGGGCTGGATCTGGTCGTACAACAACCTGCGGCTGCCATGGCTGTTCCCCGAAGCGACGCTCTCGTTCCTCGGCGCGACGATCAGCTGGAAGTCGCTCGGCACCTTCCTGGTGATTCTCGCGGTGATGGGACTGATCCAGCTCCTCTTCCGCGGCACGAAGCTCGGCCTCGCACTGCGCGCCGTGGCCGACAATCCGTCGTCCGCCGCACTCGCCGGCATTCCCGTCGGACGCCATCTCATGATCGGCTGGGGCCTCGCTGCCGCCCTCGGCGCCATCGCGGGCGCGCTCATCGCGCCGCGTCTGTCGCTGACGCCCGGCATGTTCGACACGGTGCTCGTCTATGCACTGGCCGCCGTCATCCTCGGCGGGCTGTCCAGCCCGATCGGCGTCGTCGTGGCCGCCTGGATCATCGGCGTGCTCGAGAACCTCGCCGCGGTCTACGTGCCGCTGATCGGGCACGACCTCAAGATCGCCGTGCCGTTCGTGCTCCTGTTCATCGTGCTGCTGATCAGGCCGCAGGGCCTGTTCGGCCGCAAGACCGTCGTGCGAGTGTGAGGAACGAGATGTCCGCTTCACCTTCTGTCCCCGACCTCACCGCCCCCCTGACCACGCCGGCGCCCGGCCGACGCGCATGGTGGAAGTACGCCGTCGCCGCGGTCATCGTCATCGCGCTGCTGGTCGCTCCGCTCGTGCTGCAGGTGGAGGCGAACCAGCAGCTGGCCCGCGTCGGCGTCTTCGCCGTCGCCGTGCTCGGCCTGAACGTGATCATGGGGTACACCGGCCAGGTCTCGCTCGGTCAGATCTTCTTCGTCGGCTTCGGCGCGTACGCGACGGCGTACGGCGTGAACAACGACTGGCCGATCGTCGTCACCTTCATCGCCGCGATCGTGCTGCCGGGCATCGCCGGGCTCTTCGTGGCCTTCGCCGCGGCGCGCCTCGGCGGGCTCGCCATCGCGATGGTCACGATCGCACTGCCCGTCATCGGGGTGCCGCTCGCGAAGCGACTCTCCGACCTCACCGGGGGGTCGCAGGGCACCTCGGCGCGCTTCTCCGATGCACCGGAGTGGACCGGCCTCGCCGACGACCAGTGGCAGTACTACACCGTGCTGCTCATCGCCGGCATCTGCTTCATCCTGGTGGCGAATCTCACGCGCGGGAAGTTCGGCCGCGCGCTGGCCATCGTGAAGGAGAACGAGAACGTCGCCAAGTCGATGGGCATCTCGCCCTACCGCTACAAGGTGATGTCCTTCACGATCGCCGCCATGATCGGAGGTGTGGCCGGCTTCCTCTACATGGTCGTCATCCAGTACACGAGCCCGGAGACGCTCGCGTTCCACCACTCGATCAACCTGCTCGCCTCGATGGTCGTCGGCGGCGCCGCGAGCATCTTCGGCTCGCTGCTCGGCGGCATCTACTACGTGTTCGTGCCGAGCATCACCAACGAGATCGCACCGACGCTGACCGCGCTCATCCAGGGCGTCATCCTGCTCGCGGTCCTGATCGTCCTGCCCGGCGGGCTCGCAAGCGTGCCGCACCGCATCAGACGCCTGTTCCGCGGGCGCCGCTCGGCTGATCGGCCGAATGATCGCGCGGATGATCGACCGAGTTCGTAACGTCCCTTCAGACACCACCAACGAAAGAGGTTCCGTCATGATCCTGAACAGCAGGAAAGCGAAGTGGCTCGGCACCGTCGCCGTCGGCTCCGCACTCGCCATCGCACTGGCCGGCTGCGGCCGCGACGACGGCGGCTCCGGCGGCGGCGATGACGGCGGATCGAGCCCCGGCATCACAGACGAGGAGATCACGCTCGGCGTCACGACGCCGCTCTCCGGCGCTACGGCTGGCCCGGGCAACTGCACGGTTGCGGGCCTCGTCGCCTACATGGGCGAGCGCAATGACGAGGGAGGCATCGAGTTCGGCGACGGCAAGACCCGCACGGTCGACGTGCAGGCGTGGGACGACGCCTACGACCCGCAGAAGGCGCTGCAGAACTTCCAGCAGAACTCGGGCGACGTATTCGCCTTCACCTCGGGGCTCGGCACACCGACCAACCGCGCCTACCGCGACGCGGCGATCGACGAGGAGGTGCCGCAGGTGCTGGTCCAGACCGGCGACCCGATCTTCTCCGACCAGGCCGAGAGCCCGTGGCAGCTCGGATTCGTGCCCACGTACATGAACGAGGGCGCGGCGTTCGGCGAGCTGCTCGCGGAGTCGGGTGACGATCTCACTGTGGCGATCCTGTCGCAGAACGACGACTACGGCGAGGGCTACGTCGAGGGCTTCAAGGAGGCCATCGAGGGAACGGGCGTCGAGGTCGTGAAAGAGCTCACCTACGAGGCAACCGACCCCTCCGTCGACCCCCAGCTGACACAACTGGCGGACACCGAAGCCGACGTGTTCTTCAACGCCATGTCGATCACGCCGCTGGTGATCTCGTCGATCGAGAAGACGCGCGAGCTCGGCTGGTCGCCCAGCTGGTTCCTGCCCTCGAACACATCGAGCCCCGTGGCCATCCTCGGCCCGGCGAACGCCGACCCCGAGGACGGCTTCTACTCGGTGTCGTTCGCCAAGGCGCCGCAGTCCCCCGCGTACGCGGACGATGAGGACGTGACCACCTTCCTCGAATCCCTCGAGACCTACTCGGGCGACTACACCACGACGCCCGACTTCCCGCACTGCATGTGGAGCTACATGGTCGGCGCCACCCTCGACCAGGCGTTCCAGAACATGGAGGAGCCCACGCGCGAGTCGTTCATGGAGGCGCTGCGCAGCGTCTCCGACCTGCAGGCACCACTGATGCTGGACGGCACAGCGGTGGACACCACGGAGGACGGCCAGCCGGCCGTGTCGAGCCTGGTCGTGCAGGAGTACAACGGCAACGGCTACGAGACAGTCGATTCGCTCGGATGATCCGACCCGTCGGGTGACGAGGCGTCCGTCCTTCGGGGCGGGCGCCTCATCAGCTCTCCCCCGGCTTCCCGACCCGCGTCATGTCGAGCAGCTGTTCCTCCAGCGCGGCGCAGTCGTCGGGGTCCAGGATCGCGCCCCACAGCGGGGCGCTGCCGACGCCGTCGGACGCGGCCACGATGATCCGGACGGCCTGCTCCCCCAGCCCGTCCGCCATCAGCTCCTCCCGCCAGCGCCGCCCGTCGGCCGACGCGATCTCCTGGATGCCCGGCTCGCCCATCAGGTGGGCGGCCACGGCGATCTGATCGCGTGCGGAGTCGTTCGACACTTCGGCGAAGGTCGCACGGATATAGCCTCTGGCCAGACGTCCGTGCGCGTCGCCGCGCTCTCTCTCGGTCTCGGCGTACACGGCCTCGCGGAAGCGCGCGAACAGGTCGGCCGCGCTCGCGCGCAGCAGGTGCTCTTTGGTCGGGAAGTGGTACAGCAGACCGCCCTTCGACACCCCGGCGGCAGCGGCGATCCTGGCCAGCGACACCTCCTGCCCATGGCGGGCCACCATGGGGGTCGCCGCGTCGAGGATGATCCTTCGCGTTCCGTCGGCATCGCGCCCCGCTGTGCGTCCCATGTCAGCCCACGTTAACGGCGACTGCCGGCCGCGCGTTCGGAATCAGGCGGAGTGCCACAACGGCCCCTGCGACCATCACGCCGGCGGCGATGAGCGTCGTCACCTGCATCGAGTGCACGAAGGCTTCCCGTGCGGCATCGAGCGCAGCCCCTTCGCGCAGCTCGGCCGCGGCGCTCGCGAGCGAGTCCTGCGCGGCATCCGGAACGTCGGCCGGGAGCGCGAACCGGTACATCACGGTGAGCACGGAGCCCAGCACGGCGATGCCCATCGCCGTGCCCAGCTCGTACGCGGTCTCGGAGATCGACGAGGCCGCCCCCGACTTCTCCTGCGGCACTGACGAGACGACCGCGTCGACGCTGAGGGTCTCGGAGATGCCGATGCCGAGCCCGAGCGGCACCAGAGCGACGAGCAGCCATGACAGGTGCGTGCTGCCCTCCATGACCGCAACGGCCACCAAGCCGGCGGCTCCGAGCGCCAGGGCGAACGCGATCGCCCTGCCCCGACCGAGACGAGCGACGAGGAAACCGACGCACGCGACGGCGAAGATCGACGCCACGGCGACGGGCAGCTGCGCCAGACCGGCGCTGAGCGGCTCCAGCCCTCGGGCGAGCTGCAGGTACTGCGAGAAGAAGAACAGCACACCGCTCATCGCGAAGACCGAGATGAAGTTCACGGCGACGGCACCGGAGAACGAGCCGTTGCGGAACAGGTCGACGTCGATCATCGGTGCGGCCGAGCGGCGCTGGCGCCGCACGAACAGGATGGACCCCGCCGCGGATGCGACGAGCGAGACGGCCAGTGCGACATCGACCGCGCCCGTGGTGAGGTGCTTGATCGCGTACACGAAGGGCACGATCGCCAGCATCGACCACGCGCTCGAGAGGAGATCGAGCCTGCCGGGGTGCGGGTTCTTCGACTCCGGCAGCACCCACGCGCCCAGGCCGACGATGACGAGCATCACCGGCACGTTGATCAGGAACACGCTCCCCCACCAGAAGTGCTCGAGCAGCGCGCCGCCGACGACGGGACCGAGTGCGATGCCGCTCGCGGCGGCCGCCGACCAGATCGCGATCGCGCGCGTGCGCTCGGCCGGATCGGTGAAGATGTTCCGGATGAGCGAGAGCGTCGACGGCATCAGCGTCGAGCCCGCCACCCCCAGCAGCACTCGCGCGACGATGAGCATCTCGGGGCTCGGCGCGAACGCCGCCGCCACGGAGGCGATGCCGAACGCGGTGGCGCCGATCAGCAGCAGCCGCTTGCGCCCGACGCGATCGGCGATGTTGCCCATGGTGATCAGCAGGCCGGCGATCGCCAGCGAGTACACATCGCCGATCCACAGCACGGCAGTCGCGCTCGCGTCGAGATCTCTCGCGAGCGACGGCACGGCGAGGTGCAGCACCGTTGCGTCGATCGCGAGCAGCAGCACCGCCCCCGTGAGAACACCGAGGCTGAGGTAGCGCCGTGCGGATGTCATGATTCCTCGTTTCGCTGTACCGTCCGGTCGGTATAGTTTCACGCACCCGACTGAGTTCCCGCTGAGCAGACGACCAGCGGTGCGCGAGTTTTGACCGATCGTGCCGCTGTCACCGTTCGTCCGGTCGGCGCCGCCTAGCGTGTTGACGTTGGACGCACGGGCGCGCCGAAAAGCGCACAGCAGCAGCAGAGATGCCCTGCGTTCGACACAAGGGCGAGACGAAGCAGCCGCCTATGACCAGGAGGAGTCCCAGAGTGAGTGACGCGACGGCGAAGTCGAAACGACGCCCCATGTCGAACAAGAAGTTCCTGTCCATCTGGATACCGGTGCTCGCCTTCGTGGCGCTGATCACCGTCGTCCTCAATGTCGCGCTGAACGTGGGCTTCAACTGGGTCGCCTCACAGCTCGGAGGCGGCACCTACACCGTCAACCAGTCGGAGGAAGCCGCCGATTGGGACACCGACTACTACCAGGCTGACTTCGACACGATCGAGGACGTCGACGCCGCCTCGCGCGAGGTGGTGCAGGACATCGCCGGCGAGGGCATCGTGCTGGCGAAGAACTCGTCGCAGGCATTGCCGATCGATGAGGGCGCCGCCGTCACGATGCTCGGCGCCGCGGCCGTCAACCCGGTCTACGGCGGCGCCGGCTCCGGCTCCGTCGACACATCGACCGCCGTCACGCCCCAGCAGGGCCTCGAGAACGCCGGCTTCACGGTGAACCAGCCCGTGATCGACGAGCTGACGGCCTTCACCGAGGAGAACCCTCGCGGCTTCATCGAGATGGACAAGCCGGATGTGTCGACCTACACGATCGGCGAGATGCCCGTCTCCGGCTACGACGCCGTCGCCGATTCCTTCGGCGAGTACGGCGATGCCGCCGTGATCTTCGTCGGTCGCCCCGGCGGCGAGGGCGGCGACCTCACCACCGACATGTCCGGTTGGGACGAGAACTATGAGGACGGCCAGCACCAGCTCGAGCTGAACAAGGACGAACTGGACCTGATCGATCTCGCCACCGCCAGCTTCGACACCGTGATCGTGGCTGTGAACGCTTCGACGACGATGGAGATGGGCCCGGTCCAGAACAATGCAGATGTCGACGGTGTGCTGCTGATCGGCTCCCCGGGAGCCACCGGGTTCAACGCGGTCGGCGAGGTGCTCTCCGGCGCCGTCAACCCGTCGGGCCACACGGTCGACACCTGGGCATCCGACTTCACCAAGGATCCGAGCTTCGCGAACTTCGGCGAATTCGTCTACGAGAACCTCGACGTCGAGTACCCGGCATCGGTGCTGGAGGCCGCTGCCTCCAACGCCGACGTCACCTCCGATGCCCCGTTCATCAACTACCAGGAGGGCATCTACGTCGGCTACCGCTACTACGAGACGGCCGCTGCCGAGGGCTTCATCGACTACGACGACGCCGTCGTGTACCCGTTCGGCTACGGCCTGAGCTACACCGACTTCTCCTGGCAGGTCACCGACCGATCCCTCGGCGACGTCGACGGCGAGATCTCGCTCGACGTCGAGGTGACCAACGACGGCACGACCGCCGGCAAGGACGTCGTCGAGCTCTACTACTCGGCGCCGTACACCCCTGGCGGCATCGAGAAGCCCGAGGTCGTGCTGGGCGCGTTCGCCAAGACCGGTGAGATCGCACCAGGCGAGAGCGAGACCGTCACCGTCTCACTGAACGTCGAGGACATGGCTTCGTACGACTACGAGGACGCGGCGGCGTACGTGCTGGAGGCCGGCGACTACGACCTCTCGCTGCGCACCGATTCGCACACGCCGGCCGACGGCGTCGACGCCATCCCCTACGCGGTCGACGAGACGGTCGTCTACGGCGAGGACAACCAGCGCTCGTCCGACGAGGCTGGCGTGACCAACCAGTTCGACGACGTGTCGGAGATGTTCACGGATGAGCCAGAAGAGGGCAGGATCCTGAACATGTCGCGCGCCGACTTCGCCGGCACCTTCCCGACGGCGCCGAGCGATGACCTGATGCAGGCGACCGACGAGATCGCGGAAGGCTTCGCACCGTACGACGCCGAGGCGGCCCAGGACCCGGATGCCGAAGCACCGACCACCGGTCAGGACACCGACCTGACACTGGTGAACCTGCGCGGCCTGCCGATCGACGACCCGCAGTGGGACGAGCTGCTCGACTCGCTGACGATCGACGAGATGACCGAGATGCTGCTCAACGGCGCGTATCAGACGGGCGCCCTGCCCAGCATCGCAAAGCCGATCACCACCGACCTCGACGGCCCTGCCGGGTTCTCGTCGTTCATCAACGCGTCGGTGAACGGCACGGCGTACCCGACCGAGTTCCTCATCGCACAGACGTGGAACGTCGAGCTGAGCAGGGCCATGGGCACCATGGTGGGCAACGAGGCGCTGTTCAAGGATGTGTCGGGCTGGTACGCGCCGGCCGTGAACCTGCACCGCTCCCCGTTCGCCGGTCGCAACTTCGAGTACTACTCGGAGGACCCGTTCCTGTCGGGCGCCATGGGGCTCGCGTCCACGGAAGGAGCCGCCTCGAAGGGCGTGTACACGGCTCTGAAGCACTTCGCGCTGAACGATATGGAGGCCAATCGCGTGAACAACGGCATCGCGGTCTGGGCCAATGAGCAGACGATCCGCGAGGTGTACCTGAAGCCGTTCGAGATGATCGTCAAGGACGCCGAGATGCCCGTGGAGTACATCGCGGACGAGAACGGCACGGTCGAGGAGACGACAGTCGGGACGACCGCGGTGATGAGCTCGTTCAACCGCATCGGCGCCACGTGGGCCGGCGGCTCCGAGGCGCTGATGACGGACGTGCTGCGCGGCGAGTGGGGCTTCGACGGCTTCGCCATCAGCGACTTCAACCTGTACCGCTACATGAACCCGAACCAGAGCATCGCGGCGGGAACGGACCTCACCCTCACATTCGCCCCGTCGAAGTCGTTCGACGACACGAGCTCGGCGACGGCGCAGCAGGATATCCGGAAGGCGACGCACCACGTGCTGTACGCGGTCGCGAACTCGAACGCGATGAACGGCTTCGCACCCGGCTCGACGGTCAGCTACGAGCCGCCGATGTGGCGCTGGATCCAGCTCGCAGCGACCATCCTGGTCGGCGTTCTGGTGCTGCTCGGCGTGTACCTCGTGATCCGCCGCGTGCGCAGGCACCGCGCGGGCGACGACGAGGTGCGCCTCGCGGAATGACCGGCTGATGCGGAATCGGCGCCCGGTGGCTCTTCTGCCGCCTGGCGCCGATTCTGTGTGCGGGAGGCGCATCCTGATCCGCTGCGTACGGATCATGCGCGCAGAACGGCCGATCGTGCACGGGGCGGACCGGAACGCCCAGCCGGCTCATAGCGTCGAAGGTGCGCAACGCCCGCCGGTTCACACAGCAATGCGGACACGGGCCGCCTCGTCGACGAGGCGGCAGCGACGGCGGCGGAGCGCGTTTGGTTCCCTAGCGTCGCCGACGACGGCGACGCGCCAAAGACGATACGGGGATATTGATGAGGAAGTCAGCAGTCACATCCGGGCTTGTGCTCACGACCGGGCTCGCAGTGGTGCTCACCAGCTGCGCGAGCACCGACGGGGGCTCCTACTCGACGGAGGAGGTGACAGACGGAACCACCGACATCGTCGTCGTGACGAACCCCGGTGACGGAAAGACCCTCACCATGGCGAAGGACTCCTTCGAGCTGATCGAAGAGACCGACGGCGGCAGCACCCTGGCGTTCAAGGACATGAACGGCAACGGCGAGCTCGACGCCTGGGAGGACTGGCGCCTCGACCCCGAAGAGCGCGCGGCCGCCCTCGCACCCCAGCTCAGCGCTGATCAGGTCTCCGGCCTGATGCTGTTCTCGAGCCACGAGCGCGCTCCGGGCGATGGGCTCACCGACGCCCAGCAGGAGTACCTCTCGGATTCCTACCTGCGCAACGTGCTGTACGCGGGCGGCAACGACATCGAGCCGGTCGTCGAGTGGACGAACGAGATGCAGGCGTACGTCGAAACCCTCGTCTCCGACGACGAGCCGTACATCCCCGTGAACTTCAGCTCCGACCCGCGCAACGACGCGGCCGACAGCTACGCTGGCGCGTCGGGCGGCGTGTCGCAGTGGCCGTCGTCGCTCGGCATGGCCGCGACGTTCGATCCGGATGTCGTCGAGCAGTTCGGCAGCGTCGCCTCGGCCGAGTACCGCGCGATGGGGCTGGCGAACGCACTCAGCCCGCAGATCGATCTCGCGACGGAGCCGCGCTGGCTGCGCGTCAACGGCACCTTCGGCGAAGAGGTCGACCTGGCCAGCGAGATGGCTTCGGCGTACGTCGACGGATTCCAGGGCACGTTCGACGAAGACGGAGAGAACCTCGGCTGGGGCACGGATTCCGTGTCGACCGTGATCAAGCACTTCCCCGGCGACGGCGTCGGCGAGGGCGGACGCGAGGCGCACACGAACGCCGGCAAGTACGGCGTCCTGCCCGGCGACAATCTGGATGAGCACGTCGCACCGTTCCTCGCCGCAATCGATGCAGGCGGCGTGATGACGTCGTACTCGATCCTGCTCGACGGCGAGGGCGACCCCGCCTACGGCAACGACATGGGAAGCGCCTACGACTCCGAGCGCGTCGACATCCTGCGCGAAGAGAACGGCTACGACGGCGTGATCGTCACCGACTGGGGCGTGACCGCCGGCGGCGAGACCGATCCGGATGCTCTCATCGGCACGAGCTGGGGTGCGGACGACCTCACCGTCGAAGAGCGCCACTTCGAGGTGCTCAAGGCCGGCGTCGACCAGTTCGGCGGCAACAACGACATCGCCCCGATCCAGGAGGCGTACACGATGTGGGAGGCGGCACACGAGGCCGGCGACCTCGGGCAGAGCGCCGAGGACCGCTGGGCCGACAGCGGCCGTCGCATTCTGACCAACCTGTTCCGGGTCGGTGTGTACGACAGCGCCTACCAGGACCTCGCCGTCTCGGAGGAGGTCGTCGGCAACGACGACTTCAAGCAGGCAGGCCTCGACGCACAGCACGACTCGCTCGTCGTTCTGAAGAACAACGACGGGACCATCGCCGATGGCACCACGGCCGAGGACCTCGAGGACCTCACCGTGTACATCCCGCGCTCGTTCGACACCGGCCACGACGGACTGTTCGGGCCGGCGACGTACACCGAGGGCGAGTCGATCGACCTCGAGACCGCTGAGCACTACTTCGGCACGGTCGTCACCGACGAGGCGGAGCTGAACGATGACGAGGAGGTCGTCTCGTACACGGCCCCTGACCTCTCAGACGTCGACCTCGTGCTCGTCGGGATGAGCAACCCGAACAACGGCACCAACTTCGACAGTGCGGGCCTCGACCAGGAGACGGGCGAGTTCTACCCGCTGTCCCTGCAGTACCGCCCGTACACGGCGGACGGCGACAGCGTGCGCAAGACCTCGATCAGCGGCGACACCCTCGAAGACGGCAGCAAGGAGAACCGCTCCTACTACGGCAGCACATCCCGCATCTCGAACGAGGCCGATCTCGACGCCTTCGAGCGCGCGGTCGACGCCGTCGAGGCCAGCGGCGAGGACATCCCCGTCGTCACGCTGCTGTCGATCTCCAACGGCGCCGTCATCCCCACGGAGTTCGAAGCGGACTCCGACGCCATCGTCTGGGGCTCCGGCGTCAGCGACGCGGCGTTCCTCGACGTCGCGCTCGGACTGAACGAGCCGACAGGCCGCCTGCCGATCGCGCTGCCGAAGGACATGGACTCCGTCGAGGCGAGCCTCGAGGACGTCGCAGACACCACCCCGTACGTCGACTCTGAAGGCAACTCGTACGAGTTCGGCTTCGGCCTCGGCGCCGACGGGCAGCCCATCGAATAACCCCACAGTGTGATGGGGTGCCGCCGATTCGTCGCGCGGCACCCTTTCATGCGTCATCACAAAAGGTAGGAAATCATGAAGGACACTCTCACGCGCTTCGGCCTGGTCATCTCCCTCGCGGCGGTCGGCGTCGTCGGTCTCGCCGGCTGCGGCTCAGGCGGCGAATCGGCGGACGGCGGGTCGTCGGACGCGGGCTCCGGTGAAGAGAGCGAAGCGTTCGTCGCCGACCTGCAGGAGGGCGTCGACATCGTCAACGGGCAGATCGAGGCCGTCGACGGGGCGATGGAGCAGATCATGCTCGCCTCCGACGTCGAGGACCCGACGCAGAAGTACGGCATGTGGGTCATGCCCTACTACCCGTCGGATGCCGTCGAGGAGTACATCTCCACCGTTCAGATCGAGAACGGCACCGACTTCCAGATCACAGCCACCTCGGCCGAGTCCGGCACGGAGTGGAACATGGACCAGAACGGCGACATGGCCGAGGCGGAGTAACTCTCCCCCTCCGCTTCACGGCGGGTTCTCGGCGCTTCGGCGCCTGGAACCCGCCGTTGTTCGTCTCAGGCGGGACGCGGCAGCAGGATTCGCACCGTGAACCAGTCGTTCTCGTGCCGGAACGAGATCGAGCCGTCGAGGTCTTCGACGATGCGGCGCATGCTCTGCGTGCCGAAGCCGTGGCGGGAGCGGTCGGGCTTGGTGGTGCGCGGCAGCCCTCTCACGAACTCCACCTCGTGATCCCAGTAGTTCTCGATCCGGATCATCACGAGCCCGCCCTGGGTGAACACGGACACCTTCAGCAGCCGCTTGTCGATGTCATCGATCTGCCGACACGCCTCGATCGCATTGTCGATCGCATTGCCGAACAGCGCGCTGAGCTTCGGCAGCTCGACGAAGTCGACCGCCTTGCCGTCGACGACGTTCGTCATCGAGATGCGCTCCTGCAGGCACTTCTCCATCTTCGAACTGAGGATGACGTCGAGCACGCGGTTGCCGGTCTTGATCTCGGTCTCGTAGCCAGTGATGCTCGATTCCAGGTCGGTGAGGTATTCGCTGCGTCGCTCCGGTGACTCCTCGGCGCGGATGGCTTCGACGTAGTAGCGCAGGTCGTGGTGCATCCGGTTCAGCTCTTGGATGTTGCGCTTCGACTGCAGGTACTGCTCGTGCTGCAGCTGCATCACGAGCTCGGTCTCCGCCAGCGCCATCGCCTTGTGCGTCTCGTTGCGGTGCCCCTGCTGGGTGTACAGCGCCACGAAGCCCGCAAGATCGACGAGCGTGCGGATGTAGAAGATGTCGGTAGGGCTGTTGCCGCTGAACGGGGTGGTCGTCAGCACGAAGCTGAGGTTGCTGACCAGGAAGGTCGTACCGGTGATGGCGATCGACGAGATCAGAGCCCTGTAGCTGACGCCCAGGCGCTCGCGCGGCTGGATGTTGCGTCGCTCGATGATGTGCGCCAGAGCGAAGCACGCGCCGTAGCAGGCCACCAGCAGCCCCAGGGATCCGAAGAACGGACCCGTGCCGAGCTCGGGGCTCGGCACCTCGGGCATCCAGTGCACCCACAGCTGCCACTCCAGCGATGCGACGAGCTCGGCCAGCACGAACGCCCGGGCCGTGAGGTAGCCTGCATCCCGCCCCTGCAGATCTGTGGCGAACCGCACGAAGCCGTACATCACCAGCATCGAGGCGACCATGCCGAGGGTCCACAGCCCGATCGGAAGCCTGTCGGCGAGCAGCTGGACGCCGATCAGCGCCGGCAGCGCTGCCACGATCAGAGAGATCCACGCCCACAGGCGGAAGCGCCGCCGCATCATCAGGATGTAGCACAGCGCCGCTCCCCACTCGGCGAGGCCCGTGTACCACCGGGGGATGTCCGGCAGCAGGTCGGTCATACGAGCTGGCCGCCGATGTAGTTCGTCAGCCCCTCGAGCAGCCCCTTCTTGCGCGATCGGCTGATCCGGATGGAATCACCGTTCGACATCACGCAGTCGTCGCCGTCGACCTGCACGACGTGCTTCAGGTTGACCAGGTAGCTCGAGTGCGAGCGGTAGAAGCTGCGCGGCGAGAGCAGGTCGTCGAATTCCTGAAGCGTCGCGCTGAACGTCTGCGGGCCGTTCACCGTGTGCACCCAGATCTGGTGACGACTGCTCTCGATGTAGACGATGTCGCTGATGTCGACGCGGCGCGGCGCCGAGCGCGGCCCGACGAGGATCGAGGTCTGCTCGACCCGGCCCAGCTGGGCGATGCTGCGGTCCATCTCGCTGGTGACCGCGAACATCGACACCGGCTTGAGCAGGTAACTCAGCGCCTGCACTGCGTAGCCGTTCACGGCGTACTGCGCCGTTTTGGTGACGAAGATCAGAATGACCGACGTGTCGACCTTGCGGATCTCGGCCGCCGCCCGCATGCCGTCGATGCCGGCCATCTGGATGTCGAGGAAGATGATGTCGTACTGGGGCTGGTACCCCTCGATGATCGCGGCGCCGTCCTCGAACTCGCTCAGCCGGATGGTCAGTTCGTTGTCGGTCTCGTAGGTGCGCAGCATCGTCCGCAGCCGCTCGCGATCGCGGTCGTCGTCCTCGACGATCGCAATGGAGAGAGTCGATCGCTTGTGCGGTGAGGACCCGGCGGCACGCATACCCAAGATTTTAGCCGCCGAAGCTGAGCCCGGGCCATGCAGCTCAGGTGCGTGAAAGGCCCCGAACGGCCCTGATAGCGGCAGTTTCTCGCACCCGCGCGGCGGGGCGCGTTCCTCGCGGCAGGTGATCGACGCTGAGTCGTCTAGGAGCGCTGGCGCAGCATCTCGATGATGCCGTCGAGGTGCACGCGCGTCGCCTGCTCGGCGGCGTCGGCGTCGCCGGCCACCACGGCGTCGATGATCGCGATGTGCTCGGGCGCCGACCTCGCGGCCCGCCCCGGCTCGTATGCGAGCCGGAACTGATGCCTGGCCGACTGCGCGCTCAGCCGCTCGAGCAGGTGCGCAGCGGTGGCATGGCCCGCGATGTCGCGCACCCTGCGGTCGAGGTCCTGATTCAGCCTGGCGTACCCGACGAGGTCTCCCGCCCCTACCGCAGCGGCGATCTCCTCACTCAGCCCCCGCAGGTCGTCCGCCTGCTCGTCGGTGATCCTCGCTGCCGCCTTGCGCGCCACGAGCGTCTCGAGCCCGATCCTGGCCTCGACGATCTCGATCGCCTCGCCCACGCTGATCGCGCGCACCCGCGCCCCTCGGTTGGGCAGTCGCTCGACGATCCCCTCCGCCGAGAGGTTCATCAGCGCCGACCGCACGGCCGCGCGCGATGCGTCGAAGCTCTCGCTGAGGTCCGCCTCGATCAGCCGCTGGTTCGGGGCGAAGCTCCCGTCGAGGATCGCGCTCCGGATGACCTGCGTGAGGTCACCCGCATCACCCTCGGGTCTCGTGCTCGTCTCGACCGTCGACATGCGCCGTCCTTTCCCCCTGCGTGCGGGTCGCGCCGGTGCCTCGTCGCGCCGACTTCCCCCTTCGACGCTACCGCGCCCATCCGGATTGTCTACGAAATCTGCCCACATTATTGTCGCAGATCCGGATGATGCGCCTGCTCACGCGAACGTGTCCCTGTGTGCCGAGTGTGCCCATTGCAGGCGAACACCAGTGACGCACTCGAACGCACAGAGCACGCTCGACGACATGAAGCGGCCCGCTCCCCGGATCGGAAGGGGGAACGGGCCGCTGGTGACTCACCCCGGCGTGCGGTCCGGGTGAGCGGGCGAGGACCGGAGTGCGGTCAGGTCCTCGCGGCTTCAAGACGGCGCCTGAGACCGGCCAGCTGCTCGCGCAGCGCTGCCGGAACTCGATCGCCGAAGGTATCGAAGAACTCCTCGGTGAGGTCGGCCTCGGCCGACCAGGTGTCGGTGTCGACTCGGAACAGCTCCCGAAGGTCGTCATCGGGAACGTCGATGCCCGTCAGGTCGATTGCGCCCGGCTCCGGCAGCCCCCCGATCGGCGACTCGACCGCAGCGGCTTCGCCGCGCAGTCGCTCGGCGATCCAGGCGATGACCCTGGAGTTCTCGCCGAACCCGGGCCAGAGGAACCGGCCGTCGTCGCCCTTGCGGAACCAGTTCACCTGGAAGATCGTCGGCGGGTGGGAGACGCGCGAGGCCATGTCGACCCAGTGCCCGAAGTAGTCGGCCATGTTGTAGCCGCAGAACGGCATCATGGCGAACGGGTCGCGGCGCAGCTCACCGACAGTGCCCTCGGCCGCGGCTGTGCGCTCCGACGAGATCGTCGCTCCCAGGAACACGCCGTGCTCCCAGTCGCGGGCCTCGACGACGAGCGGGACGTTGGTCGCGCGGCGCCCGCCGAACAGGATGGCGTCGAGCGGCACGGCCTCCTCCCAATCCGGCGAGATCGTCGGCGCCTGCGACGCGGCGACCGTGAAACGCGAGTTCGGGTGCGCTGCCGGGCGCCCGGAATCCGGAGTCCAGTCGTTTCCCTGCCAGTCGATGAGGTGCTCAGGCACGTCGTCGGTCAGACCCTCCCACCAGACGTCCCCGTCGTCGGTGAGCGCGACGTTCGTGAAGATGACATTGCCCCACAGGGTCTCGACCGCCGTGACGTTCGTCGATTCGCCCGTGCCGGGGGCCACGCCGAAGAAGCCGGCCTCGGGATTGATCGCGTACAGGCGGCCGTCGTCGCCTGGGCGGATCCAGGTGATGTCATCGCCGAGCGTCTCGACGCGCCAGCCAGGCAGCGTCGGACGCATCATGGCGAGGTTCGTCTTGCCGCACGCGGAGGGGAATGCCGCAGCCACATGGTAGGCGCGCCCAGCGGGGTCGATCACCCGGATGAGCAGCATGTGCTCGGCGAGCCAGCCCTGATCACGGCCGAGAACCGAGGCGATCCGCAGCGCGAAGCACTTCTTCGCGAGGATGGCATTGCCGCCGTATCCGGAGCCGAAGGACCAGACCTCGAGTGTGTCGGGGAAGTGCGCGATGTACTTGTCATCATTCGACGGCCACGCGACATCCGGCTCATCCTGGTGCAGCGGGCGTCCGACCGAGTGCACCGTGCGCACCCACTCCTGCCCGTCGGCGATCAGTGCGGTGACCTCGTCGCCGACACGGGTCATCAGTTCGATCGACGCGACCGCGTACGGGCTGTCGGTGAGCTGCACGCCGATCTGCGAGATCGGACCGCCGACCTTGCCCATCGAGAACGGCACGACGTACATCGTGCGACCGCGCATGGATCCGGCGAACTTCGGCCGCAGCGTCTCGTGCATCTCGTCGGGCGCGACCCAGTTGTTGGTCGGTCCTGCGTCGTCACGGCGCTCGGAGCAGATGAAGGTGCGCCCCTCGAGGCGGGCGACATCACCGGCATCGGAGCGGGCGAGGAACGAGTTCGGGCGCTTGGCATCGTCCAGCCGGATGAGCGTGCCCTGCTGAACCATCTCGTCCATGAGCGCGTCGTGCTCGTCTCGGGAGCCTGACACCCAGTGGATGCGGTCGGGCTGGGTCAGTTCGGCGACCTCGTTCACCCAGGCGAGGAGCTCGCTCATTCCCGGACCCGCATAGCCGGGCGCAGGCTTGGTGGTCGGAGCGGGCGGCGCCTGGGTCATCGTCATGATGCTCCCTTCCGTATGAATGAGCGGTTGCACCCACTCTGGAGGACATCCGGCCACTCTTCAGGCGATTCGACTTGATAAGAAGGGCGGTTCTTTAGATAAGGTGAAGGAATGACTCCCCTCACGGACACGCGATCCGGGCTCGAGCTGAAGACCCTCGGTCACCGCATCCGGCACTACCGCCTCGCCACCGGCTTCACACTCGACGAGCTCGGCGCCAAGGTGGGCGTCGCAGGCAGTCAGCTCAGCCTGATCGAGAACGGCAAGCGCGAACCCAAGCTGTCGCTGCTGCAGGCGATCGCCGAGGCGGCGGAGACGAGTGTGAGCGACCTGATCTCAGGCGAGCCGCCGAACAGGCGCGCGGCGCTGGAGATCGAGCTGGAGCGCGCACAGTCCAGCACCGTGTTCCGTCGCCTGGGGGTGCCGGCGGTGAAGGTCACCAAGTCGATGTCGGATGACACGATCGAGTCGGTGCTCGGCCTGCATCGCGAGCTGCAGCGTCGCGAGGCGGAGGCCATCGCCACCCCCGAGGAGGCGAGGCGCGCCAACACCGAGCTGCGCCTGCGGATGCGGGCGAAGCACAATTACCTGCCAGACATCGAGAAGCTCGCGGAGAAGCAGCTGGCCGCTGCGGGACACTCCACGGGCGCGCTCACGCACCGCACGGTGAGCATCATGGCCGAGCAGCTCGGCTTCCGCCTCATCTATGTGAACGACCTGCCGGAGTCGACCCGGTCGATCACCGACCTGGAGAACGGACGCATCTACCTGCCGCCCGCATCGATCCCCGGCGGGCACGGCCTGCGCTCGATGGCGCTGCAGGCGATGGCGCACCGCCTGCTCGGCCACAGGCCGCCCACCGACTACGCCGACTTCCTGCAGCAGCGGCTCGAGATCAACTACTACGCGGCGTGCTGCCTGATTCCCGAGACCAAGGCCGTGGCGTTCCTGACCGAGGCGAAGAAGGACCGTAACCTCGCCGTCGAGGACTTCCGGGACGCGTTCGGAGTGACGCACGAGTCCGCCGCCATGCGCATGACGAACCTGATGACCACGCACCTCGACATGCGACTGCACTTCATGCGCATCGGTTCGGCCGGCCAGATCGAGCGGGTGTATGAGAACGACGACCTGCCGCTCCCCGAGGATGTGACGGGTTCGGTCGAGGGGCAGATCGTGTGCAAGAACTTCTCGGCGCGCGACGCGTTCGAGCGCCACAATCGCACGACTGAGCACTACCAGTACACCGACACTCCTGCAGGAACGTACTGGTGCTCGACGCAGACGGGCACCCGCGACGACGGAGCGTTCTCGATCACGGTCGGAGTGCCGTTCGACGACGCGCGATTCTGGCGCGGCCGCGAGACGCAGAACCGCCGCGTGTCGACCTGTCCTGACGAATCGTGCTGCCGCAGGGCCCCCGGCGAGCTGTCCGACCGCTGGCGCGGCAAGGCATGGCCGAGCGCGCGCGTGCACGCGCACATCTTCACCCCGCTCCCCCGCGGAACCTTCCCCGGCGTCGACGACAGCACCGTGTTCGAGTTCCTCGACCACCACGCCCGCTCGTAGCCCGCGAGCCCGCCGAGTGCCTACGTTCCTCGCGAGTGCCTATGCAGTTGCGTAGGCACTCGCGGAATTCCTAGGCGCTCGCGAGGGAAAGGAAGGCCGCGTACTCGTCGAGGTCGTCGGACGAGGTGATCGCGCGGAGCACGACCTCGTCGACCGCTGCGGCGTACTCGGCGAGACGCGGGGCGATGTCGCCGTCGGCCACGACGGGAAGAACCGTGTCGCGAGCGCCGAAGCCGAGGCGGGCGAAGTGCCGCTCGTAGGCGGGGAACGACGCATATCTGTCGGCTTCCGCCTCGAGTCGGCCTCGGGCATCCGGATGCACGTTGGCACGCGCGTAGAGCACCGCAGACGCAGCCGGATCGATGTCGTGGAGCTCGCGCGCCTGCGTCGCCGCAGCCTCGGGGGTGAGCCAGCTCAGCACGGCGCCATCGGCGCGGGATGCGGCGAGTTCACGCATCTTGGGGCCGAGCGCCCCCACCGCGAGTCGAGCACCAGTGCCCGCGCGGAGCTCCTCCAGCGCCGTGGAGACGAGGTCGAGCGCACCGCGGCGGGTCTGTCCCGCGCCGATGCCCAGCGTGAGGCGGTCCTCGGGGAGTTCGAGCCGTGCGATGTCGTCGAGCAGGGCGGATGCCGGGCGGCGGTCGACAGGAATCACCCCCGTCCCGACACGAAGCGAATCGGTCTCGCGCACCGCGGCCGCGGCGACCTCCAACGCGTTGACGCCCGGCGTCTCGTTGATCCAGAGGGAACGGAACCCCGCTGCCTCGAGCCGTGGGGCGAGCGCCGCCGCCTTCTCGGCGCCGAGCGCGCCCGCGATTCCGAGGGAGATGTGTGTCATGGTCTCAGCCTTGCCGTGCCGCCGCTCTCGGTCAACCTGACCGCGCGGCTGCGACATGCGGCCCCGCGCCCGCTATGCCGCGGCGCGCTCCGCGGCCTCGACGACGTTGGTCATCAGCAGCGCCACCGTCATGGGTCCCACCCCGCCCGGGTTCGGCGACACGAAGCCCGCGACCTCGGCGGCATCCGGGTGCACGTCGCCGTAGACCTTGCTCTTGCCCGTCTCCGGGTCGTCCTCGCGGGTCACGCCCACGTCGAGCACCGCGGCTCCCGGCTTCACATCCTCCGGACGGATCAGGTGCTTCACACCCGCCGACGCCACGATCACGTCGGCCTGGCGCAGGTACTGCCCCATGTCGACCGTGCCCGTGTGCACCTGCGTGACGGTCGCGTTGATCTCGCGACGGGTCAGCAGCAGACCGATCGAGCGGCCGATCGTCACGCCACGACCGACCACGACGACGTGCTTGCCCTTGAGGTCGTAGTCGTTGCGCAGCAGCAGTTCGATCACGCCGCGCGGCGTGCACGGCAGCGGGGTGTCGATCCGCGAGTTCACGTTGAGCACGAGCCGGCCGAGGTTGGTCGGGTGCAGTCCGTCCGCGTCCTTGGCCGGGTCGATGCGCTCCAGCACCGCGTCGGTGTCGATGTGCTTCGGCAGCGGCAGCTGCACGATGTAGCCATGGCAGGTCGGATCGGCGTTCAGCTCATCGATCAGCGCGTTCACCTGCTCCTGCGTCGCATCCGCGGGAAGCTCGCGCTGGATCGAGTTCATCCCGATCGCCTCAGACTGGCGATGCTTCATCCCCACATACAGCTGCGACGCCGGATCCGCGCCCACCAGCACCGTCGCGATCCCCGGGGTGATCCCCTTGTCCCGCAGCGCCGCAACGCGCTCCGCCAGTTCCGTCTTGATCGCCGCCGACGCGACCTTGCCATCGAGCACCTTCGCGGTCATATGTTGCCTCCTCGTCGAGCACCAGCCCGCTTCCGGGCACACTGGTTACCTATCAGCATAGGGAATTGATCGTTCGATTGATAGACGCAGTTGCTGCACCGGACGAGCCGCCCGGGGTCAGCAGACGGACCAGCGTCGGCGCTCAGCGTTCTCAGGCGCCCGCGTACCCCGTCGATGCGTGCTCGACATCCGGATACAGCGGGAACGCGGCAGCGAGCTTCTCGACGCGGGAGCGCAGCGCGGCGATGTCGGGACTCGGCTGCAGCGCAAGCGCGATGACGTCGGCGACCTCGGTGAACTCCGCGTCGTCGAAGCCGCGGGTCGCCAGCGCGGGCGTGCCGATGCGCAGGCCGGACGTGACCATCGGCGGACGCGGGTCGTTCGGGACGGAGTTGCGGTTCACGGTGATCCGGATCTCGTGCAGCAGGTCCTCCGCCGCCTTGCCGTCGATCGCGGCATCGCGCAGATCGACGAGCACGAGGTGCACGTCGGTGCCGCCTGAGCGCACCGAGATGCCGGCATCGGTGACGTCCTGCTGTGCGAGGCGTTCGGCGAGGATCTTCGCGCCGCGCAGCGTGCGCTCCTGACGGTCGCGGAACGCGTCGGTCCCCGCGAGCTTGAACGCCGTGGCCTTCGCGGCGATCACGTGCATCAGCGGGCCGCCCTGCTGACCGGGGAAGACCGCGGAGTTGATCTTCTTGGCCACGTCGGCGTCGTTGGAGAGGATGAAGCCCGAGCGCGGGCCGCCGATCGTCTTGTGCACGGTCGAGGAGACGACGTGGGCGTGCGGCACGGGGTTCGGGTGCAGACCTGCGGCCACGAGCCCGGCGAAGTGCGCCATGTCGACCCACAGGTACGCGCCGACCTCGTCGGCGATCTCGCGGAAGGCCGCGAAGTCGAGCTGGCGCGGGTAGGCCGACCAACCGGCGATGATCACCTTCGGCTTGTGCTCATGCGCCAACCGGCGCACCTCGTCCATGTCGACGCGCGACGTCTCCGCGTCGACCTCGTACGGCACGATGTCGTAGAGGCGGCCGGAGAAGTTGATCTTCATGCCGTGCGTCAGGTGCCCGCCGTGGTCGAGCGACAGGCCGAGGATCGTGTCGCCGGGACGCGCGATCGCGTGCAGCACGGCTGCGTTCGCTGACGCGCCCGAGTGGGCCTGCACGTTGGCGTGCTCCGCACCGAACAGCTCCTTCGCGCGCTCGATCGCGAGGCTCTCGGCGACGTCGACTTCCTCGCACCCGCCGTAGTAGCGGCGGCCGGGGTAGCCCTCCGCGTACTTGTTCGTGAGCACGGAGCCCTGCGACTGCAGCACCGACAGCGGAACGAAGTTCTCGGAGGCGATCATCTCGAGGAAGCCGCGCTGGCGGTCTAGCTCTCGCTGCAGCACCTGCGCGATCTCGGGGTCGACCTCGGTGAGCGGGGCGTTGAAAAGCGGATCAGTCATGCGAACTCCAGAGAAAGGTGGGAGGTGATCGCATCGGCCCAGGCGCGCGGCCGACTGCCGTCCAAGTCGCTCCCCGGTGGTGTCCCACCTCCGGCGCCAGTCGCGACGCCGCAAGTCTACCGGAGCGCCCGCGCACGTTTCCGCCCGTGACCCGTCGCCCTCAAGGGGCGCGCACGTGGCACGCTAGCGGCATGGGAATCGTGATCCACTCCGCACGTCTCGTCGGCCCCGGATGCCCCGATGCGGCAGAGACCGGATGGGTGCGGTTCGAGGGCCGCACGGTCGCGTCGTCCGGCACGGGTGCCCTGGTGCCGGAGGCGATCGCGCACGGAGACGAGGTGATCGACGCCTCGGCCATCGCCGCCGGCGCGACGCTGACGCCCGGTTTCATCGACATCCATTGCCACGGCGGCGGCGGACACGCCTTCGACGACGGCGGCGACGCGATCCTGGCGGCCAGGGCGGCGCACCGTGCGCACGGCACGACACGCGCGCTGATCTCTCTTGTCACTGCCGACATCGCATCGCTCGCCCGCAGGGCCGCGACGGTCGCACAGCTCGCACGTTCGCACCCGGATGTGCTGGGCGCCCACCTCGAGGGCCCGTTCCTCGACCCCGGTCATCACGGCGCGCACGATCCGGCTCTGCTGCGCGCGCCTGAGCCTCGCGACGTCGACACGCTGCTCGAGGCGGGCGCGGGCACGGTGCGGCAGATCACGGTGGCCCCTGAGATCAGCGGCGGGCTCGACGCGGTGGCGCGCATCGTCGCGGCCGGCGCCGCGGCGGCGATCGGCCACACCGATGCCGATGCCTCGACGACCCGCGAGGCGATCGACCGCGGCGCGACGATCCTCACGCACGCGTTCAACGCCATGCCTGGTGTGCACCATCGACGCCCCGGCCCGCTGCCGGCAGCCGCCTCCGATGAGCGCGTGACCCTCGAGCTGATCGCCGACGGTGTGCACGTCGAGCCGGATGTCATGCGCATGCTGTTCCTCGCCGCCCCCGGCCGGGTCGCGCTCGTGACCGACGCGATGGCGGCGACGGGCATGCCGGATGGGGCATATACGCTCGGCACGCTCGGCGTCGACGTCGCTCGCGGCGTCGCGCGCGTGCGCGAGACGGGCGCGATCGCCGGCTCGACCCTGACACAGGACGAGGCGCTCCGCCGTGCCGTCGCGTTCGGCGCACCGCTGAACGAGGCCGTCGCCGCGCTCACCGCGGTCCCTGCACACGCGATCGGTCGCCCCGACCTCGGATCCCTCGCCCCGGGCTCCGCGGCCGACGCGGTCCTGCTCGACGGCGCGCTGCGCGTCAGCGCGGTCTGGTCATCCGGCGCCCGCGAGGTCTGACGCGAGCCGAGCAGGGGCCGGCGGGCCCGAGTCCCCCGACTCGGGCCCCTTCCGGATTCGTGCACCCCGCCGGGGCGCGGAGCCCCTCCCCCGAGACGCTCCGGCACATCCGGCGATCGGCGTTCGGCTCCTCGCGGAAACGCTGGGGACCCCTCCCCTCAGGACCCGAACGCACAACCCCTTCACACATGAGACGGCGACCGGGCCGATTCATCACGCGACTTCCGAGAAATTTCTTCCGACCAGTCGCACGCACCGCAGAACCCCGGACATCCCCGCAGAATCCGACGGTGAACTGGCGCATTGCATAACAATCGACGCACAATAGGGGGATGCGTGCCCGCGAGACCGACGACAACGAGATGACGGCTGACGCCGATCTCGTGCTGCGTTCTCGCTCCGGCGACGCCGACGCGTTCGGTGAGCTGTGGCAGCGGCACTACCGCTCCGGCATCGTCGCCGCACGGAGCATCTCCCACGATCTCGACGCCGACGACCTAGTGCAGGAGGCGTACGCGAAGGTCTTCCAGGCGATCAGGCGCGGGGGCGGCCCGACCGGTTCGTTCCGTGCCTACCTGTTCACCGCCATCCGGAACATCGCCTCGAGCTGGGGCAGGGCCAGCGCATCCGCCGCCGCCGGCGAGCTCGAAGACGTCGAAGATCCGGGCTCCAGCGAAGAGGCTGTCGACGCGGCGCTCGATCAGAGCCTCACGGTCACCGCGTTCCGTTCGCTGCCCAGCCGGTGGCAGGAGGTGCTCTGGTACACCGAAGTCGAGGGCATGAAGCCCGCAGAGGTTGCGCCGCTGCTCGGCGTGAAGCCGGGGGCGGTCTCCCAGCTCGCGCTCCGGGCGCGCGAAGGCCTGCGCGAATCCTGGATCCAGGCCCACATCGCGTCGGTTCCAGAAGACTCCGACTGCGCGTGGACGATCGAGCGCATCGGCGCGCACACCCGCGGCAATCTCGGCTCCCGCGACAGCGCCAAGGCCGATGCGCACATCGCCTCGTGCCCGCGCTGCGCCATCGTCGCCTCTGAGGCACAGGATGTCGGCAGCCGGCTCGTCATGGTGCTGCTGCCGCTCGCGGTCGGCGTCGCCGGCGCCGGCGGCTACCTCGCGTCTCTGCAGCGCGGCGGCGAAGCGGTTGCGCTGATGGCGATGCCGCAGGGCGTCGTCGAGGGTGCGAGCGTGATCGCAGGTGAGAGCGTGGCTCCGGATCTCGTCGGTCACGGTGCGGCGCTCTTCGGCCACCTCGTCGAGCAGGGCGCTGCGCTCATCGGCGCGGTGGCGGCCGGCGCCGCCGGCCTTGCGGGAGCCGGCTCATCCGGCGCATCCGCCGGGTCGTCGTCCAGCGGCGGGCTGATGACGGTCGCCGGTGTGGCGACGGCGGGAATCGCCTCGCTCGCCATCGCGGGCGTCGTCGCCGCGGCAGCCGTTCTGCCTGGCTATCTGAGCCCTCCGACGGAAGGCACCCAGTCGGCGTTGCAGGAATCGACCTCGCCCACGGGCGCGGAGATCGAGCCGGACTCAGATCTCGCCGACGCGTCGGACGAGTCGGCGAGTTCGAAGACGCCGAAGCCCGCGCCGAAGAAGCCGAGCCCCACGCCGAAGGCGACGGAACCGCCCGCCGAACCGGCTCCGTCCCCGACACGGGATGACTCCCCCGAGGCGACGCCGAGCGGTGACGAGACGCCGACCCCTGAACCGACGACCGAGCCGACGCCGGAACCGCCGGGCGACGAGGACACCGGGAACGAGGACACCGGGAACGAAGACACCGGAAACGACGACACCGGCGGCGACGGTAACGACGACGAGGATCCGGGCAACGACGATGAGGTCGAGCTCTCCGAGGACGTGGACAGCAGCAACTGGATGGGCAACAGCCCCACTTTCAAGCTCGCCGCCACAGCGACGCCAGGTGAGAACGTGCATTTCGCCGTCGAGGACACGGACAACGATCCAATTGGCCTCGCACTGGACCTCGAGCCCAACATCCTGTGCGAGGTGTTCGCGGACACAAGCGTCGTCGAGGACGTTAAGATCGCCGATGACCAGGGAGTCGCCGTCGTCGAACTGGACAAGAAGTGCTGGATGTCGCCGGATGACTCTGTCACGATCATGCTCCAGGACGACCCTCAATCGGCCGTCGTCCTGAGCCTCAAGGACATCGTCCCCGGCATCCTCAGGGGCTGAGCACCCACCCGCGAGATGCGCACCTTCACGACCTCCGGCTGTCGCTACCTGCGCGTCTCGGCGGCCTGGGGCCTGGGGCCTGGGGCCTGGGGCAGGTTCCCAGCGCCCGCGCACATGCGCGCGCATAGACTCCTCTGGTGGCTTCGAAACGATCCGGCTCCAGCTCCAGCGCCCCTCGCGGACGCAGCGGCAACCCCGCCCGCGCAGCGGAGGCCGAGCGCCTCGCCAAGCAGCGGAAGTCTGAGACCGTCAGCGCGAAGGCCGAGTACGAGGAGAACGTGCGCAAGCGCCGCCGCGGGATCGCCGCGTGGTGGGCCGTCGGCTCCGTCGCCGCTGTGGCCGTCGCTGCGCTCATCGCCTGGTCGTTCATCACGACACCGTGGAACGAATACGACATCGCGTCGGTCGACCCGTCGTCGATCGAGGGCGTGGAGACCTTCGACAACGGCACCGACCACGTCACCGGAGAGGTCGACTACCCGCAGAACCCGCCGGCCGGCGGCCCGCACAACCAGGCGTGGCTGAACTGCGGCGTCTACACCGAGGTGCAGGAGGATGAGCACGCCGTGCACTCCCTGGAGCACGGCGCCGTCTGGATCACGTATGACGCCGATTCCCTCACCGACGCGGAGGTCGAGCGCCTGCGCGAGTACGTGCCAGGCGGCTACGGCCTGATGTCGCCGTACGAGGGCATGGACACGCCCATCGCCGTGAGCGCGTGGAACGCCCAGCTGAAGCTCGATTCCGTCGACGACAGCCGCATCGAAGAGTTCTTCCAGGCCTACTGGCGCAGCCCCGATGTGCCGGAGCCCGGCGCATCCTGCACCGGTGCGATCGACGGCCCTGGTCGCCTCTGACGCTCCCGGATCACCATGCCAGACGCCCAGCGCATCGAACCGGATGACCCGGAGGCCGACGCATCATCGGAGCGTGCGGCCGGATCATCCGGATCTGCGCGCCGTCGCCGGTGGCCGCTGATCGCGTTGGCGATCGTGCTCGTCGCAGGAGCCGCGTTCGCGATCGGCCGCTTCACCACCTTCGGCGCGGTGACCGGCCCGAATGACGCCGACGTCGGATTCGCACGCGACATGCAGGTGCACCATTCCCAGGCCGTCGAGATGGCCCTGATCGAGTATGCGGCGACGACCGACGAGGAGCTGCGCTTCACCGCGTACGACATCGCGACCGGTCAGGCGGCGCAGGGCGGCGAGATGTACGGGTGGCTCGTCGAATGGGGTGCGCCGCAGTACGGCACCGACCCGCTGATGGCGTGGATGCAGGGCACCGAGCACGATCACGGCGGCGCCGTCACGCCGACCGCCACCGATGCCGAACTGCGCGACGCGATGGGTATGGCGACCGACGACCAGCTCGCCGAGCTGCGGGCGAAGGCCGGCACCATGGCAGGCGACTGCCTCTTCGTCGACCTCATGGTGACCCACCACACGGGAGCCCTGGAGATGGTCGAGGCCGTGCGCGAACTCGGCGCCGATCCGCGCGTGCACCAGGTCGCCGGCGCCATGGGAGAGACCCAGCAGCGCGAGATCGACGCGATGAACGCCATCGCGGATCGGATCGGCTGCGAGTAGCGGCAGACCTATGCCTCGTCCGGCGTGGTCCAGGTGAGCGGATTCTGGTTCCACGAGTTGCCGACCGAGACAGCGATCTTGCCCGCGATATAGCGGTCGACCGACCACTCCAGGATGCGCCCGTGCGGGTCTCGCGACACGCGGCGGTGCGCCAGCAGGGCGGATCCCCTGCCGACTCCGAGCAGCTGCGCGTCACGCGCCTTCGCGCCCTCAGCACTGAAGCTGTGCTCCGCATGCGTGAAGCGCACGCCGTGCTCGGCGAGTGCGACGGTGACCGACGGCACATCGGACGCAAGCGCCGCCACGAATTGGCCCACCCACTCCGTGTAGCGAGTGCGCTCGAGCATCACCACGTCGCCGTCGAGCGAGCGCACGCGCACCACAGACAGCACACGCGCACCGTGCGGGGCCAGCAGCAGCTGCTCGTCGAGCGCGTCGGCGATCTTCCATGCGCTCTCGATCACGTGCCCGCCGGGCTCATGTCCGTGACCGCGCGCCCACTGCGCGAAGCTGTGGAACTCGTCGAAAGACGACCGGGGGTTCGGTACGCGCACCACAGACTTCGGTCGCCCCCTGGTGCCGTCGACGATCCCCTCGGCGACGAGCTCCTTGAGCGCGACGCGCACGGTGCCGAGCGAGGCGCCGAAGCGCTCGGCGAGCACCCGCTCCGGCGGAAGCGAGTCGCCGACGCCGTACGCGCCGTCGCGGATCTCCGCGCGCAGCGCATCGGCGATGGTCCTGAACGCGAATGCCTGCACCCCGCGTCTCCCTTCGTGCGTCGCGCCGGTCGCTGTCGACCGATTCGGGCCCTCAGTCTATGCGTCGCCACGCCCGTCATTCGGACGCCTCTCCGCGTTCATCCGGCGTTCGATCCGCGCTCATCGATTCGACATGTTCACTAGTGATCTTTATGGTGAAGTCGTCAGCATCACTAGCGATGTTCTCATTCAGTACTCTCTCCCCCTTCAGGAAAGGCAGCGTCCAGAAGATCATGCGCACACGAGTTCTCGCCGCGATCGGCGTCATCGCCGCAACCGCGTTCGCCCTCGCCGGATGCTCCGGCGGCGGCTCCTCCGAAGCCTCCGAGACCTGGCGCACCGCGACCAGCGCCGAAGACGGCGGCGGAATGGACAAGCTCATCGAAGACGCACAGGCCGAGGGCGCGTTCAACGCGATGGGCCTGTACGAGGACTGGGCCAACTACGGCGGCGTGCTCGACGCGTTCAGCGACAAGTACGACATCGAGATCAACAACGACACGTCGACCGGCTCCAGCCAGGACCTCGTCAACGCCGTCGTCAACCGCCAGGGCCAAGACACCTCCCTCGACTACCTCGACACCGGCCTCAGCTACGCCGTACAGGCCGACGCTGACGGGCTGCTCGCCGAGTACCTGCCGGCGACGATCGACGACGTTCCCGAGCAGTACGTCGGCGAGAACAGCACTTGGATCAACCAGTACGGCGGCACCATCGCGATCGCGTGCGACACCTCGCGCATCGAGGTGTGCCCGACGTCGTTCCAGGATCTGCTCGATCCGCAGTACCAGGGACAGGTGGCGCTGCCCAACAGTCCGGAGACCTCCGAGTCGTCATTCATGATCGTGCACGCGGCGTCTCTCGCGAACGGCGGATCGTTCGACGACATCGAACCGGGTGTCGAGTTCTTCCGTGACCTGCAGCAGAGCGGCAGCTTCCTTCCGGTGCAGGGCAATGCCGGCACGATCGAGACGGGCGAGACGCCGATCCTGCTGGAGTGGACCTACACTCTGCAGCCCATCGCCGACCGGTTGGCTGACGAGTCGGGCATCGACGTCGAGGTGAACATCCCGACCGACGGCATCGTGTCGTCCTTCTACACGGCATCACTCAACGACGACGCCCCGCACCCCGCGACAGCGCGCCTGTTCTACGAGTTCCTCTTCTCCGACGAGGGGCAGAACCTCCTGCTGGCCGGCGGGGTCTCCCCCGTGCGGCTCGACGCGATGATCGAGGCCGGCACCGTGGACGAGGACGCGCTGGACGCCCTCCCCAGCGCTGAGCTCGGCGAGATGCCGTCACTCGAGCAGCGCCAGGCGAACCAGCAGGTGATCGACGCCGAGTGGGCGTCGGCCATCCAGTGAGCGCCGCGCGCACCTCCCCGGCTCGTCGAGCACGCCTCGGCGGGTCAGGGACGCCGGCCGTCGCCGCCCTCGCGCCGATGGCACTTCTCCTGGCCTGCTTCTTCCTCCTGCCCATCGTCGGCATGGCGCTCACCGCGTTCACTGTGTCGGACGGGGCCGGCGGGTCGCACCTCGGCCTGGAGAACTTCGCGAGCCTCGCCGACCGCGGCCAGGCCATCGCGAACTCCGTGAAGGTCTCCGCCATCGGCGCCCTCGTCGGCGCCGCCATCGGCTCCGTCAGCTCCTTCTGCATCGCTCAGATCCGCTCGAAGAAGCTCGACGCCATCGTGGCCGTGCTCTCGTCTGTGCTCGCGAACGACGGCGGTGCGCCCCTCGCGTTCAGCTTCATCGTGACGCTCGGCAACACCGGATTCCTGTTCGCGCTGCTCGGGCTGGACGCCATCGGCTTCTCGTTGTACAGCTGGCAGGGCCTGGTCGTGATGTACCAGTACTTCCTCGTGCCGACGATGATCATGGTGACGCTCCCCACCTTCGTCGGTCTGAGGCGCGAGTGGCAGGAGGCGAACCTCAGCCTCGGCGGCTCCGCCTGGACGTTCTGGCGCCGCGTCGGGCTTCCCGTCGCCGCCCCCGCTCTCCTCGGCGGCTGGGTGCTGCTGTTCGGCTCCGCGTATGCCACGCATGCGTCGGCGGCAGTCCTGATCGGCACCGGTGGCTTCCCCCTGGTCACACTCACCATCGCCTCGGAGCTGCGGTCCGGCGTGTCGTCGGGCGGCGAGGAGGCGGCGATGGCGCTCGGCGTGACGATGGTGGTCATCGCGGTCGTCGTGCTGTTCCTGTTCAACCGACTGCAGAGGATGTCCGCGCGATGGATCAGCTGAACCGCCCTGCCCGCGCTCTGCGCTGGACCCCGATTGTGCTCGTCGGCGCCTACCTGGCCATCCCGATCCTGTGCTCGATCGCCTTCGCCGTCTTCCCCGGCGGGTCGTTCTCGCTCGAGTCGTACAGCGTGCTCGGAAGCGACGCCAGCCTGCTCGACGCCGCTGCGCGCACTCTCACGATCGCGGTGCTCACGGTCGTCGTGCTGCTGGCAGTGCTCGTGCCCGCCGTCGTCGCCGTGCACCTGTGGGCACCGAAGCTGCGCCCTGTGCTCGAGATCCTGTGCACTCTGCCCCTCGTCGTACCGTCGATCGCGCTCGCGGCCGGCGTGGTGTCGATGCTGCGCTGGGGCGCATCGCAGGGCCGCGGAAGCATCCCGAACGAGATCAGCCAGACGTTGCAGAACCCCGATCTGCCGCTGATCCTCGTGGGGACCTACGTCGTGCTCTGCCTGCCGTTCACGTTCCGATCGATCGATGCGGGCCTGCGCACGATTCCCCTCAAGGCGATCGTCGAGGGGTCGACGATCCTCGGATCGTCCACGTGGGGCACCATCTGGCGCGTCGTGCTGCCGAACATCCGCGGGCCCGTGCAGTTCTCGGTGTTCTTCGGAACCGCGCTGTGCTTCGGCGAGTTCTCGATCGCGGCGACGCTCAGCCAGCAGACGGTGCCGGTATGGCTGTTCACCGTGTCGAACACCGACTTCCGGGCGTCCATCGCCGTGGCTGTGCTCCTCAACCTGACCACCTGGGCGCTCATGCTCCTCGCCACCTTCGCCGCCGGCCGACTCGCGCCGGCCCCGCACGTCGACGAGGACGACGCCTCTGTTCCGACTCCGCGCACTCCGTCCCGGAAGGTGACCGCATCATGACCGCCACAGACAACAACGAGGTCACTCTCGAGAAGGTGACCAAGCGCTTCGGCGACACGACCGTACTGCGCGACATGGACGTCCGGATCGCGCCGGGTGAGCTGCTGAGCGTGCTCGGGCCATCAGGATGCGGCAAGACGACCGCCCTGCGCATCCTGGCCGGCTTCGAGAAGCCGACATCGGGCAGCATCCGCGTCGGCGGGAGCGACATCACGACCCTCGCACCGAACCGGCGCGACATCGGCATGGTGTTCCAGGCGTACAGCCTGTTCCCCAACCTCTCGGTGCGGCAGAACGTCGAGTACGGGCTGCGCATCCGTCGTGTGAAGCCGCCAGCACGGCACAAGCGCGCAGAAGAGCTGCTCGAGATGTGCGGCTTGGAGCACCTGGCCGCACGGTTCCCGCATCAGCTGTCCGGAGGACAGCAGCAGCGCGTCGCCCTCGCCAGAGCGCTCGCGGTCCGCCCCTCCGTGCTGCTGCTCGACGAGCCGCTCTCCGCGCTCGACGCAATCGTGCGCTCGCAGATCCGCGACGAGATCCGACGCCTGCAGCAGCAGCTCGGCATCACGACCATGTTCGTCACCCACGACCAGGGCGAAGCGCTGGCGATCGCCGACCGCGTCGCTGTGCTCAACGGCGGACGCATCGAACAGATCGCCGCGCCGCAGGATGTGTACCAGCGCCCCGCCACTGAATTCGTCGCCCGCTTCGTCGGCACCGTCTCAGAAATCGGCGTCCCCGACACCTTCGACGGCGGCACCGTGCCACTGGCGCAGCCGGCACCCGGGCTGGACACGCTCTTCGTCCGCCCCGAGGACGTCGAGCTGCTTCCGGACGACTCCGGCGATGCGACGGTCACGGAGCAGACCTATCTCGGAGACCGGACCATCGTCCGCGCCGAGACGAAGGCCGGCCTGCGCGTGACCGCGTCGGTGTCCGCCGCAGGAGCGGGCCCAGTCGCCCCCGGAACGCGCGTGGCTGTCCGCGTGCTCTCCTCCCCTGCGCTGCGCGTGCCCCATGGCACGAGCGAGAAGGTCGCCGCGTGACTGATCTCGCCATCGCCGCCGAGGGCATCCGGATGACCGCCCGCGCGGTCGTGTTCGACTGCGACGGCATCCTGGTCGACTCGGAATCGATCTGGCTGCAGCTGATCTCGGAGGTGCTCGCCGACGTCGCGGACGCCGACCCCGAGCAGTTCCACGGCTCCAGCGTGGACGATGCGGCCACCGGAATCGCCGCGCTCACCGGCACCGAGCCCTCCGCCATGCGCGCAGACCTCGTTCGTCGCTACTCGGCTCGGCTCGCCCCCGGGGTGGCCCCGATGCCTGGAGCGATCGCACTCGTCACGCGCCTGGCAGCGGCCGTGCCGGTCGCCGTGGCGAGCAACGGCCTGCGCGCCGACGTGGAGATGATGCTCGACAGCATCGGACTGCTCGATACAGTGCATGTCGTGCGCACGCTCAGCGACGTCGCTTCGGGGAAGCCGGCCCCCGATCTCTACCTCGACGCCGCGCATCTGCTCGGCGTCGAGCCCGGTCGCACCATCGCCTTCGAGGACTCGCCCGCCGGGTCCCGTGCCGCGCGTGCGGCGGGGATGACGGTGATCGGCGTCAACGCCGACCCCGCCGTCTCGCTCGACTGCGATGCGCGCTTCACCTCCCTCACCGACATCGACGCACAGCTCGTTCCTACCCCGGAGCGGGAGAATCTGGAGACGAAAGCACCATGACGACTCCCCTTGACGCACACACCGACGCCGGGTCACTCCGTCTGATGACGTGGAACATCTGGTGCGGCGGACGCGAAGTCGACGACGCAGGCAGGAAGCAGATCGAAGTGCTGGACGGCCAGGCGTCCGACGTGCTCTTCCTCCAGGAGGCATGGCAGCATTCGGCGGCACCATTGGCCGCGGAACTCCGGATGGCCGTTGCGCAGCAGGGATTCGACAACGCCGTACTGAGCCCGCACGCGATCCGGCTGATTCCGACCGACACCGATCCGTATGCAACCGCAGCGATCATCCGGACCCCGATCGGCGACGTGCTCGCCTGGTCGGTGCATCTGTCTCCGTGGGACTACGGGCCGTACCGACACGGAGCCAGTGCGGGCGAGAGGAATGCCGTGTTCGCGGCAGAACGTGACATTCCCGGCGAGCAGGAGCGCGAGCAGCAGATCGGCGCCGTGCTCTCCTCAACCGACCGAATCCTCTCCGAGGTCGGCGATATGCCCGTGATCATCGCAGGCGACTTCAACGTGCCGTCCACGCTCGACTGGGACGGCCGGATCCGCCCTTCGACCGATTGGCCGGCCACACGGGCGCTGCTCGAGGCCGGCTACACCGATGCGTTCCGCGCCGTGCATCCCGATCCTGCTGCCGCTCCCGGCCTGACCTGGGCACAGATCCACACGCTCGAGGACGAGCCGCGCGACCGCATCGACTTCATTTCGGTGCGCGGTCTCACGGTCGTCGCCGCTGACCACTACGGTTCGGCGATCGATCCCGACCAGGGTGCTGGGTTCACCGAACACGGCGGCCGGAACGACTACATCCCGAGTCACGCGGGGAACTCGTTCCCGTCCGACCATCTGGCGGTGCGCGCAGTCGTCACGCACTGAGGCCGCGCCGCACACAGGATGCACGGGTGTCTCGTCGAGTGAGCGCCGGGCGCCGGTGGGACGGGCCGCTGCCCGCTCCACCGGCGCCCGGATGGATCACTCCACGATTTGGATGTCCCGGATCTTCGTGTTCCCCTTCGTCTCGACGTAGACCCGGTAGTCGCCCACGTCGTAGGTGCCCGTGGCGTTGTTGCCGATCGTGTGCGTCGCCTCCTGCGTCGTCTCGGATCCGTCGGCATGGGTCTCGGTCACAACGATGGTGAGCTCGTTCGTCGGTCCCGGTGTCTTCGCCACCGTTGCGGCCGCCTCTGTGCTCACGATCTCATCCGGATCGTCATCCGCGCTGGATTCCTCCTCGTACAGCCGCGCGACCTGCGCGTCATCCAAGGGCAACCCGAACACGTGCACATCGTCGAGCGCGCCGGTGAGGAAGTCGACATCGTCGCCCTCCCACTCGGCGCGGCCGAGCGCGATCGCTCCCGTGGCACCCGTCGCGCCCTTCGCCTCGACGGCACTCGCCTGCTCACCGTCCACGTAGAGCGCGAGCTTCTCATCCTGCGCATCGCGCACGCCCACCAGGTGGTACCAGACGCCCTGCTCCGGCACGATTTCGGCAACCGCCCGCGGGCCATCGGGGAAGCTCATCGCGAATCCCCCGATGTCTGCGCCGTACTGCAGGAAGAAGCTGCTCGATTCGTCCAGGCCGTCCGCGCTGGCGAAGGTGACGTACCCGGAGTCCGGAATCTCGTCCAGCCGCACCCATGTCGAGATCGAATAGCTGTCGGTGCCGTCGACGCCGTCGACCTGCGCCGTGGCCTGCTGGCCGCCGTCGAAGGCGATCGCGCTGCCGTCGCCGGCTGACTCGCGCTGTTCGGTCCACGTCACGCCGTCGCCGAGTTGCAGCGTGCTGCCGTTCTCGGTGAGGTCGGCGCTGGTGCTCCCTTCTCCTTCGTCCATCGACCAGTGCGCGAAGCCTTCGCCATCGGCGTCGGGGTCATCCGGAATGGGGGATCCCGATCCGTATGCGATCACGCGAGCGTTGATCTCAGCGACCCGGTCGAAGTCCATCTTCGGCACGCGCCTGTCGTAGGTCCAGAAGCCGTTGACCTCTCCCTCCACGTCGGTGAGCTGTGTGTACACCGATCCGGAGAGGAAGTCACGAGACGGACGGAGAAGCTTCGCCGTATTGGCGACGTAGCTGTCGGTCAGAGCCTCGACCGAGTCCACCTCACCGTAGGGGTTGACCGAGCCGCCAGGCCACACGTGACCCGGAACCGACAGCGAGAATCCGCCGTGCTCACCGTCGATCGATGCGCGGTTCTCATCGGGCTGAGGGAGCGCAGGGCCGACGTACATGTGCCAGTCGATGATGTCGCCTCGCCCGGAGTCGCCGTGCGAGTTGCAGCAGTTCACACCGCTGTGCGCGTTCACGATCCTGGTCGGATCGAGTTCGCCGACCTCATCGGCGATGCGACCGGTGGCCTGCTGATCCCATTCGCCCCAGCCCTCGTTGAACGGCACCCAACCGATCACGGACGTGTACGAGTCCATCTGATCGACCATGGTCGCCAGCTGACTCTCGAATGCCGCGCGCGACTCGTCGTCCTGGTTGCCACCGTTGTTGCTCGGCATGTCCTGCCAGACGAGCATGCCGAGCTGATCGGCGTGGTGGTACCACCGCGCAGGCTCGACCTTGATGTGCTTGCGGATCGTGTTGAAGCCCAGTTCCTTGGTCTGCTCGATGTCCCAGCGCAGCGCCTCGTCGGTCGGTGCCGTGGAGACGCCGTCCGGCCAGTACCCCTGATCGAGCGTGGAGAGAAGGAAGGTCTGCTCCCCGTTCAGCAGGATGCGCTGCGTTCCACCCGATTCGCTGATCTCGATGGAGCGCATGCCGGCGTAGCTGCGCACCGTGTCGGCGCCCGTCGAGATGTCGATGTCGTAGAGGAAGGGGTCGTCGGGACTCCACAGACGCGGGTCGTCCACGGTTACGTCGATGGGCTCGCCGCCCTCGCCCGTCGCCTGCCCCACAGTCTCGCCGTCAGCCGACACCGTGACCGTGGTCGCGACACCGTCGTTGCCCTCGGTCTGCACGACGAAAGCTGACTCTTCGAGATCGGGCGTCACGTCCAATTCTGTGACAGAGGACTCGGGCACCGGCTCCATCCATGCCGTCTGCCAGATGCCGGACGACGGCGTGTAGAAGATGCCGGAGGGGTTGACCTCCTGTTTGCCGCGCACCACGTTCGTGGTGTCGTCGTGCACACGCACAACGAGCTCGTTGACGCCCTCGTGAAGCGCATCCGTCGCGTCGGCGCTGAACGCGTCGTACCCGCCGGTGTGCGTGGCGATCTGCGTGCCGTTGACCAGGATCTGCGAGTCGTAGTCGACAGCGCCGAACTGCAGCATGAGACGGTTGCCGTCGCCGATCTTCCAATCGGCCGGCACCTCGAACGTGCGACGGTACGCGAAGTCGTCCTCGTGGCGGGCGATGCCGCTGAGCTCGGACTCGATGGGATACGGCACGACGACCTCTTCCGAGTAGGCCTCGCCTGTCGGCGCGGCTTCATCGCCCTCGAGCGCCTCGAACTGCCACGTGCCGTTGAGGTTCTGCCATTCATCGCGCTGCAGCTGCGGGCGGGGGTACTCAGGAAGCGGCGCCTCGGGGTCGACGTCCTCAGCCCACGGGGTCCGCATCGTGTACTCGGAGCCGTTCACCACAGGCAGGTCGAAGGGCGCGACCGACTCGCCGTCGAGGGCGAGGGAGCCATCGCCGTCGTAGGCCAGCCGTGTCACCGAGCCGCTCTGCACCGGAGTGTCCGCAGTGACCTGCAGCGAGCCCTCTGCCAGCGCGGCATCGGCAATGGGGATCTCGTAGCCGTCCGAGGTGAGCGCGAACTGCGTCGCATCGATCGCGCCGGAAAGTGCGCCGCCGAAGTCCGCGACAGCGACGGTGCCGCCCGCGTCCAGTCGGATGTCTGCGGTGACGCCGTCGTATGAGTCCGGCAGCGTGAACGCATCAGCCGGAATCGTCGTGCGCTCGAAGCCCGGCCCGGTCCACCCGAGATCGATGTACGCGCCTCCCGCGTTCTGGAACAGTTCGAAGCGGAAGTCGTGGGCCCCGGCGGTCAGGTCGACCGGATCGGCGGTCTGGCGGACGTCCCAGTCGTCGACCCAGTGATCGATCAGGAGCTCGTCGTCGACCCAGAGCCGGAACCCGTTGTCGCCGATGGCGTCGAAGACGTACTCACCATCATCCGGAACGTGCAGATCGCCGCTCCATCGGGCGCCGACCTGCTCGGTCCGACCGGTGCGCTGCTCGTAGACGGGCACCAGGTTCTGATAGTCCACGGCCGCGTCGATCACCGTGCTCTGCAGCTCCCCGAGCGCAAAATCTTCTCCCGTGGTGAAGTACTCGGCCTTCAGGCCCGGCCGGTCCGACGCCGCCTGCGCCGGCGCCGCGACGGCGACCCCGGATAACGCTATTGCGAAGGCTGCTGCGACTGCTATGCCGCCGCGCGCCCCACGCCGTCGTGGGTTCGCGATCATGTCCACTGTCATTCCTCTCTGTCGGTTGCCACGTTGCTGGAACGGGCCTGCGCAGCCTCGGCTGCCGTCTCCGCACGCGCGCCCTTCGCCTGCACGCGGGAGAGATATACCTGTGCGACCGCGACGGCTGCCAGCAGCGCACCGTTGACCACCGTCTGCCAGTTGGAGTTGGTCAGGCCCAATCTGTTGATCAGATTCGCCACCACCTGGAGCAGGGTGATGCCGGCGAGCGAGCCGAAGACCGTTCCGGCGCCGCCGGTGAGGACGGTGCCGCCCAGCACCACGGCCGAGATCGCCGTGAGTTCGAGGCCGACGCCCAGCGTCGTCACTCCCGAACCGGTGTACGAGGCGGTCATCGCTCCGGCCAGGCCGGCGAGCGCTCCGCTAGACGAATAGGCGATGATCAGCGAACGCCGCACCGGGAGCCCCATCAGACTGGCGGCGTCGAGCTGTCCGCCCGCTGCGAGCAGCGTTGCCCCGTAGGACGTCCTGCGGGCGATGACGACGCCGACGAGGAACAGGATGATCACGACCCAGACGTTGTGGCCGAGTCCGAACAACTGTCCTCCGGCGAACGCTCCGAAACCGCTGCCAGGGTCCACGGCGAAGGTGACCGCGCCCTCCTGTGTGAGGAACAGCAGCAGCCCGCGAGCGAACAGCAGGCCCCCGAGCGTCACGATGAACGCCGGCACCAGCGTCTGCGCGACGATCAGTCCCTGGACGAGCCCGATCGCGCCGCACACTGCCAGCGGGAGCAGCAGAGCGGTCACGAAGCCGTACTGCGAGCCCCACGCTGCCAGGACGCCGCCCAGCGCGTACACCGAGCCGACCGACAGGTCGATGCCGCCGGTGAAGATCACGAAGGTCAGACCGAGCGCGAGGGGCGCGTAGAACGACGCCTGCGTGGCGATCTGGAAGAGATTGCCCGCAGTGCCGAACGTCGGGAAGGCGAAGAACATCACCACCACCAGAACGCCCAGCACGACCAGCGCACCGTTGCGCTGCGCGATCCGTGCGATCGCGGCGCCGGATGTCAGCGAGGACCCGGTTCTCGACAAGGTGCCGTTCACTGTCGCTTCCTTCCCACCTGGGCGAACACCGCGACGACGATCACCATCGCCGTGATCATCTGCGTCATCGAATCGGGAACGTTGTGGGAGATGAGTGTCGCCGAGATCAGCTGCATCAGCAGCGCTCCGGCGACGGTCCCCATGACGCGGACCGTTCCACCGTTCAGCGAGGTCCCACCGATGACGACGGCGGCGATCGCGTTCAGCTCCATCAGCAGGCCGAGCGTCTTCGGGTCGCTGGCCTGAGAGCGCGCGGCCGCCAGCACACCAGCCACCGCCGCCAGCAGCGCGCAGACGACGTACGCCGTGATGATGACACGCCTGATCGGCACACCGGCCAGTTCGGCGGCTCGTTTGTTGCCGCCGACCGACTCGATGAACAGCCCGAACGTCGTCCGCCGGACGACGAACAGCACGATCACAACGGCGACCGCCGCGATCAGCACCGTGTACGGAATGCCGAGAAGCGACGCACGCCCGAGCGCCACGATTCCCGGGTCGTCGATCGACTTGATGGAGCCGCCGATCACGTTGGCGAGCCCACGTCCGCCCACCATGATCGCCAGCGTCGCGACGATCGGCTGCAGGCCGACCACGGCGACCAGGAATCCCGCCAAGAGCCCGAAGGCGACGCCGACGAGCAGCGCGATGAGCATGGCCGGTGCGGTGCCGTACCCGATGTACAGCGGCATCACAGCAGCGGACAGCGCCATCACGGCGCCGACGGAGAGATCGATTCCCTTGGTGCCGATCACGATCGCCATGCCGAGCGCGACGATGAGCGTCGGAGCCGCTTGGATCAGCTGCAGCCGCAGGTTCGACAGCGTGAGGAAGTGTTCGGTGATCCCTGCGTTGAGGACGAGCAGGACGAGCAGCGCCGCGTACACGCCGTACGCGGAGATCCACTCCCGCACGCGCGCGCCGCGGGGCCTGGACGGCGCGCTCGCACTGGAGGCGATCGCTTCGGTCACGCTCTCCTTCACGCTCATGCGTCGCCCTCCGTCCCCACGAGGGAGCGAAGCAGACCCTGGTTGGTCAGCGACGCGCCCGACAGCTCGGCGTCGACCGCGCCGTCGCGAAGCACGATGACGCGGTTCGCCGTGTCGACCAGCTCCTCGGTCTCGGAGGAGATCATGACCACAGCCAGGCCCTCAGCCGCTAGTTCGTCGATGAGGCCACGCACCTCGAGCTTGGCTCCGACGTCGATGCCGCGCGTGGGCTCGTCCAGCAGAAAGACCTTGGGTCGAGTCGCCAGCCAGCGTGCGATCAGCACCTTCTGCTGGTTCCCTCCGGAGAGCTCACCGACCTTCTGCTCGGGCGAGGAGACCTTGATCTTCAGCCGACGCACGTACTCGTCGACCAGTGCGTTCGTCTTCGCTCGCGAGAGGATACCGCCCTGCGAAACTCGCTTGGTGACGGCGAGGACGATGTTCTCCCTCACCGAGAGGTCCGGGATGATTCCCTCTGCCTTGCGGTCCTCGGACAGCAGTGCGATTCCCGCCCTCATGGCAGCTCGGATGGAGTTGCGCCGCACCTTCGCGCCGTCGACTTCTGCGGTGCCGCGCGATGCGGGAAGAGCGCCGTAGATCGCTTTCACGGTCTCGCTGCGTCCAGCTCCGAGCAGACCGCCCAGACCGAGCACCTCTCCGGCGCGGACCGTCAGGCTGACCCCTGAGAGTTTTCCCGGAACGTCGAAGTCGCGCACGCTGAGCGCCGCTCGCGCGTCGTCGGCGTCGTCATCGCCCTGCACGCTGCCGTCGCCGGCTCCGCTCGTCTCCCCGATGTCCCGTCCGAGCATGTGCGCGATCAGATCGCGGCGGCTGAGGTGCTGCATCTCACCCGTGTGCACCAGCTCGCCGTCGCGCAGGATCGTCACACGGTCACAGAGCTGCCAGAGCTCGTCCAGTCGATGCGAGACGAAGATCAGCGCACAGCCGTCGTCGCGCAGCCTGCGGGCGATCCGGAACAGGGTCTCGACCTCGCGCTGTTCCAGCGATGAGGTCGGTTCGTCCATGATGACGACCTTCGCGTCGATGGTGACGGCTCGCCCCAGTGCGACCATCTGCTGCACTCCGAGCCCCAGCGTCTCCAGCTCTGCCGTGACGTCGACGTGGATGCCGAGATCGTCGAGCAGGTCCTTCGCCCTCACGTTCATCGAACGCATGTCGATCAGCCCGTACCATGTGCGCGGCTCCCGCCCAAGGAAGATGTTCCGCGCGATCGACAGCTTCGGCACCAGGTTGACCTCCTGATACACCGTGGAGATACCGATGTTCTGCGCATCAGCCGGCTGGCTGAACGTCACCTCGTCGCCCTGATAGATGATCGATCCGCCGTCGGGTCGGTAGACGCCCGTCAGCACCTTGATCAGCGTCGACTTGCCTGCGCCGTTCTCGCCCACCAGCGCGTGGATCGAGCCCGGATGCACTGCGAGATCCACTTCACGGAGTGCGTGGACACCGGCGAAGGACTTCGACACTCGGCGCGCTTCGAACGCCGGAGGTCTCGTCGCATCGGAATTGCTCATACTGGTCTCCCGCGACCGCCTGCGGAAGGTTGTCCGTGCGTGCGGCCGATCAGTTGCCGTAGAAGGTGCGCGGCTCCGAGGCTCTCCGCCTCGGAGCCGCGCCTGCGTCAGAAGGCCTGCCCGAGGTCCTTCTCCGCGTTTTCCGCGGTGTATTCCCCATCGGCGATGATGACGTCCTCGGAGATGGCCTCCCCGTCGTAGAACTTCTGCAGCGTTTCGAACACCAGCGGACCGAACCGCGGGTTCGACTCGATCACCGCGTTGTAGTTTCCGTCGACGATCGCCTGCACCGCGTTGCGGGTGCCGTCGACGGAGACGATCTTGATGTCTTCGCCCGCCTGCTTTCCCGCCTCCTGCACCGCAGCCATCGCACCGAGCCCCGACTCGTCGTTGAACGCGTAGACCGCGTCGATCTCCGGGTTGGTCTGGAGCAGCTGCGCCGTGACCGTCTGTCCCTCATCACGGGACGCGTTCGCCGTCTGCTCGGCGACGATGTTGATGTCGGGGTACTTCTCCTCGACCTGCTCGACGAAGCCGTCGCGGCGCCCGTCTGTGACGTTGTTGCCCGACGGACCGAGCAGCACTGCGACGTTCGCCTCCTCGTCGGTGACCGCGGCCAGCTGATCCGCCGCGCGCTGGCCCTGCACGTAGAAATCCGACCCGAGGAACGTGAGGTAGTCCTCGCACGACGTATCTGTCACCTTGCGGTCGATCGTGACGACGGGGACGCCTGCATCGCTCGCCGCATCGAGCGCGGGGGTGAGACCGTCCGAGTTGACAGGCGCGACCACCAGGATGTCCACGCCCTGGTTGATCATCTCCTGGATGTCGCTGATCTGCTTGGGAAGCTCGGCGTTGGCATTGGTGACGATGACCTCCGCACCGGCGTCGGCGGCGGCATCCCGGATCGACTGCGTCTCGGCAGCGCGGAACGCGGCGGAGTCGGGTTCCGACTGGGAGAACCCGACGGTCGCTCCCTCGAGCTCAACCGGATCGACGCCGTAGTCGTCGATCGTGCAGCCCTCGCCTTCGGCCGCCGGCTGTTCGTTCGCGGCTTCTGCCGCTTCCCCTTCGTCGCCGGTGGTGGCTGTCTCACCGGTATTCGTGCATCCGGCGAGAGCGAAGACGACCATCGCCGCGAATGCGGCTCCGGCCATCGGCTTCATCGTGCGCAGCTTTCGCATTTTTACTCTCCGTTGAGTGTGTGGCGGACTGTCTGAGTGACGTGACCCGACCGTACCATAAACGATCACTTTCAAACGGAAAAGATCGCTTTCACACATACCTAAACGAACAGTGCCGAATGCCGCCCGTGCGAGACTTCGGCTCAGCGCTCGCTCACGAGCACATCGACGCCGCTTTCTGCCAGCGCGCTGCGCGCCCTCTCCGGCAGTGCCGCATCGCTCACCAGAGCGTCGAGGGAGCCCATGTCGACGAACGTCGTCAGGCCGACGACGCCCCATTTCTCCGCGTCCGCCAGAACCATCGATCGACTTGCGCGTTCCAACAGCTGCTGATTCACCTGCGCCTCGAGCAGATTGGGAGATGTGCACCCGGCATCGATGTCGACCCCGTGGGCGCCCAGCACGACGACATCGAGGTGCAGCCGCTCCAACGACCCCAGGGCGATCGGACCGACCAGCGCGCGCGACCGCGTGCTCTCACCACCCGAGAGGATCACTCGGGCGTCCGACGCCCTCCAGAACTCCTCCGCGACCGGCACTGAGTTCGTCATCACTGTGAGATCGGGCACGCCGATCAGCGCACGAGCGAATGCCAGGGTCGTCGTCCCGGCGCCGATGCCGACGACCTCGCCCGGTTCGATCTGCGAGGCGGCGAGCGCCGCGATCTCCCGCTTCGCCCCGGCATTTCGCAGCAGCTTCTCCTCAGGCGACGGCTCAGCTGCGACGCGACCGCCCCTGACGCGCGCGCCGCCGTGCACCCGCTCGATCAGCCCCTCGCGGGCGAGCTGTTCGATGTCCCGCCGCACGGTCATCAACGAGACGCCGAGTTTGTCTGAGAGGTCGCGCACACGCACCGTCCCGCGCTCACGAACCTCCTGCACGACGCGTTCGCGACGGTCGGGAGCGAGGTCCGATGGAGACATACGTCACACTTTATGTGCGAACGAACAAAAACGACAGCCCGACCGCACAGAAACCCACGGAACCCCGGCAGCTTCACCGAACAACGCGACCGCAACCGACGTTCCGGTCCGCCCTCGCGTCGTCCGGCCGCCTCGCCGTACGCGCCACCGTGACTCATCGAACCGCCCGATGCAGAACGAACCCCCGAGGCCGCAGCCTCGGGGGTTCGTTGCAGAGTGTCGCTGTGACGGGTCTTACTTGAGACCCACCGTTGCGCCGGCCTCCTCGAGCTTCGCCTTGGCGGCCTCAGCGGCCTCCTTGGGCGCAGCCTCGAGAACTGCCTTCGGAACGCCGTCGACGAGCGCCTTCGCGTCACCCAGGCCGAGCGAGGTCAGCTCGCGGACAGCCTTGATGACCTGGATCTTCTTGTCGCCTGCACTCTCGAGGATGACGTCGAAATCGGTCTGCTCCTCTTCGGCCTCAGCGTCGCCACCGGCAGCCGGGGCGCCGGCAACGGCAACGGCGGCCGGAGCCGCGGCGGTGACGTCGAACTTCTCTTCGAACGCCTTAACGAACTCGCTGAGCTCGATGAGCGTGAGCTCCTCGAACGCGCTGAGCAGCTCTTCGGTGCTGAGCTTCGCCATGATGTATCTCCTGTATATCCGGGGTTGTGTGGATGCTTGTCCGACCGCTTTACGCGGCGGTGTCCTGCTTCTCGCGCAGTGCCTCGACCGTGCGCACCGTCTTGGACGGCAGCGCCTGGAAGACCGCGGCAGCCTTCGACATCGAAGCCTTCATCATGCCTGCGACCTTCGACAGGAGAACCTCACGGCTCTCCAGGTCGGCGAGCTTGTTGACTTCGTCCGAGCTGAGAGCGGCACCGTCGAAGTAGCCGCCCTTGATGACGAGAAGAGGGTGTGCCTTGGCGAATGCACGCAGACCCTTGGCCACGGCGACGGGGTCACCGTGGACGAAGGCGATGGCCGACGGACCGATGAGGTCGGCGTCCAGCTCCGAGATCCCCGCGTTGTTCGCGGCGATCTTGGTCAGCGTGTTCTTCACCACGGCGTATTCCGCGTCCTGACGAATGCTGTCGCGAAGCTCCTTGAGCTCGGCAACCGTCAGCCCGCGGTACTCGGTAAGCACGACGGCGGTCGAGTCTTCGAAGTTCTTCTGAAGCTCGGCAACCGTTGCGTCCTTGTGCGCCATGGCCACTCCTAGATCTGTACGAGACGCCCCGAGGAAACGGAGCGCCGACCAGGACCGCCGCATACACAGAAAAAAGCTCCGGCGCAAGCGCACGGAGCGGAACCTGAGAACTCAGGAGATTCGTTCGTGACACCTGCGCGGGCCTCTGCTGAGCAGTGCTTCGATCGTTGCACGATTTCTCGCGCCACGACGACCGGCGGTCTTTGGCTTCGTCAAGCCTACGGCACGACCCTGCTCCGTCCAAATCCGTTCGCGCATCGCGGTCCCCGGGCCGAGCCGGGAAGCGCGCTCAACGCGGAACGGTTCGCACGGTGCAACGGGGATCGACACCGGCCAACCCCATCGATGCGTCGGCGACGAGCCACTCAGACACCCAGTCTCCCCGCCCCGTCAGCCGGATGCCGAATGACTTGCTCCCCCCGAGCAGCCCCGTCAGAAGTCCGCTGTTCACCACCGTGGTATAGCCCTCCGGCGTGCCGGAGGTCGTCGTGTTTCCGAGCAGTCCGCCGAGAAGCGGCTCGAGGACCCCTCCCGTGATGAGCTGTCCGAACTCTGCATCCTCGGATGTGTACCCGTCGCCGTCGGGAGGGATTCGCCAGTAGATCGTCACCGACGGGCTCAGCCCCAGCAGTCCTCCGGATGCGACGCATCCGGGTGCTCGCGACGCGATCGGCGTCGGCACGGTATCCGCGGTGAACTCCGCACCTCCGACCTCTGCGTCCACCCACCCCGCCTCGGTGTCCTGCGCCGAAGGCACAAGCACGGCGACGGCGAGGAGCGCGATTCCGACGACACCCGCCGACAGCCGCAGCGGCAGCTCGTCGACACGACGAATCCGCCGACGCATGCGCGACGCGGCCGTCATGTCCCGACTCCGTCTTCGCGGCGGCGAGCCCGCCCGATCAGCAGTGCGGCGCCGCCGACGAGCAGCACCGCTCCCCCTGCCAGCACCCAGGGGAGACCGGCTGGCAGCCCGGTAGGCGGCAGCGGATCATCCGACCATGCGTCGACTTCCTCTCCCGCTCCGACCACCTTCACCCGCAGTCGTGTGGCATCCGCGGCGGCGCCCGAGGCGACGCCGACCTGCAGGCGCAGGTGCGTGACCGCGGCGGAATCCACCTCGTCCAGCACCACCGTCTCGTCGTCGCGCGGCACCTCCCACCCCGTACGCAGATGCACCGCTCCGCTCGGGCATTCGCCTCCGCGCCATGGAACGCCGCATGAGGCCGCGTCGACGACCAGCGGCGTCCCACCCGAGGCGCTCATCCCGATGGTGAGAGTGCCTGGCTCCGGTGCATCCGCGCTGATCTCGATGTCCCACCGCATCGGCTCCCCCGGCAGCATGCCGATCGCCTGGTCCCAGTCAGCCACGGAGACCACGCGTATGTACTGCCCTTGGCGCACTTCGGTGGTCGGCGCCGCCGCCGCGGGGGCTCCGAGCGCGAGCACGCTGAGAATCCCGCCCACGGCCGCAGCGCCGATCCCGCACCTCACGCTGCTTCTCCCCGTCCGCGGTCGCGCGGCCAGAACGCCCAGACCACGAGCAGCGTCGCGGCGATGGTGATGCCGCCCAGTATGAGTGGATTGCTCATCGCCGCGATCACCGGGGCGATGCCCGGAACCGCGAACAGCACGATGCGAACCGTGGTCACCTCATACGGATACGGATCATCGACATCGTTCGCGTCGCCGCGCATCGTGATCACGCGGGCATCATCGCTCGCACCGTCGTCGACAGACGTGACCCTGTGGGTGACGGGCAGATCATCCGGACGATCGACTGTGACCACATCTCCCACGTCGATCTCGGCAGCCGCGACCTCCTGCACCACGGCGACGGAACCGGCGGGGATCGTCGGTGACATCGACCCCGTGCGGAACATGATCAGCGTGATGTTCGCGGCCACCGCGAGGATCACGAGGAGGATGCAGACCAGGCCGGCCGCCGCAGCGACCCACAGCAGCGCCTCCCCGACCGCCCCGCCGACGCGCGCGCCTCGACGCGGCGGCCGAGAAGCCGGTTCCGGCCCGCGGCCTGAGGCTGTGCGTCGCTCGCGGCGCGTCGCCGATGATGCGGCGCGCTCGTCGGGAGGCCCCGCCCGCACGTCGAGGTCGTCGCCGGGATCGCCCGGCCGACGCTCTACTGAACCGACTCCGCGTTCCACTGCCACAGCACGCTTCCGGCATCCCCCTGTTCGAGCGCGTCCTCCGCCGTCACCTGGAGGCACAGGTAGACGTCCGTGCCCTGTTCCATCACATCGGGCACCGCGCTCCCACCGGCGAACGCGGTCTCGTCGCAGCCGAACGCCGTCGTCGCGACGGCGTCGAAGCTCAGCTTCCCCGCGGTGGCGAAGTCGCCGCTGCCGATCGGGGCGACCGCCTCGAGCTCGGCGTCGTACGAACCTGTCACCCGCAGCGCGTACGCCTCGTACACGGTGTCGCCGGGTGCGAGGTTGTCGGCGCCCGTTTCGAAGGTGAGTGCCGCTGCGCCCTCTTGGGATGTGTGATCCTCGAAGGTCTCATTGTCGGTGGACCCCTGGAACACGAAGGTCCCGGCCGCGAAGTCGCCCGTGGCGAACTCCGAGTCGTTCCACGCCGCCAGGGTCACCGCCGTGCCGACGCCGAGCACGAGCCCCCCGGCGAGTACGGCCAGTACCTTGCGTCGATCTGCTGTCTTGACCATGTGTCTCCCTTGAGACTCGGGTGGTGAACGGGAGCGCCGCTCCCAGCGCACCGGAGTATCGGCACGTCGATATATTCTCCTCTGTGTCGACGACGCACGCAACCGTCCCGCCGGCATGTCCGTCGTCCGGACGGGTGCCGCCGTCAGCCGTCTTCGCTGTCGAACGGCGCCAGCTCGGGCGCCGCGTCGAGCAGCACCTGCTGGAGGGCCCGCACCGCTGACGACTGCTCACGATCGGCTCGCCACGCGAAGGTCGCCGTCTCCCGGTGCGGACGCGGCGTCAGACGGCGCGTCACGATGGGCCTTCCCTCGTAGCTCATCCGGTTGCGGGGGCGTTGGATGAACAGCGAGTACCCGACACCGCGCGCGACGAGCGACCGGATGAACTCGAAGTTCGGCGTGCGGGTGAGGACCCGCGGCACGAGCCCGCACGCGTCGAAGTACGCCATCGTGTCCTCGACGCTCGGCGAGACGTCCATCAGGATCAGCGGCTGATCGATCAGGTCACCCGCCTCGACGACCCTGTGCGCGGCGAGCGGATGGTCCGGTGACAGGATCGCGTGCATCTCGGTGTCGTAGATCGCGGTCGTGCGCAGCTCCGGATGGACCTGCAGGTTGTACGCCAGGCCGCAGTCCAGCTGCCCCGTCCGCACACCGTCGACGATCTGATCCTTTCCGAGCGAGACCACGTGCAGCGTGACGTCCGGGTGCCGCTTCGCCATCGTCGCCCAGGCTGCTGCCATCACCGTCGGTGCCAGCGAGGGGAAGCACCCGACGGTCACCGTGCCGCTCGGCCCGTCGCCGCGACCGAGGCTCTCGATGGCGCCCGCGCGCTGCAGCACATCTGCCGCCTGCGCGAGCACCTCTTCTCCCTGCTGAGTCAGCTCGATCCCCGCGGCCTTCGTCCGGATGCACAGGGTGAGCCCCAGGACGCGCTCGAGATCGTCGATGGCCGCGGCGATCGACGACCTCGACACGTGCTCTCGCTCTGCGGCGCCGCTGATGCTTCCGGCACGTGCGGCTGCACGGAAGTGCGCGAGCTGACGCAGCGTGATGTTCATGCCACCACCCTGCCGCATCAGCCGTCAGCCGTGAGCTCCTTGCCCTTCGACTCTCGCATGGCGATCGCGACGACCGTACTGATCAGGCAGAGCACGATGATGTATCCGACGAACAGCCAGTGCTGTCCGATCGAGGAGACCCAGGTGTTCAGGTAGGGCGCCGTGCCGCCGAGGAAGGCGCCTGCCGTCGCGTATCCGATGCCGATGATCGTGGCGCGCACGCGCGTCGGCACCAGCTCGGCGAAGATCGCGCCGAGCGGTGCGCAGTTCGCGGCGAGCAGGACGGACGCGGCTGCCATCGCGAGCCAGAGCCGGAACGGACTGTCGCTGAGCAGGAACTCGAGCGGGAAGGCGAGCACGGCGAACCCGATCGAGAAGATGAGCAGAACGGGTCGCCTCCCCCACCGGTCGGCGAGCGCGCCCATGACGGGCACCGCGATGAGGAAGACCGCTTGGCCGAGCAGACCCGCCACGAGTGACGCGTTCGCGTCCATTCCGAACTCGCGCACGGCGTACCCCGGGGCGAAGATGAACCACGTGTAGAAGGCGACGACGCCGCTGATGGTGAGCCCGACGATCGTCAGAAGCGCGCGCGAGTTCTCGCGCATCTCCCGGAACACGTCAGTCAGGCGGCGCTTCGGACGGTCCGCCTCGAGTCGCTGACTCTCCTCGTGCACATCGGACTCGGCCATCCGGAGCCTGATCCAGATCGCGTACACGCCGATGAGGGCGCCGGCGGCGAACGGGATGCGCCACCCGAAGGCCTCCAGCTGCTCTGTGGTGAACACCGCGGTCATCAGCACGCCGAGGCCCGTCGCTCCCATCGTGCCGATTCCGACGCCGAGCCATGGTGTGCTCGCCCACAGTGCGCGATGACGGCGCGGCGCGATCTCGGCGAGGTACGTGAACGCACTGCCGGTCTCACCGCCATGGGCGAGACCCTGCACGAGGCGCGCCACCAGGAGCACCACGCCGGCGAACCACCCGACGGTGTCGGCGGTCGGGGCGACGGCGATCAGCAGACTGCCTCCCGCTGCGAGCAGAATGGCGCACGTCAACGAGAAGCGGCGTCCCTTCCTGTCAGCGATGACACCGAACAGCCACCCGCCGATCGGACGCATCACGAACCCGACCGCGAACACGGCCAGCGTCGACAGCAGCGATGAGATGGGGTCGTCACTCACGAAGAAGCGCGCGGCGAAGTACGCCGCGAAGATCGAGTAGATGTTCCAGTCGAACCATTCGAGCGCGTTGCCGATGTTCACGGCGACGAGGTCGCGGACGCGCCGCTGTGCAGGCGCTTTGTCGGTCTGATCGTGAATCGTCATTGGTTCACCTTCGTTGTTGCCGGGTTGCCTATGCACAGTGCCCCCTCCGCAGGCACCCGCACAACGCTCGACTTCCGCCATGCGATGTCGGGAACGTGTGCAACAACTCCCCGCGCAGCGCTCCTAGGCTCTCTGTCATGAGCAATGACGCACATTCCGCGGCGCCGGACGCGCCCCACCTGGAGTACTTCGCAACGATCACCGCGCACGTCGCGGTTCCGATCGAACTGGGCGAGATGCCGGGAGGCGCACAGCGCATCATTCCGATCACCGGCGGCACGCTCTCCGGCCCGGATGCCGACGGCACGATCCTGCCAGGCGGCGCGGACCATCAGGTTCTTCGCTCTTCGACCACGACTCAGCTGCTCGCCAGATACGCGATCGAGACGGACGACGGCCACCGGATCGCGGTGGAGAACATCGGTGTGCGCAACGGTTCCGAGGCCGACATCGCCACGCTCGTGGCGGGCGGAACGGTCCCATCGGAGCGCATCTACTTCCGCTGCCTTCCGAGGCTGACCGGATCAGGACGATGGACATGGTTGAGCGATCGTCTCTTCGTCGGCACCGGAACCCGTCACCCCGATCGCGTGAAGGTCGACGTCTTCATGGTCGCCTGATCCGCGCCGACGACGGTGCGTCGACCCCGGCGCCGCCCGGCCTCGGGCGTAGGCTGAAGCGCGTGTCACCAGAACTGCAGGCCCGGATCGTCGCGGACTCCCGCGACCGGGTCGGGTGGCTCAGGGCCAGAGCCGCCGGCATCACCGCAACGGACGTGGCACAGCTGTCGACCGACGCGTCGATCCAGCGGGCCGCGGTTTCCAAGCTCGGCGGCGGACCGCGCTTCTCCGGCAACGCGTTCACCGAGCACGGCCGCAGGCGCGAGCCCGAGATCGCGGCGTGGGTTGCCGCGACGCACGGCATCCAGCCCTCGTCCGCGCTCTTCCATGCGGAGTCGGAGCGGCGCCACCTGGCGACACCGGATGGCATCGCCGAGGATTCGAGCGGACGCATTCTGCTCTCTGAGATCAAGACGACGAACAAGCCCTTCCGCAGCGTGCCCCGCACCTATCTGCGACAGGTCTGGTGGCAGCAGCACGTGCTGGGCGCAGAGCGCACGCTGTTCGCGTGGGAGCAGCACCGCGACTTCCAGCCGCTGCACGACGAGCCCACGTGCATGTGGATCGACCGGGACGATGACGAGATCGCCCGCCTCGTGCGGCTCGCGACCTCACTGATCGACGAACTGTACCGCCGCACAACCGGCAACGACGTGCCGACGAACCGTGCACTCACCCCTCGCGAAGAAGCGCTCCACCGCGCCGCCTCGCGCTCGGCCTACCAGGCGCTCGCCCTCACCGACTGAACCTCGGCGCCCGCCGAAGGTCCCGCGCGGTCCTGCCGCAGGCCATCGCACGGAATCTGGGAGTGTCACGCCGAATCGCTCCGAGATTCTGCGCGTCCTCTGCGATCCTGCACCCATCCTCGCGCCAATTAGTTGCGCTACGTCAACCATTCGCATATAGTTGACGTACTACAACCTTTTGCGGCGCCATTCTCGCGACCACGCCGCCCGTCTCTCCCGAAGGGAGTCAGTTGTCCACGACTGAAGAGAAGAGGGCCACTCGACGCAAGCTCGAGGCCCTGTCCGGCCTGCTGCTGGCCATGTTCTGCTCGATGCTGTCGATGACGGTCGTCGGCTCATCGATGCCGATCATCGTCGACGATCTCGGCGGCACGCAGACGCAGTACACCTGGGTCATCACCATGACGCTGCTGACGACGGCGATCTCCACCCCGATCTGGGGAAAGCTGGCCGACCTCGTCAATCGCAAGGTCCTCATGCTCGTCGCGCTCGTCATCTTCGTGCTCGCCTCGGCCGGCGCCGGCGCATCGCAGACAGCCGAGATGCTCATCTTCTTCCGAGCGCTGCAGGGCATCGGCGGCGGCGGTCTGCAGTCGCTCAGCCAGGTGCTGATGGCCGACATCCTGAGCCCGCGCGAGCGCGGCAGGTACATGGGCCTGTTCGCCGGCGTGATGTCGATCGGCCTCGTAGGCGGCCCCCTCCTGGGCGGCGTGCTGACCGATTCGGTCGGCTGGCACTGGAACTTCTACGTCGGCATCCCGCTCGGCGTCGCCGCATTCATCGTGCTGACCAAGACGCTCAAGATCCGGCAGGCGAGGCCTGCGAAGATCCGGATCGACTACATCGGCATCGTGCTTCTGTCCGTCGCCGCCGGTTTCCTGCTCGTGTGGATCTCGAATGTGCAGTCCTACGGCTGGATCAGCTGGGAGACGCTGTACATGGTCGGCATCTCCGTGGTCGCCACCACCGCGTTCATCATCGTCGAGATGAGGGTCGCCGAACCGCTGATCCCGATGAACCTGTTCCGCAACAGGACGTTCACGCTGGCAGTGCTCGCGTCCATCTCGATCGGTGTCTCGATGTTCGGCACCTCCGTCTATCTCGCGCAGTACATGCAGGTCTCGCGCGGATTCGGTCCGACTGAGGCCGGGCTGATGACCATCCCGATGGCCGTCGGCATGATGGGCTCGTCCGTGGTCATCGGCCAGCTCGTCTCGCGCACGGGCAAGTGGAAGCGCTACGTCGTGCTCGGCGGTGCGCTGATGATCGCCGGCACGTCACTGCTTTCGACGCTGCAGTACGACACTCCGCTGTGGATGGCAGGCGTGTTCATGTTCCTGCTCGGCGCCGGTACGGGAATGACGATGCAGAACCTCGTGCTGGTCGTGCAGAACGCCTCAGATCCGCGTGAGATCGGCGTCGCCTCGTCCGGTGTGAACTTCTTCCGTTCCGTTGGCGGCACCACGGGGGTGGCCGTGATGGGCTCGGTGCTCGCAGCGAGCATGACACAGCGACTCGAAGACCGCGCGGCGGACGTCAGGTCCGCCATGACGGAGCTCGGACCGCAGGGCGCCGAGATCGCTGACAAACTCTCCGGCGGCAGCCTGCCCCCGACGCGCGACCTGCCGGAACCGATCGCCGTGATCATCGAGCAGGTCTCCGCCGTCGCGATCTCGCACGCGTTCCTCGTGGGTGTCCCGCTCGCAGTGCTGAGCCTCATCGCGATCTGCTTCCTGCCGAACCGGGAGCTCAACCAGAAGAACACGCAGGAGCAGCTGACGACCAGCGCGGCGAACGGAGCGGTCGAGCAGACGGCATCCGATGAAGACGCATGGAGCAACGCCGACCGCGAGCACCCCGGCCTGAGCGAAGCCCGCGATGTGGCGCTCGCGTCGACCGGAGCCATCCGGCTGCCTGCGCACTCGAAGAAGGAGAAGGACGACGATGACGGCTGACCCCCTCGCCGCCTCCGCCGACGAGCGCGACGAGGCGATCCGGATGGTCGAGGGCGAGTTCATGAGCATGGCCGGCCGGTTCCGACGCCTGATCGCACGGCGAGCCGACCGACTCTCCCCCGGCCTGCTGCCTGGCGGATTCAAGGTGTTCACGACGATCGCCCTCGATGGACCGCTCACCGCGTCGGCGGTCGGCGAGCAGCTGCTGCTCGACAAGGGGCAGATGAGCCGGATGGTCGCCGCCCTCGAGGAGCGGAACCTCGTGGTGCGCACACCAGATCCGAACGACCGACGCGCCCAGCTGCTCGAGGCGACGCCGGAGGCGAAGGCGCGACTCGACGAGATCCATCACGATCCGTCGGAGCGCAACCTGAAGCGCAAGCTCGACCGCTGGCACGTCGCCGACATCCGGCGATTGGCTGATCTGCTGCACGCACTCAATGAGGAAGAGGACGTCAGCCGCGACTGACCCGGCGCAGAACCGCCCCGTCGCACCAGCCGGAAGCCTCGTCGCACCATCCGGAATCCGCCTCCTTCAGTCGGCTCACCGGGGAGCGCTCGCGAGCGCCTTCGTGAGTGCGGCGGAATGCTCGCGCTCGGCCGGCGGCGTGCCGTAAGCTGGGAGCGCTCCCACAGTCGCAACGAAGACGTTATCGACGAGCGCACCGTTTCACCGTCCGACGCGCTTGTATGGCTTAGGCGGGTGTGGGCGCCCGAACATCAATAGTCAGAGAGGACGTTGAGCATGAGGACACGCAACATTCGGCAATGGGGTGCCGGAATCGCCGGAGGACTCGTCGCCGTGCTGGCACTGGCGGGCTGCGCCGGCGACGATCTCGGCGGCGGCACCACGGGCGGCGGAGACACCGACGCGGATTGCAGCGCATTCGAACAGTACGGGTCGTTCGACGGCGACCAGGTCACGATGTCGTCGACGATCTCGGACCAGGAGGCAGACCAGCTCGAGGAGTCATGGGCCGACTTCGTCGCATGCACTGGCATCACGATCGAGCACAACGGCACGAACGAGTTCGAATCGCAGATCTTCGTGCAGGTCGAGGGCGGCAACGCGCCCGACCTCGCGATCTTCCCGCAGCCGGGCCTGATGCAGCGCATGCACGGCGACGGGCATCTGGTGCCGGCCGGCGACGATGTGGTCGCGACAGCGAACGAGAACTTGGCTGCGCTATGGCCAGATCGACGGTGAACAGTACGGCGTGCCGGTCATGGGGTCGGTGAAGTCTTTCGTCTGGTATTCGCCGAGTGCGTTCGAAGACAGCGGCTACGAGGTTCCCGAGACCTGGGACGACATGATGAGCCTCACGGATGAGATCGTCGCCGACCACGGCAGCGACACAGTGAAGCCCTGGTGCTTCGGCATCGAGTCGGGCGGTGCCACCGGATGGCCGGCAACCGACTTCGTCGAGGACATGGTGCTCCGCGAAGCGGGCCCCGACGTCTACGATCAGTGGGTCGACCACGAGATCCCATTCGACGACCCGCAGATCGTCGCATCGCTCGACCGCGCAGGCGACATCCTCCAGAACGAGGACTACGTCAACGGCGGCATCGGCGACACCCGCTCCATCGCCTCGACGCCGTGGTCAGACGCCGGGCTGCCGGTTCTGGAGGACAACTGCTACATGTTCCGCGCCGCGTCGTTCTTCGAGGCGCAGCTGCCTGAGGGCACGGATGTCGGCCCCGACGGCGACATCTTCGCGTTCTACCTGCCGGCCGACACCGCTGACGAGCAGCCGCTGCTCGTCGCGGGCGACAACGTCGCCGCGTTCAACGACAACGAGGCCACGCAGGCCGTGCAGGCCTACCTGGCCTCACCCGAGTGGGCGAACGAGCGCGTGTCGATCGGCGGCGTCGTGAGCCCGAACCAGGGCGTCGACCCCGCGAATGCCTCGTCCGACGTGCTGCGGCTCACACTCGAGCTGATGCAGGATGAAGACGCGGTCGCACGCTTCGACGGCTCCGACCTGATGCCCTCCGAAGTGGGTGCAGGCACGTTCTGGTCGGAGATGACGGCGTGGATCGACGGCCAGAAGGACGGCGAAGCCGCCCTCGCCGCGATCGAGAGCAGCTGGCCCGAGTGACGCTCGTGCGGGTCGGGATGGTGTGAGCCGTCCCGACCCGCTTTCGCCCATTCTGGAGGTGTCACGTGGGTTTCTTTCTCTATTCGAAGAACGGCCAGTTGGTCCTCGCGATCCTGGTCTTCCTGGCGATCCTTGCGCTTCTGCTCCTCATCGCGCGGGCCGCCGACAATGTGAAGGGCAGGAAGCAGACGTTCGTGATGGTCGCCGTATTCGGCGGCCCCGCATTGCTGCTGCTCCTGCTCGGACAGGTCTATCCGGCGATCCGCACGATGTGGATGTCGCTGATGGACAAGCGCACCGAGAACTTCGTCGGCCTCGACAACTACGGCTACCTGTTCCAGGACGGCCTGACGGCGTTCGGGAACACGATGCTGTGGGTGGTGATGGTGCCGCTCGGCTCGACGCTGATCGGTCTCGTCTACGCGGTGCTGATCGACAAGTCGCGCTTCGAGAAGGTCGCGAAGTCGATGCTGTTCCTGCCGATGGCGATCTCGTTCGTCGGCGCCGGCATCATCTGGAAGTTCGTCTACGAGTACCGCGGATCGGCTCAGGAGCAGATCGGACTGCTGAACGCGATGATCACGTGGCTCGGCTTCGAGCCCGTGCGCTTCCTGCAGGATTCGCCGCTGAACACGATCTTCCTGATCGCGGTGATGGTGTGGATCCAGGCGGGGTTCGCGATGGTGGTGCTCTCGGCGGCGATCAAGGCCGTGCCGAGCGACATCATCGAGGCAGCCAAGCTCGACGGTGCGAACGCGTGGCAGCTGTTCAGTCGGGTGACGGTGCCCAGCATCCGTCCCTCGCTGATCGTCGTGCTCACGACCATCTGCATCGCGACGCTGAAGGTCTTCGACATCACGCTCACCATGACCGGCGCAGAGTTCAACACTCAGGTGCTGGCGAACGAGATGTACGACTGGTCGTTCACATTCGGTGACAACGGCATCGGATCCGCGATGGCCGTGGTGATCTTCGTGCTCGTGATCCCGCTGGTGATCTACAACGTGCGGCAGATGAACAAGAACAAGGCGGTGCGCGGATGAGCACGCAGACTCTCACGTCGGTGAACCCCACGAAGCGTCCTGGCAGCGCGGCCGGGTCGTTCAGACGACTCGTCAGCAACCGGATCGGGAGCGCCGTCGCGCTCGTGATCGCGGTGCTCTGGACGGTGCCGACCTTCGGCCTGTTCGTCTCGTCGTTCCGACCCGAAGCCGAGATCAAGAGCAGCGGGTGGTGGACGATCTTCACCGATCCGCAGTTCACCCTCGACAACTACGAGCAGATTCTGGGGGGCGCCACGTCGACGAACCTGGCTGCGTACTTCCAGAACTCCGTCGTCATCGCCGTGCCGGCGACACTGGCACCCCTGATCCTCGCGATCATGGCGTCGTACGCGTTCTCGGTGCTGGAGTGGAAGGGCCGCGACATCGTGTTCGTCGTGGTCTTCGCCCTGCAGATCGTTCCCCTGCAGATGGCGCTGATCCCGCTGCTGCGCGTCTTCTCTGGCACGGCGATCGCCGATGTGTTCCCGTTCCTGTCACTGTGGGTGGCGCACACGATCTTCGGGTTGCCGCTGGCGATCTTCCTGCTGCACAACTTCATGTCAGAAGTGCCGCGGGATCTCATCGAGGCGGCTCGGATAGACGGCGCGGGGCACGTCTCGGTGTTCCTGCGGGTGATGCTGCCGCTGATGCTGCCCGCGATCGCGAGCTACGCGATCTTCCAGTTCCTCTGGGTGTGGAACGACCTGCTCGTGGGTCTGACCTTCTCCGGCGGATCGCGGACGGTGCAGCCGCTCACGGCCGCGCTGGCCGCGATGACGGGAGACAGGGGTCAGGACTGGCACCTGCTCACGGCGGGGGCGTTCGTCTCGATCATCCTTCCGCTGGTCGTCTTCTTCGCTCTGCAGCGGTTCTTCGTGCGGGGACTGCTGGCTGGTTCTGTCAAGGGATGAGACGAGAATCGGGGCCCCGCACCATATGGTGCGGGGCCCCGATTCTTCAGGCGCTGCGGATGTTCCTCAGACGGCGAGGCCGTTGACGTCCATCGGGATGCCCGGGCCGAACGTGGTCGACACCGTGCCCTTCTGCACGTAGCGACCCTTCGAGCTCGACGGCTTGAGGCGAACGATCTCATCCAGGGCAGCCTGGATGTTCTCGTTCAGCTGCTCTGCACCGAAGGACGCCTTGCCCACGATGAAGTGAACGTTGGCGTGCTTGTCGACGCGGAAGTCGATCTTTCCGCCCTTGATGTCCTCGACGGCCTTGGCCGGGTTCGGGGTGACCGTGCCGGTCTTCGGGTTCGGCATCAGACCGCGCGGGCCGAGGACCTTGCCGAGACGACCGACCTGGCCCATCAGCTCCGGCACGGCGACGGCCGCATCGAAGTCGGTCCAGCCGGCGGCGACCTTCGCGATGAGCTCGGTGCTGCCGACCTCGTCGGCGCCTGCCGCTGCGGCAGCCTCTGCCGCGTCGCCGTTCGCAAAGACGATGACCTTCGCGGTCTTGCCCGTGCCGTGCGGCAGCATGACGGTGCCGCGCACCATCTGGTCTGCCTTGCGGGGGTCGACCGAGAGCTTCAGCGCGACCTCAACGGTCGAGTCGAACTTCGTCGAACCCGTCTCCTTCGCGAGAGCAACTGCCTCGCTCGGCGTGTAGAACTTGCCGGCCTCGATCTTCGAGGCGGCGGCAGCGTAAGCCTTGGACTTCGCCATGATTTCTCTCCCCCTCAGTCCTCGACCGTGATGCCCATGGAACGGGCGGTGCCTGCGATGATCTTCGACGCGGCGTCGATGTCGTTGGCGTTCAGATCCGGCTGCTTGGTCTTGGCGATCTCCTCGACCTGAGCCTTCGTGATCTTGCCGACCTTGACGGTGTGCGGCGTGCCGGAGCCGCTCTTCACACCTGCGGCCTTCTTGATGAGCTCTGCCGCCGGGGGCGTCTTGAGGACGAACGTGAAGCTGCGGTCCTCGTAGACGGTGATCTCCACCGGGACGACATTGCCGCGCTGCTGCTCAGTCGCGGCGTTGTACGCCTTGCAGAACTCCATGATGTTGACGCCGTGCTGACCCAGTGCGGGGCCGATCGGCGGCGCCGGGTTGGCCTGGCCGGCCTGGATCTGGAGCTTGATCAGCCCCGAGACCTTCTTCTTCGGTGCCATTACCTTTCCTTTCCTCGAGCGGATGCCTCAGGCATCCCTCTCCCGCGGATCCGGCACTTCCGGACCGCGGTGACGTTCGTGCGCGCCGAAGCGCCGCACAAACCATCCAAGTCTACCCGATCCGAACGACTGATCGCGTCACGCGTCGCGGTACTGTTCCACGATGCGCTCCCCCAGCTTCCGCAGCTGAGCGCGCACCTGGATGGGTTCGATGACCTCGGCGACACTGGACCACGCCGCCAGCTGCTCGGCGAGCGCCTCGACTCGATGCGCTCGCACCTCGACGACCGGATGCTCGACCTGCGCCCCCTCCTCAGCGGCTTCGATCATCCGGGCCTGCGCGCCGAATCGGTCCAGTAGCGCCCGCACCGCCCACGGCTGGACCCGCACGGTCGCTCGCACATCGCCGCGCATGCCCTCGACGCGCTCGACCATCCGCGCCCACTCACGAGAGCCGTCGAAGCCCTCCGGCGCGACGCCGCGCTGCGGCAGCGCCTCGAGCTCCCGAATGCGGTCGACGCGATATGTGCGCAGGCCATCCGCATCCGCGGAATCGCTGCCGATGGCGACCGGTGCGCCGAGCAGATACCAACGCGGCCCGCGGCTGCCCACGACGAGCGGAACGAGCTCGAGCTGGCGCTCGCCTCGCGAGCCGTCGTAGCTCACCCGCACTCGACGCTCATCGGCGATCGCCGACTGCAGTTCGGCCACCGTCTGCGAGACCCCCTCCTGGTCGCTCTCACCCCACGGCACGTCGCGCACGGTGGCCGCGGCCACGCGCTGGGCCCCCTCACGAAACGGCGCAGGCATGGCGCGGACGAGTTTGCGCACCGCCGCCACACGCTCCGGTTCGGCGCCCAGGCTCTGAGTCAGGCCGATGAGCAGCGACGTGACCTCACTCTGGGTGAGCCCCGTCAGATCGGTGCGCGCACCGCCGATCAGACGCCATCCGCCGCCGCGACCCCTGGTCGGGTAGATCGGAACGCCCGACATCGCCAGCGCCTCCAGGTCGCGTCGAGCGGTCGGCACGGAGACCTCCAGCTCGGCGGCGAGCTCCGCTGCGGTGATCTGCGGGCGCCCCTGGAGCAGCAGAAGAGCCTGGATCAGGCGATCGGCACGAATTGTCTCACCCTTTCTTCGAAAGTGATCAGTTGGTGATCACTTCATCGACAAGCATAGAGAACAACCACACAGAAGAGGAGAACACCATGTTCCGTGGCCTTGCCAATCTGAACCTCGTCGCCGACGACATGACGGCCGCCGTCGAGTGGTACGCCGCCGTCTTCGACTCGGCTCCGTACTTCGTCCGCCCCGAGACCGGCCCCGCCCAGTACGCGGAGTGGCGCTTCGGCGACGACGACGACGAGTTCGCGCTCATGGACGCGCGGTTCCGCCCCGTTCTCGCTCGCCCCGGCGGCGCCCTCGTGCACATGCACGTCGACGACATCCGGGCCTCGTTCGACCGGCTCATCGCGCTCGGCGCGCAGGAGTTCGACCCCGTGACCCAGCGCGGCGACGACTGGTGGTCAGCCTCGGTCAGCGACCCGTTCGGCAACCTGATCGGACTGATCCAGAGCCCGCATTGGGCAGCGCAGCACGAGTGACCGCAGGTACGACGAGAGCGGCCTCCCCGATTCGGGGAGGCCGCTCTCGTCGTACGGGGTGTCTGATCAGACCATCTTGGTGACCTGGTCGAACGCCAGCTCGACCGGAGTCTCGCGCTCGAACAGCGAAACGAGCACCGTGAGCTTGCCACTGGCCGGGTTGATCTCGCTGATCGAACCGGGGAGGCCTGCGAAGGAGCCCTCCTTGATCGTGATCGTCTCGCCGATCTCGAAGTCGATCTCGGCGGGGATGACGCGCGGTGCGGCCTTCTTCTCACCGGCGCTCGGCTTCTCGCCGGAGGCGGCCTTCTCGGCCTCCTTCAGCTCGGCGAGCGGCTTGAGCATGTTGAACGCCTCTTCGAACCGCAACGGCGTCGGGTTGTGGGCGTTGCCCACGAAGCCGGTCACGCCCGGCGTGTGGCGCACGACCGACCAAGTGTCCTCGTTGAGCTCCATGCGCACGAGAACGTAGCTCGGGATGCGCACGCGAGTGACCATCTTGCGCTGGCCGTTCTTGATCTCGACGACGTCCTCCATCGGGACCTCGATCTGATAGATCTCGTCCTCGACCTCGAGCGTCGCCTTGCGCTGCTCGATGTTGGCCTTCACCTTGCGCTCGAAGCCGGCGTAGGAGTGGATCACGTACCACTTGCCCTCGAGGGTGCGCAGCTCCGCACGGAATTCGGCGTACGGGTCGTCGTCCTCAGCCTCGGCCTCGGCACCGCCCTGCGGCTCTGCTGCTTCGGCCTGCGGCTCTTCCGCCTCGTCCTGAGCATCCGTCGTCGCGTCGCTCTGCGTCTCGCCGGCGTCGTTGTGAGCTTCGCCGTCGCTCAGCACGTCTGCGGCTGCCTCGACCTCGGCGGTCTCGTCGATGTTCAGTGCGTCGTTCACGATCGCGTCGGCCTCCGGGTCGGTGATGTCGATGTCTTCGTCAGCAGGCTCTCCGCCATCGAGGTGGATCGCGCCGGTCTCAGGGGCCTGCGCCGCCTGCTCCTGCTCGGCCAGAACGTTGCCGTCCTGCGCCTCGTCCTCTTCGCTGGACTGCTCAGCCGCCGTCGACAGGTCGACGTCGTCGCGGTGATTGTGGGTAGTCACGTCAGCTCACTTTCGATTGCGGTGCGCCAGAGGTGATCAGCGGGGGATGCCGAACACCCAGGTCGTGACCCACGTGAAGAGACTGTCGAGCCCGTAGACGAGAGCCATCATGACGACCACGAAGCCGAGCACGACGGACGTGAACTTCAGCAACTCAGAACGAGTCGGGGTGACGACCTTGCGAAGCTCGGCGATGACCTGGCGGAAGAAGATGACTATCCGCATGAAGAAGTTGGGCTTCTTCTCCGCATTGCCGTTCGCTGCGACGACGTCGCCGCCGGAAGCGTCCCTGACCATTCGATACCTTTCGTGAGTCAGCTGGCGCTGACGCGCAGGGCGGACAGGAATCGAACCTGCAACCTGCGGTTTTGGAGACCGCTGCTCTGCCAATTGAGCTACCGCCCTAGAGAACCTTGCGGGTCTCGAGGTGCCTCTCGATCCTCTCACAGCCCGTCGGGCAGAGTGAAAGCATGCAATGAAGCACTGGTTCCTCAAGTGTACGGCATGCGCAATGAGCCCCGCGAATTCCACGCGCGTCGCGCGCCGTCGCTGTACCGTGGGAGGCGTGACCGAACGAGCTCCTCTCTCCCGCAAGCTGTCCGCCATCGCCGAATCGGCGACGCTCAAGGTCGACGCCAAGGCGAAGGCACTGAAGGCTGAGGGCCGCCAGGTGATCTCCTACGCCGCAGGCGAGCCCGATTTCTCGACGCCGCAGTTCGTCGTCGACGCCGCAGCCGAGGCCCTGCGCGATCCGGCGAACTACCGCTACTCCCCCGCCCCCGGTCTGCCCGCACTGAAAGAGGCGATCGCCGCGAAGACGCTGCGCGACTCCTCGCTCGAGGTGGCGCTGAACCAGGTCATCGTCACCAACGGCGGCAAACAGGCCGTCTACCAGGCGTTCCAGACTGTGGTGAACCCCGGCGACGAGGTCCTCCTCCCCGCGCCGTACTGGACCACCTACCCCGAAGCCATTCAGCTCGCCGACGGCACGCCCGTCGAGGTGTTCGCCGGCGCCGATCAGGGCTACAAGGTGACGGTCGACCAGCTCGAGGCGGCCCGCACCGAGAAGACGACCGTGCTCGTGTTCGTGTCTCCGTCGAACCCGACCGGCGCCGTGTACTCGCCTGAGGAGACCCGCGCGATCGGCGAGTGGGCGCTCGAGCACGGCATCTGGGTGATCACCGACGAGATCTACCAGAACCTCACGTACGAAGGTGCCGTCGCGACGTCGATCGTCGAGGCGGTTCCGGATGTCGCCGGCCAGACGATCCTCGTCAACGGCGTCGCGAAGACGTACGCGATGACCGGGTGGCGCGTGGGCTGGATGATCGGGCCCGCCGACGCGATCAAGGTCGCAGGCAACCTGCAGTCGCACCTGACCAGCAACGTCAACAACATCGCACAGCGCGCAGCGATCGCGGCGATCAGCGGCCCTCAGGACGAGGCGGAGCAGATGCGCCTCGCGTTCGACCGCCGGCGCCGACTCATCGTGCAGGAGCTGTCGAAGATCGACGGTGTGAGCGTGCCGAACCCTCTCGGCGCGTTCTACGCGTACCCGGACGTCACTGGCCTGCTCGGCCGCGAATGGGCCGGGCGCCGCATCGACACCACGCTCGAGCTGGCCGACCTGATCCTCGACGAGGTCGAGGTGGCCGTCGTGCCTGGCGAGGCATTCGGCCCCAGCGGCTATCTGCGCCTGTCCTACGCCCTCGGCGACGACCAGCTCCTGGAGGGCATCCAGCGCCTCCAGCGCCTCTTCACTTGATCTCTGAACGCGACGTGCCGCTGACTACAGCTCGACGCCGACGAAGACCGGCTCGGGCTGCAGCTCGATGCCGAACTCGCTGGACACACGAGTCTGCACGAATCGGGCGAGCTGTGTGACCTCCCAGGCGGTCGCGCCGCCGCGGTTGGTCAGCGCCAGCGTGTGCTTCGTGGACAGCGATGCGCGCGCGCGACCGAGCCGGAACCCCTTGCTCAGCCCGGCGTTCTCGATCAGCCACGCAGCGCTGACTTTCACGCCTGCGGTCTCGACCGGTGCGGGCGGCACGTAGCCGTCGAAGCTCTCGAGCGGGATCACGCGCACGGGCTCGATGTCGGGCACCAGCGGCCAGCGCGGGCACGCCTCCGGAAGTGCGCGCGCCTCGCTCTCCGAGAGGATCGGGTTGTTGAAGAACGACCCCGCGCTGCGAGTGTCGTCGTCAGCGGGGTCGAGCACCATGCCCTTCGACGCCCGGATCGCCAGCACCGATTCGCGCACACCGGCGAGCGTGACCTCGGCACCGACATCCGCACCGATCGCCTTGGCGATGCGCTGGTCCCGGATCGAGAATGCTCCGGTGCCGACGTCGTCGAGCTCCAGCGTGATCGACAGGATCACGGCCCTGCGCCGCGGCTCGGAGCCGTAGTGGCGCTTCAGGTCGGACGTGCGGGGGCCGAGACCCAGGTCTCCGGCAGGCACCACGTGCGTCTCGCCCGTAGCCTCGTCGATCAGCTCGACCTCGACCAGCGTCTGGTCGATCTCCTGGCCGTACGCACCGACGTTCTGAATCGGCGCCGCACCGGCCGTGCCGGGGATGCCGCTCATCGCTTCGACGCCGGCCAGCCCCTGGCCCACCGTCCACGCGACGAACTCGTCCCAGTTCTGACCGGCCTCGATCCGGATGCGGCGGCGTCCTGCCTCCGCACCGGGCACCGCCTGAAAACCGTGCGTGAGGATCCGGATGACCGTGCCGTCGAACGGCTCGTCTCCGACCAGCAGATTGGAGCCGCCGCCGAGCACGAACCAGTCATCGCCATCGGCCCACACCTGGTGCAGGGCGTCCGTGATCCCCTCACGGGTGTGTGCGTCGATCATGCGCTCGGGGGCGGCGCCGACCTGCAGCGTCGTCAGCTGCGAGAGCGGAAGCGGATCACTCACGCCTGCGCGACCTCGTCGATCCGCACGTTCGCCTGGGCCTTGGCGAGCACCTTCGTCTCGTCGAAGGTGACCGTCAGGTCGATGCGCGCGATGCCGTCGTCGATCTTGGCGACTCTGGCCTCGTAGCGGACCTCTGCCCCGTCATCCGGATCGACCACGACGGGCTTGGTGAAGCGCACCCCGTAGTCGATGATGCGGGCCGGGTCGCCGACGGCGTCGGTGACGACCGAGGCGCCGATGCCCATGGTGAGCATGCCGTGCGCGAGCACGCCGGGAAGCCCGACGCGTGCGGCGACGTCGTCGCGGTAATGGATGGGGTTGAAGTCTCCTGATGCCCCTGCGTAGCGCACGAGTGACTCGCGCGTCAGGTGCACGGTGCGCTCGGCGACGATCTGGCCGACCTCGAAACTCATTCCTCAGCCCCCACAAGAAGTACGGATACGGCGGTGACGACGTGGCGCCCGTCGGCGTCGACGATCTCTGCCTCGCTGGTGATCATGGCGTTGCCGCCGACGGTGCGGATACCGGTGACCGACAGCGTCGCCGTCAGCTCGTCGCCCGCCACGATCGGTCGGGTGGCGCGGAACTTCTGCTCGGCGTGCACGGTGCGCTCGAGCACGATGCCAGCTGTCGGGTCGCCGAGGAGCTGCTGCAGCGTGAGGTCCTGGATGACCATCGCGAACGTCGGCGGTGCGACGACGTCGGTGTACCCCGCCCGGCGAGCGGCTTCGACGTCATCGTGCACATCGGCCTCAGCGGACACGGCTCGGGCGAACTCGCGCACCTTCTCCCGGCCGACGAGATACGGTGCCGTCGGCGCGAACTCGCGCTCCGTCAGATCAGGATTGACTGCCACCCCTCGATCCTATCCGCCACGAGTCGATAAGCATGTTGCGCGTCAGCGGGCCGCGCGGATCGCGCGAATGGCCATCTGCGCGGCGATCACAGCCAGGAACGCGATGAACACCCAGTTGGCGATCTGCGGATCGAGAACACCGGCGACGATCGCTCCGAGCGGCGTTGTGACGACGGTGGCGAGGGCGACGGTCACTGCCGAGACGAGGTCGACGTTGCCGTTTCGGAAGTTGCGCCACGCGGCGACCAGCGTGGTCGGGATCATCATCAGCAGCGATGTGCCCTTGGCGACGAGGTCGCTGGCGCCGAAGACGACGATCAGCACGGGCACGACGACGATGCCGCCGCCGACGCCGATCAGGCCGGAGAGGATGCCGGTGACGAACCCGAGCCCCACCAGCGCGATGCCGAGCCAGATGTCGATCGGCACCTCTGCGCCGCGATCCGGCACGATGAAGATGAGGCTGATCATGACCGCGGCGAGGAACGCGACGAAGACCCAGCGCACGGCGGCTTCGTTGAACCGGTGCAGCAGGTGCGCGCCGATCGGAGCGCCCGCCACCCCGCCTGCGGCGAGCAGCACGGCCACGAACCAGTCGACGTTCCCGTGCGCCGCGTATGAGACGACGCCGACCGCCGCGGTGACGACGATCAGCGCGCCGGATGTCCCCGCTGCCCGCTTCTGGCCGAACTCCACGAACATCACAAGCAGCGGCACGATGAGCACGCCCCCGCCGACACCGAACAGCCCGGACATGAACCCGGCGATCAGCCCGATCACCACGAGCGCGACGTATCTTCTGGGCGTTCTGGTGTCCTCGTGCGTCACCCGCTCACGCTACACCGCAGCCCCTTGACTCCTGTGGCGAGATGCTCAGTTGCCGAGATGCGCACTTCTCGCCGAGATGCGCCGGTTTCAGCGCCCGGATGTCGGAAACGTGCGCAGTTCGCAGAGCGAACGGCGGGCTATTCCGCCGACTCGAGGCGCAGCGCCGCGACGTGCTCGGCAGCGTCGCGGAGTCTGTCGGCCGGCAGCTCCCCTGCCTCCACCGCCTGCGCGATGCCGTCGGCGATGTCTCCCGCTGTGTCGGGCGTGGAGGTCGCGATCATCAGCACCATATCGTTGCCTGCGGTGATTGCGTCGACGGCGTTCGCGACCGGATCTGCATAGGCGGCGTCTCCGGATGAGGCCAGCATGCCGAGGTCGTCGGTGATCATGACGCCGTCGAAGCCGAGATCGTCGCGCGCGATCTCGTGCCACCGGGCCGAGAGCGACGCGGGTGCTTCGTCCACAGCGGTGTAGGCCAGATGCCCGAACATGAGCAGTTCGGCGCCCGCGTCGATGCCCGCCTCGAACGGCACGGCATCCGCGTCATGCCAATCTTCGAGACTCATCCCTGTCGACGGGATGCTGTGATGCGAGTCGCCCGGCGCCGGCCCGTGGCCCGGAAAATGCTTCAGCGTCGAGAACACATGCGCCGCCTCGCCCTCGACAGCGGCGGTGACGCGCTCGGCGGCCGACGCCGGATCAGTGCCGAGCGCCCGCGGCGCGATAAACGAACCTGCATCGGCCGGAACATCCGCGACCACGCCGAAGTTCACGTTGGCTCCGGCGTCGGCGACGAGTTCGCCGCGGCGGTCGAACGCGGCGCGCGTCTCAGATGCCGGGAGCGATTGCAGCGCCTGCGCGGTGGCCGCATCGTCCCACGGCAGGCGGGTGACGACACCGCCCTCCTGATCGATCGCGATCAGCGGCGGCATGCCCTCGTCGACGACGAGAGATGAGGTCACCTCGCGGAGCTCGTCCGCCGTGGCCGGCACATTCTCGGACATCAGGATGAAGCCGCCGTAGCCGTGCGCCATGTAGTCGTTCAGCGTGGTCACATCGGTCGTCGCCACGGTGCCCATCACGACGCTCGCGGCGCGGTCCTCGACCGACATGTCGGCAACGGCCCGTTCGGCCGGCGACGACGTGGGCGTGGGGGTCGGGCTCGTCGTCTCTTCCGGACTCGATGGGTCAGGCACCGGTGTCTCGGTCTCGGCCGACTCATCCGGAGCACAGCCGAAGAGGAGCCCGGCAGACAGAAGAACGGCCACCACAGTTGCAGCACGACGCATGGGAAAAGGCTACTGCGCCGTCCGGCAGGGCGGCTGGGTGCCCGCGGGCGCCCAGGCCAGCGCAGAAGCACCGGCCGTCGAGCCCGGCGAGATCGTCACCAGGGCCCCGACTCCCATGCGACGACCGTTCAGCGCCCAGAACCGACGTGTCGTGCTCCGCGGCCGAGCCGTCCCATCCGGAGCTGTTCTGCTTGCAGAGACCACCGTGCGACGGATGCCGGTGGCGGAAGGCTCAACCCCATGCGCACTCTCTGGGCGGCGTTCGCCGCCGCACGCCCCACGCTGGCTCAGCTCATCGTGTTCAGCATCCTGAACGTCGGCATGACCGTTCTGCAGCTCGTCCTGATGCCGGTGTTCAAGCTGCTGTTCGGCATGACCTCGCTCGTCGGCACGGACTTCCAGGCCGTCCCGGTCGGCACCGGCTACGTGTTCGACTACGCCGCAGGCGCGCTCCCTGAGGGCGGAGGCGGGCTGGCATACTTCCTCTCCGTGCAGATCACGCTCGCGATCGCGCAGGTGGTGAACTTCTTCGCGCAGCGCACGATCACCTTCAAATCGAACAGCGACCCATGGCGCGCCGCCGGATGGTACGCCGTCGCCTACATCGTCATCACCCTCGGCGCGGCCGCGCTGCAGAGCCTCTACAAGGCGCCGATCTACGACCTCTTCATCACGACCTGGGGCATGGGTGCGACGGGCGAGACGATCGCCGACGTCATCACGATGCTCATCAACGCGCTCATCTCGTGCGCCGTCTTCTTCCCGGTGTTCAAGATCATCTTCCGGCAGGAGGAGGTCCCGGATGCCCAGGCGGAGCTCGCCGAGGAACCGGCGACGGAGAGGGCCGCCGCTCCAGTCTCGTAGCGCGTCAGCGCCCCCTCACGAGGCAAGGCTCCGCGGCTATGCCCGCGCGGCACCCGGGCCGGGGTCGACACGGCCGACCCCATCCGCATCTTCTGGCCGATACTGGGTACTGCGGTCACGCCGGGAACTACGGGAGCCGGGCAGCGAAAAGCCCCGACCGTAAGCCGGGGCTGATCTGACGTTCTGTAGGCGGAACGAGACAGCTTTGGAACTCTCGTCGGATACTGAAATCCCTGATCAGACGCGGTAAGGACGGACTCCTCATTCTCCCAGAAGGTGCTCCGGAGTCCCCGATCGAGGACATTCGGGGGTCTATCGCGACGTCGATTGAGACGAGTGGAACACACCTTTTGGGCAAGGATGTAACCCGCCTCGTTCGTGATTATGAGCGCGGAGCGACAGTGTCCGAGCTGGTGAAGAAGTACGGCATCCACCGGGCCACGGTCCGCACCCACCTCACTCGAGCCGGTATCGCTCCGCGCGACCGTGTCCCGGACGACCCGAACGGAGACGATTACCTGCGGCTTTATAACCAAGGCATCGGACTTACGACCATCGCCAGAAGGCATGGCACGACGCCGAGCAAGGTCCGCACCCAGCTCATCAAGCGGGGCGTTGACCTACGGGGGTGAGCGTCACAGTGAGCCATCGAGAGTCAGCGAGCGAGTCGCGATGATGCGCGAGTCCGTTACCGGTCGTCGGACGATCCGAACACCCCGAGAGATCGGACAAGGAGCTGTTGAACCGCAGCGAGATGAGCTCACGTCAGCCACCGGGCAGCCAGCCCGAGCAGACCGCTTCCTGCCAGCAAGACGATCAGCCCTCGAGGCCGGAACTGCTCACGGAAGTGATGGGATCGGTCGCGCCAGCCAGCGCAGTGCTCCGTACCGGGAACGAGGATCGCTCGAGGCCGCCAGGTGCAGATGACCAACCAGTCGACCACGAGCAGGTCGACGAGAACGAACAGAATGATCGCGACCATCGCCATCAACGCAAGCTCAAAGAATCCGGCTCCGGGATGAGTCATCCCCCAGCTGAAGACGACAGCGCCGAGCGAAGCGAGCAGGACGATCATGAACACGATGCCGCCGGTCACGCCCGCCCGTCGCTGCCCCGGCGTCGGGGCGTGGGCCGCCCGTCGGATATCTTCCGGGTAGTCGCTGAGAAACGCGAACGGCGCAACGACAAGCACGACGATGAGCACACCGCCTACGCCGGCCGCAGCGACCCCGCCCCAGCCGAGGGCAGGAGCCCAGTAGTCAGCACCCACACGACTCCTCCCGCCCGGTTGCAGGTGGATACTCCTTACATATGAGGCTCCACAAAGCCACGACTCCAAGCTAACGCGGACGCAGGGGTCAATCAGCCAAATGATTCCGGCGCGACGGAGCCGCTGCGGAAGAATGGTGCGATGACTTCGCTTGCCGATGCTGTGCTGCCGTTGATCCGCACCCGTGCGGAGCTGCACCGGTGGGGTGCAGCGAACGCGCACGGAAAGCAGATGCACGACGCGATCGACACCCTCGAGTCCGCTCTCCCGGAGACGGACCCGGGCGAGGCATATCAGGTGGCGCACAAGGCGCTCGCGAGCGCGATCACTGTGATCGCCCGTGCCGACGACTCCAGCGGGATCATCGGGGACGGGTGTCGGCGTCTGCTCGCCCTGCACCCGCGGCTGGCGGCAGCAGCGTCGGTTCCTGCGTCGAAGCTGCTCCCCTGGATGATCCGGTTTCAGTTCGACGGCGACGTCGACTACTTCGAGCTCGATCCCGTCGCCTACGCCGCCGCGCTCGGAGACACGGGCATCGCCGGATACCGGTCACGGCTGGACGAGATCCGCGGACAGCTCTCCCCGGAACCCGGATCACTCGTCTCTCATGACCCCGACCGGCATGCCCGGTGGGTGCTGGAGTGGAACGATCGTCGCCTGGCGGTGCTCGACCGCGATGTCGATGAGGTGATCCGCACCCACGCGCGAGACCGGAAGGTCGCTGCGTGGCTGCACCAGACCGCTGAGGCGCTCGAGGAGATCGGCGAGACCGACCTGGCGGTGGACTGGGCCAGGCAGGCTGTGGACTTCGACCGCGGTCACCAGTCTCTGCGCGCTTCCGAGTACTGGTGCAAGCTGCTGGGGACGCACCGCCCCGGTGAACTGCTGGACGCACGGGTGTACGTGTTCCGCCGGTGGCCGTCAGCGCTTACCGCGTCTCGCCTGCACACCGCTGTGGGTGCTGCATGGCCGGAGTATGAGGACGAGGTCCTGGACGCACTCGCGCCCCGCCCGTCGGATGCGGTGACCTTCACACTGACAACCCTGAAGGACCCGGCCCGCGCGTGGCGGCTCGCCCACGACCTGGGGTTGGACAGCCTACACGCCTGGAGCGAGCTGGTGAAAGCCTACGAGCGGGTCGATCCGCTCGCGGCGCTCCCCGTCCATCGGCAGCTGGTGGAGAGCACCCTGATCCACGCGGGCGCGGCGCACTATCGTGACGCCGCCCACCGCCTGGCACGAATGCGGAGAATCGCGACAGGGACAGAACAGGCGGACACAGTGGATGCATTCATTGCCGAGCTGCGCGATACCCACCGGCGCCGGCCCCGACTGCAGCAGGAGTTCGACCGCGCCCAGCTCCCCTAACCGCCGCCCTCGGCGATACCCTGGCGCGTCCGAACGGAGGAACGCAACTCATCGTCGAGGTAACGGCTCATGATCCCGCGTCCTCCTCGGCCTCGCGGACGACGCCGCTGAGGTCGAGCTCCGGAAGGTCGGACGCGACCGGGCATGTGATCGAGGTCTTCGGACACTGCGGTGATTGCGCCGGTCCTGAGACCGCTCGGGGCTGGTGGTCTCAGCGATGTTCCACGGGGCTCAGGGTGCGATGGAATCGGGGGTGGATGAGCACGAACACGGTGACGATCGCCATGACGGCGCCGCCGATGATGACCGGCAGTGGCGCCCAGATTCCATAGAGAGCGGTGCTGAGGGTGGGGGCGATCACGAAGGTGAGTCCGTTGGTGGCGCCGATGAGACCGGCGAGCCCGCCCTGTTCTTCGCGGGAGACGAGCAGGGTGGGCCCGGCGGTGTAACCGGGCATCGCGATGCCCAGGCCCAGCCCGATGAGCAGGATTGCGGCGAACAGCACCACCGCACCGGCATCTGCGACGAGGGCGGCGAAGCCGATGGTCGCGACGATGCCACCGACACGGAGGAGGGTCGCGGGTGCCCAGCCGCTGCGGGGCACGATGACGGTTTGAGCGATGATCATCCCGGCGCCGGCGGCGAGGAGCGCCCCGCCGGTGACGAGCCCGGTGGTGGCGGAGTCGAGGCCGAGGCGGTCCTGGACGATGAAACCGGTGATGACCTGAATGAAGCCGAGCGCGGTGAACATCCCGAACCCGGCGAGCAGGAACGGCCACACCCGTGTATCGAAGGGACTGACTCTTGCTGGGGTCTCGATGAGCTCGTGTCGGGGCTCGCGGCGCAGCCGGAACCCGATCAACAGCAGCGCGGCCAGCAGGAGCACGGGGACGACGATGAGTGGAGTGAGCAGGCCAAAGGCGGACAGGAGCCCACCGATGACGGAGCCGCCGACCATGGCGATGCCCTGCACGGCCCCGACCCCGGCCATGCCTTTGACACGCGCCTTCTCATCGACGGTGACATCGGCGATATAGGCTTGCGCGGTCGGAGGCAGGGCGGCAATCGCGGTCCCGAACCCGACGCCTCGCAGCAGGACGAACATGATGAACAGTGCGACACCGGTGACAAGACCGGTCATGCCAAGCCAGGCCAGCAGCGCGAACAACGCCATGGTGACCGTAGCGAGAGTGAAAGCACCGACCAGAACGGGTTTGCGTCCCCAGGACTGAGAGCGGCGACCCCAGAGCTGGCTGGTGAGAACGACCATGATCGCAGCCGCGCTGATGGTGACTCCGATCTGCCACTCTGCCAGGCCAACTTCGCGGGACAGCGGCGCGATCACGGGGTTCAGGGTCATCTGGGCCAGGTAGATAAGCAGCACAGCGCCCAGCAGCAGCGGAATCTGAGGGCGGGCCACCGGCACGGCGTGGGTCGGTGTGGCGGCAGGTCGTATCATGCGGGTTCCTTCTAATATGAACAGTGTTCTAATTACATCGGAGAGCTTACAGCTTAGGTTCGCCTTACCTCAAGGGCGGGCGTGAGTGCGTGGGCTACGGCGAGAGGAGGAATGAAAGGTGACTGCGACTGACCCGGTCCCGTTCCACGTCGGGATCACTCCGGAACGTGTCGTCGATGCCGCAGAGGAGCTGACCCGTGACACGCACCTGATGACCTGGTCCATCCGAGACCTGGCCGGGCGCCTCGGCATCGCCGCGTCCGGGGTCTATCACCATGTCGGCGGCAAGGATTCGCTGTGTCGCGAGGTGGTCGAGCGTGTGCTTGCACGGATTGAGGTCCCCGACCTGCAGCTGACGTGGCAGGAGTGGTTCCGCACCCTGCTGTTTCAGGCGGGGCCGGTCGTGGCCGAGTATCCAGGCGTGGCGAAGTGGATGCTGATGCACGGACCAACGCTGCCAGCCGCACTCCCGGTGCTGGAGGCGGGGATGTCCATCCTGGGGGCCTCGGGCTTCGGAGAGCGAGCGGCCTTCACGTACGCTGTGCTCCTCAATAACGCGATGCTGACCATCTCGATGAGGGACGACCGGCTCCAGCACGAGGGTGACGGCCCCCGGGATCACGCCACGATGATGACTGAGTTCGCCGAGATGACGGCCGGCTCCGCACCTGCGAAGGCCATGGGACGGGAACTCATCCAACCCTTCGCCGAAGGTGGAGACGCGGCGGAGCAGCTTCGCTGGGAGTACTACCGGTCCGCAGTGAATATCACCATCGCCGGGATCGAGGTGACCAGCACCCCATCTGATGAGGGCGTCCACGAGTGGCCGGGCGACGTCGCTGCCGACTCACGCCCTGAGACCCTCACACACAGACTTGGGCGCATGTGCCGCCGAGATCTACGGGGTGCGCACCACCGGGACCGATGTTGGTTCGTCCCGCGTTCCTGTCGGTTTGCGCGCATGGCGTCGCGTGTCCGACCGGTTGATGAGGCGACGGACGGCATTGCGCAGAAGCACGATCGTCGTGATAACGCTCGCCCAGACGCACTTGAACATGTTCCAGAGGAACAAGAACCCCAGCAGCGCCAGCCACCCGGGTCCACCTCGGTCAACCAGCGTGTAGCAGACTCCGGCCGCGAAGAGGTACACGGGCGCAAGCAGCAGTACCAGCGGACCCCACTTGAGGCCCCGCGGTGTACGGATCGCGGCGAGCAGCAGGTTCGTCGGCGCGTACTGCAACAGCCCGTGAATGCAGACGCTGGCATTCCACAGCAATCGGATCATCGGAAGCACGCACCCTCTCGGAAACCATGGACATGGTGGCCGGTAGCGGCTAGGAGAGTGATTTCCCACCCGAGGGGTGGGGGCTATCGGTGCAGATCCTGGGTTGATTCAGGGTGCCGCATCGACGTGAGTTCGATTGCTACCAGTACCCACTTTACCGCGGACGACGACATCCCAACAGGAGGATTCAGCCGATGGCTGTGTTCCGTTGCTCTACGGACGCTTGGGTCTGAAGGGTGGCTTTTGTACGTCAGGGTCAGCTGCGGCGAGGCCCTCGACGATGACCTCGTAGCCGGTGAGGTCTTGTGGCGGCCAGTCTTCAGCACCAAGGAGGTGATGCAGTGCGGCCAGGCGCTGCTCGAATTCTTTCCTGCCGTCGGCCCGGATCTCCAGGTCGTTCGCACCGTCGACAGCACCGGTGCGCTTGATCGTGAAGGTTGACTTCGTGATGCTCGAGCTGTCAGCCCCGATGCCGATCAGCTGGTGTTGTATGCCGTGTTCCGTCAGCGCGGTGGTGACAGCCCGACGCACCTGCTCCTGCAGCGCGGTGGTGGCTGCGTCCTGAGTGTCAGCGTCCTCGTCGATGGTCATCGCCTCGATCAGGATGAGGTTGCTGCTCTGGCCTCCGACGGGGCGCGCCTCGTAGCCAAGGGCGGCTGCGGCGCTGACTGCGGCGCCCACATCACGAGGCGAGGTCTGCACGGTCAGGAGGATCGTCGCCATGCCTGTCAGGATAGACCTGTTGCCCGCGATCAATCAGTTTTTCCCGCTCGGTGCAAGCGGTACGTCAGAGCCGGTGTCCGTGAGCGTCGTAGCTGTGTGCGGGGCCGGGGCGGGGTGCGGGTTGCGCGAGTCGGGCTGCGGTGGTTATGGCTGCTTGTGCGCGCGCGGCGTCCAGACTCTGGTTCCTGGACTTCGGTGAGTCGCCGAGCGGTCGTTGTGCGTCGGTGATGCCGTAGCGGTCACGGTAGGCGGTCACGGTCCGCAGTTGCCGTTCCCATTCGGCGCGGGCTTGCGGATCCGCGGAGGCCGACCCAAGGGTGCGCAGCCATGGCACCTGCTCGTCGAGGGCGCGTTGGGCGAGCGCGTCGGCTCGTTGCTCGATCAGGGTGCGGCGTTCATCGAGGGCGCGCCTGCTGTCCGGGTCGGTGGTGTCGGTGACCTCGTAGACGATGCCGGCGATGAGGCGGACTGGTTCCCGGGTGCGGGTACTCCCGGTTCGCGATGTTGTCGCCGCCTGGAGGCGGTGCTGGATCACGGATGCGAGATCCTCCGCCCCGGTGAGAGGCCGCGCAGCGATGAGGTCCGGCAGCAGGCGAGGAAGATCGTAGCGTTCGGCGTCCGCTCGACGCAGCTCGCCCGCGAGCGCTCCGAACGCTTCGGACGCGATAACGTCGTCGACCTGTTCCCGGGTGAGTGCGGTCTGTTCGAGGAGGGTGATCCAGCGGTCGTGCTGCACGTGTTCGGCGATGGTGTCGTATTCTCCGGCGAGTTGCGCGATTGAGGACCAGTGCTCGTGTTCGGTGCGGAGCATCTCGTGAGCGGAGCGTTCGGCGGTTTCGTGGGCGAGGACGCCGGCGAGGACACTGCGGGCGGTGACGTCAGGCTCAGGCTCTTTCTGGTGTTCTTCGAGGGGGAACTGGTCGATGGCGACGTAGGCGGTGTTCGCCTCGCGGCCACGGGTCATGGCTACGTAGAGGCTCTCACGGGTCATCTGGTGCGAGTGCACGATCGCGTGTGCGGTGTCCACGGTCGCACCTTGCGCACGGTGCACAGTGATCGCGTAGCCGAGGTCGAGATGTTGGGCGGCGTAGTCCGCGGGGAGGCGGACCGCGCCGCCGAAGCGGGCTCCTTGTCGGCGGACGGTCACGGACCCGTCCGTGTGCACGGTCGTGACTGTCCAGCGGTCGCCGTTGCGCACCCATCGGGTGCCGCCGGTGCCGAGATGGCGGTTGTTCTTGCGGGTGATGACGAGGTCACCGGCGCTGGCCTGCGTGCCATCGCTCAAGGGCACGGCCCGGTCGGGGTCCGTCTGGCCGGACATGATCCGGTCGACCCGGGCGCGCACGTTCAGGGTGGTGACGGTCTCGACGGTCTCGGCGACGAGGATGCTGCGCCTGCCCGCGATCGTGTCGGTTCGCCAGGCGAGGTAGGCGCGTTCCAGGACGTCGTCGTAGTCGCCTCCGACGATCCGGTCGTGGGCGTCGTAGCGGGCGATGGCGTCATGGTCGCCGAGGCGCAGTTGCAGGGACGCGGTCTTCTCCCAGGCGTTGCGAAACCGTCGCACGTCGAGCAGTTCTGGGGTCTGCTCGAGGTCGCGGGCGAGCATGCCCAGCGCTCCCCCGGCATCGACCGCGCCGAGTTGGGCCCAGTCGCCGACGAGGACTAGTTTGGCTCCTGCGCGTTCGGCGTGGGCGGCAAGCCGGTCCAACGCGATCGTCCCCGACAACGACGCCTCGTCCACGATCATCAGTTGACCGCGGTGGAGCCTCCACCGCCCCTGGTGGTGCTCATGGAGCCATTTCGCGGTGTTCTCGGTCGGGATTCCGAGGTCGGCGGCGAGGACCTGCGCGGCGTCCGCGGAGCTGGCCAGCCCGATCACGCTGCCTCTGCCGTGCGCGAGTTCCCACGTTCTGCGCAATGATGCGAGGGTCGTGGTCTTTCCGGTCCCCGCTGGCCCGATGAGGACGTCGACGATCCGGCCGGATGTTGCGATCAGGGTGATCGCTCCGGCTTGATCGGCAGAAAGTCGCCGGCCTTTGCGGTCGGTGCGACGGGTGACGCGTCCGACCATGTCGTGCGGCACGATCGGGGCCGTGCTGCTGTGTGCGAGTCGCAGGAGTCTGTCCTCGGCGGCGAGAAGCTGCGTGGAGGTGTAGAGCGTGCCGTGTTTGATGCGGAACACGCTGCTGCCGTCGGGGTGCTGGAACGCTGCGGGAGAGGGGGCGAGTTCGGGGGGCGTCAACTGGACGGAGGCATGCTCGGCGCGGTCGGCGATGAGCCCGGTGACCGCTTCCCGGTCGGTGATCGTGGCGAACCGGGTGCCTTTGAGCATGCGGGATGCCTCAGCGTGGAGGTTCCATCTTCGCCAGGTCGACCGGGACTGCCCCACGGTGGCGACGACTTGCGCGGCCATCTCATCGACCGTGGCGAGCGGAATGTCATCGGCACGCAGCAGCACCGGGTTCTGGGTTCCGGCGGTGACCGATCGTGCCCACCCAGTCGCGTCCTGTCCGAGGATTCTGCTCGCGCGGGTGCGCCATTGCTCGGTGAGGTCAGCGAGGGAGTGCACGGTCTTCTCGGGCCGGGTGGTGAGGGTCGCTGCGGCGCGAAGGCGGATGATCGTCGTACTCGACGGGTATCGCCCGTGCTGTTGTAGGTACTCGTCGATGAGCTGCTCGGTCCGTTGGTCGATCGCGCGGGACCGGGACGAGAACTCTTCCAGCAGGTTCTCGGGGACACCGGCGATCTCCCATGCGGCCGTGCGTCGCGGGCCCCGGTCGCGTTCTTCCCAGGCGAGACCGAAGTCGCGGGTGAGCCGGTCGGCGAGCGCGTTGTTGTAGTGCTCGCTCAACGCGACCACCGCGGCATGCATGGGGCGCCCGTCGATGGCCCGCCACTTACCGTCGTGGACGCCCTGGACCCGGTTCGCGATCACGACATGGGTGTGCAGTTGCGGTTCGTTGGCGCGGGAATCGTAGTGGTCGAACGCGGTGGCGAGGATCCCGGTCACCTCAACCTGCGCGAGCCCGTCGTGCCCGATCCGTGTCATGGCCACGTCGCGTTCCAACAGGGCGAGGACTTCTTTCATCGCCTCGTGGTGTGCGTTCACGATCATCGCCTGGGTGCCGCCATCCGCGACCGCCCACCACACGCTGACGGATTTTGGTACGGAGAAGGTGTAGTCGTACCCGGCGACCGGGCGGCGCTGCGGGCGGGCCTGCTCTTCGGCCTCGATCTGGGCGACCTCCTGGTGTCGGGTTTCGTCGGTCAGCTCGGAGGGCAGTGCATCGACGCGGCGGGACACGCGTTCCCGGTAGCTGAGGAAGGTGCGGTATGCGGAGCCCAGATGCTCCCCTGTTGTGGGGTGGCGTCCCTGTCCGAGCAGGAGCCGGAGCTGTTCCTCGGTCACCTCGGCGCCCGTACTGATCGACTCCGCTTCCAGGCCGGGGAGGGCGGAGCCGGTCCAGAACCCGGGCGGGCTTCCTTTCTCGAGGTAGTAGCGGGTCAGCGGTTCTGCGAGGTCCCGGTTGCCGTCGCCGGCGACGACACTTTTGAGCAGATACCGGTACCCGTCCCCGGCAGACATCACCCGCATCGACACCGTCACACAGAGAAGGTGCACTGCACGTCCACGCAGAGAAGGTGCACCGCACCTCGCCCCGAGTCCGCGCGGTGGACGAGGCGGGGTACCTCCATCTGATGGCTGTTGCGCCGTCACGGATGCGGGGCAGGTCGTCTCGCGCAGACACAGGAGGAACGGATGAGCACCACACGGCTCGAAGACGCGACCTTACGCAATAGTCCACGTGAAAGCCCGCCCGGATTCGGTGGTCTCGCCCGGTGGGTCGCGATGCTGATCTCCGGGCTGCTCCTTGCCCTCACGATCGGGATCGGCACTGCCCCCGCCGCACACGCAGCCACCATCGGGCCCGGGTTCGGATCCGTTGACGATGTGGGCATCTTGGGCTCGTACATCGGCCCCGATGGCACACAGGTGTACTGCATGGATCTGGGTGCCCCCGGCCCGTGGGGTAACACGACCGGTCCGGTCACCGTTTCCGACTTGGAGTCGCAGAGCGGCTCCCGCCTCACCGAAACGGATCTGGCGAAGCTGAACTATGTGATGGCGAAATGGGGGCAGTCTGGTGACCCGCATGTGACCGCCGCAATCCAACTGTTCGTCTGGTCGGTTGCCGATCCTGTCCACTACAACCAGCACGGCATGTCCGGGGACGACCACTACATCACCCGCGCCCCCGCAGCGAACCGGCCCCAGATCCTCGCGAACCTCGCTCAGATGCGAGCAGAAGCCAACGCGAACCATGCGGTGAACCCACAGGTTGCGCTGTCGATCACGATGACCGATCAGTACGCGGGAACTCTCACGGTGTCTGCTTCCCCGGCGAGCCTGTCGGGAACGGTCACGCTGACGAACGCCGTGTTCGCCGACGGGCAGAGCAGCCGGACGCTTGGTCCGGGCAGTTTCCCGATCACCGGCACCCCCGCCGACGGAGTCCCCGCCTACCGGATCGAGGCAGCAGCGAGCGTTCCCAGCAGTGGCCTGGGCGCACGTGTGAACCTGTACGACACGCCAGGTTCGCAGCGGCTGCTGGGCGGTGCGTCACCGATGGGACTCGACGCGCACGCCCAGTCCCCTGTGATCGAGCTCGACTTCCAGCCCACCATCACCACCCAGGTGTCCTCCCGGTTCGTCGCAGAAGGTGACACATTCCGCGACCAGGTCACGGTGGGCGTCTCCAAGGGAACCTGGATCCACCTGGACGGGAAGCGGATCGCAGTCGTAACGACTGGAACCTTGTATGGTCCGTTCGATGAGCAGCCCACTGAAGCCGACACCGCGCCGACCGGAGCACCCATCGCCGGCGTCGTGGAACTGGAGTTGACCGGCACCGGAAGCTATGCGGCGCCGGAGACGATCACCGCGACCGAGTCCGGGTTCTACACGTGGGTATGGCAGATCGACAAGCGCGCACAAGGGGACGTCGCGAAGTACCTCACGGACTCGTTCACCGACCGGTTCGGGCAAGTCGCCGAGACCAGCATCGTTCCCTTCCAGCCCATCGCGGTCTCCAAAGCGAACCAACGTCTCGTCGTACCCGGCGACGCGGTCACCGACACGATCACCGTATCCTCCAGCAACGGGGTCTGGTTGAAGATAGACGGCGAGTACGTGCCGGTCGTGTTCGAAGGCACCGCCTATCAGGTGCCCGGCACGCTGCCGCCGATGCAGGCGCCCGCCATCGACCCTGCAGCCGTACCAGTGGGGACAGTGACGGTCACCGCAACCGGCCCCGGCACGTATACCTCTCCCGAGGTCGTGTTACCGAACGCCGGGTTCGTGACCTGGGTGTGGCAGATGCGTCTCGCCTCCCAGCCTGACGGTGTGCGCGACTACATCGCCTCCGACTGGGCCGACGAGTACGGCATCCCGGTCGAGTCGACCAGTGTCCGCCATCCGGTCGAGATCACCAGTCAGCTGCGCGAGTACAACGTCCACGACGGCGGCCGCGCGTTCGACACGATCGTCACCTCGGGGTTCCCCGCCAACCACCCCGACTTCACCGGCGACGGATACTGGGGCCCCGATGCGAAAGAGGTCACCCACACCGTCTACGGGCCGTTCGCCACAGACACCGTCCTGACCGACGACCTCGACCTCACAGACCAGCCTGAGTTGACCAGCATCATCACCCCAGCCCGCAACGGCGTCTACCAGATCGGGTACACCGATGAGGACCGGATCACGCCGACGAAGCCGGGTTACTACGTGATCGTCAGCACGTTCGAAGGCGACGACCGCGTCCAGCCGTTCCAGTCCTCCCCCGCTGACGTTCGCGAACGCTTCTACGTCCCCGAGACCCCCGCAGCCGAACTTCCGGTGACGGTAATCACGCAGGCGGCCCCTGCCGCGCTCGTCGGCGAACCCTTCCAAGACACCGCCCTCGTCCAAGGCACCGTCCCAGAAGGAGCGTCTCTCGTGTTCCGCGCCTACGGTCCCCAGCCCGAAGGCGAGACCCCGGTATGTGATGTGGAACCGTTCTTCACCAGCCAGCAGATTCCAGTTCCCCAGACCGGCGTCTACTACTCGGGCAACACTGCAGCGCAGTCGGCAGGAAACGTGTATTGGGTGGAGACTCTCTACGACGTCGACGGTGAGGTGCTGTCAGAAGGGAAATGTGGCGCGCCAGGTGAGGCTACTGTCGTGACCAATGGCGAGGAGCTGAAGGTGACTACCAAGGCAGTCCCGAACGTTGTACTCGGAAACCCGGCACACGACATCGCTATCGTCACCGGCCCTATTCCCGAGGGCACCAGCCTGGTGTTCGAGGCATACCAGCAGGACGGTGACGAACCGGTCTGCGATGCCGAGAATCGCGTCTTCGACACCCTCGAGAACCCGATCGCCGTGACAAGGCCAGGCGAATACCGTTCAGCGGAGGTGGTGTTCGAAAAGATCGGCACCTACTACTGGATCGAGACACTCCTGAACGCGGAGGGTGAGAGCATCCACCGAGGCATCTGCGGTGCCCCCGGGGAGACCACCACGGTTTCCGAAGTCCAGATAACGCCGAACTATCCAGACACGGAAGCTCCGCCCAGCGAACTTGCCCAGACCGGCGCGAACGGATGGCTGATCGGCCTTGGCGCGTACGGAGCGCTCGCCCTTCTGGCCAGTGGCGGAACGCTCCTGTTCGGCCGCCGCCTTGCCAAGCGACGCGAGGCCGCCGGATTCGTGAGAGAGGAGGACGGTGAAGATGAGATCGTGACGCTCGAGGAACTGCTCGACCAGTAGCAGCTCGACCGAAGTTGGCGGGTGGGTGGCGAAAGCCGTCCGCCCGCCTTCGCGCATCACTAACCGACGAATCTCAAACATCGCTACCATCCGCGGCTGAGGGAGCGGCTGTCTTCCGGGCATGTCCATCATCGAAGCGAGGGCGCGCGCTACGCCGGTCCTCTTCTGGATCGGTGCCGCCGTCGCGATCGGTCTGGACGATCGCGCTGCCGGTCACGCCGACACGGCGTGCGCGGTGATCCATCCGCCTTCAGCAGGCTGCGCCGGCGATGCGCGCCCACCACCAGCAATCATATGGACCATCTTGGTGCAGGCGGCAGTCGGGGCCTCCCGCCCGCTAAGTCGGCGAGCCGGTGGGGCGCGCCCCGACAGAGCAGTCATCGTTGCGGCGACTCCGCACATCTTTGCGGACAGCCAGCGACATCGTGAGCACATCCATGTCACACAACGCCTCGTAAGTGGCGCGCGAACAGGTTCGGCCCTCCTACCCGGTCGTCCGCATCTTGTGAGGCCCCGCACAGCGAGCACGCTTGTTGGTCCAGATAGAACCCGGAGGGGATGCGTATTGACGGAACTCTCAGCATTCACCTATGTTTGTATTTGATAACGCTTCTCAATAAGGATTGAATCCTTCTACCTTGGCAGGGCGCGAACATGGCGAACCGCACCAGCAGCACCACGGTGCCGCAGAGTGCGTCCACGTCAAGACTCTGCACAGTCTGCCGAGTCGCCGACAAACGCCGACACTCGCCTACGGAGGATCACCTCTGCGCCACGGGCATCGCATGCTCCTGCGGGTGCCACGATCAAGAGTCGGAGCGCCTCATCATCGGGGAGCGGACGTGGGTTCGCGTATTACTGGCCTCTCGGTTCCTGGCTGCCATCCTCCGAGAACGCGGCCCGCCTGCGGAAGCCTCCGCCTGACACCTCACCGGGCTGACAGCCCGATTCATGTGCACGACAGATCGTTGCACTGGCAAATCACACTTCAATCCTCAATTAGGAGCATCATGTCCCATCACACCCTTGACTCTCCCGTCAAGCAGCCCTCACCCAAGGTCGGTAATTTCGTCCGCCGCGCCGCGCTCACCGTCGGCGCGCTTTTCGCGTCAGCTGCTCTCGCGATCGGCGGGGCTTCGGCCGCACAAGCAGCGACGATCAACATCACAAATGGCCACAATGACATCCTGAAGATCGAGACAATCAGCGGAAGTAACGTACCTGGATCAGAACGATCAGATGGTTCGTTCCATAGCTGGCCGCTGGCCGACGATTACGTCTACCAGTTCAGCACGGCGAATGCCGGCGTCAGTTGCTCGGGCGGGGTGTACACGATCAGCAACGTCAACTCGAGCACTTCCCCTGATGTCGGCTTCGACAATTCCACTGGCACCAACTACAGCGTTGCGTTGGTGACCACAGGGGGCACGGTCTCGTTCGCCAGCACGTCATTCAGCATCGCCTCGGGCGGCCTTGAAACGTTGCCGAGCAACACCCATGTCCACGGCACGTGGACTCTGACGGCTGACGATGGGGACTGCGGCGGCGACTCGTTCGGGCTCAACTTCCTGATCCCAGGCGCAGGAAGCGCAGGCACTCAGGCGTTCACCTTCACGATCAGCTAAACGACCATCTCCGCATCGTGTGGGGTCACCAGACGGGTAACCCCACACGATGCTTCATGTCTCAATCGATGAGGAAGCATGACCAAGAATGACACGATAGCCCGCACAACACCCGGTACGAACCGTCGGAGTTGGAAAGCCCTTCGAATCGGAGCTGGCTTCCTTGCGGCCGTGCTCGCGAGCAGCCTGATCGCACCTTCAGCATTCGCTGCGACACCAGAGGAGTCCAATCAGGTCTATCTGGTCGCCGGGGTCAGCATGCTCGACGGCAAGTGGTGGGCCAACCCTGTTCCGGCGCCGGTCTTGGGCCTCAACGACGTGCAGCTCCGAGTGCCCACAGCCGCAACACGGAACGTACCCGAAGCCGAAGAGTTCTCATGGCTCGGGGCAAGCGGCGAGATCCGCTGGAACACGTCGGGCAACGGCTACTCATCCCAGCCTGACGAAGCGCTGTTCGTCATAGACACAGATCCGTCCTTTGGTGACACCACGCTCGATCCGGGAGACCCCGCGATCAAGTTCACGCTCTCGAACGTCGTCGCGCCCGGAACCTTCATGCTCTACGACGTGCCTGCCCGCGCCGAAGGCGAACCCGGTCCCGAAGCGCCGGGGGACCTCTTCCGCTGGGGCACCGGCCAGCAGCGCGATGGCACACCGCAAGAGATCGACACCACCTTTGAGCTGCCCAAACAACAGACACCGACTGAGGCAGCGTTCGGCGCTTCGGGCATGTATTGCTTCGATATGACGGCTGCCGCATCTCTTGCCGACGGAACGGACGTATCCGACACCAGCACCGTTCGCATCGCGGTCGGCGACCAGGTTCCTGCCGACGCCGAATGCGGCATGGCCACAGGAGAAGTACCGGAGCTACCCACGGCAAAGATCATCCCGGACGCCCCTTCGACACCGGTTGCGACAGCAGAGAACGGCACGGTGACAGTGAGCTGGGAGGCCCCTGGCGACGACGGCGGCGACCCGATCACCGGATACACCGTCACGCTTCGCGACCCCAACCGTGAGACCTTCACTGCCGAAGTCGATGGAAATACCCTCACCGCCGTGTTCGAGGAAGTTCCTGCCGGGAACTACCGGGCAAGTGTCGTCGCGACGAACGCGAATGGCGGCTCCGAGGCCTCCAGCTGGTCCGCGGGCGTCACAGTGGGCGAACCGGTCCGAGTGGTCGATGACGGGCACATCGATGCGATCGGAACGCAGGTCGACACCGACGAGGCGACAGGCGATCTGTCGCTCGCACTGCGCGCCCACCACGATGACTTCGGCTGGTTGGAATGGGACGATTTCGTGCTGTACTCCGACGACAAAGCACAGATCACACTGCCCGAAGAGTTCACGAGTGACAACGACTGGTCCTTCCTCACGAATGAGCCCGGCACCACTGTGTGGGAGTCTCCGATCGGTCAGGAGCAGGGACTGCCCTGGGTCGGGCTGAGCACCGAGCACGAGAGCATGCGCGAACACGCGACCGGTCTGGTCGGAATCCGGATCGAAGGCGTCACCGGTGCAGACGGTCGTGACGCTCCCGGCGAATTCGCCCTGACCAGGTCTCCCCAGGTCACGGTCAATGGCGCTGCCCTCCTCGCCAGCACTCGGGAGGCGCTCCCGAACGGGTTCATGGCCCAGGTCGGACAGCACAGCCACTTTGGCTGGTACTTCACTCGGCCGGGAGTGTACTGCGTCGCCATCGCCGTCGACACCGTGCTCGACGACGGATCACGGCACACCGACCGTGGCCTGCTGACCCATGTGATCGGCAGCCAAATCGACCCCGCCGACGTGACCCCGTGCGGCGCATCCACCGACTACCCCGAAATCTCCATGCCCGACAGCGTGCCAGCGGAGGGAGATACCCCGTACGTCTTCGACCAGGGCTTCGGCAACCTCTCGCTGAACTCTGACACTGGTGGCCTGACCACAACCCTGCTCCAAAACTCGAGTTATCGCAATGAGACCCCGGAGAGCCACGGACTTGAAGACGTGATCTTCCGGGGGGCGCAGATCGAGAGAAATGGCCGACAATATCACGACGGAAACTACATCGTCGGGGCGACCTCCTACTGGGACTCGGCTCGAGACGAGGTACCGATTCTAAGGTGGAACACTTTCGGACTGCCCCAGCAGGATTTCGACGGGGATGTCACCTGGAGCATCGCCCATTTCGCGGGACCAGGGGACCTCTCCGTCGACCTGTCTGGACAAGGAGTGATCTTCGACACGAGTGCCGACATCACCGAAACAATGCTGTGGACACAGAGCGGTCTGCAAGATACGCAATGGGAGGTCACCGCACCCGGCAGGTACTGCGTCGACATGAGCTGGACAGTGCAGTCGAAGAAACACGGGGAAATGACACATGATCAGAGCATCACGATCGTGGCCGTTGACGACGGTTTCGAGCATGAAGCGGGCATCTTGACACAAACGTGCGCTGATGGTGCGGATGCGACCGAACCTGGTGATAGCGACAGCGAACCGGAGCCCGATCCTGGTGACAACGAGGAGCCGTGGGATGTGCCGAACTGGTCGGAGACCGAGTCGGGCACGAAGATCCTGAATCGCGGACACGTCGATGTCGCCTCCCTCGTAGAGGACGGCAAGCTCGACACGACGATCAAGGACACGACAACAGAGGGCGCCGAAGCAGGCCGCGAGAACGGTTGGGTGTCGTGGCACGAGCCTGAGGATGTCGTATTTCAGTTGCTTCCCACAGCGGAGCGCCAGATACCCGCTCGAGAGGCATACGGGTTCCTCGGTGAGCCGGGGCAGCAGTTCTGGCTGGCTCCCGAAACGCAAGATCCCTCGATTCTGTGGCCGGGATGGTCGACCGAGCACATCCCGGTCGGCACCCTCGAGGATGGCGTGGATTGGAGACTGACCGGGATGGACGGCCCGGGCGAGTTCTTCATCTACACCACGGACCCGGAGAGCATGACCGGCGAGCAGCTCGTGTGGTTCAACACCGCCGACGGTATCGACGAGAAGGATGTCTTACCGATCGGTGCTCGGAACCATGTACACGGGAACTGGGCGTTCACCGCCGAGGGCGTGTACTGCATCGCGTTCGAACGCACCGCGAACCTCGCGGACGGCACCGCAGTGTCCGATCCGTTCACCCTCGCAATCGCTGTCGGCAAAGTTGACCCGACCGTTGTAGACCCGGCGAACTGCGAGGCGAGCGAGCCGGTGGCCACGGTGCCGGACGCGCCCGCGAAGCCCGATGCCAGCGCCGCTGGCGATGCGGTGACCGTGTCCTGGACGGCGCCCGTCAATGGAGGCTCTGCGATCACGGGATACACGGTGCAGTTACTGGGTGGCGAGCGGCCGCTCGTGAAGGAGGCTCTGGCCGATGCGACGAAGATCGAGTTCGAGGGCGTGCCCGCGGGCACGTACACGGCAACCGTGGTCGCGGTGAATGAGATCGGCACGTCACCTGCCTCGATAGCCTCGGATGCGGTCACGGTGACGGACACCACGGTTCCTGATGCGACCGCGCCCAATGCCCCAGCAGCGCCCACTGCGACCGTCGATGGCACCGCGGTGACGATCGAATGGGCCGCTCCTGAAGATGGTGGCGCTCCGATCACGGGATATCGGGTTGAGCTGACCGGTGGTGACGTGCCCGTGGTGCGTGAGGTTGTCGCGGAGGCGACGTCGGTCGGGTTCGGGAACCTCTCCCCTGGCACCTACACGGCGACTCTGGTCGCGATCAACCAAGTGGGTGAGTCTGAGAAGTCGGCCTCGTCGAACAGGGTTCGCGTGGCCTCGGTGCCGGATCCGCGTCCAGAAGCGACAGCGCCGGAGACCCCGGCAACGCCAATTGCGACCGTGGATGGGTCGACCGTGACCGTGTCGTGGATGGCACCTGCTGATGGGGGTTCTCCGATCACCGGATACACGGTCGCCCTGACCGGCACGACGGGCGCCCCGATCGTGCAGGAGCTCGGCGCCGAGACGACGACGGCGACATTCGCGCGGGCTCCTGCCGGGACGTACACCGCGACGGTCATGGCGGTGAATGCGAAGGGCACCTCGCAGGCGTCACCAACGTCGAACGAGGTGACCGTGCAGCGGTCTGGCAGCAGCGGGCCGGGAGAGGAGCCTGACGATCAAGTGTCGCCGGTGCCGGACTCGGAGTTGACGGATGTAACCCGTGGCGGGGTGGAGGTGCCCGAGGCCGCGAGCCGTGGTTCGCTGATCACTGTCCGGGTTGGTGCCACGTATGCGGGTGAGCAGGTGCGGGTGTGGTTGCACTCGAACCCGGTGCTGCTCGGCACCGTCACGCTCGACGCGGGAGGCAACACCAGGGTCACGATCCCGGCGGATGCTGCGCTGGGCGATCACAAGATCGCGGTGCAGGATCTCAACGGGTCGCTGATCGGGTGGGACAACCTCAAGATCGGCATCGCATCGCAGGTGGGGCCGAATGGCGAGTGGCTTGCCACGACTGGCGTTGACGGGGACCTGGTGTTCCCTCTGACTGCTGGGGCCGTGATCCTGCTACTGATGGGAGCTGTGGCCCTTGTCGGTACGGCCAAGCGCCGCCGAGAGGTCGTCGCCGGTTCGATCCGACGCTGAGTACCGTCGAAGGCCCGGGGTGAGCGCGGCGTATTGGAGACGTCGGCGCTCCCTCGGGTCTTCGGCACGGCGATTCCCCCGGTGGTGCTGTAGATCTCGGTGCTGAGTGTCACACCGTGATCGCGGGTTGGTCACCGACACAGCAGATGATCCGTCCAGCGTGCCCGCCGCTTGCACGCATCGGGAGAGTGGCGATGATCTCGTGGTTCAGGCGGGGGTGATGAGTCCGGTCTCGTAGGCGGTGATGACGAGGTGGGTGCGGTCGCGGGCGTGGAGTTTGGCGAGGAGGTTGCCGATGTGGGTCTTGACGGTCTTGATCGAGATGGTGAGCGAGGTGGCGATCTCGTCGTTGGACAGTCCGTGGGCGACGAGGGCGAGTACCTCGGTCTCCCGTTCGGTCAGCCCGTTCAGTCGTCGCGCTGGCGTGGCGGGGATGCTGGTGTAGTGCTCGATGAGCCTGGTCAGGATCGCCGGGGCGAACAGCGACTCGCCGCTGTGGGTGCGGCGGATCGCGTCGAGGAGTTGATCGGGGTGGGCGTCCTTCAGGAGGAAGCCGCTCGCCCCGGCACGCAATGCACCGTAGACGTACTCGTCCAGCTCGAACATGCTGAGCACGAGCACCCGGCACCCAGAAAGAGTGGGGTCGGCGGTGATGGTACGGGTCGCCTCGATGCCATCGCCGCCGGGCATGCGAATGTCCATCAGGATCACATCGGGGACGAGTTCACGGGCCAGGCGGGAGGCGTCCTCACCGGTGCCGGCTTCGCCGACGACGGCCAGGTCGGCGGTGCCATCGATGAGGATGACGAGGCTGTGCCGGAGCAGGGCCTGGTCGTCCGCGATCAGCACACGAACGACGGGCGGGGCCGACTGTGAGGTCATGGTCGCGCCACGTCGGGGATGCGGGCGGTGACGCGGTACCCGTGCTCGTTGGGCTGGGTTTGGAGGTCCCCGCCGAGAATGGTGACGCGCTCGCGCAGTCCGTCGAGGCCATGCCCTGCGCCGGGCTGCGGCTGCCATGATCCGCGCGGCCCGGCATCCTGCACGTCCACGACGATGGTTTCCCCGTCGCGCCGGACCGTGACGCGGACGCGGGTGGGGCCTGCATGCCGGATCGTGTTGTGCAGAGTCTCGCGGACGACGGCGCAGATCGTGAGCTGCACGCCCGGTGACACGTCACCCAGTTCCTCGACGTCGAGGCTGCTGGTGATGCCGGCGGCGGTGGCTTCCTCGACGATCGAGGGGAGGTCGTCGAGGGTGTCGGCGGGGCGAAAGGGCGCTGTCTCCGGGTCGCGGAGCACGGCGAGCATGCGGCGCAGCTCGGTCGTGGTCTCGCGACTGACCCGTTCGATGTCGGTGAGCGCCTCGGCGCGTTCGCTCGCCCCGTCCGGGCCGGCGAGGGTGCGGGCGACGGCGGCCCGGACAGTTATGAGCCCGAGGCCGTGCGAGACCAGATCGTGCAGGTCGGCGGCGATCCTCAGTCGCTCGGCCTGCGTTGCCCGCTCCCCTGCCCATGCCGCCAGATCCTCCTCATAGCGTCGGCGCTGACGTCGGGTGCGATCGAACGCCCAACCGATCACCGACACAGCCACCGCGGCGGCGACCGCTACCGCCGCCCACGCCGACGCCGGACGATCGACCCCCACGAACGAGAGGAGAGCAGCAAGCACTGCAAGGAGCCCGACGGCGACGAGCCAGGCGCGGGAGCGCCACGTCGGCCGGTCGGTGTCCATCGTTCGAGTCTAGATTCCGGCGCTCACGCGGACATCGGTCCTGGGTCTGAGAGACCTGGGACCGAGCACGACGCTGCCATGGTCCGATGACGATGCGGAGAGGACCTGTTGGCATGGAGGGATGCTGACGATCGACTGCCTCACCAAACGCCACGGCTCACGTACCGTGATCTCCGACGTGACCTTCCAAGCACTGCCTGGCCGGGTGACCGGTTTCCTCGGCCCGAACGGGGCGGGCAAGTCCTCGACGCTGCGCGTCCTGCTCGGCTTGGACCGTCCCGCCGCAGGTTCCGCCCTGGTCGACGGGCAGTTGTACCGGAACCTGCGCGACCCGCTGCGCACGGTCGGGTCGATGCTCGACGGCTCCGGCGCGCACCCCTCCCGCACCGCCCGCAACCACCTGGCCTGGGTCGCGCGCAGCAACGGCATCCCCCCGCATCGCGTGAACGCCGTGCTCGAACAGGTCAGCCTCGAAGACGCCGGACGCACCCGCGTCGGCAAGTTCTCACTCGGCATGGGCCAACGCCTCGGCATCGCCACCGCACTGCTGGGCGAACCCAGAGCCCTGGTGCTGGACGAGCCGGTCAACGGACTGGACCCCGAGGGCATCCGTTGGATACGCGGACTGCTCCGCGGCCACGCGGATGCCGGCGGTACGGTCCTGCTGTCGAGCCATCTGATGAGCGAGGTCGCCGAGATCGCCGACGACCTCGTCGTCATCACCGGCGGCCGGATCGTGAAAGCCGGTCCGGTCGCAGAGGTCACCGCCGGATACGCGACTCTGGAAGACGCGTTCTTCGGACTCACCGGCGGCGCGGCAGGGCAAGACCGATGAGCCTCCTCCGCACGATCCTCACCGAGCTGCGCAAGACCGCGACCCTCCCCGGCGCATGGGCCGGGATGGCCGTGGCGGTGCTCGGGTCAGTTGCGCTCACGATCCTCAACGCGGTCACCGTCCGTGGCGCCGTCACCTCGGGGCAGTCGGAACGGGTCGCGGACACCTCGCCGTTCGAAACCGCATTCGCGATGATGCCGCTGGGAACCGTCGGCGCTGTCGTGATCGGCGTCGTCGCGATGAGCAGCGAATACACCGCCGCCCGCACCGATGCCGACGGCGGCAGGCAGATCACCACCACCCTCACCGCCATCCCCGGCCGGCTGCGACTGCTGACCGCCAAGGCGCTGTCCGTGATCGTGCTCGTCACGGCGATCGCGATCGTCGCGGTGCCGCTCAGCGTCGTCGTCGCGAACGTGATCATCGGTGACGCCGGAACAGAGATCGTGTCGATCGATCACGCGGTCCGGCGCTGGGCCGGCGGTGCTCTCTACTGGACGCTCATGGGCCTCATCGCGTTCGCGATCACCGTGCTCGCCCGGAGCGGCATCATCCCGCTCATCATCCTCATCGCCAACAGCTCGGTCGTGTCGTTCTCACTGCTGCTGACCAACCTCACACCGCTCGCCCATTGGCTTCCCGATATGGCCGGCCGCAACCTCTTCGGCTTCCCCGAGGACTCCGTCGTCCCCGGCGGCCTCGAACCCATCCCCGGTGCGATCGTCATGGGCTGCTGGACCCTCGCTCTGCTGATCGTCGCGGGCGTCGTTTTCCGACGCAGGGACGCATGAGATCACCATGACGCTCGCACGCATCACCTCAGCGGAAGCGGTCAAGCTCCGCACCCTCCCCGTCGTCACGGCCAGCGTGCTGGGAACCATCGCTGCCGCGATCGTGCTCGCGGCGGCGATCGCGGCATCCTCCACCGTTCCGATCAGCGCCGTGCAGGTGACTCTCGCGACGGTCCCGTTCCTCCAGATCGGGGTCATCCTGCTCGGTGTGCTCGCTGTCGCCACCGAGTACCAGGGCAGCCAGATCCGCACCACGCTCACCGCGACACCCCGTCGACTGAGCCTCCTTGCGGGCAAGAGCCTCGCCTTCCTCGTCACCGCGATCGTCGCCAGCGGCATCGCGATCGGCGCAGGCTGGGTCACGGCCGCGATCACCCTGTCCGTTCGCCGGCTCGCCGCCACGAGCGACGTGGACATGTGGCCGACTGCCGGGGCAGCGGTCTACCTCGTCCTGATCGGGGCGCTCGCGTTCGCCCTGACCGTCCTGCTCCGCTCGCTCATCCCGCCCCTGGTGACGATGCTCAGCCTCGTCCTCATCGTCTCCCCCCTCGCCGGCAGCCTCACCGAACACGCACGCTGGCTCCCGGACAAGGCCGGCAGCCTCCTCTACCTCACCGACACCGACCCCGTACTCACCGCCGGAACCGGCACACTCATCCTCCTCGCATGGATCGCTGCGGCAGGCATCGCCGCGAGCGCAACCTTCACCCTGCGCGACGGATGAGCTTGACGACCCTGCCCATGAAGCGGCTGCCGGCACTACCGAAGGGATTGTCCGTAGCCATGTAGGTCCAGGTCGCGGACGGTCGGCGCAGGCCCAGGTCTTCGGGGTCGCGGCCGATGTCGTCCGGGCTGAGGGTTTCGACGAAATCGGCGGTGTCGCGATAGACGGCGTCGAAGAAGCCGTGGAACTCGCGCAGGGCGATGCGATGGAACTCGTCAGTCGGCTGCTGACCGGCCAGCGCGACGGAAGGACACTGCGCCGGGCAGACCGAGCATCCTCGACAGCCATACCGGAATCATCGCTCGTGCATCAGGGCCGCGACAGCCTGCCCCAGCGCCGACAACCGAGCCTCGAAGTCACCTGCTCAGCGGGGATGGAGGACACGTTCCACCACTGCGTGGACTTCGTGCTGGCGCTCGTCGATGGCGCCTTCTTCTCCGAGGGCGCGGTAGGCCGCCGCAACCGCGCCGGTGATCGCACCTACGAGAGCGGCGGCTTCGACCGCGGTCAGTTCCGGGTAGGCAGACCGAAGCTCACGCTGAATCTCATCCTGAGCATCGAGTTGAAGACGTAACGCCCGCGCCTGGATCGCGGGAACATCAGGGAGCAGTCGGAGGCGGAGCTGCGCGACCGGATTGTGCGCCTCTGCCTCGATCGCGTCGCTATTCAGGCCTCGGAGAAGCGTTTGGGCGGGAGTCTCGTCGACGGCTCGGGTTCGGATCGCCTCGATGGCCGAGATCACTCGCGGGTCTATCTCATCGAAGAGCAGCTGCTCTTTCGACTCGAAGTAGGCGAAGAACGTGCGAGTTCCGATCTCAGCCGCCGCTGCGATGTCGGCAACGGTCGTCTGGTCGTACCCGTTGGCCTCGAACAGTCGCCGGCCGGTTTCGATGAGCAGCGCACGGGTCTGGCGGCGCTTGCGCTCGCGCAGGGTGGTCCTTTCCTCCATGTGTCCGAGCATACCGCACTCGGTGTTATGCTGCAGTGACTGCGAAACAGCAGTGAGTGCAGAAAGAGGGGTCATGATTCAAGCGACCAGGCTCACCAAGCGATACGGTCGTGTGACTGCTGTCGACGACGTGACCTTCACCGTCCGGCCCGGTGTCGTCACGGGGTTCCTCGGACGCAACGGCGCGGGAAAGTCGACCACGATGCGGATGATCGTCGGCTTGCACGAGCCCACGTCGGGCGGGGTCTGGGTCGACGGGGCCTCCTACCGCACGCTCGCGCGCCCCATGACGCGGATCGGTGTGCTCCTCGATGCGAAGGCCGTGCACCCGGGGATCACCGCACGGGCCTACCTGCGCGGACTCGCCGATTCCAACGACATCCCCGGCTCGCGCGTCGACGAGGTGCTGGAACTCGCGGCGATCGCCGACGTCGCCGACCGACGCGTCGGAGGGTTCTCGCTCGGCATGGGGCAGCGGCTGGGGATTGCGGCGGCGCTTCTCGGGAAGCCGCCCATCGTCATGCTCGACGAGCCGCTCAACGGCCTCGATCCCGACGGCGTTCTCTGGATACGGCGGCTGATGAGAGAACTCGCCGCCGATGGATGCACCGTCTTCTTCTCCAGCCACCTCATGAGCGAGATGGCGCTCGTCGCCGACCACCTCATCATCCTCGAACGCGGAAGGAAGCTCGCCGATGCCACGCTCGCGCAGTTGATGGCCGATCACGCGGAGCGACACGTCGTCGCCCGTGTCCGCGACGACGCGGAACGCCGCACCCTCGTCGCCGCCCTCCGACACGCCTCTGGACAGATCGGCATCGAGCAGGCCGGCAGCGAGCTGACGATCCGGAACGCCGATGCCGACGTCGTCGGCCGTTGCGCCGCTCGGGCAGGCATCACGCTGTCGCAGCTGACCTCGCACAGCACATCACTCGAAGACGTGTTCATGGCGATGACCGCCGGACACGCTGCGCAGCAGGAGGACGCCGCATGACCCCCACCTTCGTTCGAGGTCGCCTTTCGGACCTCCGTCAGCTGTTCCGCGCCATTGCCAACGAGTGGCGCAAGTTCTGGTCCGTTCGAGCGACCGCTGCGACGTTGACGATGCTTCCGATCGTTGCGCTGCTGTTCTCGTGGATGTTCAGCGACGGCGGCGGACGAACGTACGGCACCCTCACCGCCGCCGAGCAGGCGGCCTTCGACCCCACCGCGATCAGTCTCCAGAGCCACCTCATGGCGCAGATGGTCGTCGGAATCCTCGGCGTCCTCGCCGTCACCTCGGAGTACAGCACCGGCATGATCGCCAGCACGGCGATCGTCGTCCCTCGGCGCGGGATCCTCTTCCTCGCCAAGACGCTCGTCATCTACGTCGTGTCCCTGGTCGCCGGAGTCGCCACCGCCCTGAGCTCCTTCCTCCTCGGGCAAGCCGTCCTCGCGAGCCACGGGGCGCCGACGGCGAGCCTCGCCGAGCCCGCCGTGATCCGGGCCGTCGTCGGCATGGGAGTCTATCTCGCGGTCACGGCCGTTCTCGGCCTGGCGGTCGGCATCCTGACGCGATCCAGCGCTGGTGCGCTCGGGATCATCGTCGCGACGATGCTCGTGTTCCCGGCCCTGTCCCAGAATCTGCCGGCGACCCTCGCGGACTTCATCGCAAGGTTCTGGCCGAGCATCGCCGGCAGCCGGATCATGACAGTCGTGCCCGACCCGGCCATGCTTCCGCCGCTCACGGGATTCATCGTCTTCTACCTCACCGTGCTCGTAACCACCCTCGCTGCATTCATCACGTTCCGACGGCGAGACATCTGACGACCGGAACCGCCCAGGCGAGCGCTACGCCCCCGACTCCGCTCCGAATTGTGAACGAGTCTCCCTCGGTGCGATTGGCTCCGAAGCCCGTCCGGCTGCCGATCAGCCGGTGGTGTTCAGTTGGTGGCTGCGCCGATGCGGGTGTGGATGCGGGCACCGGCGTCGTTGAAGATGCTGAGCACCTGAGCGGGCTTCCCGCCGGCCGCGGTCATGGCGTGCGGCGTACGGGTGTCGAACTCGGCCGCCTCGCCGCGGGTGAGAACAAGGTCCTGCTCGCCGAGCCGGAGCCGAAGGCGACCGCTGAGGACGTAGACCCATTCGTAGCCGTCGTGTATACGCAGTTCCGGGAGGGTACGCACGGGCGGGTAGGTGATCGATGCGGGCAGTCCTCGCAACCGGTTCGCCGCCCACATGCACGGCGTCCTCGGCAACGAGGGCACACCGCCTGCGGAGCTGTTGCGGAAGGGGCGTGCCGAGGTCGCCGCGTACGGCATCGAGTTCCTCGACGGCACCGTGCAGAATGTGGAGGCGGCAGACTCGGGTCTTGCGATCGTGCTCTCAACCGGGCGGGCCCAGCGGGCGCGGGCGCTCGTCGTGGCGAGCGGGATCGTCGACGAGCTTCCCGATGTCCCAGGCCTGGCGCCGCGGTGGGGCACATCTGTGCTGCACTGCCCCTATTGCCATGGCTGGGAGGTCCGCGACCAGCGCCTGGGAGTGCTGGCGACTTCGCCGATGGGGCTGCATCAGACGCAGCTCGTGCGCCAGTGGAGCGATCGAGTCGTCGTCTTCGCGGCCGGGCTCGGAACGCTCGATCCCGTCGCCGAGCAGCGGATGCGCGCTCGAGGCGTGGAGGTGGTGGCGTCGCCGGTGGTCGAGATTCTCGGCGAGGACGACCGCATCACTGGTGTGCGCACGGGTGACGGACGGATGGTCGAGGTGGATGCGGTGTTCACCACGGGTGCGCCGCGCCCGAACGACGGGTTCCTCACAGGTCTCGGCCTCTCCCGCACTGACTCGCCCTTCGGCCTCGGGTCCTTCCTCAGCGTCGATCAGGCTGGGAAGACCAGCCACGATCGAGTCTGGGCGATCGGAAACGTCGTGAACCCGGCCGCGAACGTCCCGATGGCGATCGGCGCGGGAGCCTTCGCCGGTGGAGCGGTCAACGGCGCGCTCGTCGAAGAGGACTTCGACCTCGCCCGGGCAGCAGCCGATGGCTGAACAGACAACAGTCCGGAACTCTGGGGAACCCCACTGCCCGGCCGTGGGTCGGCCCCGGTCCGACACGGTCGGCGGCACGGCGAACCCTCGCGGCTATCGATCCCGCGCTCGTGTTCGACACCGCCGTCGACGATGACCCGGTCGACGAGCTGCCATTGGCGCGGCTCCTCCGTGAGGACGCGCACGGACACGACGATCATGAGCACGCTCGGGCTGTGTCTGTGGCTTTGCCTGGACCGGTGTGCCCGTCGGCGCTGATCGATCTGCTCGAGGACCCGCCGCCCGGCACCTACCGGGTCAAGGGGCGGGTGAGCGTCCTCGGTCCGCGGGCGGATCGCGGGTACCTCGTCAACCTCGTCGGCCACATGATTCGCATCGCCCCGTTGCCGGACCCGCCGCCTGTCGGCGAGCTCGTCGTGATCGGCGTCAACCTCGACCAGGATGCCGCACAGCGGTGGCTCGGCGCCATCGCCGCCGCGCCCGCCGAGCGACCTGATGCATCCGGACTGCGGCGGCTGCACCGCTATCGCAGGCTGAGCGATTGAGCGTCGGTTCTCGGCTCCTCAGTTGGTTGACGGCTGCGGAGGAGGTGGGTCAGGGCGGTGAGGTGGGGGAACTCGATGAGCATGCCGAGGATGATCGCCGCGTAGATCACGGGCTGGTCCGGGAGGGCGACCACGGTGACAGCGAGCATGAGCGGGGCGTTGCGCGCGGAGGTCGTCATCGTCAGCACGGCGTGCTCCGGGTCCTCGAGCCGAAACGCCCGAGCCACGGCTTCGCCGACGAGGAACGTCACGGCAAAGAACAGGAACACCACTAGCAGCACCCAGGCGAACGAGCGGGGATCGGTGAGGATCGTTCCAATGTTCCCGGCGAAGATCGCCAGGATGACGGCTGTGATCACGAATGGCATCGCTTGGTCCACCGCTGCCACGAGCCGGTGGCGTCTGGCCCGCGGCACGGTCAGTCCTACCAGGAAGCGCAAGCCCAGGCCCGCCGCCGCAGGCAGGACGAACCAGGTCAGCAGGGCCGGGCCGGCGGCACCGAACATCGCATCGATATGGCGACCGGCAAAAAGCGCCAGCCACACCGGGTACAGCGCGAGCTGCAGGATCATCTGCACGGGGATGAGGGCGGCGCCGGTGGTCGTGTCGCCTCCAGCGAGGCGGGTGAACCCAAGGAACCAGTCGGTGCACGGTGCCAGGCAGTAGACGAGCACTCCGAGCCGCAGTGCGTCGCCGGGCAGCAGCGCGGTGAGGACGAGCGCGATCAGCGGGATGGCGAGGAAGTTCATTCCGACCGCCAGTAGCACTGTGCGCGGCACCCGACGCAGGGCGTGCACGCCGTCCAGACGGAGCGTGAAGAACGACGCGGCGACCAGCAGCAGGATCAGCAGGTCGGCAAGCCCGCCGACCGCGCTGCCTGCCGCGGGGGCGAACAGGCCGAGCAGGCTGCCGGTGAGGATCGCGGTGAGGAACAGGACCGCGGTGAACCCGGTGCGCTGCAGGGCGGTCAGCATGCGCACTCCACCCCGCAGCAGGACAGGTCGTCGGTGAGCATGCCGGCATCCCGCCACGCCTCCAGCGCCCCGGTGTCTTTTCCCGCCCGTTCGCCGATGACACCGGCGATGTGGGCGAAACGCTGGCGGAACTTGTACACGAAACAGAATTTCAGCCCGCCGTGCCGGATCGCCGGCCCCGACAGGAACACCCCGGGCACGACGGTGGACTGGTCGTCCTCGTCCAACTCCGGCCACCCGTCGGGACGCGCAGCGAACAGGTGCCCGACCGGGCCGAGGCCGGGGCCGAATCCGGTCGCGGCGATCGGCGGGGCGGTGCTCGGCAGCGACAGGCCATCACTGAGCCGGACGGTGAAGCCCTCTCCGGCCGGTTTGACGCGGACAGCCCGGGCATCCACGAGCCGCAGCCGCCCGGTTGCCATGGCGTCGCTGAGGCGCATCCGGGATCGAGGGGCGAGGCGAAACGATGGGTCAGACCCGGTCTGCGCATCCCAGGGATGGTCGTCGTCGACGACGGTCACGGTCGCGCCGGCGGCGACGTGGTGACAGGCGATGTCGATTCCGGACTCGTACCCACCGATGACCACCAGCTCACCGGGTCGCTCCTCCCAGGCCTCCGTGCTGCTGGAATGGACCGTGAGCGCGGCGCCCGGGATGCGGGGGGAAAGCGGATGCGCGAACTCGCCGCCTGCCCACACGAGAGAACGTGCGAGCACCGGGCCTCGGGCGGAGAACACCTCGAACCCGTCGACGTGCTGCTGCACCACCTCGACCTCGGCCTCATCCATCACGGGGATACGGAAGTGTTTCACGACGCTGCGCAGGTACTTCGCGTACTGCGAGCCCGTCGGGTAGTCGGTTCCGAGGCTGAACGCGGGCGAGGTCTCCGGGTGGATCGCGTTCAGATCGGTCGCACCGAACCCGTTGCCGGTGAAAGACGGAGTGAGGAAGCTCTGCCGCGCCGGCCAGTCCAGGAACGTCTGCCCGATCCGACCGCGCTCCAGAACGCCGAAGGTCAGCCCATCCACGGCAGCCAGAGCCAGGGCAGACCCAATGCCCGCAGGGCCTGCGCCGATGACGAGTGCGTCGAGGACAGGGGGAGAGGAAGTCACGAGTGCTTTCGCTTTCTAGACGCGTACACGTCATTTGAGAATCATTCTCAATAGGCTACGGTATGAGCAGGGGAAACCCGAACTACAGCCGCTCCGGAAGGAACACGGATGAGAGACCGCACACTCGCGATGAGCGCGTCACTCCTGCTGACGGTCGCTCGCCTCCGCCGGCCCTGGGAGAGGACCCGAGGAGACCACACCCTCTCCTCGGGATCCGACCGCGATGAGCTGGCCCGGATCTATCGCAACGAGCAGAATCGCGATCACCGTGAGCGCACGTACGAGCGGAACCGGCGGTTGTACCTGTGAACACGCGTGACCCGTACGCGCCGACAGCCGGCTGCTACGACCTTTTCAACGCCTCCGCGCGGCCGGGGCAGCTCGCCGCGCTCGAGGTGCTGCTGCCCTGGGTGCGACCCGACTGGGGGCCGATCCTCGACGTCGGAGCCGGATCCGGGCTCAACTCGGCCGCCATCCTCGACCGGCTACCAGAGGCGCAGGTGTGCGCGCTGGAGCCCAGCCCGGCGATGCGAGCACTCGCTCTGACGAAGATCGCCGCGCACCCGGAATGGTTCGGCCGGGTCACCGTGCGACCGGAGGATTTCTTCTCCGCTCCCCTGCCTGAACGCGTCGGCGGCGCAGTTCTGCTCGGCGTGATCGGTCACTTCGACGCCGGCGAACGAGCGGCCGTCCTCGCCGAACTCGCCGCGCGCCTCCCTGACGCCGGTGCGGCGCTTATCGACCTGCAGCAGCCGCAACGGCCTCGCCGCGTCGAGGCGTACGATTTCACCGCCGCACAGGTAGGCGAGTTGACCTATCGGGGTATCGCCGAGGGCTGGCCGCTGGACACCGAACGGATGCGCTGGCGTATGACCTATCTGACCCTGGACGGTGAGCGCGTGCTCGTGGAAGACACCACTGAACACGAGTACCGCCATCCTGCACCGGCGATACTCGCCGACGAGGCCACCCGCGCAGGGTTCACATTCGACCAGATCGGCGACACCCCCTTCTGGCTCCTGAACCGCCCGTGAACGCGCTGAGGCGCTCAGGTCGATCCGGCCGAACCCGGTCACGACGTCATTGCGGCGTGCGATCGGGGGCGCACATGCGAGCACGTTGTTCCGCGCGGTGAACTGTCCCGTTCTGGCGGGGCGCGAAGCCGAACCCCGCACCCCGCCACCAGTCACCCCTGGCGGCCCTTGAACCGCGGGTTGAGCTTGTTGATCACGTAGACCCTGCCACGACGACGCACGACCTGCGCCCCGGGCTGATTCTTCAACGACTTGATCGATGCTCGAACCTTCATCCTTCACCTCCTATTGAGAAACGTTATCATTAGACTGTAGGTGTCGGAGTGGTGTCTCAGAGATGGAGGTTCGTGTGGAGCAGGTCGACGTGCTGGCGGTGATCGGCACCTGTGCCCCTGAACGGCGGCGCTACGCGAAGCGGCTCGCCGCGATGACTCGGCGGACCTTCGTGCCCGCCCGCCGGCTCGCGCTTGCCCCGGATCCGATCGATGAGGCGTTGGCGGTTGCACCGTGGTCAGACGCTCCCGCGGGGGCGGTGATCGAGTTCCCCGAATACACCGAAGTGACCGAGCTGATCGGCACGCTCGCCGCCCCGGACGCTCCCACCCGACTGACGGGTGTCGTGTGTCTGGTCGACGCGGCGCATCTGCGGGACGATCTTCACCAGGACAGCTACACACGCCACCCGGCGCCTCCGGGCGAGCACCCCTCAATGGGCCGGCATGCCGCGCACGCACTGCTCGCCGTGAACCAGATCGAGTATGCCTCGGTGATCGTCCTGGTGAACTGGGCGACGCTGCCCACCGTGGATCTGTCGACGGTGATGGCGCTGGTCAGCCACCTGAGCCCCCGAGCCCGGCTGCGCCTGCATCGGAACGCAATCGATCGGTGGGAGTGCGACACCGTATACACAGTCGGGCAGGAGCGCCCGGGCTGGGTCGGGATGTTGAACGGCGACTACGACCCCCACATGACCGACCTCCGCGTCAGCGCTTTTCACTACGAGAACGTGCGCCCGCTGCATCCCGGCCGTCTCAAGCATCTGCTGGACGAGAGGATCGAAGCGGGCGAGTTCGGCGCGGTGATCCGCTCTGCCGGGTTCTGCCGGTTCGCCACCCGCCCGCAGATCATCGCTCGGTGGGATCACGTCGGCCAGGTGATCTCCTTCGATTCGCTCGGACGCGACGACGACCTTGGCGATGAGGACGATCTGCTCGCGCTGGGCCAGGATCTGGCGTTCATCGGAATCGATCTCGACACTGACGCGCTCAAGAAGGCGTTGGATGCGGCCGCGCTCACCGACACTGAGCTCGCCGCCGGCGCCCGGGCGTGGGTGCGATTCCCCGACCCGTTCCCCTCCTGGCCGGTCGTAGCGGATCGGACGGAGTGACGGCGATGGTGGCCTCTCGATCATCGGCCCCCGTCCTGGATGATCGGCAGCCGGTCGGATGAGCATGCGGGCCCCAAGCCGTTCCGGCCATCCCAGTGGGCATCCCGCCGACCGCACGTCCGTGCATGCGGATGTGCGATCGGCGACGCCGCGGTGGGTGTTGTGGATCTCGGTCGGCATCGCCTGGGCGGGGGCTGCGGCTATCGCGTTGCTGTTCGTCCGGGTCGGTGCCGTCCTAGACGGGGAGCCGCTGACGACGGGACGGATCCTGCTACTCGTCACCCTCGCGTTGACGGCCGCCGGGTGCGCCGCAGCGGGCCCCGCTTTCTCTGAATGGGCGTGTTCGGAGACAGAGCGGCATCTTCGGCACCTCGTGATCAGTCGTATCTTCACCGACGGTGTCATGACCGCGACCGGCCGCTCGGGAGAGTTGCTGTCGGTCGCGACCGACGCCACCGAGAAGACCGCACACTATCGTGCAGGGTTCCTCGGCCCGATCTTCGGCGCGCTGACCATTCCGTCCCTCGTGCTGGCGATTATGGCTCTCACGGTCGATGCAGCGACAGCAGGATGGCTCGCGCTGCTGGTGCTGCTCGTCCCGCCGCTGATCGGCGGGTTCCAGCGGATCGTCCGACCGATCGGCACCGCGTACCGCCGCTCCCAGGCCCGGCTGACCGTAGCCTTCCTGGAGGCGATCCAGGCCCTGGGCACCCTCGTCTACGCCCGCGCCGCCGAGCGCGCCGGAGCGGAGCTGGCGCGTCGTGGCGAGCAGCATCGCCAACACCTGATGCGGCTACTGGCGGGCAACCAGCTGCTCATCCTCGTCGTCGACGCCGCATTCTCCCTCACGATCGTGGTCGCCGCCGCTGGTATCGCAACCACCCGCATTCTGGAGGAGACACTGACCCTGGGCGGCGGCGTGGCGATCGTGCTCATGACGACACTCGTGATCGGCCCGGTCGATGTCATCGGCCAGTTCTTCTACATCGGCATCGCCGGACGTGCCGCTCAGCGCAGGATCGGCGACCACCTCACCGCCGCTGCATCGTCCACGCCCGCCCCCGCCGGTACTCGCCTCCGGGACCCCGACGGCCCCGGAACGGTGGTCCTCGAGCAGGTCACCGCGGGGTGGCCCGGAGGCGCCCCGGTCATCGAAGGAGTCTCGCTGCGCGTCGAGGCCGGTGAGAAAGTAGCACTGGTGGGCCCGAGCGGGATCGGCAAGTCCACCGTCGCCGCACTTCTGCAAACCCATCTGCTCCCGCGCGCCGGCCGCGTCCTCGTGGACGCTCTCGACACCCGGATCGCGGATGCGGATGAGGTGCGATCGCGGCTGGCCGTGGTCGAGCAGCGCACCTTCCTGTTCCTCGGCACCATCGCCGACAACCTGCGCCTGGCCGCTCCGCGCGCCGATGACCGGAGACTGTGGGAAGCGCTGGACCTCGCCGGACTGCGCGGAGAGATCGAAACCATGCCCGCCGGGCTCCACACTCAGGTCGGAGAGCATGGCCGGCTGCTATCCGGCGGGCAGGCGCAGCGGCTGCAGATCGCCCGCGCCTGGCTGCGCGACGCCCCGATCCTGTTGCTGGACGAGCCGACCTCCCAGGTCGACCTGGCCGGCGAGGCCGCGATCCTCGCCGCACTTGATCGGCTCGCGGCGGGTCGCACCGTGCTCATGATCGCCCACCGGCCCGGAGCGGTCCTCGCCGCCGACCGTGTGATCGACCTCAGCACCTTGATCCATCCCGGCACAGAGGGAGCGAGCGCATGACCCGGCTCCGCCTGACCGCCTGGCTCATCGGCCACACCCGGCAGTTGCTTCCCCCTCTGGTCGTCTCCGTGCTGGCGAGAATCGCGAACCAGCTCCTCGCAGTCGCCCTGCTGACCGTCACGGCAGCCGCACTCGGCCAGGCCGCGACCGGATGGGCGGTGTCCGTGCCGAGCGTGATCGGTTGGCTCGCGGGCCTCGCCATCGCGAAAGCCGGTCTGCGATATCTGGAGCACTATGCTGGGCACTGGGTCGCCTTCACCGCTCTCCAGCGGCTGCGGGAGCTGTTCTTCACCCGTCTCGTCCCGCAAGCACCCGCGGCGACCACAGGACGCGCGGGAGCCGAGTTGACTGAGCGGGCCACCCGGGACATCGACCGTATCGAGGTGTTCTTCGCCCACGCCCTCCCGCCCGCCGCCTCCGCGCTGGTCGTACCAGCTGTCACGCTCACCTGGCTCGGGGTGGCGGTGGACGGACTCCTCGCCGCTGTGACGGCACCGTTCGTCGCAATAGCGCTGCTCCTACCCGCCTGGTCAAGCCCGGCGACGTGGCGGGCTGCCCGCCACGTCGCTACGGTGCGCGGGGCTCTCGCCGCGCGGGTCGGGGACGATATCCAGGGCACCCGCGAGGTGCTCGCCTTCGGCGCCCAACACGCCCGGCTGCGAGACCTCGACGACACCGGCCGTGCGCTGACCTCCGCCCGCGAGCACGCCGCTGGCATCCAGGCGCAGCGCACCATGACGATCGTGCTGCTGCAGATGTTCTCGCTCATCGTGCCGCTCGCCATCGGCACAATGGCTGGCCTTCCACCGACCGAGACTGCCGTGGCGCTGGCGGTGGCGGTGGGATTGTGGGGGCCGGTACGCGGCGTCGAAGGCTTCGCCTCCGGCCTCGACACGGCCTTCGCCGCGACCGACCGCATCCGGCAGATCATCGACGCCGAACCGACCATACGCGACAGCGACTATCCCGGTCCCGTACCCCAGCACGGTGGCGTCGAACTCCGAGGCGTCACCGCCCGTCACCCGGGCAGCGATCAGCCGACCCTCCGCGAGCTTTCCGCGCGATTCGCCCCCGGCCGTTGGGCCTTCGTCACCGGAGTATCCGGTAGCGGGAAGTCCACGCTGGCCGCTCTCCTCGCCCGCGGTCTGGACCCCGAGAGCAGGACAGTGCACCTGGGTGGCGCAGACGTGCGCGAGCTGCGGATCGACGACCTGCGCCGCCGGGTCGCCCTCGTCTCCCAGCACCCGACCCTGCTGTCGGGCACCATCGCCGACAACCTGCACCTGACCGCCCCTGACGCAAACGAGGCAACCATCGTCGAGGCGATCACGATCGCGGCGCTCGATGACTGGCTCGCGTTACTCCCGAAAGGGCTGGACACTCGCCTGCGTGAACGCGGAGTGACCGTGTCCGGCGGGCAGTTGCAGCGGCTCGCCCTCGCCCGAGCGTTAGTCCACTGTCCCGAAGTGCTCGTGCTCGACGAGGCCCTCAGCCAGCTCGACGCCGCAACAGCGCACACCGTCCGCAAGCGCCTCGCGCGCACCCGCAGGGGCCTGACGGTCATCGAGATCACGCACCGCGCCGACCTCGTTCCCGACGATGCCGCCGTCTTCGTGATCGACCGCGGGCGTGTCATCGAGGCCGGTACAGCCCGGGTCCTTCGCAGTGCGGCGGGCTCGTTCGCCCGCCTCGAGGCGAGGATCTGAGGGAGCCGGACATGGGTGAGCGGATGCGCGAGCTGTGTCGCGCATCCCCTCACCCTGGCGCCGGTGCGGTGTCAATGCTCGTCATAGTGGTCCTCGTGGACCGCGTGCCTGTGGCCGTCGTGGACGTAGTCGACGTGCCCATCATGCGCGACGGTTTCGTGTCCGCAGTCGGCGCCGTGAGCGTGGTCGGCCGGAGTGTGCTCGGCGATGGACTCGTGCTCGTCGTAATGGTCGCCATGCAGGGCGTGGCGGTGAGTGCCGTGCACGTAGTCGACGTGGTCGCCGTGCCGCACCGGCTCATGCCCGCAGCCGGTGCCGTGCTGATGCTCGGACGTCGTGTGCTCCGCGTGGATGTCTGTGATGGTCATGCTGACTCCTGTTCTGGATGGGTGGGTTCCTCGTCCGCGACCTCTTCGGTCGCGGCAGGCTCTCGGACGTGGGCGAGCGCGTCGGCGATCACATGGCTGACATGCAAGTCGGCCATGCGGTACGTGATCTCCTTGCCGTGGCGCGTCGAGGCCGCCAGGCCCGCCTGTCGCAGCGTCCGCAGATGCTGCGACACCAGCGGCTGCGACAGCCCACTCGCCTCCGCGAGGGCGCTCACTGTGCGCGGCTCCTGCCCGATCAGATGCAGCAACCCGAGCCTCGACTCACTACCGAGGACTTTGAATAGCTGCGCCGCATCGGCAAGCCCCGTCTCCACGCCCATGATTTTCATCCCATCACACACATAAACAGATTGCAATGTGACTATACTACTGAGAGTGCTTCTCACCCCGCAGAGAGGAGGCGACCATGAACGCCGCGATCCGTGAACGCCGTCAGACCGTCCAGAAGGAAGCCGTGCGCCAAGCCCTTGAGGAGGCAACCGGCTTCATCTCCGCCACTCAGCTGCACCAGCGCATCAATACCGAAGGCACTCCCATCGGGCTGGCGACCGTGTATCGGCAATTGAATGCGCTGGCCGAGTCGGGGCACGCCGACACAATCCCCGTGCCCAGCGGACAACTGTTCCGAGCCTGCGAGCCTGGTGCGCATCACCACCACCTGGTCTGCGAGGAATGCGGAACGGCTGTGGAGATCGAACCATCCGACGAGGAGTGGATCCGCGACACCGCCGCACGTCACGGATTCACCGTGACCCGCCACATCCTCGAGGTCTTTGGACGTTGCGCGGACTGCGCTGCTGCGTAGCACGCCGCGGGAAGGAACGGATACCGATATATGCCAGGCCGCGCCCGTGTAGCTAGTAGGCGAAGGCCGAGCCGGGCTGCCGGGGGATGAAGGAGAACCGGGCAGGCGTCAACTCAGGACTCAATCGGCCGTGGAGCAGGGGGCCGATGACCCGCGCGACGCCGACCATGATGAGGAGCGAAAGCCACCGCACCACCCGCCCCCAGCCAGGCAGAACCCACGTAATCGACGGTGCAGGATCTGCACATCTGAGCAGTAGCGGTTCGCACTGGTGACGTCGCAACCTTTCCTGGCCGAACATGCCCATCGTGCGGTGACGAACCGCTGGGAAGTCCCTCCCTGCACCTGTGTCTGAACCTCGCCCCGTCAACCCCGCTCTGCATAATAGGCAGCGGCGTCGGCGACGCGGTTGTTGTACTCGATCGTCGGGTTGTATGCGTGGATGGCGGCAATCCAGTTGTCGGCGACCGTGAGGTCCCCGCCCACGTCGCAGAGGTATCGTGCTGCGGCGAGTGCGCTGTCGTCGATGTTCTGCGGGTCGCGGATGCCGTCGCCGTTGCCGTCGGCGCCCCATTGCGCCCAGGTTGTCGGGATGAACTGCATCGGACCGACCGCGCGGTCCCAGACGGCGTCGCCGTCCAGCATGCCCGCGTCGGTGTCGCGAATCGCCTCGGTGGTCTCCCCGGTCAACGGGATGCCGATGATTGCCGGGCGAGCGACGCCGTCGGCACCGAGATGCGAACCGTGAATGGTGCCGTGCTCGGATTCGACGTGGCCGATGCCGGCAAGGGTGTTCCAGCCCAGACCGCACGCCGGATACTCGGACGCCGCGACGAGGGAAGCGCCGGCGTACGCGATCAGGGCACGGACGGGGATACTGGTGTTGTCTGACAGCTCAGCTACCCAGTTCTCGTCGACAAGGTCTGTGAGCGGACGCTCGTGCTGCTGCGAAGGTGCCGCATACGGTGTCTGCCTCGGATCCGGCCGCGGTGTGGTTCCCGACAGCTCAGCCGCGACATACGACGTCGGATCCGGATCCGGTCGCGGTGACAGGGATGCCGCGACCAGCGCCCCGGCGACCAGGACCACACCCAGTGCCGCGCTCAGCACCGAGCCGATGACCCATCCCCGACCGGTTCTCGAGGACGCCAGCGTCTGCACAAGGTCATTTTCTTCGGTGTCATCCACGTCCGCGCTCGCCAGGAGCGCGTCGAACTCGCTCAGAGGGTCCGCTTCCACGGGCGGACCTTCTGAGCGAGCAGAGGTCGGGGTCATGCGCACCTCGAGATCATGACGAACCGGTCGTGTCGACGGGCGCTGCTTGTGTCCGAAGCCGACGTACGTACCACAGGGTGACGCCGATGATTCCTGCGATGATCAGCACACCTCCGCCCACGATGCCTCCCACGACGGCGGGATTCACGTCCTCGCCGAAGATCGCGTCGAGCACGCCGTTGTCTTCGTCCTCGCCCTCCGTGTGTTTAGTCCTCAGCGTCTGATTCTGCTTCTGCTTTTCCTTCTCCTCAGCCTCTGCGGCAGCGGCCTGCGCTGCGGCGTCGGCCTGGGCTGCGGCGACGGCGTCGGCCGTCGACTGGTGCACGGCCGCGTTGACGGCGGCCGCCGTGCTGGCATCCGCGGACCGCAGGCCGCAGAAGGCATCGCCGAGCGGCACGTCGCCGACCTGGAACACGTACGTGTGCGCCGCCGTGCGGATGGATGAGCCCGTCTTCGGGTTGGTTGCCACGGCGTGCACGGTCAGCTTGTAGACGCCTTTTTGCGAGAACACCCACTGTGCGTGCGTGTGCGCAGGTTCGGCTTCTCGGATGGTGCCGGGGAAGCTGTATCCGCCATGGGTGAGGAGCGGTCTGAAGTCACCGAACGATCCCTGCGTGTACATGTACGCGCGCCCGGGGCCGTTGACGCCGGTGATGTTGATCGACACGTCGGTGTATCCGCTTCCGGCCGTGCTGAATGTCTCCCAGCCGGGCCAGATGAGGGCGGGATCCTGGGTCAGCGGGAGCACGTATCCCGATGGCGCCCCGGGCGTCCCGCCGGGGATGTTGCCGCGATAGGCGGATTCCTTGACCTTGAGTAGGACGGTCTCGGCTTCGCGGATCACCCGGTGGCCGGTGACGTCCTCGAGAAGTTGCAGGACGGCCTTGCCGTTGGCGGCGGACACGTAGAACGCGTCGATGTGCCCGTGGTCGAGTGTGACGCCCGGGGCGCATTGCTGGCCCGGTGCTTTGGGCGGCGGCTTGCTGCCGCCCCCGCCCGGAGTGCTCCCACCGCTGCCGGGGTTGCTGCTTCCACCCCCGGGGTTGCTCCCCCCGCCTCCGGGGTTGCCGCCTCCACCGGGGTTGCCGCCGCTGTCGGGGGCGACGACGGTGAAGTTGTCCCAGCCGATCAGTTCGTCATCGACGCTCTTGAGGACGAGCCGATGCGTGCCGGGGGCGATCTGTTGGGGGACGTCGATCGAGAATGCGCCTTTGAGGTCGGCTTGCACCCACCCGAGCCAGACCGGCTTTGGGTCATGGCTCCACGCCGAGACCCATTCTCCGAAGTGCGGCTCGTCCACTGCCACGGCGAGGGAGCCGTCGGGTGCGGGCGCGACCTCCTTCTTGGCGTTGGTGACCTTCACGCTCGTCGCGGGCTTCACCCCGGCCAGTTCCGTATCGTCGACGGGGATGGTGTCGTCGTGCTCCGGTTTGGGCGTGTCCTCGCCGGCGACGGTGAGGGTGACAGGTGTGGACTGCGAGGCAGTGACGTCGTCCTTCCAGGTGGGGATGAACTCGGCAACGATCCTGTGCCCGCCGGGGGTGAGAGAATCGGTCCGGAATTCTGCTTTCCCGTCTTTCACGGGGGTGTGCCCGAGAATCGAGTTGCTCTTCTCGTCTCGGAACTGCACGGCGCCGACAGCATCTGCGGGGCTGACCTCGCTGGTCAGCAGGATCGCCTCGCCGGCGTCGAGGTCCTTCGTCGAGCTGCGCAGCGTGACCGAGGAGGACTGCGTGTGCGCATCGAGATCCCCGACGACGAAGACGTAGTCGTTCGTCGCCGTCTGCTGACGGCCATCGACCTTCCCGGTCATCGAGAAGGTCAGCGTGTAGGTGCCGGCCTTGGTGAACACCCAGTTCATGTGGGTGTGCTGGGGAACACCGAGGGTCCAGGGCGTCAGCTGGTCCTTGGAACTGAACACCCGGGATGGCCCGTTCTGGAACACTTCGACGTCGCCGGGGCCGGTGACCGTGTCGAGCGTCACGGTAAGGCGTGCGTTAGGGTCGACGGCGGCGCGCAGGCTGGGATCTTCCGTGCTGAAGCCGGGCCAGATGATGTCGTGGTCCTGCGTCTGCGGCGCCATCCAAATGGTGCTCCCCGGTGCGCCGAGGAACTCATATCCTGGCCCACCGGGAAATGTCTGCTTCGCCTTGTCGTTGACGTGGAAGAGCAGACGCCGGGTCTCGAGGCGGCTGCCGAGATCGATCTGACCGTCTCCGTCGACGTCCATGTCCGCCTTGGACTGCAGCACGAGGGTGCCGTTGTCGACATATGCGGAGACCGCGTCGGTGTGGACGGCGCCGACGATGGTCTTCTCCTGGCTCGGCGGCGCAGGTTGGTCGGACTGGCCCTCGGGTTCGGGGATGTCCTCCGCGTCATCTTTGACATCGGCGTCTCCCAGCGCGGGGGTGTCCTGCTCCCCCGCGCCGTCGGCGTCGGGGGTGACCTCGGCCTCGGCTCCGGCTTCTGGATCGGTATTCGTCTGCGGTTCCGGCTCGGGGGCCGGTGCTGGCGCGTGTGGGAGCGGGTCGGTGACTCGGAACAGCATCGTGGTCGGCGCGCTCTCGCCCACGACCGTCCCCTCGGTATCGACCAGCGTTGCCGTGGCCGTCAGAGAGTAGTCGCCCGGTGCCGTGAAATACCACGATGTAGGAGTGGTGGCGCCCGCATCGAGTGGCGCGTGCTCAGGCGCGTCCGTCGCCGTGCCCAACAACCACGCGCTGCCGTCCTCCGAGGTGACCACGGCCTGCGGCGTCGTCGAGCCCGAGTTGTCGGCGGCTACTCCGCCCGGGAGGACGATCTCGCTCCACCGGAGCTGCACGGTGCCCGCGGTGGCATCCATGGCGGAGGTGTCCAAGTGGGCGGTGAACCGTGCCGTGCCGTCGACGGTGATCATCGTGTCTGAGAGCACCGGTTGCCCGTTGGTATCGGCAATGCCCAGTTCGAGCGATCCGTCGGCGCCAGGGGCGATCTGGGCGAGGGTCGCGCCGGCAGCGGGCAGTTCTGCTGCGGCGCTGGCGCTCAGCGGAGTCAGCGCGGTCAGTGCCAGTGCGAGCAATGCGGCTACGCCGGTCGCCCGGGTGCGGTGTCGTGGGGCCGGATGCAGGATGGTCATCGGAGAACACTCTCTTCAACGTGCGGTGCAGAGGAATCTGCGGCCTCCCGGCGGGGTCCCGGTGTCGGCGACGGTGAGGCGGTCTCGACCGGTTGTGCGCGGCGGCGGAGGTAGTTCATCAGCAGTCCGTGCCGGGGTGCGAAGAACCAGGCGAGAAGGAAGACGGCTGTGGCGATGAGCACGATCATGCCGCCGACGGGGAGATCGAAGCTCCACGAGACGTAGAGGCCGACGAGGGCGGAGGACCCGCCGATGATCGGGGCGAGGAGCATCATCAGCCCGAGCCGGTCGGTGAGCAGCCGTGCCGCTGCGGCCGGGGTGATCAGCAGAGCCAGGACGAGGATGTTGCCGATGGTCTGGATGGAGATGACGATCGCGATCGCGACCATGACGTAGAGCACGAGGTCCAGGACGAAGACGGGGATGCCGGTGGAGCGTGCCATCTCGCGGTCGAGGGTGACCGCGACGAACTCCTTGTGGAACAGGAAAACCGTCAGCAGCAGGAGGATGCCGGTGATCGCGACGGTGTAGATGTCCTCGTCGGGGATGCCGGTGATGGAGCCGAAGAGGAACTGCTGCAGAGAGCCGGCGTATCCGGGTGCCTGGGAGATGACGACGATGCCGAGAGCGAAGGCGGCGACGAAGAAGACCCCGATGATGGAGTCCTCCTTGATGCGCCGGTTCTGAGAGAACACGGCGACGAGGATCGCCGTCAGGACGCCGGCGACGGCGCCGCCGAGGACCAGGTTGCCCTGGATGACGAAGGCGACGGCGAGCCCGGGGAAGACGGCATGGGCGACGGCGTCGCCGATGAACGCCATACCGCGCAGCACCACGTAGCATCCGATCACTCCGCAGACGATGCTGGACATCACGGCGATGATCAGTGCCTTGGGAAGGAAGCCCAGGTCGGGGTTGAGCAGGTCCTGGATGAAGTCAATGGGAGAGAGCATCAGGCCGACACCCCCAGGGTCTTCAGCAGCGGGTTGGTGGCTTTCACGTCGAAGGCGCGCATCCAGATCTCGGGGTCGTTGAGGGTCGACGCTGTGCCGTCGGCGATGATGGTGCGGTTGATCAGGCACAGGCGGGAGCATTCGTGCAGGGCGCCGACCAGGTCGTGGGTCGTCATCAGCACGGCCTTGTCCTCGGCGGCGAGGTCTCGGAAGAGCTCGATGAGCAGCTCCTGGGTGGGCATGTCGAGACCGGTGAACGGCTCGTCCAGCAGCAGCAGCCGTGGACGCAGCGCGAGTGCGCGGGCGACGAGGACGCGTTGGCGCTGTCCGCCGGAGAGCTCGCCGACCGGCCGCGCTCTGAGGTGGTCCATGTGGACACGTTCGAGGGCCTCGGCCACGGCGTCGAAGTCCGCTACCCCGGGCCGGCGCAGCCATCCGATCCGCCGGATCCGGCCGGTCATCACGGCATCCTCGACGCTGATGGGGAAGTCCCAGGCGAACTCGTGACGCTGCGGTACGTAGCCGATCCTGGAGCGCGCCTGTGCGCCGGTGCTGCCATCGACGTCGACGCGGCCGTTCTCGGTGCGGATCAAGCCGAGGATAGAGCGCAGCAGAGTGGTCTTGCCTGCCCCGTTCGGTCCGATCAGACCGACGAACTCACCGGTCTCGACGCTCAGGTCGATGTCGTGCAGGACGCGCCTGCCGCCCAGGTGGACGGTCAGGTCGGTGACGTCGAGGGCACTCATTCGGTCGGTTCCTTCACATTTCGGGCGGCGAGGGCGCGGGCCTTCGCCCGACGAGATGCGGTGACGACCACGATGATCGCCATCACGAGCACGACAGCGACCACTCCGACCACACCCCAGATGAGAGTGGCGAACGTGCCGTCGCCGTCCTGATCGCCGTCTGCGGCCGGACCGGCGGTGTCATCGGACGAATCCGGGGCGGCGGTCTCTGCGATGACGGACTGGTCGAACTCCATGCCGAATGCCTCCTCGGCATCCGTGGCGTCGCCGACGGCGAAGCGCAGGGTGTCGCGTGCGGAGACGGACTCGCCGATGTTCAGCTCCGCATCGAACTGGAGTTCGACGAGGTAGATCCCCGGTTCGCTGAAGACCCAGTTGGCGTGGGTGTGCTGGTTCACCTCGATCCACGACTGCTGCGGGAAGGGCTCCAATGACGACCACAGCGGTTGCGGGTCGCCGAAGTTCCCGCTCTGCAGGTAGACCACGACATCGCCCGGTCCTTCCATCCCCAGGACGCTGAGGGTCGTCCCCAGGTTCAGTGACTCGATCACGTTCGGTTCCTGGGTGTTCCACCCCGCCCAGACGACGTCGGGATTCTGGGTCTGCGGCACCACCCACACCTCGGTGCCGGGTTCCTGTCCGAGGAAGCGGTACGCCTCTGCGTCGGGGATGGGGAGGATGGCCGCGTCGGCGACCTTGAGGACCACGTCGTCGAGATGGCGCCAATAGGAGGGTCGTGCGGTGTCGTCGTGGATCTGGACGATCCACTCCCCCGTGCTCAGCGTGGGGCCGAAGTCCACGTGCCCCTGGTCGAGCACGACCTGTCCTGTCCCCTGCGTCTGGTTCGGGTCGATCGTCTGATCGAGATCGTCGTCGCCTTCTGCCGAGGCGGCCACGGGCGCGAGCACGGCGAGTCCGGCCAGGATGAGTGCGGAGGCCATGGTGAGCGGGCGGCGGATGCTGCGGGTGGTCATTGTTCTCCTTCGGGCGTGCCCAGGCAGTCGCGGATGGATCGTGCGTTGAAGCGCATCATGTCGATATAGGTGGTCACGGTCTCGCTGAAGGCATCGCCGTAGATGGTGCAGACCTCGACCCCCTGGTCCTTCGCCACTTCGACGAGTGTGGAGGAGCGTGCGGCGAGGTTGGGTTCGAGGAACACGGCGGGGACGTGCAGGTTGCGGATGGTCTCGGTCAGACGTTTCCGCTCGGCCAGCGACGGCTCGACCGCGGGGTTCGGGGTGACGAAGCCGGAGATATCGAGGTCGTAGGCCTGCGCGAGGTAGCCGAACGCATCGTGCGTGGTCACGAGCGTGCGCTGCGATCGAGGGATCTCGGCGATCGTGTCGCGCACCTCGGTGTCCAGTGCGCTGAGCTCCTGGAGGTAGGCTGCGGCGTTCTTCGTGTAGTCGGCGGCGCCGGCCGGATCGACCTCGATGAGGGTGTCGCGGATGATCTCGGTGTAGGACATGGCGTTGCGGACGTTCTGCCACAGGTGCGGGTCAATCTCCCCGTGCACGTGCTTGCCGAGCACCGCCTGCGGAAGCTGGTAGATCGCCTCTCCTGCACGTCCCAGGAACCGGTAGGCGGGATCACCGGGGATCTCGTGCAGGGCCTTGTTGGGCACCTCCACGACCACATCATCGAGGGGGAAGAATTCCTGGTGCACGTCTGCGGAGCCGTGCTCGTGATCCAGCAGGACCTCGAACCCTGCCTCGTCCAGGTCGAGCGTGATGTCGGAGTGGCCGCCGTTCAGCACTGTGGGATCGGATGTGCCCGGCACCGTGTACGGGTCGACGCCGACGGCGAAGGTGACCTTCCCGGTGGCGATGTCGAGGGGCTGCTGGTCCAGAGCGACCTGCAGTTTCGCCTGCAGGTCCAGTGTGTAGATTCCCGGCTGTGTGAACGCCCAGCTCAGGTGCGTGTGCGCGTCGGGGGGAAGGATCACCGTGTCGTCGCGGTACCCTCCGGCGGCGTCGAAGCCGTCGGAGGAGTCGAAGTAGACGTCGACGTCGCCGAAGCTTCCGGTGAGGTAGGCGATCAGATCTCCCGGCCCTTCCATGCCGGTGGCGGAGAGCAGGATGTCGGAGGAGCGGGTCGCGCCCAGCTCGGCACCGTCTCCTTTCACCCGCAGGCCGAGCCAGATCGTGTCCAGGGACACGTCCTCGACGAGGGGGATGATCTCCGCGGCGTATTTGACGGCCTCCTCGGCCAGGGAGATGTTCGGGACCCCGTCGGGCAGGTTCGTGTCCAGCGCCTTGATGAGGTTCTGCTCCTCGAGCATCAGGTAGTTGGAGAAGGCCACATCGGCGTAGACGATATCGCGCACGTCGCGCAGCGACGGCTCGTAGCTGTGCGGGTCTCCGCCCTCCGGCACGAGCGAGATCACCTCTGCCCGATCCCCGGCGACGTGCTGTGCGAGGTCGGCGAGGATACCTGTCGTGGTCACGACGCGGACACGACCGTCGTCCGGTTCTGCCGGGGAGGCACTGGCGCATCCCGACGCGGCCATCGCCAGGACGATCGAGACGGCGATGCCGACGGTGCGAGGGGGCGACACGTGTTCCTTTCCGGATGCCGAGGCATCGCATGCAGACAAGAGGGGGCGGTGACGGGGAAGCCCTCCCGTCACCGCCCCGGGATCCCTACTCGGAGACGATCCCGTCTGCTCCGCGGCGGCGACGCGCCAGGAGCAGGATCATGCCGGCGACCAGGAGCATGCCGGCCGTGCCGAGCACGATGCCGTTGATCTCCCCACCCGTACTGGGCAGACCGGCCGGTCCCGCACCGGTACCGGGGTCGCTGGTGGCGGCGGCGACCTGCAACTGCTGCCAGCCGATCAGCTGACCGTCCGCGTCGAACACGGCGAGCCGGTGAGCCTCCGCGGTCGTGTCCGCCGGGATCGTGACCGCGATCGTGCCGTCCGCGCCGACCTGGACCCAGTCGCCGCCCAGCAGCACCGGGTCGGAGAACAGCCATGCAGCCACCCACTCGCCTGCGTGCTCCGCTCCCTCCCCGACCTGGACGGTGATGACCTGCCCGGCCGTGGGAGTGGTCGTGGACGCGGTGATGCCGCCCTCATCCACGCCGTCGAGCGCATCCTCCGTCTGCGCGGACGGCGCCGTGGCGGGCTTGGGGTCGCCCGGAAGCACGGTCAGCGTCACCGGAGCGGACTCCGCGACCAGAGTGTGGTCATGGTCGTACAGCTTCGCGACGATCTGCGCGCCGGCATCCGCCTCGGCGACCTCATGGGTGAGCGTCGCCTCGCCGGCACCGGAGATCACGGAGAAGTCCGCATCGCCCGAGCGCTGGATGAACCAGTGGTAGTGGTCCTCGTCCGTCGCCGGGTTCTGCACCGCCGTGAGCGTCGCGGTCTCACCGACGTGGTAGCCGGCGGCAAGACCATCGATGCTCAGCTCGGTGATCGGCTGCGGGTGCGTGCCGCCGGTGGCGACGGCCAGTGTGTGCGGCTCGGATTCGGCGATCATCGCGTGGGTGTCGTCGAACAGGCGCAGCACGAGCTGCGCGCCGTCGTCCTCGGCGGTGACCGGGTAGGCGAGATCCTTGTCGCGGGACTGGTCGACCCAGACGAAGTCCGAGGCGCCTGTGCGCTTCACATACCAGTGGTAGTGGGACTCGTCCGTCTGCGGGTTCTGCGTGCTCGTCAGCTGAGCGGTCTCACCGGCAGCGTACGACTCCTTGTCGGCGGTCACCGTGAGAGTCGTGACGGGCTCACGCTGCTGCGTCGTGATGGTGATCGGCGCCGACTCGGCGTGCACCTCACCGTCGTGCAGGAGCTGGACCTTCACCTGAACGCCGCTGTTGGGGAGCGTGGGCTTGAACGAGTACTCGGCGGCGGTCTGGCCATCCACGGCGGCGAAGCCGTCAGCGCCGGGAAGCTTCACGAGCCACTGGTGCTCGGTCAGGCCCGTCGGGGTGGACTGCTCTGCCGTCAGCGTCGCCGTCTGCCCGACCCAGTAGTCGTCCGCATCGCGGTTCGTCGAGATCGTCAGGTCGGTGTCCGGCACCTCGTGCCCGTGATCGTCGAGCTTCACGATGACGGGGGCGGATTCCACGTAGCTGTTACCGTTGTCGTAGGTGAGTGTGGCGATCACTGCCGCTCCGGCGAGGTCCTCGGTGACGGAGAAGGAGTAGGTCGCGTCGTTCTCGCCCTCGACGAGGACCGGCGCGGTCTCGCCCTCCTTCTGCACGTACCACTCGAAGCGGCTCAGCACGGAGGTCGGAGTGACCGACGCGGTCAGCGTCGCCGTGTCGCCGGTGTGGTAATGGTCGGCGATGCCGCCGACGGAGACCTTCTGCAGCGGTGCGGCGCCGTGATCGTCGACCTCGATGGTGACGGCCTCGGACGTGGCCAGCGCCGTGCCATCCTCACCGACGAGCTGCGCGGTGACCGTGGCGCCGTTCAACGCCTGTTCGGCAGCAGGGATACGGTGGCTGTCGCCGGTTGCGCCGTCGATCAGGACCGGCTGGTCCTGATCGACGCGCTGCAGGTACCAGCGGTAGGCGCCGTCCTCCACGGCCGGGCCGGCGACGATCTGAAGATCGATCGGCGAGCCGCTGTGATAGTGGTCGGCGAGCGGGGCGATGGAGATCGTCTGTTCCACCGGATCCTCTCCTGTGGTGGAGATGGTGACCGGATCCGATTCCACGACGATCGGCTGAGCGGAGCCGCTGGCGTAGTCCTTCCCACCGGAGACCGTCGCGCGGTACTGGGCACCGGCGACGGCGTCGACCGTCAGCGTCGACGTCGCTGCCCCGTCCACGGTCGTCCACTCGGCTTCTGCCGATGCGCGCGTCTGCCAGGCGTAGGTCGAGAACGTCGACTCAGCGGGCGACGAGGCGGCCGTGAGCGTGACCTCGGCGCCCGGTGCGACCTCGTCCTCGGCGCCGGAGACGGACAGCGCCGTCGGGACCGGAGCCACGACGAAGGTGTAGGTCGCCTCGTTGCTCGTCGACGTCTGGGTGCCGTCGGCGCTGGTGACGTCAGCGTGCGCCGTCAGCGTGTAGGTGCCGGGCTGGGTGAAGCCCCAGTTGGCGTGCACATGCGCCAGGAAGTCCTGGTGGATGGTTCCCGGGAACGTCCACCCCTCGGTCAGCAGCGGTGCCACGCCGCCCCACTGACCGGTCGTCCACAGGAACACCTCACCCGGGCCGTCCACGGCTGTCACGTCGATGTCGACCTTCGCCTGGCTGCCGTAGACCGATCCGACCGACTGGCTGTCCCAGCCCGGCCAGATGAGCTCATGGTCCTGCGTCAGCGGAAGGTGGTACAGCTCCGTCGGTGCACCCTCGGGCACCCCTGCGCTGGGGAGGTTGGTCGAGAAGGCCTGGCTCTTCACCGCGAGCGTCACCGACTCCGGCGTGCGCAGCACATGCGACCCGGTCACGTCCTCCTTGAGGACGAGACGGGCAGTGTCGTCCTCGTTCAGGACGAGGTTGAAGGCATCGATATGCCCGGTATCGAGGTGGATCGGATCATCCTTGACATCAGGAGCCTCGGCGGCGAAAGCAGCCGTCGGGAGAGCCAAACCACCCGCAAGCGCGAGGACACCCACCAGGGCGCCACCTCGCAGACGGGTCGAAGTGAGCATATGTATGGACCTTTCCAGTTCGGGTAGAGGCAAGCAGACATCCGCTTATTGAGAATGATTATCTTTATCTTAGGGGAGAGATTCCTCGCCTCACAACTGAACGGCCTTGTGAGCAGTGGCGTCACCGCCGGACCGTGTGCCGCCAGAGGGTGAAGGCTCGCACCGTGAGGGGGTGATCCCTGCTCCACCACGGGGAAGCGGAAGCCGGGTCCCAGTCCTCGAGCACCCGGCGCCACTCCCCCGGGTCGAGTTCGTCTTGAAGAAAGCGGGATTCCCAGAGCACGAAGTCCAGGGCGCGTCGCAGGCCAGTGAGGGCCCCGGGGCGGCCTGTCGACTGGCGCAGAACGGTTCCGGCGGTATCGAAGCCCTCGGCCAGAAGCGTAGAGAGGAATCGGGCGCTGTCGGGACCGAAGGCCCGCCGGTAGCCGGCGTTCAGCGCCGACCATGACCGTGCCTCCCAAGCAAGATCCTCCCCGGAGCCGATGGGGGCGAGAATGTTGCTCAGGCGCACCCAGATCGAACCCCCGGTGCGCACGACGCGCGTGAGCTCAGGCATGAAACGGGTGTCCCAGCAGTCTCCGAGTACGGCGGCATCGAACTCCGCCGAAGCGAAAGGCAGCGGTTCCGACAGGTCTGCGGCGATGACGCTGACGCCCCGCTCTGCCCTACTTCGCAGGCCAACGCGGCCATCCGCTGGTCGCGGTCGACCGCGACGACCTTGTGTCCGCGACCCGCAAGCAGCGCGCTCGAGACCCCGGGGCCACAGGCCGCGTCGAGGACCCGTGCTCCCGCGGGCAGCGCCATCACGTCGATACAGTCCTCCAGCGCAGCACGGTCATCGAGGTTCGCGATCAGCGCCTGCGCTGGGGCCGCCACCTCGTACGCCGAGCGCGCCGGCGACCCGCGGGATGATTCGGCGATCTCCGTCCACCGTGACGCAGGCGGCACTTCCTGCACCAGTGCTCGCCACGGTGCCGGCACGTCGGCGATGCTGGGAGCATTCATTCCCTCTCCTTCCATGCGGTCCGCCCGCTGATGAGTCAGTTCGACGGCTCTTCTCGTCGCAGACCGCGGAGCGCGAAAGCGGCGATGCCCGCAGTGACGATGAGGATGACGATGCCCACCCGCTGGGTGCCGGCGATACCGATCGTGCCGACGAGGGCCGCAGCGAGATAGGCGCCCACGGGCTGCCCTCCCCATGCGAACATCCGGGCTGTGGTGTTGACTCGCCCCTGCAGATAGTCCGGCGTAACCCGCGCACGCTCGGTCACGCCGTTGAGGATGACGACCGTCGCACCGATCTGATAGACCACGAGCGCGACCAAACCGATCCAGTACAACGGCTGCTGGCTCCACGCAGCCAGGCCGCCCGCCGCGACGATCAGCCCGAGCGTCGTGATGGTGCCGATACGCACACGACGGCCCAGACGCGGGAGAATCAGCGCGCCGAGGAACCCGCCGACCGTCATCGCCGAGTACGCGAATCCCAGATACGGCCCGTCCAACGTCATGCCGAACCACTCCGAGACCGTGACGACCACCAGCCCGCTCAATACGCCTTCGGCGATCGAGTTCCCCAATCCCAGCAAGGTCAGAGAGCGCACGATCCGGTTCCGGACGATGAATCCGAGTCCCGCGCCGATATCGCGAAGGATTGTCGTCTCACGATGCGACAGCTCCCGCACGGGCTCGTCGAGGATCAGGAAGACCACGGCGGAAACGACGAACATCACAGCCGAGATCGTCAACGTGTACTCCGGCGACCACCAGCCGGCGATCAGCCCGCCCAATGCCGGCCCTCCCAGCCCGATCACCGTCGAGACGGCCGTCATCGAAGCGAACGCCTCGGCAATCCGGTCCCGTCCGACGATGGCCGGGAGAGCTGCGAACATCGCCGCGTCGAAGAACACCAGCGCGGTGTTCGCTACGAGCGCCGATACGAACAGATGCGGCGTCGTCAATACACCGAGCATCTGAGCGACGGGGATCGATCCGAACGCCAGCGCGCATGCCGACGTCGTCAGCAAGGCAACGCTCCGTATCCGGTGGCGGTCAGCCAGCGCTCCAGCAAACAGCCCCACGACGATGTAAGGCGTCACGATGAAGCCGGCCAGCAGGGCGGCCAGGTCCGCTCGCCCCGTGCGCTGATAGACCGCCATGGGCAGCGCGACAGCGGTGATCGCCCCGGCGATCCAGATGCTGGCGCGCGCCATGAGCAACGTGCGGAACTGGAGGCGAGCCATCACAGTAGACATATTGAGAATGATACTCATTATCAACCGGGTGATCATGTGTAGATTCGTCAACTTGCAACCGCATCGTGTGTGCGAGTTGAGTCCGCGAGGTTGCGCATGGCTCCCCCTGCCGAGGGCTGGCGCGTCACAACAGCACCCTTCGCCGTCCGGACAAGACCCGCGGTCCCGCAAATCGTGCTCCACTCTCATTACCGCGGTCGTGGTGAACCGGTCGGTGCCATCGCCGATCTCCGCGAGGATCCGCGCTACAGGCACGGCACCGATACCGGGTGCGGATGGATGGGTGCGAGGGGATGTTGCGCGAGCTCCGCGGTGAGAGCCCGTTCGAGTCCTTCGACGGTGTCGCGCATCGCTTCAAGGATTCTCAGCAGCCCCGTGCCGACGGTGCCCAGGACAGTTTCGACCCTCCTGCTCTGTCGTGGTGCGGGTGCGCGGAGATCGGCGCGTATCCGCTCAAGCAGAGCAGGATCGTTGCGGCGACCAGCGCGACGGAAGACGGCTTCGATCCTGCGGGACTTCAGCCGATATCCCACAGCTGGTGTCGACGCGGCACCCATGACTGCTGTGGCCGCATAGTGCTGCAGTTCGGGAACACTTTGATCGCCTGCAGATAGAGCTCCAGCAGCACGAACCGCAGGTGCCTCACAGTTCGGGCAGGGCTCAGGTCGCCTTCTGGTGCTGTCGGCGGATACACGCTGAACCAGTTCGCATCAACAGCCCGCGCGGGCGAGTGGAGTGAGAGCCTCTCGCCAATCGGCTGCTACCGCTTCTCCGGGTCCGGGTCGGCGGGCATGCGCCGGAACCGTGGATGGAGAAACACGAAGAGGACGATGATCGCCATGATGGCGGCGCCGACGATGATCGGCAGGAGCGCCCATGTCCCGTAGAGGGCGGTGCCGGCGGTGGGGGCGATGACGAAGGTGAGCCCGGTGGTTGCGCTGATCAACCCGGCCAGCCCGCCCTGTTCCTCACGGTTCACCAGGAGTGTGGGCCCGGCGGTGTAGCCGGGCATTGCGATCCCCAGGCCCAGGCCGATGATCAGGATCGAACTGAACAGCGGGACGGGGCCGGCGTCCATGATGAGCAGGAGGAAACCTGCCAGTGCGATGGTCCCGCCGACGCGGAGCAGGGTGGGCGGGGTCCAGCCGCTGCGGGGCACGATGACGGCCTGGGCGAGGATCATCCCGACGCCTGCCGCGAGGAGAGCACCGCCGGTGACCAGGCCGGTGGTCTGGGCGTCGAGTCCGAGGCGGTCCTGGACGATGAACCCGGTGATGACTTGGATGAATCCGAGGGCGGTGAACATGCCGAACCCGGCCAGCAGGAACGGCCACACGCGTGGGTCGAACGGGCGCACCCGCGCAGGTTCTGCGATGAGTTCGTGGCGCTGCTCACGGCGCAGACGCACCGTGATGAGGACGAGCCCGGCCACCAGGAGCACGGGCACGGCGATGAGCGGGGTGAGGAGGCCGAAGGCGGACAGCAGGCCGCCGATGACGGAGCCGCCGACCATCGCGATGCCCTGTACCGCGCCGACGCCGGCCATGCCCTTCACCCTGGCGGTTTCGTCGGTCGTGACGTCGGCGATGTACGCCTGGGCGGTCGGTGGCACAGCGGCGATCGCGGCGCCGAAGCCAATCCCGCGGAACAGGACGAACAGCACGAACAGTGCAACCCCTGTGACGAGACCGGTCATGCCGGCCCAGGCCACCAGGGCGAACAGGATCATCGTGACCGTGGCCAGGGCGAAGGCGGCGACGAGGACGGGCTTGCGCCCCCAGGACTGGGAGCGGCGGCCCCAGAACTGGCTGGTGAGTACGAGCATGAGCGCGGCGGAGCTGATGGTGACCCCGATCTGCCATTCGGCCAGTCCGACCTCTCGGGACAGGGGTGCGATGATCGGGTTGAGGGTCATCTGTCCCAGGTAGACGAGCAGCACCGCGCCCAGCAGCAGCGGGGTCTGCGGGCGGGACACGACGGTCTCCGACGTGGGAAGTGGGGTTGGGGCGGTCATCCGGTCTCCTTGAGCGATCGTGTCATGGCAGCAGCGGGGACGGTGCTCGCGCCGTGCTCCTGGGCCACGGGAGTGAGGGTGAGTTGTCGATCGGCGGCAAGGGCCAGCAGGTCGTCGTCGTGGCTGATGAGCAGCACGACGGCGCCGTCCGCGGCGACCTGCCGGATCTGGTCGGAGATGGACTGCAGATGTCGACGGTCGACGCCGGAGCTGGGCTCGTCGAAGATGACGATGCGGCGCCCGGCGACGCGGGCGGCGGCGACGACGACCCGCTGCTGCTGCCCACCAGACAACGCCAGCGGGTGCCGTTCGGCCAGAGGGGCGAGGTCGAGAGCCTCGAGTACCGCGGCGGTATCGGGCGATCCGGGGGCGTCTGTGGACGCGAGGTCGATCTCGGCCTGGACACTGTCGGTGAACAGTTGTCGTTGCACGTCCTGCATCACGATCGCGCTCGCCCGTTGCCGTGCACGGCGGGTCAGCGTCCGCCCGTCGAGCTGGATGGTGCCGGCGGATGTCTGCAGGCCGGTGACGATGCGGGCGAGGGTGGACTTGCCTGCGCCGTTGACGCCGCGGATCGCGGTGACCTCGCCCGCGGTGAATGCCACCTTGTCGATGTCGAGAACGCTGCGGCCGCCGAGCCGGCAGCGGATGCCGTCCAGGTGCAGCGTCGCGGTGGGGGCCTGCTCGTTCGGGACGGAGTGCGCGATGCTGCCGCCGGCGGCGGCAAGGATGGGAATGACGGGCGGCCGGATGTCCCCGCGCAGGCCCTCGTCCGCGAGCAGATCGTCAGGGACGGCGCGGAACTGTGCTGCGGTCCATTCCTTGTCGATGGTGCCGTCCCGCATGACCACGACACGATCGAAGAGGTCCTGCAGATAGCGCAGCCGGTGTTCGGCGACGACGATCGTCACCCCGGCGGTCTTGAGTCCCGCGAGGGTGCCGGCGAGTCGGTGCACGGCGTCGGCGGACAGGTTGGAGCTCGGCTCGTCCAGCAGGAGGATGCGCGGATCGTGGGCGGTGGCGGCGGCGATCGCGACCTGCTGCTGCTGCCCGCCGGACAGCCCCCGGAGCCGCTGGCTCACCGGCACCCATCGCGCGAGCTCGGTGACCTTCTCCTGGACGCGGGTGCGGATGTGCTCACGGGGAAAGCCGAAGTTCTCCATTGCGAACGCCGTCTCCTCACGTGCGGAGTCGGTGAAGAACTGCCGACGGGGATGCTGCAGCACAGTGCCGGTGACCAGGCCGAGGGCGTCGAGCTCGACACCGGTGGTGATCATCCCCTCGACGGTGACGGTGCCGGTGAGGATCCCGTCGTCGTGGAACTGCGGCACGAGGCCGTTCATGAGTCGCAGGGCCGTCGACTTGCCGGATCCGGAGGCGCCGCACAGGACGAGGAACTCTCCGGAGGCGACCGTGAGGTCGAGGTCGCGCAGCGCGGGGGTCTCGGCGTGGGGGTAGGTCCAGGAGACGCTCGATATCTCGATCATGCGATCACCATCGTCAGGGGGTTGGGGAGCAGGAGGCTCACGGCCGCGAGGATGGAAAGGGCGACGGCCAGGGCGAGGTCGGACCGGCCGAACTGCGGCGGATCGAGCGACACCGGGACGCGGCGTGAGCCGAGTCCGCGCAGGATCGCCGATGCCGACAGGTCTTCGCTGGCGCGCAGGCTCGCGGCGATCATCGGCACGGTGAACCGTTCCATGCTGAGGATCGGATGCCGGGCAAGGCCCGTTGCTCCGGCGAGGCCGCGCAGCCGCATGGCATCGAGCACCGCGGCGGATTCCGCAGCGACCACGGGGAAGAACCGGAGCATCACGGCGAGGGTTACCGAGAGCGCACGAGGCAGATGCCAGGCGCGCAGTGCCGCGCTCAGCCGTGTGGGCGAGGTCGTTGCGATGAGGTGGGCGCCGGCGCCGAACGCGGCGACGAAGCGGATGAGGTACCCGCTGCCGATCGCGAGGACCGTGAGCAGTGGATGGGCCCAGAGCTGGGGTAGCACCCAGCCGAGTACGTACAGGACGGCCGCCGCGACGGGGATGATCACGACGCGCGCCCAGGCTCGCTCCGAGATGGCGAGCACGGTCGCCAGTAGGATGCCCGCCGGGACGAACACCAACCCGCCGGGGCTCATCACGGCGAGGCTGACGAGCAGCACGAGAAGGATCTTGCTGCGTGGATCGAGTCCCCGCCGTGCGACCGCGACGGCGGGGACCGCGACCTCAGGCAAGGCCGGCGCGGACAAAATGCTTGCGGAGTACCGCGGAGCCGAGCAGCCCGCCCAGGAACCCGGCGACCGCGACCCCGATCGCGAGCACTCCCAGCACGGGCAGCGTGGTGAGCGCATCGGCGCCCGTGACGTATTCCTCCCCCATTGTGGTGAAGCTGGGGCTACGGAGGTAGTTCTCCCGGTCGAAGACCAGCGGCAGGAACGGGGTGAAGAAGCTCAGCGCGAAGATCGTGTAGGCCCAGATCGCCGCCCACCGAGAACGGTAGCCGCCGACCCAGAGAACGACCTCGGCAAGGATTGCGAGCATGATGATCCCGATCGTGCTGAAGATCGTGTTGCCGGTCAGCAGGTAGAACAGCGCGACGACGATGCCGAGCAGCGTCACCATCCCGGCGTGTTTCACTCGCGTGAGGAAGAGCATGAACACGATCCCGTTGACGAGCACCGAGATGGGGACGATCGTCAGCCAGACCAGCGGCGAGAAGATACCCAGCATTCCGATCGCGTAGGTGACGACGATCATGATGACCGCGAAGATCGCTATGCCCGTCAGGTCGCGTGCTGTGAACCGCAACGAGAGGCGCCGACCGGTACCGGTCTCAGCGGGCAGAGTCGTGTCTGTCATGCGAGACCCGCCTTGACGAAGTGCTTGCGCAGGACCGCGGAGCCGAGCAAGCCGCCGAGGAAGCCGAAGACGATCCCCGCAGCCCACACCCCGAGGATGACCGGAGCGGACAGCAGGGCGTCCATCTGCGCGGCGTACTCGCTGCCCATCGACTCCGACCCCTGGGAAGCGAGGTAGGCGTCGCGGTCGAGGAACATGGGGATCCAGGGCCCGATCATCCAGGCCGAGAAGATCGTGTAGGCCCAGATCGCTGCCCACCTCGACCGGTACCGGCCGGCGAAGAGCACGATCTCCGCGATCAGGGAGACCCCGACGATGACCAGAACGCTCTGCCACGGGTGCCCCCAGCCCATCGAGGCGAGCCCGAACACGATGCCGAACAGCGTGACCATGCCGCCGTGCCGCACTCGGCTGAGGAACAGCATGTAGGGGATGCCGGCGACCAGCGGGGCGAGGGGAAGAGTGATCACCATCACGAGCGGGCTGATGATGCCGACCATCGCGACGGCGAAGATCACCACGATGTAGATGACAGCGAAGATCGCGATAGTCAGGAAGTCGCGGGCACGGAACGTCAGCGAGAAGCGGGGACGCTCTGCCGCAGTCGCAGTCGCCACCGGGGTGGCTGCCGAGAGGGTGTCGTCGGTCATGTCTGGTCCTTTCGAAGGGTCGGGTGGTTCAGTCGTGGTGGGTGAGCTGCCAGCCGGCCGCGTCGACCCGCTCGTTCCAGTAGCGCGCGTACGCGCCGCCGTGGGCCAAGAGCTCGGCGTGGCCGCCGGATTCGCGGATACTGCCTTCGCCGTCGAGCATGATGATCCGGTCAGCGGTCATGATCGTCTGCAACCGGTGGGCGACGACAATGAGGGTGCGACCGGAGCGGATGGAGTCGATCGCGTCACCGATCGCGATCTCGTTGCCGATGTCGAGGGCGCTGGTGGCTTCATCGAGCAGCACGATCGGGGCATCCTTCAGCAGGGCACGGGCGATGGACACCCGTTGCCGTTCGCCGCCCGACAGGTTCGACCCGCCCTCCCCGACGCGCGCATCCCACCCGCCAGGGAGGCGCGTGATGATCTCGTCGACGCGCGCGCGGGTGGCGGCGGCGATGACCTCCTCGCGGGACAGATCGGGGTTGCCGATCCAGACGTTGTTCAGGATGGTGTCGTCGAACAGGTAGACGTCCTGGAAGACCGGAGCGACCGCGGCCTCCACGACGTCGGTCCCGAGCTCCGGCAGCGGCACGCCGCCGATGAGCACGGTGCCGACCTCGGGGTCGTAGAAGCGGGCGATGAGCTTGGTGATCGTCGTCTTGCCCGAACCCGACGGGCCCACGATCGCCGTCATCCCGCCGCCGGGAGCGGAGAACGAGAGATCCCTCAGTACGGGGTCGCCACCGTAGCCGAAAGTGACGTCCTGGAACTCGACGCCGAAATCGGAAGGTACGGCCGGATGCTCGGGCTCGGGAAGCCGCGCGATCCCCGCGAACTCGTCGAGACGGTCGATCGTGGTCTTCGCGACGGCGATGCCGCCGCCGAGGTCGCCGGCGGTGACGATCGGCTCGTTGAATCGCACTCCGAGGACGAGCAGCGCGATCAGGGTTGCGATGTCGATCGATCCACCGACGGCGAGGAAAGCTCCGAGGACGAGAACGACCGTGACCGATAGTTGCACGAGCCCCGCGAACAGCGCGATCGCTGCGCCTCCGGTGACCAGCAGGCCCCGGTACTCCTTGTGCTGGTTCTCGAGCGCCTGGTCGACGAGCCGGTCGGCGATCGAGCCCTCGCCCGCGGTGCGCAACGCGGGCTGGGCGCGGGCGAACTCGACGACCCGATTTGAGGTCTCAGCGACGGCGACCGAATGCTCCTTGTCGCCGCGGCCGATCCGGCGGCTCAGCCAGCGGTAGCCGATCGCGATGATCGGCACCATCACGGTCATCGCCAGCGCCAGTCGCCAGTCGAAGAAGTACATCCCGACCAGCACGGTGCCGGGGGCGATGAAGCCGGCGAGGATCTGCCGAAGGATGGCATAGGGCATCGTCGAGACGAACATCGCGCCCTGCGTGGCCAATCCGGTGACCAGGCCCGTCCGATCGGACGAGAACCAGCTCACCGGCAACGACACCACACTGTCGCCGAGTTGCTCCAGCAGTGAGTCGAGCACGGCGGTGGAGGCCTTCATCCCGATCTGGCTCGCGAACCACGACGCGAGCACGTAGCCGACGGCAGCAACGGCGACAGCCCCCACCCAGCCCCACGCCGCCTCCAGGTCACCGAGGAACAGTGCCCGCAGCAATGGCACGAGCAGGAGAAAGGCGATGCCCTGCAGGAGAGCGGCGACCACCACGAAGCTCAGCTCCGCGATCACCAGACGACGGGCACGGGGCGAGCAGTAGCGCAGCAGGCGACGGATCACGACTGGACTCCTTCCGGGAGGGAGCGGGCATGGTTGGCTTGGTAGTCGGCCCACATCTGGGCGAAGCGGCCTCCCCCGGCGAGGAGCTCAGCATGCGTGCCGCGCTCGATGATGCGACCGGCGTCGAGGACGAGGATCTGGTCGGCACCTGCGATCGTGTGCAGCCGGTGAGCGATCACGAGCACGGTGCGATCAGCCGCGAGAGTGCTCAGCGCCAACTGGATCGCCGCTTCCGAGTCCGGATCGGCGAACGCGGTCGCCTCGTCCAGCACGAGAATCGGCGCATCGGCGAGCAACGCCCGGGCGATCGTGACCCGCTGTGCCTCACCGCCGGAGAGATTCGCGTCCTCGCCGACCACCGCGTCGTAGCCATGCTCGAAGCGCACGATCCGGTCATGGATCTGGGCTGCGCGCGCGGCAGCCTCGACCTCTTCATCGGAGGCATCGGGCCGTGTAAGACGGATATTGTCACGCAGGCTCGCGCGCAGAAGCTGCACGTCCTGAAAGACGAAGCCGACTTGACGGTAGAGCTCGGCGGACGCGACCTGGCGCACATCGGCGCCCCCGATCCCGACCTCACCGGCGTCGACGTCATAGAACCGTGGGACGAGCTTCGCGAGCGTCGACTTCCCCGACCCGGAAGCGCCCACGAGCGCGGTGACGGTTCCGGGAGCGCAGGACGCTGCGACCTCGTGGAGCACGCGGTGCTCCCCGTCATAGCTGAACGCGGCGTCCTCGAAGTCGACATCGTGGCCCTGCGGCGTCTGTGGCGCATCGGGCGGGGTCACGGAGGGTAGGGCGAAGAACTCGGTCAGGGACTGCTGAGCCTTCGTCGCGTTGCGCAGGAACTGACCCGACGCGCCCAGCTTCATCAGCGGCGCGGTCAGCCCCAGGCCCAGAAGAAGCCCAGGAAGCACGTCCACCGGGGAGGCGCCGGCATTGGCGACCAGCCACACACCGGCGACGAGAAGCCAGGCCAGGACGACGATCGGCGAGGCGATCAGTTCCACGATCGTGAACACGACTGCGGTCTCGCGCGTCCACTCGCCGACGAACCTCGAGTACTCACCGGTCGCATCGCGATACCGGCGGTGGCTGCGCCCCACCTGTCCGAAGCGCTTGACGACGGCGATGCCCTGCACGAACTCGACGGTCGCTCCGGATAGCGCCTGCGTGGCCGCGTCGTACTGGATGTACTTTTCTCCGGCACCTCGCATCATCAGCGGGTAGAGAAGGAAGATCAGGACCAGCGGGACGAGCGCAGCCAGCGCCATCCGCCAGTCCACGACAAAGAGGTAGACGATACTGATCGCCGGCACCGTGATCGCGGTGAGGACGTCCTGGATGGAGTGCGCGACCAGTTGGTGCAGCGCGACCACATCGTTCTCGACGAGCTTGCGCACCGAGCCGGAGCTGCGGCGATCGAACCAGCCCAGCGGGAGACGCTGGAGGTGGCGGATGATCCTCCGGCGCAGCGAATGCTGCAACTCAGCATCGGCGAAGTGACCGACGACGCCGGAGAGGAAGGCTGCACCGAAACTCACCACCAACGCGACCACTGCGACGAGCACGATCGCCCAGACCCGGCCCGCGTCGACGGATGCTCCGTCGATCGCCGGGAGCAGGGTGCGGGCCAGTTCCACGATCGCGATGAACGGGATCACGCTGCTCGCCGCACCGAGGACGGCCAATGCGATGATGGCGGCGAGACTGCCCTTGACCGCGACCAAGAAGCTCTCCTCCACCGCCGCATGATCGCCGGCCGTCATATTCGGCATCATCGCCGCGTTGGTCGCTGCCATGTGTTCCGCCTTTCTTCCGGTCCTTATTGAGAATCATTATCGAGTGTACACTGAACGGTGTTCTAATCGATAGCGACCATCCTAGAGGTTAGGTAACCCTAACCTCTATACGTGGGTGGGTCGCTTATCCGGCACACTGGACGGGGTGAGAAAGGAGCGTCCTCATGGCGGAGACCGTTGCAGCCCCGTTTCATGTCGGGCTGACTCCGGAGCGGGTCGTGGATGCGGCGACCGATCTCACCGCGGAGTCGCACCTCCTCGGCTGGTCGATCAGGGATCTCGCGCGTCGCCTGAATGTCGCGCCGTCGGTCGTCTACCACCATGTCGGAGGCAAAGATCTCATCGCCCGCGGCGTCGTCGAGCGCGTCCTCACCCGCCTCATTCCTCCGCCACCCGAACTCGAGTGGGAGGAATGGTTCCGGGCCCTGCTGCTATCCGGCTACGCGGTGATCGCCCCCTATCCCGGCGTGGCCAAGTGGCTGCTCATGCACGGACCGACCTTCCCCTCGGCCCTCCCGATCGTCGACACGGGGATCGCGGCGCTGATCCGCGGCGGATTCGGCGACCACGCGAGCCTGGCCTACGCGGCGCTGCTGAATAACGCCATGCTCACCATCACGATCGGCGACGACCGCCTCATCCACGAGGACGACGGGCCCCGCGACCACACGACCATGATGGCGGAATTCCGCCGAACAGCCGAAGCAAGCCCCGGGCTGGCGCGCCTCGCCGAGGGCTTCATCACGCCCTTCGCCCGCGGCGGCGAACCTGCCGCGCGCCAGCGCGAGACCTACTACCGCTTCATCGTGGAGAACACGCTCGCCGGCCTCGCGGCCATGAACCCCTCGTCGGATGCCGCCCGGACGAGCTGACGTCGTGCGGAGGGCTGAGGGGTCACCGCTTCAGACTCGGTGGCCGGCGCGAACGAGTCACCACAGCGACCGCTGAGCGAAGCTGTCCGGCATGGCGCGGTGAGAGCCGCGTAAAGCGGTGGGACGCGGTCACTCGAATCCGTTGGCGATGCGGGGTCGATCACCGCCGCGTCTGAGGCAGGTAGGTTCCAGGGGTCTGACCGGTGGTCCGGTGGAACGCGGCAATGAACGCGCTGGGTTTGCGGTAGCCGACTGCTCGGGCGGCGGCGGCCACCGGTGTGCCGTCTGCGAGCATCGGGATGGCGGCGCGGATGCGGACCTGGGTACGCCAGCTGGCGAAGCTCAGCCCGGTCTCGGCGCGGAACAGCCGGGACAGGGTTCGGACGCTGGCATGGACGTGGTCGGCCCAGGCGGTGAGCTCGCGCTGATCGTCTGGGTGGGCGAAGAGCAGCTCGGCGATCGCGCGAGCTCGCGGGTCGGCGGGCATGGTGACGTGGATATGTTGCGCGGGCAGCGGGGTGAGCAGCTGGAACATGAGTGCCTCCGCGGGCGAACGGCTGGGATCGTCGGGAGCGATGCGATGCAGATGGGTGATGATCTCGCCTAGCAACGACCCGACGGCGAAGCTGGTGGGCTCGGTCCAGGCGAGAGGGCTGCCGTCGGGAGCGAAGGTGATCGTCGTCATCTCGCCGGCGTGCAGCACCGCACCGGAGTGCTCGATGCCGCCGGGAACCCAGAGACCGTAGCCGGGCGGGATCAGCCAGTCACGCCCGGCGACGCTGCCGATCAGCGTCGCGGTCGAGCTCCACGTCAGCATCGGCTCCGGGTGTGCGTGCAGATGCAGGAGCTCATGGTCCTGCGCGGTATCGCGGTCGATGCTCAGGACGGGCGAGAGCACCGGCTCCACCAGGTTGGCCGTTTCGGGGTACTGGTTGGCCTCTACGTGCATGACGGCCATTCTAGTTTGGAAATGCCGAATGTGAACCGACCTGAGGAGCGCGCTGATGACCGATGGGATGACGGAGACCGCGAACGAGCGGTTCTCGCCGGCACTGCGCCGCGCGATCGGCGTGGTGATGATCGGCGCCTCGCTGTCGTTCCTGGACACGACGATCGTCAACGTCGCCGTGCACAGCCTCGCAGGCGGCCTGCACGCGGGGCTGGACTCGGTGCAGTGGGCGATCACCGCCTACCTGCTCGCGCTCGCGGCCGTCATCCCGGTGACGGGGTGGGCGGCACGCCGGCTCGGGGCCGCGCGGCTGTATGTCGCCGCGCTGGTCGTGTTCACCATCGGTTCGGTGTGGTGCGCGTTCTCGCAGAGCCTGGAGATGCTGATCGCTGCCCGGGCGCTGCAGGGCGTCGGGGGCGGGATGATCATGCCCGTCGGGACGATAATCTGGACCGCGCACGCCGCCAAGAGCCAGATGGGCAAGGTGATCGCGTTGCTGGCGATCCCGATCATCTTCGCCCCGGCAATCGGGCCTGTCGTCGGGGGTCTGCTCATTTCCGGGCTCGGGTGGCAGGCGATCTTCTGGCTCAACGTCCCCATCGGCATCGTGGGCATCGTGCTCGCCCTTCGACTCCTGCCGATGGACAAGGGCGCAGACGCGGGACGGTTCGATCTGCTCGGTCTGATCCTGGCGTCCCTCGGGATCGTGGGCATCACCTACGGCCTGGCCGAGATCGGTGTCGCGGGAGGCCTGGACACGAATGCTGTCGCCGGGCTCCTGGTCGGGGTGCTCGCCCTGACCGGCTTCGTCCTGCACGCCCTCCGGTCGAAGCATCCGCTGCTGGATGTCCGGCTGTACGCCAATCGGGAGTTCACCGCGGCAATGATCGCCACGTTCGCTCTCGGTGCGGCGAACTACGGGGGCATGATCCTGATGCCGTTGTATCTCCAGACCGTCCGGGGTGAGGATGTGATCATCGCCGGGCTGCTGGTCGCACCGACCGCGATCGGCGCGCTGCTCTCCGCACCGTTCACCGACCGCTTCGGTCCCGGGATCACCTCGTTCACGGGCGCCGCGATCCTGACGGTCGCGACCATCCCGTTCCTGTTCCTGACCACCAGCACCTCGTACTGGCTGCTCTGCGTCGTCATGGTCGTCCGCGGCGTCGGATTCGGCCTGTCGATCCTCCCGACGATGACCGCGGCGTACCAGGCCCTGCGGCCGGAGCAGATCCCCGACGCGACACCGCAGCTCAACATCCTCCAGCGCGTCGGCGGCGCGATCGGCACCGCCGTGCTCGCCGTCGTCCTCACCGGTCAACTCCACCACGGCACCACGCCGGCCGAGGAGGCTGACGGATTCTCCACCACATTCTGGTGGGTCCTCGCGATCACCATCATCGCAACCATTCCGACTCTCCTGCTCGCCTACACCGAACGCAGCGCCCGCCAACGTGGCAACCGTGGCCGGGCTCGAGGAGGCCGCCGATAATCGGTGAGGGCGCCGGTCAAGGTGGCGCACACTCGTCGTTCGGCGCCTCGGTCGTCGTCCGTGTCGGGCGGGCGGGTAGGAACCAGGACAGCGTGTCAGCGAGGATGCAGATGCCGGGGGCAGCACACAGCGTTGTTGCCTGGCCGCTGGCCGTCGGCTGGCCGTCGCCGCTCGCGTGGCGGATAGCGTCCATTTCTTCACCCGTGTTCACGGGATTTGAGTGCGCCGGGGCCATTGGTGGTCGCCGCCCGATGTTCGCGTTGTTGGGCACGCGGGTCAGGTTCCGAGCCGCCAGGCGCTTGCGGCGTCTTGCTGCTGCCAGAACTCGGCGAAGCGGCCGCCGGCGGCGAGCAGTTCGGGGAGGGCGCCGTCTTCGACGACGCGGCCGTCTTCCAGGAACACGACGCGGTCGGCGGAGCGGATGCTGCTGAGTCGGTGCGCGACGATCACGCGGGTGCGCGGGATGGGGTCGTTGCTCAACGCGGCGGCGACCGCGGTCTCGTTCTCGGTGTCGAGGGCGCTCGTGGCCTCGTCCACGAGCAGGACCGGTGCTGGCTTGAGGAGCGCGCGGGCGATGGAGACGCGCTGGCGTTCGCCGCCCGAGAGGCTGCCGCCGGCTTCGCCGACCCGGCTGTCCCATCCGTCCGGCATCCGGCTCACGAGACGATCAACCCGGGCCAGGGCGGCGGCCTCGCCCAGTCGCTGCTCGTCGGCGTCCGCGTCTCCGACGAGCACGTTGTCGCGGATGCTGCCGTCGAACAGGTAGGGGTGCTGGAACACCACGCTGACCAGGTCACGGCGCGCGTCGACGTCGAGGCTCCGCAGTTCCTGCCCGTTCACGAGCACGGCCCCGGCGTCGGGGTGATGCAGTCCGGCAATGAGGGCGAGAACGGTGCTCTTGCCCGACCCGGATGGACCGACGATCGCGGTCGTCGTGCCGGGCTCGAAAACGAGATCGAGATCGTCGAGCACGCGTGGTCCGTCGGCCGCGTCGCCGCCATACCGGAAGTCGATGTTGCGCAGTTCGATCCGCGGTGCACCGGCGATCTCCACCTGGGCCTCGCCCGCGGGCTCCCGCGGGGCGTCGAGAACTTCGCGGATGCGGCGCAGCGTGCCGGTGACCGTCTCGAGCCCGGGGGAGAGCTCTGCGAACACGGTGAAGGATTCCAGGTAGCGGACGATCACGACGATGAGCGCGATCGCCTGGGGGATGCTGAGGGCACCCTGGATGGTCAGTATCACGGCTGTGCCGGCGAGTGCGAGGAGGGCGAGCTGGCTGGCGAGACCGAAGAGCAGCTGACCGGGGATCTGCAGGAGCAGCGTCTTCATCGTGGCGTTGTGCGCGGTGGCCAGAGCCGCACCGGCGTGGCTGCGGGCCGGTTCGACCCGCCGCGCGGCACGGAGCGCCTGCTGGGTGCGGGCGAACTCCAGCACCCGCTCGGTCAGGCTGGTGTTGGCGCGCTCGGCCGCCCGGTCGGCGGCGCGCCCGAGCCGTCCCGAGACCCAGAACGCCGCGAACAGCACGACGATCCCGACCAGGGCCGCCACGCCGAGCTGCCAGGCGATGGGCACCAGCACGAGGGCGATGACCAGCGGGAGCAGGATCGCGCTGAGCAGCGGGGTGACGAAGTAGACGATGACGCCGACGAGATCGGGGCCGGTGGTGGCCACGGCCTGCCGAGTCGTGGCGGTGTGCTCGGCCGTGAACCAGTTCAGGCGGATCCCGATGATCCGGTCCGCGAGGGTGCGCTGGCCATTGTCGAGGATCCCGAAGCCCAGACGATAGGCGAGCTGCGCCGCGGCCCAGTCGACGAACCAGCCGGCGACGGTCACCACGGCCAGCAGCCCTGCCCACGGCCAGGCGACGGCGGGATCCTCGCTGAACAGTGCGGCGATCAGCGGGATGAGCAGCACCACCCCGGCCGCTCTCAGGATGACGCCGAGTGTGGTCAGCACAAGGTGCCGGGCGACCCGACCGGCGCTGCCTGCGGGCAATAGTGCGAGCATCGAGCGGATCATCGGAGTTCTTCCTTCCCGCTGACGGCGGACGCAGGTCGGCCAGCGTCCCAGAGCCGCCGGTAACGGCCGTCGCGTGCCAGCAGCTCCTCGTGCGTGCCGACCTCGGCGATCCGGCCGTGGTCCAGCACGACGACCCGGTCCACGCCGGTGATCGTGTGCAGCCGGTGCGCGATCACAAGCACAGTGCGCTCGGCGGTCAGCCGGTTCAGCGCCCGCTGCACCAGGTACTCGGACTCGGGGTCGGCGAACGCGGTCGCCTCATCGAGCACGAGCACAGGGGCGTCTGCGAGGAGAGCGCGTGCAATCGTGAGCCGCTGACGCTCCCCGCCCGACAACGCCGCATCCGTACCGAGAACCGTGTCGTATCCGTCCGGCATCCGCATGATCCGCTCATGGAGCTGTGCCGCGCGTGCTGCTTCCTCCACCTGCTCCCGGCTCGCGCCGGGGTCGGCGAGGGCGATGTTCTCATGCACGGTCCCCTGCACCAGCTGCGTCTGCTGGAATACGAACCCGACCCTGGCGTAGAGTTCGTCGGCGGTCAGCTCGCGAAGATCCCGCCCGCCGACACGGATCGCTCCGGTCTGGACGTCGTGGAAGCGAGCCAGCAGCGCGGCGAGGGTGGACTTGCCCGAGCCGGATGGTCCGACCAGCGCTGTGACGGTGCCCGGCTCCAGGATGAGGTCGACATCCTGCAGCACCGGAACCCCGGGCCGGTAGGAAAAGCCGACCCGGTCGAACTCGACACGGCCGGCCGGCTCCTGCGCACCGCCCGTCGCTCCCGGGCCGCTGTCCAGTTCGGGCTCGTCGAGCGCGAGCTGGATATCGCGGGCCGCGATCAGCCCCGTACGCAGCCCGCCCAGGCCGTAGCCGATCCCCAGCAGCCGCGCCCCGAACGTGGTGCCCAGCAGCAGGAACGGAAGAAGAGCGACCGGATCCATGCCCCCGGTCGTGACAAGCAGCGTGCCGAGCGCGCCGATGAGCAGCAGGAACGTCCCGGGACGGGTGACGAGGTCGATGAAGGTGCGCTGCCCGATCATCGGCTGCTGCCAGTCGCGCAGGAAATCGATGTACTCCCCGAGGCGTGCACGGAAAGTGGAGGCGGCAGCGCCGCCGAAGACTCGGATCACGGGCTGCCCCTCCAGGTACGCCCCGGCTTCGACGTTCGTCCGCTCCGCCCATTTCATCGCCAGCGACGTCTTCGGCCCCGACTGGGCCAACATCACCGCCATCCCGAGTACGTACGCCAGCACCGGCAGCAGCAGAGCCAGCGCGATCCGCCAGTCCACGACGAACAGGTACACCAGCACCGAGACCGGCGCGACCACCGCCGCGACCGCGTCCGGCACGGCATGGGTGACGAGGTAGTGCAACGCCAGCGTGTCATCCTGCACCAGCTGCTTGACTTGCCCCGAACCGCGCGCGTCGAACCAGCCCAACGGCACCCGTGCGAGCTTCGCGAGCAGCCGTGCGCGCAAGTCGCGGGCGAAGCGCGCGTCGACCGCATGCATCCAGAGCATCAGCGCAGACGACAGCAGCACCCCCGCGCCCATGAGCACGGCCGCCCAGATCCCGAGGGACCACAGGGCCCCGCTGTCGGCTCCCGTCAGCAGCACGCGGGCCAATTCGACCAACAGCACGAAGGGAGCGAGCTGGGTGAGAGTGACGATCGTCTGCAGGACGCCGCCGACAACGAGGGTCGCGCGAAGCGGGGAGATCAGCCGGCCGCCTGCCTGCGCCCGCCAGGAGCCTCGACGCGCCCCCGGCGCCATCATGCTCGAGACGGTGGACTCTTCCGCGGCGGCCGGCTCGCCGGCGGCCTGCCCGAGGGGAAGTTCCACGGGCGCCGGCTCCGGGGCGGCTTTGGAGCGATTCGATCCGAATGGGCGACCGTAATACCAGTACGCCTGGGCATGGGTCTCGCTGCGCGGGAACCCGAGCTCCTCGCGCAGCCGAGCGCGCAGCTGCTTGAGCGACCCCGACTCCGGAGCTGCCCACGCATACCAGTCCGACCAATCGCGGGCCTCGATCGCCGCCGCGAGCGAGGCCTCCCCGCGACGCGGCACCCAGTACACGGCGGCCCGCGGGTGCGGGGCAAGCGGGATGAGGCGGTCGGTGTCCTGGTGTTCCTCCAAGTAGACCTCAACCGGCACCTCTGCCGGCACCACCCCCAGGATCCCGTTGATCGCCGGGATCGACGCGGCATCCCCGATCAGCAGGTACCCGGCAGGCAGGTCTGCAGGAAGATCGAAACGGGTGCTACCGAAAGGCGTCACCTGCACCGTCATCCCGGGCTGGGCGCGCTTCGCCCACGCCGACGCGGGACCAGCCGGCTCGTGCAGCACGAAGTCGACCGCGAAGTCCCCGGTAGCCTCATCACCCTCGGAGAGGGTGTACCCGCGCTGATGCTCGAAGTCCTTCCCCTCATGATCGGGGAACCAGAACCGCACGGCCGCGGTCGGGGCCAGCACATCGCCTCGCAGCAACGTCGCCGAGTGCATGCGCACCCGCAGAAGCCCCGGTGAGATCAGCTCGGTGGCTGTGACCGTCGCCTCGTGATCACGCGCCCCATAGGCGCGCATCACCACGCCGCCGAATCCTCGCTTGGCCATCACAGCCCCTTTCCTGCGGCATCCAGTGCCGCCCTGATCTGCTCGGGAGAGCGCCCGGGAGGCGCCGCAGCCACGAACGCCCGCACCGCCGCACCCAGCCACAGCCGCACATACTCGTCGGCACCCACGTCCGGGAGCCCCCAATAGGCCTTTCCCAGCCGAGGATCGTCCCCCATCGCAGCCAAGGCGTTCTCCTCCTGCCGCGCACGCCCCTCGGCTCGTTGCCGTTGGAGGTCCTCCGCGGCTGCATAGCCGATCGCGACCGACGCAACCGCCGACGACAGCACGACCGCCGCATCCGCCGCGTAGCCACGCCGACCCAGCGCCTCGACCTCGGCAGCGAGCAGCCGCCGACCGCTGTCACCGCGCGGGAACAGCGTCTGCACATACGCCGCCAACCCCGGATGCTTCAGGATGAACGAGCGCAGCCGAAGCCCCAACGACAGAAGATGCTGCGCCGTCTCCTGGGAGGGCTCATCCGGCAACTGCAGATCCGCGAGGATGTTCTCACCTACCAGGCTCTCCAAGCCCCACCGTCCGTCCACATGCCGATACAGGGCAGTCGAGGACACGCCCAGCCGAGCGGCGACGGCGTTCAGGCTGAGCTGATGCAGTCCGATCTCCCGGCCGACACGGACGATGTCCCCCATCTCGATCTGACGGGGACGCCCCCCGATTCGTCTCATATCGGCCTCTCCGGAAAGTTACCACCAATAACTAAGGCTAGCCTAACCATTGAGATCGAGAATCCGCAATTCATCTCCCGAAGAACGACGGAGGGCGTCGGTCGGGAACTCGGTGCTGATTTCAGCAGCGCTCCAATGCTTCCGGTTGGAGCATGCGGGCCCTCACCGCCCGTCGAGTCCGATGAGAGGCAGGAAGAGTTCGTCGACGATGGCCCGGATGCGGGAGCGCTTCAGGGGCCGGAGGTCCATGATCAAGTCGTGCCGCACCAGTTCGAACGGCATGTTCAGCACCGCGGCCGAGATGCGTCCGAGGTCGAGTTCGCCGCGATCGCGAGCGCGCCGGTAGATGTCACGGCTGGTGGGGAGCGCCTCGACGGACATGACCCTTTCGCGGACCTGGGCGGGGGTCAGGCCAGTCTCGGCGAGCAGGCCCGAGAAGGCGGCGGCCACCGCGACGGCGAAGAAGGTCGCGCGCGCCTCGCTCATCGCCGTCAGGTAGGCGATCAGATCACCGCGCAGGGAGCCGGTGTCCGGGACCGCAACGGGGTTGGCGTCTCTATGGCGCTCGATCGCGGCAAGGACCAGCTCGTCCTTGTTGGCCCACCGGCGGTACAGCACCGGCTCACTCGTGCGCGCGCGCCGGGCCACCGAATCCATCGTGAGCCGGCCGTAACCGGCCTCGACCAGCTCCTCCCACGCCGCTGCAAGCAGCTCCGCCTCAAGCTGCTTGCCATGCCGACGTCGACGCGACGGCTCGGTGGACACGGTGGGCATGGTTCGACGATAGACAGTCTTTACTTTCTCAGCAACCAGGCCTACCCTATAGAAAGGTTTTACTTTCTTAAAGGAGGATGGAAGATGAGCGACGCGACATCGCCGACGCCAGCGGAGACCATGGTGCTGATCGTCGGGGCCGGTCCCACCGGTCTTACTCTGGCCTGCGAGCTTGCCCGGAAGGGCATCCCCTTCCGCCTGATCGAAGCAGGCGCCGGCCCGCAGCCCGGATCTCGCGGCAAGGGCGTGCAGCCGCGCACCCTGGAGGTGTTCGAGGATCTCGGCATCATCGACCGCGTGCTCTCTCACGGCCGGATGGCGATGCCGATGCAGTCGACCGGACCCGACGGCGCGGTGACGCTCGGCGGCGCCGAGCCGGAGTCGCTGAGAAACCGGCCGGACATCCCCTACACGACGAGCCTCATCACGCCCCAGTGGCGGGTAGAGCAGGCCCTCCGGTCACGGCTGGCCGAACTCGGCGGCGACGTCGAGTTCGGCACGACGCTGGAGCGCCTGGAGCAGTCCGACGATGCGGTGTCGGCGACGATCGTCACAGCCGGGGAGAAGGCCACGATCATCGCGCGATGGCTCGTCGGCTGCGACGGCGGGCACAGCATCGTCCGCAAGCAGTCCGGGATCGCGTTCGAGGGAGAGACGCGCGAGGGCGTGCGGATGCTTGTCGCCGATCTCGCCGTCGAGGGACTGGACCGGGACGCCTGGCACATGTGGCGGCATCCCGAAGGCGCCGTCAGCCTGTGCCCACTCCCCTCCACCGCCCTGTTCCAGTACCAGGCCAGCATCACGCCCGGGCAGAACGCGGAGACCGCTCTGGAGAACCTTCAGGCGATCCTGGAGCGGCGCAGCAGTCGCACCGACATCCGCCTGAACGAACCCGAGTGGTCCACGCTCTGGCGCGCCAACGTCCGCCTCGCCGACCGCTACCGTGCCGGGCGCGTGCTCCTCGCCGGGGACGCGGCACACGTCCACTCCCCGGCCGGCGGACAGGGCATGAACACCGGCATCCAGGACGCGCACAACCTCGGCTGGAAGCTCGCCGCCGTCGCCGCCGGCGCCCCGGACGCGCTGCTGGACAGCTATGAGGCCGAGCGGCGGCCGATCGCCGCGGACGTGCTCGAGTTCTCGGACGCCCGCCTCGCGCAGGCCCTCGAGCAGCAGGGCCCATCGACCCGCCGCGACGCGAGCACGATCCAGCTCGACGTCGGCTACCGCGGCTCCGCCCTGGCGCAGGACGACCGAGGAGATGCCGCCGAGCTGCACGCCGGAGACCGCGCCCCCGACGCGACCCGGCTCGCCGATGCGGATGCCGAGCATCGGCTGTTCGATCTGACCAGCGGCGGACGCTTCACACTCCTGGACTTCACGGGAACCACCACGGTCGACGCTGCCGGCTCCGATCTCAGGACGCTGCACATCGTCGAGCACCCGACCCGGCCCGACGAGATCGCGGACGTCGGAGGCCATCTGGCTCAGGCGTACCACGCGACCCCCCGCTCGCTCGTGCTCATCCGACCAGACGGCTACATCGCCCTCATCACCGATACCGGCGACACGCACGCCGTCGCCGACTACCTGGCAAGAATCCACTAGATCCGGCGGCGTGTGGCTCCACTCCACTCCGGTGCTGCTCGGTATCGTCACCCTGGACGCTGCAGGCGACACCGTGGTGACGATCCCCGCGGATGCGGTGTTTGGTGACCATAAGATCGTCGTCCAGGCGCTCGACGGATCGCTGATCGGGTGGGATACCATCAAGATCGATACCGCGTCCCAGGTGGGGCCGGACGGGGAATGGCTCGCCACCGTGATCCTGGCCGGGACGGGTAAGCGCCGCCGCGCGGACGCGAACAGGCTCAGTTCTGAGCTGAGCTCGTGGAGGGGTTGAAGGCCTGGGGTTGAGGACGCTTGTTTCCGGGCCTCCGGCATGATCGGCTGCTGCGTTTCTACGTGCTAACTCATGTGCAACCGGCGTTGCTGGCGTGCGTATCGCGGTGGAGTTATCCCCAGGCAGGCTCCGCTTCAACTACGCAATCATTCGGCTGAGCGCCGATTGAGGGCTGAGTGCGCGAAGGGGAACGGATCGGTTCACGTCCCCCAAGCGTTCGGCACCACCGTCGTCCGCTGGTCCCAATGATTCACCGGTACCCACAGAAATGGGCCTCTCACCCGCGGCGAGATACTCCACCACGACGCCCGGCCACGCAGCCCGCACGAGGCACGGTAAACCGCACCCGCGGCGAACTGGCCAGGTCGGCTCAAGGCTCCCGCTTCGACTTCAGGGGGATCAGAGCGATAATCAGCGCCGCGCCCCAGATGAAGAACAGCGGTTGCCAGAGAGCGGTGTTCCACAGGAGTGAAAGATGATCGGTCTCCGCTGGATAGGGTGCCCCCTGAGCCAGGATGGCGAGGTTGCCGATGATGCGCCATGCAGAGACTGCCAACAGCGTGATGCCGCCGATCCAGGAGATGGCAGTGATCGTGCGCTGCAATGGCGGGTGCGGGAGCAGGAGCAGCAATGGGATGAGGGCGGCTGAGGCTTTAACCAGGGCGAGGATCGCGAACGTGAGCTGAAGACGGGTGGGGTCCGCGGCGGCGAGAGTGCTGGCCCAGGGGCCAACGGTGTCTAGGAGGAGGGTGCCGCCTGCGGCCCACAGGAGGCTGAAGCTGGTGTGGATCAGACCGGCGGCCGCGACGACGAGGAGCGCGATCCTTCTCCTGGGTGTTCCGGGTGCGGTTCGGCGAGCAGTCTGGGTCGGTATTGGTGCGCTCATGATGCGCTCCGGGCCTTGCTGACACCATGGATGCCGGCTCTTTCGAGCTGGGCGGTGGTCCAGAGCGCGAGCCAGGCGTAGCCGAGGTAGAGACCGAGCCTGATCAGGAAGGCGAGGATCTGGACGAGTATTGGCAACGTGGTGAACTCGGCGTAGAGGTACATGAACCCGAAGTTCACGACGGCGATGAGGCCAGCAGCCAAGTAGTAGCGGGCAGGACTCCAACGACGGTAGCGGCCGGCGAGGAAGACAAGCTCAATGATGACCCCGCCGACGAGCACCAGTCCTCCTGCGGAGGCGACCATGCCGAGGAACCCGGTAATCAGGGCGACGCCGGGGCGGCGGAACAGGGCGACGGCGACCATGATGCCGAGGAACCAGGGCAGGGGTGCGGGGAAGCTCAACCACGGCACGATCGCTTGGATGGCGACACCGAGCACACGGGAGAGCTGTGCGATCACCCCGGCAACGACAGCGAGGGCCGCGCACACGAGGAGAGTCCGTGTCGAGAAGAGTCTCGCCGTCGTTGCGGCCACGGCGCGCTCGGGAGTGGGTTCAGGCGTTGATGTCGAATTCATCGAACTCGGCCATCCCCTTTCCTTGGTCGAGGAGCGTCTTCAGGTGCAGGATGCGATGAATGTCGAGGGTGGTGTTGGAGACGCCATGCTTCCAGTAGCCGAAGACCTGGACGGCCTCTTTCGGGAGTCCGATCGCGTGTCGGAAGTGGGAGCGTATGGCCTTCATCTCGTCGCGCTCACCGGCGGCCCATACCGAGAACTCGGGGACCGCCGATGTCCTCTCGGCCACCTGCAACAGCAGAGTCGCGCCCCCAGGCGCCGCCGTGATCGCCTCCACGTCGACACCCTCGACTGGCGGCAGTTCGGCAAGCTCGTCCTCGCGCGCGACAGTGGCGTGCACGGACGCCGGTACCCCTGGTGGCCAGTGCGCGAGGATCGAGGCGAGCGCGGGGACCGCCGATGAATCCGCGAGGAGCAGCACCCGCTTGGCGGGAGCGAACAGTGGAAGTTGATGCTGTCGTGGCCCTGCCACTGCGATCTTGTCACCGGGTGCGACGACCGCGAGCCAGCGCATGACCGGGCTCGGCTCCGGATGAACGACGAAATCGATGTCCACCCGATTCGAGGAGGGATCGAAGCGTCGGATCGTGTACACGCGCGACACGGGCTCATCGTCGGGGACGGGAACAGACAGGCGAACCGTCGTGTTCGGTGTCGCCCACTGGGCGGGGTCGGTCACCTCGCTCAAGACACCGCCGATCCCACCATTGTCGGACTCAATACACTGATAAGGCGGCTCTCTAGTACCAGAGTCAGAGATTCCATGTGGTATTCGCTGCAATCCCTACATTTTTGCTCCGAAATGTGACCGTTGACCGGCCATTATTGAGGCTCGCGGCGTGATCGGTCGGCGGCTCAGTTGAGGGTTGGTCTCACACGTCGGCTCGCAGTTCCAGGGTTCACATTTCCGGCTTGGGCTGGAGGCTCCGAGGAAACCCCCTCCGCCAGACCGGCAACCTCTGGGAGCATTAACGAACCCGCCCAAGAACCGAGGACACGAACGATGAGCACCTCGCCCCTGACCATCACGCCGGCTGAAGAGCCGCGCCTGCGCCAGGTCATGAAGGACATCCAGAACGACGTCGCCGCGTACTACGCCGAGACCGCCCGGGGCGGTGACCTCGGCGTGCACGCCCGCAACTGGCTCGGCCGGGTGCAGAACCTCAACGACCTGCTAACGAAACAGATTGACGACAACGCCACCTACCTGGCGCTGTTCACGCCGACGCCCACGCCCGGGGCCGAGCTCATCAACGCAGTCAAATACGCCCGCAACGTAGACCAACACCTGATGTTCGAGGTCTCACCGAGCGAGGACGTCCTCATCGGCGGTACCCACGGCTTGCGGACTTACGGCTGCTGGCGCCCCATCCCCGCCGCAACACATGCCGAGCTGGAGAAGAGGACGCAACGCTTACAACCCGCGTATCAGGCGAACCTGGAAGGCAAGGAGCTGACAAGCACGATGCTCGCTGTGCTCCGGTTCTTCGCCGACATCGCGCCACGGATCGTGCACCGAGATCACCGCGGTGAGTGGACCGGCTTCCCGCTCAAGAGCCAGCCGGCGGTCGGTGACCCTCTGCATCCCGAGGAGCCGGTCGGCGACATCGTGGCCGCGAGCGCCTGGCTCAACAGGCGCCGCCCGAACGGCGACCTGCGAGTCGTCATCGGTCAACTCACCAGGGAGGAAACGCCCTACCTTGTCGGGTTCACCTTCGCCGACCAGCTCTCCTTCTCCCCGTTCGTCGAAATGTCCGAACAGGTCGACCGCGACATCGCCGCAGGGTTCACCTACCTCCAGGGCGACGTAGCCGCCAACGTCGAGAACGTCACCCACAAGTTTTCCATGCCCCCAGGAGGTGCCGTCCTCTACAGCCCAATGGATCCGGCGACCTGGGCCACCCCGCTCGCCCAGGCTCGGTACGGAGCAGACTGGATGACGGGCTTTGACCCAGACAGTTGGCGGCACATCGTGTCTGTCGAACATCAGGGCTGCTTCCCGGACTACGTTTCGTACGAGCAACGCCGGGCGTTCCGGCTGTATGCCCAGGTGCCGCCGCGCTAGCCCGCGCCCGGACTAGCAACCGCGAGTAGAAATTCGGCGCACACCCATCCCCAGCCACCGCGACGGAGTCTCTCAATGCCTCGGCTACCAGCGGACCGGTCCCCCGTCGCCCCGAGTCATGAAACGCGTCGATGGTCGCCGCCGATTACATCCGACGGATGCTGGCAAGCGCCTCATCGAGCGTGTGGAGCGCGCGAAGAACCTGGATCGAGCGGCTGAAGATCAGGCTGTTGAACATTGCGTCATCGGTTTTCGGCATGACGGAGCGAGACACGACCCAGGCGGCCGCTGACTCGATGCCGACCTCGTCGCTGAACATGTGGGCGGCGACCTCGTTGCGGATCTTCACGAGCGTCTCCTTGAAGGGTCGGTCCTCGGCGATGTCTCGGATATTTCTCTTGTAGGCATCCTGCGCAGCCGTGAGCTGGTCCACCTCTACGAAGTCGGCAAATCGTCCGGCCTGGGTGCGCGCAGTGCGTTGCAGGTCCCCCAGTACCCGGTAGACGCCCTCGATGCTCTCCCGGAGGACGAGGGCGAGGAGCTTTTCGGTCGTGACCCGCGCCGTCGGATCGGCTGCCATCGCGCGCAATAGAACTCGCATATCGACATCGATCTGGACGATGAAGAATCTTGCGGCCGCGTATGCCTTCAGCACGGCCGTGTCGTCGCCCGCACCGGCAACGCTCTCGACGTCGCGTGCCCGGTGCTCTAGAGCCTCAACGGCGAGCGGTATGGTGCGATCGAATCCGGCGACGCTATCGGCGTTGGGTGGAGAGTCACTTGGGCCGAGGTTGGGTCTACTCATCTCCCCAGAGTGGCATCGAAGCGGTGTCACTCTGGGAGGATGCCGCCGACGTTGTCGTTCGAGCCTGTTGCGAAGCGTCAGGCGCAAGCCCTCTGTGGCGCTGCGGGCAACCGCGTCGATGGCGCGTTGAGATACTGGGGTCATTGATTGCATGTGGTATTCGCTGCAATCCCGCCTATATTTTTCGGTCAGATCGACCCTCCGACTTGGTGTTTCCGTCCTCCCACACTCGCTCTCCAGAGCGCTCGGCGACCGGTTCACTCATCACCTCGGAATCCTGTTCGGGGGCGACCGTCGATGCCGGAACCTAGTTGAGAGTCATGCTCTCGCTTGAGTCACGGGCGTTCGACGTCTTGAGCAGTAATGAGCACCGCTGAGCAATGTGCCAGGGCACCCGGCTCACAATGGCCCCTGCCCTATGCCACTTATTGAGAATGATCCTCAATAAGGTAGCGTGGACGCAACGTAATCATCTTGTCGAAGGGCCCAATGATGCTCCATCGCAGACTGTTAGTTCTCGCGGGCCCTGTGCTGGGCTGGATCGGTGTGAGTGTTCTCGTGATGCTCTTGGCGTCTGGCCTGTCGATTGCGCTCGGATTCTCGATCGCATCGCTGCTGGCCGCCGCGGTGGCCTCTGATGCGCCCGGTCTGGCGCGAGCGGCGATGTTCACTCTGGCGGTGCTGGTGTTCCGAGCGGTGGCCGCGTGGCTGCGTGACACTGTCGTGGTGTGGGTGGGTATCCGGATCCGTCGGCGACTGCGGGGCGTACTGCTCGCTCATCTGGGCGTGCTGGGGCCCGAGGTGCTCACGAGGAAGCGTTCGGGTGAGTTGGCGGCGACGATCGTGGATGGTGTGGAGTCGCTGGACCCGTATTATTCGCGCTACCTTCCCAGCCTGATCGTCACCATTCTGCTTCCGATCACGGTGGTCGCCTACCTGTGGACCATTTCTCCGGCCTCGGGAATCGTGCTTCTCCTGGCGGCGGTCATCGCCACGGTGCCGGGGCGATTCCTGGACGCGACGCTGTTGCGCCGGGGACGCGAGCGGTGGGCGCAGCAGCAGCGGTTGAGTGCGGACTTCCTGGACGGGATCCAGGCGATTCCGACGCTCCGGATCCTCGGCGCCACAAGCACGGTGGGCGCGGCGCTGAGTGACCGAGCCTGGGGCTTCTACCGCGCGACGGTGGCACAGCTGCGGGTTTCGCTCGTGGAGAGCGGCGTTACCGGGTTCGCGGTGTACGGGGGTGCGGCCACAGCAACGGTGATCGCGGGACTGGGCGCGTGGCGTGGAGAGATCACCGCGGGCGAGGCATTCGTCGTGCTGCTGCTCTCACGAGAGGTGTTCCGCCCGGTGAACGACCTCGGAGCGGCGTGGCATGCCGGTTACCTCGGGCTGACTGCTGCCGATGGGATCGACGAGTTCCTGCAAACCCAGTCCACCGTCGTCTTCGACGGCGACGATGGCGCTCCCGCCCGGCAGGGCAGCGCGGTGCATTTCGAGAAGATCAATTACCGCTACCGCACCGCGGGCGATGAGCGGTGGGTCCTGCGCAACGTCGATCTGGAAATACCCGGAGGCGCGACGGTGGCGATCGTCGGCGCGTCCGGTTCGGGCAAGACGACGACGATCAGACTGCTGCAGCGCATGGACGATCCCGTCGACGGAAGGATTCTGCTCGACGGCCGCCCCCTTTCCTCGTTCACCCGGGATGCGCTTATCGATTCGATGGCCGTCGTCTCGCAGCACTCCATGGTGTTCGCCGGCACGATCGCAGAGAACATCTCCCTCGGACGCCCCGATGCCACCAAGGCGCAGATCGAGCAGGCGGCGGTATTCGCGGAGGCCGACGAGTTCATCCGCACCCTGCCCGACGGGTACGACACGGTGCTGGGTGAGTTCGGTGCGGGTCTTTCGGGCGGGCAGCGACAGCGACTCGCCATCGCACGGGCCGTACTGCAGGACCGCCCACTGCTGGTGCTCGACGAGGCGACCGCCCATCTGGATGTGCGCACAGAGGCCGCGATCACCCGTCGACTGTCATCCCGGGAAGGCCGGACCACGATCATCATCACTCACCGCCTGGAGAGCGTGCAGGACGCGGACGCGATCATCCTCCTCGAACACGGACGGGTCGCGCAGCAAGGTCCGTACGAGCATTTGCGCGCATCTGATGCATATCACCGGCTCGAGGAGGCTGCGCGATGAACGCACTGCGATGGGTTCTGCCTCTAATCTCCCAACGGCGGGTGGCGTTCTTCGGCACGATCGCGTCCAGCCTGCTCCATCAACTGGGAATCCTGGCCCTGTCCGCAACCTCGGCTCTGTTCCTCGGACACGCGCTGTTCTCGGCGAGCTTCCCCGATGAGTGGCGGATGCTCGCCACGGTGATCGCGGCCCTGGCGCTCGCGGTCGCCGTCCTCGCCTGGTGGGAGTCCTACATCTCCCACGACCTCGCCTACGCCCTGCTCGCCGTGCTGCGCTCCACTGCCTTCACCGAGTTGGCGCGCTCCTCCCCCGCGCGAACAGGAGCAAGGTCCGGGTCCGACGACACGGCCTCCGTCATGGGGGACGTGGAGACACTGGAATGGCTCTTCGCTCACACCATCGCCCAGATGCTCACCTCCATCGTCGTGCTCGGAGCCGGCGGCACGTTGTCTGCACTCATCTCGCCGCAGCTCATCGGAGTGTGGGCCGCAGCAGCAGTGCTGCTCTTCGCCCTGCCCTGGGCACTCAGCAGGTGGGGCCTGGCCCAAGGTCGCAAGACGCGGTCGTCCGCCGTCCACGTGCACTCACTGTTCGTCGAAACCATCCAGGGCATCGGCGACCTCACCGCGGCCGGCGAGCTTCCCCAGCGTCTGCGACGAGTGGAAAAAGCAGACCAGGAGCTCGCACGATGGCAGCTGCGCTCGGGCACCCGCGCATCACTGGAAGGCGCACTGAGCGAAACCATCGTCGCCGGCGCCGGCATCCTCGCAATCCTCCTCATGGGGGCCACGGTCCGCGACGGACGCACCCCACCCGAGTTGGTCGCCGTCGCAATGGTCCTCGCGATGGGAACGCTGGGACCTGCAGCACAGATCGCCGGCCTGCTGAAGAACTTCGGAACGCTCATCGCCTCCACGAACAGACTGCACACCGTGTTCACCGCCCCCGACGCGGCCCCTGCTCCCGACTCGCCCGTGCACGACATCGACCCAACGCAGGCGGGGTCGCTCGAGTTCGTCGACGTGAGCTTCGGTTACAACCCCGACAGCCCCGTCCTGCACTCCATCAGCTTTCGCATCCGGCCCGGGGAGAGCGTCGCCCTCGCCGGACCGTCGGGCGCGGGCAAAAGCACCATCGCCGCGCTCGCGCTGCGAACCTGGGACCCCGACACCGGGCAAGTGCGCATCGGAGGCGCGCCGGCAGATCGCATTGAGGACCCCCTGCTGCGCCGGGCCGTGACTGCCGTCCCCCAGGAAGCCCACCTGATGCGCGGCACTGTGCGAACAAATCTGCTACTCGCCCGCCCGGACGCGTCAGACGCGCAGGTCGAACAAGCCGCAGACGCCGCACTGCTGCGGGACCCGCGCTCTGGCCTACCCGAAGGGCTGGACACCCCCGTCGGCGAAAGAGGCGATGGCCTCTCCGGCGGACAGCGCGCACGCGTATCGTTCGCCCGTGCACTCCTCACCGGCGCCGACATCCTCGTCCTCGACGAGGCCGCCGCTCACCTGGACCCGCACAGCGAAGACGACCTCACCCGGGCACTTCGTACCCACGCCGAACTCACGACACTCGTCATCGCACACCGCACCCGGACGATCCTCGCCTGCGACCGCGTCCTCGTCCTCGACGGCGGACGCATCGTGGAAGAAGGTGCTCCTCGAGCACTGCTCGCAGACAACCGTTCCCGACTCAGCACGCTCCTCCAACGAGGCGCTATGGAACCGGGATGACGAGGGGGCGGCCGCTCGACGGGTGCGGGATGACTTCTGCGTCTGTTTCGAAGACTTCGCGGAGAATCTTCGGGGTAATGACCTGCTCAGGGGTACCGTCAGCGGCGATCCTGCCGTCTTGGAGAACGATGACCCGGTCGGCGTAGGTCGCTGCCTGGGCCAGATCGTGCAGAACCATCACGAGAGAGAGCCCGTCCTCGTCGTGCAACGTGCGGAGCAGTCTCATCAGCGAGACCTGATGGCCCAGATCCAGGAATGTCGTTGGTTCGTCCAGCAGCAGCCACGGGGTCTGCTGAGCGAGAGCACAGGCGATCCACGCACGTTGGCGCTCACCACCGGAGAGGGAATCGACGGGTCGGTCCGCAAGAGAGGTAAGCGCCGTCCGAGTAATCGCTTTCTCGATGATGGCATGATCCTCGGACGAGAGCCCGGTGAGGCGGTGCAGGTAGGGGTAGCGCCCATAGGCGACGAGGTCGCGCACACGCAGGTCCTCTGGTGTGCTGGTTCCCTGCGGGAGCAGGGCGAGCCGGCGTGCGACCTCGCGTGTGGGCATCCGATGAATGTTCTTCCCATCCAGACTGACGGTGCCAGACTCGGGTCGGTGGATTCTCGCGATCGTGGACAGCAGGGTGGACTTCCCGGAACCGTTCGGGCCGAGCAGCGCGGTGACCTCGCCCGGGTGAAGTCGCAGGTCGAACTCCTCCAGCACGTGCCGGGTCCGGTCGAACCCGACAGACAGTGAGACGCATTCAATATTGTTCACCTGATGCCTCCTTTCAGGCGGGTCTTGTTGCGCAGCAGCACCAGCAAGTAGGGGCCTGCCAGCGGTGCGATCACTGCCCCCACGGGCAGGCCGGTCACCGTCCCGATGCCGCGGAGGTCCACCGAGATGGAGATCGCGAGCAGATCCGCGCACAGCAGGATCGCTGTGCCCATCAACGCGGACACCGGTAACAGGATCGCTGGGGCCGATCCGACCAGGCGACGCGCGATATGCGGTGCGGCGAGCCCGAGGAACGGAAGTGCACCGCCGACGGTCACGGCGCCGCAGGTCAGCAGCACCGCCGCGACCAGCGCGACGGCTCGGACCGCTGTCGGGCGGGCGCCGATCGACACGGCCACATGATCCCCGAGTGCCAGAGCCCCCAGCGGTCTGATGATGATGGCGATCAGTACGAGACCCACGACTGTGGCCGGCCACATCAGGGTCAGATCAGACCAGTTCACGGCGTTGAGGGAACCGATCGTCCACCGCAGAACCACTCCGAGGGTCTGCCCGCTGGTGACGAGGACGCCGGATGCCGCAGCAGACAGGAGAAGTCCGACCAGAACGCCCGTCAACGCGAGGTCCCTGGGACTGTTCCAGCGGCGGCCGAGGACGGCGGCGATGAGCACCGGTGCGAGAGCAGCGCCGATGAGGGCGGTGGTGGGTGCACCGCCGGGAAGGCGGACTCCAGCCCACAACGCCAGGACCACCCCCAGCACCGCCCCTCCGGATATCCCGAGAATGCCGGGCTCGGCCAAGGGGTTGCGGGTCGCGGACTGCAAGAGAGCTCCGGCGATCGCCATCCCGCCGCCGGCGAAAGCGGCTCCGACCGCGCGGCTGAGCCGCAGGTCGAGAATCAACGTCTCGAACGATCTGACAGGGTCGCCCACGAGCGCGGGAAGCACATGGTTTACCGGCATCCCTCCTCTTCCCAGCGCGAGCTCCAGGAGGAACGCCACCACTGCCAGCAGGAGCAGGATGCTGCCCGCCGCAGTTCCCCGGACCACGTTCGAGCGCGGGATCACTGCATGCCTGCCGGACGGGAACGAGCGAGGTGGCGTCGTCGTAACAGGATCAGCATCACGGGGACGCCGAACACCGTCGTCATCACCCCAACGGGAATCTCCGCCGGATAGACCACCAGTTGCGCCGCCTGGTCGGCGACGAGCAGCAGCAGAGCCCCGAGAACGCCAACGATCCCGATGAGCGGCGCGGTGCGGCTCTCGCCGGTGACGCGCCGGGCCAGGTGCGGTGCCAGCAACGCGATGAAAGCCACCGGCCCGCATGCCGCGGTCACCGTCGCGGAGACGATCGCCGCGAGCAGGAGGACGGCCACCCTGATCGCGGTGACGCGCACGCCCAGCGCACGGGCAGGCGACTCCCCCACCTTGATGAGCGCGACGCTTCGTCCCAGAAGCACCGCGCCTGCCAGCATGATCAGCACCGCCGGGGCAACCATGCCGACGTGCGACCAGTTCCGTGCGGAGAGGTTTCCGAGCAGATAGCTGAAGAGCAGGTTGACGCGAGCCGTATCTCCTCCCAGTCCGATCACCGCGGTGACCGACGCTCCGAGGACGCTGGACACCGCAGCCCCCAGCACCGCGACCCTCTCCGGTGTGGACACCGTCCCCACCAGGGACAGCACCAGTGCCCCGCCCGCGAGCGCGCCGAGGAGGGCGATCATTGGATGCAGCACCCACGGCACGGGGATGGCGAACATCGTCAGGATGGCCATCGCTAACGCAGCCCCCGAAGATGCCCCCAGCAGTTCGGGACCGGCGAGATCGTTGCGCAGGCCGTCCTGCAGCAACAGCCCGGAGACGGCGAGGCCAGCACCCACGAGAACGGCGAGCACGATTCGCGGCAACCGCACATCCAAAATGATCGTCCGCGTCAACGACTCAGGATCGCCGAGAGCCTCAACCAACTGCCCGGGGCCAAGCATCGGGCTTCCCAGACCAACGCCTGCGACCATAAGCGCCACGAGCACTGCAACGGCCACGATGCGTGTTCGAGCCGTCCTCGTGCAGCCACCGCTCACACATCCACCTATCGAGAATGATTATCATTACGCTATGTTGGTTCTCATTGTAGTCAGACGGCAGTCAGGGAGTTGAACGGTGAAGAACAGACGAGCATGGTTCGGGATGATCGGTGCACTCGTGGTATCCGCAGCCGCATTGACGGGCTGTGGTTCCGCGGACCAGGGAGGCTCTCCCTCGGGCGCTCCGGGCGAAGGGTTCCTCCCGGTCACCGTCACGGACGGCACCGGCGCGGAAGTCGTCATCGATGACCCCGTCCAGAACATCGTCTGCCTCACCGGCGCCTGCGATGACGTCCTCGTGTCGCTCGGCCTTGTCCCGACGGCGTCGACGGCTGCCGGAGAGGACGGTCTGCTCGCCGATCCGAACTACCTCGGCCCCGAAGAGGCCTCGACGATCCCCCTCATCGGCGGCGCCTTCGGCGAGGAAAACATCGAAGACATCATCAAAGCAGAGCCGGACCTCGTCATCGGCCTCGCCGGCGTGCACGACCGTATCGCCGAGTCCATCAAGACCGAGATACCCACATATCTGGTCCAGATCGGCAATTACCAGGAGATGGCGGACTTCACCACGTGGGTCGGCCAGGTCACCGACCATGCTGACGAAGCAGGCGCGGCTGTCGCGAAATTCAACACTGCGCTCGACGACGCCCGCGAACACCGCACCGACGGGGTCTCCAGCCTCGCGATCTTCGGCACCGACACAAACTTCTCCGTCGAGACCGAAGACTCCCTCCTCGGCTCCATCCTCAACGAGATCAGTGACTATCCCTGGCCGACTCCCACCGACGGCGGCCAGGGACACCAGCCCGGGGCAGGCACCTTCTCCCTGGAGAAGATCCTGCAGAACGACCCGACCGTGATCTTCGTGCAGACCTTCTCCTACGGACCCGAGGACATGCCATCCGTGTCCGAACAGCTCGCCGCCAACCCGGTCTGGGCACGCCTGGACGCCGTGAAGAACGATCACATCGTCGAAGTCCCCACCACCATCTGGGCCACCGGCCGCGGACCGATCAGCCTCACCCTGGTCGTCGAACAGGCTGCGAAAGCGCTCTACGGATCCTGATGCGCGTCCACTGCAGGCGTGGCGGATCGGCTCATCGTTGAGGCCGCGGCGCGCGCCCGTGGTATTTCGTTGGACCGGATCGGCGCCGTCGTTTTCGAGCTTGGGGGCGCCGACAAGTTCCCCGAGGTGTACAAGCTGCTAGGACCGAAGGGATTCGATATCCAGGTGCTCGGTCTTGTCGATGAGGCGGAGAAGAACCCGTGGCTTGGTGCCGTCGGAGGACGCCCGAAGGACGTTCTCGGCTGCAGCATCTTTGCTTCCGTGACCGACCTTGAAGACGAGTACTGCCGAGGTATCGGTGCGGAAGAGGTCGGGCAGCGTCTGATCGCAGCGAAGGACGCCCGCGATGAGCGGGCGATCCTGGATTCGTGCGAAGCGACCTCGCTCGCTGAAGCCGACCCGCTGCGTTTGGCTGCCTTCTGCCGCGCTTCTTTGGGCAAAGGCCGAGGGAGCCGAAAAGTGCCGGCAGCGCTTGTAATCGCTAAGACCATGACCGCTGAGGACGCTTCCAAGATCGCAAGCATTGATGCGCTCCTGACCGAGCTAGAGAAGCGGATCCAGGCGTGAGTTCAGAGAGCATCAGCGCCGATCCGGAGTCCGAGGCTCGCAACCTGCTGGTCATCGCGCCGCCCGGATGTGGCAAGACGGAGCTTCTGGCCCGGCGCGCGGAGTTCCTCATCAGCAAGCTACAACCAGGCCAGCGCATCCTCGCCTTGACGTTCTCGAATAAGGCCAAAGCGAACTTGAATGAGCGACTGGTCGGTGTTCTTGGCGCGGAACGCAAACGGAAGTTCGTCGCGGTCCACAACTTCCATGGTCACGCGGCCGAGGTGATCCGATCGCACGGGCGCGTCCTCGGTATCCCCACAGACGTAGAAATGCCCGACAAGCGCACTCAAGACAACACGATCGACCCGTACCTCGAGGGGCTTCTTGTGAGAACGAAGGGCACGAGATGCGGGCCCTGATCGGCGACCAGCTTCGAGAAGCAAACAGGGTCCGTTCACCGATGAGGAAGTGATTCGCCGGCTCAACACGAGCAGCGAGCCCCGTACCAAGGAAGTGGAAGCTCAGCGGCAACGAGATGGTGCTCTCTTCTACGATGACCTACTCCGACACGCTGAACGACTTCTTCATGTTCCAGGAGTCGCGAGACTGTACCGCGCGCACTACGCCGCCATCCTCGTCGATGAGTTCCAAGACCTCTCACCGCAGCAGCTCGACATCGCCTTACGCAGCTGCGACGCCAGTAGAACATTTGTCGGCGACCCGCTACAAGGCATATATTCATGGGCGGGCGCTCGTCCCATCCAGGTGGAACGTGTCCTCCGCAGAATCGGAGGGGAGCCGCTCGGTCTGGGCGTCTCCTTCCGCTCGTCTCCGAAGGTGCTCAATCTCCTCGGGATCATCTCCCAGGAACTTGGCGGCCAACCTCTCACGTCCCATGAGCCAGAGCGATGGCACGAAGGCGGCGCTGCCGCAGGCGGCACCTTTGCCAGTGGCGTCGACGAAGCTACCTTTATCCACGAAACGACTCAAGCGATCCTTGGACGAGACCCGACTTCGACCATCGGGGTCATCTGTCGCAGCGGTTGGCGACGCAAACCAGTTGATGAGGAGTTCGCGTCATCCGGTACTCCCTGCACATGCTGGGATCTCGCCGTCGATAACCCGCAGATCATCGACCTCATCGCCAATGGAGTCTCCCGGCTTGGCGGAGCTCCGAAGCGTCCAGAGTTGGAGAAGGAACTCATTGAGTCCGTCGGCGCCAGTGACGTCGATACGGCATCAGACATCCGCGATGCCCTCGCCCAACTTGAGGAGCTCGCCGAGCAGGCAGGCTCGATCTCGGCGGCGTTGGCACAGTTCCGGATACGGGACGACGCTAACGAAGCGATCACACATGGTGTCCATCTTCTAAACGCTCACACGGGAAAGGGCCAACAGTTCGACTGGGTCTTCATCCCCGGCGTAGAGAAGGGCAATGTACCCAGCTTCCTCGCCCGAGGAAAAGCGGCTCTCGAGGAAGAGAAGCGTGTGCTCCTCGTCATGATCTCTCGCGCGAAGCATGGCGTGGTGATCAGCCGTGCGGAAACACTCATCTCCAAGAAGGGCAAGCCCTACAACACAACTCCCAGCCCTTGGGGAGACTCCCTCCGCACCGGGCTCAACATGGATCCGCAAGGGTTGACCCGCCATGTTTCCGGGTTCCTACGGCCCACGACCTAGCGCACAGACCGAGGCTTTCGACGGAAGCCATGCCACCCGGGAGAATTGAAGCACCGCACCCGTCGAAAGGAAGAGTCGTGTTCGTTCCAGACGCAGCAGAGGAGTACCGAACCTGCGCCGAGTGCGGCCGTGACTGCGAGCCTGTCCCGTTCGAGACAGCGAAGGACGGTGTCCGTATCTCGTTTGTCTGCCCCATCCACGGTGTCCACACAGTCGTGGATCCATTCGACGGTGATCGATAACACGATCTCACCGAGAGAGAGCGGGCGGGTTTCATGCGAGAAGCGACGGCAGCCGGCGCGGCGGTGTATCTGCGGATCTCGCAGGATCGTGCGGGTGAGCGTGCCGGCGTGCAACGCCAGCAGGAGGACTGCCTCGCTCTTGCCACACAGCTCGGGTATGAGGATCCACTGGTCTTCATCGACAACGACATCTCCGCGTTCGATGGGGGCCGCCGTCCTGGATACGACAGCCTGGTATCGCATGTCCGCACCGGGGTCACGGTCGTCATCGTGTGGCATGTGGACCGCTTGTACCGGCAGCCACGGGAGCTGGAGAACATGATCGACCTGGTCGAGCAGAACCCGGTGCGGATCGAGACTGTTCAAGGTGGCGGGTTCGATCTGAACACGCACGAGGGCCGCCTCATGGCCCGCCAGCTCGTCGCGATCGCCGCGTACGAGTCCGGGCACAAATCCGACCGGGTCAAACGTGCCAACCAGCGTCTCGCCGAACAGGGGGCATGGCATGGTCCCGCCCGTTACGGGTACGGCCCCGGAGGTGCCCTCGTCCCGGCAGAGGCTGTAGTGATCCGGGAGATGGCCGACCGGTTTCTCGGCGGGGAATCGTTGCGCTCGATCACCCGATGGTTGAACACGTCACGCATTCCACCCCAGCACGCCGGCGAAGGCACAGCGGGTATCTGGTACCCGTACACAGTGCGCAGCATCCTCACTTCGGCGCGCATCTCGGGGCAACGCGCCTACTCTCCCGACACCCGTTCTGATCCTGCGACCGGGAGGGAGATCCTCGGTCCCGGGAACTGGACGGCGATCATCGCCCCGTCCGAGACGGCTCGCATCCGGGAGATCCTCGCCGACCCCGCACGCCGCAGAACCACTCCCGCGGTGCCGACGCTGCTGGGGGGGTATTGCGCGGTGCGGGATCTGCGATGCCGGGCTAACTATCGCCGGACACACGAGAAAACCCGACGCGGCGGGAACACTGCGATACACATGCCGGAAGGACCCTTCTCGGCCAGAACGCGGCGGGTTGAGCATCGATGCCGCCAAGCTCGATGCTCTCGTCACCGAACGCGTCCTGCACCGTCTCGCACATCCTCATGCTGGTGCAGGAGACGAGACCGTGACGGCGTTGCTGGGGCAGGTCGTCGCGATCAATGGGCGCATCGCTGACCTCCGCGATGACGTCCGCACTCGCGTGGTCGGCGCCTCCGAGGCCGGCGCAGGAATCCTCGCCGCCGAACAGCTCCTCCTCACCGTCGGCCGGAAACTCAGCGCCCTCACGGACGCGCCCCTGCTGTACGACGCCCCGATCGGTGACCAGTCAGCCCTCACCACCTGGTGGGAGCACCTGACCGTTCCGGAACGCCGCGACGTCATCACCGCGCTCATCCGGCGGCTCCGCATCCTTCCCGGGAAGCGTGGCCGCCGCTTTGACCCCACCCGCGTAAAGATCACCTACCGCAAATAGTCGACCGCCTGGCATATGCCCGTCGGGAGGGTGAGGGTGTGACAGACACAGTGGATGTCTACCGCGCTGATCTACCTCCGCATCTCCGTGAACCGAACCAGCGAGCACGCCTCCATCCAGCAGCAACGTGCCGACTGCCATGCCCTCGCCCACCGTCTCGGATACACCCGCGTCCTGGAGTACGTCGACGAAGCCGTCTCCGCCTACCAGGACCGACGAAGACCCGCGTACCAAGAACTCCTCGGACACCTCCATCACGTACCCGCGACGGTCATCGTCTGGCACATCGACCGGCTCTACCGACGCCCCAACGAACTCGAACAACTCCTCGATCTACTCGATACGCGTCCGGTTCGGATCGAATCAGCGCGGGGCGGCTCCTTCGACCTCAACGCTCACGAAGGACGCCTCTTCGCCCGGCAGCTCGTCGCGTTCGCGAACTACGAATCCGCCCACAAAGGTGCCCGTGTCGCCCGCGCCCAACACCAACGTGCACAGCGCGGTTTGCTGCACGGCGGCGCCCACTACGGCTACCTGGACGATGGCCGCCTCCACTCCGAGCAGGGACCCGTTCTTCGACGCATCGCGGAGGACTACCTCACCGGACTCTCCGTCTCCGCGATCGCTCGCGACCTCACCGGCACCCCAGCCCCTGCCGGCGGTGCCCGATGGAACAGCACGACCATCGCCTCCATCCTGCACAGCCGCCGCCTTCACCACCACAACGACATCCACGAGAGCAGATGGGAGCGCGTGATGACCCCTGAAGAGTCCGCGCTCATCCGTGCCATCCAGATTGCACCCCGACGAGATGCCACCCGCTCCTCGGCGGCCCTTCTGAGCGCGATCGCCCGCTGCGGGGTCTGCGGCAACCGACTCGTCAGCGCCACGACCTACCGTGGGATCCGCATCTATCGATGCCTCCCCAACCCAACATCGTGCCGCTCGGTTCGTATCCGCCAGGCAAGCCTCGACGCGTATGTCCGGAACGCCGTCATGGTGGAGATGAGGAAGCCTGTGTCTCTGACAGCGCCCCGCCTGGGACCGGAAGACGTACTCGACAGGCTCCAAAATGGCCGCGAGAACTTACGTCATCTTGCACGCCAGTACGCAAGAGCTGAGATTTCCCGGGACGCGCTCCTCGAAGCGAGGAAGCCGTGCATCGACGTGCTCGTCTCCGCCAGCGCCGAACTTACCCGGCACCTTCGTGTTCGAGCACGCGACATGTACATGTCGGCACCATTTGCGCGGTTGTCCACGCCGCGGCAGCGAACCCTCATCGACACTCATGTGGCGCGCCTCGAGGTGTGCCCGCCGACGACGACCGGCGACCCTGCATCCCGAGTAAGGATGCGACTGCATAGCTGAGCCCTGGTAGCCCAGCCATGCGGTCGCGCACGGCGATGTCTGTGCCTGCCGATAACATCAAACATGAGGCCAGGATCTGGCTCAATTCCTCAAGGAATCTGGAGACTGTCGACCACGCACCGTGCTGCCTCACGTCCAAAGGAGGAGTAGTGCCGGTCGAAAAAACTGCCGAGGGGGAGAAGCCGCAGCGCTGGTGGCAGTTCTGGCAGACACGAGCATCGCAACCTCTAGGCCTTCGGGCGCTCACTCCCGAACCAGTCGCAGAGCAGCACGATCTGTACAGCACGGAACTCGTCGCGCTCCTTCGTGACCGGAAGCGTCGCCGCAACGTGTGGAACATCGCTTTGACCGGCAGCTACGGCAGCGGGAAGAGCAGTGTTCTCGCTTCGGTCCGTGCAGAGCTTCCGCGAAGAGTCGTCGAGATCTCCCTCTCCTCACTCAGCGACATCGGCGTGCAAGCTGATGCCAAGGAAGACGAGACCAACAACCTGATCCAGAAGGAAATCGTCAAGCAGCTCCTCTACCGCGAACGAACGAGCAAGCTACCCGGGTCACGATTCCGTCGCATCAGCCGACTCCCGCTCTGGCGGACCGTCCTCGTCTCGGCGGTGATCGGCGCGGTCGCGGCCGGGGTTCTTTGGCTCACGGGCCTCGGCACCCCGCTGGATCTCCCACCTGAGCGAGAAAGCGAGCGACCGTTGCTTTTGCTCGCAATCGGTGCCGGCGTGGCGATCCTCGCCCTCGCTCTTCAAGCGGTGCTCCACAACCGTGTCCGCGTCGACAAACTGGGCACAGCCTCGGCATCCGTCAGCCTGAAAACGGACAGTGTGGGAGAGGACGGATCGTTCTTCGACAAATACCTTGACGAGATCGTTTACTTCTTCGAAAAAACCCGACGGACGATCCTCATCATCGAAGACCTCGACAGATTCGAAAATCCAGCCATCTACGGTTCTCTGCGAGCGCTCAACACCATCCTCAACACATCACGGCAGCTGCATCGACGCCCAGTCCACTTCATCTACGCCGTACGGGACAGCATCTTCGAAGACCTGACCAAGACACCTTCACCACCGGCTGGACCCCCACAGAAGAAGGAACCAGCTCAGCCTGACCCGGCAGAGAAGTCCGGGGTCTGGCAAGCGCACAGCTTGCTATCCAATCCGCCGACGCAGCGCACCAAATTCTTCGATCTCGTCGTCCCGATCGTTCCGTTCATCACCCATCAGAACTCGCGCGACCTTCTGGTGAAGGAGATGAAGAAGGTCGATTCTTCCGTGTCGATCGAAGTGCTTAGCATCGTCGCCAAACATGTCACGGACATGCGGTTGCTGTTGAATATCATCAACGAGTACCGCGTATTTCAGACGCGCGTCCTTGTTCCGAAGAAGCTTCGCGGGCTCACTCCGAGCAAGCTGTTCGCGATGGTCGCGTTCAAGAACACACGCCTCACTGACTTCGAACTCATACGTGTGGGAGACAGCTCCCTCGATCGCCTCTATCGAGTCTCTCGCGAGATCATCGACGAGGGTTTGGCAGAAGTAGCCGACGAGATTGCCACCGTTGAAACACAGGCTGATCCAGTCGCCGAGACCGTCGCCCGTGCGGAACAGCTCGGGACAGCACTCCAGACACTCGCCGAACGCTGGCTGCCCCGACTCAACCATCAGCCGCAGAGTCTCCGGTTCCTCATCAATGGCAAGGTTCAAGCGCTCTCATATACACATCAGACCCAG
>NZ_FUIA01000016.1 GCF_900163665.1 Frigoribacterium sp. JB110
ATACCCTCGACCGTGCCGCCCGCGTAGGCTGCGACCTTCCCGGCGTCCGCGATCATCCGGGCGGCACGGTCGAGGGTATCGGGCGACACGCTCGCCACAGCCGAGCCGACTTCGGCGATGGCTCGGGCGGATTCGCTCGTCTGCGTCATAGGAGTCTCCTTCTCCCGGCCGTGTCTGCACGGCCGATTCGGTGTCGGTGTCGGCGGGTCGCCGAGCATCCGGATGTCGGGACGTCGGCGGCGCGGAACGTCGTCTGTGCGATGCGGCGCTGAGGGTTCCGCCCGATCAGCCATGTCATGCGGCGCGCGGCCCCAGATCGCCTGCGAACTCCTCCAACGCGACCGTGAGCCCGCTGATGTCGACCGCTGCGGATGGGGCGACGTGCACGGTCGCCACGACGGCGCCGCCGCGCCTGCTGCCGGATGAGACGAACGCGTTGATCTCGAGATTCCCCGTTGCCGACGGCGCCGGCTCCAGCCCATCGGCGGCAGGGGCGGGCGTCGGCCCGTCCTCGCCGCTTGCCGCCCACTCCCGCAGGGACGCCTCGTCGGGGGAGGATTCGGGGAACTCGTCGAGCGTGCGGCGGATGTCGTCGCGCGGAACGGGGCGAAGAACCGGCTCTGCGCCGTTCGCCCCCCACAGCGGCAGTCGACTCCCCGCGCGCGGCGTGTACGGCAGCACGTGGCCGCCGAGGCGAACGGCGACGCACACGCTGTGCACGCCGATGAGGGACTGCAGCGTGACGGTGTGTTCGCGCAGTGCGATGGACCGCTCCCATCCGATCCCGAAGCGCCTCACCGTGGCGATGTCGTCGACGAATCCGGCGGCGATCTCCGTGAGGGCATTGCCCAGTATGAGATCGTCGCCGCTGCGGGCCAGCATGTGTTCGTCGAGCAGCGTTCCGATCAGGTCGCTGGCGCTGCTCTTGGCCAGCCCGGCCGCGCGCGCGAGGTCGGCCGGTCGCGCCCTGCGTTCGAACGCCAGTGCGTCGAGCACCACGAGCGCTCGACGCACGGCCGGTGCGCGACTGCCGCCCTGGTCGGTCGTCATCCCCATCGCTCGTACCCCCGAGCGTTGTCAGCGTCGATGATCCGGACCGGAATCAGATGCGCGCGCTGGGCGAGAGGGCGGCCCCTTGCGAGCTCGCGACCGATCGTGATGGCAGCCGTGATGAGTCTTGCCGGATCCTGCGCGACGGATGCGATGAGTGGGCCGCCGGAGACGATGCTGTCCACCGCGTCGGAGCGGCCGTCGACGCTCACGATCGGAATCGCTGCCCCTGCGTCACGCTGCGAAGCGGCCGCGCCCATCGCAATCGGATCGCACACGGCGAACACCGCGTCGACCTCCGGCAGATCAGTGAGAGCGCGCACCATCATCCGCTGGCCGGCTGCCGAGGTGTCGTGCTCCTCCTGGTAGTGCGCGGCGATCTCGATGCCGTCGCTGTCTCTGATCGCCTCGCGGAACCCGGCGACGCGGTCGATGTTCGCGTTCTTGCGCAGCCCGTCGAGGATCGCGACCCTTCCGCGCCCCTGCAGGACCTCGGCGAGTCTGCGCCCTGCGAGCAGCCCGGCCTGCGTGTTGTCGCTGGTCACGCTCACGTCGACACCGTCCAAACGGGAGCCGATCGCGATCACCGGCACACCGGCACGGCGGGCGTGGTCGAGCTCCACAGCATGCGGCCCCGTGTCCACCGAGTCGACGATGATGACGTCGGCGCCCTCATCGATCAGCTCGTGCCACTGGTCCCTCTGGGTCTGCGAGCTCTCCTCCGCGTCGCGCACAAGAAGCTGACCGCCTGCCGCGCTCGCCTCTCGCGTCGCCGCGTGCAGCATCGCCGTGTAGAACTTGTTCGCGCGTGAGACGACGAGAAGACCGACGCCCAGGGGCCTGCCCAGCATGGCAGCCGATGCCGCCGCGAGCTCGAGCACGTGCGAACCCAACCAGAAGCGTCCGTCGGCGAGGCGCACGAGCATCCGGTCGTCCACGAGCGCATCGCAGATGCCGAGCACGCTCGTGCGCGGGAGAGCGAGCTCCTTGGCCATCGCCGACGCGGTCGACGGCCTGCCGGTGCGGGCGAGATGGCGCAGCAGAGCGACCGCACGTGCCGCGGCGGGGACTCGACCAGGCTGCAACATCACACTCTCGCATCGTCGTTGACACCGGACGCGGTCAACCATACACTTTGTGACCAAGAGTCGTGCATGGGTTCGAAATTTGGAACACATCAGGCTCATCCCGAGCATCAGCAGTGTTGCGACCACTCGTCAGGAGATTTCGATGAAGACTTCCCGTGCACTCAAGACCGCCGCAGGCCTCGCCGCCGGCGGCCTGCTTCTCGCCGGCTGCGCCGCAGGCGGAGACGGCGGTGGCGACGGCGGTGGCGGCGACGACACGGTGACCGTCGCGTTCGTGCCCAAGCTCCAGGGCTCGCCCTACTTCGAGGCGATGAACACCGGAGCCGAGCAGGCAATGGAGGACATCGACGGCCTCGAGTGGATCTACCAGGGGCCGACCGATGCCAGCGCCACCGCTCAGGCCGACGTCGTCCGCTCGATGATCCAGCAGCAGGTCGACGTGCTGATCGTCGCCCCGAACGATCCGGATTCGCTCGCTCCGCTGATGCAGGAGGCCGCCGACGCCGGCATCAAGGTCGCCACCAGCGACACCGACGCACCGGATTCCGTCCGCGAACTGTTCGTCAGTCAAGCCACAGCCGAGGGCATCGGCACGACGACGATCGACACGCTCGCCGAGGCGATGGGCGAGGAGGGGGAATACGCGATCGTCTCCTGCGGTGAGACCGCGGAGAACCTGAACTCGTGGATCGAGGTCGAGCAGGCGCACCAGGAGGAGGCCTACCCCGACATGGAGCTCGTCGAGATCGGGTACTCGGGCGAGGACCAGGCAGCCAACGCACAGATGGCGACGGACTTCATGAATGCCTATCCGGATTTGAAGGGTCTGATCGGCCAGTGCACCACATCGGCCGTCGGCGTGGCAGAGGCAGTGCGGGACGCGGGGCGTATCGGCGAGGTGTTCACCGTGGGCGTCGGCACTCCGGCGTCGATGCTGCCGTACCTCGAGGACGGCTCGTCATCCGGATCGATCCTCTGGGATGTCGAGCAGTTCGGCTACCTCACCGCGTGGGCGGGTGTGCAGCTCGGCCAGGGCAACGAGTTCGACGAGACCAACGCCGTCAACGACGACATCACAGCCGCCGAGTACTCCGCTGACGACAGCACGCTGCTCCTCGGGCCGCCCACCGTCTTCGACGCCGAGAACGCCGGCGACTACGACTACTGATCGATCCGAGCCGGAGGGCCACTGTGACTGACGTCATCCCTCGAGTCAGGCTCACCGGGATCTCCAAGCGCTTCGGGGCCGTGCGTGCCATCAGGCACGCCGACCTCGAAGTGCTCCCCGGGAGCGTGCACGCCCTCGTCGGCGAGAACGGCGCGGGCAAATCGACCCTGATCAAGATCCTCGCGGGGGCGGAGTTCTCCGACACGGGCGAGATCGCGATCGATGATCGAGCCGTCTCGTTCTCGTCGACCACCGACGCGATCGCCGCCGGCATCGCCACGGTCTACCAGGAGCCGCAGCTGTTCGGCGAGCTCACTGTCGCAGAGAACATCTTCATCGGCAGGGAGCGGCGCCATCGCGGCGTCGTCGACTGGAAGAAGCAGCACGGCGAAGTCTCGGAGCTGCTCGAGCTGATGGGCCTGCCGGAGAAGTACGCGACGGTTCCGATCGACGAGCTGTCGATCGCCACCAAGCAGCAGGTCGCGATCGCCAAGGCGCTCGCGCAGGATGCCTCGGTGCTCATCCTCGACGAGCCGAGCGCGATCCTGACCGACGCCGAGATCGACGTGCTGTTCGGCGTCGTGCGCAGACTCCAGGAGCGCGGCGTCGCGATCATCTACATCTCGCACCGCTTGGACGAGCTGTTCCGGATCGCCGACACGGTGACCGTGATGCGCGACGGTGAGACGACGGGAACGCACGCGATCGCCGACATGACGGTCCGTTCGATCGCCGAGGAGATGGTCGGCGGTCTCGAGGTGGCAGAGAACAGGCGCCGCGACATGACCGGAGCCGAGCCCGTGCTCGAGCTCGACGCGCTGACCCGCGGGAGTGACTTCCGAGATGTGAACGTGCGCGTGGGGGAGGGCGAGGTCGTCGCACTGTACGGGCTCGTGGGCTCCGGCTCGTCGGAGATCTCAGCTGCGCTGTGGGGGATGAAGAAGGCGACATCCGGCCGGATCCTGCTCGACGGCAGCCCCGTGGCCCCGCGCTCGCCGCGGCATGCGCAGAAGCTCGGCATCGGGCTGCTCCCTGCCGACCGCAAGGGGCAGGGCATGTTCTCGTTCCAGACGATCGCGTTCAACATCTCGGCCGGCCGCATCGGGAAGTTCGCTCGGGGCGGGCTCTGGTTCGACGGGAAGAAGGCGCGCTCCGTCGCACGCGACATGATCTCGCGATTGGCGATCAAGACGCGCAACGAGCTCTACCCGATCGCCTCGCTCTCCGGCGGCAACGCGCAGAAGGTCGTGCTCGCCAGGCAGCTCGTGGAGGTGCCGCGGGTGCTGGTGCTGGAAGAACCGTCGCAGGGTGTGGACATCCGTGCCAAGGAAGAGATCCACACGATCATCGAGGAGCTCGCAGACCAGGGCGTCACCGTTCTGGTCGTGACGTCGGATCTGCCCGAGGCGCTGCGCATCGCGGACCGCGTCGTGGTGGTGCGAGCGGGAACGACGACGGCGGAGTTCGGACCGGACGCCACCCAGGTCGACGTGCTGGCCGCAGCGGCGGGCGACGCCGCGCAGACCGAGGAGGTCGGATCATGACGGATCTGCTCACCCGCGACGTTCCGGCGGCGCGAAAGCGCCGAGCCCGGGTGCTGCCGCGCGCCCTCTCGACGCAGGAGATGGTGCTGATCGGCGTGCTGATCGTGCTGTGGATCCTGCTGGGGGCCTTCACGCCCAACTTCCTCACGGCGCAGTCGATCCAGCCGCTGCTCGCGAGTGCCGCGCCGATTGCGCTGATCGGCATCGGCATGACAGCCGTGATCGTGACGGCGGGCATCGACATCTCGGTCGCCGCCATGCTGATGGTGTGCGCCGTCGTGATGGCGAAGCTGATGGTCGATCTGTCGTGGCCGATGCCGCTGGCGCTGCTGGCCGGCATCCTGCTCGGCGGGCTGTGCGGGCTGTTCAACGGCATCCTGATCACGCTCGGCCGCGTGCATCCGATCATCATCACGTTCGGCACGTCGAACATCTTCATGTTCCTCGGATGGCGCATCTTCGACTCGAAGGTCGTCAACGGCATTCCGACCAGCGTCGGCGTGCTGGGCCGCGGGGCGGACGGACGGTTCCTGGGCGTTCCCTACTCGTTCCTGATCGTGATCGTGCTCGCCGCGCTCCTGTGGTGGTACATGCGCTACACCGCAGGCGGACGCCACTTCTACGCGATCGGCAACGATCAGAACGCCGCACGACTGGTCGGCATCCGCGTGCAGAAGCGCACGATCATCCCGTACGTGCTGACAGGGCTCGGCGTCGGTCTCGCCGCCATGGTCGCCATGGCGAACGGCACCCAGACGCTGGCGCAGTCGGTCGGGCAGGGCATCGAGCTGCAGGCGATCGCCGCTGTGGTGATCGGCGGCACGTCGATCGTCGGTGGTCGCGGCAGCGTGCTGGGCACCCTGCTCGGGGCGCTGCTGGTGCAGACCGTGACATCCGGGACCATCCAACTCGGGTGGGCGCCGCAGCTGGCGAACTTCTTCGTCGGCGTCGCGATCATCATCGCCGTCGGCGCCGACCTGCTGCAGCAGCGACTGACGAGGAAGACATCATGAGCGAGCAGAACACCGCCGCACCGGCGCCGGACACCACACTCGTCGTGCAGAGCCGGTCGGAGGAGACGCGGATGGCCGCGATCATCCGGACGCTGCTCACTCGCCGCGAACTGATGCTCGTCGTCGCGCTGATCGTGCTGCTGATCGTGATGTTCTCGCTCTCGGCGGCAGGCGTCACGAACGGGCCCTTCAACGGTCGGGCGATGGCGGGCAACCTGATCAACGTGGTGCCGCTGGCGATGCTGGCGCTCGCAGAGATGATCGTGATCCTCACGGGGCGTGGTTCGATCGACCTGTCAGTGGGTTCGATGGTCTCGCTGGTGAGCATGGTCTTCGGCTTCATGTACGGCGTATGGGGGATGCCGCTGTGGACCTCGATCATCGGAGCCGTCGTCGTCGGCGGGCTGCTCGGCGCCGTCAACGGCGCACTGGTGGCGTTCCTGGGCTTCCCTCCGCTGATCGCCACACTCGCGACCTACTACGCGTATTGGTCGCTGGCGATCGTGATCAACGACCAGCAGCCGATCAGTTCGCCCGAGATCCAGGATCTCTACGAAACGGCGCGGTCGATACCGATCTTCGGAAGCGGGTTCCCGAGCATTCCGGCAGGGGTGTTCCTGTTCCTCATCCCGACCGTGATCGTCGTCTGGTACCTCGTCAACCGCGCGCCGCTCGGTCGTCGACTGTACGCGGTCGGCACCAACGACGTCGCTGCGAAGTGGGCGGGCATCGACCTGGTGCGCACCCGTTTCACCGCGTTCGTGCTCTCCGGGGCGATCTCGGGCCTGGTCGCCGTCGTGACAGTGGGGCAGTTCGCCTCGGCGCGACCCGACGCGGGCAACGCGGGCAGCGGTATGGCACTGCCCGCCATCACCATCGCCGTTCTCGCCGGTGTTGCGATCACCGGAGGCATCGGCAAGGTCTCGGGAGTCGTGATCGCCGCACTGCTGGTCACCTGGCTGAACGCCGGCATCCTGCTGCTGTTCCCTGGGAACCACGGTACGCAGTTCCAGCTGCTCGCGCTCGGCGTGCTGCTGGTGGGCGCCGCGCTGCTGAACGGCTACACCAACCGCAAATATCACATCATCGGATAGGGCTGGGGTGTGCGGGTCGGCCCGCACACCCCAGCCTTCACTCGAACGGAGCACCATGGCAGTTCTCGACTCGTTCTCGCTCGCCGGGAAGACCGCCCTCGTCACCGGAGGCAACCGCGGCCTCGGCCTCGCGTTCGCGCGCGGGCTCGCCGAGGCAGGCGCGCGCGCCGTCATCGCCTCCCGCGACCACGACCGCAACCAGGCGGCCGTCCAGAAGCTGAGCGATGAGGGCATCACGGTCGACGCGATCGATGTCGACATCACGCAGCCGGGAGAGGCCAGCCGGATGATCGACGAGGCGGTCGCGAAACTGGGTCGCCTCGACATCGTGCTGAACAATGCGGGGATCTCGATCCATCGGCCGGCGCTCGAGGTCACCGATGAGGAATGGGACACGGTCGTGAACCTCAACCTCACGGCGTTGTGGAAGGTGTCGATCGCGGCGGCGAAGGTGATGAAGGACGCCGGTGGCGGGAACATCATCAACACCGGTTCGATCAGCTCGCTGATCGTGAACCGGCCGCAGTGGCAGCCTGCGTACAACGCGTCGAAAGCCGGAGTGCACCAGCTCACCAAGTCGCTCGCCGCAGAATGGGCCGAGCACGGCATCCGGGTCAATGCGATCGCTCCGGGGTACGTGAAGACCGAGATGGCGCCGGTGGACGAGCCGCAGTTCCGCCAGCACTGGATCGAAGACGCGCCGATGAAGCGCTACGCGACCCCGGAGGAGATCGCCCCGACGATCGTCTACCTCGCCTCTGACGCCTCGGCGTTCATGACGGGCTCCGTGGTCGTGATCGACGGCGGGTACACGCTGTACTGATTCAGTGGCGCGGAACAGGAAGCGCTTGTCGCAATAGCGGAAACCACCTATAGTAGGTACGTACCTACATCGGAGGTGATCGCAATGACGATGATGACGGCCCGCGAGTTCAATCGCGATGTGAGCGCCGCGAAGCGCGAAGCCGGTCTTGGGCCGGTGGTGATCACCGATCGCGGCGAACCCGCTTTTGTGCTCCTGTCGATCCAGGAGTACCGGCGACTCGGGGAGGACGGTGCGTCCCTGGTCGAGCGGCTGAGCATGAATGAAGACATCGACATCGATTTCGGGCCCGCTCAGATCGACCTCAAGGTTCCTGAGCTGTGAGGTATCTGCTCGATACGAACGTCGTGAGCGAACTCCGCAAGCCCGAACGTCGGGCCGACCCTGCGGTGCGCTCGTGGGTCGCTTCCAGGGCTCCGTCCGATCTGTGCCTGAGCGCGATCACCGTCTTGGAGGTCGAGGTCGGCATCAGAGGATTGGAACGACGAGACCGTGCCCAGGCGAGTCGCTTGCAGACCTGGCTCGAGGAAGGTCTGCTGGGTGCGTTCGCCGGGCGCATCCTCCCGGTCGATGTATCTGTCGCGCGCCGAGCGGCGCAATTGCACACCCCGGATCCGCGGCCGGAGCGCGACGCTCTGATCGCCGCCACGGCCGCAGTCCACGCTTTGACCGTTGTCACGCGCAACGTCAAGGACTTCGAAGCCCTGGATGTCGCGATCATCGATCCCTGGGCGTCCTAGGGCGTGTTGATCAAGAGGTTCAGGCTCAGGATCGGCGAGTCTCGATGGTGTGACGCGTCAGGAGATCTCGGATGAGGTGTGGGCTGTTCTGGAGCCGCTGATGCCGGTGCCGGTCGGCAGGTCGCGGCCGTGGACGGATCATCGTCTCGCGGTCGAGGGCATGGCCTGGAAGTACCGCACGGGGGCGCCCTGGCGGGATGTGCCGGAGCGGTTCGGGAAGTGGAACTCGATCTACAAGCGGTTCGCGCGCTGGGCCGAGGACGGCACCTGGGAGAAGCTGCTCGCCGAGGTGCAGAAGCAGTCGGACGCGGCGGGCAAGCTCGACTGGGTGGTGTCGATCGACTCGACGATCGCGCGCGTGCACCAGCACGGCGCGACCCTCAGCCGCGACACAGGGGGCTGTGTCGAATCACAAGAATCCGCGGGAAGAGCCGCCTGATCACGGGATCGGCCGCTCCCGTGGCGGGTTGACGAGCAAGGTGCATCTCGTCTGCGACGGGCGTGGACGTCCGCTGAGCTGGGTGATCACCGGCGCGAACATCAACGACACCACGATGATGACCGCCACACTCGAGCAGACCCACGTCCCTCGAGCTGTCGGCCGTCCGAGGCGGCGCCCGGATCGGGTGCTCGCCGACAAGGGCTACCCGTCGAAGAAGAACAGGGCGTGGCTGCGGGAGCGGAAGATCGCCGCGACGATCCCGGAACGCGACGACCAGATCGCGCACCGCCGCAGGAAGCCTGGCCGGCCCATCGACTTCGGGGAAGCCCAGCAGGAGCGCTACAAGGGACGCAACGTCGTCGAGCGCTGCTTCAACAAACTCAAGCAATGGCGCGGCATCGCGATGCGCTCAGACAAGACAGCCCGCTCCTACCGCGCCGCGATAGCCCTCGCCGCCACGCTGATCTGGATCAAGACCGACTTAATCCACACGGCCTAGCGCGAGCGATCCGGATGCGCTGGATGACATGCCCGGCTCACTCTTTGGAATCAAGAGACCCCCCAAGGAACGTTGGATCGATCCCCTCGACGCACGGTCATCGTCCAACATCTCCGGCGCGCTCGCGGACCAGGTGTGGTGGTATCGCGCTCCAGACGTTACAGAGCGCCTCAGAATCCAACGCGGCTCTTTTCTTATCGGACCGTTAGCTCGCCCCATTGATCGTCCCAACACAACTCTCCCTATCGAGTTGGCCGCCGGCCGCACAAACGCGATCGCGAATCGACTTGAAAAGAGGGGCAAAGCAAGCAACGCGACCATTGGGAGGGTCGAGATCTTCAGGATCGTCGTTCCCGGGGCTTCGAAAGTGTATTTGCGCCGGCTCCTTGAGGATCGTTCGGGGCTCTCAATCGAAACGATCTATCCCACGCCTTGGCATCGGCCCTTCATCGCGCAGTTCGCGTCTACCTATGGACGCGGGCGCCCCCTGAGTCTCGATAGCAACGCGACCACCCCGGAGACCGACCAACATGCCGGGGTTGTGAAGGACGAGGCCGCCCCGGAGTCATCGGGGTCTTAGGTCTCGCAACCCTAGGGATATGAGACAGGACTGACCTCACTCAGGACTCGACCGCGACGCGGGGTCGTCATCAGCGGCTTCGTGATTTCTCGCGGCCCATGACTCGAACTCTGTCTGCACCTGATCAAAGAACTCCGTTTTGGCCAAGGTGTAGTCGTCGTAGTCGGCTTTGCCGATCTGTTGCACGCTAAGTGCCCGTTTTGCCGTCTCGTAGCGTTGGCGGGCGTCGGCGTTTGCTCGAAGCCAGTCGCGGAACCAAATCGTGTACAGGCCCCACGGTGAGTCCGCGCGGCGGACGTGAAGTATCGCCTGGTTGTCTTCGTGCCAGAACAGCAGCTTTTCCCAGACGAGGGGGTCGACCTTGATCGACCCCCTCGGTAGGTCGCGGTCTACCCCTGGGGAGTCAGGACGCGAACCGCGTGCGCGTACGTAGCCGAGCGGTGCGAGGCGGGCGACGAGTTCATGCTCTGCGGGGAGAGGTGAGATGCGCAGTTGCAGGTCGACGAACGGCTTCGCGGCCAGGCCCGGCACAGAAGTCGAACCGATGTGATCCAGTGTCGCGGCCTCAGCGCCGTCAAGTCCACCCACCGCGTCCCGGACGCCTGACAGGAGCCGCGATGCGCGCTGTGCCCACTCTGCCTGATGCTCAACTAACGCGGCAGGGTTCGTTTCGTCGCTCATACCGTCGAAACTACAGGCCACGAATTTCACCGGGAAGGAACGACCGGACGGGATGCGCGACACATGGTCTGAGCAAGCGGTTCTTCTACGCGGCGAGTGTCTCGTGACCTCGGTGTCTCGTATCCCATGGGTTACGAGACACCGAGGTTACGAGACACATCGTGTAACTCCTCGCCGACGGACGGGCGACATGCCAACGCACCCGAGTTCCTCAGCCCAGCGGCCCCTCCAGCACCGTGAGTGTGTCCACTCCGTGGAAGCCGACGGACCTGTTGAGCGCGAGCATCGGCTCATTGGTCAGCGCTGTGTAGGTCTGCAGGGATCGGGATTCCGCACTTTCGGGCACGCTCATGAGCAGCCGAAGATTGGCAGCCTTCAGCGCTCGGCCAATGCCTCGACCGCGAAAGTTCTTGTCGACGAAAGTGTCATCCTGGTTCACGATCTCCGGATCTGAACGCGAGAGGAGAATCTCGGTGTAGCCGATACCGTCGCCGTTCGTGCATGCCAGACTTCGCACCAGGAGGTAGCCCTGATCGTGCATGCGTCGCTCATTGCGACGCACCGCGTCAACATCTACGCTCGCCGGACTCCGGCTCAGGTCGCCCATCGGAACGTCGTCAGACATTCGCGCCCGTAGCTCGGCCCAGTCCTCTACAACCTCGTCGGGACAGCGCCCGCACCAGGAGCGGAGGTTGATCCCGGCAGGCGCGTCCGGAAACGCGGCAAGTTGTGCTGTCGAGAGAGGAAGTTCAACCATCTGTCGACTTTCTCGGATACCGATGTTCAGCCCTTCGGCGCGAGCGAACGTCACGCCAGCATCGGAATAGGTTTCGGTACGCAAGATGGTGGCCGTGCCTCGTAGCGTGTCGCGCACGGCATCAAGCAGCATCCGGCCAACGCCACGTCGTCGGAAGCCGTCCAGGACAGCGACCTCCACCTCTGCAGGCTCGTCCGGATCGACGCTCGCTTCGGCCGCGCCGACCGGCACGTCGCCGATTTTGGCAATAAGTAGTGCCGAGGTGCGTGCCGGGTGCGGATCCTGAAACTGAGCAAGCGTTGCATCATCGCTACGGAACCAGACCTGCTGACGACCGACCGCATACCCATCGCGTAGCACGCGATTCCACTGGAGGAGCTGGCGGACATCCGCTCGATCGACGACTTCCACACGCAAACTCATATCGGGGATCACACGACTTTCACCTACTCGACGGCGACGACGGCACAGGTGTGTATTCTCCCAGATCCCGTGTTGGAAGGTGCCCGCACCGTGCCTCGATAGAGCGAACCCACGCCGACATGGGATCTCATATGAATGAGCGAACCGCCGCGCGCCATTAGACCGTTCGCGACCATCGGCCGTACACGCAACAGGTTGTTGCGTGAGTTATTCAGGGGTTATCGAGCGCACGCTGCAGCTCGGCCTCAGATGGAAGTACCGCCTGCTCAGCTGGAGGGAGGAGGTCGTAGCTGGCGATCGCGATCGGATGGTTGCTGCCTGCGAGGGCGTACCGCACCACTCGGTCATTCTTATCAATGCACAGCAAGAGACCGACGGTCGCTGCATGCGCGGGCCGGCGCAACTGGTCCTCTACAAGCTCGATGTAGAATCCGAGCTGTCCGACGTACTCGGGTTTGAACTTACCGACCTTCAGCTCGACGACGACGTAGCGCAGCTGCTCTACGTGGAAGAACAGGAGGTCGACAAAGAACTCGTCGCCGTCCACGTCGAAGGGAATTTGCCGCCCGACGAAACTGAACCCACTGCCTAACTCACCGAGCGTCTCGATGATGCGTTCCACGAGCGCTTGCTCGAGCTCGCGCTCTGCGTGCCCAGGCTCAATGCGGAGGAAGTCAAAGACGTAAGGATCCTTTGTCATCTGCTGTGCGAGCTCGGACGCTCCGGGCGCCAGAATGCGATCGAAGTTCGTTGGCGCTCCGCCGAAGCGCAGGTGTTCGGTGGTCTTGATGTGGTGCTCAAGCGTGCCACGGGTCCACCCATGTGTAGCGGTTTGCCCGGCGTACCAATCCCGCAGTTCCTGGTCGCTGCTCGCAGGTCCCTCGGCGTCAGGTTGGTACGGAGTCCCGACCCGCCTTCGAGCGATTCGCGGGTTCTCCTAGCTTGCGGGTGGGTTCATGCCGTTGCTGGCCAAATGTCGGGGTGGAGGAGATAGGTGTCCGCATCGACGCGGGTCGTTTGTACGTTCCATTCCGTCTGGTTCTCCGCAAGTGGCGTAAGGGCTTGCCATAGGGATTCGAGCACGGTCGAGGCGGGCATTCCCGCTTCGACCGTGCCAACCACGACAAGCCGCCGTGTTCGTTGGACAAACACCAACGTGACCACGGTGGCGACCTCGGCCGCTGCCTCGAGTTGCAACCGATCAGTGAAAGTGGCCTGTCCCAGATCGGAGTATGAGTGCCACCCCGGCGAGGCGTCTGCCGGGAGGAGCTTGCCCGGGCCCGTGCCCCAGTGATTCAGCGCGTACCAGACGAAGGCCTCGCCTGGGGAGGCGTGCTCATTAGGGATCACAGCTGATCGTTGACCCACTGAGGGCAGGTTCGTGTCGGTGCGCCAGGCGAGTCTTTGCAGTACGCCGTGATAACCCCGAGTTCGTAGGGATCCGGGCTATCGGCACTGGAATCCCGTTCCTGAATCACTTCTACGAGGATTTCGATACCGTCCTCGCTCAGGTATCCCATGCCGTAGAGGTACCGACCGTTGGGCTGCAGGTAGCCGCCCGCGTTGTTGCTGATGACGTGTTCAATCGTCTGCTGGTCAGCATTGTGATCCAGGAGGGCATGTAGGTAGCCGAACGCGCCGCTCGCTCCCTGCCGCAGCACGACCTTCTCTCCTGAGCCGTCCAGGGTGACACTCAAACAGTTGAATCTCGGGGCGGACGGGTAGTTCTCCGTACCCGCTGCGCATCCATTTGCCAGCGCGCTCACACCGGAGGCATCTTGTGCTGACGGCGCGGCAACCTCTCCCAGAGAACTTGCGACCTCTGGAATCTGTTCATATGCGACCCATTGACCATCCGGTGGTGCGGCATCGTTCGATGCCGCTAGAGCCGGGGTGCTCGACAGCACACCCAACGCCAGAGTGAGGGCGGCGACAGCGGTGAGCCTTAGCTTCGTTTTCATCATCTGTCCTTCGCTTTCACATGAGCCAGCGACGCTACACCGTGCGGGCGACTCTTGCCAGGGGTATAGCCAACTGCACCGCGATCACCCTCGCCAGCACCCTGATCTGGACCAAAGCCGACTTAATCAACACGGCCTAGGTCGTGTCTGATAATTCGTCGGCTACTGCGCTGGGCGCTGTGCACCGGCTCGCGTCGTTCTCGTCGGTCGACGATGGCTCTGCATCGCCTCCCTCCTCGGCCTAGCGATCCGGCACACATCGCCCGGGGCCCACGCCGCCCGAGAGGCTCCGCGCGATGCGAAGCAGCGCGTGGAGGGGCGGTGGGGACTCGCAACGCCGCGAATTATCAGACACTCCCTAGCGGTGATCGACGGCGGGTACACGCTGTACTGATTCAGCGGCGCGGAATAGGAAGCGCGCCGCCGCGGTTGCGGGTGTCATGGTGCAGGCGATGACGACGACCGAGCAGGCTCCGCTCGAGCGGGTGCTTGCGGCCATGGATTGGCGCGTGCTGGACGGGCGTCGAACTTCGCTCGCACCGGGGGAACGGCTGCGGCTCCGCACCGGGGTCGCCGCACTCGTGTTCGTCGCGCAGGGGCGTCTGATCCGGATGTCGGAGAGCGGATGCGGTGAGCTGCCGGCCGGCGCAGCCGCCGTCTCGATGGGGCGCGCGCCCGTCGTGCTCTCAGCGAGCGAACCCGCCGAGGTGATGTCGGTCGAGCTGGAGCTCACGCCGGGCACGTCGTCGGTGCTCGAACGTGTTCCGAACATGCTCTCGGTGGCCCGTTTCGCGGAGGAGGAGCCGACGATCGCCGCGATCGCGCGCGACATAGGAAAGCCGGACTGCGAGCGTCAGCGCGGAACCACGGGCACGATCTGCGCGCTGATGGCGACGACTGTCGTGCTTGCGGCGATCCGGGTGTGGGCGGAGGCCGGATGTGTGCCTGATGGCTGGCCGGCACGATCCGCCGACCCGTTCCTCTCCCGCGTGCTCGATGCGATCCACGATGACCCTGGTCGGGAGTGGTCGGTGGCCGGACTCGCGGAGATCGGGGCGATGTCGCGTTCGGTCTTCGCCGATCGCTTCCGCGCCGCGACGGGGCGCACTCCGGCGGCGTACCTCGGTGAGGTGCGCATCGACATGGCCAAGTCGTTCCTCGCCGAGGGCACCAGTGTCTCCGAGGCGGCGCGACGGCTGGGATACGCCTCGGACGAAGGGTTCAGTCGAGCGTTCCGTCGTCGCACCGGCGTCGCCCCGTCGCAGTGGCGCTATCGCCGTGACCTGCCGGCGAGCGAGAACAGCACGCCGCCGGCGGCGGTGCAGATCGCCGCGATCGCGTAGGTCCATACGATGCCGGCGGAGTCGACGAGCAGGCCGCCGATGCCCGCAGCCAGCACGATCGCGAGCTGGAACCCGACTACGACGAGTGCCCCGCCCGGTTCCAGGGCCCCGGGCGCCTGACGCGCGATCCAGGCGTTCAGGACGATGAGCCAGCCTCCGAACGCTGTGCCCCAGACGACGACGGCGGCGGCGAAGACGGGAACGGAGCCGGGAGCGGCGAGGGTGATGGCGATCGCGACGGCCACGGTGAGAGGCACGGCGGCGCGGAGCACGCCCAGGTGCCGATCGACGATCGCCCCCACGATCAGGTTGCCAGCCAGACCGCCGACGCCGAAGAGCGCGAGCAGCGTGACGACACCGGCCGCGTCGACCTCGACGCGCTCCAGGGCGATCCGGATGTAGGTGTAGGCCGTCACGTGCCCGAAGACCGTGAGCACATGCCCCGCGAGGCCCGCGGCGATGCCGGGGCGGCGCAGGGTGTCGAGCAGCAGTGCGATGCGGGGAGCACCCTCCGCGGGGACCGGTGGCAGGATCCAGCGCAGGGCGATCGCGACGGCCGCGGTGACGATCGCCGCGGCGACGAAGACCGCGCGCCAGTCGGCGACGGCGGCGAGCATCACCCCGAGCGGCACGCCGGCGACGGTCGCGAGCGAGACGCCCGCCGTGGTGAACATCACGGCGCGCCCGAGTCGCTCGGGGCCGGCGATGCGTGCGGCCACAGCGAGCGACATCCCCCAGAACCCGCTGAGCGCGGCGCCGAGGAAGAAGCGGGAGATCAGGATCATCCACAGCTCGGGCGCCACGGCGACGACGAGGTTCGACACGGCCGCGGCCGCGGCGAGCAGGGTCAGCAGCGTGCGCCTGTCCATCTTCGGCACGATGAGGCCGATCGTCGGCGCGGCGATGAGCCCGACGAACGCGGTGACGGTGACCGTCTGCCCCGCCTGGCCCGGCGTCACACCGAGCTCCGTCGCCATCTCGGTGAGCAGGCCGTTCGGCAGGAACTCGGCGGTGACCAGCACGAAGCTCGTCATCGTCATCACGATGAGCGCCGCGTAGTTGAGGCGATCGCGGGTCGGGGAGTGCGTCGGCGTGGTCGCAGTGTCGGTCATGATCCCAGACTCGCGCAGGCGCGCAGCCCGCGCCCGACGCGGCGTCCGCGCCGCCCGATCGATCGTCCGGATGCGGTTCAGCCGGCCGTGACCTCGAAGCGGTCGGGCGGGTGCCCGCCGGGCGTCGGGTAGAGGAACAGGATCTTCAGCTGCTCGTGCTCGCTCGCGCGGAAGCCGTGAGCGCCGTCGGCGTGCGCGGGGCTCAGCACGGCGCCTCCCGGAGCAATCGGGGTCTCGCCTCCGAGGGAGTCCAGAGCGACGCCTGACCCGCTGACGACGTATTGGAATTCGAACTGCGAGTGGTAGTGCAGCGTGATCGTGACGCCGGGCTCGAGGGTGACGATCCCGCCGTACATGTCGGCTCCGTCGGTCGCCCCGCTGACGATCAGCTCGACGCTCGTGCCCGGATAGTCGGGCGGCTGCATCTGCCGGTCACCGGGGCCGATATGGACCGAGACGGGCCCGCGGGTGCTTTCCGCAGCAGTCATGCGCGTGCCTCGGGATGAAGAAGCGTTCGGACGGAATTCTGCATGGAACATCCCCTGGCTCATGACGACGGTGTCTCCGGACGAGCGTACGCCTATCGGCTGTCCGCCCGAGGCGCGACGACGAAGGGCTCGCGGCCGTTGCCGCGAGCCCTTGCATCCGGATGTCGGTCAGGCGCCCCAGCCGGCCTGCTGGCCGCCGACGCGGTCGGCCTCGATCCGGGTCTGGTAGCCGGAGTCGAGGTAGGCCTGCATCGGGTCGGCTGGCAGGCCCCGGCCCTCGCGCCACTCGGCGAGCTGCGGGCGCACGTCGGTGTAGAAGGCGTCCATGAACACCTGGTTCGCGGCGAGCACGTCGCCGGACACCTGAGCGGCGTGCAGCTTCTCGGAGTCGACGAGCAGGGCACGGGCCGTCATCTCCTGCACGTTCAGCACCGAGCGGATCTGGCCGAGGATCTTGTTCTCGACGTTGTGGCACTGGTCGAGCATGAACTGCACGTCTGGGTTGTTCAGCCCGCCGCCGCGGACGACCTCGAACACGATCCGGAACAGCTGGAACGGGTCGGCCGCGCCGACGATGAGGTCGTCGTCGGCGTAGAAGCGACTGTTGAAGTCGAACGAGCCGAGCTTGCCGAGGCGCAGCAGCTGCATCACGATGAACTCGATGTTCGTGCCAGGCGCGTGGTGACCCGTGTCGAGGCAGACCATCGCCTTCTCGCCGAGCGCTGAGACCTGCGCGTAGGAGGTGCCCCAGTCGGGAACGTCGGTGTGATAGAACGCCGGCTCGAAGAACTTGTACTCGAGCACGAGGCGCTGATCGTCGCCGAGGCGGGCGTAGATCTGCTGCAGCGACTCGTGCAGACGGTCCTGCCGGCCGCGCATGTCGGCCTGACCCGGATAGTTCGAACCCTCGGCGAGCCAGATCTTCAGGTCGCGCGAGCCGGTTGCGTCCATCACGTCGATGCACGCGAGGTGGTGGTCGATCGCCTTCCGGCGCACCGAGGCGTCTTCGTGTGTCAGCGCGCCGAACTTGTAGTCGTCGTCCTGGAACGTGTTCGAGTTGACCGTGCCGAGCTGCACGCCCTCGTCCTCCGCGTGCTTGCGCAGGTCGGCGAAATCGCTCATGTCCCACGGGATGTGCAGCGCGACGGCCGGAGCGAGACCGGTCATCCGGTGCACCTGAGCCGCATCGGAGATCTTCTCGAACGGGTCGCGCGGGGTGCCAGGCGTGCCGAACACCTTGAACCGAGTGCCGGAGTTTCCGAACGCCCAGCTCGGCAGTTCGATGGCCTGCGCCGCCAGGCGCGAGAGGTGTTCGGGGGAGAGCGTGCTCATGACGATCGCCGTGCCTTTCACAGTCGTGGGGGTCGCGACGAGGCTGGCATGTCCGAAGACCCTCGTCACTGTGGATTCTACTGAGTTGAATCGTTTCATGATTCGAATGATCCGTCAACAGGTCGCAGCCGCGGCAGACGGGAGGGTGTCTGCGGAGGGCAGGCGGTGAGTGGCGCGTTCGCGCAGCGCGTGGGCCGCGTCCGCGTGCTCATGGCGATGCGGCGTGCGGCGCCGTCGCTCGGGGTTACGCTGTCAGCACGCACAGGTGAGGGGGCGCGATGACCGTCAGCATCCGCGACGTTGCAGCGCACGCCGGAGTATCGCTCGGCACGGTGTCGAACGTGCTGAACCGGCCGGATGTCGTGGCCGACGGCACAGTCGAGCGCGTGCGCGCCGCTGTGGCCGAACTCGGGTACGTGCGCAACGACGCCGCCCGCCAGCTGCGCGCAGGGCGCAGCCTCACCGTCGGACTGGTCGTGCTCGACTCCGCGAACCCGTTCTACGCAGAGCTCTCGCGCGGTGCGGAAGACGAGGCATCGCGCCACGGCCTCTCGGTGCTCGTGGGCAACAGCGGCGAGCAGGAGGAACGAGAGGCGACGTACCTCGACCTGTTCGCGCAGCAGCGAGTGTGGGGCGTGCTCGTCTCGCCCGTCGGCCAGAACGTCGACCACCTCATCCGGCTCAGCGAACGCGGCATCCCTGTGGTGCTCGTCGACCGCTCGGCGCCAGGGTCCGGGCTCTCCTCCGTCGCGACCGATGACGTGCGCGGCGGCTACCTCGCCGTGAAGCACCTGCTCGATCAAGGGCGGCGCCGCATCGCGTACATCTCCGGGCCGCAGGTCCTGCACCAGGTCGCCGATCGCCTCGAGGGGGCACGTCGAGCCGTCGATGAGGTGCAGGGAGCGACGCTCGAGGTGATCGAGCGCGCGGCGCTGACGGTGCTGGAAGGCCGCGCCGCCGCACAGATCATCGTGGAACGGCCATCAGGGGGCCGCCCCGATGCGATCTTCGCGGCCAACGATCTGCTCGCCACCGGAGCACTGCAGGCGATCGTGATGGGCGGATCGCTGCGGGTGCCAGACGACATCGCACTGATCGGCTACGACGACATCGACTTCGCCTCGTCCGCCGTCGTGCCGTTCTCTTCCATCCGGCAGCCCGCCCGCCTGATGGGCGAGACCGCCATGCAGCTGCTCGCCGACCGCCCCGACCCGCCGCAGGACATCCGCTTCACCCCCGAACTGATCGTCCGGGACTCCACGTCTCCCTAGCGCAGGCTGCCGAGATGCGCACTTGTCGCCGAGATGCGCCGGCTTCGACGTGATCGTGTCGAAGAAGTGCGCATCTCGCGAGCGGTGGGCGGGTGCCGCGCGGACGGCGCGTTCAGGCTCGGCTATTCCTCTGTGCCAGGCAACCGGATGGCACGGGTGTCGTCGAGCGTGAGGGCGAAGCGGCGCTCGGGGTTGCGATGCAGGCGGCCGGATGTCGTCATCCAGATCAGCGCGGTCGCGCAGGCCACCAGTGCGCCGGCCGCACCGAGCAGAATCGCCGCACGCGGCCCCCACAGGTTGGCGACCTGACCGACGATCGGCGCACCGAGCGGCGTGCCGCCCAGCAGGATCGCCATGTAGATCGCCATCACGCGCCCGCGCACCTCGGTCGGTGTGGTGGTCTGCACATACCCGTTCGCAGTCGTGAGCATCGTCACGGTCGCGAAGCCGACGCCGATGAGCATCGCGGCATACGACCAGTAGCCAGGCATCAGCGTCGAGGCCGCGGCGATCACCGCGAAGGCTCCGGTCGCCGCTACGACGACCCGCATCCGGGCTCGTGCGCGTCTCGCCGACAGCAGCGCCCCCGCCAGCGACCCGATCGCGATCACGGAGCTGAGCAGGCCGAACCCGTCCGCCTCGCGACCGAACTCGATCGCCATCGTCGAGGCATAGATGGGGAAGTTCATCGCCAGCGCACCCATCAGGAACACCACGACGAAGATCACCAGGATGTCGGGGCGCGTGCGCGCATACCGGAAGCCGTCAGCCAGCCGCGAGCGCTGCCGCGGACGTGCGCGCGGCTGCAGCTCGTCCGTCCGGATGACGATGAGTGCGGCCAGCATCGCCAGGAACGTCAACGAGTCGATCAGGAACACCCAGCCAGACCCGACCGCGACGATCAGCAGACCGGAGACGGCCGGCCCGATCATCCTCGCCGAGTTGAACGACGCCGAGTTGAGCGCGACCGCGTTCGATGCGAGCTCCGGCCCGACGACGTCGGTCACGAACGTCTGCCGCGCCGGATTGTCGATGGCCGTGACGATTCCCGCGGCGAACGCGAAGGCATACATCGCGACAAGGGTCATCACGTCGGCGAGCAGCAGCACGCCGATCGCGATCGACATCGCGCCGAGCAGCGACTGCGTCAGCATCAGCAGTCGGCGCCGGTCGAACCGGTCGACGACCCACCCGGTCAGCGCGACGAACAGCAGCGAAGGGGCGAAGCGCAGGCCCAGGGCGATGCCCATCGCGCCCGCATCGTTGTCACTGAGAGCGGTCAGCACGACCCAGCTCAGCGCCGTCGACTGCATCCAGTTGCCGATGTTCGACACGACGGCCCCGGCGAACCAGACGCGGTAGTTGAAGGCGTTCAGCGAACGGAACATCCGGCTCATGAGAGCGTCCTGGGCGGCATCCGGTCGCGTTGTGCGCGGGGTTCCGGATGCTCAGCCATGTCGTTGACAGGATACTCTTCCGGTCGTGCGCGGCTGGGGCTGTTCCCTCGGGCGGAAGGTCGATGGGGCGTGGGCTCCTCACCTGGCGGCGCGGTGGGTTGATGCGTTAGGTGCTCGAACTGCCATAAGGTGCCAGCATGCCCGAGTTCGTTGATGACCACGGCGTCACGATCGTCTATGACGTGCATGAGGCGGCGACGGAGCCACGCGGTGTCGTGCACCTGCTGCACGGGGTCGGCGAGCACGCCGGCCGCTACGCACAGGTGATCGAGGCCCTCACCGCCGCCGGTTTCGCCGTCTACGCCGACGACCACCGCGGCCACGGACGCACCGGCATGAAGCAGCACGGTTCGGCGGCGAAGCTCGGAAGGCTCGGCCCAGGTGGACTCCGTGCGGCGCTGGCGGCTGTCGACCGGATGGGGCGGATCATCCAGACCCAGCGCGTCGGCCTGCCGATCATCCTGCTCGGCCATTCGTGGGGCTCGTTCCTCGCGCAGATGCTGCTGAACGACCACCCGCGCCGCTACTCGGGGCTCATCCTCTCTGGCTCGGCGCTGCGCACACCGACCGGTCTCAACGCGGGGCGCCTCAACGCGCCATGGCACGGTCCGGGTGCCGATGGACTCGAATGGCTGTCGACCGATTCCCGCGTGTGGCGCGCGTTCCACTCCGACCCGTTGACCACCTCGGAGCCGCTGCTGAAGCTGTTCGGTCCGCTCGACGCAGCGCGCCTCTACGGCCGTCCGCGCAAGGGGCTGGCGCAGGAAGCGGGGAAGGACCTTCCCGTTCTGCTCATGGTGGGCGGAGACGACCCTGTCGGCGGGCCCCGATCGGTGCACCGGCTCGCAAAGGACTATCGCGAGCGTGCGGGCTTCGGCGATGTCACCACCCGCGTCTATCCCGACGCTCGCCACGAGATCTTCAACGATGCCAGCTGGCCGCAGGCGCGCGCCGACCTGATCGCCTGGCTCGAACGCCGGTACCCGGCGCGGTGAGGTCGCGCCCCAGTCCAGGCGACGCGCGTAATCTGGAGGCATGCACGGCGAATTCAAGGTGCCAGGCGGCAAGCTCGTCGTCGTCGACCTCGACGTAACTGACGGCAGGATCGCGGACTTCCACCTCGCGGGCGACTTCTTCCTCGAGCCCGACGACGCACTGCTCGACATCAACGCCGCGGTCAACGGCCTGCCGGAGACCGCCGACGTGGCGCAGATCGCCGGGGCGGTGCGAGCCGCACTCCCCGAAGACGTGCAGATGCTCGGCTTCACGCCCGAGTCGGTCGGCACCGCCGTGCGCCGTGCACTCGTGACGGCAGCCGGATGGCGGGACTTCGATTGGGAAGTCGTCGATGACCCCGCAGTCTCCCCGATGATGAATCTCGCCCTCGACGAAGTGCTCACCGAGCGGGTCGGCGACGGACGCCGGAACCCGACGCTGCGCATCTGGGAATGGGACGAATCGGCCGTCGTGATCGGCTCGTTCCAGTCGTATCGCAACGAGGTCGATCCGGATGGCGCCGCCGGGCACGGCTTCCAGGTGGTGCGGCGCATCTCGGGCGGCGGGGCGATGATGATGGGCGCCGAGCAGATCATCACCTACTCGCTCTACGTGCCGTCGTCGTTGGTCGCCGGGCTCACCTTCGCCGACTCGTATGCGTTCCTCGACGACTGGGTGCTGCAGGCGCTGCACTCCGTCGGCATCGAGGCGAGCTACCAGGGGCTCAACGACATCACCAGCCCACAGGGCAAGATCGGCGGTGCTGCGCAGAAGCGGCTCGCGAACGGCGGCGTACTGCATCACGCGACCCTCAGCTACGACATCGACGGGCAGGTGATGACCGAGGTGCTCCGGATCGGCCGAGAGAAGCTCAGCGACAAGGGCACGACGTCTGCGGCGAAGCGGGTGGACCCCATCCGGAGCCAGACCGGCATGCCGCGCAGGGCCATCCTGGACGAATTCATGAAGACCTTCCGCTCGTACACGGGAGCCGTCGACGGCTCCATAACCGCCGAGGAATACGCCGCGGCGGAAGAACTGGTCGGCACCAAGTTCTCCACGGAGCGCTGGCTGCACCGCGTCCCGTGACCGGGGCGGCGGGCCCGCGCCGTCGCCGCGAGACCCCCCACCACCCGATACACTCACGGCGTGAACGTGGGTGAGGCGATGCCCCAGTACGGGGCGCAGCACATTGTGAGTCTGGTGGTGATCGCGCTCGCGGCGATCCTGGTGGTGTGGTTGGCGCGGATCGCGCGCGATGAGAACAGGGTCGATCGCGCGCTGCGGACGGCGGGGTGGGCGCTGCTGATCGTCTCCGCACTGTGGAGCGTCTACTGGCTGCTGCCCGTGCATTTCGACATCGCACAGTCGCTGCCTCTGCATTTCTCAGACGCGATGCGGTACCTCGCCGCCATCGCGCTGATCACGCGGTCCGGATGGTCGATCGCGGTGCTGTACTTCTGGGGTCTCACCCTCAATCTGCAGTCGATCATCACGCCCGACCTGAACTACCTGCAGATGCCGCTTCTCGAGTTCGTCATGTACTGGCTTCTGCACGGCACGGTGCTCGTCGTGCCGATTCTGCTCGCCTGGGGTCTGCGCACCACACCCACGTGGCGCGGCTACGGTCTCGGGTTCGCCGCGACGGCCGCGTGGGCCGGCGCGGCGTTCCTCATCAACGCGGCGATCGGCACGAACTACGCCTATATGAACGGCCCGCCCGCCGGCACATCGATTCTCGACCTGCTGGGGCCGTGGCCGATCTACATCGCGTGGGAAGCAGTGCTGGTCGCAGGCGTGTGGGCGCTGATCACCTGGCCATGGCAGGGCAGGCGCCGTCGTGACCGGTCGTATCCCGTCGGGCGCGGCAGGTTCGTCCGTCGTATTCCGTTCGCCGCATAGTCGGTGCCGACGGTTCCGGATGTCGAGCAGATGCCCAGCGCGACACGCGTGCGTTCGTCCGAGGTCCAGGGCATGATTGACGCATGTTCCGTAAGAAGCGACTGGCACCTCCCGCGCCGACGCGACCGGTGTCGGCCACGCCCAGCCGTGCCGGGGCCGCATGGTCCGACGGCTTGGGGATCCTGGCGATCCGATCCGTGCAGATCATCGCGGTCGTGCTCCTCCTCGGCGGGGCGATCTGGGGGCTGCGCTCCCTGACGATCGTGGTCATCCCCGTGCTGCTGGCGATCGTGTTCGCCGCGGCGTTCGAGCCGGTGATGCGCCTGCTGCGGCGGGTGATGCCTTCAGCGCTGGCGACGGTGATCGTGCTGCTCGGGGTCGTGGGCGTGATCGGCGGCGTCGTCTGGCTGATGGTGCGGGCCGTCATCGCAGAGTGGCCGAAGCTCTACGAGAGCGCCGAGGCCGGTATCACGCAGATCATCGACTGGGTCGAGCATCTTCCCTTCGACATCGACACGGCGCAGATTCAGGAGTGGTGGCAGACCGCGCAGGACTTCGTGCTCAGCTCGCAGTTCGGCTCCGCCCTCGGCAGCGGCGCGATCGCAGGCGTCAGCGCCGTGGCGACCTTCCTGACCGGACTCGTGCTGATGGTCGTGATCCTGTTCTTCTTCCTCAAGGACGGCCCGCAGATCTGGCAGTTCGCCATCCGCCCGTTCGAGGGTGAGTGGTACGGCCGGATGCAGCGGGTCGGCACCAAGGCCGTCAGCACGATCGGCGCGTACGTGCGCGGAACGGCCGCCGTCGCCGCCGTCGACGCGATCGGCATCGGCGTCGGGCTATGGATCCTGGGGGTGCCGCTGTGGTTCCCGCTGATGCTCGTGGTGTTCCTGCTGGCGTTCATCCCGATTGTGGGCGCCACGCTCGCCGGCGTGCTCGGCGCGCTGGTGGCGCTGGTCGACGGCGGGATCGTGCAGGCACTCATCGTCGTGGCGATCGTGGTCGCGGTCAACCAGCTTGAGGGCAACTTCCTGCAGCCGTTCCTGATGGGCAAGGCACTGAAGCTGCACGCACTGGCGATCCTGATCGCGCTGACGATCGGCACCGTGACCGCCGGCATCCTCGGCGCCATCCTCGCTGTGCCGATCGCTGCCGTGATCTGGGGCGTCATCCAGGTCTGGGACGGCCCGAATCAGCCGGCGAAGTGGGCCATGAGGAAGAAGCGCACCGCGGGCGCGGAGGCATAGCGCCCGCGCCCAGCTGCCGAGATGCGCCGGTTCAGACGCCGGGACGTCGAAAAGGTGCGCTACTCGCGAGCTGTGCGCAACGCGGCCCACAGCTCGGCGCGTGCGGGGAAGGTCGACAGGTCGGCGCCGAGCAGCGCCGAAGCCTCTGCAACCCGCGAGCGCAGCGTGTGGCGATGGATGCCGAGCGCGCGGGCGGCCTGCTCGAGCCGTGCGTCGTGCTCCAGCCACACCCGCAGCGATCGCTCGAGGCCGTCGTGCGCGCGCAATGGTGCCAGCTGCGACTGTGCGATCAGACGGGCGTCGTCCGTTGCGAGCGCTGAGAGCACGCTGTCGGCCACGGCGTCGGCATGGTGCACGGCGCCAGGGCTGGTTCCGCGGCGCAGTGAGGCCAGCGCCTGCGCGTGCGCGCGGGAGAACGACGCGTACGGTCCGGGTTCCGAGACACCGATCCGGATGTCGAGCCGGGTGGCGATCTCGTGGAGCGCGCCTGCCTCTTCCGCGGTGACACACATCACCATGCCCTCGTCGGACGCGGCCGTGAACACCGCGGTGTCGCGCTCGGTGCGCCGACGATCCCACCACTCCTCGAGCGCATCGGCCGCTGCACCCTGCTCCGCGACTGCGACCACCATCGGCTCGCGCGGCAGCGAGCCGAGCACGCGCCGTGCGAGCGTCGGATCGTCCAGCAGCAGGGAGGCGAGCACCTGCGTGTGCAGCCGCCGCTGGCTTTCGGTGACCTGTTCGCTCTGCTCGAGGGAGAGTCCTGCCATGGCGATCACCGACGTGACGACCGCGCGCGCCTCGGCGTCGAGCGACGCGGTTGCGATCGCGATGACTCCGCGAGGGTGTCCGCTGCGCCCCAGCGTGAACAGGGAGAACTCGTGCTCGTCGATGGCGAGTGAATCGCCGGCCTGACTGCCGCGCGAGATCAGTTGGGCGGCACGCTCCGCCATGGCTGCTCCGGCTGCGCCGTCGATCCCGTCCCGCGGGTGCTCGTGCACGAGCGCGCCTGTGGCGTCGAACATGCCGACCCAGTGGTGCAGGCGCTTGGCGAGCTCGGAGATCGTCGACTCCAGGCCGCGCGGCCGGAGCGCGGCGACGGCCAGGGCGCGCTGCGCGCCCAGCGCCCAGGTGCGACGGGCGTACGCCTGGTCCGCGATCGCCTCGGCGTGCGCGCGGGCGATCGCGATGAAGGGGGTGTCGTACGGCACCTCGAACAGCGGAATTCCTGCCTTCGCGCACGCCGCGACGAGGTCATCCGGAATGCCTGAGCGGTGCACCTCGGTGCCGAAGCCGAGCCCGACCACACCCCGGTCGTGCAGCCTGGCGACGTACGCGGCCGTGTCATCCGGCTCGTCGGTGAACTGCGTTCCCGTTGTCAGCAGCACCAGGTCATCGGCGAGGAAAGGGGTCGGGTCCACCAGATCAGAGGAGTGCACCCAGCGCAGCGGCCTCACGAGCGCGCCGTCGCGCATCGCCCGCTCGTCGGAGACAAGATGGAGCCCGAGATCGCGCCTGTGCAACAACGCGCCCAGGGTCGATTCCTGCATCTCGATGTCCCTTTCGCGTCGCGCCGCGCTGCGCGACACCGGTCGATCGGCGGAACGCGACCCCGTCGCACGTCGGCTGTACGCCGCGGCGAATCCGTCGGAACAAATATACAGCTGGGCGATGGTGTGCGGTGCTGCTCTGTGCTCGCCGCTCAGTCTCCGACTGGTTCGCCCGCCGAGTCGAGCGAGGCGCGGGTGTCGAGCACGTACGCCTGCGGGTGGTCGGGCAGATAGCGCACGACGGGCTGGTCGGCGAAGGCAAGAGACGTGTCGTCGGGGTAGGACGGCGGCGTGAAGAAGCTGTGCGGCAGCGTGTAGGCGGTGCCGTCCTCTGCCGTGAACCGTACGTAGTCGTGGTCGACCTGCTCCGCGGTCACCTGCACGCCGTGCTCGTAGATGTAGCCGGCCGTCACCGGCCCGAAGATCAGGCTGGCCAGCCCGATCGCCCCGCTTGAGAGCACGACGAGTGCGACGATGCGGAAGAACCAGCGGCGCAGCAGACCGAGAACGTCGGGGCGCGACGGGCCGTCGTCCGCCGGCGCCAGGCCCCGTTCGACTCGCAGCTGACGCAGGCGATCGCCGGGGCCGGATGCGCCGCCCGACCGGAAGGCCAGCATGAGCAGTCCGAACGACGAGAAGGCAGCGATGAAGACCGAGGCGTAGCCGAAAGTCGCGGGGAAGTTGGCCAGCCAGATGAGGGTGTCGAGAAAAGCGTTCATCGTGTGGGCTCCTCGCGCATTATCGTCATGGCGACCTTGTCCGGACGGCCCGGCTCCCACATTGCGAACACGGGCGAACCGACCTGCACGCGGTCGAGCGCCTCGGGGCGCAGGAACACGGTCGTCTCGACTTCCCGTTGAGCCTGTCCGTTGTCCGGGGTGACGAGAAGGGCCAGGTCGAGTTCGACGTTCCCCTCCCGATGCGTTCCGGTCGGGCGCACGCGCAGCACGTTGGCCGGATGGGCGATGCCGCGCGTGCGCGCTCCGACCAGGTCCGGTCGGATGAGGCCCTTGGCGACGCGCCAGTCAAGGATCGCGGTCCGCACCTCCGGCGCCTCCGAGTCGGCGATGTCGACAGCGTCGGTGTGCGCGGGGTCGTAGCGCACCGGCAGCACGCTGCCCGGCTGAGCGGCGACGGCGGACATGGCGTCCAGCAGTCCGCGGTGCACGCTCACGAACGACGCGCCGTCGGCCGGCGACACCTGCAGGTACACGTCGTACTGCGGCACATCGTTCACGGTCAGGCCGGTGCGCCTGGTCTCGATGATCTCACCGATCGCAATGCGAGTGCGCGACGAGCGTCGCGCGCGGGAGCGGGGCGGGAACGCATCGGCGAGGCTCATACCGATCGTGCTGATGCCCCAGAACACGCCCACTACGATGATGCCGGTCTCTCGGTCGGAGAGGAACGGCAGCAGCGACTCCGATTGGTCGACGCCGAAGAGCCCTTCGCACACCCAGATCGCGACCATCGCGCTGAGTGCGAGCCAGACCACCCGCAGAATCCACCTGAGCATGAGCCCCTCCTCCGGTCCGATGAGAGCTTATGGCGTTCCGAACGGGCTCTCGGTCACAGGAACGGTGCTTCGGAACGTATGCCCATGAACCCCGCGAAAGCGGCGATCGGGGGCGAGACCGTTGTGGCGGCCGTGCCGGACAGTCGGGTGACTGCGCTCAGCGCGGCGGCGTGGAATCGCGGATCGCGAGCGACAGCGGCAGCGGAGCAGGCGGTGTCCACTCGGCGGCGACGACGGCACGAACGGCGGCCTCACCGAGCAGCTCGAGCGGAGCGTTGACGGACGTGAGCGTGGGAGTGACGTCGCTGGCGAAGGGAATGCTGCCGAAACCGGCGACGGCGATGTCGTCGCCGATTCCACGGCCGGCGTCGCGGATGGCCGACATGGCGCCGATCGCGACGACGTCGGTGATGGCGAACACCACGGTGCCGGGAAGCACACCGTCTTCGAGCGCTGCCGACATGGCGTGATATCCCTCGGCGCGGCTGAATCCGGTGCGCAGCACGCGGGGCGCATTGCCGCCGGCGGTGCCGAAGCCTTCGGAGAAGCCGGCCAGACGGTCGTCACTGGTGACGAGTCCGTCAGCCGCGGCGAGGGCGATCGCGTCACGATAGCCGCGCTGCGCGAGCGCGCGACCGAGCTCGAGCGCTCCGCCGCGATCGTCGATGGCGACCGTGCGGGCGTTCGCCGTCCCCGCAGGTGCTCCGATCGACACGATCGTGCCCCCTGCGGACTCGACGTCGTGCAGCATCGCCGTGAGTACGGCGCTGTCGGTGTGGCTGGAACGCGACGCGGCCAGGACGATGCCGCGGGGCCGCTGACCGCGCAGGTTGCGGACCAGGCGTGCTTCGCGCTCGGTCGCGCGCTCGGTGATGCCGATCGTGAGCACGAGGTTCTCGTCGTCGGCGGCGTGCGCGACGCCTGAGGCGATGCGGGAGAAGTAGGGGTCGGCGATGTCGGCGACGAGCAGGGCGATCGTCGCAGAGGTGCCGCGCGCTGTGGCCTGGGCCGAGAGGTTGGCGGAGTAGCCGAGTCGATCTGCAACGGCTTCGACGCGCTCCCGGTAGGCACCGGCGACGTTGCGGGTGGAGCCGTTGAGCACGCGCGATGCGGTGGCGAGCGACACTCCCGCTTCGCGGGCGACGTCCTGCAGCGTCGTCGCACGAGGTGCCGGGGCGTCTGACATGCCAGTCAGGGTATCGCGAAGTGTGCGAAGCCACCGTCTCGTCGAACATCTCGCCGGCGCGGTGCGCGCCCCCGGGCAGCCCGGGTGCGCGCCCCGCGCCCGGGCTGCCGAGATGCGCACCTTGCGTCGAGATGCGCCGTTTCGGACGCTCGGATGTCGCAAACGTGCGCATTTCGCGAGCAGAGCAGGGGCGGAGCGGCGGGAAGAATCGCACGTCTCGCCTGATGGGCACTGTGGGTAATCGCTTTCCGAAAGGGGCTAGCGCTTTGCTTGGATAGCGCTTACCCTGAACGTGCTTGATCATTCCAAAGGCGGAAGGAACAGCATGTCTCAGTTGGTGCGCAGGAACGTTCTTCGGGGCGCGACGGCCGTGGCCGCAGCAGTGGCCATGGCGGTCGTCGGGTCGGTCAGCCCGGCAGCGGCCGAGGAATCGGAGTTCACAGAACATCTCACCTTCGAGTCCTACGCGCGGGAAGCGCTCGGGGGACAGGACGGGTGGACCACCGATGGCGCCGCAGAAGTCGTTGCGGGGCCGTTGAACGGCAACAACCAGGTGCTCGAGATGACCGGAGGATCCCATCGCGCTTCGCGAGCGATCCCGGAGATCGCCGATGAGGACACCGGCACGCTGTTCTTCCGTTTCTATCGCTCGGGCGGCGTGGACACGTCGTTCGGCATCACCGACGTCGACCAGCCCACCACGTACACCGACAGCAGGGCGTACGTGAACAACCAGAACAGCGACACGATGCTCGCCCGCGACGGCGGCGCATTCACGCCCGTCGGAACCTGGTCGGAGAACGCATGGCAGTGCGTCTGGATCGTGGCCGACAACGCGTCCGATGAGATCGCGGTCTACAGCCACGGCGGAGCCTACGAAGAGCAGACTCGCCTTCCGGACGGCGCCACCGAAGAGTTCGGGTTCCGAGAGAACGTCTCAGGCAGTCTCGACCGATTCTTCTGGATCAACGGATCCAGCAGCAACGGGACGCTCATGCTCGACGACGTCGCCGTCGACAACACGGGCGAGAACCTCGCCAACCCCACAGGGAACCCCGCAGACTGCGCCTTCACGGGCGAGGTGGATCAGCCGCTGCAGAACCCGCTGCCGGACCCTCGACAGTCCACGCTGGGCATCGAGGTCGAAGAGCTCGCACAGCTCCCCGAGTCGCACACCACACCGGAGACCGGGGATTCCCGCCTCATTCGGCACAATCGCATCACGCACCTCGACGAGGTGCCCGACGACTCGGGCCGGCTGATGGTGCCGGACATGAACGACATCCTCTACCTGGTCGACAAGGACACCGGGGATCACGTTCCCTACCTGAACGTGCGTGACCGCTTCATCGACAACTTCCACAACCACGCGGGTTTGGGCACGGGTCTCGGCTTCGCCGAGTTCCATCCGGAGTTCGCCGAGAACGGCATCTTCTACACGGTGCACACCGAGGCGGGCAGCGCCCTGACCGAGGACGAGCCGGACTTCCCCGAGTACGGAACCACCGGCTACCACAGCGTGCTCACGGAGTGGACCGCTTCCGACCCGTCGGCGGAGACCTTCGAGGGCACCAGCCGCGAGGTGATGCGGTTCCCCTTCGCCGGCCGCGTGCACACGGTGCAGCAGATCGCGTTCAACCCCACGGTCGATCAGGACGACGCCGACTACGGCAACCTGTACATCCTCGTCGGCGATGGCGGCAACGGCGTCGGCAACGACAACCCACAGGATCCGTCGACCCCGCACGGCACGATCATGCGGGTCGACCCGCTCGGCTCCGACAGCGAGAACGGTCAGTACGGCGTTCCCGACGACAATCCGTTCCTCGACGAGCCAGGCGCGCTGCCGGAGATCTACGCGGTGGGGATGCGCGACCCGCACCGGATCAGCTGGGACAGCGCCGGCGAGCACCAGATGTACCTCGGGCACATCGGCGAATGGCAGGTGGAGTCGATCTACGAGGTCGAAGCAGGCGACAACTTCGGCTGGTCCGAGCGGGAGGGGTCGTTCCTCGCCGACAACCGGCAGATCTTCCCGCTCCCCGAAGGTGACGATGAGCTCGGGTACACCTACCCGGTGGCCGCATACGACCACAACCGCGACCCCGGCCAGACCGGTGACGCGGGGGTGGCCACCAACGGCGGCTTCGTCTACCGCGGCGGCATCGAGGAGCTGCAGGGGAAGTACCTGTTCACCGACCTCGTCCGCGGCTGGGTGCTCGCCACCGATCACGACGACATGGTGCGAAACGACGGCGATGTCGACGACCTCGCCGAGATCTCCGAGCTGCGCGTCTTCGCCGACGGCGAGGAGACGACGTTCCAGGAGCTCGTCGGCGACAACCGAGTCGACCTGCGGTTCGGCTCGGATGCCGACGGTGAGCTGTACCTGATCGCCAAAGCGAACGGCACGATCTGGAAGGTCACAGGGGCGCAGACGGTCAGCGCGCAGTCGCCGATCGTGCTGCCGGAGCTGGCGGACCGTGTCGTGGCGCACTACGACTTCGACCACCCGGCCGAGGGCGCGGACACGTTCGAAGCCGACCAGGGCACATCAGGCACCGATATCGAGCTGGTCAACGGCGGCACCGAGATGCGCGTCGCCGATGCGGCGTATCCCGGCGCAGGTGAGGCGTTGCAGACGCAGCAGATGAGCCCGGATGAGCCGTCGAACGACGACTGGAAGGCCGGTGTGCACAATCCGGATGGCGTGGAGTCGCTCTCCGGTCTGGCCGGGCTCGATTCCACGTCGGTGATGGGCTGGTTCAAACCGACCGGCCTGCACCCCGCGCTGAACTCGAACACAGAAGACCCGGATGACCGCTACAACGCGATCGGCCTGGCCGGTGTGCTCACGGGCACCTCGGACGGGCACGCGGTGCGCGCGCTGCTGGAGGTCATCCAGGTCGACGGCGAACTCAAGATCGTCGCACTGGCCCGGCGCGTCGACGGCGAAGCCTCCTGGACTTACGCGGCTGACCTGCCGTGGGACGAGATCCTGGTGCGCGGCGAATGGGCTCACCTGGCCGCCAGCTTCGACTTCGCCGAAGGTGAGATGCAGCTGTTCCTGAACGGCGAGGAGCTCGAAGGCGACTACACCCGCGCGGACAACCCGTGGGGCGAAGGGTCAACCTCGCCGAGCGTTCCGGCCGGAATCAAGATCGGCGGGAGCTTCCCGCAGAACACCAGGGAGGCCAACCCCTTCACAGGGCGAATGGACGACCTGATGTTCCTCGACACGGCGCTCACCTCCGAGCAGGTGGCGGCCCAGTACGACATGTTCGACGTGCAGCCTCCCGCCGAGCCGACGATCCCCGGATGCTCCTTCGACGAGGAGCTCACCGATCTGATGGCTGGCGAGAACTGGCAGCCGCGGACCCCGGAGCTGTGGGAGTTCCCGGGTGACGAGATCATCCTGGCCGAGCCAGGCAGCAACCCGGACGACGGCATCCGCCGTCCGTTCGAGTACGCACTGCTCGACCACGAGCCGTTCGGCTCGGTGCAGATGGAGGCGGACGTTCGCCTCGATGCCCCCGCCACGGTGAACAACCGCGACATCATTCTGGTGTTCGGGCACCAGTCGGACACCGAGTACTACTACGCTCACCTCTCGCAGGACAACACGATCTACGCGCACAACGGCATCTTCAAGGTCGACGGCGCCGACCGGGAGCGCATCGACGACCAGTACGACGGCAGCGTGGGAGCGCCGCCGGCGGTCACCGATGAGGAATGGCACAACGTGCGACTCGTCCACTGTGCCGAGACCGGCGAGATCGCCGTCTGGGTGGACGGACTGGACCGACCGCTGCTCACGGCGACGGACACCTCGTTCGCCGAGGGCCGGGTCGGATTCGGATCCTTCGACAACACTGGACGGATGAGAGACCTGACGGTGTCGACGCCGGCGGACGAGCCGGACGGTCCGGCCCTGGCGCTCAGCGACGAGTCGGTCAGAGCGCATTCCTCCGTGACGGTCACAGGGGCAGGCTTCGAACCAGGGGAGCACGTGTTCCTGCGGATCGACGGGCAGCCGGGCGTCGCCGCTCGCGTCTTCGCCGACGACGACGGTGGATTCGAGGTGGAGATGCGGATCCGCCCGAACACCTCACCCGGCGAGCACGAGGTTGTGGCCACCGGGCGAAGCTCGGGTGCGGAGGCCCGCGCGACACTGGAGGTGCTGCCACGGTAGAGCAGGCACCCGCATCGCGGCGACGGACGAATCGAGGATCGTCGCCTCAGCACCGAACCGCACGCGGCGCCGCACGGCGCACGTGAGCACAGTTCCCACATCAATGAGGAGGATGGGATGTCGAAGAGGAGAGTTGTCGGGCCTGCGGCCGTGACGGCCGTCGCAGCCATGGCGCTCGTCGCCTGCAGCGGAGGCGGCGGAGGAAACGGCGGCGATGCCGCGGATGATCCGATCACGGTCGGCATATCGTTGCCGCTGACCGGAGACTTCGCCGAGCCGGGCAAGGGCGTGCAGGCGGGGTATGAAACGTGGGCGAAGGTGGTCAACGACGGCGGCGGCCTGCTGGGGCGCGAAGTGGAGCTGAAGATCCTGGATGACGCGTCGGATGCCGACCGCGTGGTGCAGGACTATGAGGCGCTGATCGCTCAGGACCAGGTGGATCTCGTTGTCGGTCCCTTCTCCACCCGCCTGGTCGTGCCAGCCTCCCGCGTTGCGAACGAGTACGGAATGCTGTTCGTGGAGCCCGCGGCTGCGGCGGCGGAGGTGTTCGAGAACGGCTTCGACAACATCTTCTACGCAGCTCCCGCCATCGCACCAGACCACTACAACCACCTGGTTGAGTACATCTTGGCGCTGCCGGAGGACGAGCGCCCGCAGACGATGGGCGTCGCGGCGATGGACGACCCGTTCGCGCAGGGGACCGCATACGGCTTGCGCGATCAGCTCGAAGAGGCCGGCGTGGAGGTGGTGGTGGATGAGGTCTATCCGCCCAACCACACCGACTTCTCCGGCGTCGCCGCGGCGATCGCCGATGCCGATCCGGATCTGATCGTCGGCGGCTCGCAGTACCAGGACGGTGTGAACCTGATTCTGGCGCTGCAGCAGCTGAACTACCAGCCCCGGATGGTGGCCTTCTCCGGAGCTCCGACGAACGCGGAGTTCAGTGAGGCGATCGGCGGCAGCGTGGACGGGATCCTCGCGCCGACCGGCTACGACAACACCGCGCCGTGGCCGTCGAACGCGGAGTTCGTCGAGGCGCATGAGGAGCTGCACGGTGAGGCGCCTCAGGAGGACGAGGCCAACGCGTACACGGCTGGTCAGGTGGTAGCCGCTGCGGTGGAGGAGATCGGCTGCGCCGAGCAGGGCGAGTGCCAGCAGCAGCTGATCGACTACCTGCACGGCGCCACGGTCGACACCGTCGTCGGTCCGCTCGCCTGGGATGACGCGGGCAGGCCAGACGGGGCGCACCTGATCCTGCAGTACGTGGACGGCGAGATCACCACGGTGCTGCCGGAGGATGTGGCGGAGACCGAGCTCGTGCACCCGAAGCCGAAGTGGTGACTGGTGACCGGCGCCCTTCTCTTCCAAAGTCTGATTCTGGGCATCCTGCTGGGAGGGCTTTACGCCCTCCTGGCAGCGGGCCTCACGCTCTACTTCGGGGTCATGCGCGTGGTGATGCTCGCCCATGCGGCGTTCGTCATGCTCGCGGCGTACATCGCGTGGTTCTTCACGACTCGGACCGGGTTGGATCCGATGCTCTCGCTGGTGATCAGCGTGCCGTTGTTCTTCCTGCTCGGGTATGCGATTCAGCGGTGGCTCATCTCACGGCTGAAGCCGGCGACGATGACGATGATGTCGGTGCTGATCACCTTCGCTCTCGCGCTGCTCATCGAGGGCGGCCTCGGGATGGCGTTCACCGGCACCCAGCGCCGGCTCGATCTGTCGTACGGCACCTCGAGCCTGAACCTGTTCGGTGCGTCGATTCCCATCGTGCAGATCATCTCGTTCGGGCTCGCCGCGCTGAGCCTGGCCAGCCTCTACCTGCTGATGAAGAAATCGAAGTTCGGGCAGGCGCTGCGAGCCACGATTCAGCATCCGGAAGCGGCCCGCCTGGTGGGCATCGACACCGGTAAGGTCGCGGGTCTCGGCTTCGGGCTCGGCCTGGCCACCGCCGCTGTGGGCGGCGTGGCGATGTCGTTGCAGTACACGATCTTTCCGTCTCTGCACTGGCACTGGATCGGCCCGCTGATGGCGATCATCGTGGTGGGCGGGCTCGGGTCGATACCCGGTGCGGCCATCGCCGCGATGCTGCTCGGCATCATCCGGGTCATGCTCGAGATTCCGCTCGGCCCCACGTGGGCCCAGACCATCTTCTACGTCGCGCTGTTCGTCACTCTGATGGTTCGGCCGCAAGGATTCTTTGGAGGTCGTCTTGCGCAACGCTTCTGATACCGGATCCCCCGCCGTGACGTCGCGACTGGCGTTCCTGACCGGCAACGGCACCAGCAGGTGGCGCCCGCTCGTCGCGATCGCCGTCGTCATCGCGATTCTCGCGCTGTGGCCGCTGGTCGCACCGAATCCGTACATGCTCAGTGTGGGCGTGATCGTGCTGTACCACGCGGTTCTGGCGACGTCGTGGAACGTGATGGGCGGCTTCACCGGATACATCTCCATCGGGCACGCGGCCTTCTTCGGGGTCGGGGCCTACGGCACCGGACTGTTGGTCATCCACACCGGGATGAACTTCCTGCTCGCGACGCTGATCGCCGCGATCGGCACCGCGATTCTGACCATCCCCGTCGGGATGGCGGCGCTGCGGGTGCGCGGCGCCTCGTTCGTGATCGTGACGATCGCGCTCGTGCTGGTGCTGCTGCTCGTCTTCCAGAGCATGGGATCGGTGACCGGCGGGTCGGATGGCCTCGTCGTGCCGCGTCCGTTCCCTGACCTGCTGCGGCCGCAGCACCACCAGGTCTTCTTCTTCCTGTTCCTCGGCCTGCTGACGCTGTGCCTGCTGGTGTGGACGTTCATCGACAGGTCGCGGTTCGGTGCGGCGCTGAAGTCGGTGCGCGAAGACGAGGACAAGGCCGAATCGCTCGGGTCGCCGACTGCGGCGCTGAAACTGACGGCGTTCGTGATCTCCGCCACGCTCACCGCGATCTGCGGCGGCTTCTACGCCGTCTGGTTCGGAGACCTCGATCCGGTGTTCCAGTTCGACATCGTGCTCTGCTCCACCATCGTGCTGATGGCGCTGTTCGGCGGCAACCGGTACCTGTTCGGACCGCTGCTGGGCGCGATCGTGGTCAGCGGCGCGGAGGAGTACTTCGTGCTGAACTTCGGCGACACCCAGTTCCACCTCATCGCACTCGGTCTGCTGCTGGCGATCGTGGTCCTGTTCCTGCCGGACGGCGTGCTCACCGGAATCGCGCAGCTCATCGCGCGGCTGCGACCGCAGGCGGCGTCGATCAGCGAGCTCTCTGCAGGGGAGCTGGCGGATCAGCGTGCAGGACGAGACCCGGATGCTCCAGAAGACGGCAGCGATGCAACCGACGCACGCGACGCGACGAAAGGGACGCCCCGTGAGTGACACGCTCGCTGATACTCCCGTCATCCTCCAGACCCGTGATCTGCGCAAGTCGTTCGGCGGTGTGCACGCCGTCGACGGCGCCACCACGACCTTCTACGAGGGCAAGATCAACGGTCTGATCGGTCCGAACGGTTCGGGCAAGACGACGTTCTTCAACTGCGTCACCGGCATGATCCGCCCCGATTCCGGCACGATCACGATGCACGGCCGCAACGTCACAGGCTGGGCGCCGCACCGCATCGCCAGGGCAGGGCTCGGGCGCAGCTTCCAGCTGTGCCGGGTCTTCCCTCGGATGACGGTGCTGGAGAACATGCTGGCGGCGGTGCAGCCTGGGTCGCTGCGCGAGTACATCGGCAACGCTCATCATCGCCGCACGGTCGGGCGGGCCAGGGCCATGCTCGAACGCGTGGGGATCGACCATCTGGAGAACTCCGAGGCCCGCGACATCTCGTACGGCCAGCAGAAGCTGCTCGAACTCGGCTCCACGCTGATGACCGATCCGCCGTTCGTGATGCTGGACGAACCGGCGGGAGGCGTGAACCCGTCGCTGATCGAACGCATCGCAACGCTGGTGCGCGAACTCAACGCCGAGGGGACGACGTTCCTGATCGTGGAGCACAACATGGAGCTGATCATGAGCCTGTGCGATCAGATCGTGGTCTTCGACCGGGGCGCGCAGATCGCCGCCGGAACCCCGGATGTGGTCCAGTCCGATCCGAAGGTCTTGGAGGCATACCTTGGCGTCTGACGTTGTACTCGAGCTGTCCGATATCGAAGCCGGATACGGCAAAGCCGCGCTCGTGCTGCGCGGACTGTCGGTGAAGGTGCGCCGCAAGGAGGTGGTCTGCCTCGTCGGTCCGAACGGTGCGGGCAAGTCGACTGTGCTGAAGGTGGCCAGCGGCATGCTGAAGCCTCGCTCAGGGAAGGTGCTGCTGGGTGGCGAAGACGTCACAGGTCGGGGGCCGCAGAAGCTCCTGCGCGGAGGCCTCTCGCACGTGCTGCAGGGTCACTCGGTGTTCAAGGAGATGACCGTCGAGGAGAACATCCGTCTCGGCGGCTACGCGCTGTCGGACCAGTCGGCCATCGCGGAGCGGATCGACTTCGTGCGGACCGTGTTCCCCGTGGTGGCTGAGCAGTGGAAGCAGAGCGCCGGGGCGCTCTCGGGCGGCCAGCAGAAGCAGGTGGAGTTCGCGCGGGCGATGATCGTGCAGCCGGACGTGGTGCTGCTGGACGAACCGTCCATGGGGCTGGACCCCAAGCGCACGGCCACGATCTTCGAAGAGGTCGACCGCATGCGTCAGAACGGTGTGGCGGTGCTGATCGTGGAGCAGAACGCACGCCGCGCCCTGCAGATGGCGGATGTCGGCTGCGTGCTCGACCTGGGCCGCGTGTTCGCCACAGGTCCGGCATCCGAGCTCCTCGCCGATCCCAAGCTCAGCGAGCTCTACCTCGGCGGCCGCCCCGCGTCCTGACCCCGCTGCCGAGATGCGCACCTTTCGTCGAGATGCGCCGTTTTTGACACCCGGATGTCGAAAACGTGCGCATCTCGCGAGCGGTTCGTGGCGGTCGGTCCGTCCCCGATCATCGGGGTCGCCACCGCCAGGGCGGCACACGGCCTCGAAGAAGCAGCAGCAGGAGGGTAGCGCGTCGGCGCGGGGCGGCTAGGCGCCGAGCACCTGGTCGATGACGTCCTTGGCCTCGAGCTGCACCTGGTGCAGGTGCTCGGGGCCCTCGAGGCTCTCGGCGTAGAGCTTGTAGACGTCTTCGGTGCCGGATGGGCGGGCCGCGAACCACGACGTGGCCGTCTGCACCTTGAGACCGCCGATCGCTTCGTCGTTCCCCGGTGCGCGCGTGAGCTTCGCGGTGATCGCGTCGCCGGCGAGTACGTCCGCCGTGACGTCGTCGGCCGACAGCTTCTTCAGCGCGGCCTTCTGCTCCGGGGTGGCGGGGGCGTCGACGCGCGCGTAGGCCGACGAGCCGTGCTCCGCTTCGAGCTCGCGGTACCGCTGCGACGGCGTCTTGCCCGTCACCGCGATGATCTCGGCGGCGAGCAGGCAGAGCAGGATGCCGTCCTTGTCGGTGGTCCACACGGAACCGTCCTTGCGCAGGAACGACGCCCCTGCCGACTCCTCGCCTCCGAAGCCGACCGAGCCGTCGAGCAGGCCGGGCACGAACCACTTGAACCCGACGGGCACCTCGATGAGCGTGCGGCCGAGGGAAGCGGCGACCTTGTCGATGATCATCGACGACACGAGCGTCTTGCCGATGCCCGCGTCCAGCCGCCATCCGGGCCGGTTGGCGTAGAGGTAGTCGATCGCGACGGCGAGGTAGTGGTTCGGGTTCATCAGCCCGGCGTCTGGCGTGACGATGCCATGCCGGTCGGCGTCGGCGTCGTTGCCGGTGAGCAGATCGAACTCGGAGCGCCTCGACACGAGCGATGCCATCGCAGACGGTGACGACGGGTCCATCCGGATCTTCTCATCCCAGTCCAGCGTCATGAAGCGCCATGTGGGGTCGACATCCGGGTTCACGACTGTCATGTCGAGGCCGTAGACCTCGCCGATCAGCTGCCAGTACTCGACCGAGGCCCCGCCCATCGGGTCGGCGCCGATGCGCACTCCGGTGGACTTGATCGCCTCGACGTCGATGATGCTCGCCAGGTCGCGCACGTACGCGTCGCGGTAGTCGTAGGTGGCGAGGGCGTCGTGGTCGAGGTCGGCGAATCGGAGGCGGCGGACCGCGTCGAGGTCGTCGGCCAGCAGGTCGTTTGCGCGGTTCGCGATCCATTCGGTCGCGTCGGAGTCGGCGGGGCCGCCGTGCGGCGGGTTGTACTTGAAACCGCCGTCGCCGGGCGGGTTGTGGCTCGGGGTGACGACGATGCCGTCCGCGCGGTCGGGGTCGGTGGTGTCGCGGCCGGTGTTGTACGTGAGGATGGCGTGGCTCAGCGCCGGGGTCGGCACGTACGAGTCGCGCGAATCGATGCGCACGTCCACGCCGTTGGCGACCAGCACCTCGATGGCGCTGTGCTGGGCCGGGAGCGACAGAGCGTGGGTGTCGCGGCCGAGGAACAGCGGGCCTGCGATGCCCTGCTCCATGCGGTAGTCGACGATGGCCTGGGTGGTGGCGAGGATGTGGTGCTCGTTGAAGCTCGACTTCAGGCTCGAGCCGCGGTGACCGCTGGTGCCGAAGGCGACGCGCTGCGCGTCGAACTGCGGGTCGGGAACAAGGTCGTAGTACGCACCGATGAGCTCATCGATGTCGGTCAGATCGGATGCTTCCGCGGGCTGTCCTGCGCGACTCATGCTCATAGTCTGCCAGGCATCGTTACCTTTCGGTTATGCATACGGTGTGCGAATCGGCCACGAGCGATCCGGGGCGGCCGAAGCCGGATGATCCGGATGCAGATCCGGCGCGCTCGGTGCGGAGCCGGCGGCGGCGGCGCTACGCTCTTGGGCATGACGAACGAAGCTGCCGCCCTGCGTACCTACAGCTACCTGGGGCCGGCGGGAACGTTCACGGAGTCGGCGCTGGAGCAGGTGCCTGAGGCGCGCGGGCAGACCTGGAAGCCGGTGAGCAACGTCGGTGAGGCGCTCGGCGACGTCGCGTCGGGATCCAGCGACGCGGCGATGATCGCGATCGAGAACACCGTCGAGGGCGGAGTGTCGAGCGCGCAGGACGCGCTGGCGGATGTGCCGGGCCTGCGCATCGTGGGCGAGTACCTGGTGCCGGTGTCGTTCGTTCTCGTCGCTCCGCGCGGTGTGACGCTCGATCAGGTGACGGATGTCGCTGCGCATCCGGTCGCGTATGCGCAGTGCCTGAAGTGGCTGGGGCAGAACGTGCCTGGGCATGCGCAGGTCGTGGCGGGCAGCAACGTCGCCAGTGCGATCGGTGTGCTCGACGGCACGCTTCCCGCGCAGGCGGCGATCGCCGCTCCCGGCGTGGTCGGGCACTACGATGTCGACGTGCTCGCCGAGAACATCGGCGACAACCACGAGGCCGTCACCCGGTTCGTGCTCGTGACGCGCACGGGTGCGCCGCCGGAGCCCACGGGAGCGGACAAGACGTCGCTCATCGCCGAACTGCCCAAGGAAGTCGCCGGAGCCCTTGTCGAGATGCTGGAGCAGTTCGCGACCAGGGGCATCAACCTGAGCCTGCTGCAGTCGCGGCCGATCGGCGACAAGCTCGGCCGGTACCGCTTCGTGATCGATGCCGATGGGCACATCACCGACGAGCGGATGGCCGACGCCCTGATGGGCCTCAAGCGCTTCAGCCCCAGGGTGATCTTCCTGGGCTCCTACCCGCGCGCCGACCGCCAGATCGTGCAGTACTCCGAGCGCTACAGCGATGCGTCCTTCGCCGAGGCCCGCGACTGGATCCGCGGGCTGCTCTCAGGCGAGCCCGCCGGGGAGTAGAGGGCCTACGACCACTCGGCACACGTGACTCCGGAGTAGTCGCGGATGCGCTCGTCTTCGGTCGCCAGCGTCAGACCCTCAAGCCGGGCTTGGGCGACGAGCATCCGATCGAACGGGTCGCGATGATCCCACGCCAGCTCTCCCGCCGTTCGCATGTGCCGCGTCGTCAGCGGGAGCTCGGAGCCGAGCAGGGCGTTCACGAGGTCGTCCCAGCGGTCGAGCACGCGGTCACCGTGGGGCAGGCGACCGCTCCGCGTCTTCTGCGCGATTTCGTATGCGCTGGCTGCCGAGAGAACGATGTTCTCGGCAGCGGAGAGACTTCGGCGTACGCGAACCGGCACGCGGGACGGGTCCGTTGCCAGCCACAGGATGACATGCGTGTCGAGAAGGAATGAGCTCACGCCGTCTCCGCGAGAGGATCGCCTGACGAGTTCTGCTCCCATGCGGAAAGTTCGTGCTCTGGCATCGGCTCGAACAGGCTGTTCGTCGAGATGGGAGGGAGCTCCGGCAGCAACGGCGCTTCGAGGTCACGCTGCCGGGGCGCGGCCGCTTGGATGCGTGCGATGGGCTTCCCGGCGCGAGCGATCACCACGTCCTCTCCGTCCTCGACACGACGCAGCAGCTCGGACAGTCTCGTCTTCGCCTCCTGCACGTTCACGGTGATGCTCACGCCACTATCTTCCCATGGTCTGGTCAACAAGACCAGACCAGACTCTGCGGATGTGCTCGGCTGACTCACGTCAGCAGCCGGGGCCGGTGGGGTACTCGGCGCACGTCCTGTCGACGAGGGCCGTGTCGGCGGTGACGGCGCGGACTGACGTTGTGGACGCGGGAGATGTGACCAGTCCGGTGACGGGCACGGTGCCGTACTGTCCGAAGTCGACGTATGCGCTGGAGAGCACGCGGGCTGTGACGGTGTAGGTGCCGCGCTGCTGGTACGCATGGCTGGTGGGGGTGGCGGTGAACTCCGCCTGGCCCAGCGACTCCCAGGTCGCGCTCTCTGCGGCGACTTCGACCGATGTGCCGTCGCCGTAGTCGAGGTCGAGCAGTTCCGGCGTGAAGTGGACCGTCACAGGGAAGCCGAGCAGGTTGCCGCTCGAGCTGCTGGCGGAGACGGGCACCACGACATTCATCGGCATGCCGACGATCGCGACACCGTCGGGCTCGCTCGAGACGGAAGGCGTCGGCGGCGCGAACGACAGCACCTGCGTCGCCGTGACGACGGTCGGCGGCTCCGGATCGTCCTCGACGTCTTCGTCGTCGGTGTCGTCGTCCGCGTCGAAGCAGAAATCGGGTCGCGGCACGCCGGGGTGCCACTCGCATCGGGGGTCGTAGATGACTTCGGTGTCGGTGTTGTCACCGCCGCCACCGTTGCCACCACCGTCGCCACCGCCGTCGGTGCCGTCGTTCGTGGGAGGCGGCGGAGGCGGTGGAGGATCGGGGGTGTCTACCGTGGTGTCGTTGGTGCCGTCGATCGTGACGTCGGTGCCGGTGTTGTTGGTGTCGCAGCCAATTCCGGGCAACGACGTTCCGCATCCCCCGAGGGCTGTGGTCGCGCTTGCGGGGGCGGGGACGACCATGGCGATGGCGAGAAGAGCAAGCACGGCTACTGCACGTCGCACGTCGGGTTCCCTTCTCGTCCCTCCATCGAACTGATCAGGAGTCCGGAGCTTGATGATTCGGAGATCACAACTGCTACGAGTACTGGCTGTACGTCTGGCCGATCTTCGAAGCTGAGGACCTCGCCGGACTCATCAAAGACCTGGACGTTGGAAACGTCGACGCAGGCGTTGACCGCGAACTCCGAGCCTGCGATGTCTTCAGTGGCTAGTTCCACCAGAGTCACTGAGCTGGCGCCCGCGCGACTGAGCTTGTCAGCGTGTGCCTCCGTGAAGACCTTGCGTTCATCGGCGAGAGCTTGCCCCGTCAACCACTCATAGACCGGCTCAGCTGTGGCGGGGGCGCTGAAGTCAAGTTGATTCGTCGCCTCGACGTACCCCTCATACGTCTCCCGTGCCGCCTCGAGCGCCTCCTCCTCGGTCGCGAACCCCGTCGGCTCCGGGTCGGGCTCGGGGGCGCACGCGACTACGAGCGCCAGCGCTCCCAGCGCACCGAGCGCGGCTGTGATTCGGCGGTGCCGATTGCGCGACTCGAAGGTGGGCATGTCGTTACGCTAGCGATTCAGTGCACCGCGGATGCGGTTATCCACAGGGCAATTCGGCAGAACGGCAGTTGTCCCCAGCCGGGCGAAGGGCGTGGAGCGCCGTATCGCGGGGCGTCGGTGACAGTTCTGCAACAAGGCATCGGCGACGGTTCCGGAGCACTTGGCGGCGACGCCTCGGGCGCCGAGATCGATGGTGAACGACGTCGACGGCGCCGGATAGTGTGGGCTCGTGGCAGAAACCGACGGCTTGCGCGCAACGATGATCGCCGGCGACGGTGACGCCTCGTCGGCTGACGCCTCTGTGCTGTCCGCCGTGGAACTTCCCGTCATCCGGGAGGAGACGACCTGGCTCTTCGGTGCCGCGATGCCTCCTGCCTGGCGACTCGCCGTGTGGCAGGGTCCGGGCGCCACGCTCTGGTGGGACGTGTCCGCGCCGGAGACGGACCTCGGCATCGTCGTCACCGACGCGACAACCGCCCTGCCGTGGATCGGCGACGTCTTCGGAGAGGTCGTCAGCCGGTTGCTCCGCTCGCAGGGCGAACCACCGGCGGAAGCGTTCGCACTCGTGCGTCAGACCCCGCTGGCGACAGCCGCTCGAGACGTCGCCCTTGCGCGCTGGCGCCAGGCGTGGTGGCCCGCCTCTCGCGAGAAGCTGGTCCCGCCGCTTGACCCGCGTCTGCTCGCGGCCGAACGCGCCGACGCCCTCGACCGGCTGCACAAGAGCACCACATCCGCCGCGCTCACCGCTACGGCGGCTCTCGACTCGGCGCGAGACGACCTCGCGGCCGCCGAACGTCGTTTCAGTCGGGTCGACGACCTCGCCCTGCACCGTGCGCCTGAGCGCAGGCGCGCGCCCCTATCCGGAACCGTTCCGATCGACGTCAGCCACATTCCGCACGGCGTCGTCGATGCCGCGGCAGAGGCTCGCTGGTACATCGCGTTCCAGGGCGCGGTTCCATGGATCAACCTCGAGATCCTCGCCGCGCCGCGCTTTGCGAACGAAGCGCCGCCAGCGCCCGACCTCCATGCGAGCTTCGCCGAGGTCGACGCCGAGCTCACGCTCACCGATGGCGCGTGGCGTGCCGAACAGCCCGTCCCGCTGCACGTGCTCACCGACCCGCCCAGCGACGGCACGCTCGTGCTCTACCTGCCGGGCCGCGAAACGCGCAGGCCGTCGCCCGACGCGGCCGAGCTCATCCGGATCGCCCATGAACGTCTCGTCGCGCCGATGTCGCCGTCCGAAGCAGAGGCTGCGTCCCGCGCCATCGTGTGAGCCGGTCCACCGTGGGAACGAACGCACCCACGTGGACCCCGACCTCACATCGCCGCGGCGAGCAGCTCCAGCGTCTGCGCGCGCCCGGCCGGCGACTCCGGCGACTCGTTCTCGTACGAGCCGGACGACGCTCCGAGCATGATCTCCTCGACCTGGTGCTTCGCACCGAACTCGCGCAGCTGGCCGGCCACGGCATCCGGAGTGCCGATGAACCAGCGCTGCTTGTTCTGGTCGATGAGCGACTGCTCGAGCGCATCGGACGGGTTCGCGAGAACCTCGTCGATCGTCTCGATGGGGCGCATCGGCTTGTTCGACCGCAGTCGGGCGAACTGGCGCAGCTGCGGCAGCGCTCGCTCGTGGGCCTCGTCATCGGTCGGTGCGACGACCACATTCGCCGTGACGAAGCTGCGCGGCGCCGGCCGCGCCTCGCTCGCGGTGAACTGGTCGCGGTACAGCGCCATCGCGCGCTCGAGCCCGTCGCCGGCGAAGTGGTTCGCGAACACGTACGGCAGGCCGAGCTGTGCGGCGAGCTGCGCCGAATAGTCGCTCGACCCGAGCAGCCACACGTCGGGGCTGCCGCTCGCGGCGGGCGTGGCGTGCACGTTGTACTCGCCGCCGTTCACGAACCGGACGGTGGCACCCTCCGGGCTCGCCAGCGACATGATGTCGGTGATGTGCTCGGGGAAGCGCTCGACCTCGCTCGTCGCACCGGAACGGCGCAGCAGCTGTGAGATCACCTGATCGCTGCCAGGCGCGCGCCCGATGCCGAGATCGACGCGCCCCGGCGCCATCGCCTCGAGCGCTGCGAACTGCTCGGCCACGATGAGGGGTGCGTGGTTCGGCAGCATGACGCCGCCTGACCCGACCCGGATGCGCTCGGTCACGCCGATCGCGGCGGCGATCAGCACGGCGGGTGTCGTCGATGCCACGGCCGGCATGTTGTGGTGCTCGGCGAACCAGTATCGCCGGTAGCCCAGCTCGTCCGCGCGGCGCGCCAGCGTCATCGACGCGGCGATCGCCTGCGAACTGGTCTGCCCGGTGCGCACCGGCACCAGGTCGAGCACGGACAGGGCGGGGCTGGCAGTCTCGGTCACCCCCGGTGCAACGCAGGAACCGGATGGCATATTCCTTGCGTGAGTGTGCGGCGCGCGGAGGCCGTCGACTTCGGTGCGCGCCAGCTCGTGGGGTTCGAGGTGGGACGGTTCTGCGTGCCGGATGTCTGTCGAAGGCGGTCTCAGAATGAGAGCTCTGCCACGGGCGGGAAGTCGAGGACGGGCTCGTCGAGCGGAGCGAGCTCCAAATAGCTCAGCCTCCCGGCATCGATGAAGAGCATGACGGCTGCGGAGTCGGTCGAGGCGCTGAGCACCACACTCGGCTCGGCGTCTGGTGCAGGCCCGGATGCGTCACCGAGCTCGATCGACGGACATTCGGTGCAACCGCAGGTCGCGTACGCCAACGCGCCGTCGACCTGAGCGAGCCAGGCGTCGCGCTCTGCGGTGTCCTGGGGGTGCGGGGTGTCATCATCTCGCTCGCCGCGCTCGATCATCGCGGCGAGCACTTCGCGTTCGCGCTGCGTGAGGCTCCGCGGGAATGTCACCGTTCCATCATCCCAGTGAAGCGGTGCCGCGCGACGGGAGAACGCGCCGCAAGGCGACAGAGCCAGTGCATGTGCGCGGGAGTATTCTCGCCCCATGGGAGCGGAACTGTTCTACGTGCTGGCCGGGTCCGTTGCCGTTGCAGGGTTCGCGCGCTGGCGCGGCTGGCCCGCACCGCTGCTGGTCACCGCTGCCGCGCTGGCGGTCTCGCTGCTTCCCTTCGTGCCGGAGATCGAGGTCGACGGGCACCTGCTGCTCAACCTCACGCTGCCGCCGCTGCTGTACTCGGCCGCCCTCGACGCATCGTTCGTGAGCTTCCGCCGCTCGCTGCCGCACATCCGACGCCTGGGCGTGGGGCTCGTGCTCGTCACTGCGGTGGGGGTCGGCGTCGTCGCCTGGCTGATCATGCCGCAGCTCACGTTCGCCGGGGCGCTTCTGCTCGGTGCGATCGTCGGCCCGCCGGATGCCGTCTCTGCCGCCGCCATCGGCCGCAAGCTCGGACTGCCGCGCCGGGTGATGAACGTGATGAGCGGCGAGAGCCTCATCAACGACGCCACCTCCCTGACACTGGTGCGCGTATTCGCCGCCATCGTCGCGGGCGCGACCGTCACGGTGTGGCAGGGGCTGTGGGAGTTCGCCGTCGCGGTCGTGGTGGGCGTCGGCGTCGGTCTGGTCGCCGGTTTCCTGCTGCACTGGCTCCGGATGGTCTCGTCCGACACCGTCGTGAGCGCCACCTTCGGGTTGCTTATGCCGTTTGCGGCATACGCCGTCGCCGAGCACCTCAACGGCTCCGGCGTTCTCGCCGTCGTCGCGATGGGGCTGTACGTCGGTTATCACGCGCCCAAGACGAACTACTCCACCCGCCAGCACGACAAGCCGATCTGGAAATCGGTCGACTTCCTGCTCGAGAGCTTCGTGTTCGCCTACATCGGTCTGCAGCTCCCCGCGGTGCTCGATGAGATCGCCGGCTCGCACTCGGCCGTCGTGATCTGGCTGTCGCTGGCCGTGTTCGCGGCAGTTCTGCTCATCCGGCCCCTGTTCGTGTTCGCCTCCTACGCGTGGGGGCAGGCGCTGCAGAAGCTGCGCGTGCTGCGCTTCAAGCACCACGCCGAGGAGCGGCGGAAGAATCCGGATGGCCGGAGCGCCAAGGCCTGGAACGCCAGAAAGGCGAGACTTCGGGAGAGGCACGGCGGGGCCGAGCCGACGAAGGAGGCCATCAAGCGCAAGGTCCTCGAACCGACGCTGTCGCGGCGCGAGCGCGTCGTGATCTCGTGGGCCGGTATGCGCGGCGTCGTCACGCTGGCCATGGCGGCGGCGCTCCCCGACCTGACCGAGGGGGCGATGCCGCTGGGCAACGTCGAGGTGATCGTCGCGGTGGCCTTCGTCGTCACGGTCGGCACCCTGCTGCTGCAGGGGCTCACGCTGCCCTCTCTGATCCGCGGACTGGGAGTCTCAGCGGATGCCGAGCGCGCCACGGACGCCCGTGACGTGCAGCGAGTGCGCCGGATCAGTCGTGATGCCGGCCTCGACTTCCTGCGCGAGCGGCAGGATGCGTGGGTCGACACATACGGCGAGGACGCCCGCGACCAGTTCAACAAGTTCTCGCGCGGGCTGCTGCGCATCCAGCGCGACACCGACCGCACCGAGCGGGAGGCGGAGACGACCGAGATCGAGATCGCCGAGGCCGAGCGCGCTGCCCGCCGCGATGCGAAGGCGAAGGCGCACCGAGCCGCCTACGACGAGCTCGATCGACTCACACGCGGATGGATCGAGGTGCGACGCCGCGTGCTGATGAATGAGTCCCGCGCGGGAAACCTCAGCGAAGAGGTGATGCGCGACCTGTTCGTCGCCATGGACGCCGAGGAGCTCGCCCTCGACACCCGCGCACGGCTGCGGGAGGAGTAGCCGCAGCCCGCGCCAGCCGTTTGTGGGTGATCTCTGCGGGAATGACGGCGCGCATAACGACGGATCGCACCCACAAGCGGCCGGGTCAGCGGACGACCCGCCCCGCGATCGCGAGGGCCGCGCGGCGGGGGAGGAGCCTCGACGCCGTCGTCATGACGACGTTGCGCCATCCGGAGACGACGCTCGCCGGGCGCGAGCGTGCGTCGAGGGCGCGCATCGCGCGGGTGACGACCTCTTCGGCGGTCTGGAAGCCGCCGGCAGCGGCGCCGTCGCCGATCTCGTCGAAGAACTCCGTGCGCGTCGGGCCGGGGCTCACGGCGAGCACTCGCGCGCCCGTGCCGCGCGCCTCGTAGGCGAGGGCCTCGGTGAAGTTCAGCACGAACGACTTGCTCGCCCCGTAGGCGGCCATCGTCGGCAGCGGCACATGGGCGGCGACGCTGGCGATGTTCACGAGCGTTCCGCCTGCGCCGAGGACGTCGGGCAGGAACTCGCGGGTCAGCGCGACGAGCGCGTTGATGTTGAGCCGCAGCATCCTCTCGAGCACTGCCGGATCGCTGTCGACGACCGCGCCGTGCATGCCGAAGCCGGCGTTGTTGACGAGACCGTCGATGCGCAGACCCGCAGCGTCGAGGCGTTCGCGCAGCAGGGCGGCCGCGTCATCTTCACCGAGGTCGAGTGCGATGACGTCGGCCCGGATGCCGTGATCGCGGGTGAGGCGGTCGGCCAGTTCGCGCAGGCGATCCTCCCGGCGCGCGAGGAGCACGACGTCGCCGCCGCGGCGAGCGAACTGCGCGGCGAACTCGGCGCCGAGGCCCGAGCTGGCGCCGGTGATGAGCGTGGTGCGGGGAATGGTGGATGCCATACCCGCCAATGTAGACACTGACAGCATTGTTGTCAACGTCTACTTCGCGCTATCGTTGCCGGATGACCGAACGCGCCTACCATCACGGCGACCTGCGCGCGGCGCTGCTCGCCCGCGCCGTCGACGAGATCGACGCCCGCGGGGTCGAGGGCCTGTCGCTGCGCGCCATCGCACGCGATCTCGGGGTGAGCCACGGCGCGTCCGCGCGGCACTTCCGCGACCGCGCCGCCCTCATCGACGCTGTGGCGATCGAGGGATTCGAGCGGCTGCTGCGTGCCATGGGCACCGTGTCGGAGGGTGATCCGATCTCGTCGGCCGCCCGCGAGTACGTGCGGTTCGCCGTGGAGCACCCGAGGCTGCTGGCCGCTTCGTATGCGGCCAAACGGGCCGAGTCGCCGAGCGAGGAGCTGCTCGAGGCGGGGCATCGACTGTTCGAGTTCGTCGTCGAGATGCTCCAGCGCGGGCAGCAGGACGGCACCGTGCGCCCCGGAGATGCCGAGACGCAGACCCGCGTCGCCTTCGCCGCCGTGCACGGGGTGGCCATGCTCGCCGTCGATGACCTCCTCTACGACGTGCCGTGGGAGCAGGCGACGGACGAGGTCGTGGCGTTCCTGACGAGCTCCCTGCGCGCCGAGACCACGGGCTGAGCTCCGGACGACGGAACGGGCAGTCGGCGCAAACACGACGCAGTCGACCAGCGTCGGTGGAACGGCGCCGACCTCGAGGTCCCGCACGCCGCCGAGCAGTCGTCGGAACGACGGCGTTGCGCACAAAGGAAAGGCCCGGCCGGAAGGTGTCCGGCCGGGCCTTTCCGCCTGTGCGCCTACTTCGCGGTGGTCGCCGCGCCCGTCGTCGCACCGACCGCTGCAGGCTCGGCGCCGCGGGCTGAGCCTGCAGCCCCTGCCTGCGCACTCCGCTCATCCGGAGCATCCGCGTCGATCTCGGCTGCGGCATCCGGGGTCTCGTCATCCTCATCCTGGAACGGCATGCCCTCGCGGGGTGCGTTGTACAGGTCGAGGTCGAGGATGCGCTCGCGCTTGGCGACGAGGGTCGGCACGAAGGCCTGGCCGGCGACGTTCACGGCGGTGCGGCCCATGTCGAGGATCGGGTCGATCGCGAGCAGCAGGCCGACGCCCTCGAGCGGGAGGCCGACGGTCGAGAGGGTGAGCGTGAGCATCACCGTGGCGCCGGTCGTTCCCGCCGTGGCGGCGGAGCCGACGATCGACACTAGGGCGATCAGCGCGTACTGGATGATCGACAGCTGGATGTCGAAGAACTGCGCCACGAAGATCGCGGCGATGGCGGGGTAGATGGCCGCGCAGCCGTCCATCTTGGTGGTCGACCCGAAGGGCACGGCGAACGAGGCGTACTCGCGCGGCACGCCGAAGTTCCGCTCCGTGACGCGCTGCGTCAGCGGCAGGGTGCCCAGCGACGAGCGGCTCACGAAGCCGAGCTGCACCGCCGGCCACACACCGGAGAAGAACTGCCGGATGGACAGGCCGTGCGCCTTCGCCAGCAGCGGGTAGACGACGAACAGCACGAGCACGAGGCCCGCGTAGACGGCGACGGTGAACCACACCAGCGAGGTGAGCTTCTCCCAGCCGTACTGCACCACGGCGTTGCCGATCAGACCCAGGGTGCCGAGCGGAGCGATCCGGATGATCCACCAGACCACGCGCTGGATGACCTTCAGCAGCGACTCGGTGAAGGCGAGGAACGGTTCGGCCTTGCGGCCGGCGCGCAGTGCGGCCAGGCCCACCACGATCGAGACGACGATGATCTGCAGGATGTTGAAGCTGATGCCGCCGGAGAAGTTGCCCTCATCGTCGAGGCCTCCGTTGACGCCGAGACCGAGGAAGTTCTGCGGGACCAGGCCGGTGAGGAAGCCGACCCACGAGCCCTGCGAGCTGGGGGTGCCCTCTTCGAGGCCGTCGCCGGCGTTGGCGCCCGGCTGGATCACCAGGCCGAGCGTGATGCCGATCGCGACGGCGATGCCGGCGGTGATGGCGAACCACAGGATGGTCTGGCCGGCCAGGCGCGCGGCGTTCTGCACGCGGCGCAGGTTCGAGATGCTCGCGACGATGGCGGCGAACACCAGCGGCACGACTGCGGCGCGCAGGAGCGTGACGTATGAGCCGCCGATCGTGCCGAGGGTCTCGGAGAGCGGGTTGGAGACCTCGCTGCTGGCGCCGAGCGAACGGGCGAGGAGCCCCAGTGCGATGCCGACGACCAGAGCCGCGATCACCTGAAACCCGAAGTTCGCGTAGAAGGGGCGCTTCTTCTTCTGTGCCCGCGCGGGCGTAGTGGTTGTGGACATGTTCATGTCTAACCCGCGGCGCGGGCGCGGCATTCCGCGGTGGGGTGAATGTGTCGGGGTGTTACGGGGGCGCTCGAGACACGGGGTCCGCTCGCGGTCTCGTCAGATGAGGGGTTCGCTGAGCGGCGTGTACTATTCCAATAATGAAAAAGAGAACTGTTATCAGTAGCGTGCTGGTGGCATCCGGTGCCCTGGTGCTTGCGGGCTGCTCATCCGGGGGACAGAGCGATGCCGGTGAGTCTGCTGCCGCTGCTGGAAGCGGCTTCCCGCTGGAGTACAGCAACTGCGACATGGACGTGACCGTCGAGAGTCCACCCGAGCGGGCTGTCTCGCTGAACCAATCGGCGACCGAGATCATGGTCAGGCTGGGGCTAGCCGATCGGATGGTCGGAACGGCGTACGAGACGGATCCGGTGCCGGACGACATCGTCGACGAGTATGAGTCGATCCCGCTGCTCACCGATGGTCTGCTCGAGCACGAGACGCTGCTGCAAGCGCAGCCCGACTTCGTCTACTCGTCGTTCGCCTCCTTCCTCACCGCCGAGAACGCCGGCGAGCGCGAGGAGCTGCACGAGTTGGGTGTGCCGACGTACCTGACGGAGTTCGACTGCACGTACCACGCGGCCGTGGACGGCGGGGCGACCTACGAGATGCTCTACGACGAGATCGCGCAGATCGCGGAGATCTTCGATGTGACGGCAGCGGGTGAAGAGCTCGTGTCCGAGCAGCAGGCGACGGTCGCCGATGGGATGGAGACGGCCGAGGGCATCACCGGATCACCTGAGCTGGTCTGGTTCTACTCCACCGCGGCATCTTCGTCGACCCCGTCGGTCGCGGGCCCCGGCGGACTGCCGCAGACCGTCACAGAGATGCTCGGAGCGACGAACGCCTTCAGTGACGCGAGCACCAAGTGGCCGGAGGTCAGCTGGGACGAGGTCGCCGCACGTGAGCCGGATGTGATCGTGCTCGCCGACCTGACCCGGGGCTACCCGGGTGACACCGTGGAGGAGAAGATCGAGTTCCTCACCAGCGACCCGCTCACGTCGAAGATGGATGCAGTGCGCGAGAAGCGCTTCATCGTGGTTCCTGGTCAGTACATGGATCCCTCGATCCACAGCGTTCAGGCGGTTCCGACCGTCGCGGACGGCCTGGTGGAACTGGGGTTCACCGGATGAGCGGCGCAGTGGAGAACACGGACGTCGCGGTAGCGCCGGAAGACGTCGAGAGGATCGTCGCGCGCTGGGACGATCAGCAGGCGGCGTACATCACGCATCGCGAGGAACGGTTCGAGATCATGCTCGACGTGCTCGCGCACGCCATGGCGAGCACTGAGGGCGTCGACAGCGACGGCGCCGGTTTCGTCGTGGTCGATCTCGCGTGCGGGCCCGGCAGTCTCTCCCGCCGTGTGCTCGACCGTTTTCCCGGTGTACGTGTGATCGGCGTCGATTTCGATCCGGTGCTGCTCTCCATTGCGACGGCGTCGCTGGGCCACGCGCACGGGGCGCGCTTCACCTCGGTCGACGCCGACCTCACCGACACGATGTGGACGACGCGCCTTCCTCGCACTCAGGTGCATGCCGCCGTCTCGTCCACGGCGCTGCACTGGCTGGAACCGGGGCACCTCGTCGGATTGTACGGAGTGCTCGGGGCCCTGCTGTGCGAAGGCGGAGTGTTCCTGAACGCTGACCATCTGCGCTTCGACCCGATCGCCCAGCCGCTCCTCACCGAGATCTCTCGCCTCGACGATGAGCGCACTCAGCACGCCGCGCACGCGAACGGCGTGCCGACGTGGGACGAGTGGTGGGCGGAGGCCATCGCCGTTCCGGAGTTCGGTCGGCATCTGCTCGTGCGCGAGGAGCGGTTCGCGGATCGGCCGCCGACGCCTCACGCGCCGTTGGAGCTGCATCTGCAGGCGCTGCGCGCCGGTGGTTTCGCCGAGGCGGGCACGGTGTGGCGGCACTACGACGACGTCGTCGTGCTCGGCAGACGGTGAGCGCGACCCGGATGATGACGGAGGCGGTCGCCGAGCCGCGGCGGGTGAGAAGGATCGGCGCCGCGGGGCTCGTCGGTGCGATGACGCTGGCGCTGGTGCTTTCGATCGTGCTGGCGACGCTGATCGGCACCGCGGGCGTCAACCCGGTCGACGTCGTCGGGATCGTGCTGCGACACCTCGGTCTGGGAGCGTTCCTGCCCGGCGATCCGGCGCCGCCACTGATCGACGCGCTCGTGTGGGAGTCGCGCCTCCCGCGGGTGCTGCTGGCCGCGGTTGTGGGCGCCGCGCTGTCCGTCTCCGGTGCGGTGCTGCAGGCGGTGACGCGCAATCCGCTCGCCGAGCCGTACCTGCTCGGCGTCTCGTCAGGGGCGTCGGCCGGAGCGGTCTCGACCATGTTGCTCGGCATCGGGGCGGGTGCGGTGACGCTGTCGGCGGGTGCCTTCGTCGGGGCTCTGACCGCGTTCGGCATCGTGCTGCTGCTGCTCGGCGGCGGTAGAGCGTCCGACCCGTCGCGCGTGGTGCTGACCGGCGTGCTCGTCTCGCAGTTCTTCTCGGCCGTGTCGTCGCTCGTGCTGATGCTGTCGGCCGACGCCGATGCGACCCGCGGTTTCACGTACTGGCTGTTGGGCTCGCTCGGAGGCGCCCGATGGGATCCGCTGCTCGTGGCCGGTGGGGTGATCATCGTCGCCGGTGTGTGCTGTCTGTTCTTCTCACCCGCGCTCGACGCGTTCACCTTCGGCTGGGACGCTGCGGCATCGGTGGGCATCAACGTCGCACGCTCCCGCGGCATCCTGATGGTGCTCGCGGCGCTGATGACGGCCGCCGCCGTTGCGGCATCCGGAGCCATCGGCTTCATCGGGCTTCTGGTGCCGCACACGGTGCGCCTGCTCGGCGTGCGCACGCATCGACTGCTGCTGCCGCTGTCGGCGCTGGGCGGCGCCGTGTTCCTGATCTGGGTCGATGCGTTCGCGCGGTCGGCGTTCGCGCCGCACGAGCTTCCCGTCGGCGTGATCACGGCGCTGATCGGTGCGCCGGCCTTCGCGATCGTGCTGCGAAGGGCACGCCGCGCATGAACGCCCGCAATGCCCGCGCGGCTCGCCTCGAGGCGAGCGGAATCACCTGGCCGGTCTCGGGTGCGGCCATCCTTGACGACGTGTCCATCGCCGCCGAGCCGGGCAGCGTTCTCGGCTTGCTCGGCCCGAACGGGGCGGGCAAGAGCAGTCTGATCCGCATCCTGGCGGGCGTGCAGGGCGCGCATGGGGGAAGCGTGCGTCTCGACGGCGTCTCGATGTCGCAGATCGGGCGCCGTGCGATCGCCAGACGCGTCGCGCTGGTGGAACAGGCGCCGGAGGCGCACGCCGAGGTCACCGTGGAGGAATCGGTCGACCTCGGGCGCATCCCGTTCCGCGGAGCGTTCGGTGCGCCGCGCTCCGCGGACAGAGAGGCAGTCGACTCCGCGCTCAACCTGACGGGAATGAGGCACCTGCGCCACCGCCGCTGGCACAGTCTCTCAGGCGGCGAGCGGCAGCGCGCACAGCTGGCCCGCGCCCTCGCACAGCAGCCGGATGTGCTGCTGCTCGACGAGCCCACCAACCATCTCGACGTGCGCTACCAGCTCGAGACTTTGCAGCTGGTGCGTAGCCTGGGTGTGACGGTGATCGCCGCGTTGCACGACCTCGACCTGGCCGCCCGCTTCTGCGACGGGCTCTGTGTGATCGATGGTGGACGCGTCGTTGCTCAGGGCAGTCCGGATGAGGTGATCACTCCGGGACTGCTGAGGTCCGTGTACCGCGTGGAGGCCGTGGTGGAGCGCTCGCCGCACACGGGGCATCCGGTGGCGACGTTTCTTGCGCCGGTGGGGTGACACGGAACGGGTCGCGGGGGTGTCGAGGCCTGAACCATCCTCGGTTCTCTGCCGTTCCTGCAACGCGTGCTTCCGGGTCGGAAGCGCGCCATGGCATGGGACGGGTCTGTCGTGCTGGATCGTCAAGGCTAGGTGAACTGTGCACGGCCGGCGGGCCGAAGGCCGGCACGGGATGTGCCTGGCTCAGCGGCGCGCCGCTGAGCAGCGCTCCAGCTCCCGCAGACGTCTCCTGGCCAGTCGTAGTTCGCCCGCCCAGATCCGCGCCAAGGCCCCGTGATCGTTACCCGTTCCCCAGGCGTGAGAGCATCACGGGCATCGGTAATTATGCTTCCACCAGGCGGACGATCGCGTCCAAGACCGCGCCAATCACTGGCGGCAGGTCTTCTAGATCAGCTTCTTCGACGGCGTTGCGGTATGCGAGAAGGTTCTTGCTGTTGCGCGCGGCGAGCGTTACGCCTGCAGTTGCAAGCGACTGCTCGAACGTTGCCCAAGCAGCCAATTCTTGTTCGATGTCATCACGCCAGCATGTGAAGGAGTCCGACACGACAGTCGGCGCGCCGAACTTGTACGGGAGCGTGCCGTGCGTCGACGTGCCGCCATTAGGAAGTGCCGCGATGAGGTCACTGGTGGCGGACTCGTGCGTCGCATGCGCTTGTGCAATCTGCCCATCCGTTTTCTTGGTCTTTCGCTCTGCAGTTCCGAAGTCTCCGTCAGCAAGAACGTACGTCGGAATCCCGAGCTGCATCAGGATTGCCCGGGCGACCCGAAGGCCGCCCTTCCCCTCGACAGAGAGGATCGCGATTCCGCGGAGGTCAAGATCGCGAGCAAGTCTGGCCGAGAGTGCCTCGAGAACGGCGCGATCGGTTCCGCCCTCAACCAGCGCGACACCTTCGGCGAAAAACCCCTCAGAGAACTCAGTGGGCACATACCTAGCGATAGCCTTTTCGACACTAGCCACGTCGAGGACAGCGGCGTCTGCGACAGCCTGCGGTGTCGCCCTCTTGACAGCCGTCATGCCCTCGCAATACGTGAAGCGATGGAGCGCGCTGAACTTCTCGGGTTGCACGAAGTAGGGGCTGTGCGTGGCGAGGACGACCTGAATCGCAGGCTGGGTGCTGAGCTCGACGAGGGTTCGCGCGAACGCACGGGCCCGAACGGGGTGCTGGTAGATCTCGGGCTCCTCAATCGCAACGATCGTGGAAGGGAGGCTGTCGAGCGCGTCCTTGAGCCTAGCGTCAGCTGCAGCCTTGTCTTCTCCATCCTCAATTTCGTGCGTTCCGCTTGTGTATTCAACGTCCGGCACCATCGCCTGGAACATCGATATCATGACAGCGCGCTGGACGCCATGGCCTTGTCTTGCAACATCGTTCGTCACGCCTCCAACCGTGACCGCGGTGGCGATCGACGGATCCAGCCGTGGTGTGAACTCGGGTACGGTGGGGGTCAACTGAACTGTCGCATTGGGCACGAATGCTGAGAGCCGGGAGTTGATTCTTGCCGCTTGCAGGCCGGTTGCCCCATCGATACTTGCTGAGATCTCAGTCGCAAGCTCAGCGATCGCTCCGGAGTGCTTTTCGAGCCACGCGGTTTGTGCTTTGGCGCTTGCCGCGGCCATGAAGCTTCCAATAAGCTCAGTCAGTGCCGTGCCTTTGCTAGCAGTTCCGACCTCACCCGAAATGCTCGTCGCAGCGGGGACGAGCACAAAGCGAACGCACTCGCGCAGTACGTTTGCACCGTTCCAACCCATCATCTGTGTTGCGTCGTCGTCGGTCACGTCTACGAACAGATGCGAGTTGCGTGGTTGGGCTTCCCAATCTGCCAGCGCAGTGAGGATTGCGTCCTTGCTTGCGTTGCCAGCGATCGGTGCGAGATCATCGACAGCCTGAGCAACCTCGCGGTACTTCGAGCGCCGGTCCGCGATCGGCTGGTCCTTCCGCACGGTGCTGAACCCAGGACCTTGCTTGGCGTTGCCAACGGTCATGGTCTTTCCGGTCTCTGCGTACCATGTGCGCCGAATCTCCGCGCGGTCGCCTCGGCCGTACTGCTGCAACCTCTCGCGATCTTTCGCCGTAAGATCCACGAATGTGACGGATACTTCGATGGAAGCGCCTTCGACCAGTGGCTGTCCGTCGGCGTAGCCATGGACATCACTCGGGGCAAGTGTCGTGCCGTTGAAGAACCAGTCGAGCGCGTACAGCACAGAGGACTTCCCGGAACCATTGGCTCCAATGAAAGCGGCATAGTCGCCAAGATCGAGGGTTACGTCTGCGAGGCTTCGGAAGTTCTTGACGGAGATCTGCGAAATGCGCATCGGGCGTGCCAATCCTCTTCGGGTGGTGGTGGAACAAGCCCGGTCTGATGTCGTTCCTATGCCGGTGCAAGTAGTGGATGGTGACGTTCTTCGTGACCAGCATATCGGATGGCTTCAATCTCTCCCGATGGGCTACTTCCGAGGGTCGCGTGCAGCCTCCCGACGTAGTGGCAGACGATCCAGCCGGAGGCGCTCCAATCGATGTTGCCGGAGGTGCGCAGCGCTCCGGTGCGGAACGGCGAGTCGTCGCGGATCGAACCGTCCTCGGTCCTCTGTCGTTCATGCAATGCTTTGCTTCCTCAGCGTAGGCGCGTCATGGCCGGGGCGGGCCTGTCGCGTGGTGCTCGGTCAGCGATGAATCGAACTTGACGCGGTGCGCGTTGAGAAGCTTGCGCGTGGCAAGCGTCTCCGGTGTCGTGGTCATCGACGTGGTTCCTGCGTATCCGCGAGACCGAACGGTTGCACCTGAGTGGGGAAGGCCTTGCAGGTGTAGACGACCAGCCCTTTACGCACTCCGGCTACTCGCTGTTCTGCTCAAAGAGCAGCTGAGATGACGACCGAACCGGTCGAGTGCGGGTCTGGGCAGGGTTTGCACGGGGCCGACGAGACCAAGAGGCTACTCCTGATCGCCGTCCCCGGGCTTCTCCGTGCGTCGAAACGGGAATCGGTCGGCGATCTCGCTGGACAGCGATTCGCCGGTCGACCTTGCGCCGTTGAACGCCTTCGTGCCGAAATGCTTGACGGTTTCCACGCCGCCGATGCCGGCCTCAACGGTTTTATCCCGAGCTTCGCCTACTGCAGTGCTCCACCGCTTCGCTTCGATCGCGCGGTGGTTTGCGTCGATGCCGAGGCGCTCGTTGAAGACGAGGATGTCGGCGACGACTTCGTTGCCGGAGCGTACGACCGCGCCGGACTTCACCGGATGGAGAAGCACTTTTGAGTTCGCTGCTTCCGCAGTTGCCCCCATCCGCCGGAGCAAGTTCGTAGTCGTCGTCGCGATCTGTTCCTGACGCCTGGCACGCGCCGCCTTCAAGCCGACGCGGTGTCGATCGATTTCTTCCGGGTTGGAGTCGAGAACGCGGTCGAGTTCCAGAACGGCAAGTCCGTCCTGCAATTGGAAGCAACGTGCCAGCACCGCCAACCACTCCTCGACGGTTCTCTCCATCGCTGCCGAGGTCTCGGCGAGCTCGCCCATCGCCTGCTTCTTCTCCAGTTTCGCGGCCGTGGCATCGAGCTGTCGGAGCGCGTAGGCCTGCGTCGTCGCTATCGTCTGCGAAGCGCCCTGCACCTTCGACCACGTGACTTCGGATACGCGGCCCGTGTGCTCGCGGACAGTTGCAGCCTCGTCGATGACGAGGCCAACACCGATCATCTCGGCGAGCGCGGCGTCCTTCTGCGCGCGGATGATGTCGTCGACCTTCTCGTCGATCTTGGCGAGGTAATCAGTGATCTCCTCCATCGTCTGCTGCATTGCAAGCTGGGCCATGACCCCGGCGGCGCCCGCCAGCATCGTCGGGTTCGTCAGCATCGAACCAACCGACCCGGTTTTGCTGAACTCGAGGATCTTCGTGATCTTGCCCTTGTTCGTCGTGGCGATCGCCCGATTGACGCCCTCCGACGAGCCCTTCATGAGCTTGCTGACCTTCAGGGCCTTCGCGGACTCCTCGGTGAGCTTCACCCAACGACCGGAACTGGCGGCGACTTCTGAGCCGGCCTTCGCAGCGGCGGAGCCAGTGTTGAACGCTGATCCCAGGCGTTGCTGCAACGCCAGGTCTTTCGAAGGCACACCTGCGGATGAGAGGAACCGCTCAACCGCGGCGGGGTCGCCAATCGCTGCCAGACCATCGCCATCGCTGACCAGCTCGATCTCGTTGCTCACAACGATCCTCCTCAAGAATCGTCCCCGGTTGTCGAGATCCTAGTATCTGCTTCCGCAGCGCGCGGCACGTTCGTCCGAACACAGGTCGACGAAGGTGACCATGGCCCGGGCGGCGAGCCTCTGCCCCGCTGACATTACACGCTCCCGCTCAGCGCGCCGCACCCTCCAGCGACTCACTGACGGTCTCAGTAGAGGTGTCGTAGATCAGGCACAGCACTTCGCGGTCGCTCAGCGATGCGTCCTCCCAGCCTGCCTGGGTCGGCGTCATCGGCCACCAGTCCAGTACCGAGTCGTCGTAGCCGATGCCGGCGAACGAGTCGAACTCAGCGAGGCACTTCTCCTCTGCGGCGGCCTGAATGGCGTCGTCTCCTGGCCAGTCGTCGTCCTCCATCTCGAAGGAAAGGTAGACCTCGTCGGTGTGGGGCTCATCGCAGGGGATCTTCGGGAGCGTGCTGAGCTCTTCGCTCGAATCCGAGGTGTCGGTGCAGTCACCGACTGCGAGTGTGAAGACGCTCTCGCCTTCTTCTTCACCCTGCTCAATGCCGAGCATTGAGCAGCCGCTCAGAGCGGCGCCTAGCGCGACGGCGGCGCCGAGCCCCACGATCGTGCGGGCGGTGGCGGTATGTGACATCAGTTCTCCTTGGGAACGTCGACTTGTGGCGTAGACAATAAGGAGCTTATCCAGCGGCGAACTTCTCCCGGTCACACAATGACGTCCGGCAGGTGAACAGAGCCGGCCGCTGCGTCGCGGCACGCGTTCCCGCGAAAGTACCGTTTCTGATCGATCGGCCCGGCTGGGTACGTACGCAAAGGGCACTTTCGGCACGAAGGGGTACGTTCGCGGAGTCTGCCGCGGCCCCGCGTCCACGTGCGCCGCGCCGCGCTCGTCAGCCCCCAGGCAACTCCGCATCCAGCGCCTTCCCCAGCGCCGGCGCGACGTGCTCCACCCACAGCCGGTTCAGGTGCGAGTCGTCGACGTACAGCGGCACGTCGCCGGCGAAGAGCGGGCACTCGTCCTCGACGCAGACGAACGGCTCGGTGTCGAGGTAGATGGCGCCGGCGGTGGCGACCTCGTGGTGGGTGATGTCGTTGCTGTGCTTCTCGATGCTCTCGCCCGTGACCACGCAGCCCTCCTGGGTGGCGCCCGGCTCCTCCACGCAATCCTGCGGGGTCGCGTCGGGGCGGGCGGGCACATCGCCCAGTGCGACGACCCGCGATGACACGCCCTGGTAGAAGTCGACGGTGTCCGAGACGCCGGCGCGCCACTGCTCGTCGACGGTCTCGCCGTCGCGGTCGGTCATATTGAGCATGCCTCGGGCGCCGAGGATGACGGCATCCGGATCGAGCTCGGTCACCTCGTCGTGCGTGAAGTCGCGGAACGCGTCGCAGTCCTCCGCGCTGTGGTTCTCGCCGTCCTGCACGACGTCGTATGCGCCGCAGGCGAGCTTGACGAACACCGCCAAGCGGAACCCGTGCTGCTTGCCGACGAGGTCGAGCGCCGGGGCCCACATAGCCGCGTGCGAGTCGCCGACGAGAGCGATCGTGGCGTCGGCGTCTGTGTCGCCGAAGAAGCAGACGTCGGCGTCCTGCTCACCGTCGCCGGCGTAGCAATCGGAGGAGACGAGGTCGGTCCACTTGTCCTCCCTCAGCGATTCGCCGTTGTAGTCGGGAGGGATCGGAGCGCCGTCCTCTGCGACGTCGACGGCTTTGGAGAGGTCCTCCTGCACCGCATCCGGATCCTCCGTCGGCTTCAGATCCTGGTACCCGTGCTCGTCGAAGTACTCCGCGGCCTGCTGCTGTTCGACGGCCTGGCGGTGCACGCCCCAGGTCGAGGCCGCGAACGCCACCGCGAGGATCGCCACGACGCTGATCGGCCACAGCCACAGCGTGCGCTTGTCGACCGAGAACACGGGCACCTGCTTGCGCTGGAACGGACGCTCGACGAAGTGGAACGTCAGCGCCGCGAGGGCGACCGAGATGCCGATGGTCAGGCCCGCCTGCTGCAGGAACGGCGCCGTGTGCGGCATCACCTGCTGCACGCCCAGCGCCACCGGCCAGTGCCAGAGGTAGAGCGAGAACGAGATGTCGCCGATGTAGCGCAGCGGGCGCCACGACAGCACCCGGCCGGTGAAGGTGTCCGGCCCCGCCGCGAGAAGCAGGGCAGTGCCGACGACGGGTATGAGGGCGAGCGAACCGGGGAACGGGGTGGCCTCGTTGAAGGTCAGCGCCGCGTACATGATCAGCGCGATCCCCGCGAACCCGGCGAGGTGACGCCACCGAGAGCGCAGCGGTCCCGCGATGACGCACGCGAGGATCGCCCCGACCATCAGTTCGTAGGCGCGTGCCGGGGTATTGAAGTACGCGGGAGCTGCGTCATGCGCGGTGTAGAAGATCGACCAGCCGAGGGAGACGACCAGCAGGCCGCCGGCCACGAGCGCGAAGGTGCGCTTCCGGATGCGCGGCACGAGTGCCAGCACCAGCAGCGGCCAGAGCAGGTAGAACTGCTCCTCGACGGCGAGCGACCAGAAGTGCTGGAAGAAGCTGGGCGCGTTCGTGGAGAAGTAGTCGGTGTCGGATGCCGCGAAGCCCCAGTTGGAGAGGAAGAAAGCCGACCAGACGGAGTCCTGGGTGTTCTGCCCGAGGCGCGCGGTGGGCAGTGCGAGGGCGGCGTAGATCAGGATGCACACCGTCACGAAGGTCGCCGCAGGCAGGATGCGGCGCGCGCGGCGCACGTAGAACTGCGAGATGGAGACGGTGCCGGTCTTGTCGACCTCGCGCAGCAGCAGCTGCGTGATCAGGAAGCCCGAGATGACGAAGAACACGTCGACGCCGACGAACCCGCCCTCGAACCCGGCGAGGTGCACGTGCGCCAGGACGACCAGCCCCACGGCGAGGGCGCGCATGCCCTGGATGTCGGGGCGCCAGTTCGCGCCGCCCGTCGCCTTCCCGCCGGACGCGGCACCGGATGAGGCCGCGCGGGAACCCGCCGAGGTCGCGTCGGACGACGGCGCGGTCTCTTTCACCAGCGGAGCCATGCTCCCAATTGTAGTTATCGTTTTGTGATATTTCTGGGTGCGAGGGTGCGGCTCCTGGCCCTGGTCGTCTGTCGGGACATCCGGATACGTGCAGAACGGGTTCGACAGGGCGTCCACGCACGCATGTCACCAGGGTCGGGTCACCAGGGTCGGGCCGCTTTATGCGGATCTAGCGAGGTCGCCAGAGCCTAGTAGCGGACCACTGGCGTGTTCCCATGCGCCGTCGGGGCTGAATCGCGGCAGAATCGCCGAGCCGCGGCAGGATCCGGACAGAGATGCCGTGTGTGGCGGATGATGCAGTGTCTCGGGTGGCACGAACGGCGCACCGCCCCGCTCGCGCAGCGCGGTGCGCCGTTCGTGCCGTGCTATCGCCGCAGCGGCCGCGCCCTCCGCGCATCCGGCCGATCCGTCGCGAACATGTCTGAAGTGACTCCGTCGAGTAGCTCGCTCGGGGTCGCCTCGAGCGCTTCCGCGATGCGCACGAGTGAGAACACGTTCATCAGCGAGCGGCCGTTCTCGTAGCTGCGGATATTCGACGAGTCGATGTCGCTGGCCACCGCGAGCTGGTCCTGCGTCATCGATCGGCGCCTGCGCAGTTCCGCGATGTGTGCGCCGATGTGAGCGGCGGCAGGGGACGGGACACGAGGCATCGTTCTAGCGTCGTCGGCACCGGTGGCATGCGCCAGAGTGAATGTCACCGGGTATAAGTACACTGGCCGATATGCGGGATGAAGGTGTGCGAGGCGGGTGCGCTTCGCGTTGGGGGCGGCGCCGTTCTATGACGGATGACGGGCGCGCTGAATGAAGACCGAAGTCGTCCAACCGCACGACATCTTCTACCGGCCTAAACGCATGGTCGTTCCGCTGTTCCAACGCCCCTACGTCTGGTCGAAGGAGACGCAGTGGCAGCCGCTGTGGCAGGACATCGCGCGGCTGATCGATGTGATCTCGAAGCACGACCCGAACGCGACGCACTTCCTCGGCGCGATCGTCATTCAACAGGTGCCGACGGCGCTCGGGGCACTGCAGTCGTGGAACGTGATCGACGGCCAGCAGAGACTCACAACTCTGCAGCTGCTCCTCGGTGCCCTGCACGCCGAGCTCACGCGGAGAGGCTTTTCGAACGCGGCTGATCGCATCCACCCGTTGATCGAGAACCCCGAGGCTGAGCGTGATGCGGCCGAGGACCGATACAAGGTGTGGCCGACGAACCGTGACCGCCCGGCATTCGCCGCAGTGATGTCCGCGCCCGCGCCGATCGCTTCCCGCGCCCTGCCCGCCTCGCGCATGCGAGATGCGCACCGCTTCTTCGCAGAGACGATCGGGGAATGGCTCGGTGAGGACGACGACGCGGAGCGCCGGGCCCGGAGCCTTGCCGACGCTGTCACGACGAGGCTCGAGATCGCGAGCATCAGCCTCGATGCGAACGAAGACGCGCAGGCCATCTTCGAGACGCTCAACGCGCGCGGCACGCCGCTGTCGGCGGCCGATCTCATCAAGAACTTCGTGTTCCAGCAGCTGCCCGAGAAAGAAGCGGAGGCGGCGTACCAGCAGTACTGGGCCGACTTCGAGACGCCGTGGTGGGAGGCGGAGGTCACCTCCGGGCGCATCAAGAACACGCGCTCGTCGCTGTTCATGTGGCAGTGGCTGGTCGCGCGGACGCTCGAAGATTTCCCGATCCGCGAGGTGTTCACGCAGTTCAAGCACTACGTGAGCACGGTCGCTAAGGACATTCGTGCATTGCTCCCGCAGATCAAGCGCGCTGCCGATCGCTACCGCGCTGTGATCGAGGGTGCCGCTCAGCCTGTCGGAGCGCTGAGCCGCACTGAACTGTTCAGTTACCGCATCGGTGCGCTCAATACCGACGTCGCCCGCCCGTTGTTGATCTGGCTCGATGAACCCGAGCAGGGGGCGATATCTGACGAGGATCGCAAACACATTCTGGTGACGTTGGAGAGCTGGTTCGTGCGGCGGGCGTTGGTCAAGGCGACTTCGCAGGCATCCAACCGGATCGTCGTCGACTTGATGCGGCGCCTCTCCGCGCAGGCCTCAGAGCGAGTGGCGGATGAAGTGCGCGACTTTCTCGCTGAGAGTCAGGCAACTACCGCGTACTGGCCGGGCGACACCGAGGTGCGAGCCGTCGTCAGGGACGCTCGTGCCTACACCTCATATCGCCAGTCCGTGCAGCGGATGATCTTCGAAGCGCTCGAAGACGACAAGCGCGGCTACCCAGATGGACGCGCATTTACGATGGGGCCGATCGTGCGGGGCAAGGCGACGATCGAGCACGTCATGCCGCAGAAGTGGCGGCAGCACTGGTTCGCCGAGCTCTCCGAGGAAGAGCAGGCGACGCGCGATTGGCGTATCCAGCAGCTTGGCAACCTCACGATCGTTACCCAGTCGCTGAACACGCGCGTCTCGAACGGGCCATGGGAGCAGAAGCGCGAGCACTTCCTGCGCTCTGACGATGTGCTCATTACGAAGGACGCGATCAACCTCGTCGATGACTCCGGGTGGGACGAGCGCGCGATCGGGCATCGCACCGAGCAGCTGATCGACCGGATTCTGGAGCTGTGGCCGGTGCCGGAGGGGCACGTGGGACGGGCGGAGACGAAGCCCGCTACTTCTACGGCGACGGTCGACGTGGCTCAGCTTGTGGATGCCGGATGGCTGGATGCCGGCACGCTGCTCGTGCCGGGCGGCAGCTACTTCCGCAAGGGAGTCGAGGCGACGATCTCGCAAGACGGTCGTATCTACGTGGGGGACGCGGCCTACGACTACCCGTCCGCGGCGGGCTACGCGGTGCACGGCTCCGGTGTCAACGGCTGGTGGTACTGGGCCATCGCCGGCACGGAGCAGCGTCTGCTGCACGTGCGTGAGGAGTACCTGGCAAGCGTCGACGGCAGCGATGCCGGCTCTGACGAGCCCGACGAAGAGATGGAGCAACGATGAATCCGCTTGCGCAGTCGGCAATGCAGGGACCGACCTTTGTCCCCGCTGGTCCTCCTGAGGGGGAGCTTCCGTTCGACAGGCTTCTGACCGAGTTGCGAGGCCTCGCCGACAGCGAGCGCATGAAGGGGAACTACCTCGAGCAGGTCGCCAAGCACTTTTTGACTCTTGAACGACTTTGGTCGGATCAGCTCGGATCGGTCTGGCTCTGGAACGAATGGCCCGGTCGGGACGGGCGGCCCGACACAGGCATCGACCTCGTCGCAGAACTCCGGGACGGTGGGCTGCTCGCCGTGCAGGTGAAGTTCTTCGCCGAAGACCGCAAAGTCGACAAGAAGGACCTTGACTCGTTCTTCGAGGCGATGGGGAAGGATCCCTTCACCGAGGGTCTCGTCATCGACACGTCGTCGCTTGAGTGGGGGGCGCACGCGCAGGAAGCGCTCAAGAACCGGACGAAGCCGGTCCGGCGAGTAAACCTTGATGAACTTCGACACTGTTCGATCGATTGGTCGACGTACACGCTGAAGGCGCCGGCGACAGCTCCCCAGACGCACGCGCGCAAGACTCCTCGCGCGCACCAACACCAGGCGATCTCCGCGGTGATGGACGCGTTCACCGGTGACCCGGGCGCCGGAAGCGAGCCGCTCGACCGCGGCAAGCTCATCATGGCGTGCGGCACGGGAAAGACGTTCACCGCGCTCAAGCTCGCTGAACGGTGGACCCGTGAACGTGCAAGTGGGACATCGACGATCCTCTTCATGGTTCCCTCCCTGGCACTGTTGCAACAGACCCTGGCCGAGTGGAGCGCGGAACGCGATCCGGAGCTGGGCTTCTCAGCCTTCGCCGTCGGCAGCGACATCAACATCGGTCGGACGAAGAACGACGACCTCACCAGCGTGATGCTCGAGGATCTCGGTGCTCCAGCGACCACGGACGGGCGCAAGCTCGCCCAGTTGCTCGAGTCGCACGATGTCGCATTTGACGAGGGCATGACGGTGATCTTCTCGACGTATCAGTCGATCGATGCGGTCGCTGAAGCTCAGCGCCTGGGCGTTCCGACCTTCGACCTCGTCATCTGTGACGAGGCACACCGGACGACAGGCGTCACTCTCGCCGATGAATCTGAATCGCATTTCGTGAAGGTGCACGACAACGACGTCATCGCGGCCGAGAAGCGCGTATACATGACGGCCACGCCGCGCATCTTCGCACCCGAGGTGAAGAACACTGCCCGCGAAAAGGATGCGGAACTCGTCTCGATGGATGACGAGGGCCTTTTCGGTCCGGTGTTGCATCGCATCGGTTTCCACGAGGCAGTGCAATCGCAGCTGCTGACTGACTACAAGGTCGTCGTGCTCGGGGTCAGCGAGGATCAGATCGTCGAGGGCTTCCAGCGAGAGCTTGCGGAGGACGGCCACGAACTCCAGATCGGCGATGTGGCCAAGCTCGTCGGCTGCTACAACGCCTTGGCGAAGCGCGACGGTGACGAAGAGACTGGCGGCTTCGGCGGTGACCGCGCCCCGATGCGTCGCGCGGTTGCGTTCGCGCGAGACATCAAGACCTCGAAGAAAGTGGCCAACGACTTCGCGCTGCTCGCGGACCGTCACCTGTCGAACCCGATGAACGGTGATCCGACCGACGATCTCACGGTGCACACAGAGCACGTCGACGGCACGATGAATGCCACGAAGCGCGGGGAACTGCTCGATTGGCTGAAGGCCGAGCCGGAGATCGATGCGCACAACCGGCCCGTCGCGCGCGTGCTCACCAACGCTCGTTGCCTGAGCGAGGGCATCGACGTGCCGAGCCTCGACTCCGTGTTGTTCCTGCATCCGCGCAAAAGCCAGGTCGACGTCGTTCAGGCTGTGGGACGCGTCATGCGCAGGGCTGAGGGGAAGCGTCTCGGCTACATCGTGTTGCCGATCGCCATTCCGGCAGGGATGGACGCCTCCGAAGCGCTGAACGACAACGACCGATACAGGGTCGTCTGGCAGGTGCTCCAGGCGCTGCGCGCCCACGATGAGCGGCTCGATACGGCGATCAACCAGGCCGCCTTCACGGGGGCGCCTCCCGAGCAGGTGACGGTCGTCAAGCTCGACCTGACACCGAAGGCACCGGCTGAGGGTGCGGGCATCGGCGGTGGGCATGACGCCGGTGCGGCCGACGACGAGGTCGGATGGCGCGGATCTGGTGATGACGCGTCGTCGGGCGGCGGGGACGGGGCACATGGAGGTTCCGGCGCCACTCAGGTCGGCAGGGGCCACACGTCACCGGCGCTCTTCCCCGCGAGCGACGCAGACGACTGGAAAGACGCGGTCTACGCGAAGCTCGTCAAGAAGGTCGGCGACCGGATGTACTGGGACGACTGGGCCGGCGACATCGGCGAGATCGCGAAGCGCTTCATCGCACTGATCACATCGCACGTCGAGGCCTCGGGGGGCAACCGATCCCCGTTCGAGCAGTTCGTCAAGGCCTTGCGCGCGACGGTGAACCCGGATGTGTCCGACGATGAGGCGATCGAGCTGCTTGCGCAGCATCTCATTACGAAGCCGGTGTTCGAGGCGATGTTCCCCGAGAACACGTTCACGGCCGACAACCCCGTGTCGGTCGCGATGGAGAACGTGCTCGCGACCTTCCACGAGAATCAGGCGTTCGCGCGCGAGCGGGAACCCCTCGAAGCCTTCTACGCGAAGGTGACCGAGCGGATCCGCGGCCTCGAGACCGTCAGCGCGAAGCAGCAGATGCTCGTGACCCTCTATGACAAGTTCTTCACGAGGGCGTTCCCGCTGCTCGCGGACAGGATGGGCATCGTCTTCACGCCCGTCCCGGTCGTCGACTACATCCTGCGCTCGGCGGACGTCGCATTGCATCGCCACTTCGGCAAGCGGCTGAGTGACGAGGGGGTAAACATCCTCGAGCCGTTCGCCGGCACCGGAACCTTCCTCACACGACTCATGCAGACGGGTCTCATCCGTCCCGAGGATCTGTCGCGCAAGTACGCCAGCGAACTTTTCGCGAACGAGATCGTGCTGCTCAGCTACTACATCGCTGCGGTCAACATCGAGAGCGTTTATCGCGAGCTGTGCGCCGAGCACGGTATCGAACCGGACGAGGGTGGCTTTGCAGGGATCAGCCTCACCGACACCTTCGCGATGGACGAACGCGACAGCCAGCTCGCCGGAGGTGTGTTCCCGGAGAACACGGCGCGGCTGGAAAAGCAACGTGGGGCGGATGTCGATGTCATCGTGATGAACCCGCCATATCGGGCGAACCAGCAGAGTTCGAACGATGATGCGCAAAACACAAGATACCCGCAGCTCGATGGGCAAATCGAGAAGTCTTACGTTGCTCGTTCGACCGGCGGTAAGAAAGGAACCCTCTACGACTCCTACTATCGAGCGTTGCGCTGGGCGACGGAACGCCTCGGCGATTCTGGCGTTATCGCTTTCGTATCCAACTCCGGCTTCGTTGACGGTGGCACGGCTGACGGTGTGCGGTTCAGCTGGGCGGAAGAGTTTAGCGATGTCATCGTCTACAACCTCCGAGGGAATCAACGACTCAAGAACTGGAAATCCGAGGGCGGTAAAGTCTTCGGAGAGGGGAGCCAGACCGGCATTGCGATTACGATCCTCGTGAAGGACGTCGCCCATGCTGGTACTGCGCGTATCCACTACGCTGACATCGGCGACTGCCTCACACGCGAGGAGAAGATCGACAAGCTTGCGAGAGAAGCGTCGATCGAGGGCACTGCGTACGAGCCTGTGACACCGAACGCAGCGGGTGACTGGATCAACCAGCGCGACGACCGTTACGGGGTCTGGCAGCCAATTGGAGACAAAGTCACGAAGGGGAAGGTGAATACTTCGGGCATCTTCCGGGACTTCTCCTTAGGGCTGGCTACCGCTCGAGACTCGTGGGCCTACAACTTCAGCGAGTTCGCGATTCGCGCGAATATCCGCACACATATCGATCATCTCAATGATGAGCGCGAGCGTATCCACGCGCTTCGCGGTGCCGGAGACACTACGCCCGTGGAGAAGTTGCTTGTACGCGATTCGACGAAAGGGTCGTGGTCTCGACCAAACCTGGTTGATCTGAAGCGCGATCGTCCGACAGCGCTCGATCAGGCGGGGTTTCGCATCGGGCAGTATCGCCCATTTATGCGCCAGCACCAATACTTCGACCGTTCGGCAAGGCTGAACGAGATGATCTACCATATTTCTAAGATCTGGCCGACAGTAGAGCAGCGAAACCTCGCGATCGCCGTCAGCGCTAAAGGCTCCTCTCCACTTGTTGTCGATCGAATTCCGAGCTTGGACCTTCACGGTCTTGCGCAGGTCTTTCCTCGCCACACCTGGCAACCGATCGCCGCGAAGGATGGTGCCCTCAACCTTGATGCTCTCGCTGAAGGGGATGGCGAGATCGTTGGCGAATACCGTCGGATCGACAACATCACCGACGCGACACTTGGCCGATACCGCGAGGTGTACCGTTATGCGCTCTCCGTCGACGACGCTGAGGTCAAGGATGACATCTTCTACGCCGTCTACGCCCTCCTGCACCACCCGACGTACCGCGAATCCTATGCGGCCGACCTGCAGAAGATGCTCCCGCGAATCCCGCTCGTCGAAGGCTTCGCGGAGTACGCACGCATCGGCCGCGCCCTCGCTGACCTGCATGTCGACTACGAGAGCGTCGACCCGTACCCGTTGCGCGAGGTCACCGCGCTCGATGCGCCGGAGGACCCCTTCGCCCTCTACTGGGTCGACAAGCTTGCATGGACGAGCCGCAAGGACCACACGGCGATCCGCTACAACGCTCACCTGAGGCTCGAGGGCATCCCGGAAGGCGAAGCGCTCTACAAGGTCGGCGGGCGCAGTCCGCTGGAGTGGGTGCTCGACCGCTACCAGGTGAAGACCGACAAGAAGAGCGGCATCGTCAACGACCCGAACGCCTGGCTCCGCGAGCACGACAACCCGCGCTATGTCGTCGACCTCATCAAGAGTCTCGTCACCGTGAGCCTCGAAACGCAACGACTCATCGCGGATCTACCCGAGTTCGTCGTCATCGAGGGGTACTAATACACGGGTACCAGAGCGGAGTCGAATGAAGTGAGTTCTGCTGGAAGGGGCGACCGAAGCATGAATTTGGGCTATCGGGGGCTGTTCCGGTTGCCGGCTGACTACAACGCGTCTACTTGGCCGAACGAGAAACTCGCGACTGGCTCTGTGGCAATGCGACTCATCATGGAGCCGGCCTGACGGGCCCGCGGCCGTCCTGAGCGAAGGTCCACTCTCGACCTGCCGGCGTGGCGGCTCAACGGGGAAGCCGCGCAAGTTCTGGTCGGGCGCTGATGGCGCTGATCGTGAACATCTACACGGTGCTGATGACGCGCGGCATGCTCGGCACGTACGTGCACGTGTGCGTGCACGACGCGGGGTTACAGGAGTAGCCGCGCGGGATGCTCGGCGGGGACTCCGCTCCTCGCCTGTCACGTTGAATGTCGGAGGGCCGACGGAGGATCCTTGCAGGTGGCCGAGCAAGGCGGCCCGCATCGCGCCCGGCGACAGCGCTCGGCCGGGAACGATGTTCGTTCAACGCGTGAAGGTGATCTGATGAATCGGCGTTCAAACACGACGGTGGCTCAGCGCATGGGGCTCAACCTCGGCAAGCATCCGTTCAAGCAGAAGGCGGCAGAGGGGCTTGGTGAACTCGCCACGGCAGACATAGAGCGGCTCACCGTCGAAGTCGAAGGTAGGAAGCGACCAGACGTCGGAAGTTCGGTCTCGTTTCTCGCCCTCGCATTGTCGTCACTGGCGCTCGTCGCGGTGACAGCTCCCATGGTCTTCGAGGGGAGCTTCTTCATCGCGAGCTGGCTGATGCTCGGGTTCTGGGCGGCTGTTGGATCTGTGGTGTATACGTTATTCGACCCACCACATGTGCGACGTGCGTGGGTGTCACTGCTTGCCCTCGAACGTGAGAAGCGGGTCTGCGAGCCGCTGAAGGCAGCTCGGCGACGCCGTTGCTGGTCGCGCCGCTGGCAACAACACTTTGCACGATCCAGGGTGTAGGCGGGTCTTGGTCAACAGTCGAACCGTGCCGAGTCATCGCTGAGGCGCCGCGTGCCCCGGAAACATGGCATTGCTTGCAGTTCGCGATGCGACGGCGACGCGCATCGCCCGGTCGCTCACGGCGCTGGCAGAATTGCGGGGTGATGGAGAACGACCGAGAGCGAGCACGACGGTTCGGTGGGGACGCGTGGGAAGGCATGCGCGATCGGCGAGCTGTCTGGCAATTGATAGGCGTGGAGTCATTGCTCACCGCCGTCCTCGCCGGGGTGGTTGCTGGGGTTCATTTTGGCTGGGAGGTCCCGACGGCGGTAGGCGTGGGGATTATTACGTTCGTGGTAATCACGATTCTGTTCAACGTCCCCGTCGTCGGCTTCATCCTGGGCCTGCTGCTCTCGGCGTTCTGGGGCCTCGTCGCCTTCGCAATCGGCAGCATATGGAACCTCTTCCTCGGCATCGTTGTCGGAGCCGTGGTATGCCTCGCGGCGCTCGGCGCTCACCTCGGACTAAGGAACTGACGCGGGTCGAAGTGTCGGGCTTGCCGTGTCTGAAACCGAGGGATGGAATCATCCCATCATCGGCATCCGCGTGGTGTCGCCGGTCTATGCCACCGGCGGAGTGATCGCGTCAAACTCCTCCTGGTGCGTTCCTCCTCCACAGCGAGGTCATAGTCGAGCTGCAGGTCGAGGAAGAAGCGTTCGCTCATGCCCAGCACCTTGGTGATCCCCCCGTGTCAGGGATGACACGGCGCTTGCCGTGCACGATCTCGTTGATCCTGTGAAGGGGCCCGCCGATGCTCTTCGCCAAGTGGCACTGGGAAATCTCCATCGGTCGCAGGAACTCATCGAGCAGCACCTCGACGGCGTGATCGGCGGGAACGCCTTGCCGTTCATCAGGTCCTCCTAAATGAGCTCTTCAGGGTCGACACGCTTCTATTTTCGTATTACATTATGACCATGGGCGAGACAATCAACGGCATCCCCGTCACCGAAGAGCAGCTTCAGGCCTGGGCTGATGAAGCTGAGCGCGGGTACGACGTCGAGGCGCTGAAGAAGCGCGGCCGTGGGCGCCCGGGGCGTGGTGCGCAGCCGTCGCAGGTAGTCGCCGTGCGGCTGACCGTTGCTGAACTTGAGCGGATCGACGAGTACGCCCGCCGCGAGGGGAAGAACCGCAGCGAAGCCATCCGCGCGGCCATCGACCGACTCGCGCCATGAAGGTTCACGCGTCTGCGCGCAAGCACGGCATCGCGGACGAAGACGCGATCCAGGCTGCCGAATGGGCGCTGTGGATCGAAGACCTCGATGACGGTGACCCATCGCGTCAGTTGCGTATCGGGTTCGATACCAGGGGTCGGCTCCTCGAGGTCGTTCTGCTCACGTTCGACAGCGGCAACCAGCTCATCATCCATGCAATGCGCGCGCGACCGCAGATAGAAGACCTCCTGCCGTAGTCTTCGGTGTCCGCCCTCGCCGATACACTGACCCCGTGTCCATCGAAGCCGTACAGCGCGAGCTCCGCGAGTTCGTCGCCGAGCGAGACTGGGCGCAGTTCCACTCGCCCGAGAACCTCGCCAAGTCGATCTCGATCGAGGCGGCGGAACTGCTCGAGCACTTCCAATGGAGTGCGCCGGCGAATGACGAGCGTGACGAGGTGCTCGACGAGCTCGCCGACGTCCTGACCTACTGCTTCCTGCTCGCCGACCGGCTCGGTGCCGACCCGATCGAGATCATCCGGAACAAGCTCGCCACCACGCGCGCGAAGTACCCGGTGGAGAAGGCGAGAGGGCGCAGCGCGAAGTATGACGAGCTTTGAGATCGACGGCGGACCGTTCACGGAGACGGCCGTCGAAGCGCTGAGCGGCGCAGGGGAGAAGTACACGAACTGGCCGGTCGTATACGTGCTCAACGACGCGAGGTCGGTCTACGTCGGCGAGACCCTGAACGCCTCCAAGCGGATGCGGCAGCACCGCGATCCGAAGTCGCACAACCGCGAGCTGAAGCGATACCGCATCGTGCTCGGTGAGCGGTTCAACAAATCCGCCTGCCTCGATCTCGAGTCTCAGCTCATCCGGTACTTCTCCGGCGACGGCATCCGTGCGGTGCGCAACCTCAACGACGGCGTGACCGACGCCGACTACTACGACCGTCCGTCATATCAGCAGACCTTCTCCGAGATCTTTGAGCGGCTGCGGGCTGAGGGGCTGTTCACCAAGACCAAGCACGAGATCGAGAACAGCGACCTGTTCAAGCTGTCGCCGTTCAAAGCGCTGACGGTCGAGCAGCGCGCGGCAGTCGAGGGCATCCTCGATGCCCTGTTCGACGACCTCGACGACGGGCGCGACAGCATGTCGGTCGTGCAGGGCGCCGCTGGAACGGGCAAGACGATCGTCGCGATCTACCTGATCAAACTGCTGCGCGACATCGGGGCGGCGGATGAAAGCGACGAGATCGAGCGGGACTCGGTCTTCTCTGACTATTTCGCTCGAGGCTACCGGGAGCTCGCGGGCGGGCTGAAGATCGGCTTCGTCATTCCGCAGCAGTCGTTGCGCAAGTCGGTCGAGAAGGTCTTCAAACGCACACCCGGGCTCGAGAAGGCGATGGCGATGAGCCCGTGGGATGTCGTGAAGCATGAGGGCATGTTCGATCTGCTCGTCGTCGACGAAGCGCACCGGCTGAACCGCCGCTCGGGTCAGGCGCACCCGACCATGACGACCCGGTTCGGCAGGGTCAATGAGCAGCTCTTCGGCAGCGACGACCACTCACGCAGCCAGATCGACTGGATCCGTGCCAAGAGCCGGCACCAGCTCTTCTTCGTCGACGAGGGGCAGTCGGTCCGGCCCGCCGACGTACCGATCGAGACCCAGCGCTCGCTGCTCTCAGAAGCACAGCGCGAGCACCGGTTCCATCGGCTGCTCACCCAGATGCGTGTGAAAGCAGGCACCGACTACGTGGGCTACGTGCGCGAGGTGTTCGCGGGGCGCCGGCCCGCACCCGTCGACGTCGGTGACTACGACCTGCGGTTCTTCGACTCGCCGGCCGAGATGCGCGACGCGATCCGGGCCCGCGAAGCCGAGTCAGGGCTGGCACGCATGCTCGCCGGCTACGGGTATGAGTGGGTGTCGAAGAAAGACCGCTCGCGCTTCGACATCGTGATCGGCGACGACTTCCGGATGCAGTGGAACCGGACGGACAAGGACTGGATCAACTCGGCGACGTCACCGGATGAAGTAGGTTCGATCCACACGGTGCAGGGGTACGACCTCAACTACGCCGGAGTGATCGTCGGCCCGGAGCTGCGGTGGAGCCCGGAGGAGCAGCGGATCGTCGTCGACCGCAAGAACTACTTTGACAAGCGCGGCAAACAGAGCAGTCAGAAGTTCGGTATCAACACGACCGATGACGTCCTGATGGCCTTGATCGTGAACATCTACACGGTGCTGATGACGCGCGGGATGCTCGGGACGTACGTGTACGTGCACGACGAGGAGTTGCGGGCCGTGCTCGACGAGGCGCTGCGGCTTCGCCAACGCTCGTGAGCAGGGCCCTCCGGCCCGCGGGTTCGGCTGTACCGGCCGAGCACGGCGCCCCGCCGTCACTCACCCGTGCGTCAACCGCGCAAGCAGCTCATTGACCTCGCGTGCGACACCCACCAGCGCGGCGTCCGCACCGAGCGCTGCTGGGGCGATGGTCAGGTCCCGCGTCATCAGCGGGTGCGAGCCTTCGTATATCTCGCTGCGCAGGGCGGACATGAACGGTTCGAGCGACGTCAGCGCGCCGCTGACGTACAGCGCGCTCGGGTTGAAGAAGTTGACCACGGCGCACAGCACCTCCCCGAGGTGGTGGCCGGATTCCCTCGCCAGACGCGTCGCAACGGGGTGGGCATCGCGCACGAGCGCGAGCACGTCGGCCGTCGACTCAACCTCGATGCCCTCCTCTCGCAGCAGACGGACGAGGGCGGCACCTGAGGCGACCGTCTCCAGGCACCCGCGATTGCCGCACGAGCACTGGCGATCGTGCGCCGCCGAGACCCGGGTGTGGGTGATGTCGCCGGCCACGCCCCCGGCGCCGCGGTAGGTCTGTCCCTCGATCACGATGCCGGCACCGATCGCGGTGCCCGCCTTCACGGTGATCGACGCTGTCGCCGACGGCGAGTGCGCGAAATGCTCGCCGATGGCCATCGCGTTGGCGTCGTTCTCGACGGCCGCGGGAACACCGGCGATCTCGCTCAACAGCGTGCTGATGTCGACATCCGCCCATCCGGGCATGCGCGACGGGCTCACGACGCCGCGCGTGTTCGTGTCGACCGGGCCAGGCAGAGCGATTCCGACGCCTGCCAACGGCGCCGCTCCGGTCATCCGGCGCAGTTCATCCACGCAGGCGGTGAGTACGGTGCGCGGTCCGTCACTCATCGTGACCGGGATCTCCGTGCTGCTTGCGAGCGACTTCCCGCGCGGCACGACGGCCAGGCGCGCGTGCGCGCCACCGAGGTCGATCGCGCCGATCAGGTCGGCGTCACCGGCCAGGCGGAGTTCCCTAGCGCGGCGGCCACCCGTCGAGCCGCGAGCCTCCCCTTCTTCGACCAGGCGCTGTGCCAACAGCGACTGCACGTGCTGCGACACCGTCGACGGCGACAGGCTCAGGATCTGTGCGATGTCGCGACGTGAACGGGCGCGGCCGGACCCGATCACGGCGAGCACGTGGTTCTCGGCCGTGCTGTTGCTGGTGCGCGTCATGGTGCCCCCTCGCAGCGATACGTTGTGCGCATCGACTTCTTACGGTATCGGATTAACTTATTCGTGACACTTCATACTATTTACGTAAGAACTTAGTTCGGCTACCGTAGTTCCGGAACTGCTCCACATCCCATCGCCGCGCGACGCCGCGCGGATATCACCAGGAGGACACATGCGAGCGAACTTCGCATCTCGCGGCCGCAGGGCTGCACTGACCGCGCTCGGCACCGCCGCGGCCGTCGGGCTCATCGCCGGCTGTACGGGCGGAGCCGGCGGCGGCGGCGCGAGCGGAGATGGCTCGAACGAGATCAACTACGCTCTGCCCGCCAACGCGACCCCCAACTGGATGATCCCGCTGGCCACCGCCGGCAAGATGACGTCGCACAACTCCGCCATGATCCGCTCGCTGTATGAGCCGCTCATCGCATACGACGGCTCGGAGGGCGACGCCGTCGACCGCGTTCCCACCGCCGACCTCGCCGACACCGTCGAGTTCAGCGAGGACGACACCGAGGTGACCATCACGCTCGACGAGCGCACCTGGTCGGACGGCGAGCCGGTCACATCCGCCGACGTCGCCTTCTGGCTCGACCTCGTCAAGGCGAACAAGGATGTCTGGGGCAGTTACCGCGCCGGCGCGATGCCCGACCTGATCGATGCGGTCGAGACGCCGGATGACAAGACCGTCGTGCTCACCTTCGACGATTCGTACAACGAGGAGTGGCTGCTCGCCTCGCAGCTCACCCTGATCGTTCCGATCCCGGCGCACGCCTGGAGCATCACCGAGGACGGCGGCACCCCCGATCCGGAGCTCGCGAAGACCGAAGAGGGCGCGACGCAGATCTGGGAGTACCTGATCGCGGAGGGCGAGGACCTCGGCGGCTACGCCGGCAACCCGCTCTTCGACACCACGAGCGGCCCGCTCGCGCTCGAGAGCTTCAGCGACAGCGGCAAGGTCACCCTCGTGAAGAACGACGCCTATGACGGCGATGACGCGGCGCAGTCCGAGACGATCAACTTCCTGCCCTTCACCAGCGTCGACGCCGAAGTCGCGGCCGTGCGCTCGGGCGAGGTCGACTACGGCTACATTCCCACCAACGAGCTCGACAACTCGGCCCAGTACGAAGATCTCGGCTTCGACGTCGTCAACTGGGACGGCTGGGCGATCACCTACCTGCCGTACAACTTCAACAACCCCGAGATGGGTCCGGTCTACTCGCAGCTGTACGTGCGCCAGGCGCTGCAGCAGCTGATCGACCAGGACACGATCGCCGAGACGGTCTGGCACGGCGCAGCGAACCCGGGCTACGGCCCGGTTCCGCAGAACCCCGACAACAAGTTCCTCTCCGACGAGCAGCGGGAGAACCCGTACCCGTTCGACCCGGATGCAGCGGCTGCACTGCTCGAGGACAACGGCTGGACGCTCGACTCTGACGGCATCTATGAGTGCGCCACCGGCGCCGACTGCGGTGAGGGAATCTCGGACGGGCAGAAGCTCGCCATCACGATCCTGACCCAGAGCGGCAGCACCGAGACGGACAACATGTTCGCCACGATGAAGTCGACCTTCGAAGAGGCCGGTGTCGGCGTCACCATCGAGGAGGCCCCGCTGAACACCGTGCTCGGGTCGATCCCCGCCTGCGAGTCGGATTCGCCCGAGTGCACGTGGGAGCTGCCGTTCTTCGGGACCGCGGGCTCGTGGTACTTCCCGGCGTACTCGACCGGTGAGCAGCTCTTCTCGACCAGCGGCGGATCGAACTTCGGCTCGTACAGCGACGAGAAGATGGACGAGCTCATCGAGGCCACCCTCGCAGGTGGCGACGAAACCGCGATGCAGGAGTACTCGGCATACGGCGCGACGCAGCTTCCCGTGATGTGGGTGCCGAATCCCGTGTACCAGATGTCGGTCATCAGTCAGGGCATGACCGGCGTCGAGCAGGACCCGCTGGGCAACTTCCACCCGCAGCGCTGGGGTTGGGAGAAGTAGAGTCCCGTGAGCTCGACTCCTGATTCGCTCCCTGCGACCGTCGCCGCTCAGGCGGCGGTCGCGGGCAAGCGGCCGCGCCGCCACCCGTTCCTGTTCTTCCTGCTGCGCCGCATCGCGCAGGCGCTCGTCGTGATCTTCGTGGTCACCATCGTCGTCTTCGTGCTGCTGCAGATGCTGCCGGGAGGCCCCGCGCGCGGCGTGCTCGGAGTGCAGGCCACGCCCGAGCAGATCGCGCAGTTCAACCAGCAGCAGGGCTATGACCGCCCGCTCTGGGAACAGTACTTGGCGTTCCTCGGTCGCCTGCTCACCGGCGATCTCGGGCAGTCGTACCTGCTCAACATGTCGGTGGCCGATGCCATCAGCATGCGCCTGCCGAAGACCCTGCTGCTGACCGGGCTGTCGTTGGTGATCGCCCTGCTCATCGCCGTGCCCGTCGGCATCTTCCAGGCGGTGCGCCGCAACCGCGGCGCGGACTACACCCTGTCCACGCTCGCGATCGTCGCGTACTCCACGCCGAGCTTCTTCCTCGGCATGCTGCTCATCATGATCTTCAGCCAGACGCTCGGCCTCCTGCCGGCCAACGCCCCGCAGGGCGAGACCGTCGCCGCCGTGCTGGCCGAGCCCGCGCGACTCATCCTTCCGGTGCTCACCGGCGCGATCCCGCTCGTCGCCAACTTCAGCCGCTACATGCGTTCGTCTGCGCTCGACAACCTCAGTGAGGACTACATCCGCACGGCGCGTTCGAAGGGCACTCCGTTCAAGCGTGTGCTCTCCAGGCACCTCCTGCGCAACTCGCTCACGCCCGTGATCGCGATGCTCGGCTATCAGCTGCCGGTGATGTTCGGCGGCGCTCTTGTGATCGAGCAGCTCTTCAACTACCCAGGTATGGGTCTGCTGTTCTGGAGTGCGGCGCAGTCGAGCGACTTCCCGGTGCTGCTGGGCTGCGTCCTCGTCATCTCGGTCGCGACCGTCATCGGCTCGCTGCTCGCGGACATCATCCAGGCGATCCTCGACCCGCGCATCCGGGGAGGCCTCGCGTGAGCTTCATGAAACGCTTCGCCCAGAACAGGCTGGCCGTCGTCGGCCTGGTCATCCTCGCCCTCGCGGCGCTGTTCGTGATGATCGGGCCGCTGCTGTACCCGACCGATCAGGTGCACACGAACCTCGAAATCGCCGACCTGAAGCCGGGCGAGCAGGGGCACCCGCTCGGCACTGACGCGCTCGGGTACGACGTGCTCGGCCGCCTCATGATCGGCGGACGCACATCGCTGCTCGTCGGCATCTTCGCCGGCCTCTTGGCCACCGTGATCGGCACGATGTGGGGCGCTGTCGCGGGCTACGTCGGCGGGATCGTCGATGCCATCATGATGCGCATCGTCGACGCCGGAATCGCGATCCCGGCGATCTTCCTGCTGCTCGTGCTGTCGAGCATCGTCCAACCCAGCGCGGTCATCATGATCGTCGTCATCGGTGTCGTGTCGTGGCTCGTGCCCGCACGCCTGGTGCGCGCCGAGGCGCTGTCGGTGAAGACCCGCGACTACGTGGTCGCCGCCCGCGCGATGGGCGCCTCGCACACGCGCATCGTCGGCCGCCACATCGTGCCGAACACCGTCGGAACGGTCGCCGTCAACGCGACGTTCCAGGTCGCGGACGCGATCCTGCTCGTCGCCTACGTGAGCTTCCTCGGCATGGGCCTGCAGCCGCCGGCCACCGACTGGGGCGCCATGCTCAGCAACGGCCTCGGCCTCATCTATCAGGGCGCCTGGTGGCTCATCCTGCCGCCAGGAATCGCGATCGTGCTCGTCGTCTGTGCGCTGAACTTCATCGGCGACGGCCTGCGCGATGTCTTCGACGTGAAGGGAAAGACGGCATGACCGAGTCCGCTTCCGCAGTCCTCCGCGTCGACGACCTGCGTGTGCGCTTCGCCGGACAGGAGGAGGACGCCGTCCGCGGCGCGACGCTCGATGTCCGACCCGGGGAGGTCGTCGCCCTCGTCGGCGAGTCCGGATCCGGCAAGTCCGTCACGTCGTTCGCGGCGATGGGCCTGCTCCCGCGCACCGCGACGGCGCGCGGGTCGATCACGGTCGGCGGCACTGAGGTGCTCGGCGCCGACACCGCCACGATGGACTCGCTGCGCGGCCGTGCCGCCTCGATGGTGTTCCAGGAGCCGATGACGGCGCTGAACCCGACGATGAGCCTCGGGGCCCAGATCGCCGAGGCCATCCGCAACCACACCCCCGCGACGAAGCCCGAGGCCCATCAGCGCGCCGTCGAGCTGATGAGCAAGGTCGGCATCCCCGAGCCCGAACGGCGCGCCAAGCAGTTCCCGCACGAGCTCTCGGGCGGCCAGCGCCAGCGCGTCGTGATCGCCATCGCCCTCGCCTGCGAGCCGAAGGTCATCATCGCCGACGAGCCGACGACGGCGCTCGACGTGACAGTGCAGGCAGAGATCCTCGACCTGCTGCGCCGGCTCGTGCGCGAGCGCAGCACCGGCCTGTTGCTGATCACGCACAACATGGGCGTCGTCGCCGATCTCGCCGACCGCGTCTTCGTGATGCGGCGCGGGGAGGTCGTGGAGTCCGGGCGGGCCGAGCTGGTGCTCACGGCGCCGACGCACGAGTACACCCAGAGTCTGCTCGCGGCGATTCCGGCACTGCCGCCCGCCGCCTTCGGCGGTGCCGAGACGGCCGGTGCCGCACACGAGTTCGAGACGCCGGAATCGCCGATCATCTCGCTCGCAGGCGTCTCCGCGGGCTATCGGGTGAACGGCCGGTACGCCCCGGCTGTTCTCGACATCAGCTTCGCCATCGGCGCAGGCGAGTTCGTCGGCCTGGTCGGCGAATCCGGTTCGGGCAAATCGACCGTCAGCAAGCTCGCGCTGGGTCTGCTGCCCGCGGCATCCGGCGAACTCAGCCTGCTGGGCGAGCCGATGCACCGGATGCGCGGACGCCGCGCACGCCGCATGCTCAGCGAGGTCGGCGTCGTGTTCCAAGACCCCGGTGGGTCGCTCGACCCGCGGATGACTGTGGGCGAGTCGATCGCCGAGCCTCTCGCGATCCATCGGCCGAGGATGTCGGGCGCCGACCGCCGCGCGCGCGTCGCGGAGCTTCTCGACGCCGTTCGCCTGCCCGTCGACGTGGCCGGCCGCTACCCGCACGAGTTCTCGGGCGGTCAGCGTCAGCGTGTCGGCCTGGCACGCGCACTCGTGCTGAAGCCGCGCCTGCTGGTCGCCGATGAGCCCACGAGCGCCCTCGACGTGTCGGTGCAGGCCGAGGTGCTCGACGTGCTGCGCTCGCTGCACGCCGAGCTCGGCTTTGGCTGCCTGTTCGTCAGCCACGATCTCGGCGTCGTCAACGAGCTCACCGAGCGCGTCATCGTGATGCGCGCCGGCCGCATCGTCGAGCAGGGGCGCACGGCCGACGTGCTGCGCGCCCCGCGCGAGCGCTACACGCAGGAACTGCTTGCATCCGTGCCTTCGCCCGACCCCGTCGCCCAGCGCGAGCGCCGTGCCGCCCGTGCCGGTCTCATGGAGATCTGACATGACCCTTCCCCGTATCGCCATCGTCGGCATCGCGATCGAGTCGAGCGCGTACGCGGCCCACAAGGCCGACTACCGAGACTTCCCGGTGCTGACGGGAGACGCACTGTTCGAACGCTACGCCTTCCTCGCCGAGGGGGCGCCGCTGCGGGAGGCGGCCGAGTGGCTGCCGATATTCATGGCTCGCGCCATCCCCGGCGGTGCTGTGCGCCGCGAGGTGTACGACGATTTCAAGCAGCGGATCGTCGCGGGGCTGCGCGAGGCCGGCCCCGTCGACGGCGTGTACTTCGACATCCACGGCGCGATGAGCGTCGTGGATGTGGACGACGCCGAGGGTGACCTCGTCACCGCGGTGCGCGAGGTCGTCGGCGACGATGCCCTGATCGCCGCGCCGATGGACCTGCACGGCAACATGTCGGAGACCCTCGCCCTCGCTCTGGACCTGCCGACGTGCTATCGCCTCGCACCGCACGAGGATGCGTGGGAGACCAAGGAGCGCTCGGCCGCACGCCTCGTCGAGTGGCTCGGCCGGGGCGATAAACCGATGACCGCATGGGTGCGGGTGCCGATCCTGCTGCCGGGGGAGAAGACATCGACGAGGGTCGAGCCTGCCCGCTCCCTGTACGCGCAGATCGATGACGTCGAGAAGACGCCGGGCGTCAGCGACCTCGGCCTGTGGATCGGCTACGCGTGGGCGGACGAGCCGCGCTGCCACGCCACAGTGATGGTCACGGGCGACGAGATCGACGTCATCACGGCCGAGGTCGAGAGGATCGCCGGGGAGCTGTGGGACGCTCGCGATGGCTTCGAGTTCGTCGGACCTCCAGGCACGCTCGACGAGGCCGTGGAGTCGGCCCTGGCGCACGAGGGTGAGAAGCCCTACCTGATCAGCGACTCGGGCGACAACCCAGGCGCGGGCGGCTCGGGCGACGTGACGTGGACGCTCGCTCGCCTGCTCGGCAAGCCCGAGCTGACACGTGCGGACGCGCCGGTGACGTATGTCGCGTCCGTCTTCGACCACGAGGGCGTCGCCGCGCTGGCATCCGCCGCGGTGGGCTCCGAGGTCGACGTGACAGTCGGCGCTCGGGTCGATCACCGCGTCTCCGGCCCGGTGCGCCTCGCCGGCGTGCTCGAGTCATTCCACGCGGGCGACCCGGCCGCGGGCCGCATCGCCGTGATCCGCGTGGGAGGCATCCGGGCGGTCGTCACGGAGTTCCGCAAGGCCTACCACGACGTCGCCGATTTCCGGGCGATCGGGCTGGAGCCGACCGAAGCGGACATCGTCGTGACGAAGATCGGCTACCTCGAGCCGACCCTGTACGACGTCGCGAAGGGCTGGACGCTCGCGCTGACGCCCGGGCCGGTGGACCAGGACCTGGAACGGCTCGGCCACAGTCGCATCGTGCGCCCGATGTTCCCCTATGACGACTTCGCGGAGCGGCCCGATCTGTCGGCGGCCGTGCTGCAGAACCGCCGCTACGTGCGCGGCTTCGTCGGCGCATGAGCGCGCAGGCGCCGGAATCAGGGGATCGGATGACCTTCTTCGAACTCGCCGTGCAGGATGCGCGGGGCCTCGCCGTCGCCGCGGATGTCCGCCCCGACCGGATGGAGCTGTGCACCGCGCTGTCGACCGGCGGTGTGACGCCGTCATCCGGGCTCATCGAAGCGGCCGTGGACACGGAGGTGCCCGTGCACGTGCTGGTGCGCCCGCGAGAAGGCGGCTTCGAGTACGACGAGAGCGAGAAGGCGCTGATCGTGGCGGATGCGGCGCAGGCCGTCTCGCTCGGCGCCGCGGGTGTGGTCGTCGGCGGGCTCGCGGATGGCGTGATCGACGAGGCTCTCGTATTGCGGGTGCGCGAAGCCGTCGGGGACACCGAGGTGACGTTCCATCGGGCGTTCGACCAGCTCAGCGATCTGGACGCTGGCGTCGAACGTCTCGCCGGTCTGGGCGTGACGCGCGTACTGACATCCGGGGGCGCTCCGTCGGCTCTCGAGGGCATTGAGACGCTCCGCCGGCTTGTGCAGCGTGCGGCCGGGCGGGTGCAGATCATGGCGAGCGCTGGCGTGACGTCGGCGAACGCCGGAACGCTGGCCGACACCGGAGTCGACGCCGTGCACGCGTCGGCGAAGAGGGCCGTGGTCGAGCGCTTGGCCGTCGGCCTCGGCAGCGCGGCCGGCGCAGGCGAGGTCGTGTTCCACACGGCGGACGCCGACGAGGCCCGCACGATCAAGGCAGCGCTGCGAGGAGAACGTTGAGCGCGCTCGGTATCGACTACGGCGGCACGAATACGAAGCTGCTGCTCGTCGACGAGAGCGGGGCGGTGCTCGCGCGGGAGACCGTGTCGACCGGAACGCTGGCGGAGCTCGGCGCTTCTGTTCATCGCTTCCTCGATACAGCGCCGGCGGCGGCGCAGTCGTTCGCCGTCACCGTGGCGGGAACGCTGGACCCGTCGACCGGAGTCGTGCGGCGCAGCGCGAACCTGCCGTGGCTGGACGGCGTGGCGCCGGCGGAAGTGCTGTCTGAGTCTCTCGGAGTCCCAGGTGTGGCCGTGCAGGACGGTGAGGCGGGGGCGATCGCCGAGGCTCGCTTCGGCGCCGGCCGGGGCAGCGACGAGGTGTTCGTGATTGTGCTCGGCACCGGCATCGCCGGGGCCCACGTGCTGAGCGGCTCAGTGCAGCGCGGTGCTCACGGAGGCGCGGGCGAAGTCGGGCATGTCCCGGTCGCCGACAACGGCGTGACCTGCTCGTGCGGCCAGGTGGGATGCCTGGAGACCGCGATCGGCGGGCAGCAGGTGGGTCTCCGTTGGAGAGATCGTGGTGCCGAGAACCAGGACGCGAGCGCACGGGACGTCGTAGAGGCAGCAGGTTCGGGAGACGAGGCGGCGGTCGCCGTCCTGGGCGATGCCGCCAGGGCCCTCGGCCGAGCGATCCTCAACGTGAGCGCTCTGGTGGACCCGGCGCTGATCGTCGTCGGCGGGGGTGTATCCCGCTCGCCTGAGTGGACCGTCGAGCCGGCCGTCGCATACGCCCGGGAGAACGCGACCTTCCACGTCGTGCCCGAGCTGCGGCTGGCTTCTCTGGGCGTGTGGGCAGGAGCCCACGGCGCGGCCGCGGTGGCGGCGGATACGTTCGTCGGAGCGAGAGCGCAAGCCGACCGACCCTGAGCCGAGTGGGTCGTCGGCTCACGGGACGCCTCCTGTCCGGACCGTCGTCCGCTCAGGTGCATCCAGCCTGATTCCTCGCTCACACGATCGCCGGTTCCCGCGTGGGCGCCGGTGCCGCCGAACGATCCCGCCCTGCGACCCTCGCAACGCGCTCCAGCCATCCGGCCCGCGTCGCCTCGCTCGCGTGGCGCACATTCGTGAATCGCATCGTGCGGACGGGGCGGATGCCGCAGAAGCTCAGCGTGTTCGCCGCGACCTGCTTCGCTGCGGTGTCGCCGGTGAACGGCAGGAGCCAGCGCGGGGTGTCGCTGGTGATGATCACGCGGCCGGAGCGTCCGGAGAGCAGGCCCTCCGGCAGCCCGTTGGAGCGGTAGCGGTAGGTGACCTTCGGCAGCAGAATGCGATCGAAGAAGCCTTTCAGCAGTGCCGGCGTCGACGCCCACCAGGTCGGTGTGGCGACGACGATGCGGTCGGCGGCGAAGACGGCATCGAGCGCGTCGGCGAGGTCGGACTCGAGGGGCTGGTCGCCGCGGTATCCGAAGTAGCTGATCGGATCGAAGTCGAGCTCGCGCAGAGCGAGCAGGCGGGCATCGCCGTGTGCGTCCGTGTAGCGGCGGGCGAGTGCCGCCGTGAGGGAATCGGGGTTCGGGTGGCCGTCGATGACGAGCGCGGACATGGTGCCTCCAGGGTTGATCTTGACAGTGCCCACAATCTGGACATTGCCAGGATCAACTAGAATCTTGCTCATGTCAAGATCGTCGGCGAGCTATCACCACGGCAATCTCCGCGCCGCGCTGCTCGACGCGGCTGACGCGATGCTGGCCGAGAGCGGATCCGCCTCGCTCAGCCTGCGCGAAGTCGCGCGGCGAGCCGAAGTGAGTCACAACGCGCCCTACCACCACTTCGCCGATCGCACCGCGCTGCTGAAGGCCCTTGCCGAGCGTCACATGTCGCGCCTGCTCGAGGCGCAGCGCACTGTGGCGTCTTCGTCGAACGCGTCGACTCGGCTGCGCGACGTCGGGCGCGCGTATGTCGGCTACGCCGTCGCCCACCCGCAGGGATTCGGGGTCGTCTTCGACCCGGAGGTGTGCGTGCCGGGGCAGCCATCACCCACGATGGCGCCGCTCATCGAGGCCAACGAGCAGATCCTCGCCGAGATCGTCCGCGACGTCGCGCCTGAGCTCGATCCGGATGCTCGTGCGAGTGCGGAGGCGGGGCTGTGGGCCTTCGTGCACGGGCTCGCCGAGCTGATCATCGCGGGTCATCTGCCGCCCGAGTCGGCGGAGTCGGCTGTCGACGGGCTCGCGGCGGTCATCGCTCGGTAGGTCGCGGCTACCGGCGTGCCTGCGCAATCGCCCCCGACACCCGCTCATGCACGTCCTCGTCGCGGGCGACGATCCGGATGGCCTCCGCCCGCGTCGCCGTCGACGACAGCGTCTCCACCGCCGCGGCGATCGCATCGTCGAGCGGCCACCCGTACACGCCTGCGCTGATCAGTGGGAAGGCGATCGAGCGCGCGCCGATCTCGCCGGCCACCTCGAGACAGCGGCGATAGCAGCTCGTCAGCAACGCCCGGTCACGTTGTCCGGCGGCGTAGTTCGGGCCCACCGTGTGGACCACCCACGTCGCCGACATGTCTCCCGCTGTCGTCCATCCGGCATCTCCCGTTGCCAGCCCGTGCGGGAACCGCGCGATGCAGTCGTCGAGCACTGCCGGGCCGCCCGCGCGATGGATCGCACCGTCGACGCCCCCACCGCCGCGCATCGCGTTGTTCGCCGCGTTCACCACGGCGTCGGTGCGCTGGGTCGTGATGTCGCCGAGGACTGCGGTGAGGGTGGGCATGGCGTCATTGTGCTCACGCAGCAACAGCGTTGCGCAAGCGGTCGGGGCGTGACCGCATCACCGGATGCCCACATAGAAGCGCGACGTATCACTGCGGTGCAGCGCGCTGTAGTACTCAATTCGTGTGCCATCGGCATCCCACGCGACTGACTCGATGGACAAAGCGGGCTGCCCGGCGTCGAGTGACAGCAGCTCGGCTTCCTGCGCGTCGGGAATCACCGCCTGAAGCCACCGGTCCGCACCGGAGACCTCGGTGCGGTAATTGCGACGCAGATGGTCGTACAGGGAGCGATTCTCAAGATTCGCTTTCGGAATCCCTGGGAACAGCGCCAGCGGAAGTGATGTCTCGACGAGCAGCCAGGGCGAGCCGTCTACGGAGCGAAGTCGGCGCAATCGAGTCACGCGTGCACCTCGGGGGATCTGAAGGGCTTCCGCTTCGCGCGGGGTCGCCTCGTCGTCGGTCTGTGCCAGCACACGCGTATGCACCGACCGTCCCGTGGCCTGCAGGTCGGCGAGGGAACCCGCGTTCGAACCGATGAAGCTCAGGTCTGATCGCGACGGGGAGACGAACGACCCCTTGGCCGCGATCTTGTAGATGTGGCCGCTGCGCACGAGCGCCGCGAGTGCCTCACGCACGACCGTGCGCGACACTCCGAACTGGTCGATGAGCTCGGCTTCTGACGGAAGCGCCTGGTCGGGTCGAAGCGCGTCATAAGTGATCGCCTCGCGCAGGGCCGTCGCCAACTGTTGCCACAGTGGCCGATCCGACGTTCGATCCAGCCTGTAGTCCCGTAGCGCGCGTGCGCTCATCGAAGAACCCCTCCTCGCCGCGCCCTGGTGTTCGCCGCGTCGATTGCTTCATCCATGTTGACACCTCTCTCGCACATCCCTATATTAACGTCATGACCAACTTGTCATGATGAGTTGGTTGTTACAACTCGCAATCACGCCGCCGCCGGATGCAACGGATGGCGGCGGCAACCGTCCGTCGCAACGCAGCGAAACCACAGGAGACACAACGATGTCGTTTCTCAAGTCATGGCGCACCGGCGCCGCCGTACTCGCTCTCGGGGCGCTCGCCCTCACCGGCTGCTCGGGCGGCTCGCCCGATTCAGATGCAGCACACGGGGAGGGGGAGCCGATCTCGATCGCCCTCAGCAATGGATTCGTGAATGGATGGCGCCTCACGCTCATCAACCAGGTCGAGAAAGTCACGGACGAGCTCCAGGAACAGGGCGTCGTAAGCGACTTCAGCTCGGTGAACGCACCGGGCGAGAACAGCGCGACCGAACAGGCGTCCCAGATCCGCAGCCTGATGCTGGAGGACCCGGATGTTCTCGTCGTCATCCCCGCTTCGTCGACCGCGCTCGTTCCCGTGGTCGAAGAGGCATGCGCGGCCGACATCACCGTCATCGTGCTCGACGCCGACATGGACGCACCCTGCGCCACGATCGTGAGGAACGACTACGCGAAGTGGGGGGAGGTGTCGCTCCAGCCCGCTCTCGACGCCATCGATGGCGAAGGCAACATCGTTCTCAACCGCGGTGTGATCGGTTCGCAGCCCGACGAGGAGTTCTACGCCAGGCAGCAGGAGATGCTCACCGACTATCCGGATGTTGAAGTGGCCGCTGAGATCAAGGGGTTCTGCGACAGCAGCACTGCACAGAAGGAGATCACCGGCATGCTGGGGTCGCTTCCCGAGGTTGCAGCCGTGCCCGGCTGCATCGGCGGGATGGGCATCGTCCAGGCATTCGAATCGGCCGACCGCGAGGCGCCCGTCGTCGTCTTCGACACCGACGGCAAGTCGCTCAAGTACTGGCAGGAATCGGGCATCGACAACGGCTCGTTCTCGGCGCTCACCGACCCCGGACAGGGCGTCGCTGCCATCTACGTTGCGCTGGAGAAGCTCGCCGGAGAGGACGTCCCCGAAGAGCTGATCCTGCCGCTGGTCGAGATCACGCAGGACGACCTCGACTACTGGGTCGAGAACCTCTCCGCCGATGAGTACGCCGCCTACCCCTGGGATGAGGAGAGCGTCTCCGCTGCGATCGACGCGGTCAACGCCGGAGAAGACGCCGAGGCGCCGGCGATCAGATAGCGAATCGAGAGCTGGACGAGCAACAGGACACGAACATGATGACCAACGCGACTGCACCTTCTCCAGCGCCGAATCGCGCCGAGCTGAAACCGCTATTGGTGGCGGCTGGGCTCGAGAAGCGGTACGGCAGTACGACTGCCATCGGCGGGGTCGATCTCACGATCGCGCAGGGCGAAGTGCTCGGGCTGGTCGGACACAACGGTGCGGGCAAGAGCACGTTGACGCGAATTCTCGCGGCGCGTGAGCGGCCCGATTCCGGTACGGTCTCGCCATCCGGATCCTCCGAAGGGTCCGGATGGACCGAGAACCGTGCCCGCCGATTCGGAGTGCGCACGGTCTATCAGGAGCTCGCACTCTGCCCGGATCTGACCGCGGTCGAGAACGCCTACCTATCCGAGGCGCGCCCTACCGCCCCCTTCACCTGGAACCGCGCATCCGAACGGCGTCTGTTCGCGGTTCTCGATGAGGTGTTCCCCGGGCACGGCATCACGGTGATCCGGCGCACCGGCGACCTGTCGATGGCGCAACGGCAGATGGTCGAGATCGCTCGTGCGCTCTGTACTGATCGCTTGTCGCTGCTCATCTTGGACGAGCCGACCGAATCCCTCGACGCCGATCGTGCCGCTCAGCTGTACACGCATCTGCGTCGACTCACCGCGGAAGGTGTGAGCGCGCTGCTGATCTCGCACCGGATGCAGGAAGTCGTGGACAACAGCGATCGCATCCTCGTGATGAAGGACGGCATGCTCGTCGACACATTCGACGCCGCTTCCGTGACGGAAGATGAACTCCTCGTGGCGATGGGTGGAAGCGTCAGGGCGGATACCGAGACCATCAAGCGGGTGGCGCCGGAGGCGACCGATCGCGAGCGTGTCGGCGCCGATCACGTCGTTCTCGCCGAGATCCACAGCGGCATCGGCGCGTCGATGACCGCCCATCGGGGCGAGATCATCGGGTTGGCGGGCCTCGCCGGTCAGGGACAGGATGAGGTTCTCGAACGCCTCTGGCGCCCTCGGATGCTCGGGCGCGGCGTGCGCGTGCCTCGCGCACGTGCCTACGTGCCCGGCGATCGCCAGACATCCGGGATCCTGCCGTTGTGGAGCGTGGCAGAGAATCTGACGATCTCCGCCGGTCGCGTGATCAGCCGCTTCGGACTGGTCAGCAGTCGGCGCAAGCGCGAGCTCGCTGCTCATTGGGTCGACATGTTGAAAGTGCGCGGCGGGGCCTCCGCGCCGATCACGTCGCTCAGCGGGGGCAACCAGCAGAAGATGCTCGTCGCCCGCGCGTTCGCATCCGACGCGGATCTCGTGCTGCTCGACGACCCGTTCCGAGGTGTCGACGTCGCTACCAAGAACGAACTCTATGCGCTCATGAAAGCGGAAGCCGCGCGCGGGCGCTGCGTCGTCTGGTACTCGACCGAGAACAAGGAGATGGCGCACTGCGACCGCGTGTACGTCTTCCGCGCACGCCGAATCGTCTCGGCGCTCGAACGTGACGAGATCTCGGCTGAGCGCATCATCTCTGATTCCTTCGATGAGACCACAGGAGAGGAAAAATGACCTCCGTCATTTCTCACCCCCGTGTGCCGACCTCCTTCGGCACACGCGTCAGAGTCTCTGCGGCGCAGGGCTCGCCCGCGCTGCTGTCGCTGATCGCCCTCGCCATCATCTTCGTCATCGCCGTTGCGATGCAGCCGGCGATTCTGAGCGTGAACGGCCTGACGCTGATGCTGATGTCGTCCGTGCCGCTCGTGTTCGCGGCCCAAGCCCAGATGATGATCATGTCGGTCGGCGACATCGATCTCGGCATCGGCAACCTGATCGGTCTCGTCACGGTGATCGCCGCAACCTTCCTGCAGTCCGCCCCGACAGTAGGCGTGCTCCTTCTGCTCGGAATCGTGGTGGCCTACGCGTTGACCGGCCTCGTGATCCAGAAACGAGGCGTTCCCGCGATCATCGTCACGCTGGGATTGTCGTTCGTGTGGCTCGGGATCGGCCTGCAGCTGCTGCCCACCCCGGGTGGGCAGACTCCGAGCTGGGTGAGCGCGATCGGCAGCTGGAGACCCGACTGGATCCCTTCGCCGATTGTGTTCATCGCGATCGCGTGCCTCGTCGGCTGGTACATCGCCCGCTTCAGCCGGATCGGGGTCCGGATTCGTGCGCTCGGCAGCAGTCCCACGACACTGACGAAGCTCGGCTGGTCGCTGACCGCCACCCGAGTGACCGCATACGTGCTTGCAGCTGTGCTGATCATCGTCTCCGGTCTTCTGCTGGCGTCGCAGACGCGTTCGGGTGACATCAACTCGGCCGGGAGCTTCACCCTCATGACGATCGCCGCGGTGATTCTCGGCGGCGGGAACTTCGCCGGCGGTCGGGCTCTTCCGATTGGTGCGGCGCTGGGCGCTGTCACCCTCGGGCTGATCACCGTGCTGCTCAGCTTCGCCAATCTTCCGTCCAGCGTGCAATCCGCCGCACAGGGCATCGTCGTGCTCGCGGTGCTGGCGGGACGCATCATCACAGAACGGATCGCTCGCGCATGACCACTGTTGAAACCCCTGAACCGACAGCTGCGATCGTGTCCCGCCGCCCCCGCTTCATCTGGCCGGCATGGGCGTGGTCGGCCCTCGGCGTCATCGTGGTGTGGGCATCGATCCTGGTGCTGAACCCAGGTCCGCTGTTTGCCCCGCTGTCGCAGGCGCTGACTCTCGCTCCGTTCCTGGCGCTGGTTTCGGTTGGGCAGATGCTCGTGATCACGCTCGGTCCAGGCAACATCGATGTCTCTGTCGGCGCGATCATCTCTATGGCTGCCTACATCTCCGTCGCAATCGGATCCGATTTCGGCATCGCGCTGGGCCTCCTCGCGGCGGTTGCATCGGGGCTGGCGGCTGCTCTCATCAGCGTCGTCGCCATCCTGGTGCTGAGAGTGCCGCCGATCATCGCCACTCTTGCGACGAGCCTGATCGTCTCGTCCGTGGTGCTCGTCCTCGCCGACGCGAATCGCGGGGGATCCATCGCCGGCCTGCGCGAGTTCATCAATATCCGCGTGCTCGGCGTTCCGACCATCGCCCTCGTAGTGCTCGGGGTCACTCTCATCGTCGCGTTCCTTCTCCGCCGGACGATGTTCGGGCGGAGCGTCATCGCCATCGGCCAGAGCGAGAAGGCGGCATCGAAGGCAGGCATTCGCGTGAAGCTCGTCACGGGTACGGCTTACCTTCTCAGCGGTGGTGTTGCCGGTCTGTCAGGCGGGATCCTGGCGGCGCTGATCGCACCGAGCACAGTTCTCGGCACCTCCTACATGCTCGATTCGATTGCGGTCGTCGTCATCGGCGGCACGTTGATCGCCGGCGGCCGTCCCGTGGTCACCGGTGTTTGGACGGGGGCGCTGTTCTTCGTGATGCTCTCGGGGCTGCTCAATCTGGCGGGCTGGAGCCTCGGTCAGCAGAACGTGCTCAAGGGTCTTCTGGTCGTGCTCGTCGTCGTCGTCTCAAGCGGCGTCACCGGTACCGGCGGCACCGCACTGCGCAGGTTCACCCAAAAACTCACCCGACAAAACTCACAGAAAGCAGGTACTGCACATGGCTGATCTCGACGACATCCGCGACGGCACGGACTTCGGCGGCGCTGACGCGACGGACGCTGCGTTTCCGCTCAAGGGGGCATCCGGCCAGGACTGGGGAATGCGCAGTCGTCTGGCGAGGATCTTCGACCCGACGGACGCTCGCACGGTGATGCTGGCCTTCGACCACGGCTACTTCCAGGGCCCGACATCTGGCCTGGAGCGCCTTGACCGGTCGATCGTGCCGCTCATCCCCCAGGCGGACGCGCTGATGTGCACGCGGGGCGCGTTGCGCTCGACCGTGCCGGCGAACAGTGCAAAGGGCGTTGTTCTGCGGGCCAGCGGCGGGCCGTCGGTACTCAAAGACCTCTCCAACGAGCGAATCGCCGTGGCGATCGACGATGCGGTGCGTTTGGACGTGGCGGCGCTTGCCGTGCAGACATTCGTCGGGGGCGAGCACGAGACACAGTCGATCGAGAACCTGACCACACTCGTCGATCGCGGTCAAGCCGCAGGCATTCCGGTGCTCGGTGTGACGGCAGTGGGGCGTGACATGGTGCGGGATGCACGCTACTTCCGCCTCGCGACACGCATCCCAGCGGAACTCGGAGCGAGCTTCATCAAGACGTACTACGTCGAGGAAGGCTTCGAAACCGTCACGGCTTCGTGCCCTGTGCCGATCATCATCGCGGGCGGGAAGAAGGTCTCGGAGCGTGAAGCGCTCACCGTGGCCTACCGGGCGATGCAGGAAGGAGCGGCCGGCGTCGACATGGGGCGGAACGTATTCCAGTCCGAGCACCCGGCTGCCATGCTCGCCGCGGTGCGCGGCGTTGTGCACGACGACCTCTCGCCGGATGAGGCTTTCGCACTCTACGAGGACCTCTCCCACTGACCCGAACGTTTGGCTGCGGGCGCCGCCACGGCGGTGCCCGCAGCCACCCTGCCCGAAAGAAGACTGCATGCCCTCCCTGTCGACCTATCGTGAGCACGTTGAGGACGTCGACGTCATCGTCATCGGTGCTGGGATCAATGGCCTGGCGACCGCGCGGGAATCCGCTGCGCTCGGGATGAGCGTCCTGCTCATCGACCAAGACGACATCGGCTCGCGAACGACCGCGATATCGACCCGGCTGATTCATGGCGGCTTGAAGTACCTCGAGCGTATGGAACTCCACTTGGTGCACGAGTCGATTCGTGAGCGCGACATCCTGCTCGCTCAGGCACCGCACCTGGTGCATCGCTATCCGATGCTGATCCCGTTTGCCAAGAAACAGAGCCGACCCGGTTGGCTCCTGGCTTGCGGCTTGATGGTGTTCAACGCGCTTTCCTTCACGTCGAAGCTCCCCCTCAGCAGCGTGGTCCTGCCGAGACGCTTGGAGCGCGGGTGGCCGTCCGTGGCCGAGTCGGGCGTGAAGTGGGGCGGTCTCTTCCAAGATGCGAACGTTCCGCTGACGGAGCGGCTGACGTTCGAACTCGCCGGCGATGTCGAGCAACGCGGCGGTACGGTGCTCACGCACGCGCCTGTGGAATCCCTTCTCCGGGAGGGCGACCGCATCCGCGGTGTGCGCTACCGGGATCGCGTCGATGGCGCGCTGAAGACGGTGCGCGCTCGCGCTGTCGTCAACGCCGCGGGACCATGGGTCGACGCCGTGCTGGACCTCCTCGGTGAGCATGAGCGCAAGATCGGCCCGACCAAGGGCAGCCACTGCGTCGTCGACCCGTTCCCCGGAGCACCGGAGACATGCATCTTCTTCGAGTCCCCGGTAGACCATCGGCCGATGTTCGTACTGCCATGGCAAGGCCGATACATGATCGGCACCACCGACCTGCCCTACGAGGGGTCGATCGATGAGATGTCGATCGACAGCGACGAGATCGCCTACCTGCTCGGAGCCGTCAACGACCTCATCCCCCGTGCTCGACTCGAGCCGCAGGATGTGCTGTGGTCGTACTCCGGTGTGCGTCCGCTTCCGTTCGTGGGCGAACTCGACGACCCGTCGAAGATCAGCCGCGATCATCAGCTGATCGCACACGACGGTGCGGAGAGCGGTCTGTTCACCATCATCGGAGGCAAGCTCACAACGCACCGTGCGCTCGGAGAGCAAGTAGCCCGAGCGGTCGCCCGTGCGTTGGGCCGTGGGAAGCTGCCCTCGCCGACCCGTTCCGCTCGGCTCCCGGGCGCCCCGGCAGGATCGTGGCCGGAGTACCGAGCCAGGCAGATCCGCGACAGCGGTCTCGAGGAAACGATCGCAGCGCGCATCGTCAACACGTACGGTGTTGCCTCCGCTGAAGTCTTCGCCATCGTCCGCGCGGAACCATGGCTCGGTGAGATCCTCGACGAGGACACGTCGGCGATCGCCGCAGAGGTGATCCATGCACGACGCAACGAAGGGGCTCACACGCTTGAGGATGTGCTTCTGCGCCGCACGCTGATCGGCACCAATTTCGACGTGGGCCTGTCTGCGGCGCCGCGGGCGGCCGACATCCTTGTACGCGCGGGGGAATGGACAAAAGAGGAAGCGGACGCACAGGTCGAGAACTATCGACAGGCGGTTCGACGGTTCACGCCCCGAGCCCTTGCGCAATCGTCATCAGAGTAGAGGAGCAGAGTGCGATGAGGCACTGCTACATCGGAGTGGATGTGGGCTTGACGGCCGCGAAAGCCGGCGCGTTCGACAGCGAAGGCGCGGAGATCCGAACGTTCTCCGCGCCCAACCCGCGTGAAGCGGTGGCGTCCGACCGCCAGGAGATCGACATGGAGCGGCTGTGGCGAGTCGTCGCCGCGGTGCTCAAACAGCTGACCGACTGGCTCCGCGCGAACGATTGGGAACCGGCGGCGATCGGTGCCACCGCTGCGGGGAACGGCATATATCTCGTCGACGACAGCCTCCGTCCCGTGCGTGCGGCGATCGCTTCCAACGACAGCCGCGCTGAGCAGATCGTTGCGGCGCTGCCGTCGGACGAGGTCGAGGAACTGCGGCTGCGCACGGGGTCGGTGCCATGGGCGGGCCAGCCCAGCGTGCTGCTGCGTTGGCTCGTGGAGCATGAGCCGGAAACGATCGATGCGTCTCACGCGATCCTGTCCTGCAAGGACTGGGTGCGCACCTGCCTGACGGGCGAGCCGGGCGCCGACCTGTCCGACGCATCGGGCTGTGGATGGCTCAACCTCGTCGCGCGCGACTACGAGCCGGGGGTGTTCGACTTGCTCGGCATCCCGAAGAGCCTGATGCGATTGCTGCCGCCTCTGTCCGCGTCAAACGACGTCGTGGGGCGCGTAACGCGAGAAACTGCACGTGAAACGGGCCTTCCCGAAGCCCTCCCCGTCGTAGCTGGATGCATGGACACCGTAGCGAGCCCGCTCGGTGCGGGGTCGACCGAGGAATCCGACGTCACGGTGATCGTCGGGACTTGGGCGATCAACTCCGTCGCGGTCGCCACGACGGAAGCGCCGCCGCGCGTGACACTCAACACCTTGTTGCCCGACCCGGCTCTGATGCTTGCGCAGGAAGTCGCTCCCACGTCGGCGGCGAGTCTCGAATGGTACTGCTCGCTGATGTCGACCCTGGCCGCGGACGGCGTCACGTCACCTCAACTGATGCACGCGGCTTCCAGCGTCCCGCCGGGTGCCGACGGTCTCATCTTTCTGCCTTTCATTCACGGCGCACCGGGCCGCCCTGGAGCATCCGGCACCTTCCTCGGGCTGAAGGGAAGCCACGGATACCGTGAGATGGCGCGCGCCCTGATCGAGGGAATCACGCACTACCATCGCGTTCAGCTCGAGCGGATGCGTGTCAGCTGCACCGACGTCTCCGATGCTCCGTGGACGCTGGCCGGCGGGGGCGCGAAGAGCCCCGTGTGGGCTCAGATGTTCGCCGACATCATCGGCCGTCCCGTGCGTCGGCAGCTCGACACCGAACTGGGAGCGCGCGGCGTCGCCTCGCTTGCTGCCGCGGGAGCAGGGGCCGACACCGCCGCGTGGACTGTTGACCCCGATCCGACGCTTGTGATGGTTCCTGGTCCAGATCGCCCGTTCTATCAGAAGCACGCCGACCGATTCGATCGGATCCTCGACGCGATGGGCGAGGTCTGGAAGGAGAGCATTGCATGACGTACTCGGAACCGCTCGACCAGATCGTCGAGGTGTCGCGGCGCCTGGGGCAGGACCCGATGTTGGTGTTGCACGGCGGTGGGAACACTTCGATCAAAGGCACGAGCCGTGACATCACGGGCCAAGCGATCGACACCGTCTGGGTGAAGGGCAGCGGATGGGACCTGGCGACGATCGAACCTGAGGGGTTCGCTCCGCTCCGGCGCGAGAGACTCCTTGACGTGCTGTCGGTCGATTCTCTGTCCGACGAGCAGATGGTGAACGAGATCCGTCAAGCGTCGCTCCGTGCGGACGCTCCGACAGCCTCAATCGAGGCGCTGCTGCACGCGCTGTTGCCTGCGCGGGTCGTGCTGCATTCGCACGCCGACGCGATCGTCGCACTGACGAATCAGCGCGCCCCCGATGTCGACGTGCTGGGCGACGGTGTGATGGTGCTTCCCTATGTGATGCCGGGGTTCGAGCTTGCGAAGACGGTCGAGGAGGCTCTCGCGAGCGACTCGGACAAGGTGGATGCGATCGTTCTGTCGAACCATGGTCTGTTCACCTTCGACGACGACCCCGAGCGTGCGTACATTCGTCATCGCGAACTGGTCGCGATGGCAGAGACGGTCGTGGGGCTGTCCGGCAGCGTCGACGGGCCGGTGGCGCAGCGAGAAGGCGACATCCAACAGATTGCCGCACTCAGGAGCGAGATCTCGCAAGCGGCCGGTCGCCCGATGATCCTTACGCAGAGCACACACCACAGAGGGCGAGAATGGGCCGCGCTGGCGAATGTTGAGGCTGTTGTGTCGCGGGGAACCGCGACGCCGGAGCACATCATTCGCACCAAACGCGAGCCTCTTGTCGGCAGGGATGTCGAGCGTTTCGCGGCGTCCGAACACGCACGCTTCGTCCGAGAACGGGGGGATCGTAGCGACCTCGTAGAGCTTGATCCGGCGCCTCGTGTCGTGCTCGATCCGGAATGGGGCATGCTCACGGCGGGGGAGAGCGTGACGGACGCACGCATCGTCTACGACATCTACGATCACACGATTCGGATCGTCGACGCCGCCGATGCGATGTCGGGCTACGCCTCTCTCAGCGAGTCCGACAGCTTCGACATCGAGTACTGGTCACTCGAGCAGGCGAAGCTGCATCGGCGTCCGCGGCCCGAGTTCGGTGGTGAAATCGCTGTCGTCACAGGGGCGGCATCCGGAATCGGACGCGCCGTGGCGGAACGACTGCTGGACGGGGGAGCGGCTGTGGTCGGAGTTGACCTCAATCCCGACGTCACCTCCGCATTCGACTCGGAACGTTGGCGCGGCATCGTCGGCGACGTTTCGCAGGAGGACGTGTTGCAGCGCGCGGCAGAGACCGCCGTGCGAGATTTCGGGGGCGTCGACATCCTGATCGCGGCGGCCGGGGTGTTCCCACCGAGTGCATACCTCGCCGAGAACGACGTCCATGGATGGAACCTCGCGCTCACCGTGAACGCCACCGCCGTGGCACGAGCCCTCTCCGCATTTCATCCGTACCTGCGACAGTCGCCATTCGGCGGTCGTGCAGTACTCGTGTCGACGAAGAACGTGGCCGCGCCGGGACCGGGCGTCGCAGCGTACTCGGCCAGCAAAGCGGCTGCCGCGCAGCTCGCGCGGGTCGCTGCACTTGAATGGGCAGGCGACGGCATCCGAGTCAACAGCGTTGAACCGGATGCGGTCTTCGACACCGGGATCTGGACGCCAGAGCTGCTCGAAGCGCGTGCGGCGAACTACGGCCTCACGGCGGATGAATACAAGACGCGAAACCTGCTGGGCATCGAGGTCCGCAGCCACATGGTTGCGGAAGCGGTCGCGACGTTCGCCGGACAGCGCCTGCCGGCGACGACTGGAGCGCACCTGAGCGTCGACGGAGGCAACGATCGAGTGATCTAGCCTCGAGGCGGGCGCGATTCGGCCTGGTCGAAGCGCTGGGTCGCATCTGCGCTCGTCAGCCCGAGCCGGCTCCATGCCGACACCCGCGCCCGCGCGAGGTGGCGGCTGAGTCCGTCACGCAGCTCCCGCACGCCGATGCGCCCGGCCGGTGAACATTCGGGGAACTCCCCTGCCGCACGTGCCGCATCCGGTTTACGATGGCAGTGTGAGCCGTCGCACGCTGCCGACCATGTTTCTGCTCGCCGCTGTTGCGGCCGGAGCGGCGGGGTGTGCGATGCCCTGGACGCCCGCTGGAGGGAAGTCCGGCCCGCTCACCGCAGACCTGACCTTCGCGGCCGTCGTCGAGCAGACCGACCAGGAATGCCCCGCCGGCGACGCGACCGCGTTCGACACGTCGTGGCCGGGGGAGGACGGCGCCGCCCAGTGCACGTTCGTCGATCCGGATGAGCAGTTCATCGTGACCAGCGGGGAGATCGAGCTGGTCGTGCCCGAGGGCGAAGACGGCACCGCGCAGAACTACGTGACGATCAGCCTCGACGACGCCGATGCGACTGTGCTCGCCGAGCTCACCGAGACGCTCGTCGACCGCCCCCAGCCGCAGAACCAGCTCGCGATCATCATCGACGGCGAGGTCGAGTCGATGCCCGCCGTGATGGAGCCGATCGTCGACAGTGAGATGCAGATCTCCGGCGGCAACGACATGTCGACGGTGTACGACAAGCTCACCGGCTGAGCCGACGCGGGCAGCCACCGGCTGAACGCACCCCACCCGCAGGGACGACCGCGCCGAAAGTACCCCTTGGTGTCGAGTGGACCACTTGCATCCGGATCCAAGTGGTCCCCTCGATCACAAAGGGTACTTTCGCGGGGCGGGGCGGGGCGGGGACGGGCGCCCTACGCCGCCGACCAGCCGCCGTCGGACGGGAGGATGACGCCATTGAGGTTGGTGGCGTCGTCGCTGAGCAGGAACGTGATCGACGCGGCAAGCTGCGACGCCTGCGCGATGCTCGGAATCAGCGCCATGCCGCGCTGGATGCGCTGTGCGCCCAGCTCCGAGGCGAACTGGCTCTCGATGTTCGTGGCCACACCGCCCGGCGCGACCGCGTTGATCCGGAGCCCGCTGGTGGCGTACATGAACGCGCTGCTCTTGGTCAGCCCGACCACTGCGTGCTTCGACGCCGTGTAGGCCGCGCCCGCCGCCGAACCGCGCAGTCCCGCCTCGCTGGCGACGTTCACGATGGCGCCCTCGCCGCGCTCGAGCATGCCGGGCAGCACCGCCTGCATCAACAGGAAGGTGCCGGTCGCGTTCACCGACATCACGCGATCCCACGTGCCGCGCTCCAGCTCGTGTGCGGGCTGCATCTTGTCCATGATGCCTGCGACGTTCGCCAGGCCGTCGATCCGGTCGCCTGCTGCCGCCACGATCTCGGCCACGCCTGACTCATCGGTGATGTCCGCCGCGACTGGCGCGAAGCGCCCGCCCAGCTCCGCGGCGACCTCGTCGAGCCGCTCCTGGCTCACGTCCACGCCGACGACGCTCCCGCCCTCGCGCACGATCCGGCTGGCGGTCGCCCGGCCGATGCCGCTGCCGGCACCGGTGACGATGATGGTGCGCCCGTCGAAGCGCCCCTCGGTGATCTTCTCGGTCCACTCCTGAAGCTGCGGGCCTGCAGCTGCGTCGCTCATATCGAATCCCTTCTCATCCCGGATGATCCGAGCCATCCGGACAGCCATGTCCGGTATTAGGCTACTCGTCATGGTGACGGATGCGGAAGAGCGGCCTCGGAAGAATCGCGGCCCGGCGGCAGCGGCTGAGAATCGCCGTGCGCTCGTCGCCGCCGCACGTGCGGTCTTCGCCGATGACGGGTTCGCCGTGCCGTTCAGCGCGATCGCTCGTCGGGCCGGCGTCGGGCAGGGGAGCCTCTACAGGCACTTCCCGACGAAGATCGCGCTCGCCGCAGCCGTCTTCGACGACGACATCGACGAGATGGAGCGCCTCGCCTCGTCGCCGGATGCGACCTTCGACGGCCTGCTCGACCTCGTCGTCGCGCGAGCGGCCGTCTCCGCCGCGCTCATCGACGCGATCACCGCCGAACGCGACCAGCTCGTGGTGCAGCACCTCGGCATCCGGATGTCCGAGCTCGTCTCGCGGGTGATCGCGCGGGACATCGAGGCGGGCCGGATGTCGCCGGACGTCGACGCGCGAGACGCCCTCACGGCGGTGTCGATGCTCGCCCGCATCGTCGCCGACGCGCTCCCGGATGAGCGACCCGACACCGCCGTCCGCGCCCGCCGCGTCGTCACGCACGGCCTGCGACCGCGCGCAGTCGGTTCGCGGGGGTGAGTGCGCGCGGGGTCGCGAGCAATGGGAGGAGCTGGCGACCCGAGACCGGATCGACTGCGTTGTGTTCGGCGTCGGCCGGTGTCGTCGAGCCGGCCCTATCGCAATATCGAGATGACCGAGGGCTATCGCGACTTCCCGATACCGGAGGCTCCTGCGCCTCGGCGGCGGGCCCGGGTCGCGAACGCTTCGAGTGCGTCGAGCACGTCGGGTGCCTGCCACAGCCTGTTGCGGGCACCGGAGTTGGCTCGAGTGAGGACCTCCGCCTCCTCGAGGCGCGTGAGCGCGGCTGTGGCTGCGGCCGGTGTGACCCCGAGGCGATCGCTGACCGTGGCGACGTCGAGCACGGGCTGCTGCACGGCCAGGTCGAGCAGTCGCCATGCGGCGGAGTCGGAACGGGCGCGGACGCGCGCCGCCCACGCCGAACGTGTCTCGCGCAGTGCTGTGACCAGTGTTCGCCCGTTGCCCACACCGGCGAAGGTCGCCTCGGACATCCGGTTCACGATTGCGGCGGGGTCGCCTCGCCGATACTGGGTCAGGGCGTCGAAGTACGCGTCGACGTTCGCGAGCAGTCCGGCTGATACCGGGACGGCGACGTTCTGCGTGGCCCCGGCCGCGCGCAGCATCCCGTGCACGAGGGCTCGCCCCGTGCGACCGTTGCCATCGGTGAAGGGGTGGATCGTCTCGAACTGTGCGTGAGCGAGCGCGGCGTGCACGATGACGGGCAGGTCCGTGCGTGCGAGGAATCGCACGAGATCGTCCATCAGGGCAGGCACTCGCTCGTGATGCGGCGGCACGAAGTCGGCGTTGTGCGGAGAGAAGGCGCCGCCGCCGATCCACACCTGTTCGTCGCGCCATGCCCCGACCTGCTCTGGGGAGCTGTGCTCAAGCAGGGCCCGCTGCATCTCGATGATGGCCTGTGCATCCAGGTTCTCGGCGAACGCAATCGCTGCCTGCATGGCCTCGACGTTCGAACGGACGAGTCGTGCGTTGCCGGACCGCGCGGCTCCCAGGTCGGCAAGCGCCAGCTGTTTCGCGCTCGTGGTGATCCGCTCGATCTCGGAGCTCGACGCGCTCTCCGTTCGCAGCAGGACGGCGGCGAACGGCGCGGCGAATGCGCCGGACTCGGCGTCGAAGCGCGCCAGCTCCCTGCTCGCGTCGTCGGCGTGGGCGAGTGTGTCGGCGTCAAGGGCGGGGTGCGCTTCGGCGATCGTGCCGGGCACAGCGCTTCGGTACGGTCCGCGCGCGGCCAGGCGCGCTCGCCGCGACATCGGCTGATCGAGTCGCGGCTCCCACGGCCGCTTCTCGAAGGTGAGCTCTGGCCATCCGGAGTCTGTCATTCGACGCCTCCTTATTGAAGGATAAGTGCCTATCCTATAACAAGAGCATAAGTCGCCGTGCCTTATGCCTTCCGCCTATCCGCGCTCGCGCACCAGCAGCTCGCCGACCTCGCAGTCGAGCACGTCACAGATCGCCACCAGTGTCGAGAACCGGATGGCCTTGGCGCGGTCGTTCTTCAGCACCGACAGGTTCACGATGCTCACCCCCACCTGGTCCGCGAGTGAGGTGAGCGTCATGTCGCGGTCGGCCAGCAGCGCGTCGAGGCGGCAGTGGATTCCCGAGATGTCGGCCTCGGCGGGGGTCACACCAGGCCCTCCGTGTCTTTCTGCAGGCGGGCGCCGACGCGGAACGCCGCGGCGAGCACGCCGAACACCAGTGTCACGATCAGGGGTGTGAGTTCGGCTTCGAACAGCACGTTGTTGTAGTCGCGGTCGCTGATCGAAGCGAAGGCTCCGTTGATCGACATCGCGTTGAGCAGCATCGTCAGCCCCCACGCAAGTCCCGAGGCCAGTGCGCAGGTGCCCAGCAGGTGCTCGTTCGCCGGGGCGAAGATGCGTGTGCGGGCGATGTTGAGACACAGCCACGTCAGGCAGGCGACGATCGTGAGCATCGCGAGTGCCTGCACGACCACCTGGGCGACGAGCGCGAACACGGAGATCAGTGGGGTGTCGGGCGCCGTGATCGTCGCCTGCTCGACCTCGACCGTGCGCATCGTGCCGTCAGGGCCGATCGGCAGCTCGGCGCTCTCGTCGACGAACGGCGCAACGAGTCGGATCGTTCCTCCTGCGAAGGTCTCGACCAGGTGACTGGCCGCGACCGCGATGATCAGCCCCGCCATGATCACACCGACGCCGACTGCGCCGAACGCGAGCCAGCGCTCGTCGCGGCTGAGCGCAGTGCCCTCCGGCTTCTTTGTGCTGCTCATGATTCTGCCTCTCGGTCGTCGTCTGATCATCCGGATGCCGTCCCGCTTCGGCGGGCCCCACCGGCATTCGGCTTCATGAAAAACGATAACAACGAATATCGATAAGTCAAGCCATCGTCGTGCACGACGGGCGGCCGCAACCCGACGTCATCCGGATATGCCCAGGGCGAACACGGCGCCACGGGCGGCCGCGCCTCGTTACCGTTGAATCACGGCGTCAGGTGTATTTCGGCACCCGGCGCAAAAGGCCTCGTGCCCAAGGAGTGACATGTTCGAGAGATTCACCGACCGTGCCCGTCGTGTGGTTGTGCTCGCCCAAGAAGAGGCGAAGATGCTCAACCACAACTACATCGGCACCGAGCACATCCTGCTCGGCCTCATCCACGAGGGCGAGGGTGTCGCCGCGAAGGCGCTCGAGTCTCTCGGCGTCTCGCTCGACGGCGTGCGCGAGCGGGTGCAGGATATCATCGGCCAGGGCCAGCAGCAGCCCACGGGCCACATCCCCTTCACGCCGCGCGCCAAGAAGGTGCTCGAGCTGTCGCTGCGCGAGGCGCTGCAGCTCGGCCACAACTACATCGGCACGGAGCACATCCTGCTCGGCCTCATCCGTGAGGGCGAGGGCGTCGCCGCCCAGGTGCTGGTGCAGCTCGGCGCAGACCTGAACAAGGTGCGCCAGCAGGTCATCCAGCTGCTCAGCGGATACCAGGGCAAGGAGCCGGTCACATCCGGCGCCCCGCAGGAGCAGGGTCAGCAGGGCCAGGGCGGCTCGCAGGTGCTCGACCAGTTCGGCCGCAACCTCACGCAGGCCGCGCACGACAACAAGCTCGACCCGGTGATCGGGCGCGAGAAGGAGATCGAGCGCGTGATGCAGATCCTCTCGCGCCGCTCGAAGAACAACCCCGTTCTCATCGGCGAGCCCGGCGTCGGCAAGACGGCCGTCGTCGAGGGCCTCGCCCAGGCCATCGTCAAGGGCGATGTGCCGGAGACGCTGAAGGACAAGCAGGTCTACTCGCTCGACCTCGGCTCGCTGATCGCAGGTTCCCGCTACCGCGGTGACTTCGAGGAGCGTCTGAAGAAGGTCACCAAGGAGATCCGCACGCGCGGCGACATCATCGTCTTCATCGACGAGATCCATACGCTCGTCGGCGCAGGTGCGGCCGAGGGCGCAATAGACGCCGCCAGCATCCTGAAGCCGCTGCTCGCCCGCGGCGAGCTGCAGACGGTCGGTGCCACCACGCTCGACGAGTACCGCAAGCACTTCGAGAAGGACGCCGCTCTCGAGCGCCGCTTCCAGCCTATCCAGGTCAACGAGCCGGCGCTGCCGCACGCGATCAACATCCTCAAGGGGCTGCGCGACCACTACGAGGCGTTCCACAAGGTGCAGATCACCGACGGCGCGGTCGTCGCGGCCGCGAACCTCGCGGACCGCTACATCCAGGACCGCTTCCTGCCGGACAAGGCCATCGACCTGATCGACGAGGCAGGCGCCCGCCTGCGTTTGTCGATCCTGTCTTCGCCGCCGGAGCTGCGTGAGTTCGACGAGAAGATCGCCGACGTGCGCGAGAAGAAGGAAGCCGCCAGCGAGGAGCAGGACTTCGAGAAGGCCGCCGCCCTGCGCGACGAGGAGAAGCAGCTGCTCGGCGAGCGACTGCGCCTCGAGAAGCAGTGGCGCTCCGGTGACATCGAGACCCCGGCCACGGTCGACGAGGGCCTGATCGCCGAGGTGCTGGCTCAGGCCACGGGCATCCCGGTGTTCAAGCTCACCGAGGAGGAGACCAGCCGTCTCGTCTTCATGGAGCGGGCGCTGCACGAGCGCGTCATCGGGCAGGAGGAGGCGATCGCCGCGCTGTCGAAGACGATCCGTCGTCAGCGCGCCGGCCTCAAGGACCCGAAGCGTCCGTCCGGTTCGTTCATCTTCGCCGGCCCCACCGGCGTCGGCAAGACCGAGCTCGCCAAGGCGCTCGCGGAGTTCCTGTTCGACGACGAGGACGCCCTCATCTCGCTGGACATGAGCGAGTTCGGTGAGAAGCACACCGTGTCGCGCCTGTTCGGTGCCCCTCCCGGGTTCGTCGGGTTCGAAGAGGGCGGCCAGCTCACCGAGAAGGTGCGCCGCAAGCCGTTCTCGGTCGTGCTGTTCGACGAGATCGAGAAGGCGCACCCTGACATCTTCAACTCGCTGCTGCAGATCCTCGAGGAGGGTCGCCTGACCGACGGTCAGGGCCGCATCGTCGACTTCAAGAACACCGTCATCATCATGACGACCAACCTCGGTTCGTCGGCGATCGCCGGCGGCCCGGTCGGGTTCCAGGTCGAGGGCGACGAGCAGACGTCGTACGACCGGATGAAGGGCAAGGTCGACGAAGAGCTGAAGCGCCACTTCAAGCCCGAGTTCCTCAACCGCGTCGACGACGTGATCGTCTTCCCGCAGCTGTCGAAGCCGGAGCTCGTGCAGATCGTCGACCTGTTCCTGAAGCGGCTCAACGAGCGACTGCTGGATCGCGACATGACGATCGAGATGTCGCAGCCCGCCAAGGAGCGCCTCATCGAGATCGGCTTCGACCCCGCTCTCGGTGCCCGACCGCTGCGCCGCGCGATGCAGCAGGAGGTCGAGGACCAGCTCTCCGAGCGCATCCTCGCCGGGACGCTCGAGACGGGTCACCACATCAAGGTCGACGTCGAGGACCGGAAGTTCACGTTCGAGAACGCGCCGCGCGGCGAGCGCGTCGCGGTCGGTGTGAATGCCGGAGGCACCATCACCAATTCGCCGCAGATCGCCGCCCTCGGCGAGTAAGGCATCCGGAGCCCCCGTCGTCCATGCGGACGGCGGGGGCTTCGTCGTGCACGGCGGCATCCGAACTCGTACCTCCGGGTGTTCAACGTGACGAGAGTGCGCTGAGCCGCGGCACTATCGCCGAGGCACTACAGAATCCGGATGGTTCTGCAGTGCCTCGGTGATTCTGCAGTGTTTCGGATGCGATGCTGCCCCGCGCTCTCGCTCGGCAACCCGAGACGACCGGGTCGGGAACCCCAACCGAAACCGATCTGAGACGATTGCGCTCTTCCTGACACCTGCATAGTGAGAGACGATGACAGGCGAGGGTGGTCATGACCGAGAAGTCGAGCGATGCGGCGCTGATCGCCGCGGCCGCGGGTGGCAGCGAGATCGCCTTCCGCGAGCTGTTCCGCGCCTACGTGAAGCCCGTGTTCTGGGTTGCGCACGGCCTGCTCGGCGACCGCGGCGATGCCGAGGACGCCGCGCAGGAGACGTTCGCGACCGCGTGGCGCAAGCTCGACGGGTTCGAGCTCGCGGGCGAATCGGCGCTGCCCTGGCTGGCGACGATCTGCCGCAACGTGTCGGCCAACCGGATCCGGATGCGCCGGCGCGAACGCGAGCACTCGGCAGGGCCGGTGGACGAGCGTCAGCCCGACACGGTCGACGTCGAGCAGCAGATCATCGACCAGGCCCTCGCCGATCGCATCGCCGACGAGGTCGAGCGCATGTCGGAGGACGACAGGCGCATCTTCGCCCTCTGCGTGGCCGAGGGGTATGCCTACCAGGCCGCGGCCGATGAGCTGGGCATCGCCCACGGCGCCGTGAGGAATCGTCTCTCCCGAATCAGAACGCGGCTGCGTTCCGTCGTGAGGGAGGAAGCGTGATGAATGCCACCGAGCAGGACACGAACGGGGCTCCGGATCTGCCTGAGCTGTCGGACGACGCCGTCGATCGCATCGAGGCGGGGGTCTTCTCCGACATCGCTCGCGGCCGAGAGCGCGACCGGCGCCGCGCCCGCAAGCGCAGAGGATGGATCGGCGGGAGCCTCGGGGTCGCCGCCGCGCTCGTGGTCGGAGTCGTCGTCGTACCGGCGGTGATGTCGGGCATCGGGCTGACGGGCGGCGCGGCCGACTCGGCAAGCACGGCGGAGGGGGAGTCTGCGGGCGGCGGGTCCTCCGAGGTCGCGCCGGAGGCAGGGATCTCGGGCGGTGACGACTCGACGGAGTCGAGCGGTTCCGACGCCGCCGACGAGGGCTCTGACGGGGCAGGCGCAACCGAGGAAGATCGTCTGGTCATCCGGAACGGCTCGGCTGTGCTGGTGGTCGACGACGTGCTCGACGCGTCCGATGCGCTGACGGCGCTCGCCGCGGAGCACGACGGCTACGTCGAGGAGATCGGTTCGTCGAGCGACGACTACGGGTACCGAGAAGAGGTCGACGCGGCCGGCGTGCGCACCGGATGGGTGTCGCTGCGCATTCCCGCCGACCAGCTCGATGAGGTGCGACAGGCGCTGAGCGACATCGGCGAGGTGACCAGCACGCAGATCTCCGAGTCGGATGTGACGGGGCAGGCGATCGACCTGGAGGCTCGGATCGACACGGCGACGTCGTCGGTCGAGCGGCTCACCGAGCTGATGGAGCAGGCCGGATCGGTCAGCGATCTGCTCGACGCGGAGACCGTTCTGACCGAGCGACAGGCGCAGCTCGAGTCGTACCAGCGCGAGCTGGAGCACCTCGAGGGGCAGGTCGCGATGTCGAGCCTGCAGGTCGAGCTGACGCGGGACCGCGAGGTCGCCGAGACCGACCCTGCCGGCTTCGGGGACGGCCTGGTCACCGGATGGAACGGGCTGATCGGGTTCTTCAACGGCCTCGTCATCGCCATCGGGTTCATGCTGCCGTGGCTCGGCGTGATCGCCGTCGCCGGCGGGGTGGTCTGGATCATAATCCGGATCGTGCGCCGCCGCAGCGCCTGAGGTCGAGCCCGGGCATCTGCGCCCCGCCGAACACCGGCCGCCCTCACGGCGGCCCCTGAGCTGAGTACGACCGCACGGGATGAGTACGGTTTCGAGCCGGATGGGCCTCATCCCGCGCGGTCGTACTCGTGTGCGCTGCGCTGTCCGCGCTCGTACTGGGGCGGCGCGGCTGAGTCAGGGCGCAGTCGGGGAGGCCCACCCCTGGCGTGAGTACGATCGGCCGGGATGAGTACGGTTCGACGCCGATTGGTCGGATGTCGCGCGAACGTACTCATTTGGGCGGCGGGATCGCCCCGGCGGCGGCCGCTCATGCCCCTGCGGCGCGTCTCGGACTGCCCTCAGGCGCCGGGCGTAGCCTGAGGGCGATGAGCGACTACTTCGTCCGCCCCGCGACCGCGGCCGACATGGCCGCGGTGCACGAGATCCTGCAGCCGTACGTGATGCGGCGCATCCTGCTCGGCAAGGATCTCGTCGTGCTCTACGAGGCGACGCAGGAGTTCGTCGTCGCGGTCGACGACGCGGGCAGCGTGATCGGCTGCGGTGCCCTGCACGTGATGTGGCAGGACCTCGGCGAGATCCGCACGCTCATCGTCACGGACGAGTGGGTGCACCACGGAGTGGGCGGTGCGATCGTGGCGGCGCTCGAAGGGAACGCCCGCAATCTGGGCCTCACGCGCCTGTTCTGCCTCACGTTCGAGACCGAGTTCTTCCAGCGCCGCGGCTTTGCAGAGATCGGCGAGCAGGTCGTCTCGCCCGACGTCTACTCGCAGCTCGTGCGCAGCCCCGACGAGGGCATAGCGGAGTTCCTCGACCTGGCGCACGTGAAGCCGAACACCCTCGGCAACAGTCGGATGCTGAAGAACCTGCGGTAGCGGCAGCCGCCAGGTGCGGTCGGTTCCGTTCCGTCATCGCGCCGGGCGCGACCTCGTCGCCGCGCCGGAGCATGCCAGCCACTCACAGCGATCGCGGCCTAATCTGGAACCGTGAACGCCCGCCGCCATTCCCCCGCCGTGTACCGGCGGCGTCGGCTGATGGTGCTGGTGCTCGCGATCCTGGCGATCGCCGCGCTGGTGTGGCTGTTCGTAGCCCAGCCGTGGAGCGCTTCGGGCGGCGGAGGCGACGAGACGCAGACCGTGCCGACACCGTCGACGAGTGAGACGACCGCGTCGCAGGACTCGGACGCAGACGACGAGTCGGATTCCGAAGACTCGGACCCGACGCCGTCGCCCACGCCGACCGATGACGGATCGCCGAAGGAATGCGATCCGAATGCGATCACGGTCAAGGGTGTGACGGACAAGCGCGAGTACGGCAGCGACGACAAACCGAAGCTGTCGATCTCGCTCGAGAACACCGGCGACGTCGACTGCATCTTCAACGTCGGCACCACTCAGCAGGCATACACGGTTCTGAGCGGCAACGACGTGTGGTGGCGTTCGACCGACTGCCAGAAGGAGCCCAGCGACATGGAGGTGACGCTCGAGGCCGGCCAGGAGGTCTCCAGCGCAGAGCCCGTCGTATGGGACCGCACGCGCTCGAGCGTGGACAGCTGCGGCGACGAGAATCGCCCGGTCGCTCCCGGCGGGGGCGCGTCGTTCCACCTGCGCGTGGCGATCGGCGGCATCGAGTCGGAGCACACGCGACAGTTCATCCTGCGCTGATCCCTCGGCACATCCGGGCCGTCGGAGGCTCGCGAGATGCGCACTTCTTCGACGAATCCGCGTCAGAAGCGGCGCATCTCGACGACAAGTGCGCATCTCGCGAGCGGGGCGCGGGCAGACGGGGCACGAGGTCAGGATCGGGGCGGGCACAGGGGACCCGCCGGTAGGGTGGGGGTGATGGGGAAGAAGCGCAACAAGCCCGCCGCACTGACCGAGCAGGACACCCGCTCGGAGGCGCTCGCGCAGGCTCTGGAGAAGCAGGACATGGCGGCCGTCGCGCTGGCGCTGCGCAACGGCAACACGATCGTGCCGGTGATGAACCCCGGTGCGCGCGACAATCCTCTTGATTCCGGCGAAGTATGGACCTTCCGCGATCCCCAGACGGGGCAGGTCGCGCTGCTGCTGTTCAGCGATGCCCGCAACAAGCCGGAGAACCTCCCTCCGACGATCGGCGTGTACTCCCCGGAGTGGCTGAAGACGTTCCTCGCGCGCCACGCCGCCGAGATCACGACGGTGTTCCTCGACATCGCCGGCCCGCACCCCATGCAGGCCCCGCCAGAAGAGCTCCTCGCCGCTCTCGAAGTCTGAGTCGCGCAGCGCCCGGCCTCGACATCCCGGCTTCCGTGAGCCCCGCGGAATCCGCGAATGCCTACGAAGTGTCCGAACGCCTATGACATTGCGTAGGCGTTCGCGAAGAACGTAGGCGCTCGCGGCGATCGCCGGTGCCCACGGGGTGACGGCTGCCCGCGGCGTTCGGCTCGGGCAGATCATCCGGTGAATTCGACGTGTTATGCGACCGAACCGCCGTCCGACGCGGCGGAGGAGCAAGATGGTTCAGCGCACGGGGAGGATCCCGCGCGCACGATCGAAGGGGACAAGCGTGAAGGACACCGCGCAGCTCGTCGCTGAGCTCAGCGTGCTTGAGAAGGCAGCACTGCTCAGCGGTGAGAACACGTGGGAGACCCGCACGATCGACCGCCTCTCCGTGCCGTCGATCTGGATGGCGGACGGGCCCCATGGCATCCGGCGGCAGGTCGGCTCCGCCGACCACCTCGGCATCAACGGCTCGGAGCTGGCCACCTGCTTCCCGACATCGGCGACCGTCGCCAACACCTGGGACGAGGAGCTCGCCGCCGAAATCGGTGCCGCGCTCGGCCGAGAAGCGTCGTCGCAGGGCGTGAACGTGCTGCTCGGCCCCGGCCTGAACATCAAGCGCAGCCCGCTCGGCGGCCGCAACTTCGAGTACTTCTCCGAGGACCCTGAGCTGTCGGGTCGCCTCGCCGCGGCATACGTGCGCGGCATCCAGTCGGAGGGCGTGGCGACCACGCCGAAGCACTTCGCCGTGAACAGCCAGGAGCTGCGCCGGATGGTGACGGACTCCGTCGTCGACGAGCGCACGCTGCGCGAGATCTACCTGACGGCATTCGAGATCGTCGTCCGCGAGGCGAACCCGTGGGCGATCATGACCTCGTACAACCTGATCAACGGCACCTACGCACACGAGAACGCGCACCTGCTGCGCGACATCCTGCGCGATGAGTGGGGCTTCGACGGCGCAGTGATCACCGACTGGGGCGGCGGGAACGGTGCGGCCGACGGCGTGCGCGCAGGCGGCACGCTCGAGATGCCGTCGCCCGGCTTCGACTCGGTGCGCAGAATCGTCGCCGCCGTCGACAGCGGCGAGCTGGACGAGGCCGACCTCGACGCCCGCGTTTCCGAACTGCTGAACCTCGTCGCCCGCGTCACCGCCCGCGCCGTGCGTGCCAGCGTCGATCAGGAGGCGCACCACGCGCTGGCACGTCGCGCCGCGGCCGAGTCAGCCGTGCTGCTGCGCAACGACGACGCCCTGCTGCCCCTGGCATCCGGCACCCGCGTCGCACTGATCGGAGACTTCGCCGAGACGCCGCGCTACCAGGGCTCCGGCTCGTCGCTGGTGAACCCCACGCGGGTCACGTCGCTGGTCGACGCGATCGGCGCCACCGACCTCGACCTCGCGGGCTTCGCCCGCGGCTGCCGTCGCGACGGCGCAGCCGACGCGCAGCTCGTCGCCGAGGCCGTCGCGGCCGCCAAGCGGGCCGACGTGGCTGTGCTTGCGCTCGGTCTGCCGGAGATCGCCGAGTCGGAGGGGCTCGACCGCTCGGGCCTCTCCCTGCCCGACGCCCAGGTGCAGCTGCTGCGCGCGGTCGCCGCGGCCAACCCGCGCACCGTCGTCGTGCTCTCCGGAGGCGGCCCCGTCGCGATGCCGTGGCTGCGCGACGCGCAGGCGCTGGTGCACGGCTACCTCGGCGGCCAGGCCGGAGCCGAGGGCATCCTCGACGTGCTCACGGGGGGCGTGAACCCCGCAGGGCGCCTCGCCGAGACGCTTCCCATCGCGCTGGGCGACACCCCCACCGTCGGCCGCTTCCCGAGCACGAACCGCACCGCCGAGTACCGCGAGGGCCCGTTCATCGGCTACCGCTACTACGACACGCGCGGCATCGAGGTGACGTTCCCGTTCGGGTTCGGCCTCAGCTACACGTCGTTCGCGTACTCCGATCTGTCCGTCTCGGAAGAGCGCGTCACGTTCACCGTGACGAACACAGGAGAAACAGCCGGATCGGATGTTGCACAGGTGTACGTGGGGAAGACCGGTTCGAGCCGGGTGCTGCGTCCTTCGCGCGAGCTGAAGGGCTTCGCGAAGGTGCACCTCGAGCCGGGTCAGTCGCGCGAGGTGACGATCGAGCTCGGCGAGCGGGCATTCCGCTTCTTCGACGTCGAATCCGACGCCTGGCAGACCGAAGCCGGCGAGTACGAGATCGCCGTGGGGCCGAATGTGGCCGATCTGCCGCTGACGGCGATGGTCGAGCTCGACGGCACCGTGGCATCCGGAGCACTCGACTCGACCCTCGAGTGGTACCGCACAGGCGACATCCGGAATGTCCCTGACGACGCGTTCGAGGCGCTGCTCGGACGTCGGGCGCCCGAGGCGGAGTGGGGCTCTGGCCGTCTCGGCTTCAACGACCCGATCGACCGGCTCGAGGTGGCACGCAGCCCGCTCGCGCGGCTCGCGTTCCGGATCATCGACAAGCGTCGCCGTGCGGCTGAGGCCAAGGGCGAACCCGACCTGAACATCCTGTTCATGTTCAACGGCCCGTTCCGCGTGATCTCCAAGATGAGCGGCGGACTGGCCACGCAGCGGCTCACTGAGGCGCTGCTCACGCTCGTCAACGGGCAGACGTTCCGCGGCCTCGGTCGCGTCATCGCCGCGTTCCTGCGCGGCCGCCGCGCGGAGAAGCGCACGAGAGACTCGTTCCGTGCCGCCGCGGGCAACAGCAGCAACCGCGCCGATGGCGCCGGGAAGGAAGACGACTGATGTTCGCAGCGATCGCCCGCTGGTGGCGGGGCTTCCAGGTCTCGCACCCGGAACTGTCGAAGTTCGCGATGTTCTTCATCCTGTCGAACGGCGTGACCGTGCTGCAGCTCTCGCTGATGCCGGTGTTCCGGTGGGGCTTCGAGACCTACACCGACCTGATGAACGTCGGCTTCCAGGCGCTGCCCGTCGGCAGCGACGTCGACGGCAGCCAGTACTACATGTTCGACTACGCCGTGGGCGCGCTGCCCGCCGGCGGCGGCGGACTGGCCTACTTCCTCGCCGTGCAGATCACACTGCTGATCGCGCAGGTGCTCAACTTCTTCGCCCAGCGGAACATCACATTCAAGTCGAACACGTCTGCGTGGGTCGCCGCCGGCTGGTACACGCTGGCGTACATCGTGATCACGTTCATCGCCGCCGCGGCGCAGGGCTTCTACAAGGCGCCCATCTACGACCTGCTGATGAACGCGTGGGGCTGGGGCTCCTCGGGCGAGCTCGTAGCCGACATCGTGACGATGATCATCAACGCGGCGATCTCGTTCTGGGTGTTCTACCCCATCTTCAAGCTGATTTTCCGGCAGAAGCCGGAAGAAACCGCGGGCGCTCCCGCGGAGGACACCGAACTCCAGGCACACTAGTGTCATGCCGCTTCTGACGATCGTGGTCCCCGCCTACAACGCGGAGGCCTATCTTCGACGGGCGCTTGAGCCGCTCGTCCGCGTGAAGCGGGGCATCGAGGTGGTGGTGGTCGACGACGGGTCGACCGACGCGACCGCCTCGATCGCCGATGGCTTCGCATCCAGGCGGCCAGAGGCCATCCGGGTCGTGCGCCAGCACAACCGCGGCCACGGCGGTGCCATCAACACCGGGCTCGCGCATGCCACCGGCACGTACGTGAAGGTGCTCGACGCCGACGACTGGCTGAGCGTGCCCGCACTGGAGAAGCTGCTGCGCACGCTGCAGACGCTCGAAGAGGGCGGCGGCGTCGACGCGGTGTTCACCGACTACGTGCGCGACCGCGTCGGCAAGAACAACCGCGTGACGACGTTCGACACGGTCTTCCCCGAGCATCGCATCTTCTCGTGGGAGCAGACAGGGCGCTTCGCCAGGCGCCAGATCCTGATGATGCACGCAATCGTGTACCGCACCGAGGTCGTGCGGCGCAGCGGCATGGTGCTGCCAGAGCACACCTTCTACGTCGACAACCTGTACGTCGTCGAACCGCTCTCGCACGTGCGCAGCATGTACTACCTGCCGGTGCCGCTGTACCACTACTTCATCGGCCGGGCAGAGCAGTCGGTGGACCCCGCGGTGATGCTGCGGCGCGTCGACCAGCAGCTGCTCGTGAACAAGCTCGTGCTGAAGGCGATGCCCTCGCTCGAGGACGTGGCGACGGGGCGCGTGCCCGCGGAGCTGCAGGGCGCGCTGCTGCACTACGTGGAGCAGATCTGCGCCGTGACGTCGGCGACTCTCGCCAGGGGCGGGACGGTGGAGCACCTTGCGGCGCGCGACGCGTTCTGGCGCGAGATCAAGGCCGAGAGCCCGTGGTTGTACACGCGGCTGCGGCGCACGTTCCTCGGGTCGACGAGCAACCTGCCTGGCGGTGCCGGGCGTCGCGTGACGTCGCTGGCGTACAGCGTCGCACGGCGGGTCGTCGGCTTCAGCTGAGCCGAGAGCCGGCGGGCGAGGGGCACATCATGATCCGGATCGGCGTGGTCGAGGACGATCCGGCAGGCGTCGACCGACTGCTGGGGCACCTCGACCGGTTCCAGCGCGACCACGGCGAGAGCCTGCGGATCAGCCGCTTCGCCGACGGCGCCGACCTGCTGCACGACTATCGGCCGGACTGGGACGTGCTGCTCCTGGACATCCGGATGGAGCGGGTCGACGGCATGACGACGGCGCAGCGGATCAGGGAGGTCGATCCCGAGGTCCTGATCGTCTTCGTGACGAGCTCGCCGCAGTACGCCATCAGCGGGTACCGCGTCGATGCGCTGAGCTACCTGCTCAAGCCGGTCTCGTACCAGGAGCTCGAGCAGGAGATGCTGCGGTGCGTGCAGCGGCTCAGTCGTCGCGAGCGCCGCCAGATGCTGTTCTCGACGACCGACGGCGCCAGGCATCGCGTGGATCTGGCCGACATCCTGTACTTCGAGAGCTCGCGCAATCACGTGCTGATCCACACGCTCGATGCCGACCTCGCCACGGTCGGCACACTGAAGGCGCTGGAGGCAGAGACAGTCGGCGCCGGCTTCGTGCGCTGCAACAACGGGTACCTGGTGAACCTGCGGCACGTCACGGGAATCGACGGAGCGACCTGCCGGATCCGCGGCGGGGCGCGGCTGCAGATCAGCAGACCCCGCAAGGCGGAGTTCCTCGATGCTCTGGCCGGATACATCGGAGCCAGGGGCACGGCGCCGTGAGCGATCTGCTCCTGGGCGGGATGGACGACGACTCCCGTCTTCTCGTCGCGGCCCTGGCGGAGTGGGCGGCGTGCATGGTCTACGTGCTGGTCGCCCGCCGGCGCACCGTGTGGCTCCCGACAGCGGCGATCGCCGGGGCGGGGCTGGTCGCGCTGGCCGGGCTGCACCTGTGGACCGGCTCGCTGTCGACGCTCGGGTGGGCCTTCGGCATCGTGCTCGCCGTCGCGGTGATGTGGGTGCTGCTGATCGCCTCGTTGCGCGTCTCGGTGCTCGAGGCCGGGTACCTCGTCGCGAAGTCGTTTGTGGTCGCCGAGCTGGCGGCCTCGCTGTACTGGCAGATCGTGTGGTTCTGGCTCGGCGACTCCGCGGCGTGGGTGAGGGTCCTGGTGCTGGCGTGCGTGCTCGCCGCCGTTCTCTTCGCAGTCTGGGCGATCGAGCGCCGACGCATGGCAGATGGTGCAGGCCTGGGCGTGACATGGCGCGACATGGCGGGGGCTGCCGCGATCGCAGTGCTGACATTCGTCGGATCGAACGTCACGCTGATCGTCGAGCTTCCCTCGTTCGCCGATGTCTCGGGGCCCGTGCTGCTCTACGTGCGCACGCTCGTCGATTTCTGCGGAGCGATCGCGCTGTTCGCGCAGCAGGAGGTCAGACGCGAGCTGCAGGCGCGCCGCGACGCCGACGCGACGGCGCAGCTGCTGGGCAACCAGCACGACCAGTACGTGGTCTCGCGCCGCGCGATGGACGAGGTCAATCGTCGCTACCACGACATGCGGCATCACATCGATGCGGTGCGCGCGGAGACCGATCCGGCCTCGCGAGCGCAGCTGCTCGACGATCTGGCGGAGTCTCTGCAGGACCACGGCGACCAGGTGCGCACCGGCAACCGCGTCGTCGACGCCGTGCTCACCGGCAAGCGGGTGCGCGCCCGCGACGACGGCATCGAGGTGCGCTGCGTCGTGGACGGGACGCTGCTCGACTTCATGGCACCGCTCGACGTGACGGCGCTGCTGGGCAACGCCATCGACAACGCGCTCGAAGCCGCGCGGCTGGTGCCGGAGCCGCGGTCGGTGCGGGTGGCCTTGTTCGCGCACGATGACTTCGTGATGCTGCGCGTCGCGAACTCCTACGACGGCACGGTCACGCGGTCCGGAGGGCGACTCGTATCGCGCAAAGCCGAGCAGGGGCACGGATACGGGCTGAGCAGCATTCGCGCAATCGCGCAGCGGCACGGGGGCACCGTCTCGGTGGATCCCGGCGAGCGGTGGTTCTCTCTGCACGTGCTGCTTCCGCGGCCCGGGGTATGAAGCTGTGCGGGAAGTCCGCCTCGAATACCCCTAGGGGGTATATGCTGGGTGTGAGGGACCGGATGACGTTCCGGATGCCCAGACAGACTTTCGAGGAGAGGGCAGATTGATGGAGACTCAGCGGATCGAACTCGGGCTGACGGATGCGGCGCAGGAGAGCAGCTGTGGCTGCGGCGGGTGCGGGTGCGGCGACGCAGGAGTAGCCGAATCGGTTGCTCCCGCGGCGGCGGGCGAGACCACGACGGTGCAGGTCGAGGGCATGACCTGCGGTCACTGCGTCTCCGCCGTGACAGAAGAGGTCGGCAAGATCGACGGCGTCGAGCAGGTCTCGGTCGACCTCGTGGCCGGCGGTCTCTCGACTGTCACAATCGGCAGTGCTGCAGCTGTCGACTCCGAGGCGCTCCGCTCCGCCATCGACGAGGCCGGTTACTCCATCGCTTCCTGATCCGGTGGTCCGCTGATCCGGCGGCAGGGTGATCCGGCGGCGCGGTGATCCTGGGAGCCGGGCGGCGGGCTTGGCCACACCTCTGCGGCGCGCGGAGCAGGGCTCGCGAGATGCGCACTTTTCGTCCGCGAAGCGTCGAAGACCTGCGCATCTCGACGACAAGTGCGCATCTCGGCAACGGCGCTGGAGCGGAGCGCGGGTCAGAACGGAGAATCGACCTCGTCGGTGACGGCGCGGAGCGTGCGGGGGCGCGGCTGGATGCGGATCGAACGGATCGCCTCCTTGACCGTCGCGGACTCGGCGTCGACGACGCGCCCATAGCCGAGGCGCCCCGCTTCCGAGCGGCGCTGCGCGGACTGAGTGACGGGGCGCACCTGCCCGGCGAGGCTCAGCTCGCCGACTGCGGCGACATCCTTGCCCACGCTCCAATCGCCCAACGCGCCCGCCACCGCGACGGCGATCGCAAGGTCGGCGGCCGGCTCGGTGAAGCGCACGCCGCCGACGGTCGAGACGTAGACATCGCAGTTGCTGGTCGTGATGCCTGCGCGCTTCTCGAGCACCGCCAGCACCATCGCGACCCGTGACGCGTCGACGCCGTGCACGATGCGGCGCGGGTTCGGGGCGGACGTCCCGATCGTCAGCGCCTGCACCTCGACCGGCAGGGCGCGCCGTCCCTCCATCGAGATGCCGACGCACGTGCCGTTCTCCGGGTCGCCGCCCGAAAGGAAGAGGCCGCTCGGGTCAGGCACCTCGGCGATCCCGTCGCCGGTCATCTCGAAGCAGCCGACCTCGTCCGTCGGGCCGAACCGGTTCTTCAGCGCGCGCACGAAGCGCAGCGCCGTCTGACGGTCGCCCTCGAAGTGGCACACGACGTCGACGAGGTGCTCGAGCAGTCGGGGGCCGGCGACCTGACCGTCCTTCGTGACGTGCCCGACGATGATCATCGGCAGGTTCCGCTCTTTCGCGATCCGGATGAGCGTGGCCGCGACCTCGCGCACCTGGCCGGGCATGCCGGCCGCCCCGTCCGACTCGGACGACGACACGGTCTGCACCGAGTCGACGATCATCAGCTCGGGCTCGACGGAATCGATGTGCCCGATGATCGTGCCGAGGTCGGTCTCGCTCGCCAGGAACAGCTCGTCGTGCATCGCACCGGTGCGCTCGGCGCGCAGTCTCACCTGCGCAGGAGACTCCTCGGCGCTGGCGTACAGCACGCGTCGCCCGGTCGACGCCGCGCGTGCCGCGACCTCGAGCAGCAGCGTCGACTTGCCCACGCCGGGCTCGCCCGACAGCAGGATGGCCGCGCCCGGCACCACACCGCCGCCGAGCACCCTGTCGAACTCGCCGATGCCGCTCGGGCGCCGCGGTGCCTCCTGCGTGACGATCTGCGTGATCGGCGCGGCAGCCGAGGTGGGGATCATCGACTTCACACGCTTCGACGCCGCCTGCTGCGCGACCTCGATGACCGTGCCCCACTGCTGGCACTCGCCGCAGCGGCCGACCCACTTCGCCGTCGCCCACCCGCACTCGGAGCAGACGTACGCGGCGGTGGGTCGTTTGGAAGCCATGGATCCAGCGTATGCGGGGGTTCGGACATCCGGAGCCGCGGCAACCCGGTGTGAGGGCGAACGCCGGCGATCCGACAGGAAGCGGGCGGAGCGCACTGACTGCGCGCGACCGTATTCGGTTCGCCCGCGCCTGCCTACTCGGCGTCGCTGGGTGCGCGGGCCGGGTTCCTGATGCCGGCGAGCGAGACGAGGCCGCCGACGATCATGAGGCCTGCGACCACGACGGCTGCGCGGTAGAAGCCGTCGAGGTCGAGGGTACCGCCGACGATCGTGCCGACGGCGGCGATCGAGACCAGCCCCGCGACGCGTGAGATCGCGTTGTTGACGGCGCTGGCGATGCCGCTGCGTGCGGGTTCGATCGAGCCGAGGATCGCAGCCGTCAGCGGCGACACCATGATCGACAGGCCGACCCCGAACACGATCATGCCGGGCAGCACCTGCCACCAGTAGCTGAAGTCTTCGCGCACGGAGAGGAACAGCAGCGAGCCGATGCCCATCAGCACGGGCCCGATCGTCATGAACAGTCGCGGGCCGAAGCGGCCGGCGAGTGCGCCGATGCGGGAGCTGAGCAGGATCATCAGGATGGTCATCGGCAGGCTCGCCAGGCCCGCGAGCGTGGCGGACAGGCCCGCGCCCTCCTGCAGGTAGATCGCCAGCACGAAGCCGTTCAGCGACAGTGCCGCGTAGATCAGCGTCGTGGCGACGTTGCCCACCCAGAAGTTGCGCACCCGGAACAGGTCGAGCGGCAGGATCGGCGATCGGGCGGTGCGCTGCCGGATGAGGAACAGCGCGAACAGCACGCCGCCGCCGGCGAGCGTGATCGGTATCGCGGGGTGCGCCCAGCCGAGGCGGGGCTGCTCGATCAGCCCGAACACGAGCGCGCCGAGGCCCACCGTGCACAGCACCGCGCCGACCAGATCGATGCGGGCATCCGGATGTCGCGTAGCATCTCTGATGCCCCGCAGCAGCCACAGCGTGATCGCGATGGGGATCACGTTGATCAGGAACGCCAGGCGCCAGCTGGCGAGGTCGACCAGCGCGCCGCCGATCAGCGGGCCGGCCACCATCGCGCCGGTGGTCAGCGCCGTCCACGTGCCGATGGTCAGCGCCGTCCACGTGCCGATGGCCTTCGCCTGCGCGGCGCCGGAGAACATCGAGGTGATCAGGGCGAGCGAGCTGGGAACGAGGAAGGCGCCGGCGGCGCCCTGCAGCATGCGCGCGACCACCAGGATGAGCGGATCAGGTGCGAGGGTGATCGCGACGGAGGCGACCCCGAAGCCGATGAGCCCGATCTTCATCACGAACCCGCGGCCGAACGCGTCGCTGATCGAGCCGGCGACGAGCATGAGCGCGCCGAGCGTGATCAGATACCCGTCGACGACCCACTGCTGGGTGGCGAGGCCGCCGCCGAGTTCGCGATCGATCGCGGGGAGTGCGACGTTGACGACCGTGCCGTCGAGGAACGCCACGAACGACGCGAGGATCGCGATCCACAGGACCCGTGTTGACGATGACACGTGGTCAGCGTACGCCCGGCATCCGACATCGGCTCCGGATGATTCTCACGAATCCGCTCTGCCGCTGCGCCGCCCATCCGGAGCAGTTCCCGTCGGCCGTCCGCGCGACGCGCCCGGGAGCATCCGGGTGAGACCCGCCGATTCGCGCATCCGGCGAACGATGCGTAAACTTATCGGCGGTGACGTGTCCGAGCGGCCGAAGGTGCAACACTCGAAATGTTGTGTAGGGTAACCCCCTACCGTGGGTTCAAATCCCACCGTCACCGCCATCTGAAAGCCCCTGGTTCGCCAGGGGCTTTCTTCGTTGCGTGGTCCTGACTGTGTATGCGGCTCCGCGGTTCGTGTGCGTCTGGTGCGGCTTCTGTGCCTGGCATTGCTGCATTCGGGGCCAGAGAATCGAGGTTCGATCGCGTGCCTGCAATATGCATGCATGCGATGTAGAATGGGCGCATGTCCGTCAATATCACGATCCGCGCTGTCCCGGATGATGTGCGTGACGTGCTTGCCGCGCGCGCGGCGGATGCCGGGAAATCGCTGCAGGAGTTCCTGAGCGCCGAACTCGCACAGATCGCTGCGCGTCCGAGCCCGTTGGAGGCGATTGCGCGTGCCCGGGCGCATGCCGCTGCGCTTCCGCAGGTCGACGGTGGCGATCTTCGCGGAGACCTCGCGGCCGACAAGCGCTGACGATGCGCACTGTGCTCGTTGTCGACGCATCGGTCCTGGTGACGCTGCTCATCGACCCCGGAGATGCGGGCGAGCGCGTCGCGGACCGCATGCGAGGGGCGGACCTGCTCGCCCCGACGCTCGTGCACTACGAGGTCGCGAACGTGCTGCGCCGAAGGTGCAATGCAGGGATGCTGTCACCGGTGCAAGCCGACCAGGCGTTCGAGGATCTCCAAGCACTGTCGCTCCTGCTGTGGCCGTTCGACGCCCTCAGCGCCCGAGCGTGGAGCTTGGGGCACAACCTCTCCGCCTATGATGCCGCGTACGTCGCACTGGCGGAGACCGCTGGTGCGACGCTGCTGACCCGTGACCGGCGTCTCGCGAACGCGCACGGCGTGCGCTGTGCAGTGGAGGTCATCGAATAGCGGGTGGCGCGAGGCCCCGCGCCACCCGCATCGATCACACCGCCGCTGCCTCCCGTACCCACGCGCTTTCGTCGCCCGACCAGCGGTTCACCGGCATCGCCCGTGCGGACGTCTCGGCGTGCATCCGGGCGAATGCGGGCGCGAACACGGCGTTGATCTCGTCGAGCCGGTCCTGCTCCTCGCGGATGGCGGGCATCTCCTCGCGGAAGGCGGCGATCACGGCGCCCTCGTCGATCTGGGTGAGGCGGCCGTTCTCCACGGTCACCACACCGTCGACCATCACGCGCACGATCGACGAGCCGTTCTCGCTGTAGACCAGTTGATTCTCCAGATGATTTCGAGGCATGAAGGCCAGCGTCTCGGTGTCGAACATGACGAGGTCGGCGCGCTTGCCCACCTCGAGCGACCCGACCGCGTGGTCGAGCACGCCGCTGCGGGCGCCGCCGATCGTCGCGGCCGATAGCACCTCCGGCGCGGTGGGCCAGCGCTCGAAGTCGGGCTCCGAGATCTTGTGCAGCAGCGCCGCCGTCTTCATCACGTCCATCAGCCTGGGTGAATCGCTCGACGAGCATCCGTCCGTCCCGAGGCCGAGGTTCACTCCCGCGTCTCGATACCGCCGCCAAGGCAGGATGCCCGAGCCGAGCTTGAGATTGGAGATCGCGTTGTGCGACACCGAGACGCCAGCGCGGGCGATGCGCTCGATGTCGTCGTCGGTCACCCAGATGCCGTGCGCGAATGTCGTCCGCTCGCTGAGCGCCCCGATCTCGTCGAGGTGCTGCACCAGCGTGCGCCCGCCGTAGAGTTCGTCGCCCGTGACCGCCTGCGTCTTCGTCTCCAACACGTGCACGTGCACCTCGGCGTCGTGCTGCACGGCGAGCTGAGTCGCGCCGACGATGAGGTCATCGGTGCAGCGCTGCGGACCGGACGGCGCCAGCATGTACCGGATGCGCCCGCCCGCCGTGCCGTGATGGCGCTCGAACGCCGCCCGCGAGAAATCGAGGTACTCGTCGGCGGTCAGTGTGGGCATCGCCCGCACCTCGCGCACCAGGTCATCCGGCAGCCAATCAGCCACGAACGGCAGCGTGTCCACGAAGGGCCGGTTGATGACGTGGCCCGACACATTGGCGCGGATGCCGATGTCCGCATACGCGTCGACCACGGCCGCCAGCTGGTCGGCATCCTGTCCCGGCGTCTCGAGCACATCGTCGATCAGCGTGGTCACACCCGCCTTCATCGACTCCATCGCGAACATCAGCGACCGGAGCCGGATCAGATCCGGGCTCATCCGACCTGCGCCCAGGATCGGGTACGAGCCCAGCATCCACAGTTCGAGCGGCAGATTGTCGTAGCGGCCCTTGAAGAAGTACTCCCACGAGTGCGTGTGGGCGTTCACGAAGCCCGGCGTGATCAGCAGGCCCCGGGCGTCGATGACTTCCTCACCCGGCTGAGCCTGCAGATCCGGACCGATCTGCGTGATCCGGCCATCGGAGATCCGGATGTCCGTGCGCACGGGGGCGGCATGGGTGGCGTCGTCCATCGTGATGACGTCGCCGCCGCGGATCAGGGTCGTGCTCATTCTGCGGCTCCGATCTTCTCGCGCTGTGTGCGCTCGACGCCACTGTCGGCGCCCGAGCCGCCCCTGCCCATCCGAGCGACGGCGTGGCAGACGGGTGCGGCGATGATCGCCACGATCACACCCTGCACGGCTGGACTGCCGATGCCTGTCACGGTGCCGAACAGGGCGGCGCCCGTGCCGCACAGATACGCGACGATGCCCGGCCAGACGAACGCAACCGCCCGGTCGACCGGAGTGCCGGGGTCGCGCATGCGCCACACGAACAGGAAGGTGCCGATGATCACGCCGCCCAGGGGAGGGATCACAGTGCCGAGCAGCACGAGAAACCCGGTCAGCGCGTCGGCGAGCCCGGTGACCGCGAGGGCGGTGCCGATCACGACGCCGCCCACGATGAAGGGCCGCTTGGTGCCCTTGCCGAACATCTCGGCGCCCGCGACGCCGAAGGCGTACGCTGCGTTGTCGTTCGTGGTCCAGAGGTTGAACGTCAGCATGAACACGCCGAGCCCCGCGAGCCCGAGCGTCATCAGCAGCGCGGTGAAGTCCGGCTCGCCGAAGGCGACGGCACCGGCCCCGCCGAAGAAGAGCATCGCCGTCTCGATCACGATGAGTGATCCGAAGCCGACCAGGAACGCGACACGGGCGCTGCGGGCGAAGCGCGACCAGTTGCCGATCTGCGTGCCGCCGGAGATGAACGTGCCGATCATCATCGTCAGCGCGAGCCCCGGCGGGATCGACCCGTCGCCGGTCGTGGCGAACATCCCGCCCCATCCGCCGATCTCGTCGACCGAGACCGTCGTGATCCAGATGCACAGGGCGAACATCAGCGGCACCGACACCCACGACAGGATCTCGATGCCTTTGAAGCCCCAGTACGCCGTCGTCGCCATCAGCACCCCGCCCAGAACGGACAGCGGCCAGGAGACGCTCCAGCCGAGCGCTGAGGAGAGCAGATCGGAGAAGATGCCGACCGTGATGCCGTACCAGCCGATCTGCGTTCCGCCGAGCACCAGCGATGCCCACTTGCCGCCGACGCGGCCGAGCACGAGGCGCGAGACGAGCACGGTCGACAGCCCGGTGCGCGCGCTCGCCGCGGCCAGCGTCGCGACGTACACCGCGAGCACCACGGAGGCGGTCACGGCGAGCCCGAGGAACGGACCGAACCCGAACGCGCCGGCGACCTGCCCGCCGGTGACCATCGTGGGCGTGAAGAAGACGAAGCCGGCCACGACGACGAGCAACGAGAACCATCCCCGCCTGGCGTGGCCGGGCACACGGGTGAGGGGATAGTCCTGGTCGACGGTCGCGCCTGGTGCGGGAGGGGAAGAGGTCCTGGTCATGTGACGCTCCTTTCGCTGCCCGCCATTCGATCCGGTGAATGTTTCGTCGCCGTTGCGTGGGCGCAGGGAGTGGTCGTTCCGCCCGCTGCCCGCCCCCGGAGGTGTGGAGGTCGACACCTGCGGAAACACCGGTGACATCGAGCGGAAACGGCGCGGTCCTAGCGTGAGGGCATGCCGATGAGCCCGGATGCCTCCTACGAGCGGGCCTCCGATGCCATCCGGGTCGGGGACGTCTTCGAATGGGCACAGCCGCACGTCGATCTGGTGGGAGACGCCGTCGGGCTGGACAGGGTCATCCGGTGGCCGCTGCCGTCTGACCTGCTCGACCCGAGCCCTTACCTGCGCGGCGGCGAGCTCGTGCTCACCTCCGGGATCTCCATCCTCGAGGCGGCGTCGCAGCGTCGGTTCGTCTCCGCGGTGTGCGCTGCGGGCGCGACGGCGATCGGATACGCGCTCGGTGTGGTCACCGACACCGTCCCGCCGGCGTTGATCCGCGCGGCGAACGCGGAGGGGCTCGCCGTGATCTCGGTGCCTCCCGACATGCCGTTCGTCGAGATCATCCAGCGGTTCTCCATCGAGCGTCACCGCCGCGACGGAGAATCGCGCGAGCGTGCGCGCGTCGGCGCGATCGTCGAGATGGTGCGTCGTGCGCAGGCGAGCGCCATGGTCCTGGTGCCTGAGCTCGCCGACGGCGAGCAGAGCAGGGTGCACATCGTGGTCTCGAAAGGGGCAGCGCCCCGTGTCGACGGGCCGGCGCTGCGGGGAACGTCGGGGCCGTATGAGATCGCGATCGTGCCCGTCGTCGATGGCGGATCGGATGAGGTGCCGGTCTCAGATTCTGACGTGCCGTTCGGGTGGAGCGGGCCTGTGGAACTGGGGCGGGCCGCCACGGCCATTCGCGAGGCGTTCGCTGGAGCGGCGCTGGCGGATCGGACGGGCAGGCCGGCGGGGCCGAGGGACCTGGCGACCGTCGAAGGCCTCGCGCGTCGGCTCACCCCGGAGCAGGCGGCGCCGTTCGCTCAGCACGTGATCGATCCGCTTCGCGACTACGACACGCGCCACCGCACCCGGCTCATGCACACGGTAGAGGTCGCGTGTCGGCGGGAGGGCGCGATCGCGCAGACGGCCGACGAACTGTTCGTGCACGAGAACACGCTGCGCAAGCGCGCGGCACGCATCGAGACTCTCACCGGCCTCAACCCGCTGCGCGGAGCCGACCGCGCCGCGTTCGTCATCGCGCTGCTCGCCGACGCGGGGTGAGGGCATCGCGCGGTGCGACGCATCCGGGGGCCGTCGGCGCCCGCGCAGCGCCGTGTGGCGCTGGTTCGTTTGCGCCGTTCGCCGGTTCGCGGTGCCTGAACGCCGCGGACGGCGCAAATGAACATGGAGGTGGCGCGGCGCTGGGTGCGCTCGGCATCGGCGCGGGGTGGGTGCCTTCGATTGTGCGCTTCGCGGGTTCTGCGGGCTCGTAGGCCGCGTTCGGCGCAAACGAAGCGCGCCGGTCAGACCGTGTGCGCATCCGATTCGGCGACGATGCGCGCCGCGCGTTCGGCTCGGCGCTGGCGGTAGCGGGCGTTGATCTTGTCGGCGCCTGCGGCGATCACGAGCGAACCGGTGAGCGGGCCGATGAACATGAGGAGAAAGGCTGCGGTATCCATGACTTTGACGCTACGAGCCCGCGGCGCCGCCCACATCCGCCTGTTGGCGGAGATCGGCGCGGCTCGTCTCCTCCGCCGCGCGGGGGAGACGGGCCACGCCGTCGCGATCAGCCGAAGGTCACGGCCTTGAACTTCTCGGTCTGCTCGCGGATGCCGACCTCGGTGGGGAGGCGCTCGATCGAACTGGCGCCGAAGAAGCCGACCACGCCCTCCGTGTGCGAGAGCACGTACTGGGCGTCATCCGGTTCGGCGATCGGGCCGCCGTGGCACAGCACCAGGATGTCCGGGTTGACGGCCACGGCCGCATCGCGCATCGCCTGCACGCGCTCGACCGACTCGTCCAGCGTGAGCGCCGTGCTCGCGCCGATGGAGCCCTTCGTGGTCAGACCCATGTGCGGCACGAGGATGTCGGCACCGGCCTCGGCCATGGCGGTGGCCTGCTCGGGATCGAACACGTAGGGGCTCGTGAGCAGGTCGCGCTCGTGTGCCTGGCGGATCATGTCGACCTCGAGGTCGAAGCCCATGCCGGTCTCCTCGAGGTTGGCGCGGAACGTGCCGTCGATGAGACCGACGGTCGGGAAGTTCTGCACACCGGCGAAGCCGGCGCTCTTGACGTCATCGAGGAAGCGCCCCATCACCCGGAACGGATCGGTGCCGTTCACGCCGGCGAGCACCGGGGTGTCCTTCACGACGGGGAGCACCTCGTTCGCCATCTCCATCACGATGGCGTTGGCGTCTCCGTACGCCATCAGGCCGGCGAGCGAGCCGCGCCCCGCCATCCGGTAGCGGCCCGAGTTGTAGATGATGAGCAGGTCGATGCCGCCGGCCTCCGCCGATTTCGCGGAGATTCCGGTGCCCGCCCCGCCGCCGATGACGGGCCGGCCCGCGGTGACGGCGGCGTTCAGGCGCTGCAGCGCTGTGGTGCGATCCATGGTGTGGTTCCTCACTCCTCGTTGGGTTCCCTGGCGGAGATCAGGGCGTGCAGCCGACGCGCGGCGTCGCGCCCGAAGCCCTGGTCGTTGATGTGGCGGTCGTCCTCGATCACGTCGACGTGCGATCCGGCCAACGCGCCGCGCACCGCATCGAACAGCGCGGCGTCGGCATCAGGATCGTGGAAGGGCGCGCCCTCGGCGTCGATGCCGCTCACGCCGCCGCAGGGGATGATCAGGGCGGAAGGCCCGCGCGCATCCGCGAGCTTCTCGCCGATCAGGTGGCCGAGCTCGGCGTTCTCCTCGCGCGTGGTCCGCATCAGCGTCACGGTCGCGTTGTGCACGACGAAGTCGCGATCGTCGAACTGCGCGGGCACGTGCTCGCGCGGCCCGAAGTTGACCATGTCGAGCGCGCCGAGCGAGACGACCTGCGGCAGACCTGCCCGGCCGGCGGCCGTGAGCCGGTCGGGCCCCGCCGTGAGCACGCCGCCGACCAGGTCGTCCGCGAGCTCGGTGGTGGTCAGGTCGAGCACCCCGGCGAGCTGACCGTCGCCGGCGAGCTTCTCCAAGGCGCGCCCGCCCGCGCCCGTGGCATGGAAGACCAGCGGCTCGTAGCCCAGCTCGACGAGCTCGGCGCGCGCCTCGTCGACGGCGGGCGTCGTCAGCCCGAACATCGACAGGCCGACCAGCGGCAGATGCTCGGCGCCGCTGTGCGAGCGCCGAGCGTGGTGAGCCGCCGCCATCGCGGCGATCGCGGCGGCGGCGTTGTCGAAGACCTGCTCGGAGATCGAGTTGATCCCCGCGACGTCGACCACCGAGTACATCAGCGTCACGTCGGACTCGCCGACGTAGGGGGAGACGTCTCCGGATGCCATGGTCGACACGAGCAGCTTCGGCACGCCGACGGGCAGCGCCCGCATCGCGCGGGACGCCACCGACGAGCCGCCGGAGCCGCCGACCGCGAGCACTCCATCGACCTCGCCCGCTCCGTGCATCCGGATGAGCGTCGCCGTCGCGCCGTCCGCCATCGCGTCCATGGCGGCGCCGCGGTCGCCCGCGTCGCGCAGCCGCTGCAGGTCGTGGCCGGCGGCCGCGGCGACATCATCCGGTGCCACGTCCGCCGTTGCCTCGGAGAACGGGCCGACGTCGATCGTGACGACCTCGGCTCCGTGCGCGCGCACCCGCTCGGCGAGCCAGGCGTACTCGCCGCCCTTCGTATCCATGGTGCCGATCAGTACGACTGTGGTCATGGCCGCTCCTCTTCGTCGAGACGTGTGGGGGAAGTGCTCAGCCCAGCATGCGCGGTCCGACCATGTACGGTGTGGTCCAATTGAGGAGAATTGGATCAGAGGTCGGAGCGAACGTGGAACAGGCATCGGCGAGCCGCGTCGCACGGCTGCTCGGCGCGTGGCAGGCGGACGAGGCCTCGTCGGCGACCGCGTTGCGCACGGCGCTCGCCGATCTCATCGAGGGCGCTCATCTGCCATCCGGTCAGATGATGCCGACCCAGCGTGCGCTCGCCGAGGCGCTGGGCATCGCCCGCGGCACGGTCTCGCGCGCGTACGCGGGCCTCGTCGCGAGCGGTCACCTCTCCGCGCGTCAGGGCGCGGGAACCTTCGTGCGCTTCGGGCGCCGAGGCACCGGCGACGGCCACGGACGCCTGGCGTCTTTCGACGAAGGGCCAGCGACCGTGGCGATCGACCTCTCGTCTGGAGCGCTCCCCGGCGGGGAGGTCGTGGCGCGGAGCATGCCGGAGATCGGCCGCCTGCTGCACGAGCACCACCTCGCGGGCGACGGCTACCATCCGGCGGGGCTGCCGGAGCTGCGCGCCGCGATCGCGGCGACGATCTCCCAGTCGGGGCTCCCCACGCACAGCGACGAGGTGCTGATCACGGCGGGTTCGCAGCAGGCCGTGAAGCTGATCGCAGCGGCATTCGCAGGCCCAGGCAGCCTCGTGGTCGTGGAGGACCCCACCTATCGCGGCGCGCTCGAGGCGTTCTCGGGTGGTGGGGCTCGGCTACGGGGCGTGCCGATGTCGCCCACCGGAATCGATCCGGATCAGCTCGCCGGGGCCGCGAGGAATGCCGATCTGGTCTACCTGCAGGCGGCGCTGCACAACCCGACCGGGGTGCACACAAGCGGCCGCCGCCGAAGCGAGATCGCGGCAGCCATGCACGACCAACGCGCGATGGTCGTCGACGACCAGTCCAGCGCCGACCTGTCGTGGACGCGCTCGGGGCGCCTTCCGGGTCTGGAACGCGACGTCGATTCCGAGCGGCTGCTTCTGGTCGGCACCTTGTCGAAGCTGTTCTGGGGCGGCATCAGGGTGGGGTGGATCCGCGGTCCGAAGGCGACGATCGCGCGGTTGACGGACATGCGGCGCGGACTCGATCTGTCCGGCTCCGTGCTCGATCAGCTCGCCGCCGTTCTCGTGCTGCCGCACGCCGAGGCGCAGCAGCGAGCGCGGCGGGAGTGGTTGGCGTCGCAGTTCTCCGCCGCGACGACGGTGATCGGATCGGCGCTGCCCTCGTGGCGGTGGTGGCTCCCGGCGGGCGGCTCGGGGTTCTGGGTCGACACCGGAACCGACGCGGTCGCCCTGGCCCAGCGCGCCCTCGCACGCGGTGTGCGGATGACGGCCGGTCCCGCGTTCTCTCCGCACGAGGCGCACGGGACGTTCCTGCGACTGCCGGTGTGGCATCCGGACGGGCAGTTCGCGGAGGCGATGGAGATCGTCGCCGACCTCATTCGCCGGTAGCGGCATGCGACATCCGGTTCGAAGCGACGCGCGCCGGTTCGTTGGTGCGCTTCGCGGGTTCTGCTGTCGGAATCGGGATGAGGTGACACTGGATGTCACTGGCTGGAGTCTGCTCGGCGCCCTCCAGCACGCTTTTGCAATGACATTTTCCCAACCGCTTAGGTGTCGTGTCATCGTGACACCCGTAGTTGTCCCGGCGTTCAAGTATTGCGAGGCTTCCTCGCTGAGGTCTTCAGGGTCTTCAGGTTGCCCTTCGGCCGGGCGCGGTTCGGCAGGTCATGTTGGCTTTGAGGCGTGCGACGCTCTCAAGAACGTCCGCGTAGCGCAGGTGGTCGACCCAGTTGGTGAGTTTCTCGGTTGTCATCTCACCTGACGCGGGCACAAGGTCGCGGTCGAGGGTCCTGACGGCGCCGTGGCAGCCTTCCATGGCACCCTCACCGGCAATCTTGGTTTCTGTCGTCGGAAGAAAGTAATGGGAAGCCATGCGGCGATCCCATCGCAGCAGGCAGCGGCCGGAGTTCAGACCAGTTTGCTCACCCGCTGCTGCGTCGAGATCGTGACCGCGGCGGATCACGCGGCCTCATGGGTGTCGCTACGGTGTTGAGTGCTCTCACTTCGATGCCAGTCTGGGCAAGGGCGGCAATGAACGGTTCCGAATCGGCGACGCTCTGTTTGCCGACGAAGAGCGGTTGACCGGTGACGTGGCGATCACGGGACTCGGCCACGACCGCATCGCGACGCATGGGATTGTTGAGGAACACCAGTTGTGGGGGCCTGTGGCTCCGCAGCAGCACAGGCCCCCGGTCTCGTTGATCCCGATCAGGGCTCGGTGATCAGGCAGCGCTCGCCGCTGTACATCGCGAGCAGACCGCCGATGATGTTGCCGCACCAGATGGTCGACGGGGCTCGGAACGAGTACAGCGTCTCGCCGGTCGACACTCTGGTCACTCGAAGGTTGTTGTAGCGGGCGGCGTCGCCGTCTGACGACCCGTGTCTGATTCCGACGGTGCCGGTCGCGTGGGTCGAGTCGGTGACCTGATCCACGAGGACCCCATCGATCCACGTGCTGATCAGTGAGCCATTCGCGGTGATCTTCAGTGCATGCGTGCTGCCTGTCGTGACGGATGCCGGCAACGCGATCTCCGGAAGTCGCGTCACCACGCCGCTGTCGAACACGATGCGGACGAGCTTGCCGCCGTCACGATCAGGTTGGATCGCCCACCAGTAGAAATCGCCTGTGTCGAAGGCTCCGGCACCAGGTGTTGCGCGGAACACGATTCCGGCCGACCACCTGACCACGGTGACTTCAGCCTCGATCGTGTAGTTGCGCCATGCCGAGGCGGCGGGGACGACTAGCGTCGCCGGCGCGCTCGAGCCGACAGCATTCACGGCGGTCACGCGGTATCGGTAGGTGGTTCCTGCGCTGACTGTGCTGTCGGTGAACTGCGAGAGGAACGTGTGGGCACCGAAGTCCGCGTCGATCACGGAGTAACCGGGGGCGGCGACATCCTCACGTTCGATGAGGTACTGCGCTCCGCGCTCGGCGCCGTCAACGGCTATCCGTACGGACGAGTCCTGATTCAGCACCACTTTCAACGTGGGAGCTGCTGGCGCTGTCAGCGCTTCGAGGGTGTAGTCCTCCAGGTAGAGATCGGTGGACCCGTCCGGCTGCACCCGTGATGCGGCGATCGACATCACACCGTCCTGCTGCATGCGCACGCGGTCGTACTTCGGTCCGTGGTCGAGAAGGCCGAGTGGACCGTCGCTCACTCGGGTCGTGGCCCAGTCCGACCAGCCCCCGCCCTCGGTGGACGTTGACTGATACATCACTCCGTCGATCACGGAGGTGAAGTGCAGCACTCCGTCGCTGTCGAAGAAGGCGTCTCCGCGTCGCAGCGCCTCGCGGTGCACGTAGCTCTTCGTAGGGTTGAACCGCACCGAGGTGTCATCGATGAACGACTGGCTCCATGTGCCGTCGGTCTCCCGCCAGTAGTGCACGTAGTGGACGTTGTGCAGCACTCCGGTGCCGACGGCCCCGTCTGCGTCGATGTAGGTGATGATGTGCGGCTGCTGGTCGGCGTCGAGCACCATCACGCCCTGGTTCATCAATGCCGTACCGGTGGGAACGCTGACGACCTCCGTGTCGTCGGCGAGGTCGATCGGGTTCCCAGCGGCGAGGTCGCCGACGAGCGTCCCGGAGTCGTTGAACCAGGTGCGACCTTCATCATCGCTGTATGCGTAGTTGATGTCGTGGTTCGACTCCCAGGTCGGTGTCTCGCGCCATGTCCAGCTGAGGTGCAGTCGTCCGTCGGCGTCGAACAGGATGTCGTGCTCGTAGCCACTTCGATTCGTCTCGTTGTTCCATGGAGCGTAGGTGCCCGCTTTGCTGAAGAGGGGGCCTTCACGTGTCCAGTCACCGGTCGTCGCGTCGTATCGGTGCTGATAGAGCTCGCCGTTGCCCGACGCTCCATCGCGGAAGTAGAAGATCAGTCCGCCATCCGGCGTGTTCACGAATCGCGGGTAAGTGACAGCCTTCTCCAGGCCGGCACCAGGTGGGATAAGCGGACCGGACGGCTCGAAGTCCGCCAGTGAGATGGTGGCGGGTGGCGCCGTAACGAAGCCAGGTTCGGAGACGCGATACCTCAGCGGCTGGCCGTGGTGATCGAAGGAGAGGTGGAGGCGACCGTCTTCGTAGCTGACGCCGAGAACACTGTTGTTGTGGGTGTCGGTCGGATTGCGCACGATCTCGGGGAAGACGATCTTCTGGATGGCGTTCGACGTGAGGTCGCGCCGTGCGAGCGTGACGTGCAGGTCGCTGTCGTAGTAGATGACGTACTGGTAGTCGCCGACGGTCAGGAGCTTGGCCTGGTCGTAGGCGTTGTTGTTCCAGAAATGGGCATTGTCCTCGACGAGCACGGCGTCATCGAGCGTCGGGATGCTGTCTGCGCCTGCGGCGCTCGCCACCGCCGATTGACTCACGAGAAGGGAGAGGAGGAGGGTGCCGGCCATGGAGATTCCGAGTGCTCGGATCGTTAGAAGGCGCGAGGGACGGGGGAAGGAACTCATTGTGCACCACCATTGCTGCATTGGTTCATGGATACGAACTACGGTTCGCATAACGAGACTATGAGATCGAATGCGTCTCGCGCAAGTGTGGGAAACCGAGTGAACCCGCGCTGTGTTTTCGTATTGACATTCGCCGCAGATCTCCCTAGGTTCATAGATGCGACCATGAGTTCGCTCTCGTGAACCAATGAAGCTAGTCCGGGAAACCGGACGGGAGGAAGCAATGAAGCTGACACGCCCTACCCGCAGCCTGGCGGCCGCGGCCACGCTCTCCCTTTTCGCAGCGCTTACCCTGGCCGGATGCTCGTCGGCGGAAGTGCCCGACGACGCGGACGGCGATGTTGAGCTCGTGATCTGGACTTTCCTGAGCAGGGAGGGGACATCCCCTCGAGAAGTCGTCCTGAACGACTTGATCACGCAGTTCGAGGATGACCACCCCGGAGTCACGGTGTCGGTCGAGGCGCAGCCGTTCGAAGAGCTGGAGTCGAAGTTCATCACGGCTTCGCAGCGCGGTGATGCCCCTGACCTCATCTGGGCTCGCGACACATTCCTTTACCTCTTGGACGACGCTGGCTCACTCCTCGATCTTGAAGATCAGCTCAGTGAAGAGTTCAAGACCGAAGCGCTCCCCGACATGTTCGACGTGTTCACCGACAAGGCTGTCTTCGATGACCGCCGCGTCGCGTTGCCGCTGTGGCCCACCCCCGCGCAGACGATCTTCTACCGAAGCGACGTGCTACAGGCCGCCGGGTATGAGGCGCCGCCGCTGAACTGGGATGACATGCTCGATGCCCTCGGCCCGCTCACATCCGGCAATCAGTTCGGACTGGGGCTCCCGACGAACGACACCGGCGTGACGCCCTTCCTCATGCTTCTCAACGGATTCGAGGATGAGGTGTTCGACCAGAAGACCGGCCGATTCGATCTGCTCGGAGACGAGTCAGTCCAGGTCGCCGAGACACTGCGTACGCTGGGCGCGTCGGGGGATGTGCCGGCCGATGCGATCAGCTCCACGGGGCAGGACGTGCAGGATCAGTTCGCCTCCGGCCGCTTCGCGATGGCGATGGCGTTCGGGCCGCGCTTCTCGGCTTATCAGGAGAGTGCTGCCGGATACGACCCGTCAACGCTCCGCGTCAGCGCATGGCCCAGCTTCGACTCGGACAACCCGAGTGCACTGCTCGGCCCGTACTGGAACGTCGGCATTTCGGCCGAGACCGAGCACCCGGAAGAGGCGACAGCGCTTCTCGAAAGTCTCTACACGGTCGACGCATCCGCCCAGTGGGCCGAGGTCGCAGGTCAGGTGCCAGATCGTCGGTCGGTGCTGTCCGACCCGTTCTTCGAAACCGACCAGGGGAAGGTCATCGTCGACTTCGTGGAGATCATCGATGCGGATGGCGCCAGGGTTCTTCCGCAGAAGCTCGAAGACGTCACCCAGCTGGCGAACGTCCTCAACGGTGTGACGCAGCGTCTGCTCGGCACCGATGAGGACGTCAAGAAGATCCTGAGCGATGCGAAGGCGGAACTCGGGTGGTAGCCGTCGAGACGGCAGCACCTCCGGCCATGGAAGGGCGGCCGGTCATCCCCGCCAAGGAGAAGCGCTCGGTCGCGCCATACGGACTGGTCGGCCCTGCACTCTTCCTCATCGTCGCCACGAACATCGTGCCAGGAGTGTGGGCGTTCTACCTGAGCCTTCGGGAGATGCTCTATTTCAACGACCGAGGTTTCGTCGGACTTGAGAACTACATCGGCTTCCTGTCGGCGCCGTCGACGTGGAAGGCCATCGGGGTCTCGTTGCAGTTCACCTTCCTCAGCCTGATCGTCGGTGGTGTGATCGCTCTGCTCACCGCGCTGGCTGTGAACCGGATGGGTGCACGCGGCCGATTCCTGATGACTCTTTTCCTCATCCCCTGGGCGATGAGCCCACTCGTCGTCGCGATCCTCTGGAAATGGATCCTCGCGCCGTTCGACGGAGGACTCCTCAACGGGATTCTCGCCTTCTTCGCATTCGGTCCCGTCGCCGTGCTCTCTGACGGCATCGGGTCGATGGCGGCGCTGGTCGGTGTCGCGGTCTGGCGCACCTTCGCGTTCGCCGCGATCCTGCTCCTCGCCGGTCTCGCACAGATACCGGACGACCTCTACAAGGCGGCCTCGGTCGACGGGCAGAGCCGTTGGGAGCAGTTCCGCCGGATCACGGTCCCGTTGCTTAAGCCTTCGATCCTGATCGTGCTGGCCACCCTCACGATCAGCTACTTCAACGAGGTGCAGGTGATCATCGGCCTCACTGAAGGCGGCCCGATCGGGAGCACTCAGACCCTGTCGTATCTGCTCTACCAGACCGGCTTCGAGGAGAGTAATCAGGGCTACGGCAACGCCGTCGCTGTCGTGATGTTCCTCATCAACATGGTGCTCATCCTGCTCTATGTGAAATTCCTCGGCGTCGGTGTCGAGAGACGGCGTAAGAAGGCCCCGAAGGAGGTCAGCGCGTGAATCGCACCGGAGGTCTCATCGTGCGCCGCACGCTATTGGGCCTGCTTCTCATCGCAGCGCTCGTTCTCGTGATCGGCCCGCTGCTGTGGTCGCTGTCGACGTCACTCAAACCGACCAATGAGATCCTCTCGGCGCCGCCGCTGCTGATCCCCGACACGGTGACGGGCGATCACTATGCCCGGTTAGTTCGCGAGGGGGTGGGCGTCAATTTCTGGAACAGCATGATCAACGCGATCTCCACTGTTGTGGTCGCGCTCATCGTCGGCACTGCGGCAGGCTACGCACTCTCCCGTTACCGGTTCACCGGCTCCAAGCCGATGCTCCTGCTCTTCGTCGCGGCGATGACGATCCCGGCATACTCCCTTCTACTGCCGACGCAGGTGCTGTTCGACGGGATGGGGCTGCTGAACACCGCGGCCACTCTCCCAATCCTCTACAGCGCCCACGCGATCCCGCTCGTGGTGTGGGTCACCAAGACGCAGTTCGACGCGCTGCCGATCGAACTCGAGCAGGCGGCTGCCGTCGACGGATACTCGCGCTGGGAGTCCGTGCGCAAGATCGTCCTCCCGGGGGCGAAGCCCGCTCTGATCGCCGGCGCCGCATACGCCTTCCTCGTCGCATGGAACGACTACATCACCGCCGCGACGATGACCTCATCGCCGCAACTGCGGACACTGCCGGTCGCCCTCATCTTCTACCAGGGGTTCAGCGGCCGCGAATGGGGTCCGCTGATGGCGGGCGTCGTCATCGCGACCATCCCCCCTGTCGTTCTCTTCATCGTTTTTCGACGCTACCTCATCGGGGGATTCCTCTCCGGTGCGATCAAAGGATGACGCCGTCATGAGCAACACAGCCGAGTACACCCCAGGCATCGCAGCACCGATCAGACTGCGCAACCTCACCAAGAGCTTCGGCGGCGGGCGCAATGCCGTCGATTCCCTCACGCTCGACATCGAGGCGGGACAGTTCGTCACCTTCCTCGGGCCCTCCGGATGCGGCAAGAGCACCTCACTGCACATGATCGCCGGTCTCGAGAAGGCCACGAGCGGGTCGATCGAGATCGGCGGACGGGACGTGTCCACGCTGCCCCCCCAGGAACGCGACATCGCGATGGTGTTCCAGAGCTACGCGCTCTACCCGCACTACACCGTCCGGGAGAACATCGCGTTCCCGCTCAGGGCCAAGCGCCGCAAGACGTCCAAGGAGGAGATCGATCGTCGCGTCGACTACGCGAGCAGTGTGCTCGGGCTCGGTGATCTGTTGGACAGGTACCCTCGCGAGCTCAGCGGTGGGCAGCGGCAACGCGTCGCGCTTGGTCGCGCGACCGTGCGTCAGCCGGCGGCCTTCCTCCTGGACGAACCGTTGTCGAATCTCGACCTGCAGCTGCGGATCGAGACGAGAACGGAACTCAAAGAACTCCATCAGCGATTGGGCGCGACGATGGTCTACGTCACGCACGATCAGGCGGAGGCGATGGTGCTCTCCGACACCGTCGTGCTCATGCGCGCGGGAGTCGTACAGCAGATCGGCTCCCCGCTGGACTGCTACAACAACCCGGCGAACACCTTTGTCGCCACGTTCCTCGGAGAGCCGGGGATGAACCTCATACCAGGCTCTGTCAACGGCCATCGCTTCGAAGGGCCCGCAGGCGCGGTCGCGCTCGACAGAGCCCTGCCGGCATGCGTCGGTGAAGTTCTCCTCGGCGTCCGACCAGAGAATCTCCTGATCGGACCTGAAGGCGCCGAGGGCCTCCACGCGCAGGTGCACGGCGTGGAAGCACTCGGATCACGCACGCTCGTCCGCCTGCAGACCGGCGACCGGACGATCGTCGCCAGCGTCCCACCGTCGACGACGTTCCAGGCCGGAGCTGCCGTCTCGGTGCGCATTGCCGGCCAGGAGGCGATCCGCCTCTTCCGCAGCGGCGACGGCAGCGCGATCGCAGACGAGCCTGCCGCACACCGCGCCCACGCCTGACCCCACACCGAACCCCTTTTGGAGAAACAGAATGTCTCAGCGAGTCACCTTCATCACCGGAGCCGCAGGCGACCTCGGAAGCGCCGTCGCCCGACGCCTCGCGGCGAACGGGGACGCCCTGATCCTGGCCGACGTGGATGCCGATCGCCTCAGCGCGCTCGAGCAGGAGCTCAGCCACCTTGGACACGGCGTCCTCACGCGGCAGTTGGACGTCACGGACGAGGATGCGGTGCGAGCCGTCGTGGATGCCGGAGTGACGCAGTTCGGCACGATCACCTCGCTGTTCAATAACGCGGGCATCTCCGGAGGAACCTTCCCCCTGCCGGAGCATCCGCTCGACGACTTCCGTCGCACGATCGACATCAACCTCGTCGCGATGTTCGTCGTGCTCAAGCATGCGCTTCCGGTGATCGCACAGAACGACGACGGATGGGTCGTCAACACGGCATCCGAGGCAGGACTCAAGGCCAACGAGCGCCGAGGGGCTTACGCTGCGGCGAAAGCCGGAGTCATCCAGCTCTCGCGAGCAGCAGCGCTGGAGTACAGCCGAGAAGGTGTGCGGGTGAACGCCCTGTGCCCCGGCCCGCTCGAAGGAAAGCTCATGCGTGTCTCCGAGGGAGGAATGCCCGACCCGGAGGAGTTCAGAGCCCGGATCACGGCGGCATCGGCCGTGGGCCGTTACGGTGCGCCCGACGAGGTCGCCGGTTTCGTGACTTACCTGCTCACCGAAGCGCCTGGATACCTCACCGGGGCGACACTGTCGGCCGACGGGTGTCGCCGATGAGCAAGATCGCACAGATCTCCGTCTCCGGCATCCGCTACCCGTCCGGTTCCCTGCACAAGACTCGATGGGGCGCGCACGAAGAAGCGTGCATCGTCGAGATCGTAGACGCGGACGGTCATCGTGGGTCGTCGATCGCCCGCTGCCATGCCGGCCGCAGCGCCGCCGCCTTCCGCGAGGAGATCGAGGCGCTCAGCCACGTTGTGCTCGGCGCTCAGGTCGACGATGTGGACGGAATCCGTTCGGTATTCGAGCGCGCGCTGCATATCCATCTGGCGCAGTATGTGTCGATCTTCGCCGTGAGCGCGATCGACGTCGCACTGTGGGATCTGCTGGGTGTCGCACGTGGCCTGCCCGTGCGCACCCTCATCGATCCGGCCGCCGAGCCCGTGGACAGAGTGCCGGCGTACGCCAGCCTTCCCCACGTGCACTCGACGGCACAGGCGATCGATGTCGCGCACGAGACGTACGCTGCGGGCTTCGAGACGGTGAAGCTGCACTCGAGTGGCAGTGTGCAGCTCGACGTCGAGATCGTCACCGCTCTGCGCGCTGAATTCGGTGCGGATGCCGGCATGGCGTTCGACGCAGCCAGAGCATTCAGCCGCGACCAAGCGCGCACCCTCGCAGTCAGTCTGCACGAGCTCGGCTTCCTCTGGTTCGAGGAGCCGTTCGGTCCGTTCGCCGATGAGGACTGCGCATGGCTCTTCGACCAGGTTCCCATTCCGATCGCCGGTTTCGAGACGGCGCCTGGCAGTCCCGACAGTGCCCGATGGGCGATGGAGCGCGGCATCGTGCAGCGCCTGCTCGTCGACTGCTACTGGAAAGCGGGAATCTCCGGAGCGAAGCGTGTCGTCGACACGGCAGAGACTCTCGGGCAGAAGCTGCTCGTGCACCATGGTGCCTCGACTGCCATGAACCTCGCGAACATGCAGCTGGCCGCTGTCCGGCCCTCCCTCGGACCGATCGAGCTGCTTGCACCCTTCGGCGAGTATGACGTCGCCGCCTACCTGCCTGAACTCGCACCGGGGAAGGGCATCATCCTGCCGACTGAACCAGGACTGGGGCTCCGGTGGGACGAGGACTTCGTCGCCGCTCACCGGGTCGGCGACGTCCGGACGATTCGGGGTTGATGTGAGTACGGTCGCTGTCGTCGGCTCCGGCGCCATCGGAATGGTGCTGGCGGATGCCGCGGCTCGAGCAGGCTGCACTGTCGTGCTGTGCGGCGCGCGTGCGGTCGAGCAGCTCACCGTCATCGGACCAGACGGCGTGCGCACCACGACAGTCGCGGTGTGTCGCGACCCCCGCGATGCGGTGTCGGTCGACATCGTGCTGCTCGCGGTCAAACGCCAGGATTCGTATGCTCTGGATGAGTGGTCTGGTCTGATAGCACCCGACACTCTCGTCGTGCGCGCGCAGAACGGCGTCGACCCTGCCCCGACCGGCGGCGCGTACGGGCAGGTCGTGCCGAGCGTCGTGCGATTCGGTGCCACCAGGGTCGCTGCGGGCATTGTGCTGCGCGCCTCGTCGGATCTGCTCGTCGTTCCCCCTGAAGGGGCATCGCTGGCAGACCATCTCTCCGCAGACTCGGTGCGCGTCGAAGTCGCCGAGGATTTCCGCGTCGAGCAATGGCGTAAGTTCGCCATGAACATCTGCGCGGGCGGGCTGACCACACTGTTCGATCGGGGCCTTGAGATCTTCACCGACCCGTTCGTGCAGGTCATCGCTCGCGCGCTGCTCGACGAGGTGCGTGCGGTCGCTGCTGCCGATGGAGTCCGACTGGAGGCCTCCATCGCCGAGCACACGATCACGGATCTCGCCGGACGGCCGTACGGGACGACGACGTCGATGCTGAGAGACGCGCGGGCGGGGAATCCGTTGGAACTGGATGCCCACGGTGCCGAGCTCGTACGCATCGCCGAGTGGCACGACATTCACGCGCCGGTCAATGCGCGTCTCGTCGATGCTCTTGCCGCGAGCGTCCGATACGAGGAGAGGGTCCGATGAGCGCTCGTCTCACAGCAGAAGCCGCGCGGGCCGCGGTCGATGCAGCGACGTCCGCCGCTGCCGCGCGAGGCCTCGCCGTCACGGTCGTTGTCCTCGATGACGCCGCCGTTCCGACGCGCCTCGCGCGGATGAACGGAGCCAGAGCGCTCAGCGTGGACCTCGCGACGCGCAAGGCGGAGACGGCTGCCCGCACCGGCCGAGCCACCCACGAATGGGCGGGCATGCTTCGCGGCGACGAAGATCTTGCTCGCTCGGCTCTGGCTTCGATGCCAGGTCTTGTTCTGTTCGGCGGCGGAGTGCCCATCCACAGGTTCGATGCGGTGATCGGCGCCATCGGCGTCTCCGGTGCCGCACAGGAAGAAGATCAGCAACTCGCGGAGCAGGCCGTAGCGGCTCTGCTCCGACAGCTCACACAGGAAGAGGGATCCGACGATGACTGACCTAGACGCTTTCGCAGGTCTGACTTTGGATGGCCAGCGTGTACTCGTCGTCGGCGCAGGAGCCGGCATTGGCGCGGCCGCGGCGCGACTGCTCAGCCGACGTGGTGCTGAGGTGATCTGCGCGGATCGTCATGCAGATGACGCGCGCGCTGTCGCGGCTGGCATTCGCGGGGAGGGGACCCACCTCGACGTGACGGACCAGGGTGAGGTGCAGGAGGTGATCCGAGGCGTTCTCGCCGAAGGTCCACTGCACGCCCTCGTCAACTGCGCGGGGGCCACCGGCCGAACCGGCGTGCGCAGCGAAGACGTCCCGGTCGGCGACTTCGATCGAGTGTGGGACATCAACACGCGAGGAGCCTTCCTGCTCGCTCAGGCTGTTCTTCCGCACATGGTCGATCAGGGCTACGGGCGGATACTGCACGTCGCATCGATCGCAGGCAAGGAGGGCAACGCGGGAATGGTGTCGTATTCGGCATCCAAGGCCGGTCTCATCGGGATGGTCAAGGCGATGGGCAAGGAGTATGCACAGACGGGTGTGACGATCAACTCGCTCGCACCCGCCGTGATCCGCACCGCGATGGTCGCTGAGATGCCGGAGGAGCAGGTCGCGTACATGACGGAGAAGATACCGATGAATCGCTGTGGAACGCTCGACGAGGTGGCAGAGGCGATCTGCTGGGCGGTCTCGCCGGCGGCGAGTTTCACGACGGGCTTCGTCTATGACCTCAGCGGCGGACGGGCGGTGTACTGATGAAGGTCGCCACCGTGCAGACCTCGGGTGGATCACGTGTGGTCCGGGTCGAGGATGATGGTTCGTTCCGCGCGCTCGCGCTGGCCGGCGTCGATATGCGTGACGTGCTGGCTGGCCGCGCAATCGACGTCGCAGAGACGGTGGATGCGGATGCGGTACTCGCGCCGTTGAGGCCAGGCAAGATCGTCGCGATCGGACTCAACTATCTCGACCACGTACGTGAGTCAGGGATGGACCTGCCTGGCGAGCCTCTCATCTTTACTAAGTTCACCTCCTCGGTCATCGGCACAGGAGAGCCGATCATCTTCGACCCGTCGTTCGCGACAAGAGTCGATTGGGAGGTCGAGCTTGCCGTCGTGATCGGCCGCACCGCGCGCGATGTCGCAGCGGACGACGCGCTCTCGTATGTGTTTGGCTATACCGTCGCCAATGACGTGTCAGCGCGAGATCTGCAGCTCGGTGACGGGCAATGGGTACGCGGCAAGAGCCTGGACACGTTCTGTCCGTTGGGGCCGTGGATCACCACGGCCGATGAGGTCATCGACCCGCAGGCGCTCTCGCTCACGACACGCGTCGACGGTGAGCTGGTTCAGGATTCGTCCACTGGAGAGATGATCTTCTCGGTCGCGGAGATCATCGCGTTCTGCTCGCGAGCGTTCACCCTCGAGGTGGGGGATGTCATCCTCACCGGCACACCGTGGGGATGCGGCGAGTTCGCCACACCTCGCCGAAGCCTCAAGGACGGTGAGGTCGTCGAGGTGGAGGTCAGCGGGCTGGGGGTGCTGTCAAACCAGGTCATCGCACCGGGGCGGTGAAAGCCCCCACCTTGGGATGCTCGCTCAGCGGCGACTGCCCAGGGTCTGGCTGAGAAGCCGGGACTCTCGAAGCAGCAGTTCGAGAACTTCGGTCCGGGTGCTCTCGCGGAGACGGATGCTGGGGATTGACACGCTCATCGCGGCGAGCGGTTCGCTGCCCGGTCCGAAGATGGGAACAGCTACGCAGAACACTCCCTCGGTGTACTCGCCGTCGTCCACGCCGTAACCCTCACGCCTGATGCCTTCAAGGACAGTGCGGAGCTCTTCGACCGAGCCGATAGTGCGCGGCGTGAACTGCTCGAGTTGCACGTTCGCGAATCGTCGGTCGAGCTCCTCGCCCTCGAGATATGCGAGGAGGACCTTTCCGAGGCCCGTCGCATGGGCGGGGAGTCTGCTGCCGACCTCGGAGACCAGCTGCAGGACCTGAACCGCGGTGACCTTCGCGACGTAGACGTTCTCCCGACCATCGAGGATCGAGAGCTGCACAGTTTCATTGATCTGGTCACGGATGTGCTCCATCACCGGTATCGCACGCTCGCGCAGGTCGCTTCCGGCGAAGAACGCCTGGCCGGCCTCGAGGAACCGCACGCCCAGCCGATAGGTCCGGTGGACTTCATCGAAGACGAGGTGCCCGCGTTCCGTGGTCACCTTGAGGAGGGCATGAAGGCTGCTTTTGGGCAGCTCGAGTGCGTCTCGGATCTCGGGAAAGGTCAGCCCGCGAGGATGCTCGGTGAGCAGCTCGATGAGCAGCAAAACTCGTAGCGCCGACTTCACCGTCGTCGTGCTGCGATCAGTCATTCTTACCACCTTTCACGTGAACCTCAGTTCAGCATACTGAACCTCAGCGCAGGCGCCACAGAGTGGAGCGTCGGCGTTTCCCGACGCACCGCACAACTCCAGTAGGCCGTGTGTCATCCAAAGGCTGGTTGCGTCAGCGCAACGCATTCCCGAGAAGAGATGATTTCTTGCGACGCCCGCGTGATGCCTCGACGTACGTCGCGATCTACTGAAGGACTCGGGCGACAGCTTCGTTGCATTCCATAGGCGCGAGGGCGAAGAGCTTTCCGTAGCCACCTGTGCGGCTGGAACTGATGCCTTGGCGTGGAGCAGACCTCGCATACGAACGCGACTTGCGGGCGACGAGGAATCTTGCGGCCGCAGATGCCTTCACCACCGCAGCCTGGCGCCGGCAACGCTTTCGACGTCTTGGGCTTTGTACTCGGGCTCCCGTCTTACGCGAGCCCGGTCGCCGAGCTCTCGATCGGCAACCGACCACTCCTGGAGCCCGGCCGTCCTGCGGCCGTTATCCGTACGAGGAATACAATGCAGTTCGGTGGACGACGTGCGCCGTCGGGGGTTAATTGGTTTTGCCTCGTCTACTGGCCGCATCGCAGCCCCTCTCGCACGTGATCCGAGTTCGGATGATGCGAAGACGATGGAGGCGACCGGAGCCCCATCGCTCCTGTATCTGCTGCTGATGTTCCTCCCGAGAGAGCCGGTCGCCTCGCTAGGCATCGGCGTTTCCTGACACACGGTGTCACTCCAGAAGGGTCGAGTGTCATCGAAAGGCCGGTTGTGTCACGGCAACGCGATTCCGACATCTGCCACGCCATTCGCCGCGTTCCGCGCAGACGACTCGCGGTCGCGGTGCGGAGGCGGAAGGAAATCGCCGCACCTCTTGACATCCGGATTCTTCACGATAACCTACAACCAAATGGTTGTACATCATGACACGCCAACCGAGCTGAGCGACGACGAGGTGGACCGGATGTTCCGGGCCCTCGCCGATGCGACGCGCCGCGACATCGTGCGCCGAACCCTTGCAGGTGAGGCGACCGTGTCGCAGCTCGCCGCCACCTACGACATGTCCTTCGCGGCCGTGCAGAAGCACGTCGCAGTACTCGAGGAGGCAGGCCTTGTGACGAAGAACCCCCGCGGTCGTGAGCGCATCGTGCGCGGCGAGGCCGCACGCATCCGGCAGGCGCAGCACCTGCTCGATCAGTACGAGCGGATCTGGCGCAGCCGGGTCGACAGGCTCGACGAGCTCCTCGCCGAGTCGTAGCCGAATCCATCGCGCCCGCGCAGAGGTGGGCACGGAACATCACATTCAGGAAAGGCAGATCATGCCCGTCACATCGATCGAGAAGGATCTCGACGCCCTGACGATGACCATCGTTGCGGACTTCCCGGTGCCGGTCTCGCGGCTGTGGACCGCGTACGCCGACCCGCGCCAGATCGAGAAGTTCTGGGGGCCGCCGGAGTACCCCGCAACATTCACCAGGCACGACGTCGTCGCCGGCGGACGGTCGGACTATTTCATGACGGGGCCGGATGGCTCCAGTCACGGCGGCTACTGGGAGTTCCTCGACGTCGTCGAAGGCGAGTCGTTCACCGTGCGCGACGGCTTCAGCAATGACGACGGCACCCCGAACACCGACATGCCCAGCATGGAGATGGCGTTCGCCTTCGAAGAGGCATCGCAGGGGTCGCGCCTGGTCACCGTCACCAGCTTCGGGTCGCTCGAACAGCTCGAACAGCTCATCGCCATGGGCATGGAGGAGGGCACGCGTGAGGCCATGGGGCAGATCGACGACGTGCTCGCCGACCTCGCCTCGTTCGCGGCCGCGCGCAGCACCGAGGCGCAGGTCCTCAGTGAGACGAAGGTGCGAGTCTCCCGGATCATCCGGGGCAGCGTCGAGCAGGTCTGGCGCGCCCATCACGACGCGGAGCTCATGAAGCGCTGGCTGCTGGGCCCGGATGGTTGGGTCATGGTCACGTGCGATCTGGCCGATTCCGTCGGTGACACGTTCACGCAGGAGTGGGAGCGCGCAGGCGGCGGCGACCGCTTCGGCTTCACGGGCGAACTGCTCGAGAGCACCCCACCGCATCGCGAGGTCACCACGGAGTCGATGATCGGAATGGAGGGCGACCCGTCGATCAACGAGCTCACGCTCACCGCAGTCGACGGCCGCACCCTGCTCGCGCTCGTGATCACCTACCCGTCGAGCGAGGTGCGCGACATCGTGCTCGGCACCGGCATGGTCGACGGTATGGAGGCCAGCTACGCCCGACTGGAGAGGGAGCTCGTCGCGGTGTGACAGGCCCACTCCGGACGACGAAAGGAACGGAATGTCGTTTCAGGCGTACCTCGACGCGGTCGAGGACAAGACGGGTCTCACGCCCCGGCAGCTCGTCGAGATCGCACAGAGCAAGGGGTTCGACGAGCCGACGGTGAAGGCCGGCGTGATCCTCGAATGGCTCAAGGCGGACTACGGGCTGGGTCGCGGGCACGGCATGGCGCTCGTGCACGTCATCAAGAAGGGGTCGACGATCGACAGCAAGCATGTCGGTTCTGAGGGCACCCATCGCGATGAGACCGACACGCTCTGGCTCGACGGCAAGGCGAACAAGCCCGTCTGAACCGTCAGAAGACGAAGCGACCCCGCCGGAGAGGCGGGGTCGCTTCGTGCTGTGCGCGGGGTGCGTCAGGCGTCTTCGCCCTCGGCCTGCGACGGGCGGTCGAACCAGTACGGGCGGCCGATGAAGTCGAGAGCGTCGGTGTCCTCGTCGATGAGGTTGGCAGTAAGCGACATGATGTCCTCCTTCGGTGATGAGTCCAGCTTGCGCCGCTCTGGGGCGCCCGGATCAAGAAAATCCGGATCAAGAAACGTGATTCTTGACGAAAATGGAAGGAATCATGCTGTCTGCGCGCCATGCGAGCGAGAAACCGCCCGCGAATCCTCCGTGCGGAGGTCGCGGGCGGCTCGCTTGACAGCGTCGTCAGGAGGGTGTGATCTCCGAGACGAGCTTCTCGACTCGCGCGCGGATGTCGTCTCGGATCGGGCGGACCGCGTCGATGCCCTGGCCGGCAGGGTCGGCGAGCTCCCAGTCCTCGTAGCGCTTGCCGGGGAAGATCGGGCACGCGTCTCCGCAGCCCATCGTGATCACGACGTCCGACTCGCGCACGGCGTCCGTGGTGAGCAGCTTCGGGGAGCTGTTCCGGATGTCGACACCGACCTCGTTCATCGCCTCGACGGCGACGGGGTTGATCTGATCCTTCGGCTCGCTTCCCGCCGAGAGGACCTCGACGGCGTCTCCCGCGAGGTGCTGCAGCCATCCGGCGGCCATCTGTGATCGTCCTGCGTTGTGCACGCACACGAACAGAACGGTGGGTTTCTCGGTCATTTCTCTCCCTCGGTAAGGCGGAAAGCCTAGGTGGTCTCAGCGCCGTCCCGGTGAACGGAAGGCGAATGGGCAGTGGTGGCATCAGCAGCAGCCGCCTCCTGCGTCGCAGACGCCGGTGGCGGGCAGCGCGAGTTCAACGCGCCCCGCCGATTCGGCGTCGCCGGCAAGCCAGGCGACGACACTGCGCACCTGTTCGTACCCGGTGCGCAGCAGGAAGGTCGGGGCGCGGCCGTAGCTCTTCATTCCGACGATGTAGAAGCCGGTCTCGGGATGCGACAGCTCCCGATAGCCGTGCGGCTCCACGGTGCCGCACGAGTGCTCGTTGGGGTCGATCATCGGCGCAAGGCGGCGCGGCGCCTCCACGACGTCGTCGAGATCCAAGCGCAGCTCCCGAAGCATGGTCAGGTCGGGGTGGAATCCCGTGCTGGTCACCACGAGATCGGTCTCGTGCGCCTGTCCCCGCGTTCCCGACAGTCGGATGCCGCCGCCGTGCGGGGCAGCGGATGCGATCTCGAACGAGTCGACGACCTCGACCCGGCCGTCGGCCACGAGCTGCTCCAGCCGGGAACCGAGCGCGCCGCGGCCCTCGAGCTCGTCGTCCGTGGCCGTCACGCGCTTCGCCGCGCGGTTCCGGATGAGCCACGTCGCGCGGGTGTCCGGCTCCAGCTCCGCCAGGGCTGAGAGGGCGATCAGAGTGTTCGCCGCGGAGTGGCCCGCACCGACGACGGTGGTGTGTCGGCCGGCGAAGCGCGCGCGGTCACGGCCGAGCACATCGGGCAGCGCGGGCGCGACGTGCTCGGCGACTTCGTCCAACCCGATCGGGTCGAGCCCGTTGGAGCCGAGTGCGGCGGGAGTCGTCCACGTGCCGGACGCGTCGATCACGGCGCGAGCGACGGCGTCGATCGCCGTGCCGTCCGATGCGGTCACGCGCAGGACGAAGGGTGCGCGGCCGCGCCCCGCAGTGCGCGTGCGGTCCATGCCTTCGCGGGAGACCGCGGTGACATTCGCGCCGAATCGGATGTGCGGTGCGATCGCCGGATGTTCGGCGAGCGGGGTGAGGTAGTCGTCGACGAGGGCATCACCGGTGGGGGCGACGTGGTCGGGCGGCTCCTGCCATCCGACGTCCGCCAGGAGTGCGCGTGCGGCGTCGTCGACCAGGTGCTGCCACGGGGAGAACAGCCGAGTGTGACCCCATGCCCTGACCGCAGCGGCGACGGTGTCGGCCTGCTCGAATACGCGGAACGGAATGCCGCGCTGGGCGAGGTGTGCCGCGGTGGCGAGGCCGATCGGACCACTTCCCACGACGGCGATGGGCAGTGCGTCGAGGCGCACGTCGGCCTGTACGCGCGGAGTGAGGTCGATAAGGGTCATGTGTCGTTCCTTGCATCGAGGATGATCGATGAATCCATCGTGCCCCCATCTATCGAGAACTGTCAATATTTACTATCATCGATGTATGAGCATTGAGATTCCCGTGCTGATCGGCCGGGCAGAAGGCGCGCTTGCGGCAGGCGATGCGGCATCGGAGCAGGAACCGAGCGCGTCGGCCGTGTGCTGCGAACCCCTGGTGCGCGAGCCGCTGGGCGCGGACGAAGCAGACGACTTCGCGAAGACGATGAAGGCGCTCGCCGACCCGACCCGGCTGCGACTGCTGTCCATCGTCGCCGCGACAGCCGAGAAGGAAGCGTGCGTGTGCGACCTCACGGAGCCGGTGGGGCTCAGTCAGCCGACCGTCTCGCACCACCTGAAGATCCTCACGGACGCGGGCTTCCTCGCGCGCAGCAAGCGCGGCACCTGGGCGTACTACTCGCTCGTGCCGGGCTCGCTCGAGCGCGTCGCCGACGTGCTGAACCCGTGACCTGCGCGACTGTGTCGACGTCCCGCTCTCGACCGTCTGGAGAACACGCATGACCGATACCGCAACCCGCCAGGTGCCGCAGCGGCTCAGCACGCTCGACCGTTGGCTGCCCGCCTGGATCGGTCTGGCGATGGTCGCCGGCCTCGCGCTGGGCAGCTTCGTGCCGGCGATGTCCGGGTGGCTCACCGCGATGGAGATCGGCGGCATCTCGCTGCCGATCGGTCTCGGGCTGCTGGTGATGATGTACCCCGTGCTGGCGAAGGTGCGCTACGACCGCGTCGCGGCCGTGACGGGCGACGTGAAGCTGCTGGTGTCGTCGCTCGTGCTGAACTGGCTGCTCGGCCCGGCGGTGATGTTCGCGCTGGCGTGGCTGCTCGTGCCCGACCTGCCCGAGTACCGCACCGGCCTCATCCTGGTGGGGCTCGCTCGCTGCATCGCCATGGTCGTGATCTGGAACGACCTCGCATGCGGCGACCGCGAGGCCACCGCCGTGCTGGTGGCGATCAACTCGGTCTTCCAGGTGGTCGCGTTCGCCTTCCTCGGCTGGTTCTACCTCACGGTCCTGCCCGGATGGCTCGGCCTCGACACGCAGGGGCTCGAGGTCTCGGTGTGGCAGATCGCGCTGAACGTGCTGGTGTTCCTCGGCGTTCCGCTCATGGCGGGGTTCGCCTCTCGATTCATCGGGGAGCGCACCAAGGGGCGCGCCTGGTACGAGGGCTCCTTCCTGCCGAAGATCGGGCCGTGGGCGCTGTACGGGCTGCTGTTCACGATCGTGCTGCTGTTCGCATTGCAGGGCGAGGCGATCCTCGCCAAGCCGCTCGACGTCATCCGGATCGCCCTGCCGCTGCTGGTCTACTTCGCGGTGATGTGGTTCGCGGGGCTGCTGCTCGGGCGCGGCCTCGGCCTCGGCTACGCACGCTCGACGGCGCTGGCGTTCACCGCCGCGGGCAACAACTTCGAGCTCGCCATCGCCGTGGCGATCGGCACGTTCGGCGCCACCAGTGGGCAGGCCCTCGCCGGGGCCGTCGGCCCGCTGATCGAGGTGCCGGTGCTGGTGGGGCTGGTGTACGTGTCGCTGTGGGCGGCGCGGGCGTGGTTCCACGAGGATCCGGTGCGGTAGCGAGCAGCACTCGGCTGCCGAGATGCGCACTTTCTCGACATCCGGGCGTCAAAGTCGGCGCATCTCGACGAGAAGTGCGCATCTCGGCAGCAGGCAGGGGCGCGGGTCAGGATGAGTGGTGACGGCGGCGGGGCAGGTTCGCCAGGATGAGGGCGAGTCCGAGCACGGCGAGGGCGATGCCGGTGGCGAACGGGAAGGTCGGCCAGAAGACCACGTCGATCGCCTGTGTGCTGCCCCACTGGCAGTCCCAGCCCAGCGGGAACCAGCTCCATCCGCCCGCGAACTCGCCCTCGACGGGCATCTGCGCCGAGTAGCCGGAGCAGCGTGCGAGCGCCGACTCGCCTGACGCGTCGCCGTGCGCGATCCAAGCCGCCGCCGTCGACACGACGGCGCCGAGCGCTGCGGTCGCGACGCCGAACAGCCAGAGGTCGGCTCGGCGCTCGACGCCGACGATGCGCGCGCCCGCGACCGCTCCGGCAGCCGCCCACAGCGGTCCGCCCAGCGCGCAGAAGTAGAACGCCGCCGTCACCGTGCCCACCGCGCCGAACCACAGCCCGAGCCATCCGGACTGCAGACCGGCGATCAGCGCGAACGCGATCATCGTGGCCGCGATGGAGACCAGGCATGCACCGATCGCCATCACCGCCCACACGGTGCGCGAGTGCGACCGCGAGCGCCGCACGAACAGCGTCATCGCCGCGACCGACACCAGCGCCATCGCGACCGGGAGCAACGGCGACAGGAACGCCGACGGCCCGGCGCTGGGGTGCGAGAGGGCGATGAGCAGCGCGAGCACGAGCCCTGCCGCCACGAACGGCACCCCGATCGAGGCGATCGCGAAGGCGAATGAGCGCCGCCATGTGCGCTTCCACGGACGACGGCTCGCCGGAGTCGGAGCGGGCGCGTCGCGGTCATCGGCGGCAGGCGGCTCCGAGCCGCGCGGCGGGGAGCCGCCTTCGTCGTCGTGCACACCTCGACGCTACCGGTATCCCGCCGCGGGGATCGCTTCCGGTGTGCCGAAGTGCGGTTCCGGCTTTCGCCGGCCGGTTCCGGTGCGGCGGATTGCGCCATGTTCGCGGCGGTGGCGCACTTCGGGGAACCGGAGCGGTCTGTGGGCCTGCCGGGGATTGGGGCTGTTCGGCTCATCCTGAGCATAGAGATCTCACAGCGCATGCCTACGCCATCGTCGTACGGTGAAGCCATGACAGCGGAACCACTGGACCAGGGGATCGTCGTCGACCCGCGGGAGCTGATCAGGGCCCGCCAGATGCGCGACGACCTGTCGAAGTTCCTCTCGCAGTACCGATTCGGCATGCGCGAGATCGAGACGAAGATGCTCATCCTGCGTGAGGACTTCGAGAACGACCACGCGTACAACCCGATCGAGAACGTCGAGACGCGGCTGAAGAGCGTCGACTCCATCGTCGACAAGGTCACGCGGCGCGGAATCGAACCCGACCTCGAATCGGTCAGACGCCACATCCTCGACATCGCCGGCGTGCGCGTGACCTGCAGCTTTGTGACCGACGCGTACCGGATGTTCAATCAGCTCCGGATGCAGGACGACGTCCAAGTGCGCGAGATCAAGGACTACATCGCCAACCCCAAGGCGAACGGCTACAAGAGCCTGCACGCGATCGTCGACGTTCCCGTGTTCCTCTCGACGGGCAAGATCCGGGTGCCGGTGGAGGTGCAGTTCCGCACCATCGCGATGGACTTCTGGGCCAGCCTCGAGCACAAGACCTACTACAAGTACGACAAGCAGGTGCCGGCGCGCATCCTCGAGAGCCTGCGCGACGCGGCGATCACAGCGAGCGAGCTCGACGAGCGGATGGAGCGCATCCACCGTGAGATCCACGGCAGCGACTCGAGCCCCGTGCGCCCCCTCTCCCTGGTCGAGGACGACGAGCCGCGCCTGGCCTGACCCGTCCGTTTGTGGGTGATCTCTGCGGGTAAGCGGAGGCCCTTACCGACGGAGATCACCCACAGACGGCATCCGGCGAGGGTTGCGGTGTGTTGCGACCCGGGTCGAGGCGAGGGGCGCAGCCGCGTACGGTTGAAGGCGTGACCGTGAACCCTCCTTATCGTGCAGACATCGTCGGCTCGTTCCTGCGCCCCGACGCCATCAAGACCGCTCGTGCCTCCCATTCCGCGGGCGACCTCGACGCTGCAGCGCTCCGCAGCGTGGAGGACGAGCAGATCGCCTCCCTGGTGCGCAAGCAGGCCGACGCCGGTCTGCAGCTGGCCACCGACGGAGAGTTCCGCCGCGCGTGGTGGCACTTCGACTTCTTCGGCGGTCTCGACGGCGTCGACATCATCGAGACCGATCACGGTCTGCCGTTCCAGGGGGCGCAGACCAAGCAGAAGGCCGTGCAGGTGAACGGCCGCATCGGCTTCTCCGACCACCCGATGCTCGAGCACTGGCGCGCGCTGAAGCCAGTGGCCGAGGCAGCCGGCGTGCAGCCGAAGTTCTCGCTGCCGGCCCCGACCGTGCTCGACTTCCGCGTGGAGCCGCAGAACCTCACCGCAGGCGAGTACGAGACCCGCAGTGACTACGTCGACGACCTCGTGCAGGCGTACCGCGACGCGATCCGGGCCTTCTACGACGAGGGTGCGCGCTACCTTCAGCTCGACGACACCGCTTGGGCGTACCTGTGCAGCCAGGATGAGCTCGACCGTGCGAAGCACGAGCGCGGCATCGAGACCGACGGGCTCGGCGAGCGCTACGCGTCGATCCTCACCCGGGTGCTCGAGGACAAGCCGGATGACCTGGTCGTCGGCACGCACATCTGCCGCGGCAACTTCCGATCGACGTGGATCTCGTCCGGAGGGTACGAACCGATCGCCGAGCACCTGTTCGCGGTGCCGTACGACGGGTTCTTCCTCGAGTACGACAGCGAGCGCGCCGGCGGCTTCGAGCCGCTGCGGTTCCTGCAGCCGGGGGATCAGACGGTCGTCCTGGGGCTGGTGACGTCGAAGGCGGGCGAGCTCGAGCCCGTCGACGAGATCAAGCAGCGCATCGCCGAGGCCGCGCAGTTCGCCGATCTCAGCCAGCTCGCGCTCAGCCCGCAGTGCGGCTTCGCCTCGACGGAGGAGGGCAACGTGCTCACCGAGGAGCAGCAGTGGGCCAAGGTCCGTCACGTCGTCGACATCGCAGCCGACGTCTGGAAGTAGCAGGACCGCGACGGCGCCCGTCGCCCCATCGCGGGGCGGCGGGCGCTGTCGCGTGCGGACGATGCGCGACGCCGCGTCTTCGATCGGAGCGGCAGTGCTCGGCACCGTCTTCGAGCGCCCGGCGTAGCCTGGTGGGGTGGCGGATAACCGGATGAGCGACGGCTCCGATGATCGCGCCGCTGATCAGGCGGCCGCCGCCGCCGCGCTGTTCGACCAGGCGAGGGAGCGGCTCGGCGACGCCCCGCGTGAGCACCTCGGCAGGCTCATCGTGCCTGGTGCGCTGCGGTCGGCGATGGGCGCTCGGCCCCGTGTCGTGCCGGACGGGCGAGCCTGGCGCGTCGGCACGCTGCTGATCGGCGACATCGCGGTCTACGAGGTCGGCGACGTCCTGCGCGCGTCTGAGGAGCGCCGACGCGGCTTCACCTCCGAGGCGGCCAGGCGGCGCGCAGAGGCGGAGGCGATGTGCGTGCGCGGCGGATTCGCACCGGGCACGGTCGTCAATGTCGATCACACCGGGATCGCCCTCTCTGCGCTCGCCGCGGAAGGATCATCCGGCCCCCTCAGCGTGCGCAACCGCACCGTCGTCATCCGGTGGACCTCGGCGGGTGCCGTCATGCCGCTGGAGGCGTACCTGCGCGAGAAGATCGACATGCTCTTCGCCTGAGCTCTCGGGCGCTGCGCCGGTCGCATGCTCGTGGTGGCGGGGGTGCAGGTCGGGCACGGGGCGTTGGCCGTACGCTTTCAGACATGGCGAGGCAGAACCCGAAGCGTCGGGCGGGGGCGCGGCGAGGCGGTGCATCCGGCGGTGCAGGACACCGTGGAGCGCCGCGCGTCGACAAGAAGCCCGGTGCGGCAGGCGCAGGCAGGCGGGCAGGCGGGAACGCCGGTGCGGATCGCGGCGATGCCGTTCGTCCGCATGGCGCGGGCCCAACAGGCGACGACCTCGGCGCGGCACCTGCCGTGTTCCGGCTCGGGGCGGTGCCAGGGGCGATGCCGGGGAAGTGGATCGAGCGGTGGCGCGAACAGCGACCGGAGACCCGGCTCGAGCTCGTGCCGATCAGCGCCGCCGGCCAGCGCGCTGCGCTCGACACGGGGGACGTCGACGCCGCGATCGTGCGACTGCCGATCGATGGAGATCCGGATGAGCTGCACACGATCCGCTTGTACGACGAGGTGGCCGTCGTGGTCGCCTCGAAGGAATCATCGCTGATGGCAGCGGACGAACTCACCCCGGATGACCTGGCCGGCGAGGTGCTGATCACACCGACGGACGATGTGCTCGGCGATCTCGGCCTGCCGATCGAGGCGGCGACATTCGGCGCACCCGCGACGACGGAGGACGCGATCGAGATCGTCGCGTCGGGCGTCGGCATCGTGGTGGTGCCGATGTCGCTGGCGCGCCTGCATCACCGCCGCGACGTCGACCACCGCCCGCTCGCCGACGACCCGTCCCTGCCGGTCGCGCTCGCGTGGCTGCGCGAACGCGACGCAGACGACGTGCAGCACTTCGCCGCGATCACCCGCGGCCGAGGCGCACGCTCGTCCCGCTGAGCGCACGGGCGGTGTGCTCAGCCGGGGAACGACCGAGCGCCCGCCGCGGCTGAGTGCAGCCAGGCGACGGACGCTCGGGTCGGTGTGTATGTTCAGGCGGCGAGGCGGAACCCTCTGCTGTCGGTGATGACGCGCGCCTTGGTGGCGATCTTCTCGTCGTCGCGGATGATCGCGCCGTCGGCGACGAGCGCATCCGCGCCGATCATCGACCGAATGCCCACGTGCGCCCGTGCGCCGATCGCGGCGCCGGGGCCGACGTGCGCGTTGGCATCGATGATGGCCTCGGACCCGATCTGCACGTTCGGTTCGATCCAGGCGCCCTTCGCGATCTTGGCGCCGGCGGCGACTCGCACGCCGGGTTCGACATACGCCCCGGATTCCACGCGCGCCTCGGGGTGGACCTTCGCGCCGTGCGCGACCAGCCCGCGGCCGTTGATGTGCTTGCGGTACCGCAGTGTTTCGCCGTTGTCGTTCTCGATGTCGACGTAGTTCTTGCCCACGATGTCCTTCCGCGGCCTGGACTTAGGCCTGCCTAAGTACTCAACGTCTGCCGTGCCGCGGATATTCCCGGAGCCCGAGAATTCTCCCGGCGTACGATGGGGCGAGTGGCTGCCACTCCCCATCTCGACGATCGATCGGACGACGACGCGCTCGTGCTCGAGTGGGAGCAGACCAGACACACCCCGACGGAGGATGTCTTCGGCATCGCCACTGGCACGTTCGTCGCGGCGCTCGGGCTGCACCTGCTGAAGTCCGTCGACGCCGTCACCGGCGGCACGGCCGGCCTCGCACTCCTGCTCGATCAGGTGCTGGCAGCGCCGTTCTGGCTCGTGTTCGTGCTCGTGAACCTCCCGTTCATCGCGCTCGCGCTGTGGAAGAAGGGCATCCGGTTCACCCTGCTCACGCTGTGCTCGGTCGGCATCGTCTCCGCACTGTCGAGCGTGAACGCGGCGCTGATGCCGCTGCACGACATCGCCCCGATCTACGCCGTGCTCGGCGGCAACCTGCTGGTGGGCGTGGGCATGCTCATCCTGTTCCGGCATCAGGCGAGCCTCGGCGGCGTCAACGTGGTCGCGATCCTCATCCAGGACAAGACCGGGTTCCGCGCCGGATGGGTGCAGATGATCGTCGACGCGCTGATCGTGGCATCCGCGCTGTTCGTCGTGCCGTGGGTGCTGGTGCTGCTGAGCGCGCTCGGCGTCGTGGTCGTGAATCTCGTGCTCGCCGTCAACCACCGCCCCGGCCGCTACATCGGCCACTGAGCGGGCCGTGCCTCAGCTGCGGCGCAGCGTGAGTCCCTTCGTCGCCTCCACGAACCCCGCCGCGCGAAGCGCTCTGCCCAGCGGCGCCGTGTAGACGAACTCGCCGTTGGCCTGCTCGACCGTGAGGGTCTCGAGCCGGCGAGCACGGGCGGTGTCCGCAAGGCCTCGGCATGCGGCGAGCACTACGGATTCGTCGTCGGCGAAGACGAGCGCGCTCTTCCCTCCGCGCTCCAGGTACAGCACCAGCTCCCCGTCGACGAGCACGACGATTCCTCCCGCCTTGCGCCCGGGCCGGTGCTTCACGCCGTCGATCGTCGGCCACGCCAACGCCGCTCCGTACGGGTTGGCGGGGTCGGTCGCTGCGAGCATCACAGCGTGAAGGGGCGCCGGGTCGTCCTGAGCGGCGAAGTGCCGCATCCGGTCGATCGTCGTCGAAGCGGCGAACTGCGCCGCGCCGAGCTTCTCGATGAGATACCCGCGCCTGCAGTGCCCTGCCTGTTCGAGGCCGGCGAGAGTGCGGTACGCCTGCGCGAACCCGCCGGGCGTGCCCTCGCTCTGCACCGCACCGCGCGTGACGACGCCGTACCGGTCGAGCAGCAGGGAGGCGGTCGCGGCCTGCCGCACCGCGAGGTCGGCTGTGCGAGCGGGCAGCATGGACCAGCGCCCGCCTACCGTCGGTCGAGGCGCGGGTCGGTGCAGGCCGCCGCCTCGGTACGCGCGGGCCCGCGGGGGCCGTCGCTTCGCGCGGTGCGCCTGCGAGCCGCCCGCCAGCAGGGTGCGCACGGGGGAGAACGTGTCGTTGGTCGCTCTGCCCGCCCACACCAGGTTCCACAGCGCGTCGACGACAGACGTCTCCGACACCGCCGCGGCCTCGTCGTCCGGCATGCGCGAGCGGATCATGTCCGACAGCTGAGGCGCGAAGTACGCCCCGCCGAACGACAGCACGCCGAGGATGCGCTCTTCGAGGGACTCCGGCGCGAACTCCACCGCGTCATCCGGATCGGCGAGCGTCACGTCAGCGGCATCCGAGGCGTGCAGGGCGACCCAGCCGTCGCGCCCAGGCAGCGTGCCGTGGCCCGACCAGATCACTTCGCCCGTCGCGGTGAGTTCGTCGAGCATCGCCGGTGCATAGTCGCGCACCCGGCTGGGCAGGATCAGCGACTCCCAGGCGCTCGCCGGCACCGGCACTCCCGCCAGCTGTTCGATCACCGCGAGCACGCCGTCGATCCCCTCCAGCGGCCGTTCGAGGTGCTGCCAGTCGACGAGGAACCGCGCGTACGACGGCTGCGACACGGGTTCGACGCTGCCGCGCAGGGCGGCGAGCGAGCGCATCCGGATGCGCCGAAGCGCCTCGCTGTCGCACCATTCGTTCTCGTCGGAAGAGGCCCCGGAGGACAAGCCCTCCGGCAGGAAGAAGCCGCTCTGCAGGCGGCCCTGCGACTCGAGCCGCTGCAGCGTGTGGCGGGCGACCGCGACGCCGATGCCGAGCCGCTCCGCCACGGCGCGGGTCGTGAACGGGCCGTGCGTGCGGGCGTAGCGCGAGACGAGGTCGCCGAGCGGGTCGGCGACCGGCTCGAGGAAGGCGTTCGGCAGCCCGACCGGCAGCGCCGCCCCCAGCGCATCGCGCAGGCGGCCGGCGTCCTCGATGACGGCGAATCGCTGTTCGCCGGCGATCGGCACTCGGATCGCGCGCCGCTGCTGCACCAGGTGATCGAGGTATTCGGTCGCTGTCTCGACCGGTGCGGAATCGGGAGCAGGCGGCTCCCCGGCGGCGTCCTTCGGAGCGGGTGAGGCGTGCGCATCCGCCTCGGCCGCGTTGTCGGAACCGTGCACGGTGCCGTCGTCTCCGTCTCCGTCTCCGTCGCCGACGAGCCGCGCTGAGAGCTCTTCCGGCGTGAGCGGCCCGAGCAGGCGCAGCAGGTCGGCAGCGCCCTCTGCGCCCCTCGCCCTGCGATCCGGCGCGAGGCGCTGAGCCTCCGCCTCGTACTGTGCGATGACGTCGGGATCGAGCAGCTCGCGCATCTCCACGCGGCCGAGCAGTTCGCTCAGCAGTGCGGGGTCGACCGAGAGCGCCGCCGCGCGGCGCTCTGCGAGAGGGGAGTCTCCCTCGTACACGAACGCGCCGACGTAGCCGAACAGCAGGTCGCGCGCGAACGGGGAAGGCTGTGGCGTCTCGGTCTCGACGAGCCGGATGCGGCGCTCCCCGATGCCACGGGCGAGCCGCAGCAGCGCCGGCAGGTCGTAGACGTCCTGCAGCACCTCGCGCAGGGTCTCGAGGATGATCGGGAACGTCGGGTGGCGCTGCGCCACCTCGAGCAGCTGCGCCGCCTTCTGGCGCTGCTGCCACAGCGGACTGCGTTTGCCCGGCTGTGTGCGCGGCATCAGGAGTGCGCGGGCGGCGCACTCGCGGAAGCGCGACGCGAACAGCGCGGAGCCGCCGACCTCTTCTGTGACGATGTGCTCGAGCTCGTCGGGCTCGAAGACGAACAGCTCCGCGCCGGGCGGATCGGATTCCGCATCGGGAATGCGCGCGATGATGCCGTCGTCGCTGGCGACCGCTGATCCCTCGACGCCGAGTCGTTCTCTGATACGGGCGCCCACCGCCAGCGCCCACGGCGCATGCACGTGCATGCCGTACGGGGAATGCAGAATGATCCGCCAGTCGCCTACCTCGTCCTTGCCCCGCTCGACGGTGAGCGTGCGGTCGGTGGGGAGCGACCCCGTCGCATCCTTCTGCTCGGCGAGATAGTCGAGCAGGTTGCCGATCGCGCGCTCGTCGAGCCCTGCCTCGGTCAGGCGATCGGTTGCTTTCTCGCGCGATGCCGATGACAGCTCTCGCGACATCGCTCCGAGCGCCTCGCCGAGCTCCGCAGGGCGACCGAGCCCGTCGCCGTGCCAGAACGGCACGCGCCCCGGCTGGCCGAACGCCGGCACCACGTTCACGCGGTCGTGGGTGATCTCAACGATGCGCCAGCTCGTCGTTCCCAGTGTGAACACGTCGTTCACCCGCGACTCGTAGACCATCTCCTCATCGAGTTCGCCGACTCTGGCGCCTCGCGTCTCTCCTGCGACGAACACACCGAACAGGCCGCGATCCGGGATCGTGCCGCCGCTGGTCACCGCGAGACGCTGTGCACCTGGCCGTCCCTCGAGCGTGCCGGCGTCGCGATCCCACACCAGTCGCGGGCGCAGCTCGGCGAACTCGTCGGAGGGATAGCGCCCCGCGAGCAGGTCGAGCGTCGCCTCGAACGCGCTGCGGGGCAGGGACCGGAACGGCGCGGAGCGCCGCACCGTGTCGAACCAGCCCTCTACGTCGACGGGGTCGGTGGCGCACGCGGCGACCGTGTGCTGGGCGAGGATGTCGAGCGGATTCTGCGGAACCTCGATCGCCTCGATGCGCCCCGACAGCATGCGCTCGGTGACGATGGCGGTGTGCAGCACGTCTGCCCTGTGCTTCGGGAACAGGGCCGCCCGGCTGATCTCGCCCACCTGGTGCCCCGCACGTCCCACGCGCTGCAGTCCGCTCGCGGCGGATGGCGGTGCCTCCACCTGGATGACGAGATCGACGGCACCCATGTCGATGCCCAGCTCGAGGCTGCTGGTCGCCACGACGCACCGCAGCGACCCCGACTTGAGCTCGTCCTCGACCTGCGCGCGCTGCTCCTTCGACACCGACCCGTGGTGCGCCTTCGCCAGCACGGGGGCGACGCCCGCCGTCTCCGACGTGGTCGGCCCGCTCAGCGCGGCTTTCGCCGGCGGAGGCGGCTCGAGCCCCAGCCTGTCGGCGTAGATCTCGTTGAGCCGCCCCGTGAGTCGCTCCGCCAGCCTGCGCGAGTTCGCGAACACGATCGTCGATTTCTGCTCGACGATGCGGTCGACGATCGCCTCCTCCACGTGCGGCCAGATCGATCCGGTCATCTCCGTCGACTCCGGAGGCCGGAACCAGTCGTCCTCGCCCTCGTCGCCGCCGGCGGACGCGTCGGCTCCTGCACCGGCAGGCGGCGGGTTCTGCATGTCGTCGACGGGCACGGTCACCCGCAGGTCGAACGTCTTCGACGCCCGCGGCGCCACGATGTCGACGGGCGCGGCGCCGCCCAGGAACCGTGCCACCTCGTCGATCGGGCGCACCGTCGCCGACAGGCCGATGCGCTGGGCAGGGCGTCCAGCGCCGCCAGTGCCCGTGACCACGTCATCGAGGCGCTCGAGCGACACCGCGAGGTGTGCGCCCCGTTTGGTCGCCGCCACCGCGTGCACCTCGTCGACGATGACGGTGTGCACGCCGCGCAGGGTGCGTCGTGCCTGGCTCGTGAGCATCAGGTACAGCGATTCGGGTGTCGTGATCAGGATCTCCGGCGGGCTGCGCACGAGCTTCTGCCGCTCGGACGACGGAGTGTCGCCGGAGCGGACGCCGACGGTGACATCCGGAACGTCGATTCCCCGCCGTCTGCCTGCCTGCGAGATGCCCACCAGCGGTGAGCGCAGGTTGCGCTCGACGTCGACGCCCAGCGCCTTCAGCGGCGAGACGTACAGGACCCTGGTGGTCTTCTCATTCGGATCACGCGGTTCGCGGAAGGCGCGGTCGATCGCCCACAGGAACGCCGACAGTGTCTTCCCCGAGCCGGTCGGGGCCACCACGAGCGCATGGCGGCCGCGCGAGATCGCCTCCCATGCGCCGACCTGCGCGTCGGTCGGGGTGGGGAACGCACCGCGGAACCACTCCCGCGTCGCCTGCCCGAACCGATCGAGAACGTCCATTCCCCCATCCTGCCCCGTGGCTCCGACATCCGGCGACGAAGGCGCAGGGTCAGCTCGCGACGTCCGCGAGTGCGTCCTCCCTGGCCGTCCAGGCGGGCGCCGAGGCGACGAGCGACGAGAGCCGTTCGAGCCGCTCGCGAGTGGCGGCGTCGGCCGGCGACATCACGATCATCCGGGATCCGCTCGACTGGTCGAGCCACAGGCTCTGGAAGTGCACGTTCAGCGCGCCGACGCGGGGCGAGCGGTACCGGCGCAGGCGCGGTCGCTCGTCGGCCACGTCGTAGCTCTCCCACAGCCGCCGGAAGTCGTCGGAGTGCTCGACGAGGCGTTCGATCAGACGCGTCCAGCGGGGTTCGTCGCGGTGCTCCGCCTGGTGTGCGCGGAGCCTGGCCGCGATATCGGGAAGCACGAGCGACTCGTCGACGATGCTGCCGCGCCAGACCGGATCGGTGAACATCAGCCACGCGCAGTTGCGGTCATCCGGGGCGTACCGATCGAGGTCGTCGAACACGAACCTGTAGGCCCGATTCGACGCGACGATCTCGTAGCCGTCGGTCTGCACCGCGGCGGGGAACGGCAGCATCTGTTCGAGGATCGCGGCATGCGCCGGCTGCAGCGTCATCGGCGGCGCGTGCTTCGCCGGCGCATGCCCTGCCAGCACGAGCGCGTGGTGCTTTTCGGCATCGGTCATCCTGAGCACGCGTGCGACCGCGCCGATGACCTGATCCGAGACCCCGGAAGCCCTGCCCTGCTCGAGCCAGGTGTACCAGGTGATGCCGACGCCGGCGAGCTGGGCGACCTCTTCGCGGCGCAGCCCCGGCGTGCGCCGTCGACCGCTGGTGGCCAGCCCGATGACAGCGGGAGTGACTCGTTCGCGCCTGGCGCGCAGGAACGTTCCGAGCTCGCGCAGCTGAGGATCGGCTTGGGGCATGCCACCAGTCTGCGCCCGCGCGGCGATCCCTGCCAGGTGCCAGCAGTAATAGCATCAGCGGGCTTCTGGTAACAGGATGAGCCAATGGCGACTGTGGATGCATGACCTCCCAGATCGCCCCCGCACGGTCGCTCACGCGCTCGGGACTCGCCGTGCTCCTCGTCGCCTTCGGCCCCGTCAACTTCACGTTCGGATCGGTGAACGTGCTCGCCGACGACATCGGCCGCGACCTCGGCACGGGCAGCGCAGGCGAACAGCTCGTGCTCTCCGCCTACACCGCGGCCTTCGCCGCGTCGCTCGTGATCGCCGGGCGTCTCGGAGACCGGTACGGCAGGCGCCGGATGCTGGTCGTGGGCGGTCTCGGCGTCGCGGCGCTGAGCATCGCGGCGGCGTTCGTGACGAGCCTGCTGGCGCTCGTGGTGCTGCGGGTTCTGCTGGGCGTCGCGGCCGGCTTGCTCACGCCCCAGGTGCTGTCGACCATCCAGACGACGGCGGAGGGGCCGACGCGACGCACCGGCCTGATGCTCTTCGCCGCGATGAGCGGAGTCAGCACCGTGCTGGGGCAGGTCGTCGCCGGCGGCATCGCGGCAGCAGCGCCCGCCGACCTCGGCTGGCGCATCGTGCAGGTCGTGACGGGTGCGATCGCTCTCGTCGGCGTCGCCGGTCTGCGCGCCGTGCCGGAGTCGCACTCGCCTGAGCCGCTGGCCATGGATGTCAGGGGAGCCGTCACCATCGGCGCCAGCCTGCTCCTCGTGATCGTGCCGCTCACGATCGGGCCGGGTGAGGGGTGGCCCGTGTGGAGCATCGTCGCGATCGTCGTGGGAGTCGCCGCTCTCCTCGTGTTCTGGCAGCTGCAGCGCAGGTCGGAGCGTCAGAGCGTGACTCCGGTCGTGCCGCCCTCGGTGCTGCGCATCAGGGTCGTGCGGCGCGGACTCGTGATGACGCTGCTGTTCTTCGCGACATACGGCGCGTTCCTGTACGAGCTGTCCGCGCTCGCGCAGGCGCGCTTCGGCATGGGCGCGCTGGGGGCGTCTCTGCTGGTGCTCGGCTTCGGGGCGGCGTTCGTCGCCACATCGGTGCTCCTGCCCGTGCTGCTGTCGGCGGCGGGGTCTCGCACCATGATGTTCGCCGCGCTCGGCCAGGCGGCGACGCTCGCCGGCGTCGGCATTCTGTCGTTCGCCGGACGCGACGACCTCTGGTCGCTGCAGCTCGTGCTGGTCCCCCTGGGTGTGGCTCAGGCCATGATGTTCGGGCCCCTGCTGCATACCGTGCTGTCTCGGGCGCCGCATCGGGCGGCCGGCGCCGCGAGCGGGCTGTTCACCACGGTGCAGCAGGTGGGCCTCAGCCTGGGCGTCGCGCTGCTCGGCGGCGCGTTCTGGCAGATCGCCGGTGACGACAGCGCCGCGATGGACACCGCCCTCGGCACGGTGTTCGCCGTGCACACGCTGTGCGCCCTCGCCTTCGCCGCCCTCGCCCGCACCCTCGAGCGCCGCCCGCCGCCCACCGCGTAGCCCATCCGGGGCCGCGCGGCCAGTTGCGCGCAACGCAACAGAATGCGCGTTCCCGAACACGCCGCTGCGCAGAACGTGTTGACTTATGCGCATTCTGTTGCTGAACGCGCGCGATCCGGCTCACACCTCCCGCATCACCCCGTCTCGCAGTTCGAGAGTCAGATCGATGCCGAGCCGCGAGAGGAAGGCATCGTCGTGGCTGACCACCACGATCGCGCCGCGGAAGGCCGACAGCGCTCCGACCAGCTGGTCGACCGTATCGAGATCGAGGTTGTTGGTGGGCTCGTCGAGAACGAGCAGCTGCGGCGGCGGGTCGGCGAGCAGCAGCCTGGCCAGCAGCACCCGGAACCGCTCGCCGCCCGACAGCGTGCGAACCGGCCGGTCGACCGTCGCACCCCGGATGAGGAATCGCGCGAGTCGGTTGCGCAGCTCGCGATCCGGCACGTCCGGCGCCGCTGCGCGCACCGCGTCGAGCACGCTCTCATCGTCGTCGAGCCCGTCCAGCCGCTGCGGCAGGTAGCCGATGCGATCGATGTGAGCCATCGCGCTGGGAGAGGTTCCGGATGAGGCGGTCGCGGATGCGGCTCCGATCCCGGATGAGGCAGGGGCTGCCGTCTTGTCCGACCCGGGGATGAGCGCACCGACGAGCGCGTGCAGCAGCGTCGTCTTGCCCGAGCCGTTCGGCCCGATCAGCGCGATGCGTTCTGGTCCCTGCACGATCCATTGCCGCTCGGCGATGCGCGCCGCTGCCGCGGCTGTGTCGGCCGACCCCGCGGGGGCCGTGGCCGCCGCCGCAGACGGCCGCGCGCCGTCCGGCTCGGCGACATCCGGATCCGGCGCAGCTGCACCGCTCGCGAACGTTGCGATGCGGCGGCTGGGCGGGACATCCGGGTCGGGCAGGTCGAGGCGCACCGAGTCGTCGTCTCGCACGCGCCGCTGGGCCGCATCGTGCTCGGCTCTGGCTTCCGCCTCCTTCTCGGCGACCTCCGTGCGCAGCCGTCCCGCTGACACCTGCGCGGCCTGCCTGCGCCCGTGCGCGACGATCTTCGGCACACGCTTCTCGACTTCGGCCCTGTGCGCCGCGCGTGCGCGCCCGGCCAGCTTCGTCTCGGCCTCGATGCGCTGACGCTTCTCCTTCGCCAGCGACTTCTTCGCGTCGATCTCGGCCTGCTGGGCTGCTCGCTGCTCGGTCTCGAGCCACGCCCGCCACTCGGAGTACGGTCCGCCGAACACGCTCAGCTCGTGCGCGTGCAGCTCGGCGGTGTCGTCCATCAGCTCGAGCAGACGAGTGTCGTGCGAGACCACGACGAGGGCGCCTCGCCACGCCCGCACGACGCCGTAGAGGCGCTCGCGGGCGTCGCGATCGAGGTTGTTCGTCGGCTCATCGAGCAGGGTGATGGGTGCGCGGCGCATCCGCAGCCCGAGGGTGGCCGCGAGAATCGCCTCGCCGCCGGAGAGCGTGCCGACTGTTCGATCGAGCGCTTCGGGCGGCAGACCTGCCTCGGCGAGCGCGGCGTGCGCGCGTGCTTCGATGTCCCAGTCGTCGCCGACGGCGTCGAAATGCCGCGGATCGGCGTCGCCCGACTCGATAGCGCGCAGCGCGGTCAGCGGCTCTGTGATGCCGAGGAGGTCGGCGACACCGGCGTCGACGTCGAGTGTGAGTCGCTGCGGCAGGTACGCGACCTCGCCGTCGCCGGTGATCGTCCCGCCGGTCGGGGCGAGAACCCCCGCGGCGAGCTTCAACAGGGTGGACTTGCCGGTGCCGTTGCGGCCGACGAGTCCGGTGCGGCCGTCGCCGAACGAGCCGGAGACGCGATCGAGGGCGACCGAGCCGTCGGGCCAGCGGAAGGAGACGGATGAGAGAACGAGAGACGGCATGAGGAACCTCCGTGGAATCTGCGAGCGGATGCGCTGAATCCACGAGGCGCGAAGGCCTGTCGCGGGTCAGCGCGGGTGCGCGGATCCGCGACGCTCGCCGGGAGGATGCCCCATGGCGGTGGCCGGAAGCCCTGCAGAGGGCACGGCGGCGTCGTCGGTTCAGCGCGAGAGCGCGGAAGCAGCGACGATCTTCACCGTTCGTGTCCTTCGTTCGACGACAGGGGCTCCCAGGATACACACTCGGCCGTCGCCGCGCGGTGCTGGTCGGTCTGCACACGCTCTCACTGCGTCTCGAGCGGAGCGCGCCGCGCGCGAGCGGAGTCGGCCGCCCGCCGTCGGGCGCATCGAGCGGAGGGGATCCGGTCAGGCGATCCGCGAAGCGGCGCTACACCAGCGTGGAATCGGGGCAGGCCAGTCCGTCGTGCACCAGCACGTGCTCCTGTTTGAGCGCACCGCAGCTGCGGCATCGCGGCTGTGTGCCCACACCGATCTGCGCCGGCCCCGCGATGCGGATGAGAGTCGTGTTGGCCCACAGGTAGAAACCACCCGCGTCGCGGATCCGCTGCCGAAGGGGCTTCTTGAGAGGTGGCTGCCACATGTGATTAGTGTACTAACGTTTCGTGGGCGATAGACTCACGGGGTGATGAATCGTGACGACCTGCTCAAACTCGAGAATCAGCTCTGCTTCGCGATCGTCACGGCTGCGCGCAACGTCGTCTCGATCTATCGGCCCGTCTTGGAACCGCTGGGGCTCACGCACCCGCAGTACCTCGTGATGCTCTCCCTCTGGGAGGAGTCACCGCAGACGCTCGGCGACCTCTCGGCGGCGCTTGCGCTCGAACCAGCCACCGTGTCCCCGCTTGTGAAGCGACTCGAGGGTCAGGGGTACGTGCGCAGACAGCGGCGCACGGACGACGAACGACGGCTCGCGATCGGCCTCACCGAAGAGGGGGCCGCGCTGCGCGAACGGGCGCTCGCCGTTCCCGAGCAGGTCATGGCCAGTGTCGGGATCGACGCGGAGCAGCTCGCATCGATCCGCGATTCCCTCGCGCCGTTCGCCGGTCGACTGGACGCGTGATCGCCGCATCCGGCGTGTGAAGGTCGGTGCTCCGCGCGGCACGGATGCCGTCGTCGCCTGGCGATGGGACCGGAACCGCCATCGCGATCGAGGCACGGATCTCCGTCGTGCGGGGGAGGCGCGCAGGCACGCCCGTACGTAGCGTGGGGCGCACCGGATGAACGACGCGCGAGGCGAGGAGGCACGGGATGAGCGGCGCAGGATCGGGCGGCCGAAGGCGTCGCGCGCGGCGGCCCAACTGGGGAGTCGGAATCGGAATCGGCGTCGGAATCGGCGTCGCCATGGGAGTGGCGCTCGATCAGATCTGGGTCGGCATGGCGATAGGCATCGCGCTCGCCACAGCGTTCGCACTCGTCTTCGCCACCCCGCGCGACAGCGACGACGGCTCGCCGCCGCCGCCGGCTCGCTGACTGGGCACACTGCTGCCGAGACGCTCGGCAGCTGTCGAACTGCTCAGGCATCGCCTGCGTTGCGAACGATGACTGCGCAGATCACTGGCTCCAGGATTTCGGTGCGGCTCTTTCATCCGGAGCCCTCACAGATTACGCTCAGGGTTTGACGTCGAATCGAAACATGTCCGCGACGTCACACAGAGGCAGAAGGACCGCAATGACGCGAGCAGGCTCCACAGCGGCCGTCCCACAGCGCGAGCAGTGGACGGGCCAATTCGGTTTCATCATCTCGGCCATCGGCTCCGCCGTCGGCCTGGGAAACATCTGGCGCTTCCCCGGTGTCGCGTACGAGTCGGGCGGCGGTGCCTTCCTCATCCCGTATCTCGTCGCGCTCGTCACAGCGGGAATCCCGATCCTGTTCCTCGACTACGCGATCGGTCACCGGTTCCGCGGTTCGGTTCCGCTGGCGCTCAAGCGCCTCGGCGGCAAGCTGGGGGAGGGGCTCGGCTGGTTCCAGGTGGCGATCTGCGTCTTCATCGCGGTCTACTACACGGCGGTGCTCGCGTGGTCGTCGAGCTACTTCGTGTTCTCGTGGGATCTGCGTTGGGGCGACGACACCGCGGGGTTCTTCGTCGGTGAGTACCTGCAGACGGCGGAGAGCCCGTTCACCCTCGAGTTCGTGCCCTCGGTGATGATCCCGCTGGTGATCGCCTGGATCGTGACGCTCATCATCCTCGCGGCCGGCGTCGTCAAGGGCGTGCAGCGGGCGAACATGATCGTCATCCCGCTGCTGATCATCGGCTTCCTGGTGCTCGTCGGTTTCGCCCTCACCCTTCCGGGAGCGGTCGACGGGCTGAACGCCTTCTTCACGCCCGACTTCGCCGCGCTCGCCGATCCGAACGTGTGGATCGCCGCGTACGGACAGATCTTCTTCTCCCTGTCGATCGCCTTCGGCATCATGATCACCTACTCGTCGTACCGCCGCCGCCGCTCGAACATGACCGGTGCCGGCCTCGTCGTCGCCTTCGCGAACTCGTCGTTCGAGCTCATCGCCGGCATCGGCGTGTTCGCCACGCTGGGCTTCTTCGCCTTCCAGCAGGGCATCGCAGTCGGGGACCTCGAGGGGCTCACCGGCGTCGGATTGTCATTCATGACCTTCCCCGCGATCGTGAGTCAGATGCCGGGCGGGGCATGGTTCGGTGCGCTGTTCTTCGGCTCGCTGACGCTCGCCGGACTCACCTCCCTGATCTCGATCCTCGAGGTGGTCATCGCCGCGCTGCGCGACAAGTTCGGCTGGACGCGCCGCGGCACGGTGCTCGGGTTCGGCGTCCCCCTGGCCGTCATCTCGCTGGTGCTGTTCGGGTCGACGTCAGGGCTCACCGCACTCGACACGATCGACGCATGGTCGAACCAGCTCGGCATCGTCGGCTCCGCTGTCGGGATGTCGATCATCGTGCTCTGGGTGAACCGCAAGGGCCCGGTGCTGGCCCGCCATCTCAGCACGGTGTCGACCTTCAAGGTGGGCGTTCTCTGGCAGATCTTCACCACCGTGCTCGCACCCGTGGTGCTCGGCTACATGCTGATCGCCAAGGCGGTCGACTTCCTGCAGAACGGCTATGCGGGGTATGACACCTGGTACCTCTGGGTGGCCGGATGGGGCTGCATCATCGTGATGCTGATCGCCGCGTTCGTGCTGCCTCAGCTGCGCTGGAGCCAGGACCCCGACCGATTCGATGCATGGCCGACCGACGATCAGCTCCGAGTGAAGGGAGGCGCCCGATGAGCGCCATCGCCATGACCTTCTTCATCATCTCCGCGGTTGTGATCTGGGGCGGGCTCATCTCGAGCGTCGTCTTCCTCGCGCGCAAGCCCGAAACGGCGTACCCCGAGGGCGGAGCCGAGGACGAGAACGACGTGGAGTAGAGGCAGGAACGACTCCGGACAGACGGCCGCGGCGGTGCGATGCGCACCCCGCGGCCGTTCCCCTCAGCAGCCGAGCGCCTCGAGCTGCTTCGTGAGGAACACGTTCAGATCGGCCACCTCATCCGGAGCGACCGCGTGGCCCAGCCCGAGGTAGGTGCGGCCGACGATGTCGGCGTGACCGGGCAGCCAGTCGGTCGTGTGCACGACCAGGCCCTCGGGGATCACATCGTCGGATGAGCCTCTGCCCCAGAACACCGGAGGGCGACGCTCGGCCAGTGTCTCGTCGCCCGGCATCTCGCCGCCGGGCATCACGTAGCCGGAGAGATTGCCGGCGAAGGCGAACGCCTCCGGCCGCAGTCGCATGGCATGCACGGCGAGCACGCCGCCCTGCGAGAACCCGACGAGGCCCACGGGCCCGGTGCGCCCCAGCGAGTCGAGCCAGGCCAGCAGCCGGTTCGTCGACTCGGTGATCACGTCGATGTCTCCCGAGCCCTCGCCCTCGAGCGGGTACCAGGAGCAGCCGGGCATCGGGAACGGCGGCGTCAGTGGACCGCGCACCGCCGCGTAGTCGAAGCCCGTCGGCAGTGACGACGCGAGCGCGATGAGGTCGTGTTCGTCTGCGCCGTAGCCGTGGATCAGCACGATGAGCGGGCGTGAGGGGTCGTTGCCCTCGCTGTGCCATCGCGTGGACGAATCGTCGATCTCGGGAATCGGAATCATGGCACCATCATGCCCGCGGTGTCCGACATCGGTCGAGGTCACGTCGGCGGGGCGTCCGTGAGGCGCCTCCGACGGCGCGTCGGGACGACTTGTTGCCGGCGCGGTACGGAATGTCGGTTCCAGCGGGTATACAGGAGGCATGACCGTTCGCACACCTGATCCGGATGATCTGCCAGACGACCCCCTGGTGAGCGACGAGGCAGCGTCGAATCCGGCGTGGCTGAGCGAGATCGAGCTGGCGGAGGCGCGCCGTCGGCTGCCGTTCCTCTACGTCGAGGGAGTCCCGGTCCGCACCGACGGCGTCGGGCAGGTCACCGAGGTCGGGCTGCTGCTGCGGGCGACCCCGATGGGCGAGATGAGCCGGACCATCGTGTCCGGCCGCGTCCGCTACGGCGAGACCGTGCGCGATGCCCTGTTCCGCCATGTCGAGAACGATCTGGGGCCGATGGCGTTCCCCGTGATCCCGCCGTCTCCCGTGCCGTTCACGGTGGCGGAGTACTTCCCGCTGCCCGGCATGTCGGCGTACCACGACGAACGCCAGCATGCGGTCTCATTGGCCTTCGCCGTCCCCGTCACAGGCACGTGCGAGCCGCGTCAGGACGCCCTCGAGGTCACCTGGATGCCACCGGAGGAGGCCGCCAGTGACGCACTGGCCGCCGAGATGGAAGGCGGTCGCGGGGCGCTGGTGCGCACCGCCCTCGCCCACCTCGGCGCACTCCGCTGACCGAGCGGCCCGCGGGCACCACCCTGCCCGCGTTGTCGTCAGTCGCCGACCTGGTGGTCGACTTCTTCCTCCGCCTTGGCACGGCGGCACCCGCGAGCCGCTCGGGGATGCGGAAGCCCAGGGCCGCCAGGCGGAGCCCTAAGGCGCGCGTGTCTCCGCGGCGACGGCGGCGATGAGGGCGTCGACGTCTTCCTCAGCGGTGTCGAAGCTGCACATCCAGCGCACCTCGCCGCGCGAGGCGTCCCAGTCGTAGAAGTGGAACCGGTCGCGCAGCCGGTCGGCGACACCGTCGGGGAGCGTCGCGAACACGCCGTTCACCGGACCGTCGGCGACGGAGACGCCAGCCACCGTGCCGTCGTCGATCATCCGGTTCAGTCCGGAGCGCAGCCGCGCGGCCATGTCGTTGGAATGCCGTGCGTTGCGCAGGAACAGGTCGCCGTCGTAGAGGGCGAGCAGCTGCGCCGAGACGAACCGCATCTTGCTGGCCAGCTGCATGTCGAACTTGCGCAGGTAGATCAGCCCGTCCGCGGCATCCGGGTCGATTGCGACGACAGCCTCGGCGGCGAGCGCGCCGTTCTTCGTGCCGCCGAGGCTCAGCACGTCGACTCCGGCGTCCGTCGTGAAGGCGCGCAGCGGCAGCTCGAGCGCCGCTGCGGCGTTGGCGATGCGCGAACCGTCCATATGCAGCTTCATGCCAGCGGCGTGGGCGCGGTCGGCGATGGCGCGGATCTCGTCGGCCGAGTAGAGCGTGCCGAGCTCCGTCGACTGCGTGATCGACACCACCAGCGGCTGCGCATTGTGCTCGTCGAGGCGTCCCGCCGTGATCCGGTCGATGTGCTCAGGTGTCAGCTTGCCGTCGTCCGTCGGCACCGTGATCAGCTTGATGCCGGCGACCCGTTCGGGTGCCGCACCTTCGTCGGTGTTGATGTGCGCCGTCTCGGGCGCGACGACGGCTCCCCAGCGGGGCAGCATCGACTGCAGCGAGACGACGTTCGCTCCCGTGCCGTTGAAGACCGGGAACGCCACGGCGCGCTCGCCGAAGCGGTCGCGCAGCACCTCCTGCAGTCGCTCGGTGTACGCGTCGTATCCGTACGCGCTCTGGTGGCCGCCGTTGGCCGCGGCGATCGCCGCGAGCACGTCCGGGTGGATGCCTGAATAGTTGTCCGACGCGAAGCCGCGCTCCGTCGTGTCATGCAGAGGTGTCACCGATCCAGCGTAGTTTGCGCCGCGAGGAGCGGTGCTGCACCCGGTGCCCGCGACGCGGCATCGGCCGTCGAGGTGCGGCGTCGGCCGGAGTGCAGCGCGGCTCATGCGGACGACAGTCCGGCGCGCCGCTCGCTCACCCTTCCGTGAGGTCGATGATGCGGTCGTTGACGTCGTCGGCTGGCCGGTCCCACAGCGCGACGAACTCGTCGGCAAGGCGCTGCTCGAGGCCTGAGAGCTTTTTCACGCGGAAGATCGCAGCGGCTCCGGATTGGTCGACGCCCGCGTCGCGCGCGTGCTTGCGGAAACCGTGGGCGAGCGCGCGGGTCCATGCCTCGAGCGCCGCCTTGGTCGCCGCGTAGTTGGCACCGCCGGCCAGCGGCCTGGCAACCGATGGCGACGATACGACGGCGACTCTGCCGGCGGGCGAAGCCGTCAGGCCGTCCCAGAATGCGCGCGACACGTGCCGCCACGCGGTCAGCGACGGCTCGAGGGCGCGCCAGTCCTCCTCACTCTGACCGGGCACTCCGCCGCCTCCGCGCCAGCCGCCGACCAGATGCAGGATGCCGTCGACGGCGCCGATCCGCAGCGCCGTCGCGAACACGGCCGACTCGTCGGTGAGGTCGACCTCCGCTGTTTCGAACCCGTCGGCTTCGAACGCCGCGAGCTTGTCCGCGGAATGTCCGGAGACCGTCACACGGGCGCCGCCGTCGCGCAGAGCGCGCGCGGCTGCCCATCCGGCCTCGCTCGTGCCCCCGGAGAGCAGCACGTGCCGCCCCGCCGCACCTGTATCGCTCATCGCGCACCTCCGTCAGCCGCTCTGTGAGCCCAGCGTACGACCGATCGTGTCAGGTGCGGCGAGATGCCGTCGATCCGGGTGATCCCGGCTGGTCGGCGCCGCGGCGCAGCCGATCCCGCGGAATACATCCGGAGACGGATGACGGGATGGACGCGCGCCCGTAACGTAAAGGGATGCGCACGAGCCTGTTCCGACCGTTGAGAACGGGTCAGGTCGTGTTCGACGTCGTCGCCGCGGCGGTGTTCGTGCCGGTGATCGCGTTCTCGTTCGTCGAACCGCTGCCGACCACGGAGTTCGGCCAGGACGGCGTCCTGTGGCTCGGCATCGTCGTCACGCTCATCTTCGCGAGCGCGCTTGCGGTCAGGCGGCTGTCCCCCGCGCTCTCGCTCGTGATCGCCTGGGTGGGCGCGATCGCGCAGATGGTCGCGCTGATCGGACCCCAGCCGGTCGATGTCGCGGTGTTCGGTGTGCTGTACGTGACCGCCGCATACGGCACGCGTGTGGTGATGTGGCTCGGCCTCGCGTCGGCGATCGCCGGTGCCGCCGTCGCGGCCGCGTACATGGTGCTCGTCAACGCAGCGGCGTGGCCGCTCGATCCGTTCTCGTATGAGTGGATGCTGCTCGGCGGCACCTGGTTCGCGATGATCGTGTTCGCGCTGCTGCTGTCGTGGACCACGGGCGCGCTCGTTCGGGCGTCGCGTCAGGCGCGGGCGAATCGGGAGGCACGCGACCGCGCGGAGTTCGAAACGGCGAGCGAGCAGGAGCGGGGCCGCATCGCGCGCGACATGCACGATGTCGTCGCGCACTCGCTGGCCGTCGTCGTGGCGCAGGCAGACGGTGCACGGTACGCGGCGGACGCTGATCCGGATGTCGCAAAGCACGCGCTCGGCACCATCAGCCAGACGGCGCGCTCCGCGCTGAGCGACGTGAGGCTGCTGCTGGCACAGCTGCGGCACCGGCAGGGCGATGGGCCGCAGCCCACGCTCGCCGATCTGGAAGGTCTGTTCTCACAGGTGCGCTCCGCAGGCGTGGCGCTCTCGGTCGACGTCGACCCGACGCCGCCCGGCGAGCCCCCGGCCGCGGTGCAGCTGGCCGTCTTCCGCATTCTGCAGGAAGCGCTCACGAACACCCTGCGGCACGGAGACGGGCGCGACGTCGACCTCCGGATGGCGTGGTCTGCCGATGCCGTGGCGCTGGAGGTCCGCAACGCGGTCGACGTCGGCGACCATCGACGCGCGCATTCCGATCACGGCATATCGGCGGAGGACGGAGCCCCGGTGCCGTCGCGCGGGCACGGCATCGTCGGGATGGCGGAGCGCGCCCAGCTCGTCGGCGGCTCCCTCACGGCGGCTCCCGATGGCAGGATGTTCGTGGTGCGCGCGCGGCTCCCGGTCTCGGGCTATGCGACAGCTCACCCGACGAGCCAGGAGAACCACCAGTGACCGACCCGATCCGCATCGTCCTCGTCGATGATCAGGCGCTGTTCAGGGCAGGCATCCGGATGCTGCTGAACTCCCAGACCGACATGGACGTCGTGGGCGAGGCGGGCGACGGCAGGGAGGGCGTCGCCGTCGTGACCGCGACCAGGCCCGATGTCGTGCTCATGGACATCCGGATGCCGGTGATGGACGGCATCGCTGCCACCGCCGAACTGCTGCGCGATCCCGGTGCGCCGCGCATCGTGATGCTCACGACCTTCGATCTCGATGAGGCCGCCGCCCGCGCGATCCGGCAGGGAGCGAGCGGATTCCTGCTGAAGGACGCGGACCCCGAGTTCCTGCTCGCCGCTGTGCGGAGCGTGCATTCCGGGTCCGAGGTGATCGCGGCGTCGGCGACGCGGGAGCTGTTCGCGCATTTCGCCGCTCCCGTGAAGCCCGCGCCGCCCGCATACGGTGCTCTGACGGAGCGCGAGCGCGAGATCTTCACGTATGCCGCGCGCGGTATGAGCAACTCGGAGATCGCGGCGCAGGAGTTCCTGAGCGAGGCGACCGTGAAGACGCACGTCAGTCGAGTGCTCACGAAGCTCGCCCTGCGCGACCGAGTGCAGCTCGTCGTGTTCGCGCACGAGCACGGTCTGGTCTGACGCGAACCGCCGACATGACGACGGGTGCTCCGAATCCGGGACCTCGGGACACCCATCGTCATTCGAAGCAGGTCATCCCTCCGACTGACGAGGATCATCCTCCAGCCGGATGACCGGGCCGCGTGCGCTTCGTAGCGTCGAGATATGGACATCACCAGCAGCGATATGGGGCTCGCCGCCCGCGTCACCAATCTGACCAAGTCTTACGGGGCCGGGGGCTCGCAGGTCACGGCCCTCGACAACGTGAGCGTCGGCATCCGGCGCGGCCAGTTCACCGCGATCATGGGGCCGTCGGGGTCGGGCAAGTCGACGCTCATGCATGTGATGGCGGGGCTCGACGCCCCCACGAGCGGTGGTGCGTGGATCGGCGACACCGAGATCACGAGCCTCTCCGACGGCCAGCTCACGGTGCTGCGCCGGCGCAGGGTCGGGTTCGTGTTCCAGGCGTTCAACCTGGTGCCCACCGTCGACGTGCGCGGCAACATCATGCTGCCCTTCGAGCTCGACGGCCGGCGGCCCAGCGCGGAGGAGCAGGCGCGCATCGGCGGGCTGATCTCGTCGCTCGGCATCGGCGACCGTCTCTCGCACCGGCCGCACGAGCTGTCCGGCGGTCAGCAGCAGCGGGTCGCGATCGCCAGGGCGCTGGCGACGGCGCCCGACCTGGTGTTCGCCGACGAGCCGACGGGCGCTCTCGACTCCCGCACCAGCCGCGAGGTGCTGGCGCTGCTCGCCGACGCGAGCAGGCGCCACGGTCAGTCGATTGCGATGGTCACGCACGATCCGATCGCCGCGAGCCACGCCGACCGTGTGCTGTTCCTCGGTGATGGGCGGCTCGTCGCCGACAAGCCGCGGCAGACGCCGGAGCAGATCTCGGCGCACATGCTGCACGCGGAGGAGGACCGTGCCGATGGGCGTTCGGCTGCGGGCGCCGCACTCTCCGGCGGCGAGCACGTCGGGACATCCGGCGTGAGCTTCCCCTCGGTGGCCGGGCCCGCTCCCTCGCGAGGGAGCGTCGCATGAGCGTCGCCATCGAGACCGAACAGGCGGCCGCCCCGCAGGAGTCGGGCCGCGGCCCGACGCCGTTGCTGCGCGAACGGGGCATGGGTGCGAGCGTGCTCGTCGCCGCGCTCTCGGCAGGGTTCGGAGTCGTGCTGCTGACGACGACCGGATACCTCGCAGACCTTCTCACACTCGTGTTCGGGAACTCCGGCACGCTGGCGGTCGTGATCGCAATGCTGGCGGTCGTGTTCGTCGTCATCGCGATGTACGTCGGTGCGATCGTGACCAGCAACACCTTCTCCACGGTGGTCGCCGGGCGCACGCGGCAGATCGCACTGATGCGGCTGATCGGGGCGTCTGCCCGTTCGCAGCGCTCCGCCGTCGCGCGCCAGGGGCTCGCCGTCGGCGCGCTCGGTGCGACGATCGGGCTCATCGCAGGTCTCGTCCTCTCCGCGATCGGCACGCGCATCGCCGACGCCGTCGTGGCGAACCAGGTGGCGGGCGCGGGACTGCCCGCACTGCCCGCCGTCGACTACAACGTGCTGCAGCCGTGGGTGCTGCTGCCGACGGTCGCCGTCGTGCTCACGACGTGGCTCGCGGCATGGGTCGGATCGCGTCGCGTGCTCGACGTCACCCCGCTCCAGGCGCTCGGCGGCGCGACCCCACGCTCGGCCGCGGAGGCCCGCGGCGGCGTGAAGCGCAACGTCGGAAGCATCATCCTGCTCGCCACAGGGTTCGGGCTGCTCGGCCTGGGCGTGGCGCTAGGACTGAGATCGCCGCTCGGTCTGCCCGTGGCGTTCCTCGGCGGGCTGCTGTCGTTCACCGGGCTGGTCACGGGCGCGACGTTCGTGATGCCGCCAGTGCTGCGCCTCGTCGGCCGGATGTTCGGACGCACGGCGACGGCGCGGATGGCGGCGGAGAACGCGCTGCGGTACCCGGAGCGGTCGAGCCGCATGGCCATCGGCGTGGTCGTCGGTGTGACGCTGGTGACCATGTTCGCGGTGGCGACGGAGTCGGCGAAGTCGGTGCTGATCGCGAACTCCGACCCCGGGGACCTCGCAGAGGGTCTCGTCGTCCTCGACATGTTCTCCGCCGTGATGATGGGGCTCGTCGCCGTCGCCGCGGTGATCGCCGCGGTGGGGCTGGTGAACCTTCTCACCATCGGTGTCGTGCAGCGGCGCACAGAGCTGGGCCTGCTGCGGGCGATCGGCCTGTCCAACCCGCAGATCCGGCGGATGGTGCTGCTCGAGGCCGCCCACGTCACCATCGCCGCCGTTCTGTTCGGGCTGCTGCTCGGGGCCTTCTACGGGTGGGCGGGCGCGCAGTCGCTGCTCGGCGCCATCTCTCTGACCGAGAGCCCCGCCGGGTCGCTTGTGGTGCCCGCCGTGCCGTGGCTGGTGGTGGCGGTGATCGTCGTCGCGACCGCCGTGCTCACGCTGGTCGCCGCCGTCGGCCCGACGCGCCTGGCGACCCGTGTGTCACCGGTCGAGGCGCTCGCAGCGGACTGAGTCCGCACCACCGTTTGTGGGTGACTTCTGTCGGTTCGACGGCACTCTTACCCGCAGAGATCACCCACAAACGGCGGGTTTCACGGGGCGGGCGGGCGGTGCGTTGTACAGAACGGCGGTCTGATCCGCGCGGATACGCCGCCTTGTACAGTGACGCGCCGTGCTGATGTGCATAGTCTCACGGCATGACCATCCGCTGATCGTGGCCTCAGCGCGGCCACGACCTGCGGAACCTGTGAACTGCTCCAGAGAAGGGAACGCGCGAATGAATGACAGTGAGAAGGCGCTGCTCGACGGGATCTCCGGTCGATTGTTCATCGGCGGAGAGTGGGTCGACGCGACGGGAGGCGCGACGCTCGCCGTTCGCGACCCCGCCACGAACGACGTGATCGCCCGTGTCGCCGATGCGACGGCAGACGATGCGACGGCGGCGCTCGATGCCGCCGTCGCTGCGCAGGACGAGTGGGCGGCGACGTCGCCCCGCAGACGCAGCGACATCCTGCGCCGCGCGTGGGAACTGGTGCAGGAGCGCAAGGAGGATCTCGCGCTCGTGATGACCCTCGAAATGGGCAAGCCGTACCAGGAGTCTCTCGGTGAGGTCGCCTACGGCGGCGAGTTCCTGCGCTGGTTCAGCGAGGAGGCCGTGCGCATCTCGGGGCGCTACGGATCCACACCGGAGGGCACGGGGCAGATGATCGTGTCGCAGCGCCCCGTCGGGCCCTGCTACTTCATCACTCCGTGGAACTTCCCGCTCGCGATGGCGACCCGCAAGATCGCGCCGGCGCTCGCCGCGGGGTGCACCAGCGTCATCAAACCGCCCCAGCTCACCCCGCTGACGACCATGCTGTTCGTGCAGCTGCTCGAAGAAGCCGGTCTGCCGAATGGCGTGGTCAACGTGGTCACGTCATCGAGCTCGAGCCGTGTCTCGGCGCCGATCATCGGCGACGGCAGGCTGCGCAAGCTGTCGTTCACCGGCTCCACAGGCGTGGGCAAGCGCCTCATCGCACAGGCCGCGGAGAACGTGCTGCGGGTGTCGATGGAGCTCGGCGGCAACGCCCCGTTCGTGGTCTTCGAAGACGCCGACCTCGACAAGGCGGTCGACGGCGCGATGGCCGCGAAGTTCCGCAACATCGGCCAGGCGTGCACGGCCGCGAATCGGATCATCGTGCACGAGGACGTCGCAGCGGAGTTCACGAGCAGGATCGCCGAGCGCGTGTCGGCGATGAGGATCGGGCGCGGCACGGAGGAGGGCGTGCAGATCGGCCCGCTCATCGACGATGACGCGGTCGCGAAGGCATCGGAGCTCGTCGAAGACGCCGTGGGCAAGGGCGCGACGCTGATGCATGGCGGGAAGCGGATCGATGGTGCAGGCAGCTTCTTCGAGCCGACGGTCCTGTCGGACCTCACGCGTGACGCTGCGATCATGTCGGAGGAGATCTTCGGCCCCGTGTTCGCCGTCGTCACCTTCTCCACCGAGGACGAGGCGGTCGAGATCGCCAACGACACGGAGTACGGGCTGGTCTCCTACGTCTTCACGGAGGACCTCGCCCGCGGCCACCGCATGATCGACCGCCTCGACACGGGCATGATGGGTCTCAACGCGGGAGTCGTCTCGAATGCGGCCGCGCCGTTCGGCGGCGTGAAGCAGTCGGGAATGGGCCGCGAGGGCGGCCTGGAGGGCATCCATGAGTATCTGTCGACGAAGTACACGCTGCTGCCGAACGCCTAGCCTCCGGTCCCCGCACTGTCCGTTCGTGGGCGATCTCTGTCGGTGAGACCGCGCTCTTTCCCGCAGAGATCACCCACGAACGGCGGGATCGTGCTCCCAGGTGGGGGCGAGGCGCTTGAGGTGCGCGGCGCGCCACTGCCACAGCAGCCAGAGGGCGGGCCAGTAGAACGGGGCGGCCGCTCCGGTGAACACGAGGCGTTCGCGCCAGAGGGTCTTCGACTCGTCGCGGGGAGACGGCGAAACCGCCATCTGATGGTCCCACGCGTCGAGCAGCGCGAGCGGGCCGGTGAGCGCATCGCCCCAGTCTCGGAAGATGCGCACGCGTCCGCTGCTGTCGCGCTCGTCGCGATGCGCGATCCGGATGAGGTGCGAACCCAGCCGGATGGGGCCGACGGCATACCGGATGGCGGCATCGCGCCCCGGCTCCCACTGCGTCGGCAGCGCGGAGAGCGGCTCGATCCGGATGAGGGGCCCGTGGATCTCGCCGAGCGCGGCCGGCGACTGCACCGCGCGCCACGCAGCAGACGGAGTGCAGTCGAGTTCGAGCTTCAGAAGCACCCGCATACCGTCAGTCTGCCATCCGGTCGCACCGAACATCCGGTCGTGCCTGGCCAGACCGGCTGCCCAGATGCGCACCTTTTCGACGCAGCGGCGTCAATCGCGGCGCATCTCGACGACATGTGCGCATCTCGCGAGCCGGGCGCGGGCCCGTGTGGGCGCGAGGTCCGTGCAGGTTGCGAGCCCTGCGGGGGTGCGGGCCTCAGCGCGGGGCGGAGGCGAGGCGTCGGGTGGTGGGGGTGATCTCGCGCTTGAGCCAGGTGAACTCGAAGCGGCGGTCGAAGCGCGGGGAGCACTTCGGGCAGGAGGAGGGGCGGGACGGACGGCGGTACCGGTAGATGGTGTGACCGCTCGGGCACGTGCCGACCCACGGTGCGAGTTCCGTAGGAGTATCGCCGTAGTGCAGGGTGCCGCCGACGTAGCCGATCTCGCGCGCGATCCGCTTCCACTGGCGGCCGTGCCCGGCGCCGGGGCCGGCCATGGCGTGCGCGACCTCGTGCAGCAGCGTCTGGTGCACCTCGTCGTCATCGTTCCGTGCCGAGATGTACCGCGACACCGAGATCCGCTTCCGCGAGAAGTCGCACAGCCCTGCGCGCCGTTTGGCGTTGTCGAACGCGAACGACCACGTGTCGTCGAGGTGCATCCGGATGAGAGCGTTGGCCCACACCGTGACGCGACTCAGATCCGACATACGAAGATGCTAATCGGAGCCTCGGACATCCCGGCCGCCGCGCCCGGCGACCATCCGGAATCGCCTCGCCCTGCGGTGTGCCGGAGCGCGCCGCCTCGCCGGGATCCGCCGCTCCGGTATGGCAGAGTGCGCCACCTGTCGCCGGGTGGCGCACTTCGGCACACGGGAAGGGCGGGTGCGCCCCGTCAGCTTGCGGCGACGGCGGCGCCGCGGCGTCGCTCGGCCGCCTCGACCATGCTCATCGCGACCTCGAGCTGCGAATCGGCCGCTCCCAGCTCCTGGCGCAGGAACAGCACTCGCTTGAAGTCGCTGCGCGCGCCGTCGGGGTCGCCGGCGTCGTACCTGGCGCGACCGCGGTGGCTCAGTGCGAACGCCGTGATCGACGGCCACTCCTGGCCCTCGGCCTCCTCGGCGCAGGTCGACAGCTCGCTGTCGGCCGCGTCGTACGCTCCGCGCTCGATGAGCACGGAGGAGTGCAGAATGCGGGAGCGGAGCAGGTCCTTGCGCGTGCCGGCCATGCGCGCGACGCGCACCGACTGCTCGGAGAGCGCGATGGCCTCGTCGAGCTCGCCGAGCACCTTCAGCAGCCACACGCGCTCGAGCAGTGCTGGCAGGCTGCGCTGCTGTCCGATGTCTTCGAGTCGCTGGCGGCATTCCGCCTCGTCGACGATCTCGCGCAGGCTCTCCGAGTCGTATCCCTGGATGTAACTCAACCCGACTCCCTTTCACTCGCGCGTTCCTCCCCAGTGTGCAAGACGCATCTGGGGGAGTCCTGGCGGCGCGCGGAGGCGGTCCGAAACCGAACCGTTACCCGCGCCGGTGCGCGCCGAGATGAGTACGACCGGCCCGGATGAGTGCGTTGTCGGCGGTCCTGGTCGAACGCGGCGCGATCGTACTCATCTCGCGCCGACCGGCCCGGACGAACCCGAGCGACCGGATGCTCGCCCGGCTCGATCCGTGCGCGCCGATCGGCCCGGATGAGGCGGCCGGCCGCTGCGCCCTCGTGCTCGCGCCGCGGCGAAGGATCCGGATGGCCTACCGCTCGAACAGCTTCAGCGACGGTTTGGGGGAGTCTGTGGCGTCGCCGTCGCGGGCGGGCCTGGCACCGGCGACGAAGCGCTCGATCTCATCGCCGTGGGCGACCTTCGCCGGATGAGGGCCAGCGGCCATCAACCGCGGCAGCCACTCCACGGGCAACGGCTGCGCAGAAGCGGCGATCACGAGGTTCCCGAACCGGCGCCCTTTGAGCACCTGCACCTCGGCGAGGACCGCGACCTCCGGCAGCACCTCCCTGATGGTGGCGACCTGGCGGCGCGCGAACGCAAGCCCGGCGCCGTCCGCGGCGTTGACCAGCAGCACTCCCGACGCGGCGAGCATCTCGGCGCAGGCGGAGTAGAACTCCACGGTGGTCAGGTGCGCCGGGGTCTGGGCGCCCGAGTACACGTCGCTGACCAGCAGATCGACGGCGCCGCGCAGAGCGCTCGGGAGGCGGCCGAGGCCCTCGCGCGCATCGCCGATGCGCATCCGGATGGACGCTCCGCGCGGCAGCGGCAGATGCTCGCGCACGAGATCGACCAGCGGCTGCTCCAGCTCGATCACCTGCTGGCGGGACCCCGGCCTGGCCGCCGCGATGTAGCGAGGGATCGTGAGCCCGCCGGCTCCCAGGTGCACCGCCGTGAGCGGGCCGTCCGGGAGCTGATCGATGACGGCACCCATCCGCGCGACGTACTCGAAGTGCAGGTGCGTGGGATCAGCGAGGTCGACATGCGACTGCGGCGTGCCGTCGACGTCCACCTCGAAGCCCGACGTGATCTCGCTCGGCGCGACGCGTGCGATCCGCCCGTCCGACAGTCGTGTCTGCGGCGTCTCATCCGGTCTGTCGCGCTTCCTGCCCACCCCATGAGCGTACGCGGCGAGGCCGAACTGGACACCCAAGCACATCCGCGACGAAACTCCGGCTGGACATGCCGAGAATCACCGCGTATAGTTGACAGTTGCGCTTCCTGGATTTTCCCTGCCTTCATATGGTGGTTGGCTGGCGCCTGTAGGTCCCCGCATATTGCGGCGGGTGGACCGAGGCGAGGAATCCAAGTGCACCTCACCTGTCGACAAGGAATCTAGCAGTCCGTCTCACCGCGGGCTCATGGAGGTCATCCCCTTGGCTGCTGCGCGCAACAACGCATCCACCAATCCCAAGAACGGCCGCGGGGCTTCCCGCCTCTCGTTCGCCAAAGTCAACGACACGCTGACCGTCCCCGATCTGCTCGCACTGCAGACGGAGTCGTTCGACTGGCTCGTCGGAAACGACGCATGGCGCGAGCGCGCCGCTGAGCCGCGTCGCAACGAGTCGGAGCAGAGCGGTCTCGAGGAGATCTTCGAGGAGATCTCACCCATCGAGGACCTCTCCGAGACGATGCAGCTGTCGTTCGCGAACCCTTACCTCGAGCCGGAGAAGTACTCGGTCGAGGAGGCGAAGGAGCGCGGCAAGACGTATGCTGCGCCGCTGTACGTCGAGGCCGAGTTCATGAACCACCAGACCGGTGAGATCAAGACTCAGACGGTCTTCATGGGCGACTTCCCGCTGCAGACCATCGACGGCACGTTCGTCATCAACGGCTCTGAGCGCGTCGTCGTCTCGCAGCTCGTGCGCTCGCCCGGTGTCTACTTCGACAAGACGCCGGACAAGACGAGCGACAAGGAGATCGTCTCCTCGCGCATCATCCCGAGCCGCGGCGCGTGGCTCGAGTTCGAGGTCGACAAGCGCGACCAGGTCGGCGTTCGCATCGACCGCAAGCGCAAGCAGCCGGTCACCGTCTTCCTCAAGGCCCTCGGCCTGACCACGGAGGACATCGAGCGCGAGTTCGCCGGCTTCACCTCGATCGAGGAGACCCTGGCGAAGGACACGATCCTCACCCAGGAAGAGGCGCTGCGCGACATCTACCGCAAGATCCGCCCGGGCGAGCAGGTCGCCGCCGAGGCCGCGCGGAGCCTGCTCGACAACTTCTACTTCAACCCGAAGCGCTACGACCTCGCGAAGGTCGGCCGCTACAAGCTGAACCAGAAGCTGGGTATGGCGACCGACATCAGCGCGTCGACGCTGACGGTCGAAGACATCGTCGCGACCATCAAGTACCTCGTGCGCCTGCACCGCGGCGACGAGAGCTTCGAGGGCGTCAACAAGTCGGGCGAGATCATCGATCGCCGCATCGACATCGACGACATCGACAACTTCGGCAACCGCCGCATCCGCGCCGTCGGCGAGCTCATCCAGAACCAGGTCCGCACGGGTCTGAGCCGGATGGAGCGAGTCGTCCGCGAGCGCATGACGACGCAGGACATCGAGGCCATCACGCCGCAGACCCTGATCAACGTGCGCCCCGTCGTCGCCGCGATCAAGGAGTTCTTCGGCACCTCGCAGCTGTCGCAGTTCCTCGACCAGAACAACCCGCTCTCGGCGATCACGCACAAGCGCACGCTCTCGGCGCTCGGCCCTGGCGGCCTGTCCCGCGAGCGTGCCGGTGTCGAGGTGCGAGACGTGCACCCGTCGCACTACGGCCGGATGTGCCCGATCGAGACGCCTGAGGGCCCGAACATCGGCCTGATCGGTCGGTTGGCGACCTTCGGCCGGATCAACTCCTTCGGCTTCATCGAGACGCCGTACCGTCAGGTCATCGACGGCAAGGTCACCGATCGGGTCGACTACCTCACGGCTGCCGAGGAGGAGAACTTCATCATCGCGCAGGCGAACGCGAAGCTCACGTCAGTCGGCACGTTCGCCGAGGCGCAGGTTCTCGCCCGTCAGCGCGACGGCGAGGTCGACCTGGTCGCCGCCGGCGAGGTCGGCTACATGGACGTCTCGCCGCGTCAGATGACGTCGGTGGGCACGGCTCTGATCCCGTTCCTCGAGCACGACGACGCCAACCGCGCCCTGATGGGCGCCAACATGCAGCGCCAGGCGGTGCCGCTCATCGAGAGCGAGTCGCCGTTCGTCGGCACGGGCATGGAGGGCTACGCCGCTGTCGACTCCGGTGACTCGATCATCGCCGACAAGGCGGGCGTGGTCGCCGAGGTCTCGGCCGACTCCGTCACGCTGCAGCTCGACGAGGGCGGCACCCAGGAGTTCTTCCTGCGCAAGTTCGACCGTTCGAACCAGGGCAACAGCTACAACCAGCGCGTCATCGTCGCCACGGGTGAGCGCGTCGAGGTCGATCAGGTCATCGCAGACGGCCCGTCGACCCAGGACGGCGAGCTCGCCATCGGCAAGAACCTGCTCGTCGGGTTCATGTCGTGGGAGGGTCACAACTTCGAGGACGCGATCATCCTGAGCCAGAACCTGGTGAAGGACGACACCCTCACGTCGATCCACATCGAGGAGTACGAGGTCGACGCCCGCGACACCAAGCTGGGCAAGGAGGAGGTCACCCGTGACCTCCCGAACGTCAGCCCCGACCTGCTGAAGGACCTCGACGAGCGCGGCATCATCCGCATCGGCGCCGAGGTCCGTCCTGGCGACATCCTCGTCGGCAAGGTCACGCCGAAGGGCGAGACCGAGCTCAGCGCCGAGGAGCGACTGCTCCGCGCGATCTTCAACGAGAAGAGCCGCGAGGTGCGCGACACGTCGCTGAAGGTGCCCCACGGTGAGCAGGGAACCGTCATCGCGGTCAAGGAGTTCGACGCCGAGGAGGGCGACGACGAGCTCGGCAGCGGCGTCAACCGCCGCGTCGTGGTCTACATCGCGCAGAAGCGCAAGATCACCGAGGGTGACAAGCTCGCCGGCCGTCACGGCAACAAGGGCGTCATCGCGAAGATCCTGCCGATCGAGGACATGCCGTTCCTCGCCGACGGCACTCCGCTCGACGTCGTGCTGAACCCGATGGGCATCCCCGGCCGAATGAACTTCGGTCAGGTCCTCGAGACCCACCTCGGCTGGATCGCCAGCAGGGGCTGGAAGATCGAAGGCGAGCCGGAGTGGGCCGTCCGCCTTCCTGAGGAGCTTCGCGAGGCAGAGGCCGGCACTAAGGTCGCCACCCCGGTGTTCGACGGTGCCAGCGAGGTCGAGATCTCGGGTCTGCTCGACTCGACGATCCCGACCAACGACGGCGAGCGACTGATCGACAGCACCGGCAAGGCCGATCTGTTCGACGGCCGCACCGGCGAGCCGTTCCCGAAGCCGATCTCGGTCGGCTACATGTACATCCTGAAGCTGCACCACCTGGTCGACGACAAGATCCACGCGCGTTCGACTGGTCCGTACTCGATGATCACCCAGCAGCCGCTGGGCGGCAAGGCGCAGTTCGGTGGTCAGCGCTTCGGTGAGATGGAAGTGTGGGCCCTCGAGGCCTACGGTGCCGCGTACGCGCTGCAGGAGCTTCTCACGGTGAAGTCCGACGACATCCTCGGGCGCGTCAAGGTGTACGAGTCGATCGTCAAGGGCGAGAACATCCCAGAGCCCGGCATCCCCGAGTCCTTCAAGGTGCTCATGAAGGAGATGCAGTCGCTGTGCCTGAACGTCGAGGTGCTCGCGGCCGACGGCACGGAGGTCAACCTCCGCGACACCGACGACGAGGCCTTCCGCGCCGCGGAAGAGCTCGGCATCAACATCTCCAGCCGGTTCGAGTCCGCCTCGATCGACGAGATCTGAACCAGCCAGCCGATTTCGAGATTTCCGACACAGGAGAATTAAGTGCTCGACGCAACAACTTTCGATGAGCTTCGCATCGGCCTGGCCACTGGCGACGACATCCGTCGCTGGTCGTACGGTGAGGTCAAGAAGCCCGAGACGATCAACTACCGCACACTGAAGCCCGAGAAGGACGGTCTGTTCGGTGAGCAGATCTTCGGTCCCTCGAGGGATTGGGAGTGCTCATGCGGCAAGTACAAGCGGGTCCGCTTCAAGGGCATCGTGTGCGAGCGCTGCGGCGTGGAGGTCACCAAGAGCTCCGTCCGTCGTGAGCGCATGGGGCACATCGAGCTCGCGGCCCCCGTGACCCACATCTGGTACTTCAAGGGCGTGCCTTCGCGCCTCGGTTACCTGCTCGACATGGCGCCGAAGGACCTCGAGAAGGTCATCTACTTCGCCGCGTACATGGTGATCTCGGTCGACGAGGACTCGCGCCACCGCGACCTCTCGACGCACGAGAACAACCTGCGCCTCGAGATCAAGGCGCTCGGCGACCGCCGTGACGCCCGCATCGCCGAGAAGATGCAGAAGCTCGAGGACGACCTCGCCGCCCTCGAGGCGGAGAGCGCCAAGGCCGACCAGAAGAAGAAGGCCAAGGACGGCGCCGAGAAGGAGATGGCGACGATCCGCAAGCGCGCGGATGAGTCGATCGCGCGTCTCGAGCGTGTGTGGGACGAGTTCCGCAACCTCGAGGTGGGCCAGCTCAAGGCGGAGGACGACGTCTTCCAGGAGATGCAGGACCGCTTCGGTCAGTACTTCGAGGCGCTCATGGGCGCCGAGGGGCTGCAGCGTCGCCTCGCGGCGTTCGACCTTGCTGCCGAGGCAGAGGCACTGCGCCTGCAGATCGCTGAGGGCAAGGGCCAGCGCAAGATCCGTGCGATCAAGCGACTCAAGGTCGTGCAGTCCTTCCTCGGCTCCAGCACGTCGCCGGCCTCGATGGTCCTCGACGTCGTTCCGGTGATCCCGCCGGAGCTTCGTCCGATGGTCCAGCTCGACGGCGGCCGCTTCGCCACGAGCGACCTGAACGACCTGTACCGCCGTGTGATCAACCGCAACAACCGCCTTCGTCGTCTGATCGATCTCGGTGCGCCCGAGATCATCGTCAACAACGAGAAGCGGATGCTGCAGGAGTCGGTCGACGCCCTGTTCGACAACGGTCGCCGCGGGCGTCCGGTCACGGGCACGGGCAACCGCGCGCTGAAGTCCCTCAGCGACATGCTGAAGGGCAAGCAGGGCCGGTTCCGCCAGAACCTGCTCGGCAAGCGCGTCGACTACTCCGGCCGTTCGGTCATCGTGGTCGGCCCGCAGCTGAAGCTGCACCAGTGCGGCCTGCCGAAGCAGATGGCGCTCGAACTGTTCAAGCCGTTCGTCATCAAGCGCCTGATCGACCTCGGTCACTCGCAGAACATCAAGGCGGCCAAGCGCGCCGTCGAGCGCACGCGCCCCGAGGTCTGGGACGTGCTCGAGGAGATCATCCGCGAGCGCCCTGTGCTGCTGAACCGTGCTCCCACCCTGCACCGCCTGGGCATCCAGGCCTTCGAGCCGCAGCTCGTCGAGGGCAAGGCGATTCAGCTCCACCCGCTCGTGTGTGCGGCGTTCAACGCCGACTTCGACGGTGACCAGATGGCCGTGCACCTGCCGCTGTCGGTCGAGGCTCAGGCCGAGGCCCGCGTGCTGATGCTCGCGTCGAACAACATCCTGAAGCCGTCGGACGGCCGCCCGGTCACCCTGCCCTCGCAGGACATGATCATCGGTCTGCACCACCTCACGACGATCATCGAGGGTGCCGCTGGCGAAGGACGTGCGTTCGGCTCGGTGTCGGAGGCGCAGCTGGCCAAGGACGAGGGAACGCTCGACCTGCAGGCGAAGGTGCGCATCCGGATCGCCGGGCTCACCTTCCTCGAGGGTCAGGCACCCGAGGGGTATGACGCGCACGGTCTCGTCGACACCTCGCTCGGCCAGGCGATCTTCAACGACAACCTGCCCAAGGGCTACCCGTTCGTGCGCGAACAGGCGGACAAGGGCAAGCTGTCGCAGATCGTCAACAAGCTGGCCGAGGAGTACCCGAAGACGGTCGTCGCCGCGACGCTCGACAACATCAAGGACGCGGGCTTCTACTGGGCCACGCGCTCCGGTATCACGGTCGCGCTCTCCGATGTGCTCACGCCGCCGGAGAAGGCGGAGATCGTCGCCGAGCACGAGAAGCTCGCCGCCAAGGTCAACTCGCAGTACGCGAAGGGTCTGATCACGGACGGTGAGCGCCGCCAGGAGCTCATCCAGGTGTGGACCGAGGCCACGGACAAGATCCAGCAGGCCATGCGGGACAACTTCCCCGAGGACAACACCATCAACCGGATGGTGACGTCTGGTGCGCGAGGCAACTGGCTGCAGATCCGGAACATCGCCGGTATGCGCGGTCTGGTGAACAACCCGAAGGGCGAGATCATCCCGCGCCCGATCATCTCCTCGTACCGCGAGGGGCTGTCGAACGCGGAGTACTTCATCGCCACGCACGGTGCCCGCAAGGGTCTGGCGGACACCGCCCTCCGTACGGCCGACTCCGGTTACCTCACGCGTCGTCTCGTCGACGTCTCGCAGGACGTCATCATCCGTGAGGACGACTGCGGCACGTCGAAGGGGCTCGAGTACACGATCGCGGCTCCGGATGCGTCAGGCACGCTGGTCGCGGATGCCAATGTCGAGAACGCGGTCTTCGCCCGGTCGCTTGCGGCCGACGTGGTCGCAGAGGACGGCACGGTGCTCGCTGAGGCCGGTCAGGACATCGGCGACGTGATGATCGAGAAGCTCGTCGCCGGCGGCGTCGAGAGGATCAAGGTCCGTTCGGTGCTCACGTGCGACTCGGCCGTCGGCGTCTGCGCGCAGTGCTACGGCCGCTCGCTCGCGACCGGCAACCTGGTCGACATCGGCGAGGCCGTCGGCATCATCGCGGCGCAGTCGATCGGTGAGCCCGGCACGCAGCTGACGATGCGTACGTTCCACACCGGTGGTTCGGCATCGGCGGATGACATCACGCAGGGTCTGCCCCGCGTGCAGGAGCTGTTCGAGGCGCGCACCCCGAAGGGTGCGTCCCCGATCGCCGATGCGGATGGTCGCATCACGATCGAGGAGACCGAGAAGCAGAAGAAGATCATCCTGACGCCGGACAGCGGCGACGAGGTCCAGTCGTACCCGGTGCTGAAGCGTGCGACGCTTCTCGTCGAGGACGGCGACCGCGTCAAGGTCGGTCAGCCGCTCCAGGTCGGAACGCTCGACCCCAAGGAGATCATGCGCGTGCAGGGCGCCCGCGAGGTGCAGAAGTACCTCGTCGGCGGCGTGCAGCGTGTGTACGGCTCGCAGGGTGTGCCGATCCACGACAAGCACATCGAGGTCATCGTGCGGCAGATGCTGCGCAAGGTCACCGTGGTCGACCACGGCGAGACCGAGATGCTCCCGGGTGAGATGGTCGACGTGAAGCGCTACCAGGAGCTGAACCGCGCGGCGGTCGCCGAGGGCAAGCGCCCCGCGTCCGGCCGTCCCGAGCTGATGGGCATCACGAAGGCGTCGCTTGCGACCGAGTCGTGGCTGTCGGCCGCGTCGTTCCAGGAGACGACCCGCGTCCTCACGGAGGCGGCGCTCCAGGGCAAGCGCGACCCGCTGGTCGGCCTCAAGGAGAACGTCATCATCGGAAAGCTGATCCCCGCGGGAACCGGCCTTTCGAAGTACCGCGACGTCGTCGTGGAGGCAACGGAAGAAGCGAAGAGCGAGCGGTACCCCAACCGCATCTTCGCGTCGGACGGTGCGTTCACCGAGGGCGACTACGGCTTCGTGGACTTCGACGCGTTCTCGTCGGACGACTTCACGACGCCCGGTCAATACAACTGATTGAGGCGAGAGCCGAGCGAACTCGTTCGCTCGGCCGAGCCGATTGAAATTGTTGAGCGACGAAGTCGCGAGCATAACTGACCCAGTACTGACGAACGGCCCCGGATCTTCGGATCCGGGGCCGTTCGCCGTTGTGGCAGGTCTGTTCGAGACGGCGAACGTCCGGAGCATCCGATAGCGTATGGGGTTGTCAGTCCGATATACGTGGGGGAACACGCCGAGATGAACGAACCGAGAGACGTCGTGCACGGAGATGACAACCGACAGGACACTCCGGATGCTCCTGCCGCTGACGGCACGCGCCAGCAGGATGCGGGCGTGAACGGCGACGCGGCTTCCGCGGCGCAGTCGCCGCAGCGGGACCACGCGCCGCAGGCACCGCCGTCACAGCCGGTGCCTGACCCGTCCGCGGCGCAGACGGCGCCGAACCCGCCCGCGCCGCAGGCCGGGCATGGAGGCTGGGCGCCTGGCATGCAGCCGGGCTCGGCCGACGGCACGCACGCAGGGCACGGCGGTGCGCCGCAGCAGCCGGGCTACGCCGCTGCCCCTGTGCATCCGCGCACTCCGTCGCCGCTGGCGGCCAAGGAGCCGTGGATCGCGGCGCTCGCGCATGCGGGGCTGGCCATGGCCGGAGCCGTTGCCGCGAGCATCGTCGTGGTGGTGCTCGGCATCGTCGGCGTGCAGTTCACGGGCGACGAGGACATCGCCTCGACGGTCGCGTCGCAGTGGTTCCCCATGATCATCCAGTTCCTCGGCGCCGGCTTCCTCGGCTCGTTCGGCACGACGGTATCGGCGATGGGCTTCACGGTGTCTGCGAGCCTGTTCTTCGTTCCCCTCGTCGTGCCGGTGTGCGCGGTGCTCGCCGTGCTGCTCTTCGGTCGGCGTGCGACGCCGCCACTGGCAGTGACGCCGCTGTGGCGTGCGGCTGCCGCAGGGATCGCCGGCGCGGGCTTTGCGATCGTCGTGCTGGTGCTGCAGCTGGCGGCGCCGATCTCGGTCGTCGTGCCGAACGCGCCGGGGGCGAGCGTCCGTGCGATCAGCGTGTGGAGCATCATCCTCGGCATCGTCATCGTGGCCGCGGCGACGTTCACGGCGCTCAGCCCGCGCGGCGGGACGCGCAGCAGGTGGCGCTCCGGCGCACTCCAGGCGGTCGAGCACCTCGGCGGCTTCGGCGCGGTTCTCGCGATCGCACTGCTCGTCGTCGTCATGATCGACTCTGGTGGGGATGCGGGCGCGATGCTGCTGCTCGCGCCAGCGATCCTGCCTCTGCTCGCGGCCGACGCGAGTGCGCTCGGCGCCTTCTCCTCAGTGTCTGCCACGGTGCAGGGCGACATGGGCTCCTACCTGCCGTTCGATCTGCCGTCGGCGAGCATGACGGTGTTCTCCGACGTGCTCCCGCTCTGGCTCCGCATCGTCGTTCCCCTCCTCGCCCTCGTCGTGCTCGCCGTCGCGAGCGTGCGGTGGCGCGTCCGCCGCGGCGCGGCGACGGATCCGGTCGGCTGGTTCGTGCTGCCGGCCGGCTATGCCGCATTCGGCATCGTCGTGATGATCGCCGGGCGGATCTCCGGAAGCGGCAGCGTCGGAAGTGAGGACTCGGGCATCGCCGGCCTGTTGGGCGGCGAGGGCATGTCGGGAATGTCAGCGAGCGTATCGCCCGCGGCATGGACCTTCGTGCTGTTCGCCGTGTTCGGCGTCGCCGTTGAGGCGCTCGCGCGCTTCGTCGTACCGCAGCTGGCACGTGCGATGCCGTTCTGGCTGCTCAGGGCGCTCACCACCGGTGCAGCCGCGGCGCCCGTGGCGGGCCCGGCTCCCGCGCCGCAGGAACCGGCATGGCATCAGTTCGCACAGGGCGGCCAGTCCGTTCAGGGCGCGGTGCCACCGCCTCCAGGCGATGTGCCGCCTCCGCCGCCCGCCGGGAACGTGCCGCCGAGGCCGCCCGCCCCAGGCGGAGCGGTTCCCACAGGGGGCACGGCTTTCGAACCGATGCACCCGCCGGCAGGCGCTTCGCCAGCCGCTGCCGCGGCGCAGAGCGGAGCGGCTCCGGCTTCTGCCCCTGCACAGGGAGCGGGCGATCCCTTCCAAGCGCTGCTCAGCGGCGACGAGACCCAGCGCGAACCGCTGGGCCGCAGGGCCAAGACGGCGTGGATCGCAACGGGCATCTCGGTCGTGGGAGTCATCGTGCTGATCGTCGCGGGCGTCATCGTGCGCGGCCACTTCGCCGGCACGCAGTACTCTCCGCAGGCGAAAGTCGAGAACTACCTGCAGGCGATCGTCGAGGGGAACGCCTCGGACGCCATGGATCTGTGGGCGCCGAACGTCACGTCGGCGGAGCGCGTGCTGCTCACGGACGAGATCTATGCCGCCGCCGAGAACCGCCCGACGGAGTTCGAGATCGGCACGGTCACTGAGAGCGGCGACGGCGCATCGATCGCGGCGACGCTCACGGTCGACAGCAAGAAGTACGATGTGTCGTTCGAGCTCGAGAAGGCCGGAACCGCTGCGGTCGTCTTCGACGACTGGAGGATCGTCTCGGGCCCGCAGCAGACCATCAAGATCGGCGACGTGTCGCAGGTCGCCCAGGTCAACGGCGTCGGCGTCGACCTCTCGGAGATCGCGGTCACGGAGTTCGCCGATGAGAACGATCACCAGTGGGATGAGCTCGCCGACATCCCCGTCCTGCCTGGCGACTACGTCTTCGCCGCACCGGAGGCGGACGGCCTGTTCACCTACGGAGACGACCAGGTGGCCAGGGCGCTCCCGAACGCCGACTTCCAGGTCGGCTGGGAGCAGCTGGAGGCACCGCAGTTCGCTTCGTTCACCGCGAAGTGGACCGACGATGCACAGCAGAAGGCGATCGACCAGGTGCAGGGCCGCATCGACGAGTGCATGAAGTCCGACCAGTTCGTGCCCGAACTGTGCCAGAATTCGCTGACGATGAACGATCCCGGCTACATGGCCGTCACGGGGATCAAGCGCTCGTGGGAGACAGAGCCGACGCTCACCTTCGAGTCGCGCGACGACGGCGACTTCGTGGTGATCGCCGACGGTGAGCTGCGCTTCGACTACAAGGAGCGGTTCTCCGACGACGACGAATGGGAATCGGACCACACGACGAGCAGCTCGCCGTTCGGCTGGTACGGCGCGGAAGTGCTCGTCACGGCTGCCGAGGACGGCACGGTGGCAGCCGACCTGTCGGAGTTCTGACCCGTGGCGCTCGCGCCACGGCCCACCGCTCGTCTGAGCGATGGGCCGTGGCGTCTCCGCGGGGCGCACGGACACGCCCGCGCGGCGTGCATCGACCGGGCAACGCGCGGCGAGGCGCCCGAGCGCCGCGGCGGGCACGCGTTACGCTCACGGCGTGGGGACCCACACCCGCCGCGAAGAGGAGCATGAGATGAGTGACGCCATGGGTGACAGGAACGACCCGACGACCGGCGAGCCCATCGAGGCCACCGACCGCCATGACGACGGCACCGAGGAAGCCCGGCTTCCGGAGGTGTCGGCCGAGCAGGCCCCGGAAGACGACCAGCAGGCGGACGCCGTTGCGGATGAGGCGGAACCGGAAGCACCGGGGGATGAGGCGAACGAGACCGGACAGTCAGTGACGGAGCCTGAGCCGGGCCCGGACGCCGCGGAGACGGCAGACGCCGAGCCCGTGGCGGAGACGGCCGAGAGGACCGAACCGGACACCGCCGTGTACGAGCTCGACGACGACGCGCCGTCCGCTGGGCCCGCCGACACCGCTGAGCCTGCACCAGGTGCCGCCGCGGATGCCGCGGCACCGTCGGGCGGAGCGGCCTCTGCGACCGAGCCGGAGGACGAAGCGGCGACGGAGCCCGCGGCATCCGGGGCCGACGCCCCTTCCGGCGGTGCGGCCGCCACCGATCCTGACCCGGCAGCGGCAGACACCGAGATGATCGGGTCCGAGGGGGCCGCTGAGCCCGATTACGCCGCGCTCGCCGCTGAGCTCGAGGAGTTCGAAGCGCGGCAGGGCGGTGCGGCAGGCGCAGCGACTCCTGCGCACACGGCGCCGACGACCGTCGGCAGCGGCTGGTTCGAGGAGGCTCCGGAGACGTTCAAAGCCACCGAGCCAGACGACGCGCCCACCGAGGTCGTCGAACCGGTCCAGGAGGCACCGCCGGCCGTCGTGCCGAACGAACCAACCGCGCACGCCGCTCCCGCACCCGAAGCGGTGATCACGGAGAGCTACGAGCCGCCGCGCAAGCGGGGCAATCGCGTCGCCGCGCTGCTGATCGGCGTCCCCGCGACGATCGCGTTCACGATCCTGTACGCAGTGGTCGATCTCGCCTATGGCTGGTTCCAGAACGAGGTGGCACTGGAATCGCTCGTCGATGGGCTGCTCGAGCGCATCTCGGATTCGGCGTTCTGGGTGCCCGTCGTGGTGTTCTTCCTCGCGTTCTGGCTGGTGGGCGTCATCGTCAACCGCGGCCGCGCCGGCTGGTGGGTCGTGCTCGGCTTCCTGGTCGCCGCGGTGTCGTACGTCGGGTTCGTCGCTGCGCCGGTTCTCACCTACCCGTTCTGGATGATCACGCCCAGTGCCGCGAACGAGCAGATGCTCTCGCTGCTGCTGAACCCGGTCGCGATCGGTGTGTTCATCATCGCCCGCGAGGTGACGGTGTGGTTCGGTGCGTGGGTCGCAGGGCGAGGGCGGAAGATGAAGCGTCTCAATGCGGACGACCGCGCGGAGTACGAGAAGGCGGTCGCCGAGGATCAGTGACCAGGTGACCGGGCCGCGACGCGGCTGAGCCGGGATCGTGCGCAGACAGTGCGTCAGGTCGTTCCGCCCGCCGGACCACGGGTGCAGTTCCAGGGCCCAGGGATTCGCCTTCCGGCGGCGCGCGAAGGAGGGAACGACCTGATGAACGGCCAGCGCATCAGCCCCGCCGTGGCGACGGCGTTCTCGTCCGCGGCATACGGAGCGCTGCTGGTGTGCGTGACGGGGTTCGTCTCGCTGTGGACGGATTCTCCCGTGCTCGGTTCCGCGCACATCAGCGTGGTGCCCGCGATGCTCGCCGGTGTCGTCGCCGTGCTCGCCTTCGCCTGGGCGCTGCTGCGGTCGCTGCGGGAAGCGCGGCCGACGTATCCCGCTGCCGTCCTGGTCGCGCTCGCATCCGGTCTCGCCCACATCGTCTCCCTGTGGCTGCTCGCTGTGGCGTTCGGCGAGGGCGCCGTCGCCGCAACCGCGGCCGTCGGCGCGTCGGTCACGGGCTGGGCGTCGCTGTCCTTCGTCCTTGTCGCCGCCGTGTGCGCGTGGAGCGGCGTCGCGCTGCGCCGCACGCGTGCCGACCGTCCCCGCTGGCCGTGGGAGCGCCGCGACGAGGAGTGACCGCCAGCCCGCCCGAGATGTGGGGGACGACGTCCGGATGCGCCGTTTCGGACGTCCGGATGTCGAAGAGGCGTGCATCTCGCAAGCCGGCGGGCAAGCAGCGACGAGCGGAATCCCGCCGATCTCCCCGCAATCGGTGCCGGATGTGCCTACCCTGGTGGGGTGGAGCGTTCGCTGGAGACGCAGGTCAGCCAGGCAGTTGATGCCTGGCTGCGCTGGTTGCCGCGCTGGGAGCCGGCCACTCACCGCGGCCGTGTCGCTCCGTGCAAGCGCTGCTTCGGATCGCCCGTCCTCGAGGCAGCGGGGCTGGGCGCTGACGTGCCGCACGGCGTGCAGCACGGGCTGTCCACCAGGGTGAAGACGATCATCGATCGGCACGTCGCCCGCTATACGGAGATGAACCTCCCCATGCTGCAGGCGGAGCTCGACCAGCAGACGGCCCGCAATCGGGCGCGCAGCTATCGCCCGGACGAAGGGCTCGAGCCGGAGCACGAGGGGATGCCGCTCGATCCGGAGCCCGTGCCCGGTGCACCGTTCCTGTTCACGATCGAGGGGCTGGCGACCGAGGCGGCTGCCGATGTGCCCAGCCTTCCTCCGCTGTCGGAGGAGGCGAAGGCCGCGCTGCGGCAGGAGGTCGCGCTCGCCGACGACTATGCGAACATGGTCGGCCGCGAGGCGTGCCAGCTGCTGGCGGAGCATCGGATGCGTGTTCAGCGAGCCGTCTCGGAGTTCGTCGAGCCGCAGGTGGAGAACATGCTCTCAGAGCTCACCCAGTCGCTGGACGCCCCCTTCGACCCTCGCGACTTCCACTAGCTGATGTCGGCTTACACCCATCCGGCGCGTCGGCGGCGCATTCCTTTTGACCCGGCGTGTCATTCCGCGTAATATGAATGGGCGTGCGCTCGAGCGCGCCCAACTCCGTGCCTCGGTGCGGACACGGGTGCTGGGCGCCGCATCGGGACCGGGCTGCGAACAGTCCGCCCCCACGGCATACCCGCCACGTTCCGACCACACCGGGCTTCCCGGGGTTCAGGCGGGTCTTACGTGAAACTTCACGAGCTGTCACCGTGCAGCACTGACAAGGAGAACTAGTGCCAACTATTCAGCAGTTGGTTCGCAAGGGGCGCCAGTCGAAGAGGACTTCGACGAAGGCGCCTGCTCTGAAGGCGAACCCGCAGCAGGCCGGCGTGTGCACCCGTGTGTACACCACCACCCCTAAGAAGCCGAACTCGGCGATGCGCAAGGTCGCTCGTGTGAAGCTGCGCAACGGCACGGAGGTCACGGCCTACATCCCCGGTGAGGGCCACAACCTCCAGGAGCACTCGCTGGTGCTCGTCCGCGGCGGTCGTGTCAAGGACCTCCCCGGTGTCCGTTACAAGATCGTCCGCGGTGCTCTCGACACCCAGGCCGTCAAGAACCGTGGCCAGGCTCGCAGCCGCTACGGCGCGAAGAAGGGCTGACCGCTATGCCACGTAAGGGACCCGCTCCGAAGCGTCCGGTCGTCAACGACCCGGTCTACGGCGCTCCGATCGTCACGCAGCTCGTCAACAAGATCCTCGTCGACGGCAAGAAGTCGCTCGCCGAGTCGATCGTGTACGGCGCGCTGCAGGGCGTCGAGGCCAAGAGCGGTCAGGACGCTGTTCCCACGCTCAAGAAGGCGCTCGACAACGTTCGCCCGACGCTTGAGGTCCGCAGCCGCCGCGTCGGCGGTTCGACCTACCAGGTGCCGGTCGAGGTCAAGCCGCACCGCGCGAACACTCTCGCGCTGCGCTGGCTCGTGAGCTACGCGAAGGGCCGTCGTGAGAAGACGATGACCGAGCGTCTCATGAACGAGATCCTCGACGCCTCGAACGGCCTGGGTGCCGCGGTCAAGCGCCGCGAGGACACCCACAAGATGGCCGAGTCGAACCGCGCCTTCGCGCACTACCGCTGGTAACCAGCTGTTCACGCAGGTTCCGGATGATCGGAGCCACCGGTCATCCGGAACCCGTCTGGAAATTTTCAGCCCTCCTACACGTAAGGACACGCCCGTGGCACAAGACGTGCTCACCGACCTCAAGAAGGTCCGCAACATCGGCATCATGGCGCACATCGATGCCGGCAAGACGACGACGACCGAGCGCATCCTGTACTACACGGGTGTGAACCACAAGATCGGCGAGACCCACGACGGTGGCGCGACGACTGACTGGATGGAGCAGGAGCAGGAGCGCGGCATCACGATCACGTCTGCCGCCGTGACCTGCTTCTGGGACGACAACCAGATCAACATCATCGACACCCCGGGTCACGTCGACTTCACCGTCGAGGTGGAGCGTTCGCTCCGCGTCCTCGACGGTGCTGTTGCCGTCTTCGACGGCAAGGAGGGCGTGGAGCCGCAGTCGGAGACGGTCTGGCGTCAGGCCGACAAGTACAACGTGCCCCGCATCTGCTTCGTCAACAAGATGGACAAGCTGGGCGCCGACTTCTACTTCACGGTCGACACCATCATCAACAAGCTGAAGGCCACCCCGCTTGTGATGCAGCTGCCGATCGGCAGCGAGAGCGACTTCGTCGGCGTCGTCGACCTGCTGCACATGAAGGCTCTCGTGTGGCACGGTGACGCCAAGGGCGATGTGACCATGGGCGCCGCGTACGAGACGCAGGAGATCCCCGCAGACCTGCAGGTCAAGGCCGAGGAGTACCGCCAGAAGCTGATCGAGGCCGTCGCTGAGACGGACGACGAGCTGATGGAGAAGTACTTCGGCGGCGAGGACCTCACGGTCGATGAGCTGAAGGCGGGTATCCGCAAGCTCACGATCGCGGGCGACGCGTACCCGGTGCTGTGCGGTTCGGCATTCAAGAACCGCGGCGTTCAGCCGATGCTCGACGCAGTCGTCGACTTCCTGCCTGGCCCGCTCGACGTGCCGGCCATCGAGGCGCACGACCCGAAGGACGAGGAGAAGATCATCGAGCGTCACTCCGACGCCGAAGAGCCCTTCGCCGCCCTCGCATTCAAGGTCGTCTCGCACCCGTTCTTCGGTCGCCTGACGTATGTGCGCGTGTACTCCGGTCATCTCGACTCGGGTGCGCAGATCATCAACTCGACCAAGGGCAAGAAGGAGCGCATCGGGAAGATCTTCCAGATGCACGCCAACAAGGAGAACCCGGTCGAGTCGGTCACCGCTGGCCACATCTACGCGGTCATCGGGCTCAAGGACACCACGACAGGTGACACCCTGAGCGACCCGAACTCGCAGGTCGTGCTCGAGTCGATGACGTTCCCTGAGCCGGTGATCGAGGTCGCCATCGAGCCGAAGACCAAGGCCGACCAGGAGAAGCTCGGCGTCGCCATCCAGAAGATGGCGGAAGAGGACCCGACGTTCCGCGTCGAGAACAACGCCGAGACCGGTCAGACCACGGTCAAGGGCATGGGCGAGCTGCACCTCGACATCATCGTCGATCGCATCAAGCGCGAGTTCCGCGTCGAGGCGAACGTCGGCAAGCCCCAGGTGGCGTACCGCGAGACGATCCGCAAGGCCGTCGACCGCCATGACTACACGCACAAGAAGCAGACCGGTGGTTCCGGCCAGTTCGCGAAGATCCAGTTCAAGATCGAGCCGCTCGAGGTTGAGGGCGACAAGATCTACGAGTTCGTGAACTCCGTCACCGGCGGTCGCATCCCGCGTGAGTACATCCCGTCGATCGACGCCGGCTTCCAGGACGCCATGAACGTCGGCATCCTCGCCGGCTACCCCATGGTGGGCGTGAAGGCGACGCTGAACGACGGCCAGTCGCACGACGTCGACTCCTCGGAGATGGCGTTCAAGATCGCCGGCTCGATGGGCTTCAAGGAGGCCATCCAGAAGGCGGGCCCCGTGCTGCTCGAGCCGCTCATGGCGGTCGAGGTGCGTACTCCTGAGGAGTACATGGGCGACGTCATCGGCGACCTGAACTCGCGTCGCGGTCAGGTGCAGTCGATGGAGGACGGCCAGGGCGTCAAGGTCGTCTCGGCCCTCGTCCCCCTCTCGAGCATGTTCGGCTACATCGGCGATCTGCGCTCGAAGACCTCGGGCCGTGCGGTCTACTCGATGGAGTTCCACAGCTACGCCGAGGTTCCGAAGGCTGTCGCCGACGAGATCATCCAGAAGGGCAAGGGCGAGTAGACTCGCCAGCCCCTTTGGCCAACGGGTGGGCCGTTCGTATGACGGCCCACCCGCGAAAACTTCACACTGACTGTCTATTAGACTGAAATCACCCATGTAGCAGGCCGGTCGCAATCCGGTGCCCGGTGCTGTTACTCGACCGTCCTAGGAGGACATAGTGGCTAAGGCCAAGTTCGAGCGGACCAAGCCGCACGTCAACATCGGTACGATCGGGCACGTCGACCACGGCAAGACGACGCTGACTGCCGCGATCTCGAAGGTGCTTGCGGAGAAGTTCCCGTCGAATGTCAACGTGCTGCGCGACTTCGGCTCGATCGACTCTGCTCCTGAGGAGCGCCAGCGCGGCATCACGATCAACATCTCGCACGTCGAGTACGAGACCCCGCAGCGTCACTACGCGCACGTCGACGCCCCGGGTCACGCTGACTACATCAAGAACATGATCACGGGTGCCGCCCAGATGGACGGCGCGATCCTCGTGGTCGCTGCGACTGATGGTCCGATGGCTCAGACGCGTGAGCACGTCCTTCTCGCCAAGCAGGTCGGCGTTCCCTACCTGCTCGTCGCCCTGAACAAGTGCGACATGGTCGATGACGAGGAGATCCTGGAGCTCGTCGAGCTCGAGGTTCGCGAGCTGCTGTCGTCGCAGGACTTCGACGGTGACAACGCACCCGTCATCAAGGTCTCGGGCTACCAGGCGCTTCAGGGCGAGGAGAAGTGGGTCAACTCGATCGTCGAGCTCATGGAAGCCGTCGACAGCTCGATCCCCGACCCGGTTCGTGACCGCGACAAGCCGTTCCTGATGCCGATCGAGGACGTCTTCACGATCACCGGTCGTGGCACGGTCGTCACCGGTCGCGCCGAGCGCGGCACCCTCAAGATCAACTCCGAGATCGAGATCGTCGGCATCCGCAACACCCAGAAGACCACGGTCACGGGTATCGAGATGTTCCACAAGCAGCTCGACGAGGCATGGGCAGGCGAGAACTGTGGTCTGCTGCTTCGCGGTCTGAAGCGTGAGGACGTCGAGCGCGGCCAGGTCGTCGTGAAGCCGGGTTCGGTTACGCCGCACACCAACTTCACCGGCACCGCCTACATCCTCTCGAAGGACGAGGGCGGCCGTCACAACCCGTTCTACACGAACTACCGCCCGCAGTTCTACTTCCGCACCACGGACGTCACGGGCGTCATCACGCTGCCCGAGGGCACCGAGATGGTCATGCCGGGCGACACCACTGACATGACGGTCGAGCTGATCCAGCCGATCGCCATGGAGGACGGTCTCGGCTTCGCGATCCGTGAGGGTGGCCGCACCGTCGGCGCCGGCACGGTGACCAGCATCATCAAGTAATCATCTGATTGCTGAGAAGGGCCCGAGCATCACGCTCGGGCCCTTTTCGCATGCCATGGCGCCGTGAAGCGATGCCCGCGAGATGCGCACCTTTTCGACATCCGGACGTCAGAACCGGCGCATTTCGACGAGGAGTGCGCATCTCGGCAGTCGGGTGCGCGGGATCCGCGAGAATGGGGAGGATGCGAGAGTCGTTGGGGCGGTCAGAGTCGGTGTGGCGCGCGCCCGGCATGCGGGCGCTGCTGGCGATGTCGGCGCTCGGGTTCGCCGGGTACGCGATGCTGCTGCCGACGGCTCCGCTGTGGGCACGGAGCAGTGGCGCGGACGAAGCCGGCGCGGGGCTCGTCAACGCTGTGCTGATGCTGGCAACGGTTCTCGTGCAGACGACCGTGCCGTGGGCGCTGCGCACGATCGGGTGGCGCGGCACGATGATCGCAGGGATGCTGCTGCTCGGGGCGCCGTCGGCGCTGTTCATCCTCACGGATGCGCTCTGGGGGATCCTGGCGCTCTCCGCGGTGCGCGGTGCCGGATTCGCCGTGCTCACCGTGTGCGGGGCGAGCGCCGTGGCACACCTCGTGCCGGAATCCCACCGCGGTCGCGCGATCGGGGCCTACGGGCTGTCGATCGCCGTGCCCCAGTTCTTCCTGCTGCCGGTGTCGGCGTGGATCGCCGAATCCGTCGACTTCCGCATCGTGTTCGCGCTCGGATGCCTGCCGGTGCTCGCTGTGCCGTTCGCCGCGCTGCTCGGCGCCCGCATACACAGAGGCGACGACGCGGTCGAGGAAGGCGCAGGCGCCGCGGAAGCGATCGGGAGGGGGCGGGTCCTTCTCTCGCTGGCAGTTCCGGCGCTCGTGCTGCTCGCCATCACCACGCCGGGCGGCGCGATCATCTCCTTCGCACCCCAGTTCGGATACGCGGCGGTCACCGTCGTCGTCGGGCTCTTCGCCTTCACCGGCGTCGCGGCCTTCACGCGATGGCTTGCCGGCGGTCTCGCCGATCAGTTCGGCCCCCATCGGTTCATCGCACCGCTGCTGATCATCGGCGCCGTCGGGCTCGTCGTGGCGGCGTGGGCCGTGGCCGCACCGGATCGCAGCCCCGTCGCGCTCGTCGGCGGCATGGTGCTCACAGGGGCCGCGTACGGCGCGCTGCAGAACCTCACGCTCGTCGTGTCGTTCGCCGTGGTGCCGAATCGGCTCCGCGACGTCGCGAGCACGATCTGGAACATCGGGTTCGACACCGGGACGGGGCTCGGATCCCTTGCCGTCGGCTTCATCGCGGCAGGCACGAGCTTCACCATGGGGCTGGCGGTGACGGCGGCGTTCTGCCTGGTCGCCGCTGTCGTCTACGGGCTCCGCCTCACCGGCCTGCGCCGCCGAGCCCGCACAGCACCGCCGGCGTTCTAGACCGACGCGCGTGCTCCATCGGGACACCGCGAAACCGCAGACGCAAGCATCGCGAGATGCGCACTTTTTCGACATCCGGGCGTCAAAACCGGCGCATCTCGACGAGAAGTGCGCATCTCGGCAGCCCTGGCGCGGCACCCCACGACTGAGAGGATGACCCGGCGCGACGCGATTCGCGCCTGAGCGCGTGCAGCGCAAGGCGGAGGAGGAAGGCGCATCCTCATGCGCCGACGACGACAACGCCGCGCTGTGCGCGCTCAGGCGCGAATCAGGCGCGGCCCAGGGCTCGGTAGGTCCAGCCGGCGGAGCGCCACTCGGCGGGGTCGAGGACGTTGCGGCCATCGAAGATCGAGCGGCGGGCGACGAGCTCGGCGGTCTGCTCGGGGTCGAGGTTGCGGAACTGACGCCATTCCGTGACGAGTACGACGGCCTCCGCCCCGGTCAGCGCGGACGCGAGCGAGTCGGCGTAGCCGAGCTGCGGATGCGTCCGTGACGCGTTCGGGATCGCTTCGGGGTCGTAGGCGACGACGTCGGCGCCGAGCTCGTGCAGCCGGGCGGCGACTTCGAGCGCGGGGGAGTCGCGGATGTCATCGCTGTCCGGCTTGAACGCCAGCCCGAGCACCGCGATTCTGCGGTCGGTCGCGTCGCCGTCGAAGGACTCCGTGACGATGTCGACGAGGCGCTGCCTGCGGCGCAGGTTGATCTGATCGACCTGCTTCAGGAAGGCGACCGACTCGCCGTTGCCGATCTCCTCGGCGCGGGCGGTGAACGCCCTGATGTCCTTGGGGAGGCAGCCTCCGCCGAACCCGACGCCGGCGTTGAGGAACTTGCGGCCGATCCTGGTGTCGTGCCCGATCGCGTCGGCGAGCGTGGTCACGTCGGCGCCCGTGGTCTCGGCGATCTCCGCCATCGCGTTGATGAACGAGATCTTGGTGGCGAGGAACGCGTTCGCGGAGACCTTCACCAGCTCTGCCGTCGCGTAGTCGGTGACGATTCGCGGAGTGCTGCGCTCGATGATCGATGCGTACACCTCGTCGAGCAGCGCGACGTCCTCGTCGTGCGTGGCGTCGGCGACGCCGTAGACCAGGCGGTCGGGGTCGACGGTGTCCTTCACCGCGTAGCCCTCACGCAGGAACTCGGGGTTCCACGCCAGGCGCGCTCCGGTGTCGGCGATCTCGCCTGCGAGGCGCGCCGCCGTTCCCACCGGAACGGTCGACTTGCCGGCGACGAGCATGCCGTGGCGCAGATGGGGCCTCAGCGAGGCCATTGCGGCATCGACGTATGTCAGGTCGGCACCGTCGCCGTCGCGGCTCTGCGGAGTGCCGACGCCGATGAAGTGCACGACCGCATCGGCGATGTCGGCGTAGTCGGTGGAGAAGCGCAGGCGACCGGATGCGAGACCCGCCTGCAGCGTCTCAGTGAGTCCCGGTTCGAAGAACGGCGCCTCTCCGGCTGTGAGCTTCGCCACCTTGGCCTCGTCCACATCGATTCCGACGACGTCGTGCCCGAGCGATGCCATGGCTGCTGCGTGCACGGCACCCAAGGAGCCGCATCCGATGACCGAAACTCGCATCCGTTCTCCCTCATGTCCTGCGCGGGCGCCCGCGCGGGCGACTCACCTCCGACAACGATACGGGGTCATGGCAGGCTGATCGGTCCGTCGACTGTGACGTGGGATCAGGGGCCAGGATGTCGCGGTGCGCGACAGGCGAGACCCGCATGATTACGGGGCGCACAGCGCGACACGCCCGGGTTGCAGGAAACCCCGGATCGATGGCAGAATAAACAGGTTCGACATTCTTGTGCCCACTTCGGTGCCGGCGCAGGATCACTGCCAGGGCAGTGCATAGGCGGCGTGGGTTCTTCTGAACCGCGTGACGAGTCTAGGCCGCGGGCAGCAGGACGATCCACAACCACTTTCGAGCGCGATGAGTCGTGCCCAGGAAGCGGTAGGGCGCTGTACAGCGTCCGGCTGACAGCAGAACAGTGGTGCGAACGCGTACAGCGCGGCACGTGCCAGGCATGCGAACCGTGTGCCGATGTGCGTCCAATGCCCTCGAGGTACGACGCGAGAAAGAGAGTGAACATGGCGGGACAGAAGATCCGCATTCGCCTGAAGTCGTATGACCACGCCGGTCTCGACTCCTCGGCGCGCAAGATCGTTGACACGGTCACGCGGGCAGGCGCCCAGGTCGTGGGCCCGGTGCCCCTTCCTACCGAGAAGAACGTGGTGGCGGTCATTCGTTCGCCCCACAAGTACAAGGACAGCCGCGAGCACTTTGAGATGCGCACGCACAAGCGTCTCATCGACATCGTCGACCCGACGCCGAAGGCCGTCGACTCGCTCATGCGTCTCGACCTCCCGGCTGACGTCAACATCGAGATCAAGCTCTGAGGTTCGACATGGCTGATATCAACACAAAGACTTCGAAGGGTCTGCTCGGCACCAAGGTCGGCATGACCCAGGTCTGGAACGAAGACGGCAAGCTCATCCCCGTCACGGTGATCGAGGTTGCTCCGAACGTCGTGACCCAGGTCCGCACGCCGGAGAAGGACGGCTACAACGCCATCCAGATCGCTGCAGGCGCGATCGACCCGCGCAAGGTCACCAAGCCCCTCACTGCCCACTTCGAGGCCGCCGGTGTCACGCCGCGTCGCCGCCTCACGGAGATCCGCACCGCTGACGCTGCCGAGTACACACTCGGTCAGGAGCTCACGGCCGACGGAGTCTTCGAGACCGGCCAGCTGGTCGACGTCGTCGGGACGAGCAAGGGCAAGGGCACCGCCGGTGTCATGAAGCGTCACAACTTCTCAGGTGTCGGCGCCTCGCACGGCCAGCACCGCAACCACCGCAAGCCCGGCTCCATCGGTGGCGCGGCGACTCCTGGCCGCGTGTTCAAGGGCATGCGCATGGCTGGCCGTATGGGCCACGAGCGTGTGACCGTCCTCAACCTCACGGTGCACTCCGTCGACGCCGAGAAGGGTCTGTTGCTCGTCAAGGGCGCCGTCCCCGGCCCGCGCGGCCGCGCCGTGTACGTCCGCAACGCTGTGAAGGGGGCCTGAGTTAGATGGCTGACTCGACTCTCGCTCTCGACGTCCGCGACACTGACGGCAAGAAGGTCGGCTCCGTCGACCTGCCCGCCGAGGTGTTCGACGTCAAGACGAACATTCCGCTGATCCACCAGGTCGTCGTCGCGCAGCAGGCTGCGGCGCGCCAGGGCACCCACTCGACCAAGCGTCGCGGTGAGGTCTCGGGCACCGGTGCGAAGCCGTTCCGCCAGAAGGGCACCGGTCGCGCTCGTCAGGGCTCGATCCGCCAGCCCGAGCACCGCGGCGGTGGCATCGTGCACGGCCCGAAGCCGCGCGACTACTCGCAGCGCACACCGAAGAAGATGGTCTCGGCCGCCCTCGCCGGCGCGCTCAGCGACCGTCTGCGCGGGGAGCGCATCCACGTCGTCGACGCGTTCGGCTTCGAGGCGCCCTCGACCAAGGCCGCTGCCGGCTACATCTCCGCCACTGCCCCGGGCAAGCGCGTCCTCGTCGTGCTCGACCGCACCGACGACTTCAGCTTCCTGAGCGTGCGCAACCTGCCGAGCGTCCACATCGTGACGCCGGATCAGGTCAACGCCTACGACGTGATCGTCTCGGACGACATCGTCTTCACCAAGGCCGCCATCGATGCGTTCCTCGCGCTCAAGGTCGGCGCCGCAGAGGAGGTCTCGGCATGACCGCGATCAACAAGGACCCGCGTGACATCATCCTGAAGCCGGTGGTGTCGGAGAAGAGCTACGGGCTCATCGACGAGGGCAAGTACACCTTCATCGTCGACCCGAATGCGAACAAGACGGAGATCAAGCTCGCGATCGAGAAGATCTTCGACGTCAAGGTCGCCTCGGTGAACACGATCAACCGTGTCGGCAAGTCCCGCCGCACCCGCTTCGGCACAGGCAAGCGCAAGGACACCAAGCGCGCGATTGTCTCGCTCAAGTCGGGCACCATCGACATCTTCACGGCAGTCGCCTGATAGCCGGAAGGATCTGAACAACTATGGCTATTCGCAACCACAAGCCCACGACCCCGGGTCGTCGCGGCTCCTCGGTGGCTGACTTCGCGGAGATCACCCGGTCCACGCCGGAGAAATCGCTGCTTCGTCCGCTGCCCAAGACGGGCGGCCGCAACAACCAGGGCCGCATCACGACGCGTCACATCGGTGGTGGCCACAAGCGCCAGTACCGCGTGATCGACTTCCGTCGCAACGACAAGGACGGCATCAACGCCAAGGTCGCTCACATCGAGTACGACCCCAACCGCACGGCACGCATCGCGCTGCTTCACTTCTTCGACGGCACGAAGCGCTACATCCTCGCGCCGAACAAGCTGAAGCAGGGCGACGTCGTCGAGTCGGGTCCGAACGCCGACATCAAGCCGGGCAACAACCTGCCGCTGCGCAACATCCCGACGGGTACCGTCGTGCACGCCATCGAGCTCCGTCCAGGTGGCGGCGCGAAGATGGCGCGTTCGGCCGGCGCCGCCGTTCGCCTCGTGGCGAAGGACGGCCCCTACGCCCAGCTGCGCCTGCCCTCGGGCGAGGTCCGCAACGTCGACGCGCGCTGCCGTGCCACGATCGGCGAGGTCGGCAACGCCGAGCAGTCGAACATCAACTGGGGCAAGGCAGGCCGCAATCGCTGGAAGGGCATCCGCCCGACAGTTCGCGGTGTCGTCATGAACCCGGTCGACCACCCGCACGGTGGTGGTGAGGGCCGCACATCCGGTGGTCGTCACCCCGTTTCGCCGTGGGGCCAGGCAGAGGGCCGTACCCGTCACGCCAACAAGGAAAGCGACAAGCTCATCGTGCGTCGCCGTACTGCAGGCAAGAAGCGTAAGTAGGAGTCAAGAAGATGCCACGCAGTCTGAAGAAGGGCCCCTTCGTCGACGAGCACCTGCTTCGCAAGGTTGTCTCGCAGAACGAATCGGGCGCGAAGAACGTCATCAAGACCTGGTCGCGTCGCTCGATGATCGTCCCCGCCATGCTGGGGCACACGATCGCCGTGCACGACGGACGCAAGCACATCCCCGTGTTCGTGTCGGAGTCCATGGTCGGCCACAAGCTGGGCGAGTTCGCGCCCACCCGCACCTTCCGCGGCCACGTGAAGGACGACAAGAAGGGCCGTCGCCGCTAACCCGGCGACGCAAGAGGAGAAGAAATGGTGGAGTCCATCGCACGCGTGCGACACATCCGCGTGACCCCTCAGAAGGCTCGTCGTGTTGTTGCGCTCATCAAGGGCAAGCAGGCCGAGGAAGCCCTCGCCATCCTGAAGTTCGCCGCGCAGAGCGCCAGCGAGCCGATCTACAAGCTTGTGGAATCGGCCATGGCCAACGCGCAGGTGAAGGCTGAGAAGGACGGCGAGTACCTCGACACTCAGGATCTGTTCGTGAAGAACGCCATCGTGGACGAGGGCACGACGCTGAAGCGTTTCCGCCCCCGTGCGCAGGGTCGTGCCGACCAGATCAAGAAGCGCACGAGCCACATCACGGTCGTGCTCTCGACGCCGGAGATCGCGGAGTCCGCGACCGCCGGCAGCGACAAGAAGGCGAGCAAGTAATGGGCCAGAAGATCAACCCTTACGGCTTCCGCCTCGGTGTCACGACGGACCACGTCTCGCGCTGGTTCTCTGACTCGACGAAGCCGGGCCAGCGGTACGCCGACTACGTGGCCGAAGACATCAGGATCCGCGAGATGCTGCAGAAGTCGCTCGATCGGGCCGGCGTCAGCCGTATCGAGATCGAGCGCACGAAGGACCGGGTCCGGATCGACATCCACACGGCCCGCCCCGGCATCGTGATCGGTCGTCGCGGCGCGGAGGCCGAGCGCATCCGCGGTGAGCTCGAGAAGCTGACCGGCAAGCAGATCCAGCTGAACATCCTCGAGGTGAAGAACCCCGAGGCAGACGCTCAGCTCGTCGCGCAGGGCGTCGCAGAGCAGCTTGCTGCTCGCGTGGCGTTCCGTCGCGCGATGCGCAAGGGTCTGCAGGGCGCCCAGCGCGCCGGTGCCAAGGGCATCCGGATCCAGGTCTCCGGCCGTCTCGGCGGCGCTGAGATGAGCCGCAGCGAGTTCTACCGCGAGGGTCGTGTGCCGCTGCACACGCTGCGCGCGAACATCGACTACGGCTTCTACGAGGCGAAGACCACCTTCGGCCGCATCGGCGTGAAGGTCTGGATCTACAACGGCGACCTCACCAACAAGGAGCTCGCGCGCGAGCAGGCCAACCAGAAGCCGGCACGCGATCGCGGCGGTGCTCGCCGCGGTGGCGCACCGCGCCGTGGCCAGAACGACGCGCCCGCGCAGAAGGCACCGGAAGGAGCGTCGGCCTGATGCTTATCCCACGCAAGGTCAAGTACCGCAAGCAGCACCACCCGAAGCGTTCGGGCCAGGCGACCGGCGGCACCAAGGTCACCTTCGGTGACTACGGCATCCAGGCGCTCACGCCCGCGTACGTGACGAACCGTCAGATCGAGGCGGCTCGTATCGCCATGACGCGTCACATTAAGCGCGGCGGCAAGGTGTGGATCAACATCTACCCCGACCGTCCGCTCACCAAGAAGCCTGCCGAGGTCCGCATGGGCTCCGGTAAGGGTTCGCCGGAGTGGTGGGTCGCCAACGTCAAGCCGGGTCGCGTCCTCTTCGAGGTCGCCGGTGTCAGCGAGCAGCTTGCTCGCGAGGCCCTGACCCGTGCCATGCACAAGCTGCCTCTCAAGGCACGCATCATCACTCGCGAGGAGGGCGACGCGTAATGGCCGTCGGCACTAAGGAGCTCGCTGTTTCCGAGCTCGACACGTACGAGGACCAGCGCCTCGTCGAGGAACTGCGCAAGGCCAAGGAGGAGCTGTTCAACCTCCGCTTCCAGTCGGCCACCGGCCAGCTGGACGCTCACGGTCGCATCCGCGCCGTCAAGCGCGACATCGCGCGCCTCTACACCGTGATCCGCGAGCGCGAGCTCGGGATCCGCGCCACCCCGGCCCCGGCCGAGAAGAAGGCGGCGAAGAAGAAGTCCAAAAAGGCCGAGGACGCCCCGGCCGAAGGAGAGGCTGACTGATGGCCACTGAGAACAAGACAGAGGAGACCGTCGAGCGCGGCTACCGCAAGTCTATTCGCGGCTACGTTGTGAGCGACAAGATGGAGAAGACCATCGTCGTCGAGGTCGAGGACCGCGTGAAGCACCCCCTCTACGGCAAGGTCATCCGTCGCTCCAGCAAGCTGAAGGCTCACGACGAGCAGAACTCCGCCGGCATCGGCGACCTCGTTGAGATCCACGAGACCCGTCCGGTCAGCGCCTCGAAGCGCTGGCGCCTGGTCGAGATCCTCGAGAAGGCGAAGTAAGAGATGATCCAGAACGAATCCCGCCTCAAGGTCGCAGACAACTCCGGCGCCAAGGAGCTGCTCACCATCCGCGTGCTCGGCGGCTCCAGCCGCCGCTACGCGGGCGTGGGTGACACCATCGTCGCCACCGTCAAGGACGCGATCCCCGGCGGCAACGTCAAGAAGGGCGACGTGGTCAAGGCCGTCGTCGTCCGTGCCGTCAAGGAGACCCGTCGCGCTGACGGCTCCTACATCAAGTTCGACGAGAACGCCGCCGTGATCCTGAAGAACGACGCGGAGCCCCGCGGCACCCGTATCTTCGGGCCGGTCGGCCGTGAGCTGCGCGACCGTCGGTTCATGAAGATCGTCTCGCTCGCCCCGGAGGTGCTGTAACTCATGGCGAAGATCAAGAAGGGTGACCTCGTAGAGGTCATCACCGGTGCCAAGCAGGACCGCGGCGGCGACCGCGGCAAGCAGGGCAAGGTGCTCGAGGTCATCGAAGGCGGCAACCGCGTCGTCGTCGAGGGCGTCAACTACATCACCAAGCACACGCGCGTCGGCCAGACCCAGCGCGGCACGAAGACCGGTGGCATCGAGACGCTCGAAGCCCCCGTGCACGTGTCGAACGTTGCGGTCGTCGATCCCGAGACGAAGAAGCCGACCCGTGTCGGCTTCCGCCTCGAGGAGCAGGTCAAGGACGGCGTCAAGAAGACTGTTCGCGTTCGTTACGCGAAGAAGTCGGGTAAGGACATCTGAGAATGAGTGACAACGCTACGCAGGCTGGCAAAATCCAGCCGCGGCTGAAGTCGGTTTACCGCGACGACATCCGTCAGAAGCTGCACGACGAGTTCGGCTACGAGAACGTCATGCAGATTCCGGGCCTGGTCAAGGTCGTCGTGAACACCGGCGTCGGTGAGGCTGCGCGCGACAGCAAGGTGATCGAGGGTGCGATCAACGATCTCACCGCGATCACCGGCCAGAAGCCGTATGTCTCGAAGGCGAAGAAGTCGATCGCCCAGTTCAAGCTCCGCGAGGGCCAGGCCATCGGCGCGCACGTCACCCTTCGCGGTGACCGCGCGTGGGAGTTCCTCGACCGGCTCATCTCGCTGGCGCTGCCGCGCATCCGCGACTTCCGTGGCCTGTCGGAGAAGCAGTTCGACGGCAACGGGAACTACACGTTCGGCGTTCAGGAGCAGTCGATCTTCCACGAGATCGACCAGGATAAGATCGACCGCGTCCGCGGCTTCGACATCACCGTCGTCACCAGCGCGAAGTCGGACGACGAGGGACGCGCACTTCTGCGTCACCTCGGCTTCCCCTTCGTGAACAAGGCGACGCAGGAAGCCTGATCGGGTCCGCCCACTTGGGCGGGCCCCTTCATAGAAGGTCGTCTGTCGTGTAACGGCAGCCGAAACCTCATGAGCAAAGGAAACACATCATGACAATGACAGACCCGGTCGCAGACATGCTGACCCGTCTGCGCAACGCGAACTCGGCGCACCACGACTCCGTGACTCTGCCGTCGAGCAAGCTGAAGACGCGGATCGCTGACCTCCTCCAGGTGGAGGGTTTCATCTCGGGCTACGAGGAGTCCGACGCGCGCGTCGGCAAGAACCTCACGCTCACGCTGAAGTACGGCCCGAAGCGCGAGCGCTCGATCGCCGGTATCAAGCGCGTGTCGAAGCCCGGCCTGCGCGTGTACGCGAAGTCGACTGAGCTGCCCACGGTGCTCGGCGGCCTCGGCGTTGCCATCCTGTCCACCTCGTCTGGGCTTCTCACGAACCGCCAGGCCGAGCAGAAGGGCGTAGGCGGGGAAGTCCTCGCTTACGTGTGGTGATCTAAATGTCGCGTATTGGACGTCTTCCCATCGACATCCCCGCCGGCGTCACCGTGACGATCGACGGGGACCAGGTTGCAGTCAAGGGCCCGAAGGGCGAGCTCGCTGCCCGCGTGGCCGCGCCGATCGAGGCCAAGGTCGAGGAGAACCAGGTTCTCGTCACCCGCCCCGACGACGAGCGCGAGTCGCGTGCCCTGCACGGCCTGACCCGTACCCTCATCAACAACAACATCATCGGCGTCACCACGGGTTACTCCAAGAGCCTCGAGGTCGTCGGCACGGGTTACCGCGTGCAGCAGAAGGGCCAGAGCGTCGAGTTCGCCCTCGGCTTCTCGCACCCCGTACTCGTCGAGCCGCCTGCAGGCATCACGTTCCAGGTCGAGGGCAACAACAAGCTCACGGTCACCGGAATCGACAAGCAGGCTGTCGGCGAGGCCGCCGCGAACATCCGCAAGATCCGTAAGCCTGAGCCCTACAAGGGCAAGGGTGTGCGGTACGCCGGCGAGCAGATCCGCCGCAAGGCCGGAAAGGCTGGTAAGTAACCATGGCTGTGAAGTCGAAGTCCGTCGCGCGCAAGCGCCGCCACGCTCGCCTTCGCAAGAAGGTCGTCGGCACCGAGGAGCGTCCGCGCCTGGTCGTGACCCGGTCCTCGCGCCACGTTTTTGTGCAGCTCATCGACGATGGCGCCGGTCACACCGTCGCCAGCGCGTCGACGCTCGAGACCGACCTTCGTGCCGCTGAGAGCGACAAAACCGCCAAGGCACGTAAGGTCGGCGAACTCGTCGCCGAGCGTGCGAAGGCCGCTGGCATCACCGACGCGGTATTCGACCGCGGCGGAAACCGCTACGCCGGTCGTGTTGCCGCGATCGCCGAGGGCGCCCGCGAAGGAGGGCTGAACCTGTGAGTGACAACAAGGAGACCGAAGTGACCACCGAAGCAGCCGCTCAGGCCGCCGCCCCAGAACAGGGCGCAGGCGAGCAGCCGCGCGAAGAGCGCCAGCAGCGTCGTGGCGGTCGTGGCGAGAAGCGCGGCAACGACCGCGGTGGCCGCGGCAACGACAGCAACTTCCTGGAGCGTGTCGTCACGATCAACCGCGTGTCGAAGGTCGTCAAGGGCGGTCGCCGCTTCAGCTTCACGGCCCTCGTGGTCGTGGGCGACGGCAACGGCCTGGTCGGCGTCGGCTACGGCAAGGCGCGCGAAGTGCCACTGGCGATCTCGAAGGGTGTCGAGGAAGCCAAGCGCAACTTCTTCCGCGTGCCCCGTGTCGGCAACACGATCCCCCACCCGATCCAGGGTGAGGCCGCCGCAGGCGTCGTGCTGCTCCGTCCGGCCGCGGCCGGTACCGGTGTCATCGCCGGTGGTCCGGTGCGCGCCGTGCTCGAGTGCGCAGGCATTCACGACGTGCTCTCGAAGTCGCTCGGTTCGTCGAACACGATCAACATCGTGGGCGCGACCGTCGCGGCGCTGAAGGGGCTCGAGGAGCCGCGTGCAGTTGCCGCGCGTCGTGGTCTCGAGTACGACCAGGTCGTGCCGGGAATCATCATCCGTAACGAGGCGAAGGCCGCCGCTGCCGCCGCCGAGAAGGCAGGTGCGTGATGGCCGAGCGTCTGAAGGTGACGCAGATCAAGTCCAGGGTGAGCGAGAAGCAGAACCAGCGTGACACGCTGCGCAGCCTCGGCCTCAAGCGGATCGGCGACTCCGTCGTTCGTCCGGACGACGCGCAGACGCGCGGTTACGTCAAGGCTGTTGCTCACCTCGTGAACGTCGAGGAGATCAACTAATGGCTGAGAACAGCGAAGAGAAGCGCCCAGGCGTTCTCAAGGTGCATCACCTGCGCCCGGTTCCCGGCGCCCACGCCGCGAAGACCCGCAAGGGTCGCGGTGAGGCATCGAAGGGCAAGACCGCAGGTCGTGGTACCAAGGGCACGCGGGCACGCAACACGGTGCGCGTGGGCTTCGAGGGTGGCCAGATGCCGCTGCACATGCGCACTCCGAAGCTGCGCGGGTTCAAGAACCCGTTCCGCACCGAGTACCAGGTGGTCAACCTGGCCAAGCTCGCGGAGCTGTACCCGTCGGGCGGCGACGTCAGCCGTGACGACCTTGTCGCAAAGGGCGCGGTTCGCAAGAACCAGCTCGTCAAGGTCCTCGGCGACGGCGACATCACCGTCGCGCTCAACGTGACGGTCGATAAGGTCTCGGCATCTGCCGAGCAGAAGATCGTCGCCGCGGGCGGCAGCATCAACTGACGCTCTGAGGGGTCGGGGGCCGTTGCGGCCCTCGACCCCTCTTGCGTACCCCTCGATCAATCGACGAAGCGCAGGCGGATGCAGCTCAGATCCTGAGAGGCTTCCTCGTGCGTTAGGCTGGTCCAGGTTGCGCCACCGCACAACTGTGTTCCCCAGGGAGGCTCCCCTTTGTTCAGCGCCATCGCGCGAATCTTCCGTACGCCCGACCTGCGTCGGAAGATCGGTTTCACCCTCGGCATCATCGTGCTCTACCGTCTCGGTGCGCACGTGCCGGCCCCGTTCGTCAACTTCGTCAATGTGCAGACCTGCGTTGCCGAGACATCCGGGACCGACGGCCTGCTCTCCCTGGTCAATCTCTTCTCAGGCGGCGCTCTGCTGCAGCTGTCGATCTTCGCACTCGGCGTGATGCCCTACATCACCGCGACGATCATCACCCAGCTGCTGCGCGTCGTCATCCCTCACTTCGAGGCGCTGCACAAGGAGGGGCAGGCCGGTCAGGCCAAGCTCACCCAGTACACGCGCTACCTCACGATCGCGCTGTCGGTGCTGCAGTCGACGACCCTCGTCACCACGGCGAGGACGGGCCAGCTGTTCGGCGTCAACGACGTCACCGAATGCACGCAGGTGCTCACCAATGACGTCTGGTGGGCACAGCTGCTCATCATCATCGCGATGACCGCCGGAACCGGCCTGATCATGTGGTTCGCCGAGCTCACCACCGAGCGCGGTGTCGGCAACGGCATGTCCCTGCTGATCTTCACATCGATCGCTGCGACGTTCCCGTCCGCGCTGTGGGGCATCTGGCAGGCGCGCGGCTTCGAGTTCTTCCTGCTCGTCATCGCCATCGGCGTCGTCATCATCTGCGCCGTCGTGTTCGTCGAGCAGTCGCAGCGGCGCGTTCCTGTGCAGTACGCCAAGCGCATGGTCGGCCGTCGCACCTACGGCGGCACGAACACCTACATCCCGATCAAGGTGAACATGGCCGGCGTCATCCCGGTCATCTTCGCCTCGTCGCTGCTGTACATCCCGTCGCTGATCGCGCAGTTCAATGCGACCCCGGACGCCGACGGCAACGTGCCGGCGTGGGTCAGCTGGATCAACAGCTATCTCGTCTCAGGCGACCACCCGGCGTACATGGCGCTGTACTTCCTGCTGATCATCGGATTCACCTACTTCTACGTCGCGATCACCTTCAACCCCGTCGAGGTCGCCGACAACATGAAGAAGTACGGCGGGTTCATCCCAGGAATCAGGGCAGGGCGCCCCACCGCGGAGTACCTCGACTACGTGATCACCCGCATCACGCTGCCCGGCTCGATCTATCTCGGCCTCGTCGCGCTGATTCCGCTGATCGCCCTCGCCACAGTGCAGGCGAACCAGAACTTCCCGTTCGGCGGCGCCTCGATCCTCATCATGGTGGGTGTCGGCCTCGAGACGGTGAAGCAGATCGACGCGCAGCTGCAGCAGCGCCACTATGAAGGGCTTCTTCGATGAGCAGGCTTCTCATCGTCGGACCGCAGGGGTCCGGCAAGGGCACGCAGGGCGCGGTGATCGCCGACGAGTACGGCGTCCCCGTCGTCTCGACCGGCGACATCTTCCGCGAGAACATCAAGAACGACACCGAGCTCGGCCAGAAGGTGAAGTCCATCACCGCGGCGGGCGACCTCGTTCCGGATGAGCTCACGGGCGAGATCGTGCGCGATCGGCTCCGCGAGGACGACGCGGCCGATGGCTTCCTGCTCGACGGCTACCCGCGCAACACGACTCAGGTCGGGCACCTCGACGAGTTCCTCTCGGAGCGCGGCGAACAGCTCGACGCCGTGATCCTGCTCGACGTGCCGCGCGATGAGAGCCTGAAGCGCCTCACGCTGCGCGCGGAGCAGGAGGGGCGCGACGACGACACGGCAGACGTGATCGCCAACCGCCTCGACATCTACGAGTCGGAGACGGCGCCGATCATCGACGTGTACGAACGGCGAGGCATCGTCGACCGGATCGACGGCGTCGGCTCGCTCGACGAGATCACCGAGCGCATCCGCACGGCCCTCGCAGCGCGCGGCATCGTTCGCCCCGCCAGCTGACCCGTGTTCCGCCGCTCGATGTACAAGACCCCTGCGCAGCTGCGCGGGATGGTCGAACCAGGGCGCATCACGCGGGAGGCGCTCGAGGCGGTTCGCGGTGCCATCCGTCCCGGCATGACGACGCTCGAGCTCGATCAGGTGGCCGAGGCGTCGATCCGTGCGCAGGGTGCGCGTCCGAACTTCCAGCTGGTGCCCGGCTACAGCCACACCATCTGCGTCTCGGTGAACGAGGAGGTCGTGCACGGTATTCCCGGGGCGCGCATTCTCGAACCCGGTGACATCGTGTCGATCGACTGCGGCGCGGAGACCGACGAGGGCTGGAACGGCGACTCAGCGATCTCGATCGTGCTGCCGGACCCGGATCGACCGGAGCTGGTCGCCGAGCGCGAGGAGCTGTCCAGGATCACGCGTGAGTCGATGTGGGCGGGAATCGCCGAGCTGGCATCCGCTCGCGGCCTCGGCGAAGTGGGTGCGCGGATCGAGCAGTTCATCGACGAGAACCCGCACCCCGGCACCGATCGCTCCCTCGGCATCCTGCGGGACTATGTCGGGCACGGCATCGGCCGCAAGATGCACGAGTCGCCCACGCTGTTCCACTATGCGACCCCGCAGCCAGGCGCACGGGTGAAGCCGGGCCTCTGCGTGTGCGTCGAGCCGATGATGGTCATCGGTGACGAGCACGTGCTGGTCGCGGACGACGACTGGACCGTGGTCACATCCGACGGTTCGTCCGGCGCACACTGGGAGCACAGCGTCGCCGTGCATGATGGAGGCATCTGGGTGCTGACCGCCGCCGACGGGGGCGCGGACGGTCTGGCACCCTTTGGGGTCACCCCGGTACCGATCGACTGAGGCGCCCGCGCCGAGAACGAAAGAGCAACTCATGGCAGCTGCCCGCAGGACCAATTGGCTGGCGATCTGGATCACCGCAGGGGTGGTCGTGGTCGTGGTGGCGATCGCCGCTGTCGCGGTGTGGATGAACAGGCAGGCGCTCGCGCTCGCGGAATCGCCGGGTGCGGCGGTCGTGAACGAGGAGACCGGCGTGATCACCATCGGCGACGGGCCGAATGTGCTCGATGAGTACGTCGACTTCATGTGCCCGTTCTGCGGCCAGTACCATGACTCGTTCAGCGAGACGGTCTCCGGTCTCGTCGAGGACGGCGACGTCACGCTGAACCTTCACCCCATCGCGATCCTCGACGCCAACTCGCAGGGCACCCAGTTCTCGACTCGTGCCGCGAGCGCCATGTACTGCGTGGCGGACGACAATCCCGATGCCGTGTACCCGTTCATGGATGCGCTGTTCGCCAACCAGCCGCGCGAGAACACGACGGGCCTCGACAACGACGAGATCATCGGATACGCGAAGGAAGCCGGTGCGTCCGACGCGGTCGAGAGCTGCATCGAAGAGACGGAGTACGCGGACTTCGTCGCGGCTCGCACTCAGGAGATCCCTCCCAACCCGTCGACCGGCAGTGTGTCGGCGCCGACGGTGGTGCTGAACGATGAGTACCTCAACCTCACGATGGACCCCGAGGTCGACCTGCTTCCGAAGCTGAACTGACGTGTCGAGACGACGCACCACTGGGTCGCATTTGCCGATCCGGGTCGCGTCGTCTAACATAGATCCTTGGTGCTTTGCGCCTCATTTCGGTGTGTCCTCTGACCCCGTCGAGAGCTGAGCACCCACCCACCCACCGCAGACCGATCGGTCTGCTTGAGCGATAGCGAGTTTATGGCTAAAGACGGTGTCATCGAGATCGAGGGCACAGTGTCCGAGTCGCTGCCGAACGCGATGTTCCGCGTGGAGCTGTCGAACGGCCACAAGGTGCTCGCCACGATCTCGGGGAAGATGCGGCAGAACTACATCCGGATCATCCCCGAGGACCGCGTGGTCGTGGAGCTCAGCCCCTACGACCTCACACGCGGGCGCATCGTCTACCGCTACCGCTGAGCCCGATCGGAAAGTAACGTCTCCCGGCTTCCGGGGAACGAAGACAGCGAACAGGAACATCATGAAGGTTCAGCCCTCCGTCAAGCCGATCTGCGACAGCTGCAAGGTCATCCGTCGCAACGGTCGCGTGATGGTCATCTGCAAGAGCAACCCGCGCCATAAGCAGCGCCAGGGCTGATTCGGCGCCCCGGATGATCCGGGGCGTGCAGATCACACAATTCAATATCTGAAACGGCAGGATCAGAACCCGCGCAATGCGGGGGACACCTCGGGTCGGAGGCCCGGGCACCGATCCTGCTCCACACCTCCACAGACCACAGGAGAAAGTCGCATGGCACGTCTCGCCGGCGTCGACATCCCGCGTGATAAGCGCGTGGTGATCGCCCTTACGTACATCTACGGCGTTGGCCGTACTCGCTCGAACGAGATCCTCACCGCCACGGGGATCGACGAGAACGTTCGAGTCAAGGACCTCACGGACGAGCAGCTGATCGCGCTCCGTGACCACATCGAGGGCACCTACCGCGTCGAGGGTGACCTCCGTCGCGAGGTCGCCGCTGATATCCGCCGCAAGGTCGAGATCGGCTCCTACCAGGGTCTGCGCCACCGTCGCGGTCTTCCTGTGCGCGGTCAGCGCACCAAGACGAACGCTCGCTCCCGCAAGGGCCCGAAGCGCACCGTCGCCGGTAAGAAGAAGGCCCGCTGAGCGCGGATAAGTAGGAGACGAGAGATATGGCTACCCCCAAGACCGCCGCGCGCAAGCCGCGCCGCAAGGAAAAGAAGAACATCGCGTTGGGCCAGGCCCACATCAAGTCGACGTTCAACAACACCATCGTTTCGATCACCGACCCGGCCGGCGCTGTCATCAGCTGGAAGTCGTCGGGCGGCGTGGGCTTCAAGGGCTCGCGCAAGTCGACGCCGTACGCCGCAGGCATGGCCGCGGACACCGCCGCCAAGGAGGCTCAGGCCCACGGCGTGAAGAAGGTCGATGTCTTCGTGAAGGGGCCCGGATCGGGTCGCGAGACGGCGATCCGCTCGCTGCAGGCTGCAGGCCTCGAGGTCGGTTCGATTCAGGACGTGACGCCGCAGGCCCACAACGGCTGCCGTCCGCCGAAGCGCCGCCGCGTCTGATGACGGGTGCACCCCGGGGGCCCATCGAGGCCTCCGGGGCACACTCGTTCTCGCGGGCGCCGCTCCGCCTGCGCTAACTCAATACCTCATTCACCAAGTGTCATATAGCGGTCACTTGATCGAAAGGAACACATAGTGCTTATTGCACAGCGTCCTACCCTGACCGAGGAGAAGGTCTCGGAGTTCCGCAGCAGGTTCGTCATCGAGCCCCTGGAGCCCGGCTTCGGGTACACGATCGGCAACTCGCTGCGCCGCAGTCTGCTCTCGTCGATTCCCGGCGCGGCCGTCACGAGCATCCGGATCGATGGCGTTCTGCACGAGTTCAGCACCATCCCCGGTGTGAAGGAAGATGTCACTGAGATCATCCTCAACATCAAGCAGCTCGTCGTCTCGAGCGAGCGGGATGAGCCGATCACCGCGTACCTGCGCAAGACGGGTGCCGGCGAGGTCACCGCCGCGGACATCTCCGCTCCGGCCGGCGTCGAGGTGCACAACCCCGAGCTCGTCATCGCCACGCTGAACGACACGGCGAAGTTCGAGCTCGAGCTCACGATCGAGCGCGGCCGCGGCTACGTGTCGGCCGTGCAGAACCGCAACGAGTACGCCGAGGCCGGCCAGGTTCCGATCGACTCGATCTACTCGCCCGTCACCAAGGTCGCCTACCGCGTCGAGGCGACGCGTGCCGGTGAGCGCACTGACTTCGACAAGCTCGTCGTCGACGTGGAGACCAAGGCGTCGATGGCGCCGCGCGACGCCGTCGCCTCGGCCGGTCGCACGCTCGTCGAGCTGTTCGGCCTCGCCCGCGAGCTGAACGAGGAGGCCGAGGGCATCGAGATCGGTCCCGCACCGGTCGCCGAGGTCCTCTCGAACGAGCTGTCCATGCCGATCGAGGACCTCGATCTGTCGGTCCGCTCGTACAACTGCCTCAAGCGCGAAGGCATCAACACGGTCAGCGAGCTCGTCGCTCTCTCGGAGACGCAGCTCATGAACATCCGCAACTTCGGGCAGAAGTCCGTCGACGAGGTGCGCGACAAGCTCGTCTCGCTCGGTCTGTCGCTGAAGGATTCGGTGCCCGGTTTCGACGGCGCCAACTTCTACAGCGGCTACGACGAAGAGCAGATCTGACCCGGCCTCGCCCTTCACCACATCTGGAGTAATCGAAAATGCCTAAGCCCACTAAGGGTGCCCGCCTCGGTGGCGGCGCAGCCCACGAGCGTCTGCTCCTCGCGAACCTCGCGTCGGCGCTGTTCACGCACAAGTCGATCAAGACCACAGAGACGAAGGCCAAGCGCCTGCGTCCCGTCGCCGAGCGACTGGTCACGTTCGCGAAGCGCGGCGACCTGCACGCGCGCCGTCGCGTGCTGTCGATCCTGGGGAACAAGGAAGCTGCGCACATCCTGTTCACCGAAATCGCTCCCCTCGTCGCCGATCGTGACGGCGGCTACACCCGCATCACGAAGATCGGCCCGCGTAAGGGCGACAACGCGCCGATGGCCGTGATCGAGCTCGTCACCGAGCCCGTCACCCCCAAGGCGAAGAAGTCGGTCGCGACTGAGACGCCTGTCGCGGAGGAGACTCCCGCCGAAGAGGTCGTCGAGGAGGGCGAGGCTGCGGCCGAGGCCCCCGCCGTCGACGAGACCGCCGACCCGGCTGCCGACGCCGGCGCAGAGTCGCCCGAGGAGGGCGAGGCTGCGGCCGAGGCCGCTGAGGACGCCGTCGTCGACAAGGACGAGGAGAAGTCGGAGTAACATCCGCTCACCCGACAGAAGAGGCCCGCACCGATAGGTGCGGGCCTCTTCTGCGTTCGCAACGGTGCCGCCTCGAGCGGAAGGTGGGGGTGATGCGCCAAAGCCGCTCCGAGTCGCGTCTGATTCAGAGCGCGGTCGCGAGGCGGCTCAGAGACGCGAAGGGACTCGGTCCGGCGGGTATGAGCACGCTCGTCGATGCGCCGGCCGCGCGGCGTGCGGTGAGCCCGGCGCTGACCCGCTCCGATGTGCCGGCGAGTGCGAGGTGAGGGATCCACGCATCGGGCAGCGAAGCGGCGAACTCATCACCATCGCGGCAGCCGGCCCGCAGTGCGGCGAGCTCGTCGGAGAAGGGGAGACCCGCCAGGTGCGGGCGCCAGTCCGGCTCGCCGAAGGGCGCGAGAGCAGGGCGCACAATCGTCCACGCCGCGGCGTCGGTGTCGGCGACCGCTGCGAGATCGTAGGTGACGACCTGGTGCGGGCCCGTGCCGCCGTCGTCCATCCGGTCGATGGCGGCCGCGATGTACGACGGCGGGGAGGGCTCTGCGAGCACGACGCCGTCGGAGACCTCCCCTGCGGCGGTGAGCGATTTCGGGCCACGAACGCCCAGCAGCACCGGCGGCGGCGTCGCGGGGATCTCGGTCAGCACGGTGCCGCCGACGTGCACGTGCGCTGTGTCCGGGGCGGGTTCGCCGCGTAGGAGCGCTCGGAACACGGTGGTGCAGTCGCGCAGCAGACCGAGAGGGCGTGCGGGCCACGCATCGACCTGCCGCATCCAGTCGGGCATGCCGTGTCCGATGCCGATCGTCACGCGCCCTGGATGCAGCTGAGTGAGGGTCGCGGCCTCCATCGCGGCGAAGGCGATGTTTCGGGCGCCCGCGGGGAGGATGCCAACGCCGACCCGGATGTTCGTCGTCGCCGCGAGCACGGCCGTCGCCTGAACGAAGCCGCCGCGGAAGCCGAGGTCCTCGACGACCCACAGCTCGCGGAAGCCGAGCTCCTCCGCCCTGCGAGCGAACGGCAGCACCTGCTCGATCGGAAGGTCTCTGGGCAGCAGGACGCCCACATCGGGCAGATCGGCGGCGCTCATGCCCTCACCGTAGTCCAGAGGCGGGGCCCTGTGACCCTCGCGGGTGCGCTCCTGCCTGAGCGCGGTGGGTTCGGGGGCGCGCCGACGTCGACCGGTGCACCCCCGAGGGGCTACGGGCGCTTCGCGTCCCTGCCTGCTTTCTCCGTTCGTCGCCACTCCTGCCATCCGGGATCATCTGCCATGAACGTCTCGATCTCCTCCTGCGTGGCCGTGAGCTTCGGGTCATGGCGCAGGTAGGCGCGGGTCTCCCGCGCGACGAGGCCGGAGAGCACCAGCAGTCCGATCAGGTTCGGCAGCGCCATCAGGCCGTTCATCACATCGGAGAACGCCCACACGACGCCGAGCTCGGTCGTGCAGCCGACGAAGACGACAAGAGCGAACAGCACGCGGAACGGCATCACCGAGCGGAGGCCGAGCAGCTTCTCGATGGCGCGCTCGCCGTAGTACGACCAGCCCAGGATCGTGGAGAACGCGAACAGTACGAGGCCGGTCGTGACGATCCAGTGCCCCCATTGGCCCGGCAGGCCCTGGGCGAACGCTTCACCGGTCATCAACGAGGCGTCCAACTGCTCGCCATCGGAGCCGGTGAACGAGTATGCGCCCGTCGTGACGATCACCAGGCCGGTCATCGTCACGACGATGATCGTGTCGATGAAGGTCTGCGTCATCGACACGAGACCCTGTCGGACGGGGTGGCTGGTGCGGGCGGCGGCCGCCGCGATCGCCGCGGACCCCATGCCGGACTCGTTCGAGAAGATGCCGCGCGCGACGCCGAACTGGATCGCGATGATGATGACCGATCCCGCGAAGCCGCCGGCGGCGGCGCTGCCGGTGAACGCGTCGTGGAAGATCATGCCGAGGGCCGCAGGGATGTCGCCGACGTTGACGAGCAGGATGTAGAGGGCCGCGACCACATAGATCACGATCATGATCGGAACGAGACCGGCCGTGACCCGGCCGATCGACTTGATCCCACCGACGAGCACGATGAGCGCGACCACCGTCAGCACGATCCCGGTCACCCAGGTGGGAACGGAGAAGCTGCGCTCGAGGTTGGCCGACACCGAGTTGCCCTGAGTGAGGTTTCCGATTCCGAAGCAGGCGAAGATCGTGAACAGTGTGAAGGCGACGGCGAGGGTCTTTCCGAACCAGTTCCGGATGCCGCGCTCGAGGTACTGCTGCGGCCCGCCGTTGCGCTCACCTGCGGCGTCGGTGGTGCGGAAGCGCACGCCGAGGAACGCCTCGGAGTACTTCGACGCCATGCCGAGCAGGCCGGTGACCCACATCCAGAACAGCGCGCCCGGCCCGCCGATGGCGAGCGCCGTGGCGACGCCGACGACGTTGCCGGTGCCGACCGTGGCCGCCAGCGCCGTGGTGAGGGCCTGGAACTGCGAGATGTCGCCCTCGGCGCCGGAGTCCTTCCTGCGGAAGATGCCGAGTCGCAGGGCCGCGCCGAGGCGCACGAACTGCAGTCCGCCGAGCCGGATGGTCAGATACAGCCCGGTTCCGAGGAGCAGGGGGATGAGCAGCCACGGCCCCCAGATGACTCCGCTGACGGCTTCGAGTGCGGCTTGGATGGCATCGGTCATTGTGCGATTCCCCGTCCTGTCGTGCGCACGGTCGCCCCACCTCCACCGGCCGCGCTCGATCGGTTTGGGGGAGAGTGTAGCGCCAAGCCGCCGAACTGCGCCGATATCGCCGAGACGCGCCGATATCGACGTGCTCTCGTCGAAGAGGTGCGCATCTCGCGGGCGCCCGAGACACAGCGAAGGCCGGGCATCCGCCGCAATGGGGATGCCCGGCCTTCGGAGTCTCTGGTCAGGGCAGGTTGCCTGTGAGCCTGCCGTGGAAGTCGCCGCTGGCGGTGTTGAGACCGATGATCTCGACCTCGGTGCCGTGGTCGCGATACTTCTGCTCGATTCCGTCGAGGGCCGCAACCGTCGACGCGTCCCACACGTGCGAGCGCGACATGTCGATGACGACGCGCTGAGGGTCCTCTGCGTATTCGAACTGCGTGGTCAGGTCATTCGACGAGGCGAAGAAGAGCTCGCCGTCGACTGCGTAGTGCGCCGTCGACTCGTCCGGGCTCACAGAGCGCGTCACGGTCGTGAAGTGCGCCACGCGGCGCACGAACAGGATCGCCGCGACGAACACCCCGATCACGACACCGATCGACAGGTTGTGTGTGATGAGCACCGGGATGACCGTGACGAGCATCACGATCGTCTCGCTCTTGGGCATCCGCTTCAGCGTCGCGGGCCGGATGGAGTGCCAGTCGAAGGTGAGGATCGCCACCATGAACATGACCGCGACGAGCGCGCCGATGGGGATCAGGCTCATGATCGGCCCGAGGAACCACACCAGGATCAGCAGGAAGACTCCTGCCGTGAACGTCGACACTCGCGTGCGGGCGCCGGATGCGCGCACGTTGATCATGGTCTGGCCGATCATCGCGCAGCCGCCCATGCCGCCGAAGAAGCCGGAGAGGATGTTCGCGCCGCCCTGGCCGATCGACTCGCGCGTCTTGTTCGAGTGCGTGTCGGTGATGTCGTCGACCAGTTTGGCCGTCATCAGCGACTCCATCAGGCCGACCGCCGCCATGCCGAGCGCGTACGGCGCGATGATCTGCAGCGTCTCGAACGTGAGCGGCACATCCGGGAAGTACGGCAGCGGCGGACCGCCTGGCAGCGTGCCGAGGTCGCCGACGCTCTTCACATCGAGGTCGAGTGCCCACACCGCCAGTGTCGCCACGATCACGACGACGAGCGGCGCAGGCACGGCCTTGGTGAGCTTCGGGAACAGCCACAGGATCAGCAGGCCGACGGCGACGATCGGGTAGATCATCCATGACGCGCCCTCGAAGTGCTCGAGCTGTGCCACCGCGATGAGGATGGCGAGAGCGTTGACGAAGCCGACCATCACGCTGCGGGGGATGAATCGCATCAGCTTGCCGACGCCGAGCAGACCGAGCACGACCTGGATGACGCCGCCGAGGATGACCGTCGCGATCAGGTAGTCGAGGCCGTACTGGTCGGCGACGGGCCGGATGACGAGCGCGATGGCGGCCGTCGCCGCGGTGATCATCGCCGGACGTCCGCCGAGGAACGCGATCGAGATCGCCATCACGATGGAGGAGAACAGGCCGACCTCGGCTGGCACGCCGGCGGCGAGGGCGAACGCGATGGCCTCCGGAATCAGTGCGAGACCGACCACGACGCCGGCGAGCACCTCCTTGGTGAGGAGCTTCGGCGAACGGAGGGCGTCCATCACCGTGGGGCGCGGACGGTAGCGATCCTTTTCGCGCGTGGTCGCGGACATGGGGCCTCCAGGGGCGGTGCGAGAAGATGGCGTGGCTGAGATGCCGGAGGGGCCGAGAACAGGCCCGATGCACAACTCTACCGTTACGGTAGGGTTGGGTGCCAAATCGAGGAGCGGTGGACATGGCGGGAACCATTCACATCGGCGAGGTCGCCGAGCGCACGGGGCTCTCGCTGCGCACACTGCGGCACTACGACGAGCTCGGGCTCGTCACGCCGAGCGACCGTACTCCAGGCGGGTTCCGGCTCTACACGGAGGCCGACGTGGATCGGCTGCTGCTCGTGCGCCGGATGAAGCCGCTCGGCTTCTCCCTCGATCAGACGGGTGAAGTGCTCGCGGCAGCCGACGCCCTCGCGGCGAATCCGGACGATCCGGGTGCTCGCGCCGCCCTGGGAACGTTCGTCGTCGATGCGGAGGAACGTCGAGACAAGCTCGCACGTCAGCTCGCCGCCGCCGACGAACTCATCGCCCGCCTCCGCGGCGTGTGACACCCCGGCACACCACTGCCGAGATGCGCACTTCTCGTCGAGATGCGCCGTTCTGGACGTGATTCTGTCGAAGAAGTGCGCATCTCGTGAGCCGGTGGGCGGGGTGCGGGCGCCGTGTTCCTGCAACGGACATCCGGATGAGCGCTTCATCCGGATGACTTAGCCTCGTATGGTGACGGCGAACCGCGTATATGTGATCCAAGTGGCGATGGACGAGGAGGCGCAGCCCTTCCTCGAAGCCGCGGGCGAGGTGAGCGAACCCGTGAGGATCGGCGGGGCCGTGCACCGTGGGCTCGACCTGGGCGGACGTACGGTCGTGCTCGTCACGAGCGGAATCGGCATGATCAACGCCGCCGGTGCGACCGCAGGGGCGATCCACCGCTACGGCGACGACGTCGCGATCATCGTCGCCGGCAGCTGCGGCGGCCTCGCCGCGGGAGTCTCGGTCGGTGACGTCGTGGTCGGCACCGACACGATCAACGTCGAGGCGGACGCCACGGCCTTCGGCTACGTTCCCGGCCAGACGCCAGGCATGCCCGCGTCCTATTCGGCTGACGCCGAGATCCGCGCCGCGCTCGCCGCGACGGCGCTCGACGGAGCCGTCGTGCGGGAGGGAGTGATGGGCGCGGGCGACAAGTTCGCGACCGTCGACATCGCGCACGAGCTGCGCGAATCCTTCCCAGGACTCCTCACGATCGACATGGAGACGGTCGCGGTCGCGCAGACTGCCCATAGCCACGGCGCGGCGTTCGCCGTCGCGCGTGCGGTCAGCGACCTGTGCGCACCGGACGGCACCGAGTTCGAGACCCACATCGACGATGCCGCCGAGCGCTCCGCGCGGGTCGTGATCGCCGCACTGGGAGCGCTGTGAGCACGCCGGATGGGAATGGGAGCGCGCCTCGCGATGCGGGCTCCGGCGCAGCTCCGAACGCGGGTGCGGCTCATCCCGGCACGTCGGATGATGCGCTCCGGCGCATCCGGTTCGACATCGCCTACGACGGCACTCAGTTCAAGGGGTGGGCGCGGCAGCCAGGACTGCGCACGGTGCAGGGCGTCCTCGAGGACGCGCTCGCGCGGGTTGCCGGCTCGGCGGTGCGGCTCACCGTCGCGGGGCGCACCGATTCGGGCGTGCACGCGACGGGTCAGGTCGCTCACGCCGACCTGACGCCTGACCAGTGGGAGCGCGTCACACGCCGACGCCGCATCGACAAGCCCCGCGAGCACGCCGGCGCAGAGGCGGATCGCGACCCCGCGTCCGTGCTGGCGCACAGGGCGACGGGTGTGCTCGGGCCGTACTCAGACGTCACGGTGACACGGACGTCGACGGCTCCCGACAGCTTCGACGCGCGCTTCTCAGCGGCGTGGCGGCGCTACGAGTACCGCATCGCCGACCAGACGGCGGGCTATGACCCGCTTCAGCGGCTGCGTACGACGCGGGTCAGGGGAAGGCTCGATACGGACACGATGGACAGGGCGGCCCGCGGGCTCATCGGCCTGCACGATTTCGCCGCCTACTGCAAGCCGCGTCCCGGCGCCACGACCATCAGGACCCTGCTCGAATTCGATTGGCGGCGCGACGAGCGCGGCCTGCTCATCGCGAACGTCAGAGCCGACGCGTTCTGTCACTCGATGGTGCGTGCGCTGGTCGGCGCCTGCGTCGCCGTAGGGGAGGGACGTCTCGCCCCAGGCGATCTCGAGGTGCTGCGCGACGAGCTCGTGCGCACGAGCTCGTTCAAGGTGCAGGAGGCGCGGGGCCTGACGCTGACCGACGTCGGCTACCCGGCCGAGGAGCAGCTGGCCGCGCGCGCCGAGCAGACCCGCAACCGCCGCGACCGCGAGTCGTGACCTCGCGACGGCCGAGTTCGTGCGCGGTTCGACGGCCGGAGGCGCGGTCCGAGGCGTAGCGTTGCGATCATGAAGGTGCTGTCCTACAATCTCCGCAAGCACGCGGCTGCCGGAGAACTCGCGAGACTCGTCGAACGCAATGAGCCCGACGTGCTCTGTCTGCAGGAGGCCGACGTGTCGGATCTTCCTGACCGCGTACAGGGTCTTCGACAGGCGGCCGCGACGGACAAGAACCGGCTCGGCCTCGCCGTCTACTACCGCGAGAACACCTATCGGCTCGTCGACAGCGTCTCGCTGGGGCTGAAGAAGTCGCTGCACGACATCGTGCTGCGCCCCGCGCATGAGCGGCTGCTCGGCGTGCAGCTGCACGACATCGACGCCGGCCGCGAGGTGACGATGGCGTCGTTCCACGCCGCACCGCTGACTGCGCTGAACTCGCTGCGGCGGTCGCAGATCACCTCGGCGCTGCAGGCGCTCGAACAGCTCGGGCCAGGCACGCCGACGCTGATGGTCGGCGACTACAACTATCCGATCTTCAAGGAGCGGCTCGGCGATCGCGTGCGCGAGCACGGCTACGACCTGACCCTCAGCGATTCGCGCACCTATACGCGCTACCGCTACTTCCGCGGGCACTACGACTTCGTCACCTCGCGGCAGCTCTCGATCGGTGACGTGCAGACCCTGCCCCAGGGATCGAGCGACCACCTCCCGATCCTCGTCGAGGCCGACTACCGCTCAGGCATGACGGGCAGAATCCAGCTCGTGTGACCCGGATCTCCGGATGCGGCGGCCGTGGGCCATCCGGCGACGCGCGTTCGGCAACAGAATGCGCGCAACTCAACAGATTCTGTGCGAGGCGATGTTCGGGAACGCGCGTTCTGTTGCGCTGTGCGCGCGGGCACCGGATGCGGGCGGCTCCGCCCGCGCCTACTCCGCTGAGGTGATCGTGCCGGCCGCGACGGTCGAGTTGGTCGACTCGTCGATCAGGATGAACGACCCTGTCTCGCGGTTCGACGCGTACGGGTCCGCCACCAGCGGCGTCGTGACCCTCAGCGCGACGCGGCCGATGCCGTTCAGATGCAGCTGGTCGGCTGCCTGATTGCGGTGCAGCGTGTTCACATCGAGCTCGTACTGCAGCTCCTTGACGACGCAGCGCGCCTCGCGGGTGCCGTGCAGCACCGTGTACTTCTTTCCCGGCACGAGGGGCAGCGTCTCGTCCATCCAGCACACCATGGCATCGATGTTCTGCGACACGTGCGGCTGATTGTGCGGACGGGCGATGACGTCGCCGCGGGAGATGTCGATCTCGTCCTCGAGGCGGATCGTGACGCTCATCGGCGGGAACGCCTGCGCGATCTCCCCGTCGGCCGTGTCGATGGCCTTCACATGCGAGGTGAGGCCGCTGGGCAGCACGATGACCTCGTCGCCGGTCCGGATGAGTCCGCTCGCCACCCGGCCGGCGTACCCGCGGTAGTCGATCGCGTCGGACTGCTGCGGGCGGATCACATACTGCACGGGGAAGCGCACATCCTGGAGATTGCGGTCGGCTCCGATGTACACGTTCTCGAGGTGGTGCAGCAGCGAGGTTCCCTCGTACCACGGCATGTTCTCGCTGCGTGTGACGACGTTGTCGCCGTTCAGCGCTGACAGCGGGATCGCCGTGATGTCGGTGATGTTCAGCTTCGCACTGAAGTCGAGGAAGTCCTGGCGGATCTCATCGAACACCTGCTCGTCGTAGTCGACGAGGTCCATCTTGTTCACCGCGAGCACGACATGCGGCACGCGCAGCAGCGACGCGATCGTGGCGTGGCGGCGCGACTGCTCGAGCACGCCCTTGCGCGCGTCGACGAGCACGACTGCGAGGTCGGCGGTCGAGGCGCCCGTGACCATGTTGCGGGTGTACTGCTGGTGGCCGGGAGTGTCGGCGATGATGAACTTGCGCTTGGGAGTCGCGAAGTAGCGGTAGGCGACGTCGATCGTGATGCCCTGCTCGCGCTCGGCCCGAAGGCCGTCGGTGAGCAGCGACAGGTCGACGTATTCGTTGCCGCGGCTCCTGCTCGTCTCCTCGACGCTGAGCAGCTGGTCCTCGAAGATCGACTTCGAGTCGTACAGCAGTCGGCCGATCAGCGTGCTCTTGCCGTCGTCGACGGAGCCGGCCGTGGCGAATCGCAGCATGTCCATCTCAGAAATACCCCTGCTTCTTCCGGTCCTCCATCGCGGCCTCGCTCACGCGGTCGTCGCCGCGCGTCGCACCGCGCTCGGTGATGCGCGTCGCGGCGACCTCGTCGATGATCCTGTCGACCGTGTCGGCGTCGCTCTCGACCGCCGCAGTGAGGGTCGCGTCTCCCACGGTGCGATAGCGCACCGTCCGCCTCGAGACCTCCTCGCCCTCTCTGGGGCGGCAGAACTCGTTGGCTTCGAACACCATGCCGTCGCGCACGAAGGTGTCGCGCTCGCTGGCGAAGTAGATCGGCGGAATCGCGACTTCGTCCTCCTTGATGTACTGCCAGATGTCGAGCTCGGTCCAGTTCGAGATCGGGAACACCCGGATGGACTCACCAGGGTGGACGCGACCGTTGTACAGGTCCCAGATCTCGGGGCGCTGGTTCTTCGGGTCCCATTGGCCGAACTCGTCGCGGAAGCTGAACACGCGTTCCTTGGCGCGGGCCCGCTCCTCGTCGCGGCGGGCGCCGCCGAGCATCGCGTCGAAGCCGTTCTTCTCGACCGTGTCGAGCAGCACCGGCGTCTGGATGCGGTTGCGCGACCCGTTGGGCTCCTCGCGGACCAGTCCGCGCTCGATCGCCTCAGGCACAGAACCGATGATCAGGCGGAGAGCGTTGCGGGCCACATGCTCGTCGCGGAAGTCGAGCACCTCTGGGAAATTGTGACCGGTGTCGATGTGCACGACGGGGAAGGGCAGCCTCGCCGGCGCGAACGCCTTCATCGCGAGGTGCAGCATGACGAGCGAATCCTTGCCGCCGGAGAACAGCAGCGCAGGGCGCTCGAGCTGTGCCGCCACCTCGCGGATGATGTGGATCGACTCGGCCTCGAGCTGTCTCAGCTGTGAGATCGAGTAGTGCGTTTCCGAGGACACGAGGGCTCCTTTCACTCCGGTTGCGCCGCGAGCGCGTCGTCGATCGCGCTCAGCACGCGATCCCGGATGCCGGGGCGGCAGACCACGAGATCCGGAAGGTAGGGGTCGGGCCGGTTGTAGACGAGGTCGCGACCGTCGAGGCGCGAAGCGTGCAGTCCCGCGGCGCGGGCGACGGCCACGGGCGCCGCGCTGTCCCACTCGTACTGCCCGCCGCCGTGCAGGTACGCGTCGGCTGTGCCGTTCACGACGGAGCAGATCTTCACCCCGGCCGAGCCCATCGGGATGAGCTCGGCGCCGAGAGCGGCCGCGACCCGGCGGACGATCCCCGGTGCGCGGCTCCTGCTGACGGCGATCCGGATCGGGTCGCCCACGGCATCCGGGCTGCCGGCGACGTCTGTCGACACGACCACCTCGTCCGGGCCGCCGAGCGCGACAGCGCCGAGGGCGAGCTCACCGTCGACGACGAGCGCGATGTGCACGGCCCAGTCGTCGCGCCCCTCGCTGTACTCGCGGGTGCCGTCGAGAGGGTCGATGATCCACACGCGCGATGCGGAGAGTCGAGCAGCACTGTCCGCGGCCTCCTCGCTGAGCACGGCGTCGGCCGGCGCGAGCTCGGCCAGGCGCGCGGCGAGAACGGCCTGCGCGCCCTGATCGCCCAGATCCTTCAGCGCCAGCCGGTCGGCATCCGGGTTCTCGCGCCGGATGCCGACGAGCCGGGTCGCCGCCTCGGTTGCGAGGGCGCGAGCGATGGCTGCGTCGCTGTTTCCTGCGTCTTCGGTAACCACGGTTCTGGGCCTCGCGAACGGTTCGGTTTGGGCTGTGCCGCCGGGGAGCGCCCCGCGGCGAGTTGACCATAACCCGGGCGACGGTCGATCCGGCTGTCGCATGACGCCCGGTTACTGCGGGCCTCGGGAACCCTGTCGGGTGTGGGATACCGTCGCGACCTATGGACTGGGCGATGTCGTCTGCGGCCCTCGGCGTGGGTGTCGTCGTGGGGCTGACCGGCATGGGCGGCGGCGCCCTGATGACGCCCGTGCTGGTGCTGGGTTTCGGGGTGAACCCGTTCACGGCGGTCTCGAGCGACCTGATCACGTCCGCAGTGATGAAGCCGGCAGGATCCATCGTGCACGCGCGCAGGGGCACCGTGAACTGGGGGCTCGTGCTGTGGCTGATGATCGGATCCGTGCCTGCTGCGTTCTGCGGGGCACTGATCATCTCGGTCTACGGCGAGGCGGCCGACGCATCGGCATTCGTCAAGACTTCGCTCGGCGCGGTTCTGGTCCTGGCTGCCGCCCTGATCGGTCTGCGCGCCTTCGTCGGAATGCGCAACCGTGCCCGCGAGCGTCGCGACGGCACGCACACGCGCCGCGACGATGGGGAGCCGGTGCGGGTGCGCCGGATCCCCACGCTGCTCGTCGGGATCGTCGGCGGTCTGATGGTCGGGCTGACCTCCGTCGGGTCGGGCTCGCTCATCATCATCGCGCTGATGCTGCTGTACCCCCTGCTCCCGATGGGGCGGCTCGTCGGCACCGATCTCGTGCAGGCAGTTCCGCTTGTGATCGCCGCGGCCATCGGGCACCTGCTGTTCGGCGAGGTGGACTGGTCGATCGTGCTGCCGCTGATCATCGGCAGCGTGCCAGGCACGATCATCGGTGCGCGGCTGTCGTCCACGCTGCCCAGCGGCATCGTGCGCCGCGCGCTCGCACTGGTGCTGCTGGCCTCCGGGCTGCGCATGCTCGACGTGGACATCCCGTGGACGATAGCCGCGGTCTCACTCGCCTTCGTCGCCGCGACGCTCGGCTGGATAGGCCTGCGGTCCGCCTACGGAATCCTGCCCGCCGCACGTCGTGAGCGAAAGGTGCCGGAATGAGGCCTTCTGTTGCCGGGGTGACCTGCGCGTCCACCGCCGAGATGCGCGCTTCTTCGACATCCGGACGCAGAAACCGGCGCATCTCGACGAGATGTGCGCATCTCGGCAGCTGGGCGCGGGGCCTCGGGGCCGGTGGGATTCAGCGGTGCATGGCCTCCAGGATCTGCGTGACGGCGTCATCCGGTGCGACGACGGCGGCATCGATGGTGAGGTCGGCGTCCGAGGGGATCTGATACGGGTCGCTGATGCCGGTGAACTCGGCGATCTCACCGGCGGCGGCCTCGGCATACAGCCCCTTGCGATCGCGTTCGGCGCAGACGGACACCGGGGTGGACACGTGCACGAGCAGGAAGCGACCGTGCTGTTCGACGCGCTCGCGCATCTCGCGGCGCATCGCTTCGTACGGCGCGATCGGCGCGCAGACGGCGATGCCGCCGTGCCGCGCGACAAGGGACGCGACCCAGCCGATCCGCTGCACGTTGAGCATCCGGTCCTCGCGGGAGAAGCCGAGGCCTTTCGACAGGATGAGCCGGACCTCGTCGCCGTCGAGCAGCGTGGTGGTGCGCTCGTCGGTCTCGGCGAGGCGCTCGACGAGCAGCTTCGAGATGGTGGACTTCCCGGAGCCGGAGAGCCCCGTCAGCAGGATCGCACACCCGGGGGAGGCGGGGATCGCGGTCTCCCAGACGTCGACGCGGTCGGCGATGAGCTGCTCTGCGACGTCGCGGACGGAAGCCGGATCGCTCGGCGAGGGCATCACCACGGCGCGGCGCCCTGCGTGCTCGACCCGGGCGACGGCGACGGCCAGGGCGGAGGAGTCGCCGCGATCCAGCACGATCACAGGGCCTGCACCATCCCATCCGGCGTCTTCCGGTTCCGGTACGGCCCCGGTGACCAGCACAGCCCGCCGAACGCGGGCGAATCCGGCGGCTGCGCGCAGCTCGGTGCGGTCGCGGTGTCCGAGCGGTCGGCGCGCCGACACCGCGCCGGAGACCAGCGTCTCGCCCGGCAGATCCGGCGCTGTTCCCGTGCCGATCTGCGCGACTCCGGCCGGGTGCGGCGGAACGACATCGACGTCGTCGGCGCGGAGCTCTGCGACATCCGTGCCCTCGGCATCGTGCAGCGTGACCGCATCGCCCTGCGCGATCTCGACGTCGCGCAGGCGCAGCCGAGCGCAGCTGTCGTTCGCGCCGGCCAGCGCGAGCTCGACATCGCGCAGCTGCGCGGACGACAGGGTTGCATGCACATCAGTCACTCGCCCATCCTGTGCCCGCTTTCGCTCCGTGCACAACCTTCGTTCTCGTTCTGCGCGCCGCCGCAGACCTGAGCGCGGTGATGCGGCGGGCCGTGAGTCGTGCTAAGCTATCTCGTTGGTGCGCGACCGCGCGCACTGCGAACGTGAGCCCTCCAACGTCTGCATTCCGGATCTTCGACTCGGAATCGGCACCGGAGCGGGATTCACGAACGTCTCCGTTCGAATAGAAAGCAGCACAACTGTGACTCGCACTTATTCCCCGAAGGCTGGCGACGCCCAGCGCGAGTGGCTCGTCATCGACGCCACCGACGTCGTTCTCGGCCGCCTCGCCTCGCACGCGGCCGCGCTTCTGCGCGGCAAGCACAAGGTGACCTTCGCTCCGCACATGGACATGGGCGACTTCGTCGTCGTCGTGAACGCCGACAAGGTGGCGCTCACGGGCAACAAGCTCCAGAACAAGCGTGCATACCGCCACTCGGGCTACCCGGGCGGCCTGAGCTCGGTCTCGTACGAGGAGCTCCTCGACAAGAACCCCGTGCGCGCCGTCGAGAAGGCGATCCGCGGCATGCTCCCCAAGAACAGCCTCGGCCGTCAGCAGCTCTCGAAGCTGAAGGTGTACACGGGTGCCGAGCACCCCCACGCCGCGCAGCAGCCCAAGACGTACACCCTCGACCAGGTCGCGCAGTAAGCGCGCAGCTAAGGATTCATCGTGGCGAACGACACTACCGACTTCCCGCAGAACTACAGCACCGAGTCCGAGGCCGCTGAGACCGTCGAGGCCGCACGCCCCGTCGTCAGCGTTCCCGGCGCCGCTGTTGGCCGCCGCAAGCAGGCCATCGCACGCGTGCGTCTGGTGCCGGGCAACGGCACCATCACGGTCAACGGGCGCACGCTCGAGGACTACTTCCCGAACAAGCTGCACCAGCAGCTGATCAACGACCCGTTCACGCTGCTCTCGCTGAACGGTGCGTACGACGTGATCGCCCGCATCACCGGCGGCGGCCCGTCCGGCCAGGCCGGCGCGCTTCGCCTCGGCATCGCGCGTTCGCTCAACGGCATCGACGTCGAGAACAACCGACCGACCCTCAAGAAGGCCGGCTTCCTCTCGCGCGACGCTCGCGTCAAGGAGCGCAAGAAGGCTGGTCTCAAGAAGGCCCGCAAGGCCCCGCAGTACTCGAAGCGCTAAAGCGAGCACTCTTCCGATGCCGCTGTTTGGCACGGACGGCGTGAGGGGGCTGGCCAACGGCTCCCTCACCGCCGACCTCGCTCTGTCCCTGGCCCAGGCGACTGCCGTCGTCCTGGGCCAGGGCCGTTCCGCGGAGGCGCGTCGTGCGGAAGGCCGCCGCGCCTCCGCGGTGATCGCGCGCGACCCGCGCATCTCCGGCGAGTTCCTCTCCTCCGCTGTTGCGGCCGGGCTCGCCTCCTCCGGCGTCGATGTCTATGACGCCGGCGTGATCCCGACGCCTGCGCTCGCCTACCTGATCGCCGACTTCGATGCCGACTTCGGCATCATGATCTCCGCATCGCACAACCCTGCTCCCGACAACGGGATCAAGGTGTTCGCGCGCGGGGGCGTGAAGCTTCCGGATGTCGTCGAACGGCGCATCGAGGAGCACATGCACGGGGAGAGATGGCTCCCGACCGGATCGCAGGTCGGACGCATCCGGCGCTTCTCCGACGCGGAGGATCGCTACCTCGTGCACCTGCTGTCGACGATGCCGCATCGGCTCGACGGCCTGCACATCGTGCTCGACTGCGCGCACGGGGCCGCGGCCGGGGTGTCTCCTGACGCCTTCCGCGACGCTGGAGCGGAACTCACCGTCATCGGTGCCGAGCCGGATGGTCTCAACATCAACGACGGCGTGGGCTCGACCCACCTCGACCATCTCGCGGAAGCCGTCGTGCGTCTCGGCGCCGACATGGGCATCGCCCACGACGGCGACGCCGACCGCTGCCTGGCGATCGATGCGGATGGCAACCAGATCGACGGCGACCGGATCATGGCGATCCTCGCGGCCTCGATGCATGAGCGCGGCGTGCTGGCTAACAGCACACTGGTCGCCACGGTGATGAGCAATCTCGGCCTGCACCGCGCCATGGGCGAACGCGGCATCGAGGTGCTGCAGACCGCAGTGGGCGACCGCTACGTGCTCGAGGGCATGAACGCCGGCGGCCACTCGCTGGGCGGCGAGCAGTCGGGGCACGTCATCATGAGCGAGCACGCGACGACCGGCGACGGCGTGCTCACGGGCCTGCACCTGGCCGCAGAAGTGGCGCGCACGGGCAAGTCGCTCGCCGAGCTGGCAGCGATCATGACCGTGTACCCGCAGGTGCTGATCAACGTGACCGGCGTCGACAAGGATCGAACCGATGACGAGCCGCTCGTGGCCGCCGTGAATGCCGTGGCAGCCGAGCTGGGGGAGACCGGCCGTGTGCTGCTGCGTCCTTCCGGCACGGAACAGCTCGTGCGCGTCATGGTCGAAGCCGCCGACAGCGAGACCGCGCGGCGCCATGCAGATCACCTCGCGAAGGTCGTCCGGGAGCGACTCGGTCACTGATCGTCGTCTCCGCTCCGATCCCGCTTTCTGGCACGCGTCCCCAGGACGTCCTGTGCGGACGCGTGCCAGAAACGAGGAACGGCCTGGCCTACCGGTCGCCCTCCCAGCCGAGCTGCTCGATGTAGCGGAGCATGACGCCTTCGCGCAGCGCCCACGGGCTGACCTCCAGCTCGTCGACACCGAGTGACCTCATCGCCTCGTGCAGCACGACGGCGCCCGCGGTGATCTGGAACGTGCGGTCGGCGGTGATGCCGGGCAGCTCCTGCCTCGCCTCGGCGGGGATGCGCGCCAGCACCGGGATCCACGCACCCAGCGCCGCTCGAGGAAGGCGCCAGCGCTCGTCTCCCGCCCATCCGGGCTGTGCGTAGCCGGCGAGTTTCGCCAGTGACCGGATGGTCTTCGACGAGCCGACGACGAAATCCGGTTTCGGCACGGCCCTGAACCGCTTCGCGAGGGGCTTCAGGATGCCGCGCGCGTGCTCGCGGAGGCCTTCTATCTCGTCGTCGCCTGCCGGGTCATCAGGGAGGTGCTCGATCGTCATCCGGCCGGCGCCCAGCGGCACCGACTCGGCGAGTCGTGGCAGCTCCTCGCTGCCTCCCGCGACCTCGAGCGAACCGCCGCCGATGTCGAACATCAGGATCTGACCGGCCGACCAGCCGAACCAGCGCCGGATGGCGAGGAACGTCAGCCGTGCCTCATCCGTGCCGCCGAGCACCTGCAGCGGCTGGCCGAGCGCATCCTCGACCCTGGCGATGATGTCGCCGCCGTTGGTCGCCTCCCGCATCGCCGATGTCGCCGTGGCGAGCAGTTCGACGACGCCCTCCTCTTCGGCCACGGCCTTCGCCTGGCGCACGGCGGCGACGATCGCTTCCGCGCCCTCGCGTGAGATCGACCCGTCCGGCGTGAGGTACCGCATCAGGCGCAGCACGCTCTTATCGCTCGTGGTGGCCAGCGGCCGCCCGCCCGGATGCGCGTCGGCGACGAGCAGGTGCACCGTGTTCGAACCGATATCGAGGACGCCGAGTCGCATGGGGAACACGATAGCGCCGACCGTTCGGTGTGTCGGTGCGCCGGGTGCGGCGGCGCGGCGCAGGAGATCCGGTGCCGGGGCGGTTGCGCTCCCGCAGGGGTCCGTATGCCGTGCCCGTGTATCCGGGGCGAATCGACGGCTTCGTGCGCGCCGGTAGAATGTCGCGGGTGACTTCCGATCCGCAGCTCTCGCTGTACCGCCAGATCGCGCGGTCCGACTGGTCTCGGCTCGCAGCGGACATGGACCAGCCGCTGACCGAGGCCGAGGTGGTGCAGATCCGCGGCATCGGAGACCGGCTCGACGTCGACGAGATCCGCGAGGTCTACCTGCCGCTGAGCCGATTGCTGTCGATCTGGGCGAACGCGTACCAGCGCATCGGAACCGACGTCTCCGACTTCCTCGGCCGCAGCCAGGACATCCGCACGCCCTTCGTCGTTGCCGTGGCCGGATCCGTGTCCGTCGGCAAATCGACGATCGCGCGTCTGCTCCGAGAGCTGATGAGTCGCTGGTCGACGACGCCGCGCGTCGACCTCGTCACGACCGACGGCTTCCTGCATCCGAACGCCGAGCTCGAGCGCCGCGGACTGATGACCCGCAAGGGATTCCCCGAGTCGTATGACCGGCGGGCGCTGGTCGACTTCCTCACGAAGGTGAAGAGCGGTGAGGACGTCGTGCACGCGCCGTTCTACTCGCACGTGCGCTACGACATCGTTCCGGATGCCCAGGTCACGGTGCGCAGACCGGATGTCGTGATCGTCGAAGGGCTGAACGTGCTGCAGCCGCCTCCCGCACCGAACGATGTCGCCGTCAGCGACCTGTTCGACTTCTCGATCTACGTCGACGCCGACACCGACCACATCGAGCGGTGGTTCGTCGATCGGTTCCTGAAGCTGCGCGCAGGCGCCTTCGCGAACCCCGCGTCGTACTTCAACGTGTTCGCCGGGCTCAGCGACGCCGAGGCCGAGCAGACCGCACTGGGCTTCTGGCGAGACATCAACATGCCGAACCTCGTAGAGAACGTGCTCCCCACGAAGCATCGGGCCACGCTGGTGCTGCAGAAGGGGGCGTCGCACGCCGTCGAGTCCGTCCTCCTCCGCAAGGCGTAGCGGCGCACGGTGGGCGGGCCCGCACGCCTGCGCGCTTCCCCAGGAACGCCGCTCTAGACTCGTACCCATGTGTGGAATCGTCGGATACGTCGGCCAGCGCGAGAGCCAGGACATCCTGCTCGCAGGCCTTGCTCGCCTGGAGTACAGGGGCTACGACTCGGCGGGGATCGCCGTCATCGACAGTGCGGGTGACCTGCACGCCGAGAAGAAGGCGGGCAAGCTGGCGAGGCTGCGCGAGCGGCTGGAGGCTGCGCCGATCGCTGCGGGCACGACCGGCATCGGGCACACGCGCTGGGCGACTCACGGCGGCCCGACCGACCTGAACGCGCACCCGCACCTCGCTGACGATGATCGCCTCGCGGTGATCCACAACGGCATCATCGAGAACTTCGCCGAGCTGCGTGCGGAGCTGACAGAACAGGGCTTCGAGCTGCTCAGCCAGACCGACACCGAGGTCGCCGCGGTGCTGCTCGGCCGCGAGTACCGGGCCAGCGACGGCGATCTGGTCGCCGCGTTCCGCGCCGTCGCCGCGCGGCTCGAAGGCGCGTTCACGATCCTCGCCATGCACGAGGACCACCCCGGCCTCGTCGTCGGCGCCCGCCGCAACTCGCCGCTCGTGATCGGGCTGGGCGACGGCGAGAACTTCCTCGGCAGCGATGTCGCCGCGTTCGTCGAGCACACCCGCAGCGCGCTCGCGATCGGTCAGGACCAGATCGTGGCCATCACCCCCGACGAGGTGCGCGTCACCGACTTCGACGGCAACGAGGTCGAGACCAGTCCCTTCGAAGTGATGTGGGACGCCGCGGCCGCCGAGAAGGGCGGATGGTCGAGCTTCATGGCCAAGGAGGTCTCGGAGGAGCCGGAGGCCGTGGCGAACACGGTGCGCGGCCGCGTCAGGGACGGTGCCGTCGCGATCTCCGAGCTCGACGGTCTCGACGAGCTCTTCGCCGACGTCAGCCGCATCATCGTCATCGCCTGCGGAACGGCCAGCTACGCCGGACAGGTCGGCAAGTACGCGCTCGAGAAGTGGGCGCGCGTGCCCGTCGACGTCGAGCTGGCGCACGAGTTCCGCTATCGCGACCCGATCGTCGGTCCCGACACGCTCGTCGTCTCGATCAGCCAGTCGGGCGAGACGATGGACACGCTGATGGCGGTCAAGGAGGCCGCACGCCTCGGCGCCAGGACGCTGTCGATCTGCAACACCCAGGGTGCGACGATCCCGCGCGAGTCCGACGCGATCGTCTACACGCATGCAGGACCAGAGGTGGCCGTCGCCTCCACGAAGGCCTTCGTCGCTCAGATCACAGCGCTGTACCTGCTGGCGCTGCACATCGGTCGCGTGCGCGGAACGATCAGCACCGAGACCACCGCTGACGCCGTGGCGGAGCTCGAGTCGCTGCCAGAGAAGATCCAGTGGATCCTCGACAACGAGCAGGAGCGCATCGAGCAGCTCGCGCACTGGATGGCCGACACCCGTTCCGTGCTGTTCCTCGGCCGTCACGTGGGCTTCCCGATCGCGCTCGAGGGGGCGCTGAAGCTCAAGGAGATCTCGTACATCCACGCGGAGGGCTTCGCCGCCGGCGAGCTCAAGCACGGACCGATCGCGCTGATCGAGCCGGGCCAGCCCGTGTTCGTGATGGTGCCGTCGCCGCGCGGAGCGGCGACCCTGCACGCGAAGGTCGTCTCGAACATCGAGGAGATCCGCGCGCGCGGCGCCCGCGTCATCGCCGTGGCGGAGCAGGGCGACACCGCCGTGCTGCCGCATGCCGACGAGATGCTGCGGGTGCCGCTGGCCGGTCCGCTGTTCGAGGCGATCCTCGCGGTTGTGCCGCTGCACATCTTCGCGATGGGGCTGGCCACGGCCAAGGGCCTCGACGTCGACCAGCCCCGCAACCTGGCGAAGTCCGTCACGGTCGAGTGACCGGTGGCGGCATGATCATCGGGATCGGCGTCGACATCGTCGATGTCGAGCGCTTCCAGCAGCAGATCGAGGGGTCGCCGCGGCTCGCCGAGCGCCTGTTCAGCGCGCACGAGCGCGAGCTTCCGCTGCGATCGCTGGCCGCGCGCTACGCCGCCAAAGAAGCACTGATCAAAGCACTGGGCGGAAGCGAAGGCGTGAACTGGCGCGACATCGAGGTGCCGCGGCTCGGCGAGCGTCAGGCTCCGAGCTACGTGATCGACGGTGAGACGGCTGCGACGGTGACCGCCCGCGGAGTGACGAGCCTGCACCTGTCGCTCTCGCACGATGCAGGCCTCGCCGTCGCGTACACCGTGCTCGAGGGCGAGGCACCTGATGGACGGGGCGCCGAACCGGATGGACGGGGCGAGGCGGATGACTGAGGCCCGGATGCGCTCGGCTCCAGGACGAAGAGGAACCAACCGTGCGTGAGAACGACCAGGCAGCGCCCCCGCGCGAGGCGATCGTCGACGCCTCGGCGATCGAGCACAACGTGCGGGTGCTGCGCGACATCGCGGGCACGCCGGAATGCATCGCGGTGGTCAAGGCCAACGGATACGGCCACGGTGCGCCGACAGCCGCGCGCGCCGCGCTCGCCGGAGGAGCGACCCGCCTCGGCGTCGCCGACATCCGTGAAGCGCTCGCCCTCCGTGAGGCGGGCATCACCGCGCCCGTCATTGCGTGGCTGCATGCGCCGGACGCCGACTTCGCCGAGGCGGCGCGCTCAGGCATCGAACTCGGGCTGTCGAGCTTCGCGCAGGTGCATGCGGCGGCGGCCGCGGGTGCGCGCACCGGCCGCTGCGTCGCAGCGCACCTCAAGCTGGAGACGGGTCTCGGCCGGAACGGGGCCCACCGCAGCGAGTGGGACGAGCTGTTCGCGGCCGCCGCGGCCGAGGAGGCCGCGGGACACCTCAGGGTCGTCGGCATCTTCAGCCACCTCAGCGGCACGAGTCGCGCGGACGATCTCGCACAGGTCCAGGCGTTCCACGACGGGGTCGCCCTCGCCGAACAGCACGGCTTCGACGGGCGGCTGCGTCATATCGCCGCCACAGCAGCGGCCATCGACATCCCCGAGGCCAGGCTCGACGCCGTGCGGGTCGGCATCGGCATCTACGGCGTCTCGCCCCTCGCCGACCGCACACCCTCCGACCTCGGGCTGCGCCCCGCGATGACGGTGCGCTCCAGGGTCGCTGCGGTGCGCAGGGTCGCCGCCGGTCACGGTGCCTCGTATGGGTACCGCTACCGCGCGCCCAGGGAGACGACCTACGCGCTGGTGCCGCTCGGCTACGCCGACGGCATGCCGCGGCAGGCTTCGAACGCCGGCCCCGTCACCATCCGGGGCGAGCGCTTCCGCGTTGCCGGCACGATCGCGATGGACCAGTTCGTCGTCGATGTGGGGGATCTGCCCGTCGAGGTGGGCGACGAGGTGCTCGTGTTCGGCGACCCCGCGGCGGGCGCCCCGCTGGCGGAGGAATGGGCGCAGGCCGCAGGCACGATCGGCTACGAGATCGTCACCCGCATCGGCCCCCGCGTCACCCGAACCGATGGGCCGGGCCTGCGGCCCGCCGGGCTCACCTGACGCAAGATGTCGGTGAACTGCGGCGGAACGAGCATTTGGCGTCAGGTGAACCCGCGCGGAGCGCCGACGGTATGTTGGATGGCTGGAAGGCGAGGACGGGAGGAGGCGCGGTGATCGCTGACGAGATGCTCGGCACGCACGAGGTGCCGGCGGCCGAGGTGATGGAAGACCTCGGACGCCGGATCGGCGAGGGTCTCGTCGCCGGCGACCTGCTGGTGCTGACCGGTCCTCTCGGCGCGGGCAAGACGACCTTCACCCGCGGTCTCGCCGAGGGCATGGGCGTGCGCGGCCCGATCCAGAGCCCGACCTTCGTGATCGCCCGCACCCACCCGTCGCTCACCGGCGGTGCGCCGCTCGTGCACGCCGACGCCTATCGTGTCGGCGACGCGATGGAGCTCGATGATCTCGACATCGATGCCGACGCGTCCGTCGTCGTGATGGAATGGGGCAGGGGCAAGGCGGAGGGCCTTCGCGAGACGTGGTGGGAGGTCGAGATCGCCCGCCCCGTCGGCGGACGCGGAGCCGACACGATGTGCGGTGACGTGTCGCGCTCGGCCGAAGACCTCGACGCCGACGCCCCGCGCATCGTGACCATCAGCCGCGCGCACTGACTGCACGCACGCACGACCGGCCGTCCGACCGTGCCCACCGCCGCTTCTGACGGCTCACGACCTGCGGAAGGCGCAGACGAACCGGATGGCGACCATTGCGGTACCGGGCGGGTAACGGTCCAGGTGCAATCAAGCCTCCTCCAGGTACGCGTCGATACGCTGGGAGCGTGATTCTCGCCGTCGATACGTCGATCGGGTCGACCGCAGCCGTGGTCGCTCCGGATGGCGTCGTGCTCGGTCACGCCGAGAGCGCCAGCCCGAGGGGGCACGCCGAGGTGATCGGCGATCTGCTCGTCGCGGCACTCGAAGACGCCGGCGTCGTGGCCGCCGAGATCACGCATGTGGCAACCGGCATGGGGCCGGGGCCGTTCACCGGCCTGCGCATCGGCATCGCGGCGGGTCGCGCGTTCGCCGTGGGGCGGGGAATCGACGTGGTGCCCGTGGCCAGTCACGACGCCGCGGCGCTCGCTCACATCGAACGCACCGGTGACGGCGGCGCGTTCGCGATCGTGACCGATGCCCGACGCAGAGAGAACGCCGTCTCGGTGTACCGCGGTATCGACGAGCACGGCCTGCCGGTCAGGATCTCCGGGCCTGAGCTTCACCCGCAGGCCGCCGACCTCGCAGCGATCCTGCCGAGCGCGACCGTGATCGTGCCGACCGGCACCGCCGCTGATGATGCGAATCCAGCAGATGCACCCACCTCGATCATCCGGGCCGCCGACCTCGGCCGCGTCGCGGCCCGCGTACTCGCCGCGGGTGTCGCACCGGGAGCGGACGAGCCCCTGTACCTGCGATCGCCCGACGTCACGGTCGGCCATGTCCGCAAGCGGGTGAGCACATGACGGGCGGGGTCGAGGCGCACGGCGCCGCCAACATGCACGCCGCCGAGACGGTCGCAGTCGACATCCGCATCGCAACTCCGAACGACCTCGCCGCGATCATGGCGATCGAGCGGGGCTCGTTCGCGACCGACGCGTGGAGCGAGTCGTCGATGGCGGCGGAGCTGGCCAGCCCGCACGGCCGCTACCTCGTCGTCGAACGCGGGGGAGACGTGGTCGGGTACGGCGGACTGCGTGCCATCCCCGGCGCCAAGGACGGCGACATCCAGACGATTGCGCTCGCCGCCGCCGCGCGCGGCTCCGGACGGGGCAGGGCGCTGCTGCGCGCACTGCTCGACGCCGCAGCGCAGCGCCGCGTGCGCGAGGTGTTCCTCGAGGTGCGCGCCGACAACCCGACGGCGCACGGGCTGTACGTCTCAGAAGGGTTCGAGGAGATCGGCAGGCGTCCGAGGTACTACCAGCCGGACGACGTCGACGCGATCGTGATGAAGCTCGACGTGCGCAGATGGCAGGAGCGAACGGATCCGGATGAGGAGGTGCGCCGATGACGGAACAGACCGCAGCCGACGCGACCGCGTCATCTGGGCCCCTCGTGCTGGGCATCGAGACCAGCTGCGACGAGACCGGCATCGGCATCGTGCGCGGCCGCACGCTGCTGAGCAACACGATCGCCAGCAGCATGGACGAGCACTCCCGTTTCGGCGGCGTGGTTCCCGAGGTCGCCGCGCGCGCGCACCTGGAGGCGCTGCAGCCGGCCATCGAGCGTGCGGTCGCCGAGGCGGGCATCCGGCTGGGCGACCTCGACGCGGTTGCGGTGACGAGCGGACCGGGGCTGGCAGGGGCGCTGATGATCGGCGTCGGCGCGGCGAAGGCGCTTGCCGTGTCCCTCGGCAAGCCGCTGTACGCCGTGAACCACCTGGTCGGGCACATCGCCGCGGACATCCTGACGGAGGGCACCGAGCCGCTCGAGTACCCGACGATCGCGCTGCTCGTCTCCGGCGGGCACACGTCGCTGCTGCACGTGCGCGATCTCACGACCGATGTCGAGATGCTCGGTGAGACGATCGACGACGCCGCAGGGGAGGCGTTCGACAAGGTCGCGCGCATCCTCGGCCTGCCGTATCCGGGGGGTCCGCAGATCGACCAGGCGGCGCTGGAAGGCGACCCCGACGCGATCCGGTTCCCCCGGGGGCTGTCGCGGGCGAGTGACAGGGAGAAGCACAGATGGGACTTCTCGTTCTCCGGCCTGAAGACCTCTGTGGCCAGGTGGATCGAACAGCGAGAAGCGGCGGATGAGCCGATTCCGGTGGCCGACGTGGCGGCGAGCTTTCGCGAGGCGGTCGTCGACGTGCTCGTCACCAAGGCGCTCGACGCGTGCGAGGAGAGGGGTGTTCCGCGCCTGCTGCTCGGCGGAGGCGTGATCGCGAACAAGCGGCTGCGCGACGTGGCGACCCGGCGCGCGGCTGAGCGGGGTGTGACGGTGCGGATCCCGCCGCTGAGCCTGTGCACCGACAACGGCGCTATGATCGCCGGGCTCGCGGCCGAGCTGATCGCGTCGGGTCGGAGGCCGTCGACACTGGTGTTCGGCGCCGACTCGACGCTGCCGGTCACCGAGATACAGGTGGCCGAGGCGCCATGAGCACACCCTCGCGTGCCGACGACCCGGCGAAGCTGATCGAGGAGCTCGCCGGCGATCGGCCGAGCCCTGCTGAACCTCGCGTCGAGTCCGGAGGGCCCGCAGTATCGCGCGCGGAGCAGCGCGCGGCAGCGGCGCGCGAGGAGAAGCGTCGCCACGAGCGTCGCGAACCGAAGCGCTGGAAACCGCCGCAGCCGCTGGCCGGGTGGGCGCTGATGTGCGCGATGTTCGGCCTGTCGATGTCGTGGTTCATGCCGTGGGCGATGCCCGTATCGATTCTGGGCGTGATCCTCGGTTCGGTCGCGCTGTCCCGCCGCTGGGAGGACCGCGCGTCAGCCGGCTGGGCCCTCGGCCTCGGCATCGTCGGCACCGCATCCGCCGCCTTCTGGGCTCTCTGGATCTACAACGCCATCCAGACCGTCCCCGCCGCCTGACGGCCTCGCGTCCCGCTCGCGAGATGCGCACTTCTCATCGAGATGCGCACCTCTGGACGCGATCTCGTCGTAGAAGTACGCATCTCGGCAGCCGGAGACCCGCGCCTAGACTGGGACGCATGACGGATGAGCTGCCATCGATCGCATTCCTCGGAGCCGGTTCGATGGGAGGGGCGATCCTGCGCGGGCTCGTCGCCAGCGCCATCCCGGTCTCCGGCGGCATCCGGGTCACGAACCGGACCGCCGAGAAAGCCGCCGCTCTCGCCGAGCTCGACGGCGTCGAGTCGATCGCGCTGTCGGAGCATCCGGACGGCAACGTCGAAGCGGTCGCCGGATCGCGGGTCGTCGTCGTCGGAGTGAAGCCGCAGATGGTCGGCGATCTGCTCACGCAGCTCGCACCGCACCTGCGTGAGGACGCGATCGTGGTCAGCATCGCCGCCGGCGTGACGCTCGGGACGTTCGAGCGGCACCTGCCAGGTGCGGCCGTGGTGCGATCCATGCCGAACACTCCGTCGACAGCCGGCAAGGGCGTCACCGGCATCGCCGGCGGCACGCATGCCACCGATGAGGACATCCGGATCGTGCGCCGTCTGTTCGAGACCGTCGGCGACGTCTTCGAGGTGGCCGGTGATGACGGCATCGACGCCATCTCGACGATCACCGGCTCCGGCCCCGCGTATGTGTTCCTGCTCATCGAGGAGTTCACGAAGGCGGCGAGGCACCAGGGCTTCGGCGACGAGGACGCCGCGCGGCTGGCCGCTGCGACGTTCGCCGGCGCGACCGCACTGCTCGACGCGTCCGGCGACGAACCAGCCGAGCTGCGCCGCCGCGTCACGAGCCCCCATGGCACGACCGAGCGCGCAGTCGAGGTGCTGCAGGCGGCTGACCTCGGCGGCACGTTCTCGGCCGCGACCGACGCCGCCTACGCCCGTGCGAAGGAGCTCGCCGCCGGAGCGTAGCGACCGCGGCACCTGGTTCGCGCCTCGTCGCCGGCCCGACGACGAGGCCGCTGCGCCGGGCGCGACGCCGCCCTGAGTTGCACGGCGGCGGAATGGGCGTACGCTCAACCCTCGTGACGCGAAAAGCGCAGAGGCGCGAGCGATCGTTCCGGACCCGGGTCCGATTCATCCGGGCCCTCGCTCCCGCGCAGGTGATCGTGATCGGCTTCGGCCTGACCGCACTTGTCGGTGCAACCCTGCTGTGGCTGCCGATCTCGAGCGTCGACGGCTCCGCGAGCATCGTCGAAGCGCTGTTCACCGCTGTCTCCGCGCTGTGCGTGACGGGCCTGGTCGTCGTCGACACGGCGGTGCACTGGAGCCCGTTCGGACTGGGCGTGATCCTCGCCCTCATCCAGCTCGGCGGCCTCGGCATCATGGTGTTCGCCGCGATGGTCGGGATCGTGCTCGCCCGGCGGGTGTCGGTGAGAACCCGGATGAACACGGCGCTCGAAACGAAGTCCGCCGGCCTGCCCGATGTGGGGCGTCTGGTGCGGAACATCGTCAGGACGTCGCTGACGATCGAGGCCGTGCTGGCGGCGCTGCTGGCCGCGCGATTCGCATTCGGCTACGGATACGATGCGCCGAAGGCCGTGTGGCACGGCGTCTTCCACTCTGTGTCGGCCTTCAACAACGCCGGCTTCGCGCTGTACAGCGACAGCATGGTGCGCTTCGTCGCAGACCCGTGGATCACATTGCCGATGTGCGCCGCAATCGTGCTCGGCGGGCTCGGCTTCCCTGTGCTGCGCGAGCTCGCTCGAGAGTGGCGCAAGCCGCTGCACTGGTCGATGAACACACGGATCGTGCTGCCCGTCACCGCGGCACTGCTGCTGATCGGGTGGCTCGCGATCGCGGTGATCGAGTGGAACAACCCGCGCACTCTCGGCGCGGAGAGCGGCTGGACACGTGTGCTCGCGGCGCTGTTCCACTCCGTGCAGACCAGAACGGCTGGCTTCAACTCCATCGACGTCGGCGCCATGCACGACGAGACGTGGCTGATCATGGATGTGCTGATGTTCATCGGCGGCGGCCCAGGCGGCACAGCCGGCGGCATCAAGGTGACCACGTTCGCAGTGCTGTTCTTCATCCTGGTCACCGAGCTGCGCGGCGGAACCGCGGTGAACATCTTCGGCAAGCGGCTCGCGCGCTCCGTGCACCGCCAGGCGATCGCGGTCGTGCTGCTGTCGCTCGCAGCGGTGATGGGCGCAACGGTGGCGATCCTCGCCATGACCGACCTCGACCTCGACCGTGTGCTCTTCGAGACGATCTCGGCGTTCGCGACGGTCGGCCTGTCCACCGGTATCACCGGCGACCTTCCGGCTGCGGGCCAGCTGTGCCTCGTCGTGCTGATGTTCCTCGGCCGAATCGGCCCGCTCACCCTCGGTTCGGCACTCGCACTGCGCGAGCGCCGCGCATCCTACGAGCTTCCGAAGGAGCGACCGGTCATCGGCTGACCGGCGCAGAAAGGACGACATCCATGGGTTCATTCCTCTCGTTCGGGGAGAAGTCCCGCCATATCGCCGAGGCCGATTCGGTCGCCGTGATCGGGCTCGGACGGTTCGGGCGCTCCGTTGCGCTCGAGCTGATGGCGTCGGGAACGGAGGTGCTCGGCATCGACTCCGATCCGGATACGGTGCGGGCGCTGAACGGGCAGCTCACACAGGTCGTGCGCGCCGACGCGTCGAAGGAGGACGTGCTGCGGCAGCTGGCCGTGCAGGACTTCGATCGAGCAGTGGTGGCGATCACCGGCGACCTGAAGGCGTCGATCCTCGTCACCTCGATGCTGCTCAAGCTCGGCGGGCCGGTCGTCTGGGCCAAGGCCAGGGATGAGCAGCACGGCACGATCCTGGAGCAGCTCGGCGTGCACCACACCGTGTATCCCGAGGCGGACATGGGGCGTCGTGTCGCCCATCTCGTGCGCGGCGCGGCCAAGGACTACCTCGAGATCGACCACGGCTACGCGCTCGTCAAGGTCGCCGCCCCGAGCGAGATCCAGGGCACGCCGCTGGGTCAGACGGAGCTGCGCAAGCGCCGCGGCGTCACCATCGCGGCATGGCGCTCGGGCGAGGGCGAGTGGCAGTACGCCGACAGCGCCACGACCCTGGGCCCTGGTGACACCGTGCTCGCTGTGGGCCCCACCAAGCGCGTGGAAGGATTCGCGCAGCTGCAGTAGGGCCCGTTCGTCTGCGTCGTGCGCTGGGTTGCCACGACGCAGACGACGACAAAGGCACAAACGAAGCGCACGGCTGCCGCGCGGGCGCTCGCTCGGCGACGCTCAGCGGTCCAAGCTTGCGAAGCGTTCGACGTCGTCGGACGTCCCCGACACGATGATCAGGTCGTGGTTGGTGACGACGGTGCTGGCCTCGGCGTAGCGGAACGGCTTGCCAGGGCTCTTCACACCGACGATCGTGACGCGGTACTTCGTCCGCACGCCCGACTCGTTCAGACCACGGCCCCTGATGAACTTGGGCGGATACATCTTCGTGAGCACGAAGTCGTCGTCGAACCGGATGAAGTCGAGCATCCGACCGCCGACGAGGTGAGCCACGCGCTCGCCCGCCTCGCGTTCTGGGTAGACGATGTGGTTGGCACCGACGCGGGCGAGGATCTTGCCGTGCGAATGGGAGACGGCCTTCGCCCAGATCTGCGGGATGCCGAGGTCGACGAGGTTCGCTGTGATCAGCACAGACGCTTCGATGGAGGAGCCGATCGCGACGACCGCCACCTGGAAGTCGCCCGCGCCGATCTGCTTCAGTGCGTCGAGATTGCGCGCGTCGGCCTGCACGGTGTGCGTGACGCGCTCCGACCACTTCTGCACGAGGTCGAGATCGGCGTCGATCGCGAGCACATCGCGGTCGAGCCGGTCGAGCTCCCCTGAGCACGCGGCACCGAACCGACCGAGACCGATCACGAGGACGGGTGCGTCACCCCGAATCTGCTCAACCATGCTGACCAGCCTACGTCGAAGGCGCCGTGACCGTCAGCCGACGATCGGGCGTTCGACCGGGAACGCGTAGTGCTGCTGGCGAGACGTTGCGGCGACAGCGGCAGCCAGCGTCACGGTGCCGACGCGCCCCATGAAGATGACCACGGCCATGACGATCAGCGCCGGTGTCGACAGGTTCTCGGTCAGACCGGTCGACAGGCCCACGGTGCCGAAGCCGCTGATCACGTCGAACAGCACCTCGGCGATCGGCGCGTGGGTGATCTGGGCGATGATGATCGTGCCGAGTGCGACGATCGTGGCGCCCCATGCGAGGACCGCGACGGCCACGCGCTGCACATCCGACGGCACCCGGCGCCCGTACGCCTGCACCGAGACGCGCCCTCGCGCCTCCGACCACACGGCCAGCGCGAGCACCGCGAGGGTTGTGACCTTGATGCCGCCGGCCGTCGATGCCGACCCGCCGCCGATGAACATCAGCATCGAGCCGACGATCATTCCTGAGCCGTACAGTTCGCCCTGGTCGACGACGGAGAAGCCCCCCGACCGGGTCATGGTCGACATGAACAGCGACTGGAACACCGTCTCGCCCGCGGGCATCGCCCCGAACGTGCCCGGATTGCCGTATTCGAGGAGGAGTAGCGCTCCCGCGCCGCCGAACAGCAGGATCACGCTCGTGACGATCGTCAGCTTCACGTGCAGCGACCACGTGCTCGGCCGGATCAGGTGCGCCTTGCGCGGGCTCTTCAGGTTGCGCGAGAGCGCAAGCAGCACGGGGAAGCCGAGGCTCCCGATGAACACGCTGATCATCACCACGGTGAGGAAGTAGAAGTCGTTCGCGAACACGTCGAGACCACCGGCATTCAGCGTGAAGCCCGTGTTGGTGAACGACATCGCCGCGTAGGTCATGGCGTTCCACGTTCCCTCGACCCAGTGCACGTTCTGCGCGAGGGTCGACGGCAGGATGAGCAGTGCGACGACCAGCTCGACGATGAGCGTCGACAGCGCCACGGTGCGCAGCAGCAGGCCGACATCGCCGAGGCGCACCGCCTGCGACTCCGAGACGGCGCCGCCGTGTGCGCGCAGCGGGTTCGTGTCGCCGGCGGCGATCAGCTTGGCGCGCAGGCCCATGCGCTTGGAGATGATCAGCCCCAGCATCGACGCGAGCGTGAGAGCCCCCATGCCGCCGATGTTCACGCCGATGAAGATGACGATCTCGCCGAAGATCGACCAATGCGCGGTCATATCGACGCTGACCAGGCCGGTGACGCAGATCGTCGACACCGCGGTGAACAGTGCATCTGGGAGCGGAGTCGCCGTGCCGTCCGCAGCTGCGACCGGGAGCGCCAGCAGCGTTGTGAACACCAGAATCAGCGCAGCGAACACCAGAATCGCGAAGCGCGCCGGCGATCTGGTGGTGATGACGCGGAACCAGTGCCACATCGCTCGCATGATCGGTCGCATGCGCCCCGCGGCATCGGACGGCGCGGAAGAAGCGCCAGTCGGCATGCGAACCTCCTCGGACGAGAACGTCCTCTCCCTCAGACGAGGACTTCCTCATGGTACTCGGGTCGCGGGGCGGCTAACCTAACCACATGGCGGACATCTTCGACGTGATTGCGGACGGCACCCGACGCGACATCCTGCGGTTCCTGCTGAGCCGTGCGTCGGAGCCTGACGACGGCACCAGCGTGTCGCAGATCGTGGGCGAACTCGGCGTGAGCCAGCCGACCGTCTCGAAGCATCTGAAGGTGCTCCGCGAGAACGATCTCGTGCATGTCAGAGAGGACGGCCAGCGGCGGTTCTACAGCCTTGCGCCGCAGCCGCTCGAGGAGATCGACGACTGGCTCGTGCCGTTCTTCGTCGACGAGTCGGAGATCGCGGATGAGGCGGTCACGATGGCCGTGCCGACCCTGTCGGAGCCCGCAGTGCGCGCCGCCGACTCGATCGGCCGCGCTGCCGCAGGTGCGAGGAACGTGGTGCAGTCCGCCCTCAAACGCCTCGGCGCCTCCTGACTACTGCGCTGGGTCTGAGCACGCGCCTCGCGGCGTTCTCCTTGGTCGACGTGCAAAGCACGCCTCCTTCGTCGGACTTGCGCTGCACGCACTCAGGGCCCTGCGCGTGACGTAGGAAGGTGAGCACGCGCCTCGCGGCGTTCTTCTCGGGCGGCGCGTGACATTTGTCATTCCGGATGGGTGACGTGGGGGGATCGTGGCGGCGGACGCGGCTCCGCGAAGCTTGCGGCATGGAGAATTCATTGCGGGCAGAAGCAGTGCAGACGAAAACTGCGGCGTCGGCGCCGCTCGCCGTGTCGCTGCGCGGCGTCGTGAAGGAGTTCCGGACGGGCGGCGGCACCTTCCGTGCCGTCGACCGGCTCGACCTCGACATCCGGCAGGGGGAGATCGTCGCACTGCTCGGGCCGAACGGGGCGGGAAAGACGACGACGCTCGACATGATGCTCGGGCTCACGGCTCCGACCGACGGCGACATCGCGGTGTTCGGCGAAGCACCCCGACGTGCTGTGGCGGCGGGGCGCGTGTCCGCCGTGCTGCAGTCGGGCGGCCTGCTGCGCGACCTGACGGTGCGCGAGACCGTGACGCTGATCGCCTCGACCTTCCCCGACGCGCTGCCCGTCGACGAAGTGATGGAACGCGCCGACGTGATGGCGATCGGGGCGCGGCGGGTGTCGAAGTGCTCGGGCGGTGAGCAGCAGCGGCTGCGGTTCGCGCTGTCCCTGCTGCCCGACCCCGACCTGCTGATCCTGGATGAGCCCACGGCGGGCATGGACGTGTCGGCTCGCCGGTCGTTCTGGGACACGATGCGCGAGGACGCGCGCAGCGGGCGCACGGTGATCTTCGCGACGCACTACCTCGAGGAAGCCGACCTGTTCGCCCAGCGCATCGTGATGGTGGCAGGCGGTCGCGTCGTCGCTGACGGCACGACCGCCGAGATCAGGGCCGCCGCGACGGGGCGCCGCGTGCAGGCCTACGTCACCCCTGAGCGTCAGGCGGAGGCCGTCGCGGCGGTCGAGGCCCTGTCCGGCGTCTCCGAGGTCACCGCGAATGCCGGGCGCCTCGACATCCGAGCGGCGGACTCCGACGTCGTCGCCAGGGCGCTGCTGACCGAGATCGGCGCCCATGACCTCGAAATAGCTGCGGGAAGCATGGATGACGCGTTCCGCATGATCACGGAACGGGACGCATCATGAACGTCACCTACTTCGGCATCGAGCTCAAGCGCGTCGCGCGCGACTTCGTCACCATGTTCTTCGTGGCGGTGCTGCCCGCGTTCATGTACGTCATCTTCGGTGCGGCGCAGGACTACGGATCCACCGACATCGGCAACGGCAACGTCGCGGCCTACATCATGATCGGCATGGCCGCCTACGGTGCAGTGACCGCAACGGTGGGTGTCGGCGGCGTCGCCGCGGTGGAGCAGATGCAGGGATGGGGGCGCCAGCTCGGACTGACGCCGATGAGCGATGCACAGCGCGTCGTCACGAAGGCCGCTGTCGGGTTCGTGATCGCGATCATCCCCGTGGTGCTGATCTACATCATCGGTGCGGCCACCGGCGCAGAAGCCACCGCCGAGGTGTGGATCGTCAGCGGCCTCGTCGTGCTCCTCGGCGCCGCGATGTTCTCGTTCTTCGGACTGCTGGCTGGGCTGCTGTTCCGCAGCGAGGGCGCGGTCGGCGCGGCGAGCGGTTCGCTCGTCATCCTGGCGTTCCTCGGAAACCTGTTCTTCCCGCTCGAGGGCGTGCTGCTCGACATCGCACGGTTCACGCCGCTGTACGGCCTCGTCGCACTGGCCAGATACCCGCTCACCGACGGATACCTCGCCTCGCTGACGGGCACGGGTGAGCCGCCGCACGACGAACTGTGGGTGCCGATCCTGAACATCGGCGCCTGGGCGATCGTCTTCGTGGTCGCGACGATCCTCATCTCGCGCCGCGGCCGCGCCAGGCAGTAGAGCGGGCACAAGCCGGATCGAGTGCGTTGTATCCCGGGTCGAGATGGGCTGGACTGGCACCATGGGGAGTCGGAGGCTGTGAGGATCGATGGCTGAGACGAGCGAGGTGCCAACCGGTGCGCGCAGTGACGGCGCGCTCGCGCGCGGCGGCGATGCCGTGAGCACGCACGACCAGCGCGAGCCGTGGGCGCGGTTCGCGTGGGTGCTGGGCGCGGTGTGGGTCGTGTTCATGCTGTTCCCGATCAGCGCGGCGTGGGAGGCAGCGGTCTCCGAGCCGCAGCGTCTGATCGCCACGGGGCTGCTGATCGTCTACGCACTCACCTACATCGTCGTGTACATGTGGATGATCCGGTCGGAGAGCTGGGCCATCGCGAGTCGGCGCGGGTACATCGGGCTCGCGGTGATGGTGGCGCTGATGGCGGCAGCCGCAGTGCTCGTCGGGCCGGGAGCGCTCGGGGCCGGGGCGTTCCTGATCTCGATCGCGATGTTCTCCGGTACGCCCAGGCGGGCGATCCTGCTGGCCGTCACGCTGCTGCTCGCGCAGCACCTCCTGCTGACCGTCGTCCTCGCACTCACTCCAGATGGTTTCATCGAGTACGCCGTGCTGTACGTGCCTCCGGCGATCGTGTTCATCTTCACCGGCGTCATCCGGCTGATCAACGCGGCGCAGGAGCAGCACGAGGTCGTGGAACGGCAGACGGCGCTCGTCGCAGAGCGTGAGCGCGTGGCCCGCGACGTGCACGATGTGCTCGGCCACAGCCTGACCATCGTGACCGTCAAATCCGAGCTGGCGGAACGGCTGGTCGACATCGATCCTGAGCGTGCGAAGGCCGAGCTCGCGCAGATCCGGAGTCTGTCGCGCGAGGCGCTCGCCGAGGTGCGTGCGACGGTCTCCGGGCTGAGGGTCGCGCGCCTGGGCGACGAGCTGGCGGCGGCAGACGAGGCGCTGCGCGCTGCCGGAATCGAACCGGATCTCCCGACGGAGGCTGACGCGGTCGACCCCAGGTACCGCATCGTGGTGGCATGGGTGCTGCGCGAGGCGATCACGAACGTCGTCAGGCACTCGCACGCGCGACACTGCACCGTGCGGCTGCATGCCGACGGCATCGTGATCGATGACGATGGGCAGGGCATCCCGCCGGAGGTCGTCGCCGGGGGCATGCGCGGTCTCAGAGAACGCGTCGAAGTCGCAGGTGCCAGTCTCGAAGTGGGCGATGCGTACGACAGCGGTGCCGGGGACGGTCCTGGCACGCGCGTGGAGGTGCACTGGTGATCCGAATCCTTCTGGCGGACGACCAGGCCCTCGTGCGCGGTGCGCTCGCCGCGCTGCTGGGCCTCGAACCCGACATCGAGGTCGCTGCCCAGGTGAGTCGAGGCGATGAGGTGATCGACGCCGCGCGTGAGGCGGACGTCGACGTGTGCCTGCTCGACGTGGAGATGCCGGGCGCCGACGGAATCGAAGCGACGGCCGCACTGCGAACCGCGCTTCCGCACATCCGGAGCATCATCGTCACCACGTTCGGACGGCCGGGCTATGTCCGCAGGGCACTGGAAGCGGGCGCTGGCGGCTTCGTCGTGAAGGACACCCCATCGGGGGAGCTCGCGGAGGCGGTGAGGCGGGTGCACGCCGGTGAGCGGGTGATCGATCCTGCGCTGGCGACCGAGTCGCTGCTCGACGGGGCGAATCCGCTGACCGATCGCGAGCGGGACGTGCTTCTCGCTTCGGTCGACGGGGCACCCGTCGCTCAGGTGGCGGCTGCGGTGCACCTGTCGGCCGGCACAGTGCGCAACTATGCCAGCGCGGCGATCGCGAAGACAGGGGCGGCCACCCGCGTGGAGGCCGCCCGCATCGCCCGCGACCGCGGCTGGCTGTAGTCGCGGTCGCGGGCGGGTGCGCTATGCGGCGTTCGCCGAGCGCGGGGCGCCGATGCCGGGGTCGATCTGCGTCGGGCCGCTCGCCGACGGGCTCACGTCGAAGTCGAAGATCGCCGTCGGAATGTACACGGTCGAGCACGAGTTCGGGATGTCGACGACGCCGGACAGGCGCCCCTCGATCGGTGCGGCCCCGAGCAGCAGGTAGGCCTGCTCGGGGTTGTAGCCGAACTTGGTGAGATAGTCGATCGCGTGCAGGCAGGCCCGCTGGTACGACAGGTGCGAGTCGAGGTACCGCTGCTCACCGTCGAGCGTGACGGAGGTTCCGGAGAACGCGATCCACTCGCTGAAGCGCGGGTCGACGCGGCCCGGCATGAAGATGGCGTTCTCGGTGACGCCGTAGAGCTCCATCCCGTTCGGGATGACGTCGACGTGCAGGTCGATGAACCCGCCCATCTCGATCGCGCCGCAGAACGTGATCTCGCCGTCGCCCTGCGAGAAGTGCAGGTCGCCGAGCGACAGGTTCGCGCCGTCGACGAAGACGGGATAGAACACGCGCGTTCCCTTCGACAGGTTCTTGATGTCCTGGTTGCCGCCGTTCTCGCGCGGGGGAGCGGTGCGGGCGGCCTCGCCGGCGACGCGGTCGTGTTCGGTGCCGGTGAGGGAGCCGAGCAGAGCGCTGATCGGCTGCGGAGGCAGCGCCAGCGGCGGAACACGGTCGGGATCGGTGGCGATCAGGTCGCCCTCCCGCTTGTTCCACTTCGCCAGCAGCTCCGCAGACGGTGCCGTGCCCATCAGGCCGGGGTGGATGAGGCCTTCGAACGAGACGCCCGGAACGTGGCGGGACGAGGCGACCTGGCCATGGAAGTCCCAGATCGCCTTGTACGCGTCGGGGAACTGCTCTGTCAGGAAGCCGCCGCCGTTGTTGCGGGAGAAGATGCCGGTGCAGCCCCAGCCCTGACCGGCGAGCGGGCCGGAATCCTCGCCGGGGATCGGCCCGACGTCGAGGATGTCGACGATGAGCAGGTCGCCAGGCTTCGTCAGCGACGCGCGGACTTGCGGGCGAAGAGCCATCCGCCCCATGCGACGGCGACGATCAGGATGCCGACGCACCACACCAGCGACCACATCGGCTGCATTGCGGGGTCCGAGCTCATCAGCGCGCCCCGGATCGTGTCGCTCACGGGTGTGGCCGGCTGGAACTCGGCCACGGGGCGAAGCCAATCAGGGAGCGTGTTCAGCTGCACGAACCCGCTGGACAGATAGGGCAGGAACAGCAGGATGAACCCGTATCCGGTGGCCGCTTCCGGTGAACCGGCCGCCAGGCCGATCGCGGCGAACAAGTAGGTGATCGCGAGGATCCACAGCGCGATGATGCCGAACGCGGCGAGCCATCCGCCCAGTCCGGCCTCGGGCCGGAAGCCGATCGCCAGCGCGACGAGGATGACCACGGCCGTGGCGAGCAGGTTGCGGATCAGGCTCGCCACCACGTGCCCTGTCAGCACAGCGCTCGCTCTGACCGGCATCGTCCGGAACCTGTCGATGATGCCCCGGCGCATGTCGTTGGCCACGAATGTCGCCGTCGTTGCGGCGCCGAATCCAGCGCACGTCAGAATCGTGCCGGGCACCACGAAGTTCACATAGCCGCCCGTCGGGTCGATGGCGCCGCCGAAGACGTAGGTGAACAGCAGCATCAGCATCACGGGAAGCAGAATCGACATCAGCACCGATTCGGCGTCGCGGAACGAATGCCTCATGGCGCGGCCGATGAACACGAGCTCTGCAGTGAGGCCTGGCGGTCGGTGCCGGATGGAGATCGCCGGTGCGGTCTCGCGGACGGCTTCAGTGGTGAGAGAGGTCATGCGGTCGGCTCCTTCGTGAGGTCGCTGTGGGTGTCGGCGTTGCTGCGGCCTGCGGAGCGTGCATCCGGATCCGTCAGCGCGAGGAAGACGTCGTCGAGCGTGGGCCGGCGCAGGGAGACCGCGGCGTCGGCGAGGTTCGTGTCGGCGGTCGAGTCATCGAGTTCTTCGAGGGCGCGTCGTACGCCCGAGGCCGTGCCGTCGGTCGACAGCTTCTGCAACAGGACGCCGTCGTCGCCGTGGAGCTCGATAGTGGCGCCGCCGACGCGCTGCTTCAGCTCGCGAGCCGTGCCCAGCGCGACGATCGCTCCGTCCGAGAGCACGGCGATCCGGTCGGCGAGTTCGTCGGCCTCCTCGAGGTACTGCGTGGTGAGGAACACGGTGGTGCCGTTCGCGGCGAAAGAGGAGATCATGCCCCACAGCTCGCGACGGCTGCGTGTGTCGAGCCCTGTCGTCGGCTCATCGAGGAACAGCACCTCGGGCTGAACGACGAGGCTCAACGCGAGGTCGAGGCGACGGCGCATGCCGCCGGAGAACGTGGCGACGCGACGTCGAGCGGCATCAGTGAGGCCGAAGTCGACGAGGAGTTCGTCCGCGCGAGCATGGGCTGCGCCGCGGCCGAGGCCGGACAGGCGGCAGAACATGACGAGGTTCTCGTGCGCGCCGAGCGCCTCGTCGACCGCGGCCGACTGCCCAGTCAGCGCGATGCGCGCTCTGACGGCGTCCGGCGAGCGGAGCACGTCGCAGCCGGCGACGAAGGCTGTCCCCGAGTCGGGCTGCGCCAGCGTCGTCAGCACGTTGATCATGGTGGTCTTGCCCGCGCCGTTGGGGCCGAGCAGGGCGAAGATCTCTCCGGGCGCGACGCGCAGGTCGATCCCGTCGAGCACGGTGTGCGGCCCGAAGCCCTTGCGCAGGCCGTGCACATCGATGACGGCGGTCATGAGGATCCTTTCGTTCTGTGTATGCATGAAACTGTTTATGACGGTAACACACTGTTTATAACGTACACAACGTAGGATTCTGAGTATGGATGATTCCGAACCCGTCGAGCTCCCGCGCGGCATCGCGCTCGCGTGGGGCGTGGCAGCGAATCCGCAGCGCGGTCCGAAGCGCGAGATGAGTGTGGAGCGCATCGTCGAGACGGCGGTGGAGCTCGCCGATGCGGAGGGGCTCGGCGCGGTGTCGATGGCCGCGGTGGCCAAGCGGCTCGGGTTCACTCCGATGTCGCTGTACCGCTACGTCAGCGCCAAGGATGATCTCCTGCTGCTGATGCAGGAGGAGGCGACAGGGCCCCCGTCCGGCGACTTTCGCGAGGTCGATGGCTGGCGGGAGAAGCTCCTCGTGCTGTTCCGCGAACAGGTCGGGGTGTTCATCCGGCATCCGTGGCTGCTGTCGCTGCCGATCAGCGGCTCGCCGGTCACGCCGAACGGCTCGTTGTGGGTCGAGGCAGGGCTGACCGCGCTCGAGGGGCTTCCCTTCGAGAGCGACGAGCGCATCGCGATCGTCCTCGCCGTCAGCGGGAGCGCGCGCTGGAACGGCATGGTGGTCGCGGGGTACTCGGATCAGGAGCGGCGCACGGGGCTGTCGGCGCAGGAGATCGCCGAGCGGGAGAGCGCATTGTTCGACGCGGTCATCTCGGCTGACGAATACCCGCGCCTGCGTGCCGCGATCGACGCGGGCGTCTTCGTGTCGGAGCACGATCCGTTCCGCTTCGGGGTCGACAGGCTGCTCGACGGCGTCTCCGCGTACCTCGCCGGCCGCGAGAGCGGTGCTCCGGCCGCGCTCGTTCCCGAATGGGCGGAGCCGGATGATGCGGACGTCGCCGACGACAAGCGCTATCGAACTGCGGTGAAGGCCACGGCTGAGGCGGAGAAGGGCGTGCGTCAGGCGGAGAAGCTGCTGCGCCAGGCGCGCAAGCAGCAACGGCTGGCGCTGCGCGAGGCACGGGAGCGTGCGACGCCGTAGGGCTCGAGGAAGATAACGGTTCGTGATTCACGCTGGTCACTCGGGTTTACATGAGCCGTATTCTGCCCCTAGAGTGAGTGGTTAGATCCCGGGGAGGAATCACTTCAACATGGCTGAGTTGCCCGACGTGCGTTTTCTCACGGTCGCTGAGGTCGCCGACATCATGCGCGTCTCCAAGATGACCGTGTACCGTCTCGTGCACTCAGGCGATCTCCCCGCCGTGCGCTTCGGCCGCAGCTACCGCGTTCCCGAGTCGGCGGTCACTGCCGCTCTCGAATCCCCGCTCGACAACCGCGACAACCTCGCCGGCTGACCCGCACGCGCTCGGCCTCGCACTCCGTTGCCGAGATGCGCACTTCTCGCCGAAATGCACCGTTCTCGACGCGGATTCGTCGAGAACGCGCGCGGTTCGGGATGTGAGCATCCGGATGCGATCGAGCTCGATCTGTGCGGGAACTGCGTCGCACATTCGTGTGCCTGACCGTCCGGTGACAAGTGTGGCGGGTGGATGCGCTAGGATCGTCCGAGGCACTTTTACCTGCCGTGCCCGTTCCCGGACGTCGGCACCTGATGGGTGCCGAGCGTCCAGCCCCTAGACATAGCGAGGTTTCCGTGGGTTCAGTCATCAAGAAGCGCCGCAAGCGCATGGCGAAGAAGAAGCACCGCAAACTGCTTCGTAAGACTCGCCACCAGCGTCGCAACAAGAAGTAACTGCGACGAGTCCAATCACGCCGGTGCCCGTTCGGGCCCGGCGTTTTTGGTGCGCGCGCGTCCGCCTCCGCGTCCGCCTTTTCTTCATTTCTGGCACATCTCCGGGTGGGTGCAGCACCGGAGATGTGCCAGAAATGAAGAGTTGTGCGGGTGCGCGCGCTATGCCGTGGTGAGGATCCGGTGCGTGGTGCGGGCGGCGAAGCGGAGCGCATCGACGGGAACGCGCTCGTCCGCGGCGTGGAACTGGCCGTACACGTCGAAGTCGTCCGGCACGCGCAGCGGGACGAAGCCGTAGCCGCGCACCCCCAGCTTCGCGAAGTGCTTGTTGTCGGTCGACGCGGGCAGCAGGTACGGCACGACCACGCCATCCGGATCCTCCTCGACCAGTGCGCGCGAGATCGTTCCGACGAATTCCGCGTCGATAGGCGAGGAGATCGGCGAGATCGAGATGTCCCAGTCGAGGTCGATGTCCTCGCCGGCGAGGCGGAGGAGCTCGGCGCGCAGCTCGTCCTCGCTGCCAGGCAGTGCCCGCACGTCGAGCTGCGCGTGCGCTGCGGCCGGGATCACGTTGAACTTGCCGCCTGCTCGCAGCACCGTCGGGGCGGCGGTCTGCCGCGCCGAAGCCTGGATCAGTCGGCCGGTGAAGCCGAGTTCGTCGAGCTGAGCGTCGAGGCCATCGTCGGTGAACTGGGCGCCTCGGGCCTCGCCGACGACCCGCAGGAATGCGTCGAGTGCCTGTGTGCGCACGACGGGGAAGCGGTGCTCGCCGATGCGCGCGGCGGCGCCGGCGAGTCGCGTGACGGCGTCGGTGGGCCGCGGCCTCGAGCCGTGACCCGCTTCGCCGTGAGCGGTCAGCCCCACGTGACCCACGCCCTTCTCCGCTGTCGCGAGCAGGTACGCGCGCCGGTCGGGCAGGATCGGCACGGAGAAGCCGCCGACCTCGCTGATCGCATCGCCTGCGCCGTCGAACAGCTCCGGCCGGTTCTCCACGAGCCACTTCGCACCCCAGGTGCCTCCCGCCTCCTCATCGGCGAGGAAGGCGAAGATGAGATCACGCCGGGGCAGTGTGCCTGCGCGAGCGAGGTCGCGCGCGATCGCGAGGATGACGCCGGCGAAGTTCTTCATATCGACAGCGCCGCGACCGTAGAGCATGCCGTCGTGGATCTCCGCGCCGAACGGCGGATGGGTCCAGTTCTCGGCGTCGACGGGAACCACGTCGAGATGGGCGTGCACGATGAGGGCCTCGGCATCCGGATCGCTGCCAAGCATACGTGCGACGACGCTTCCCCGTCCGGGGACCGGTTCGACGAAAGTCGTGGCGATCCCGACCTCCTCGAGCTTCGCCTGCACGAACCGCGCCGCCCGCGTCTCGCCGTCGCCGATCGTGGCCGGGTCGCCCGTGTTGACCGAATCGATCCGGATCAGCTCCCTGACGAAATCGACGGCCTCGTCCTCAACCGAAGTGCGCATCCTTCCACCGTAGAGGCACGCGCGGGCACGGCTTCCCCGCCGGGATGAGTATGACCGTTCGGGTTTCGCCCGGAATCGGTGGAATCGTACTCGTCTCGCCCGGTTGTACTCGTCTCGGGCATCGCGCGCGGGGTGGGCCAGCGCGGACCACGAGATGCGCCGTTGCGGTTCGTCTGATCGACCACAACGGCGCATCTCGGCGATATCGGCGCATCTCGGCAGCGGGGTGCCGAATGTTTCGAGGCTGTAAGGATTGCGGGCGCGCGTAGGCGAGAGCGGTAGTTTCAGGTCATGAACGAGGCGGAGAGCGGCGTGCGGGAGGCACCGGATGCACCAGGGCCGACGCTGCGGGGCGGTAGAGCACGCGCGGGGCGCGCCGTGGTCGCCGGGCTCGTGTCGGTCATCGCCGCGGCCGGGGTCGGCGAGCTGCTCGCCGCGCTGTTCGCCAGTGAGGCGAGCCCGTTCGGCGCGATCGGAGCCGTCGCCGTCGACCTCGCGCCGGCGTGGGCGAAGGATCTCGCGATCGCGCTGTTCTACACCAACGACAAGAACGCGCTCCTCGTCGGCATCGCGATCGTACTGCTCCTGGTCGGCGCGGCGGCGGGCCTCGTCGAGCGACGCGTACCCTTCCTCGGCCGATCGATCGTCGCGCTCCTCGGTGCCGCGGGCATCGCGGCTGCGGCCACTCGCGTGAACGCTCCGGAACTGTTCTGGGCGCCGTCGCTCGTCGCCGGCGCGCTCGCCTTCGTGACACTCGGGCTGCTTCTGCCGCCCCATCAGGCAGGCGAGACGGGCGACCCGCTCTCGCGCCGAGGCTTCCTGATCGGCAGCGCCGCAGCCACCCTCCTCGGTGTGATCGGCACGGCGGTGGCCACGGGGGTCCGGGCGGGCGGCCAAGCCGTGAAGGCGCTGCGCGACGCGGTCACGCTCCCGGCGGCGCAGGCGACGGCCACGATCCCGGATGCCGCTGAGCTGAACATCGACGGGCTCGCCAGAGTCGTCACGCCCAATGCCGACTTCTACCGCATCGACACGGCGATCGTGGTTCCGGAGGTCGACCCGGCCACGTGGTCGCTGCGCATCCACGGCCTCGTCGAGAACGAGATCACCATCACCTGGGACGAGCTTCTCGCCCTGCCGCTCTCCGAAAGCGTCGTCACGCTCTCCTGCGTGTCGAACCAGGTCGGCGGATCGCTCGTCGGCAACGCCGTGTGGCTGGGCCATCCCATCCGGGAGCTGCTCGCGCGTGCGGTGCCGCTGCCCGAGGCGGACATGGTGCTCTCGCGCTCGCACGACGGGTTCACCGCGGGCACGCCGCTCGAGGCGCTCACCGACGACCGCGACGCGCTGCTGGCGGTGGGGATGAACGGCGAGCCGCTGCCTCTGGAGCACGGCTTCCCCGTCCGGATGGTCGTGCCTGGCCTGTACGGCTACGTGTCGGCGACGAAGTGGGTCGTCGAGCTCGAGGTGACGCGCTTCGACAGCGCTCGCGCCTACTGGACGGACCGCGGCTGGTCGGAGCGCGGCCCGATCAAACTGCAGTCCCGCATCGACGTGCCGCGCCAGCGCGATGTCGCCGTGGGTGAGCAGGTCGTCGCCGGAGTCGCCTGGCAGCCGCATACCGGAGTAGCCGGAGTCGAGGTGCAGATCGACGACGGGCCGTGGCAGTCCGCGTCGCTTGCGACCGCGATCTCCGACGACACGTGGGTGCAGTGGTCGCTGCCGTGGACGGCCGAACCCGGAAACCACACCATCCGCTGCCGAGCCACGAGCACCGACGGCGAACGCCAGACCGACGCGGTCGCCCCGCCCGCACCCGACGGTGCGAGCGGCTGGCACAGCGTCGTGGTGCAGGCGAGCTGAGGGCCTTCGGCGCGCTCGCCTGACGCCAGATGTCGGTCACGCGGCGCTCAATCAACATCTGGCGTCAGGTGAGCGGCCCAGCTGTGAGAATCGTCCTATGGGCGCGTTTGAGGAGCTGATCGAGGAGGGACGGGCTGCCGATGTCACCGGATGGGACTTCTCCTGGTTGAACGGCCGAGCTGCCGAGGAACGGCCGGGGTGGGGCTACGCACGTCTGCTCGCCGAACGTCTGCGGAGCGCTTCGGCGTCGCTGGACATCCAGACCGGCGGGGGAGAGGTGCTCGCCGAGGCCGAGAGCTTCCCGCCGGTCGCCGTTGCGACCGAGTCGTGGCCGCCGAACGTCGCGCACGCCACGCGGCTGCTGCATCCGCGCGGAGTCGCGATCGTCGCCGACCCGGATGAGCCGCCGCTGCCTTTCGCCGACGGCGCCTTCGACCTGGTCACCAGCAGGCACCCTGCGACGATCTGGTGGGAGGAGATCGCGCGCGTGCTCCAGACGGACGGCACCTACTTCGCCCAGCATGTCGGTCCCGCCAGTGCGTTCGAACTGATCGAGTTCTTCCTGGGTCCGCAGCCGGAGGCGCGGCAGGGTCGTCGACCCGAGGTCGAGGCCGCCGCAGCACAGGCGGCAGGACTGGAGATCATCGACCTGCGCACCGCGACGCTGCGCATCGAGATCCGCGACATCGCCGCCGTGGTCTACCTGCTGCGCAAGGTGATCTGGTGGGTGCCGGGGTTCACCGTCGACGCGCATCTCGATCGCCTGCGCGACCTGCACCGACGCATCGAGGCCGACGGCCCCTTCATCGCCCACTCCACGCGCCACCTCATCGAGGCGAGGAAGCCGGCTTCCGGCGCGCTCACCTGACGCCACATGCTCCTCGCGCGCCTTGTGACCAACATCCGGCGTCAGGTGAGCGGTTCACCGGCGGGCAGCACCACGGTCATCCGGAAGCCGTCGTCGAGGTTCTCGGCGCCGACTTCGCCGCCGTGCGCCTCGACGATGCCGCGCACGATCGCGAGGCCGAGGCCGGCTCCCGCGGCCTCCTGCTCCGCGGAACGGGCCGTGTTCGCACGCCAGCCGACGTCGAACATCCGGCCGAGGTCCTCGCTGGACACGCCACTGCCATGGTCGAGCACGCTCACGACCAGTCGCTCGTCTCCGAGCGTGTGTGCCGAGACGACGATCTCCGACCTTGCGGGAGCATGCCGCACGCCGTTGGCGAGCAGGTTCCCGATCGCGCGGGTCAGCTCGCGCGGGTCCGCCCAGACCAGATGCGAATCGATGCCGCTCTGACGGATCCGGATGCCGCGCTCGGCCGCGGTGGCCTGCACATCGACGACGGCATCGGAGACGAGATCGAGCAGCACGACCGCCTCACGACTGAGCCGCATCGTGCCGCTTTCGAGCTTGGAGAGCTGGAACAGGTCGTCGACCATCCGGTTCACGGTGTCGACCCTGCTCCGGATGATCCGCACGGACTCGACCGGATCGTCGACCATGCCGTCCTCGAGTGCCTCGGTGACCGCCCGGATGCCCGCCAGGGGCGTGCGCAGGTCGTGCGAGATCCAGGCGAAGAACTGCCGCCTGGATGCGTCGAGGTTCGCGATCTCCTCGCGCGCGGCTGCCAGCCGCTCCGACGTGTCGGCGAGCTGGGCAGACACGTCGTCGAACTCCCGCCATCCTGGCCGGGCGTCGTTCACCACGGCACCATCGCCGACGCGTTGCGCCTTCTCGATCAGCGCGGCGCTGGACGCCTTCGCGGTGCGCCGGATGATGAACCAGGCGGCCGTCAGACTGACGACGGCCGACATCCCGATCACCCAGACCAGCACGGCAAGATCGTGCGTGGAGAAGAACATCTCGGCGACGATCGCGACGGTCGAACCCACGATCGCGAGGATCGCCGCCGCCACCACGATCGTGAACTGCGAGGCGATCGAGCCGCGGCGGTTCACGCGCAGCGCGACCAGCGCGAGCGCCATCACCAGCACGGTGCACGCGAGGGTCGTCAGCGCGATGGTGACGTAGTCGCCTGGCGCGAGCATCATCTCGTCCACGATGCACCTCCCGTGTCGTTCCAATGTGGCGGCCGACGCGGGGCCGGATGATCCGGACCGCTCGTGTCGCCGGATTCCATCGGAGCCAACGCCTGCTCTCCGACATCCGGGTCCCGCTCGTCCTGGGCGTTCGGTCCCTCGCCGCCGTCGTTATCCGGCGTCGCATCGCCGCGCGGCGCGAAGCGGTAGCCCCTGCCCCACTCCGTGCGCAGGAACGCGGGGAAGCGCGGGTCGGGCTCGATCTTCTCGCGCAGTCGGCGAACGTGCACGGTCACCGTCGCGGCATCGCCAGCGCTCCACTGCCACACGTCCCGCAGGATCTCGTCGCGGGTGAGCGGACGATCGGGATGGCGGGCGAGATAGAGGAACAGCTCGTACTCGCGCGTGGTGAGGGCGAGCTCGCGCCCCGAGATCCAGACGCGGCGGTGGGCGGGATCGACGCGGAAGTCGCCCGCCGTGAACACGGCGACGGGATCGGCGGCGCTGCGGCGGCGCAGCAGCGCCTGCACACGCAGCTGCAGCTCGCGCATGGCGAAGGGCTTGGCGAGGTAGTCGTCAGCGCCGTGCTCGAGCCCGTCGATGCGGTCGTCGACAGCACCGAGGGCGGTGAGCATCAGGACGGGCAGATCGGATCGGGCGCGCACATCGCGGGTGATCTCGTCACCGCTGAGGCCCGGCAGCATCCGGTCGACGACGATCGCGTCCGGCAGCTCCTGAGCGAGGGCGCGCTGCGCGCTGAGGCCGTCGGAGTACAGCGAGACATCGAGCCCGGATGCCCGCAGATAGTCGCCGACGACGGTGCGCACCGTCGGGTCGTCCTCGACGACCATGACCCGTGGTGCGCTCTCCATGATCTGAGGCTAGTCCCCGCGTCCGGTCGGGCACCGGTTCCTTACGGGTCTGAAAGAAGTGGGGTCGCTGCTCGCTCCAGTTGGTTCTCTGAGGGGAACGAGCTGCGAGTCGCAGCGAAACGAGAGGAGTGATCCGGATGCGCAAGACGGTCATGATGGGAACGGCACTGCTCGGACTCTCCGTGCTGCTGGCGGCCTGCGTCGGCGCCGATGAGTCGATGGACGACGAGGAGATGGGCGGCACTCCGTCCAGCGAACAGATGGATGAGGAGTCGATGGACTCCGGCGACGAGACGGATGACGAGTCGATGGACGACGAATCCATGGATGAGCCGATGGGCGAGGCGCGCAGCGGAGCATTCGCCGGCGACATGATGGTGGCAGGCTCCGTGGCAGTCGCGGACGGCGAGGTGGTGGTCACGGACTTCTCGGCTGACGGCGAGGGTCTGCACCTGTACCTGGCGGAGGGCGACGACCAGATGGCCGCAGAGGCCGGTCTCGATCTCGGCGAGCTCACCGGCGACGCCGAGCAGACCTTCGAGGTCATGGACGACGCCGCTGACTTCACCCACGTCGTGGTGTACGAGCCCATGGAGGGCGAGGTCCAGGCAGTCGCCGAGCTGATGTAGATCTCCTCTGAGCGCTCCGGTGTTCGGCGGGGCCTGCGACCGTCGATCGACCTCGAATCGCGATCTCACGTCGATTTCCAGCACCGGAGCGGCGTTTGGGGAGGACAATGGTGGCATGCAGGAGATCACGGTTGCCGAACTGAAGGCGCGCGAGAACACACCCCTCATCGACGTGCGGGAGGAGCATGAGTTCGCCGCGGGGCGCGTGCCCGGCGCGATCAACGTGCCGATGTCGCAGATCCCGCAGCGATTCGACGAGCTGCCGCAGGAATTCGACGTCATCTGCCACCTGGGCGGGCGCTCCGCCCAGGTGGCACAGGCGCTCGAGCCGCACGGCTACGAGGCGACGAACGTCGCCGGCGGCACGGACGCGTGGATCTCCGCCGGCTACGAGGTCGAGAGGTGACCGACATCACGATCATCAGCAAACCGGACTGCCACCTCTGCGATGTGGCTCGGGACGTCGTCGAGCACACCATCGCCGACCTGCCTGACGCAGTCGCCGACGGGATCGCCGTCACGGAGCGTTCGATTCTCGACGATGACGAGCTGTACGCACGGTGGTGGGAGAAGATCCCCGTCGTACTGATCGACGGCGAGCTGCACGGGCACTGGCGCGTGTCGCCGGAGCGGTTGCGCGCCGCGCTCACCGGCTGACGAGCGCCGCACGTACGATGGGTGAATCCGCCGCCCCCAGAGTTCCGGAGGAACCCCATGATCCGTCACCTCGCGCTGTTCACGGTCATCGACGAGAAGCAGGCCGAGAAGGATGCACTGATCGCGGAGGCGGCAGTGAGGCTCGCTCCGCTTGTGGGGCAGGTGCCGGGACTGCGGTCGATAGCGGTGCACACGGATGAGCTGGGGGAGGGCAACTACGACTTCACCATCATCGCCGACTTGGACGACCTCGACGCCGTGAAGGTCTACGCCACCCATCCCGCCCACGTCGAGGCCGCGTCGTTCATCGGGACGTTCCGCGGCCAGCGAGCCGTCGTCGACTACGAGATCTGAGACGCCCGCGAACGCACCGATTGCGGCGTCGACCTCAGCCACCCCTGCGGCGGACCTCACGGGAGGGGACTGCCGAATGTCGCAGGCTCGTCCTACTCTGTGATCATGACAGACGAGGCGGTCGATCCGGGCGGAGCGGACCGACGCACAGACGACGCGGCGAGCGAGGAATCACCTGAGCCGCCGCCCGGCGGTATGCGCACGTTCCTGCACATTCTGCTGAACACTGCGCTCGCCAACGTGACGACGAGCTTCCTCTGGTTCGCGCTGACGTTCTGGGTCTACCTCGAGACGAAATCCGTTCTGGCGACCGGTGTGATCGGCGGCGCATACATGCTGCTCGTCGCCGTGTTCAGCATGTTCTTCGGCACGCTCGTCGATCGGTTCCGCAAGCACACGGTCATGCTGTGGGCCACGGCAGGCACGTTCGTGGTGTTCTCCGTCACCGGTGCGATGTACCTCACGCTTCCCGAGGCCGCCCTGCTCGATCTGACCGCACCGTGGTTCTGGTTGTTCGCCACGATCATGCTCACCGGCGCGGTCGTGGAGCAGCTGCGCAACATCGCGCTGTCCACGACAGTGTCACTGCTCGTGCCCGGCCCGCGACGGGCGAACGCGAACGGCCTGGTCGGCACAGCGCAGGGACTGGCATTCATCGTCACCAGTGCGCTGAGCGGGCTCGCGATCGGCTTCATCGGGATGGGCTTCACGATTCTGATCGCCGTGGTGTTCATCGGGCTGACGCTCGTCCACCTGATGCTGCTGCGCATTCCGGAGCCCGTCATCGTGCACGGCGAGGGCGGCACCAGGCTGGTGGACATCCGGGGCGGCTGGCGTGCCGTCCGCTCCGCACCAGGCTTGGTCGCGCTCGTGCTGTTCACGACACTGAACAACCTCGTCGGCGGCGTCTACATGGCGCTGATGGACCCGTACGGGCTCGAGGTGTTCGGCGGCGCGAAGCTGTGGGGCATCGCGCTCGCGATCGCGTCGACCGGCTTCCTCATCGGCGGTGCGCTGGTGGCGAAGTTCGGGCTCGGGCGCAATCCGATTCGCACCATGCTCGCGCTGGCCGCGCTCGTCGGCGTGCTCGGCGGCACCTTCGCGCTGCGGGAATGGTGGTGGCTGTACGGCGTGGGCATCCTGTTGTTCATGGTGACGATGCCCGCGATCGAGGCGGCCGAGCAGACCGTCATCCAGCGAGTCGTGCCGTTCCGTCAGCAGGGGCGCGTGTTCGGCTTCGCGATGACCTTCGAGGCAGCGGCGGCTCCGGTCACCGCCTTCCTGATCTCCCCGCTCGCCGAGTTCTGGGTCATTCCCTACATGCGCACTGACGCCGGTCACGGCACGTGGGGCTGGCTGCTCGGAGACGGCACGGTGCGCGGCATCGCCCTGGTGTTCCTCTTCACCGGGCTGGTCGCCGTCGTACTCGCGCTCGCCGCATTCATGACGAAGCAGTACCGGATGCTCTCGGCCCAGTACGCCGAGGTCGCGGCCGCCGACAAGGCCGCCGACGAAGGGAGCTGAACCGCGCCGCGACCCGGACCGGGCGGCTGGCCGCGTGCGCCGTCGCGCGGACGACCGCGCGAGTGCCTACGAAACACGCGAGTGCCTACGCTGTTGCATAGGCACTCGCGAAGAACGTAGGCAGTCGCGGAGGCGCCGCCGGCGTCGAGGGCTACTCGTCGTCGTCGTCGGGGTCGGCGTCGACGCCGGCTTCGGCGCGCTGGGCCGCGGTGATCGGGGCGGGAGCAGCGGTGAGCGGGTCGAAGCCGTTGCCGGTCTTCGGGAACGCGATCACCTCACGGATCGAGTCGGCGCCGGCGAGCAGGGAGACGACTCGATCCCAGCCGAGCGCGATGCCGCCGTGCGGCGGGGCGCCGAACGCGAACGCGTCGAGCAGGAAGCCGAACTTCTCCTGCGCCTCGGCCTCGCCGATGCCCATCACATCGAAGACGCGCTCCTGGATGTCGCGGCGGTGGATGCGGATGGAGCCGCCGCCGATCTCGTTGCCGTTGCAGACGAGGTCGTACGCGTAGGCGAGCGCCTCTCCCGGGTCGGTGTCGAACGTGTCGAGGTACTCCGGCTTGGGCGATGTGAACGCGTGATGCACAGCCGTCCACGCCGAGTGACCGAGGTCGACGTCGTCGTCCTCACCCGTGGGCTTGAACATCGGTGCGTCGACGACCCACACGAAGGCCCAGTCGCCTTCCGCGATCTGCCCCGTGCGGTGAGCGATCTCGACGCGGGCGGCGCCGAGCAGCGCGCGCGCGTCGCCTGTCGAGCCTGCGGCGAAGAAGACCGCGTCGCCCGGCTGCGCGCCGGTGACCTCGGCGAGGCCCTCCCGCTCCGCATCCGAGAGGTTCTTGGCGACGGGTCCGCCCAGCGTGCCGTCCTCGGCGACCGTGACGTAGGCCAGACCCTTGGCTCCGCGTGAGCGCGCCCAGTCCTGCCACGCGTCGAACTGGCGACGGGGCAGCGAAGCGCCGCCCGGCATCACCACGGATCCGACGTATTCCGATTGGAAGACCCGGAACGGGGTGTCGGAGAAGTACTCCCGCAGCTCGACGATCGCGTTGCCGAACCGCAGGTCGGGCTTGTCCGAACCGTACAGGCGCATCGCGTCGGCGAACGTGATCCGTTCGATCGGAGTCGGAATCTCCACGTCGATCAGCTGCCACAGCGCCGTGGCGAGCTGCTCGCCGAGCGCGATGACGTCCTCCTGGTCGACGAAGCTCATCTCGATGTCGAGCTGCGTGAACTCCGGCTGCCTGTCGGCGCGGAAGTCCTCGTCGCGGTAGCTGCGGGCCAGCTGGTAGTAGCGCTCCATGCCGGCCACCATGAGCAGCTGCTTGAACAGCTGAGGCGACTGCGGCAGGGCATACCACGATCCAGGGTTCAAACGTGCGGGAACCACGAAGTCGCGGGCGCCCTCCGGGGTGGAGCGAGTCAGAGTCGGGGTCTCGATCTCGACGAAGTCGTGCTCGTCGAGCACGCGCCGAGCGGCCTGGTTGGCCTTGGAGCGGAGTCGCATGGCCGCCGCGGGGCCGGGGCGGCGCAGGTCGAGGTAGCGGTGCTTCAGGCGTGCCTCTTCGCCGACCGTCTCCTGGCCGTCGAGCGCGGTCGAGACCTGGAAGGGAAGCGGCGCAGACTCGTTGAGCACCTCGACGTCGGTGGCGATGACCTCGATGTCGCCGGTGGGCAGGTTGGAGTTCGCGTTGCCGTCGGGGCGGGCCGAGACCTCACCTGTGACCTTGAGTACGAACTCGCTGCGCAGCGGGTGCGCGACTTCTTCGTCCCGGATGACCACCTGGGCGATGCCCGACGCGTCGCGAAGGTCGATGAAGGCGACGCCGCCGTGATCGCGTCGGCGATCCACCCACCCCGAAAGGGTGACGGTCTGGCCGATGTGCGAGGCCCTGAGCGAGCCGGCGTCATGAGTGCGGAGCACGGATGTTCCTCCTGGTAAGAACGGGATCGCACCAGTCTATCCTCGGGCCTGGTGCGCCGAGCACTCCCGCGGCCGTGCTCGCTGCGGCCCGAACTGCGGCGCTGACCGCGTGCGCGCGCCTCGGCATCCGGCGCATCCCGCCGTTCTCTCGGGTGCGCTCGATACCCTCGTTGTCGACGTGCGGACCGTCCGGTGCCGTGCGCCCGAGTCGAGACTGAGGCTGATGACTGCACACACCACGCTGACCCGTCCAGCGAAGCCGGTTCACACTCCCATCAACATCGTCCGGGGTTTCCTGGTCGGACTGGCCGAACTCGTGCCAGGCGTCTCCGGCGGCACGATCGCGCTGGTGCTCGGAGTGTACGAGCGGGCGCTGCTGTCGGTCACCGCGCTGGGCCGCGCTGTGAAGGTGCTGGTGCGCGGCCCTTCGCGTGCTGAGGGCTTCCGCACGAACATGCGCGAGGTGGAGTGGTGGCTCGTCGTTCCAGCGCTCGCCGGTATGGCGGCCGCGGTGCTGTTCGCCGCAGGCCCCGTCTCCGCGCTGGTCGAGGCACACCCCGAGAACGCGCGCGGACTCTTCTTCGGCCTCGTCGCGGTGAGCCTGGTGGTCCCCATCCGGATGCTCCCCGCGGGCGGCGGGGGAGCGAGCCGCATCGTCATCGGCGCACTCGCGGTCGTCGTCTCCGCGGTCGTCTCGTTCGTGCTCGTCGGGTTCGCCTCCAACTCCGACATCGAACACCCGCAGTGGTGGTTCGTGCTGCTCGCCGCGGCCGTCGCGGTCTGCGCGCTGGTCGTCCCCGGTGTCTCTGGTTCGTTCTTCCTGCTCGCGGTCGGCCTGTACCACCCGACGCTCGAGGCCGTCGACGGCCGAGACCTCGGGTACATCGGCGTGTTCGCGCTCGGCGCCGTGATCGGCCTGCTCACCGTCGTGCGGGGAATCACGTATCTGCTGTCCACGCACCGGTTCGGCACGCTGCTGGTGATGCTCGGTCTGATGCTCGGTTCGCTGCGTGCACTGTGGCCGTGGCAGGGAGGACCGGGCGGCGCCGACGGCCACGGAACGCTGTTGGCTCCGACCGATCCGGCCGGCCCGATTCTGTGGGCTGTGTTCGGTGCGGTGCTCGTCGGAGCGCTGATCATCGCGGAGTCCGTGGCCGGACGTCGAGCACGCTGACACCGGCCGTCGGGATATCCCCACCGACGATTGACCGGCCCGCCCCGATGTGCGCCGGCCTCCGGATCCATACCTTAGATGTATGACCACGACATCCGTGCCCACCGGGGCCACCCATCCGGTGACGCCTCCCCAGGCCTCGGCGGCGCCCGCCGCGGCCTCACAGCCGAATAGGCGCTCGATCGCCGGCCCGCTGACAGTGCTGCAGGCGATCTGCCACATGGCTCTGCTGGCGGGCTACGGCCTGGCCGTCTTCATCTCGTTGGCTACCCTGCTCGGCACCGGTGTCGGCCTTGCGATCATCATCGTCGGCTTCGCGCTGCTGCTCGCGTTCGTCTACCTGCTCTACGGTGCGGCGTTCATCGAGACCGCACGCGTCGAGGGGCTGTACCGCTTCGGCCTTCCGACGCTGCTGCCGCGGCGTTCGCCGAAGCGCGGCTTCCCCGGGTTCCTGCACACCGTGTGGCTCCAGTTCATCGACGGCGGCACCTGGAGGGCCATCGCGCACCTCGCCATCGGCACTGTGCTCGGCTACGTGGTGTGGTCATTCGCGATGACCTTCGTGTATGCCACGACTGCGGCATTCGCCCCGCTCTGGGGCGGCGAGGTGCGGGTGTTCGGCTTCCACTTCGATGTGCCGCTCGGCTCCCTCGCCGCTGCGATCATCGCCGTGGTCAGCCTCGCAGCGCTGTACGGGGTGGCGCTGCTGCACGGTGCGATGTCGCGCGTGATCGTCGCGCCGATGCGTGAGGCGCAGCTGGCGGCGCAGGCGCGCGAGGCGTCCTACCGCGCCGAGCAGGCAACGGCCCAGGCGTACAGCGCAGCCAGCCAGCGCGCCGACGCGATCCGTGCGGGGGAGCTGGAGCGCACCCGCATCGAGCGCGACCTGCACGACGGCGTGCAGCCCAGGCTGGTCTCCGTCGGCATGACCCTCGGGCTCGCGCAGAACAAGATCGACTCGGACCCGGATCAGGCGAAGGGCCTCGTCGCGGAGGCTCATACCTCCACGAAGGCGGCGATCACGGAACTGCGCCAGCTGGCCAGAGGAATCCACGCATCCGTGCTCGATGACCGCGGCCTCGACGCCGCGCTCTCGGCGCTCGCCGGTCGCTCGCACATCCCGGTGCATCTCGACGTGCGGGTGGAGGGCGATCCGGGCCGCGACGAGCAGGCCGCGATGTACTTCGCGATCGCGGAGAGCCTGACCAATGCGGCTAAGCACTCCCGCGCAACCGAAAGTCGCGTGATCGTCCGTTCGCGTCCGGATGTCGGGCAGCTGTGGGCGAGGATCGAAGACAACGGCGTGGGCGGTGCCCGCATCGTTCCGGGCGGGGGCCTGGATGGAATCCGCAGCCGGATCACGGCGCTGGGCGGAACCGCGCGGCTGGAGAGCCCCAACGGGGGACCGACATCGCTGGAAGTGAGCGTGCCATGCGCATTCTGATCGTCGAAGACTCCGTGCTCCTCCGGGAGGGTCTCACACGGCTGCTCGCCGACGCGGGCCACGAGGTCGTCGCCGCGCTGCCGGACGCGACGGACGTCACCTCGGCGGTCGCCCGTACGGTGCCCGACCTGTGCATCGTCGACGTCCGCCTCCCTCCGACGTTCCGCGATGAGGGCATCCGGGCGGCTCTCGAACTGCGTCGGCGCGACGCGAACCTTGCCGTGCTGGTCTTCTCGCAGTACGTCGAGGAGCAGTACGCGAGTGACCTGATCGCGCAGCAGGGCGGGGCCGTCGGATACCTGCTCAAGGACAGGGTCACCGATGTGGCCGAGTTCCTCGAGTCGATCGACCGGATCGCTGAAGGAGCGACCGTGCTCGACCCGGAGGTCGTGGCGCAGCTGCTGACCAGGCGTTCGCGCGACGAGAAGATGCAGCGCCTCACCGAGCGCGAGCGCACGGTGCTCTCGCTGATCGCGGAGGGCAAGAACAACGCGGGCATCTCGAAGGTGCTGTTCATCAGCGCAGGAGCCGTCGAGAAGCACATCACATCGATCTTCCAGAAACTCGACCTGGATCAGGACGACCAGGGCAACCGCCGCGTGCTGGCGGTGCTCGCACACATCGAGGCGATGGGGGAACCGACCCCCGCGGCACCGCAGGCACCACGCGCCGGAGAACCGCACCAGACGGGAACGAACTCATGACGAATCTCACCCCACCGCCGGCCGACGGCGGAGAACTGCAGAACACCGGACCGGTCGGCGGAGCTCCCGGATCGAACACAGCGGGCCAGGAAACCCAGGGAGCAGCGGGACAGCCCGCTGGAACCTGGCAGTCGGCGGGTGCCGGCGGGCCGGTGCCGCCTGACGCCCCGGCAGGACCGGGTCAGACGGCCGGAGCGGGAGCTCCTGAGCCCGGGCAGAGCGACGCAGCGCGCCTCGGTACGCGAGCGGTTGCGATCACCGCGACCGTGATCGGGGCGGCTTCGCTGCTGTTCGCGGGAACCGGTGCCGCCTTCAGCGCCGTGAACGAGACGCTGTACGTGGCGCAGACCCAGGACCAGGGCGCCGACGGAGTGATTTCGCTCGACGCGAGTGCGGCGGGCGTCACCGATGTCGACATCGACCACTCCTTCGGCAGTATGCGGGTGCGTTTCGACGACGTCACCCGTGCCGAGCTGGAAGCCACCGGAATGAACTCCGAATGGCGCCTCGAGCGCGAGGGCGACACCCTCACGGTGCGTCGGAACGTCGACGGCCTCGGCTGGGGCGACTGGAGCTGGTTCGGCTCGGGCTGGGGCGACGACCGCCGTGCCACGCTGACGCTGCCTGACAGCATCGCCGGGACCGATCTCGACATCACAACCGGTGCGGGAGAAGTGCTGGCCGAGGGCGAGTTCGGCGAAGTGTCCTTCGACATGGGCGCGGGCTCGATCGAGATCGAGGGCACGGCGGACACCGTTGAGGGCGAGATCGGTGCGGGGCAGGCCATCCTGGAGCTTGCCGACGTGCGCCGACTCGGGGTCGACGTCTCGGCAGGGGATCTGCATGCGAGCCTGACGGGAGAAGCGCCGGAGGTCGTGCGCCTCGAGGTGAGCGCGGGTGGTGCGGATGTCACACTTCCCGACGTGCCGTACGACGTGCGGCAGGAGGCGTCCGCCGGAGATATCGATACGCACAATCTGGAGATCGCGAGCCGGTCGGAGAACCTCATCGACGCGCGAGTGTCCGCCGGCGGGATCAACCTCCGCGCGGACTGAGGGCCGGGGTCCGACCCCGCCGTCGGGATGCGCCGCCGTGGTCCGTGAGGATGACCACGGCGGCGCGTTTCGGCGGGAGATGCGCGGTTCGCGGGGCGGACGCAGAGCTCGAAGCTAGGTCGTGTCTGATAATTCGTCGGCTACTGCGCTGGGCGCTGTGCTCGGCGCTTCGCGCCTTCGACGCTCAATCGCTCGTCACGAAAATGCGAGCATTCTCGCTCCTCGCTCAATCGCGTGCACCGGCTCGCGTCGTTCTCGTCGGTCGACGATGGCTCCGCATCGCCTCCCTCCTCGGCCTGGCGATCCAGCACACATCGCCCGGGGCCCACGCCGCCCCGAGAGGCTCCGCGCGATGCGAAGCAGCGCGTGGAGGGGCGGTGGGGACTCGCAACGCCGCGAATTATCAGACACTCCCTAGCCGTTGCGAGCGCGGCGAGCAGTGCGAACCCCCGCGGCGATGAGGCGCCAGCCCACCAGGAGGGCCAGCAGGGTCAGCGTCGCGACGATGACGAACGCCATGGCGGTGCCGCCACCCGTCGCGGCGCGCAGCAGCAGGCCGCCGACGACCGTGACGGCCCACACCGGCAGGCCCGTGCGCACCGGCCCCGACGGTGCCCGCCACGCGAGCGAGACGACCCAGCCGACCACGAGCGCCGCGAGGAACGGCCACGCCACCTCGGCGAGACCGGCGGCCGAGAACCCGCCGTGGTGCTGCATCATGCCGACGGCGGCGAAGGCGGCCACGGCGACGGCGTCTCCGACGAACGCGAGAAGCTTCATGCTCCGAGCGTAGGAGACGAGCTCTGATCATCCGGACCATACACTGGGGCAGGTGACGGCGAAGCGACTCCATCTCGTGCGGCACGGCGAGGTGCACAACCCCGACCGGGTCCTGTACGAACGGATCCCCGGCTACGGGCTCAGCGACGACGGGCGCCGGATGGCTCAGGCCGCCGCTGACCACGTCGCCGGTCTCGGCCGGGAGGTGACCGCACTGGTGCGCTCGCCGCTGCAGCGCACCGCGGAGTCCGCCGAGCCCTTCGAGCGTGCGTTCGGCCTCACGGCGACACCGGATGAGCGGGTCATCGAGCCGTGGAACGCCTTCGCCGGCAAGGTCATGCGCACCGCAGTGCTCAACCCGCTCAACTGGCCCAAGCTCATCCGGCCGTCCGTGCCCAGCTGGGGTGAGCCGTACCGGCAGATCGCCGAGCGGATGCGCGAGGCGCTCGACGATCTGTGGCTGAACACGCCGGACGGCGATGCCGTGATCGTCTCGCACCAGGCGCCGATCTGGATCACTCATCTCGCCACCGCAGGCGAGAAGCTGCCGCACGACCCGCGCACCCGCCGGTGCGCGCTGTCGAGCGTGACGTCGTTCGAGCGCGGCCGCAGGACCTGGCACGAGGTCGACTACGCCGAGCCCGCAGCCACCAGCGGCGCCGTCGACGTGGGCGCGGTCTGACTGACCTTCCGCGGCCCGAGTCCTTCACCGCGCGTCCGGCGACACGATCGCCGTCGATCAGGCACGCTCCGCCCGCGCATGCGCGCAGCATCCCGGGCGCGCAGCATCCTCGCCGGTCCGGATGAGCGCTGTGCATCGACGAGCGGACTCACCGGGCACCCAGGTCGCACCGAACCTGCACTCGTAGGATGGCGGCGTGACTCGTCGCCCCCGGATTGCCGCCGTCGCGGCTGTGCTCGTCGCCGGCACCGTACTCGCCGGGTGCTCCTCGGACCCGGTCGCCGATCAGTACCTCAGCGGCGAGAACAAGGGGTACATCGCCAGCGACTTCCGCGTCGAGGAGATCCCGAGCGACCAGCGCGGTGAGCGGGTCGAGTGGGAGGGCGAGACCGAGCACGGCGATGAGCTTTCCAGTGCGGATACCGCCGGAGACGTCACTGTCGTCAACTTCTGGTACGCCGAGTGCGGGCCGTGCATCGCGGAGGCACCGGATCTCGAACAGGTCTGGCAGGACTACCAGGACGAAGACGTGCAGTTCGTCGGCGTCAACACCTACAACCAGGCGGCGACGGCCGCGAGCTTCGCGCGCGACAACGACGTCAGCTACCCGAGCATCATCGACGTGAACACCGGCGCGGTGAAGCTCGCCTTCGCAGCCGAGACGCCGATCCAGGCGACCCCCACGACGCTGGTCCTCGACCGGGAGGGCCGCATCGCCGCGCGCATCATCGGCCAGCTGAACGGTCCGAGCGTGCTCTCGACCCTCGTCGGCGACGCCCTCGAAGAGCGGTCGTAATGCACCGATCCGGATCGGAGGCCGCCTGATGGACGCGGGAGCACTCGTCTTCGACGGCGCGCTGTGGCTGGCGCTGCCCGTCGCGCTGCTGGCCGGAGTGCTGTCGTTCCTCTCGCCGTGCATCCTGCCGCTCGTCCCCGGCTACCTCGGCTTCATCGCCGGCACCGTCGCGCCGAAGAACCAGGTCTCGGTGCTGCCCAGCGACGGTGCCACCGATGCCCCATCACGGGGTCGGTTGGTCGGCGGGGTGCTGCTGTTCATCGCCGGCTTCACGCTCGTGTTCGTCACGGTGATCGTGCTCGGCGGAGTGGCCGGCGGTGCCATGAGCCAGTTCAACCTGCAGTACGGCGACCTCGTCACGCGCATCCTCGGCGTCGTCGTGATCGCACTCGGACTGGTGTTCCTCGGTCTGTTCGGCTTCGCACAGCGGATCGCACGGCCGCAGATCAAGGGCAACATCGGCCTCGTCGGTGCCCCGCTGCTCGGCATCGCGCTCGGCCTCGGCTGGGCCCCCTGCATCGGTCCGACGCTCGCGGCGATCTTCGCTGTCGCCTACAACACCGAAGACGGCCTGCGTGCCGGGCTGCTCGGCCTGGTCTACTCGCTCGGCCTCGGCATTCCGTTCGTGCTGCTCGCCCTCGGCTTCGGGTGGGCGTCGCGATCTGTCGGCTTCCTCCGCCGCCACGTGCGAGCGATCAACATCATCGGCGGCGCGCTCCTCGTCGCGCTCGGCGTACTGATGGTCAGCGGCGTGTGGACCATGCTCATGCTCCACCTGCAGGGGGTGTTCGCCAGTGTCCCGACCATCCTCTGACGACCCGGAGCAGACCGACGGGATGCGCCGGAACGCGGATGCCCCTGACGAGTCGAAGATGAACCCGGACTCGTCCGACCCCCGTCGCCCCAGCGACCATTTCGAATCTGCCGAGCCATCGGCATCCGGTGCCTCTGCGGCATCCGGAGCCGTGTCTCCCGCACTGGGCGTCGTCGGCTGGGCGCGCTGGGCGTGGCGCCAGCTCACCAGCATGCGCACGGCGCTGGTGCTGCTGCTCCTGCTCGCGGTCGCGGCCGTGCCCGGTTCGCTGTTCCCGCAGCGCTCAGCCGATCCGAACGGCGTCACGCAGTACCAGAGCGACCATCCGGACATCTTCGGGTTCCTCGACGACATCTCGATGTTCGACGTGTATCACTCTCCGTGGTTCTCGGCGATCTACATTCTGCTGTTCGTGTCTCTGATCGGCTGCATCCTGCCGCGCACGAAGCACCACCTGAAGGCACTGCGCTCGCGCCCACCGCGCACACCGGCGCGGCTCGGCAGGCTGGCCGACTTCCGCTCGGAGACGGTCGATGTCGACGCCGACGAAGCGATCGACGCAGCGGCGAAGCAGCTGCGCGGCGCCGGCTACCGCATCGAGCGCTACGACTCCCCGGCCCGCGGCAGGCGCCCCGCGACCAGGAGCGTATCGGCCGAGCGAGGCTACCTGCGCGAGACAGGCAACCTGCTCTTCCACGCGGCCCTTGTCGGTGTGCTCGTCGCCGTCGGCGTCGGCGGAGCGTACAAATACACGGGACAGCGCGTCGTCGTCGAGGGCACGACCTTCGTCAACACGCTGCTCGACTACTCGTCGATGAACCGAGGACAGGCCGTCGCGGAGGACGCGCTCGAGCCGTACGCCATGACGCTCGACAGGTTCGACGTCACCTACCAGCCTCCCGGCAGCAACGCGATGAGCCAGGCGGGCGACTTCGCGGCCAACGTCACGATCCGGCGCCCAGGCGGGGACGAGACATCCGGGGTCGTGAAGGTGAACAGCCCGCTGACGATCGGCGGCGACAGCATCTATCTGCTGGGCAACGGCTACGCCCCCACGATCACGATCCGCGACGCCGACGACGAGATCATCTACCACGATTCCGTGGCCTTCCTCCCGTCGGGCGATGCGCAGATGACGTCGCAGGGAGTGGTGAAGGTCGCAGACGGCCTGCCGGAGCAGCTGGGCCTCGTGGGCTTCTTCTATCCCACCGTCGCAGAGCTGGAGACGGGCGCATACGCCTCGCAGTACGGTGACCTGGTCAACCCGCTGCTCACTCTCGACGTGTACGCAGGCGATCTCGGCATCGACGACGGCACGCCGCGCAACGTGTACGCGCTCGATCCGACCGGGATGGACCAGCTCACCGGCGGCGACACCGGCGTGGAATCGATTGAGCTCGCGCCGGGAGAATCGGCCGAGCTGCCTGACGGTATGGGCTCCATCACGTTCGAGGATGAGACACCGGAAGGTGCTGACTCCGCGCAGGGTTCGACCGAGTCGGTCAAGAGGTTCGCATCGCTGCAGGTGCATCATGACTCCTCAGCTGTGTGGGTGCTCGTCTTCGCGATGCTTGCAGTGCTCGGGCTGCTCGTCGCGCTGTTCGTGCCGCGGCGGCGGATGTGGGTCAAGGCCGTCGAGACGGAATCCGGCGTCGAACTGGAGTACGCCGGCCTCGCCCGCGGCGAGGACCCGACGCTCGCCGCCGCAGTCGATCAACTGGCGGAGAAGCACCTCGCCGGTCTCGGCGTCGCACCGGAGGATCCGGATGCGGTGGTCGAGCCGGAAGAGCCGGATGACACGCACGATGCAGGCGGCCCTGCGGCATTCGATGGAGCGGGCGCCGCGGATGGGACGAGCGCTTCGGCGACTCCTCCGCGACCGGCGTCGGAAACACGGGAAACCTGAGCTTTTCGCCCGTGACGGCTGGGGGCAGGCGGCCGTGTCGATCGTCGACGTCTCGCCCGTCCAGCCGAGCAGGTGGCATTCCTCCCTGCCAGGACGCAGGTGCCGAAGCGTAGGCTTCTGCACATGCCCGACGTCGTCTCCCTCGACACATACTCCGTGATTCTCGTGTGGACCGCGATCGCGATCTACACGCTCGCGTTCATCGTCTATGCGGTCGACCTCTCGAGGCGATCGCAGGAATCGATCGAGCAGCACGACGCGGCAGAGTCGCGTCAGCGCGAGAAGGTGGGCGCGCTGAACGCCGCCTCGGCGTCTCCCGTCGGCGTCGACTCGCGCGCGGCCGACTCGAGCGCGGCTCCCATCGGTGCGGCGAAGGCCCCGCGCCGAGTGTTCAGCCGCATCGGAACAGCCCTCACCGTGCTGGGCTTCCTCATGCACCTCGGCGGGACGCTGCTGCGCGGCATCGCCGCCGAGCGGGTGCCGTGGGCGAACATGTGGGAGTTCGCCATGACGGGCACCCTCCTGATCATGGCGGTGTACCTCGGCGTGCAGTTCTGGAAGGACCTGCGCTTCCTCGGCACGTTCATGACGGGGCTCGTGGTCGTCCTGCTCGGGGCATCGTCGACCTTCTACGTGGCGATCGTGCCTCTGATGGACCCGCTGAAGTCGGTGTGGCTCGTCATCCACGTGTTCGTGGCGTCGCTCAGCACAGCGTTCCTCGCACTCGCCTTCGGCCTCAGTGTGATGCAGCTGCTGCAGGCCCGCCGCGAACGGCTGGCGGTCGTCGCGGCGGAGAACGGCGGCGGACCCAAGCGCAGCTTCCTGCGCACGCTGCCGTCGGCCGAAGCGCTCGAGGGACTCGCGTACCGCCTTGCGATCATCGGCTTCATCCTGTGGACATTCACTCTCATCGCCGGAGCGATCTGGGCGCAGGACGCGTGGGGCCGCTACTGGGGCTTCGACGTGAAGGAAGTGTGGACCTTCATCATCTGGGTGCTCTACGCCGGCTACATCCATGCTCGCGCGACCCGCGGCTGGCGCGGCACCCGCTCCGCCTGGCTCGCGATCGTGGGCTTCGTCGCCGTGATCTTCAACTTCACGATCGTGAACATGTACTTCGACGGACTCCACGCCTACTCGGGATTGTAGAAACGCGTGCGCTCACCCGCGGAATTCAGGAAGATCCGCGTCTTCTCTGATGCCCGCGGGTGGAGCAGTCCTGGCTTCTGCGTGACCTCCTAGTCCTCGTGCGCGGTTCCGGATGTCCGGATGCTGCGGGTGCCGCATCACGGATGCTGAAGGTGCCGATTCGAGGGAAGCGGGGGTTCCATCGTGGGTGAGATTCTGGCATGGTAATTTGTGACAGCGCTGTCACACTCCGTTCACCGGGTGTTCTCATGAAGGTCGTGTGGGGTCCCTAGGTTCGAGGTTCTGGCAGTCGTCTGCCCTGACGCCCGTTTCGCCCCGACCCCTCGGAGACTTCCCTATGCCTTCCCCTGAACCCGTGCGGCGCCGCGGCCGCATCGCTGTGGCCGCCGGTGTGATCGGCGCGCTCGCCGCCGCATCCGTCGTCACCACCGCCCCCGCTGCGATCGCCGCAGAGGACTCGTCGCTGTCGGCCTTCGATGCCGTCGACCAGTTCATCGGAACCGGGATGGATGAGAGCAACAACTCTCGTGGCAACGATCACTACGGCAACACCTTCCCAGGGGCGACCGTGCCGTTCGGCATGGTGCAGTCGAGCCCGACGACCTACCAGTCGGACAACGGCGAGCAGTTCGGCGGCTACAAGTACGAGGCGGACGAGATCCGCGGCTTCGGCATGACGCGCCTGTCGGGAACCGGCTGCCGCTCGAACTTCGGCGGCTTCGACTTCCCCGTCATCCCGTTCTCGGGCGAGCTCGCCGACGACTCGCTTCCCAGCAATCCGGCGACCGACATCTCCGAGTACTTCCTGCCGTTCGCACACGACGACGAGACCGCAGAGCCCGGCTACTATTCCGTCGCGCTCGACTCCGGCGTCGAAGCCGAGCTGACGAGCACGACCCGCACGGCAGTGAGCCGCTACTCGTTCGACGCCGACGCAACCCTGCTCTTCGAAGCCGGGGGATCCAACAACGAAGTCCACGCATCCGATATCGCCTTCGACCCCGACACAGGAGAACTGAGCGGAACGGTCAGCGCGAACATCGTCTGCAACGGCGGCGGGCAGTACACCGCGCACTTCTCCGCTACGTTCGATCAGCCCGTCGAGTCCTACGGCGTCTGGACGCCGGATGGGCTGGAGTCGGGCGGAACCTCGGCCGATGCCGCTTCGAAGCACGGAGCGGGCGCCTGGGTGAGCTTCGCCGACGGTGCCGACGTGACGGCGAAGATCGGTCTCAGCTACGTCTCGGTCGACGGTGCCAGGGCGAACGCAGAGGCGGAGACCGCCGACCTCACCTTCGACGAGGTGCGCTCCGACGCGGCGTCGACATGGCAGGAAGCACTCACCACGATCGATGCGACCGGCGGCAGTGACGACGATCGCATCACCTTCTACACCGCGCTGTACCACGCGCTGCTGCACCCGAACACGTTCCAGGACGTCGACGGAACCTACATCGGCTATGACGGCGAGAGCCACACAGTCGAGGAAGGCCGCGACTTCTATGTGAACTTCTCCGGCTGGGACACCTACCGCGGGCAGTCGCAGCTCGTGGCGATGGTGTACCCGGATCGCGCCAGCGACATAAACCAGTCGATCGTCGACATGGTCGAGCAGTCGGGGCAGTGGACCAGCTGGCCGAGCTACAACCAGGTGCAGACGAAGATGAGCGGCGATTCGCTGCAGAACATCGTCGCGGCGACCGACGACTTCGGTGCCACCGACTACGACCGCGAGACCGCGCTGGCCACGATGGTCGAGACGCAGACTCTGCCGATGACGGACTCCGCCCGTTCCGACGGTGTGATGTACGGCATCCACGGCTGGGTCGACGGCGACAGGCAGGGCGCGGCGACCTCGCGCACCCTGGAGTACGCGACCAACGACTTCGCCATCGCGCAGCTGGCGCAGCGCCTCGGCGACGATGCGGCGTACGAGACGTTCTCGACGCGTTCGCAGAACTGGAAGAACGTCTTCAACTACGCTCGCGAGCACATCGACGCCCGCAACCGCAACGGCTTCCTGAACACCTCGCTCACCACGCAGGGGGCGCAGTTCGAGCAGTCCACCGGGCTGCAGTACGGCTTCAACGTGTCGCACAACATGGCGGCGCTGATCGAAGCCCGCGGCGGAACCGAGGCGGCCACCGCCGACCTCGACGCGCTGCTCGTCGACCTCGACGGCGGCGCCTTCAGCGACACCGCCTACCTCGCCAACCAGCCCAGCTTCGGCCTGCCGTGGGTCTACAACTGGCTGCAGGCCCCGCACAAGACGACCGACACCCTCTATCGCGCTGCCGACGAACTGTTCCACACCGACCCCGACGGTCTGTACGGCAACGATGACCTCGGCTCGATGAGCGCCTGGTATGTGTGGGCGAACCTCGGCATCATGCCGGCCATCTGGGGCACGGCCGATCTCGTCGTGTCCGCACCCATGTTCGAGCACATCGAGATCTCGCCCATCGGCGCCGAGCGCACGATCACCATCGACGCACCGGGCGCCGGCGAGGACCGCAAGTACACCACCGCACTCTCGGTGAACGGAACCCCGCAGACCGCATCGTGGCTCTCGCCCGAGTTCGTCCGCTCCGGCGGCACGCTCGATTTCACGATGAGCGCAGAACCCGGATCGTGGGGCACCGACGCGGACGACGTGCCGCCGTCGTATCCGGCAGGAACCGACAGCCCCAACTCGGTCGGGATCACCGACGACGGAGCCGTCAACATGGGCGGCCTCGACGCGGGAGGCATCGGCCTGTCGCGTCAGGACCTCGAGGACGCGGGCGTCACCGGCGGCACCCAGCTGCCGATGGGGGAGACCGGGGTCAGCTTCACCTGGCCGGACACGGCCGCAGGCGAGGTCGACCACTGGATCCCCAGCGGCCAGGTCCTCGAGTTCGGCGACATCGAGGCATCCGGAGTGTCCTTCCTCGGCCTCGCAACGAACGGGCCCTCCCGCGGCACGGCGTCGGTGACGTACGCCGACGGCTCGACTCAGGACGTCGACGTCCGCTTCACCGACTGGACGTCCGGCAGCATCGAGCCGGGCAACATCCGGATGATCGATCTCACGAAGCGCAACAAACTCGACGGCGGCCACGACACCGCGGCGCCGACGCTGTACGGCACGGCCGTCGTGCCGCTCGACGAGAGCAAGAAGGTGCGCAGCGTCACCCTGCCGACAGAGGTCTCCCGCGGCATCATGCACGTCTTCGACGTCGCGCTGCAGCCGATCGCCGATGATGACGAGCCGACGGAGCCGGAGCTGCCGACCAGGCCGGACCCGATCGACCCCACCGAGCCGACGACGCCCGAGCCCGTCGACATCGACGGCACGGCCGTCATGGACGCGGATGCCGCATGGCGCTTCCATGACGCGGAGGAGGACCCGGCTGCTGGCCTCGACGACAAGACAGCATGGACCGCGGCCGACTTCGACGATTCTGCGTGGAAGACCGGAACGACCAGCTTCGGCGCGAAGCGCGGAGAGATCGCCGACCTCGGCGGAGGATTCACTCCGGAGACCCTGGTGTCGCAGTACAAGGAGGACGGGGACAACGTCGAGGCGATGTTCTTCCGCAGCTCGTTCGAGCTGTCGGACGACGACCTCGAACTGATCACACAGCTGAACGGCGAGCTCGCCTACGACGACGGGGCCCGCGTGTACGTCAACGGTGAGATGGTCGGCGGATTCCGCGACGCACGCATCGACGACGGTGAGGGCAACATGGTCTATGCGGGCGACAACGAGTCGGCCCCGAGCACCGATGCGTTCAGCGTGCCGGCGGAGCACCTTCAGGCAGGGACCAACGAGATCGCGGTCCAGGTGCACAACACCAACGCCGGCAGCTCCGACATCTACATGCAGCTGCTCTCGCTCATCGTGGTGGCGAAGGACGCGCCAGCGGCGATCTCCGACGTCGTGCTGAGCCCCGGCGCCGACCAGACGCAGCGCAACCTCACCTTCTACACCGACCGCGATGTCGACACCCAGGTGCAGATCGCGCCGGTGGATGCGCGCACCGGGGCGGAGTTCCCCGTCGCGGGGGCCCGCGTCATCGACGCCGCAACGGAGGCGACGCGCGACGGCCGGTTCTCGAACCGTGCCGTGCTGGACGCCCTCGACGAGGACACGAGCTACATGTACCGCGTCGGCAGCGACGATTCCGGGTGGTCGCGCTCGTACGAGCTCTGGACGGGCACGTACGACAGCACGCACAGCTTCGTCTTCCTGGCCGACTCGCAGATCGGCGCATCCGGGAGCTGGGAAGCCGACGGTGAGCGCTGGGCGGCCGCGCTGGATCAGATCGACACGCACGAGAAGGACGCGTCGATGATCGTCAGCGGGGGCGACCAGGTCAACTCGCACCGGTCGGAGGACGAGTACCGCGTGCTGCTGGAGCCGGAACTGCTGACGCAGCTGCCCTTCGCGTCCACGATCGGCAACCACGACAATCAGTCCGACCAGTACAACTCGCACTTCTTCACGCCGAACCAGTCGGAGACGCACGGCTACGAAGACGCCGAAGAGCGCGCGGGCGGCGACTACTGGCACATCTACAACGGCGTGCTCTACCTGAACATCAACACGAACGCGCGCAGCGAGAACGAGGAGGACCACATCGCCTTCATGCGGGAGGTCGTGGAGGAGCAGGGCGACAACGCCGACTGGATCGTCGCGGTCATGCACCACTCGCTGTACTCGGCGGCGTTCCACTCGCTCGAGCAGGACGTGATCGAGCGTCGTGAGGCTCTGTCGCCCGCGTTCAGCGAGCTGGGGGTCGACCTGGTGCTCGCAGGCCATGACCACAGCTACACGCGCAGCTATCTGATGGAGGGCACCTCGCCGGCCGGCGATCTCGAAGCGCAGGAGGAGTCGGGCGTGACCCTCGCAGCGGAGGAAGGGCAGGTGCTCTACGTCACGGGCAACTCGTCGACGGGCAGCAAGTTCTACGGCATCGACGAGGACTCGCCCGAGGCTGCGGTGAAGTTCCAGTCGAACGAGCCGCAGTACACGGATGTCGATGTCTCGCCGGACGAGGTCACGCTCACCACGTACAAGACGATGGATCGAACGGTCGTCGACGAGGTGACGCTGACCCGCACGGTCGACGATGAGACCGGCCCGGTGCTCTCGGGCGTGGATGCGACGCAGACACCGCAGGGCCAGCCGTTCGACGTGCTGACCGGCGTGAGCGCGGTCGACGAGGTCGACGGCGACGTCACGGACGCGATCGAGGTGACCGGTGAGGTCGACACACGGGTGCCTGGCGAGTACGCCATCACGTACTCGGCAGTCGACGAGTCGGGCAACGAGACGCGGGCCGAGCGCGCCGTCACGGTGACCGCGGTCGAGCCGACGTTCATGGGCGTTCCGGATGCGAGGACGGTCGTCGAGGGTGAGCAGTTCGACGAACTCGAGGGCGTCTCGGCGATCGACGCGAACGGCGACGACATCACGGATCGCATCGAGGTCGAGATGACGTCGACTCAGCAGACCGGGCCGGCCCGACTCGTCGCGCCGGCGGCGGGCGACTACGCCCTGGTCTACTCCGTCACGGATGAGTACGGCACGACCGCGACGGCCGAGACGGCTGTGACGGTCGAAGCCGCCGAGGATCCGAGCGACCCCGACGACGGCGGGGGTGACGGTGACGGCGACGGAACCGACGGTGGGACTGACGGTGACGGCACCGACGGCGGCAGCACCGACGGTGACGCTACCGACAGCGACGACACCGGGACCGACGGTGACGCGACCGACGGTGGCACCGACGGCGGCACCGACGCTTCGGACGGCACCGACGAGCTGCCGGCAACCGGCGGGACGGTCTCGGCAGCGTGGGGAGTCCTCGGAATCCTCGCCCTGCTCACCGGAGCGGGCATCCTGCTCGGCCGCCGCGTGACGCGCGCCTGACACGACACACACGTCGCCCCCTGGCCCGCAACCGCGGACCAGGGGGCGACGTGCGTCAGGCGCTCAGTGCGCCATCGCTGCACGCGCACCTATCGCTCACTGGGTCCGATCGGCCGGTGAGCTCGGTGCGTCTGCCGGAAACGATGGCGGTCTCAACCGGTAAACGCACCACCCGCCTACTCTGTCAGGTCTTCGTGCCGTAGGTGCCATGTCTGCGGTAGCGAGACCCAGCGATGCCGCCCCCGTATCCTCGAGGGATGAACATGAGTCGTGGTCGCGCAGTTGGGAGTGCTTTCTCCGCGAAGGAGAAGACGGTGCTGGATCTTCTGTGCAGCGGGGATCACCCGTACCGTGAACTGGCTCGCGAGCAGCTCCGCGTCGCGTCGTGGGGTGGGTACCAGCTCGACGAGTGCGACTGCTTCCTTATCTCGGTTCCCAAGTTGCCGAAGGCAGCCCGGATCAGGCACGGTGGCGGACCGTTCTCTACCTTGGATGTCTCGCGCGCCGGAGAAGGGCTTGGCCAGCTCGATCTATGGGTCGTCGACGGTTACCTGCACTCCGTTGACTACATGACCTACGACGATCACGAGATGCTGCCTGACCTCGAAGATGACACTCTCGAGCCGCTCTACTGAGCCGTTTAGGCGAGCCTGCAAGCACGAAGTCGTTCGCGGCTGCTCAGCCAGTCAAGGACCTGGCGTGGACGTGTGTTGATCTTGTTCGCGATCTGATCGAGTTCGTCTTGAGTGAAGCGGTACAGGTCGGCGTTCTTCGCCAGGTACTGGCGTAGGAGCCGGTTGGTGTTCTCGTTCGAGCCTCGTTGCCACGGTGAGCGAGGATCGCAGAAGTAGACGTGGATGCCGAGGTCGTGGGCGAGTTGTTCGTGCTCTGACATCTCTCGACCTCGATCCCAAGTGATCGACCTCAACAGTGATTTCGGCATGCCGCGGAGGTTCTGGACGAGCGCGGCGCGGACGTCTGGGCCCTTGATGCCATCGAGCTTGACGAGGCGAACGATCCTGGTGGTGCGTTCCACGAGGGTTGCCACGGCGCTGGGGCGTCGCCCCATGACGAGGTCCCCTTCCCAATGCCCTACCTCGGTCCGGGTCTCGATCTGCTCTGGTCGATCATGGATAGAGACCATGTTCCGCAGCCGGCCCCGCCCGTGCCCGGTACGACGCGCTTTCCTCGAGGTGCGCATGCCGCGCCCCGACCGCAGATGCGTCTTCAGCGTCGAGGGGAGCGACAGGCGCGAGCTGATGTAGAGGGTCCGGTAGTTAGCCTCGTGCGAGGTCCGTACTCCCTGTGCTGAAGCCGGAGTCAGTCGGAGCCATGCCGCGATCTGCTGCGGCGACCAATCCGCCATCAGCTTCTCCTGCACGATGCTCCGCAGGTCATCGTGCGTTTCCAGCTTGCACGGCTTCGGACGCCTCGCGTTCTCCCACGCTCGTCGATCGGCTGCCGCAGCCCGGTACTGCGTAGGTCCACCGTTACGGGCGATCTCCCGCGAGACCGAGGAAGCAGACCGGCGCAGGCGAGTCGCGATAGCGCGCGCGGAATCACCGGCCGCGAGTCCGCGGGAGATTTCCTCTCGTTCAGTGAGCGACAGTCTCAGCGGTGCCCGTGAACGCGCTGCCGGGCGGATCCCGCCGGTCACTGCCAGGAGCCGACGCACCGCCTCACGGTTGCAGCACACAGCCCGGGCGATAACCCGGACCGGCTCGCCCGCGCGCCATCGTTCCCATACCGCGTCCTGCTGTTCGAGACTCAACACCATGCCCGGGCCTCCTCGCCGATCTATCCGCATGCTTCCACCACTGGGTGGTGCGTTGACCGGTTGAGACCGCCATCGTTATCGGCAGCAGGATGTTGTCTCGAAGGTTTCAACAGCCATCACCACTGAGGACGGGTTTGCTTGACGCGCGTTCAGGTTCACGCACGGGGCCCCAGCCGAGATCGGCTGGGGCCCGAGAAACAGCAGGTTTGAGCTCAGGTCACGCGACGAGAACGATGTCTACTTTTGTACCGACGACGTTTCCGCCGAGTTCGATGAGAACGCTGGGTCCGTAATGGCGGTCGGTGCACTGAGAGGAGCTGCCCCAGCAGAGCTTCGCTTTGGCTCCAGAAGTGACCCAGAAGTTGCCACGATTATTCCAGGTGCCCGCGGTGATGCCGTGAGAAAAGCCGACGCTCGCGGAGGGTGGGCCTGAAGGTAGAGCAACTCCGTACCAGCATCCGCGGACGTTAGAGCAGTTGGGGTACGCGGTTCGCGCCGAGGGGTTGGAGCTCTCGGATTCTTCGAGTGCGGCCGCGAGCGAGTCGGGAAGCACCTGGACGCTGGTGGGCAGGCCAGTCTCGTCGTCGATGGTGACTCGGATAGGCGTGTCTGAATCGAGGAGTGCTACTTCTGCTTCGGTCAGGTGGGAGTTGTCCACGGCCGGTGCCAGTGCGGTCAAGGGGGTGGCCACGATGATCGCGGCAGCCACGGCCAGAAAGCCGATTACGGGCTTGATCTTCATTTTGTTCCTAAGTGATGTGAGAGTGCGGCGGTCGCTGTCACGGCCTGGACAGCATCCAGCTGACGAAGTAGGTGGCGAACGCGGCCACCAGGACAGTGACGACCAGAACGAAGACGAATTTAATTCGTGGACGTTCGTGAGCGGATGCGAGGAGCGCGATCCCTGGGATGGTGGCGATGAGAAGACCGCTGGCGATGGAGAACAGCAGTGATACCTGGTCGAGGACGTTGACTGCGCCGGGGCCTTCACTCATGTAGTCGAAGTGACCTTCGACGGAAGAAGCGATTGAGGCGGAAATCGCAAGTAGGATGCACGCCGCGAGCCCCGGGATCAGAATCGCGGCGACGCCTATCTTGCTGATCTTTCGTAGCTTCCGCGTGTGGGTTACGTCTGTCATGGTTTCGTCTCAATCTCTGTAGGTCCGCAAGTACTAGCTTGCGGACTGACTCGCCCCGGCGTGTCCGGAGACTGGATTCCTTGGAAGGATCAGTCTCATGGCACGACCCAGCAAATACCCCGCCGAGCTGCGTGAGCGCGCGGTCCGGATGGTCGCGGAGGTCCGCGACGATCATCCGAGCGAGCTCGCCGCGATCCGGCATGTCGCCGGGCTTCTCGGCATCGGCTCCCCGGAGACGCTGCGGACCTGGATCCGGCGGCGCGAGATCGACGCGGGCGAGCGTCCTGGGGTGACGACCGAGCAGGCCGAGGAGAACAAGCGCCTCAAGCGCGAGAACGCCGAGTTGCGGCGGGCGAACGAGATCCTGAAGGCCGCGTCGGCTTTCTTCGCGGCCGAGCTCGACCGGCCACAGAAGCGATCGTGAGGTTCATCACCGATCACAAGGACCGAGCTGATGGAGGTCTGCGGTGGGGTGTCGAGTCGATCTGTGCCGTGCTCGCCTCGCATGGTGTCGGGATCGCCCCATCGACCTACTACGACGCGAGAGATCGCGGCCTGTCGGCGCGTGAACAGCGTGACGAGAGGTGGAAGGACATCATCTTCACCACCTGGGAGAAGCAGCGTCGTCGCCTCGGGGCGCGCAAGCTCTGGCTCCGGCTGCGCCGAGACGGCCACTCCATTGCCCGCGTCACCGTCGAGCGCCTCATGCGCGAGCTCGGGATCAGCGGTGTGATTCGTGGCGGCCGCAAGAAGCCTGCCGATACCGGTGAGCGGCAGACGCGGCCGGCGGACCTCGTCGACCGGCACTTCCGTCGGTTCCGCACCGATCAGCTGTGGGTGGCGGATTTCACGTATGTGTGGACGTGGACGGGCTGGGTGTATGTCGCGTTCGTGTTCGACGCGTACTCACGCCGCGTCCTCGGATGGCGGGCCGCGACATCGATGGCGACGCCGCTGGTGTTGGACTGTCTCGAGATGGCACTGTTCACGCGCCGCCGCGAGGGCGCCACCGGGTTCGCGGGGCTGACGCATCACACGGATGCCGGGTCGGTCTACACGTCGATCGCGTTCACCGAGCGCCTCGCCGACGAACATATCGACCCGTCAGTCGGCAGCGTCGGTGACGCGTATGACAACTCCCTCGCGGAGTCCCAGATCGGGCTCTACAAGTCCGAGCTGATCCATCTCGAGGGGCCGTGGCGGGACGTCGCGCATGTCGAGGCCGCGACCGCGGAGTGGGTGTCGTGGTTCAACACGGAGCGGATGCACGGCTCGCTCGACGACCTCACCCCGAGCGAGGTCGAGCAGATCGACTACGCTCGCCACCAGTCGTTGGAAACAGCGGCCTGACACCAGTCAATAACTCTCCGGACACGCCGGGGCGAGTCAGTTCGAGTTCCTGGAGGATCTGCGGGAGGGCGTCGTCGAGAGGCTGGTCGTCGCGGTCGGTCCAGGAGTCGCCCCAGAAGGTGACGCCTCTGTTGTCGATCCGGATGCCGAGGCGGCCTGTGGGGATGTAGTCCCATTTCGGGAGCGCGTATCCCCTGACGGCCCGGGCGAGTTCGCTCTTGGTGGCGACGTGTTCGACTTTCTCGGTGAGCTGGTAGATGCTCAGCCGGTACTCGTCGGGTCCGAGCGTGATCTTGATGTGTCCGGTGTTCTCCTCGGTGCGCTGCACGTACCCCCAACGGTCCTTCCGCGGCGCTGGAATCGCCACGACGGTGTACTCGCGGTGTCGCGCTTCCACAACGAGCGCTTCTACGAGGCGCAGGGCTCGGTTCTTCTCCGCCGCCCGGATGTCAAGATCGTCGCGGGTGCCGAGCGCCTTGATGACATCGGAGGGGCCGCGGAGAGCGCCCGGCACCGGAATCGGGTCCAGGGTGCGGGTACGCCACTCCGGCAACAGTTCGAGGGTGACGTGAGCGGTGCGGGTGGGGTAATCGCTGCTGACGGTGACTTGCATGCCGTCGGGGATCTTCTTGAACCTGCCCGCGGTCAATGCGAGCTGCCGGTAGCGCTGCACCTGGCCGTACTCGACCTCGATTCGATGGTCCTCAGCGGCCGTGAGGGTGTTCATCATCGCGTCCGTCGGCCCCACCCGTGGCGGCTTTCGCGGCTTCCGCTCCGCCACTGCCTTCGACGCGGGAGCGGGCTTTGTTCTGGCTGTCGGTCTCGGACGTGGGGCGGACGTGGCGGCCGGGTCGTCATCGCTGGGCGGGTAGTCGCCGTGCTCGAGGTGATAGGCGCCGCCCGTCGTGAGCGTGGCTCGCCAGTTCTTGCCGTGGCCGGACACGTCGACGAGGCCGCGGTTGTGGAGAGCGCGGGCGACGATGCGGGGCCGGTAGTCCTCGTAGACACCGTCGGGCGTGCCGTCACGAATCCAGGTGAGGATCTCCAGCTGTAGGTCGTTCAGAGGGATACGCGCCATGCGTCAATCCCGCCAGCTCGTCGCGATCGCCGCGTACGAGTCCGGGCACAAGTCCGACCGCGTCAAACGCGCCAACAAGCGCCTCGCGGAACAAGGCGCGTGGCACGGCCCTGCCCGGTACGGATACGGACCCGGCGGGGTCCTGATCCCGGAGCAGGCGGCGGTGATCCGGCAGATGGCCGACCGGTTTCTCGCCGGCGAGTCCCTCCGCTCCATCACCGCCTGGCTGAACCGCTCCGGCATCCCGCCGCTGCGCGCGGGTTCCGGGACGTCGGGGCTGTGGCATTCGTACACGGTGCGCAGCGTGCTGTCCTCCGCTCGCATCTCCGGGCAGCGCGCCTACGCCCCCGACACCCGCGCGGACCCCGCAGGTGGGCGGGAGATCCTCGGCCCGGGTGATTGGGAACCGATCATCACCCCGGAGGAGACCGCGCAGATCCGCGCGATCCTCGCCGACCCCACCCGCCGCCGCACCACTCCGGCCCGCCCGACCCTGTTGGGCGGGATCGCACGCTGCGGGAAGTGCGGCGCCGGGCTCACGATCGCCGGGAAGCTCTCCCCCACCGGCAACACCCAACGGTACACCTGCCAGAAGGATCCTTCCCGTCCGGAGCGCGGTGGGCTGAGCATCAACGCCGCCCACCTCGACGACTACATCACCGAACGCGTCCTGCACCGCCTGACCCGCCCGCGGCCGTCGTCGGACAAGGAGTCAACCTCGGCGCTCCTCGGACGAGTCGTGGAGATCAACACGCGCCTCGGGCAACTAGAGCAGGACCGTGCGGAGCGCTTCATCACATCGAGTGAGCATCGAGTAGCTCGCTTGGTCGCCGAAGATGCACTCCGCGAGACCGAACGACAACTCGTCGCCACCGAAGACGCGGTCGCCCTGTATGCGGCCCCGATCGGTAACCGGGAAGCGCTCAAGGACTGGTGGCATGCCCTCGATGTCACCGACCGACGAGCCGTGATCACCACCCTCATCACCCGGCTACGGATCGCCCCCGGGAAACCAGGCCGCAGCTTCGACCCGACGCGGGTGCTCATCACCTACCGCCCTTGACCCACCGCACACTCGTGGTCCGGTCTGGCGCTCTCGCGTCCGCGAGAAGCCGGGGGGCGCGGGCTGCGCCCACACCGGAGTACCTCATCACCACCACGACGGCCCTGATCTACCTGCGGATCTCCGCGAACCGCACCAGCGAACACGCCTCCATCGAGCAGCAACGAGCCGACTGCACCGCACTCGCAGGCCAACTCGGCTACACGCGAGCGATCGAGTTCGTCGATGAAGCCATCTCCGCGTACCAGGACCGCGCCCGACCCGGATACCAGCAGCTACTCCATCAGATCCAAGAGTCCGAGGCGGGAACGGTGATCGTTTGGCATCTTGATCGCCTCTACCGCAAGCCGCGAGAACTCGAGCAGCTCCTCGACCTGCTCGACATCCACCCCATACGCGTCGAGTCCGCTCAGGGCGGGTCCTTCATCGTGACGATCCGGTCAGCTCTCGGGTGGCCGCTGTTCGTGAGCGGGCTGCTGGTGCTGCTCGCCGTCATCGTCCTCGTGACCGCAGCAAACCCATATCGGAGGGTCAGCGGCGACGCGGAACTACCCCGACACATCTTCCACCTCTCGCCCGAGTGATGGGACGAAGGAGCCACCGTCACGCTCGCAGTGCAACGGTGCCGCAAGAAGCAGTTCATCGCTGAGAACCGCTGGGGCAAGCGATCCCGGCTCGTCTACTTCTTCCCGCAGCGCCCGACGCGCCAGCAAGCGCTAGGGCAGACGCTCTCCGGTCGACGACGCCCCCGATATCTTTACGAGCTTGAAGTGCTGTCACCCTTCGACGCGGTGTACGAGCGCGTAGCCGCCAGAGCCACCACGGAGGACCTCACCGCGCGCGTGGTGCGCAGACAGCCCGCGCCCGCGTGGTCGCGGCGCCGTCTTTGACACGTAGGTGTCAATTGACTCTCACGACAGCGCCCCAAATCCTGCATCGAAGGGCTTGGGGTTGCGCTCCCCAGGTTCGCGGTCGACGCTGCCGACGGCGTCCAGTGCCTCGCCGAGTCGGGTGCGGTCCTCGCCACGGAGTGTGATGAGCCGCCACGTCGGCATTCGCGAACCATCCGAAGAACCTGTCGGCGCCGGCCGCGTCGAGAAAGATGTTGGCCCCGGGCCGAACTGGTTCGCAGTTCGCCCTTGGGTATGGTCCTCCCTTGGACGTCCTTGGAGGCGATCGAGCACAGGCACCGCCCCAGCGCGAACGCCGCCAGCCCGACCAGGATCACGACCCCGGCGACCAGGCCCTGCCCGAGCGCGGCGGTTCCGGCGATCACTCCCGCCGAAGCGGCCTGCACCAGAGCGCCGGAGATGAACACCCACTTGCGGAACCGCACACGGACGATGAGTGGCGTGAGGAACGCCTGCGGGAGCATCGAGAGCGACTCGCGGATCGGCACCAGTAGGCCCGTCAGCGCCACGGGAACGCCGAGGGCGTTGAACAGCCACGGCAGCACGGTCGAGGCGTTGACGATCTGATCGCCCGAGGACTGGAGCGCGTTGGCGGCCACCAGTCGAAGTCCATTGGGCGCGAGATTGCGTCGCACCTCAGGATCGAGCTCCTGCTCGGCCCGCTTGTCCCGGTGCAACACCGCCGAGTAGATCCGCTCCCCAGCGCTCATACCCGGGAATCTAGACCGCGCCCGCGACATCCGCGAGACCTCTGTTCGACGCTCGCGTCTGCGCGCGGAACTCCATCCGTTATGCCCCGTGTGCGCATAGTCCCACGACACGTCGGGCGGGCTGGTAGCGTGTAGCGCATGGCCGCCGCGCAGCGCATGCCTCTGACGCCGTTCGTCGACGTTCTGCCGTTGCCCGAGCGCCTGCTCGCGCGCGATCACAACGGCCGTCTGACGGTGCGGATCCGTACCGGCTCACACAGCTTCCATCGCGATCTGCCCCGGTCGCGTGTGTGGGGCTACGACGGCACGCTCCCAGGCCCGACGATCGAGGCTGAGCGCGGCCACCCGGTCCGCGTCGAGTGGCGCAACGAGCTTGACGGCGGGCTGCCCGTCATCGTAACGATGGCCGGCGACGAGGTCGACGCCGACGGTGTGCCTGTGCAGTGCAGTCCCGGTCTGAGCGGCGGCACGCCGGACCCGCACGCCGCGGCGCTGACGGGACACTCGGTCGTGCACCTGCACGGTGGCCTGACACCGGCCGTGTACGACGGCTGGACCGAGAACCTCTTCGCACCCGGCCAGCTCGCCGTATTTGACTACCCGATGGACCAACGCGCGACGCTGCTCTGGTACCACGACCACGTGATGGGCGTCACTCGGTTCGACGTATACGCCGGGCTGGCGGGACTGTGGATCATCCGCGACCAGCGCGAACGTGACCTCGGGCTGCCCGAGGGACCACCGTACGAGGTGCCGCTGCTGCTGCAGGACCGTAACTTCGGACTCGACGAGGGCGGTCGGCTGACCGGCCAGCTGGTGCACAAGACCGACCCTGGGGTGATGGAGGCCTTCGCGCCGTTCACGGTCGTCAACGGCAAAGTCTGGCCTATCCTCGACGTCCAGCCCGCCACGTACCGCTTCCGCGTGCTCAACGGCTCCAACGCCCGCACCTTCCGGCTCGTGCTGCTGCGAGACGGCGTGCCCGAATTCGATCGCATCACTCAGATCGGCACCGACTCGGGCCTACTCCGCGAGCCCGTCGCGCTGCCACCCGACGGGCTGGTCCTCGCCTCAGCCGAGCGCGCCGACCTGCTCGTCGACTTCTCGGACCTTCAACCGGGCACCGAGCTCACGCTCTACAACACCGCCGGCGCTCCGTTCGATGGCGCGCCCTTTCCCGCCGCTGATGCCGCCGATGCCGCGGATCTCGACGCGCTGCTGCCGTACCCCCAGGTCATGCGTTTCCGTGTCGTCCCGGGCCCGGTCGCGCACCGTCCGGTGCCCCGCGAACTGGCGACCGACTTCGCCCTGCCAAAACCCGAGGAGCTGGACGCGGCGCCGCGGCGTGCCATCGCGCTTGTCGAGCGCGAGTTCGAGGACGTACCCAACATGCTGACCATGCGTGAGCTCGCCGTTGTCGACGACGAGGACGAGACGACCGGTCCGCTGATCACCCTCACCGACGGCGACCACACGACGCGCTACCGCGCGGTTGCCGCCCACTTCGAGGACACCGCCACGTTCTTCCCGATGCTCGGCCAGTACGAGATCTGGCAGCTCATCAACCTCACCGATGACACGCACCCCATCCACATCCACCTCGATCCCTTCCAGGTCCTCGCGCGCCGGCCCATCGGCTGGGAGATCCCCGACGACGGCATCGGCGATCTCGACCTCAGCGCGCGGATCACTCTCGGTCGCGACCCCGACGACGAGCTCGACCACGTCATCGACGCCAACGAGCGCGGGCTCAAAGACACAGTCCGCGTCAACCCCCACGAAATCGTCGAGATCGCCGTCCGGTTCCACGCCTACAGCGGCCGCTACATGTACCACTGCCACATCCTCGAGCACGAGGATCGCGATATGATGCGGCCCTTTGTGACCATGCCTCCCGAACTCATGCCGTTCATGGCGTGACCCTGGCACGTCAGGAGCGCCAGGGAATACAAATCGATTCGCCATGTTGAAGTGGGAGACGGGCAGCCACTTCTGCTGGCCCTGCACTGTACGACGCGCCAGGCCCGCGAACATCGAATCTGCTGGGCGCCCGTTCGCGTTTGAGAAGGAGTATGAGAATGGCTATTCAGGATAAGGTCGCATTGGTCACCGGAGCCGGGCAGGGGATCGGGCGCGGCATCGCGCTTCGTCTCGCCGCCGACGGTTTTGACATCGCCGTCGCGGACATCGAGCCGCAGCGCGAGAAGGGTGATTCGGTCGTCGCCGAGATCGAGCAGCTGGGCCGAAAAGCGGTCTTCGTCGCTGCGGACGTGTCGAAGCGCGACCAGGTCGTTGCCGCTGTCGACGCAGCCGCCGAACAGCTCGGCGGGTTCGATGTGATCGTCAACAACGCCGGCATCGCCCAGATCAAGCCCGTACTCGAGATCACCGCCGAAGAGCTCGATCAGATCTTCCGGATCAACGTCGACAGCGTGGTCTGGGGCATCCAGGCGGCCGCAGCGAAGTTCGAACAGCTCGGTCACGGTGGAAAGATCATCTCCGCGGCATCCATCGCGTCGATCCAGGGGTTCCCCATCCTCAGCGCGTATTCGGCCTCGAAGTTCGCCGTTCGCGGCTTCACCCAGGCGGCCGCGCAGGAGCTCGCTCCGAAGGGCATCACGGTGAACGCTTACGCGCCCGGCATCGTCGGCACCGGCATGTGGGAACTCATCGACGCCGAGCTCAGCAAGATCAACGGCAAGCCACTCGGCCAGAACCTCAAGGAAAACGTGGAGGGCATCGCGCTCGGCCGCATCGAGACCCCCGAGGACGTCGCGAAGGTCGTGTCGTTCTTCGCCGGCCCCGACTCGGACTACGTCACCGGCCAGGTGCTTCTCGTCGACGGCGGCATGCTTTACAACTGAGTCATCACTGACCGTCTCACCACCCGCCGCGCGTCGGCGTGTGACCCTCCCGGACGCCCTCCGGTATCGGCAGCTCAGCCCGCAGACCGAGCAGTCGGAAAGGCCTCGTGAAGATCAGACGAAGTCACGACCGGATCGTACTCACCTGCCCCTCGACGCGACCTGCGTCGGGGGGCTTTTTCGCGCCCACAAATCGGCGCCCAGTGGTGCAGCCACCTCGATACGCCTGTACTGAATTACATATCGAACGCGTCAGCCGCAACCTCCGCGAGCTCGAGGTCAGGGCGCGCACGCACGTCCGGCGGGTTCTGCCTGCCGGGACGCTCACCGCGCGTCGAGGGCTCCCGGCGAATGTGGTGTTCGCAGCCGCCTTGTCCATGGCGTTCTTCACCGCAGACCTGTTCATTCCGCTCGCCCTTACCAGCGTGCAAGGGATCAGCGCTACACTCGCCGGGATCGTCCTGACCGCAGGCATCATCGGGTGGACCGCCGGCGCCTATGCCCCCGCCCGGCTCCTGAAGTGGGGCATGACCAAGGGGGGGCATCGCGCGCCTCGGAGCGATTCTCGTCATCGCGGGTTTGACGGTGATCGGTGCCGTGATCCTCACCACCGTCCCCGTCCCCGTCGCCGCCGTGGGCTGGATCATCGCCGGGCTCGGCGCCGGTCTCGGTTTCACGATCAACTCCATCGCCGTCCTCGATGATGCCGCTGGCACGGTCGGGCGCGCCTCATCGCAGATGGAGCTCGGCAACCAGGCCGGCATCGCCATCGGCACCGGGCTCGCCGGTGCCCTGGTCGCCACCATGGGCGCCACTGCAGCCGGACTAAGCGGCGTCCTCGTCGTCGCTGGGGCCGGCGTCGTACTCGCTCTCCTCGCCTCCACGAGGTTCGCCGAAACCCACCCACCCTTGACTCCCCCCGAAAGATGATGCTGACTTGGACTCGAAGTCCGAGCACGAAAGGAGAACACAATGACCATCAACGACATCGGGCCCCGCCCGAACGCGTTCGACATCGAAGAGGCCACCCGGCGGAACGAGAACTACCGCAGCGTCGCGTGGACCGGGAAGTATTTGCAGGTCACGCTGATGTCTATCCCGGTCGGGGAGTCCATCGGCCTGGAGGTCCACCAGAACACCGATCAGTTCCTGCGCCTCGATGCCGGACAGGGCAGGGCCGTCATGGGCCCGGCCAAGGACCGGCTCGACTTCGAGCAAAACGTCTCGGATGGGTGGTCTGTCCAGGTCCCCGCCGGCACCTGGCATGACGTGATCAACACTGGCGACGAACCGCTGCGCCTCTACGCGATTTATGCCCCGGTGCACCACGCACCTGGCATCACCCAGAGAACCAGCGACAAGGCAGAACAAGACGAAGCGACCGGTAAGGACGAGCCTCCCGCATGGACCGTCCAGCCCGAGGACAGCGCGCCGGACGAGCACGCCAACTGACGTCTACTTGTGTCACCGCTCCGTAAGGATGTTGCGGACGAGGATCGTCTTGGTCCACCCCGGGCAGCGCGCCACGCTCCCGCCCCTCACGCTGGTAGGTCTGACGATCACGGATGTCGAGGACCTCGACTGGGCCTCGTGTCAGAGTGTCGGCAAGGCCGCATGGTTCCTCGGGCAGGCCAACACTGTGCCCTGTCTGCGACACCGTGCGATCACAGAACGCCGCCACAAAGCGTCAAACTCCACATGGGCCGCCCCCGTTGTTAGGTCCGGTCTCTGTGTGAGTCGTCGGGTTCCATTTCGTGGGTGCAGTGGCGAGCATAGTCGGCCGGGGTGAGGTAGCCCAGCGCCGAGTGGCGTCGCACGGTGTTGTACTCGACCTTCCAGTCGCCGATGACGACCTGGGCGTGCAGCAGTGAGTAGAAGCTGTTGATGTTCAAGCACTCGTCGCGCAGGCGGGAGTTGAACGACTCGACGTAGCCGTTGAGCCACGGCGAGCCGGGCGGGATGTACGACAAGCCGGTGCGGGTGCCGGCCCAGTCGGCGATCGCCTGGCTGATGAACTCGGGCCCGTTGTCGCTTCTGAGGACCGCGGGCGGGCCGTGCAGCTTGACGAGGTCGTCGAGATGGTCGGTGAGACGGTCGGCGGTGATGGAGCGTTCCACGAGCCCGCCGAGGCAGACCCGGGTGTGCTCGTCCACGATCGACGCGATCTTGATCAGACGCCCGGCCTCGTCGACGTCGAACTGGAAGTCGATGACCCACACCACGTTCGGGGCGCACGCCTTGGGGGCGTCCGCGGTCGAGGAGCCGATGCGCTTACGGCGACGTCGCTGGGGCACGCGTAGGCCTTCCTCGCGCCATAGCCGCTGGATCTTCTTGTGGTTGACCTGCCAGCCCTCGCCGCGGGCGTCGTGGTACGCGCGCCGGTAGCCCCAGCGGGGGTGCTTCTTCGCGTAACCGCGCAGCCATTCACGCAAGGCGGCGTCGGGGTCGGCGACGGTAGCGGCCTTGAGGGTGCGCCGGTAGGCGGACCTGGATAGCCCGGTCAGCCGGCACGCCATCCGCTCGCTCACCCGCATCTTCGCGATGAGGTGAGCGACGGCGGCGCGCCTCCTGCCCGGGCCTAGAAGTTTCCCTCTGCCAGCTCCTTCAGCGCCGCCTTCTCCAGCTCTGCTTCAGCGAGCAGACGCTTGAGGGTGGCGTTCTGCTTCTCGAGCTCGTTGAGGCGCTTGGCGTCGTCGGCCTTGAGCCCGCCGTACTGGTTGCGCCACCGGTAGTACGTCTGTTCCGACACGCCCAGCTCGCGGCACACCGCCGCGACGTCCGCGCCATCGGCCAGCATCCGGTCGGCCTGTCCGAGCTTGCGCACGACCTGCTCAGGCGTGTGCCGCTTCCTCGTGTTCGTCATGATGAGACCAGTCCTCCTGCCCGCAGCAGCGAGCATCAAGACGACTCACACAACGACTGGACCTACATCACGGGGTCAGCCCAATCGCCCACGGTCATCGTGTCGGTCGATCACACCGTCTCGCCGCGCCGCACTGCTGCCAGGATCGGACGGGTCGCGTCAAGTGCAAGGCGCATGAGGCAGAAGCCTGCCGCGAAAGTGCCGATCAGCACCACGACGGAGAACGGCGAGATCACCTGCCCCGCGCCAGCGACGGGCAGAGAGAACACCACGCCGACAGCTGCACCGCTTACGGCGGCGAGACGGAGCGGCACCATCACCGCGAGTCGGCGCGCACGTCGAATCTCGTCGCCCGGCATGCCGAGCCGATCGAGAGCCGTGATGAGCGCGCGATCCTCGAGCACGGCCGCCGCCTGCGTGACACCGGTCGACGCAGCCAGCACGACGAAGCCGCAGACCAGCGTGACCGCGATCCCGGTGCGGATATCGGGGTAGAGCTGGTCGCCGCTGTTGTCGGCCATCATGCCGAGCCCGATGCCGCCGACGACTGCGATGAACGAGACCATCGCGATGGCAGAGACGCGCCGCCACGCGCTCGCGGAGTGCTCGGCGAGCTCCCTTCCGGCGATGAGCTTCGCGGCGGTCTTCGCGTGCCTGGCCATGTACCGGCCTCGCGCCGCCAGGATCGGAGATCCGACCATGTTCACCACTGCCATGGCGCCTGCGAACAGAACCGCGAGCACGACGCCGAGCATCATCGGGCCCACGAGCACGAGGCCCCCGGCCGTCAGCATCGCGACCAGCCCGCCGGCCATGCAGAGCATCGCCAGCCCCGCGACGATGAGTTTGGTCCGTCGCGGCGCGGGGTCCTGACGGCGGCGCACACCGAGCGGCGTCAGACGCACCTTCTTCAGGCTCAGGTGTGCGCTCACCATGGCCAGCGCGACAACGATCGCGACGACGAGGATCGTGCCACCGACCCCGGCGCCCACAGCACCCATTCCAACAGGACCGCCGAAGAACGGGATCAGCCCGATCAGCGGCAGCAGCACGAGATACACAGCGACACCGCCCAGTGCGCCGACAGCGGCGATCAGCCCAGCCTCGATCACCGTCATCCTGGAGACCTCAGCGCTGCTGGCACCGAGCAGCCGCAAAGTGGCCAGGCGGTCGTCGCGATTTCGGCTGGACAGGCGTGCTGCAGCTGCACCGAGTGTGAACACCGGGATCGCGAGCAGGATGAGGGCGACGGTTCCGAGCACGCCGTACACCGGATCTGCCACCGCTGTCGGATGCGTGAGGAACATCTTCGCGCCGCCGCCGACGGCGAGCAGCACCGCGGTCACTGCCGCGAACGCGACGATCGGCAGGACGAGCGCTGCAAGGCCCTGTCGTGAAGGGCGGGTGAGCATGAGGGTCAGCGTTGCCAGCCGGCGTAGCTCATCGCTGCGAGGTGCGACTGCGACGGCGGTCATCGTGCGCTCCCCGCCTCGGCACGCTGCTGGGGAGCGAAGCTCTCGCCCACGAGCCGGCCGTCCTGCATGTGCAGCACACGGTCGCAGCGGCGGGCGACGTCGGCGTCGTGCGTCACGACGACGAGACCGCGGTTCTGACGCGCGGTCGATTGGAGCAGAGCGGTCATCACGTCGGTCGAGGTGGCCGAGTCGAGCGCGCCGGTGGGCTCGTCGGCGAACACCATGGGCGCACCGTTGACCTGGGCTCGGGCTATCGCCACCCGCTGTGCCTGCCCGCCGGAGAGCTGGCCGATCCTTCGGTCCTGCATCCCGTCGAGTCCGAGGTGTGCGAGCCATTGGGCGGCACGGTGCTCCGCGTCAACACGGGGAGCGCCTGCCATGATCAGCGGCAGCGCGGCGTTCTCCACAGCGGTGAGCTCAGGCAGCAGCAGGTGGTCCTGGAAGATGAACCCGATGCTTGAGCGACGTACTGCGGAGCGTGCATCCTCGTCCATACCGACGAGCTCGATGACGCTGCCGTTCGGTCGGGTCATGCGGATCGAGCCGGAATCAGGTGAGATCACGGCCGCGAGGCAGTGCAGCAGTGTGGTCTTGCCGGATCCGGAGGCACCCATCACCGCGACAGCTTCGCCGGCTCGGATGGAGACGTCGACGCCTGCGAGTGCGAGCACATCGCCATAGCGCTTGGTCACGCCGACAGCATGCAGAAGGGTGGGGCTAGTCGTCTCGTTCATGGACCCAGCCTCCAATCTGCTCCGTGCGCGACACATCCGCCTCAGGATCCAGAACGGGTCCGTCTGCGGGATGACATCGAAGGGACACCCCGCACACTGCCCCTATCGGAAGCCTGCACGAGCCGTCCAGAGGCGATGGCGTCTGTGCGCCGGCGAGTCGCGGCCAGCACACGCCGGTCGGTGAACGAAATCGATGTGTAGACCGACCCGGCATCGGTGTGATGCGTGAGTCCGGCGAAGCCGGTGGCGCCTTCGCGCCTCGCTGCTGCACGCGCAGGTCATCATCGGCGACTGGAAGGACGAGTACAACCACCACCGCCGGCACTCCTCGCTCGGCTACCTACCCCCAGCCGAGTACGCTCGACAGTGCACCCATCAAATGGAAACCGACGACTCACAGAACGTCCGGACCGAATGAAGGGGGCGGCTCACGATCACAGGCGCCCGGGGCGCAGACGTCACCATGCCACTCCCGCTGCACCTCGACTGCATGGCGTCCTTGACGGCGACCGGCCCGCGGGGATCGCAAGCAGCTCGGAGCCTGGCGGCTGCCTCCGGAGCAACCGCGCTGCCAGTCCCATCGGACGGCGATGCCCGGCGACGCGCTACGGAAGGTGCCTGCGCCAGCTCAGAGCGACGATGCTGAAACTGATGAGCGCAAGAACCGCGCCGATGACGAACATGACCGTGTACGGGAGCCACGCACCCACTAGCGCAAGAACGGCCGGGATGAAGAATCCGATGTAGGTCAGCGAGTAGTACACGGCCGTGAGCCCCGCGAGATCGTCGGGGCCGGCGATACGCTGGATCTCGCGGAGACCACCAACGAGCAAGAGTCCATACGCAGCCCCGAGCGCGGCAGCGGCGACGACGACCCACGCCAACGAGTCGAGACCGACCGCGACGGCCGCCAGCACCATCCCCACGACGGTGACTGCGAGCGCCAAGCCGACACCGCGGGCCGAGCCGGGGTCATCGAAGCGGCCCGCAATCCGCTGCGCGCCGACGCCGCATCCTAGTGCGATCACACACAGGAGCCCGCTCATCGCGATCTCCAAGCCCGGAGCCTTCGACATCATCAGGCCAGGCAGTATCGCGTAGGCACTGGCCGCTGTGCCGAAGACCCAGGGCGCCATGGGCACGACGACGAAAAGGAAGCGACGATGCACAGCGGACGGAATCTTCAAGTCCTCGAGTAACGGCCGACCGTCATCACTTGTCCGCCTACTCTCCGGCACCCGCCACAGCAGCGAGAATGATGCGATGGCTAGCACGATGTGCACGAAGTATGGGCTCTGCTGCGGTGCGGGCCCGAATTGCGCGAGCGCCGCAGCAACCCCCGCGCCCAGGGCAAAGCCCGCTGTGAGGGCGAGCGCCGCGCGCCCTGCGCCGCTCCCTTCCCGGGCTCCGGTGTCGAACGGCGCCTGCGACAGCTCCTTCACCCAGGCAGTCCCCACCACCATAACCAACCCCAGCGCCACACCCGAGAGAACTCGCCCGGCGAACAACACGGTCGGCGATGAAGCGCCCAGCGCGAGCAGAACGCTCCCAGCGACAGCGACGAGCGGAGCAGGAAGGAAGAACGGCCGGCGTCCGAATCGGTCGGAGAGAGGGCCTCCGAGGATCAGAGCGGGCACGATACCGAGAACGTACGCACCGAGCAGAACGTCGAGCACGAGAGGCGTCATCTCGTCCTCCTGTCGGTACATCACCAGCAGGGGGGTGAATTCGTTACCACCCCACGCGACCGCGAAGAGCGCCGCGCACACGGCCATCCAGGGGCGGATGCGGTGCCGAGGACCCGCATCCGGGATCGGGAGGGAGTCCGTGATACTCATGGCAACAGCTCCCGATGTGTACGCCGGATGTGAGATTCGAGCGCGATTCGGAATGCGTCGCTATGCGCACCATCGATCAGCCGCGCGAGCTCGGTGTGGTCGTCGAGGACCCCCTCGAGGCGGTCCGCGCGCTTCCACAGCGATCGCGCCGTCATCCGCCTCTGCCGATCGCTCAACGACGCGAAAAAGTCCGATAGCAGACGGTTTCCGCCGGCATCGACGACCGCAGCGTGAAAGTCCGCGTCCAGGACCGCGAAGCCGTGAAGGTCTTCCCGCGCAGCGGCATCACGCTGCCCCCCGAGGATCGTCTGCAGTCGCTCGACAAGTTCGGAACGCAGCCGGGCATCGCCCGAGACCCGGGAGACGGCATCCGACTCGAGGAGAACGCGCGCCCGCACGATCTCCTCGCGTTCGTGTGGCCTCACCTCAACGACGAACGCACCGCGCTTGGGGTACAAACGCAACCACCCCTCGCCCTGCAGTCGCAGGAACGCCTCACGCACCGGAGTGCGACTCATACCAAGCTCGTTGGCCACCATCCCCTCGCTGATCATGCTTCCCCCAAGTAACGCGCCATCCAAGATCTGGGCACGCAAATGGTGGTAGGCAACCTCGGACGCGGATGCATGGCTAGCGGCACCAGATTCGGTCACGCTTGCCCCCCCCCCTTGTTTCTGAATACAACATAGATACTAGTCGCATACTCTACAAAAGACAACAAGAGAATGGCGGGGTGTTTTTACGGCGCGGCCTGAGCCAGCCTGGGCACAGGTTGTGGGAGTGGACCTGCCGAAAACGATGGCGGTCTCAACCGGTAAACGCACCACCCGCCTACTCTGTCAGGTCTTCGTGCCGTAGGTGCCATGTCTGCGGTAGCGAGACCCAGCGATGCCGCCCCCGTATCCTCGAGGGATGAACATGAGTCGTGGTCGCGCAGTTGGGAGTGCTTTCTCCGCGAAGGAGAAGACGGTGCTGGATCTTCTGTGCAGCGGGGATCACCCGTACCGTGAACTGGCTCGCGAGCAGCTCCGCGTCGCGTCGTGGGGTGGGTACCAGCTCGACGAGTGCGACTGCTTCCTTATCTCGGTTCCCAAGTTGCCGAAGGCAGCCCGGATCAGGCACGGTGGCGGACCGTTCTCTACCTTGGATGTCTCGCGCGCCGGAGAAGGGCTTGGCCAGCTCGATCTATGGGTCGTCGACGGTTACCTGCACTCCGTTGACTACATGACCTACGACGATCACGAGATGCTGCCTGACCTCGAAGATGACACTCTCGAGCCGCTCTACTGAGCCGTTTAGGCGAGCCTGCAAGCACGAAGTCGTTCGCGGCTGCTCAGCCAGTCAAGGACCTGGCGTGGACGTGTGTTGATCTTGTTCGCGATCTGATCGAGTTCGTCTTGAGTGAAGCGGTACAGGTCGGCGTTCTTCGCCAGGTACTGGCGTAGGAGCCGGTTGGTGTTCTCGTTCGAGCCTCGTTGCCACGGTGAGCGAGGATCGCAGAAGTAGACGTGGATGCCGAGGTCGTGGGCGAGTTGTTCGTGCTCTGACATCTCTCGACCTCGATCCCAAGTGATCGACCTCAACAGTGATTTCGGCATGCCGCGGAGGTTCTGGACGAGCGCGGCGCGGACGTCTGGGCCCTTGATGCCATCGAGCTTGACGAGGCGAACGATCCTGGTGGTGCGTTCCACGAGGGTTGCCACGGCGCTGGGGCGTCGCCCCATGACGAGGTCCCCTTCCCAATGCCCTACCTCGGTCCGGGTCTCGATCTGCTCTGGTCGATCATGGATAGAGACCATGTTCCGCAGCCGGCCCCGCCCGTGCCCGGTACGACGCGCTTTCCTCGAGGTGCGCATGCCGCGCCCCGACCGCAGATGCGTCTTCAGCGTCGAGGGGAGCGACAGGCGCGAGCTGATGTAGAGGGTCCGGTAGATAGCCTCGTGCGAGATCCGTACTCCCTGTGCTGAAGCCGGAGTCAGTCGGAGCCATGCCGCGATCTGCTGCGGCGACCAATCCGCCATCAGCTTCTCCTGCACGATGCTCCGCAGGTCATCGTGCGTTTCCAGCTTGCACGGCTTCGGACGCCTCGCGTTCTCCCACGCTCGTCGATCGGCTGCCGCAGCCCGGTACTGCGTAGGTCCACCGTTACGGGCGATCTCCCGCGAGACCGAGGAAGCAGACCGGCGCAGGCGAGTCGCGATAGCGCGCGCGGAATCACCGGCCGCGAGTCCGCGGGAGATTTCCTCTCGTTCAGTGAGCGACAGTCTCAGCGGTGCCCGTGAACGCGCTGCCGGGCGGATCCCGCCGGTCACTGCCAGGAGCCGACGCACCGCCTCACGGTTGCAGCACACAGCCCGGGCGATAACCCGGACCGGCTCGCCCGCGCGCCATCGTTCCCATACCGCGTCCTGCTGTTCGAGACTCAACACCATGCCCGGGCCTCCTCGCCGATCTATCCGCATGCTTCCACCACTGGGTGGTGCGTTGACCGGTTGAGACCGCCATCGATTGCGGTGGGCGTGGTTCGCGGCAGTGTCCACCGCCCGAGCTCGTCGAGGCTCTCCTGCGATGGACGACCATCGCTAATGGTCGCCGACAGAAGCGTGCACATGGGCGCGCTGGCCTTGGCGTCCGACGAGGCTGAGGTACTCGACCGGGCCGGCGCTGGTGGCCCCGAACCAATGGGGCGTTCGGGTGTCGAACTCGGCAGCTTGACCAGCTTGCAAGACCAGGTCTTGGTCGCCCAGCACCAGGCGGAGGGTGCCGTTCAATACGTAGGCCCAATCGAACCCTTCATGGGAGCGCAGGTCAGGGGCCGTATCGTCGCTGCCCCTGGGGAGGACGAACTTGTATGCCTGGATGCCTCCGGGGCGACGCGTGAGCGGGATGATGACCGACCCGTCGCTGCAGGACATGGGACGGAGGTCGATTCGGGGGTTGGCGGTGCGAGGCGCATCGACGAGGGAATCGAGGGTGACGCCGTAATAGCGGGCCAACGGGAGCAGTTGTTCCAAGGTCGGCCGCCGCAGTCCCGCCTCCAGCCGGGAGAGGGTGCTTGTGGAGATCCCGGTCTCCTCAGCGAGCGTGGTGAGCGTGACGTCGCGGCGCAGACGAAGGTGCTTCAGGCGTGGCCCCACCGTGTCGAGGGTCTGATCGGAGTGTTCGCTCATGCCCCTAGTTTGCCATTTGGCAAGAAAGATTGCCAATCTGGCTAGTTTGGGTGAACCTGGGTGCAGACATCACGGACGAGCAGAAGGACAGCGCAATGGGCTCCGCACAGGACCAGACATACGAGGCCGCGATCACCGGCGGTGGATCGGCACGGCTGAGCGCCGCGTACCGCGGCATGGTGCACGCATCATGAACGAGTTCGACAAGGACTACTGGGAGGATCAGTGGGCCCCCGCCCCCTCGGGCCGCAGCCGCCCGCTCCCCGTCAACCCCTATCTGACAGGCGAGACCGCGCATCTTCCCGTCGGCACAGTCTTGGATGCGGGCTGCGGAACCGGAACCGAAGCGCTCTGGCTGGCCGAGCAGGGCTGGGACGTCACGGCCGCCGACATCTCCGCGACCGCGCTGGCGGAGGCACGGGTTCGTGCTGCTGCGGCTGGTGCGGGCGAGCGCGTCGACTGGGTGGAAACCGACCTGTCGCAGTGGGCGCCGAATCGCACCTGGGACCTCGTGGTCACCAACTACGCTCACGCGGAGATCGGGCAGCTTCCGTTCTATCGGCGTATCGCTTCCTGGGTCGCCCCTGGCGGGACGCTCCTCATCGTCGGACATCTCCACGGCCACCAGCACGACGTTCACCACGGGCACGACCAGCCTGAGGGAGCGACAGCGACGCTGGAGGGGATCACGAGCTTGTTCCCCGCTTCGGAATGGCGGATCGACTCCGCCTATGAGCACACCCGCACTGTCCACGCCGGCGGTTCACCGGTGCAATTGCATGACGTGATCGTCCGCGTCCACCGACCTACCTGACTCGTCCCCCTCTTCGCGCGTCGAGGTGTTTCGACCTCGGCGCTGCTTCGACCTGCCTGCGATCAGCGTCGGGCAAAGCACTCCCTGAAAGGAAACACATCCCGCCATGACTTCCACCATTCACACCGGTGCGGAAGACGCCGCTTCAGTCATCAACGATCCACGACGCAGACGTGCCATCCTGTGGGCCATCTGCATCGCCTTGATGGCCGTTGTCGCCTCAGTTTCCGGCCTCAACGTCGCTCAGCCGCAGCTGGCGACGACCTTCGATGCGTCCCAAGGACAGGTGCTGTGGATCATCAACACCTACACACTCACGCTTGCGGCCCTCCTCCTCCCACTGGGAGCGCTGGGCGACAGGCTCGGTCGCAAGCCGGTGCTCATCGTGGGGCTGGCGGCGTTCGGGATCGCGAACATCGCCGCCGCCGTCGCACCGGTGATGGAGGTCATGATCGCCGCGCGTCTGCTCAGCGGAATCGGTGCGGCGATGATCATGCCGGTCACTCTGTCGGTGATCACCTCCTCGTTCCCGGACAAGGAACGGTCCCGAGCGATCGGAGTGTGGAGTGCAGTCGCCGGGGGCGGCGGCATCCTGGGAATGTACCTCTCCGCCGTGCTGGTCGATATCGCGTCTTGGCGATGGCTGTTCGCACTCCCCGTCGTGCTCACCGTCGCGGCGCTGCTGATCGGCGCTCGCGCAGTTCCGAACGCTCGTGACAAAGCCCCCGGCCGGTTCGATGCTCTGGGAGCGCTGACCTCGATCATCGCTGCTGTCGGTTTCACCTTCGCCCTGCACGAAGCACCGTCGCTCGGCTGGGCCGACCCGATCGTACTGATCCCGCTCATCGCCGCAGCACTCGCTGCCGCCGGATTCATCCTGTGGGAGCTGCACACCCCGTTCCCGCTGCTGGACGTCCGGACATTCCGCAACCGGGGGCTCTCCTCGGGCACCACGCTCCTGCTCGTCTGGTTCGGCGTTCTGGGCGGGGTATCCCTGGTGCTGTACCCCTTCTTCCAGGTCGTCCTCGGATGGAGCGGGCTCCTCTCCACGCTCGCCATGATGCCCCTGGCGCTGCTGATGATGCTCGCCTCCGGACTCGCCCCTCGTCTGGCAGCGCGCATCGGAGCCCGGGCCTCCATGGTGATCGGACTCACCATCGCCACTGCCGGGCTCGCGCTCATGGCCGGGCTCGTCTCCGCCGACGGCGGGTACATCAGCGTGCTCCCTGGACTCATCGCGATGGGACTCGGTGCGGGGCTGGCGATGACACCCGCTACCGAAGCGATCACCTCATCACTTGCCCGTGAGCAGCAGGGCGTCGCCTCGGCCCTGAACGACCTTTCCCGAGAGCTCGGAGCAGCCCTGGGCATCGCACTGCTGGGCGGAGTGCTGGTGGCCGGATATCGGAGCGCAATCGCCGGACTCCTTTCAGGCGTGCCCGAGGAGTTCGCGGCGACAGCGCGCGAAGGCATCGCCAACGCCACCGCGATCAGCCAGGACGCCGGGGCTCACGCGGAGCAGATTCTCGCCGCCGCGAACGACGCATTCATCGCCGGCTGGCAGCAAGCGATGTGGGTCGGCGTCGCCGTCATGACCGTCCTCACGATCTTCGTGCTCTTCCGCGGCCCCAACTCCTTCACGCCCACCGAGCCATTGAACGAAACCGACGACGAGGCTCCGAACCGCTCTGATGCCCGCAGCGTTCACCGTGAAGGCTGAGCAGCCCCGCCGACGAAAGGATCCCCGCTCATGACCACCGCAGGTTCTGCGCCGGCTTCGCGAAGCCCGGAACTCCGCCGCCTGAATGGTCCGCAATGAGCAAGCACACACAGATCCTCAAGTCTCCGCGAAATCCTCTGCTGGCAGCTGAGGAAATGCGGAGGACTTGAGGATCTGTCGGGTGACCGGCGCTCAGTGCGCCATCGCGGCGAGGGCCTCCTCGTCGAGGGTGGCGAGCGAGCGCGTGTCCTGGAAGTCGCGCACGCCGTGGATGCCCTGCTCACGGCCGTAACCCGACTGCTTCACACCGCCGAACGGTGCGCGCAGGTCCAGGCGGGTGGCGCCGTGGTCGTTGAACCAGACGTAGCCGCACTCGAGCTGCGAGCCGATGCGCTGCGCCGTCTCGGGGCTCGACGTCCACACACTGCCGCACAGGCCGCCCCACGAGTCGTTCGCGCTCGCGACGGCCTCGTCCTCGGTGTCGAACGGGATGATCGGGATCACCGGTCCGAACTGCTCCTCCGTGACGACGCGGAGCGACGGATCCGGATCGATCACGAGCGCAGGGCGCAGGAAGTTGCCGCCCTCCAGTTCGCCGCCCGGCAGCTCGCCGTACTCGCGCACCTCGGCGCCCGAATCCTTCGCCTCACGGATGAGACCCTCGACGAACTCCTTCTGGGCTGGCTGATGCAGCGGGCCCATCGTGGTTCCCTCGCCGAGGCCGTAGCCCAGCACGGTCTTCTGCAGTCGCGCCTCGAGGCCCGCGACGACGTCGTCCAGGCGCGAGCGGTGCACGTAGATGCGCTTGGCGTTCATGCAGATCTGGCCGGTGGTGTCGTAGACACCGGCGAACAGGCGGTCGAGGTGCGTGTCCGACAGGTCTGCGTCCTCTGTGACGATGGCCGCGTCGTTTCCACCGAGCTCGAGCGTCACGCGCGTGAGCGACTTCGAGGCCATCTCCATCATCTTCCTGCCGCCGCCGACCGACCCGGTGAAACACACCTTCGCGATGTCGGTGTTCTGAATCAGAGCGGACATGTTCTCGTCCTTGCCCGTGACGACCTGCAGCACACCGGCCGGCAGTCGCTCGGCGACGCGCTGCACGACGCGTGTGGTCGCCAGCGGCGCCGAGGGCGGCGGCTTCACGATCGCGGTATTGCCCGCCAGGAGAGCGTGCGGAAGGGCCGCGGCGAGGATCGCGATCGGCCAGTTGAACGGCACGATCACGGTGACCACACCGAGCGACTGATAGCCGACCTGCGTCGTGACGGGGATGCCGGGCGCCGGCTCCAGCGTCTCGACCGCGTCGACCTTGTCGGCCTCCGTGAGCGCGAGATTCCAACGCAGCTCGAACACGAAGGCATCGGCCCACGCCTCGCCGACGACCTTGCCGTTCTCCTGCGAGAGGATCGCGGCGTCATCGTCTCGGTGCTCGCCGAGCGTCGCGACGGCGTCAGCCATCTGCTTCGCGCGCTCCTGCGGCGTGAGAGCGGACCACGCGGGATACGCTGCCCTGCCCGCGGCGACCGCGTCGTCGACGTCGGCGGGAGACGCGGAAGCGGCCTCGCCCACGACCCGACCGGGCTTGGCGGGGTCGGCGATCCGCAGCACGTCGTCTGTGGAGCGCTCCTCGCCGTTGATGAACAGTGCCGTCTTCACGGCGTTCGAATCCGTCATGGATTCCTCTCCTTCGTTGTTCGGCGCAGCGTCTTCGCCGCGCGATGTGAGTTGGCGTGCCTCCCGAGCCGTCGCCTGCTGCGGCCCGAAACACGCCTGCTTCGATTCTGTTACGAAACGCACCTCTCGTGGGCCACCCATCCGGATTCGATGATCTCTGCCGCGTCGGACGCGACGCTCACGCCGTCCTGATACGTGGGACGCCATATCGCTAGCGCGCTCTGGGCGGCAGAAGGGAGCAGCGAAGCGGAGAAGGCCTCCACGCCCCAGCGGCCGGAGTAGCCGGCGTCGAGCGCACCGCGCACGACGCCGGCGATGTCGACGGAGCCGCGACTGAGCAGCCCTCGCCCCGACTGGCCGAGCTCGATGTACGCCAGCCGCGGCAGCGCCATCCGGATCGCTTCGGCCGTGTCGGCCTCTTCGATCGCCATGTGGAACGTGTCGAGGTGGATCGCCAGGTGCTCCGAACCGCTCTCCTCGACGTAGGCCATCGCCTGCTCCGCCGTGTTGACCATCGCGGTCTCGTATCGGTTGAGCACCTCCAGCGTCATGGTGATGCCGCGCTCGAATGCCTCCTCTGCGGCGAGCCCGACGGCCGCGGCCGAGCGCCGCCATGCGTCGCGCGGGGCGGCGTGCTCCGCGCGACCGAACAGACCGTACGGAACGCCGCCCAGCCGGTCTGACCCGAGCCCGGCCGCGAGCTCGATCGCGTCGCGCAGCGCCCGCGCCCCGGCTTCGCGGACCCATGGGTCCACGCTCGACACGTCGGCTTCCGGCGACTGCCCCGCCATCGGAATCGCGGTGAGCCCTCGCCGGTCGCACGCGTCGCGCAGCGCGCCGACATCGATGCTGCGCGCGTCCAGCGGCGGCAGCACGATGCGTCGGTAGCCGAAGCCCGCGAGCGAGTCGAGCAGCGCGCCGAGCTGCGGCGACGCGACGTCGGGCAGCGCGGCGTTGACGTGGAAGGCCACGTCGAGCTGCTCAGGGATCACCGTGGCCGACATGTCAGAACACCGGCAGGTCGAGACGCTGCTTGAACACCGAGTAACCGTCCTCGACGTTCACCACCGTGCCGTTGATGACGCGTGACTCGTCGGAGCCGAGGAACGCCACCACGTCGGCGATCTCGTCGGGGTCGGTGAGCCTGCCGCGCAGCTGCTCGGAGGCGAACGTCTGCTTGAGCTCATCGCTGAACTGGTTGATGATCGGCGTGGCCACGCGTCCCGGAGTGATGGCGACGGCCCGGATGCCGTGCTCGGCGAGCTCGTACGCCGCCGAGCGGGTGAAGGAGATCACCGCTGCCTTCGCGGCGCTGTACGTGAATGACAGCTCGGCGGCATCCTGCCCGTACACCGACGACGTGCTGATGATCACGCCGCCGCGGCCCTGCTTCGCCATCTGCCGGCCAGCTGCCACGATGCCGTAGTAGACGCCGTCCTGGTCGACTCGGATCATGCGGTGGTAGTCGGCCTCGATGTCGTGCTCGAGCAGCGGCGTGCCGCCGGCGATGCCCGCGTTGTTGAAGATGATGTCGACGCCGCCGAACGCGTCGACGGCGGCCTGCACCATCCGCTCGACCTCGGCGAAGTCCGACACGTCGACGGCGTGTGCGACGGCAGAGCCTTCGAAGCCTGCCGCATCGACCTCGTCGACGACCGACTGCGCCGCGGCGAGATCGAGATCGGCGACGAGCACCTTCGCGCCGTCGTGCACGTACCGCAGCACGCTCGCACGCCCGATTCCGCCGGCACCGCCGGTGATGATGGCTGACTTGCCGGAAAGCTTCATGGTTCTCCTTGGATGTGTTCGGTGTCGGTCGGCGCTCGGCCGGGGTCAGAAGGCAGTGTGCGACAGTGCGGCCGCGCCGCCGTCGATCGTGAGGGTCGCGCCGGTGATGAACGACGATGCGGGGGAGACCAGGAAGAGCATCGGGCCCTGGACCTCGTCGGTCGTCCCCATCCGGCCCATCGGGATCGTCGACTCCCACTCGCGCTCGAAGTCCGGGTCGATCTCGACGCGGCCGTCGCCGATCCGCGTGCCCTTGATCGGCCCTGGCGCGATCGCGTTGACCCGGATGCTCCGGGGCGCGAGCTCGAGGGACACCTGGCGGACGAAGTTGAGGATGGCGGCCTTCGTGGTGACGTACCCGTACGACACCATCGGATCCGTGCGCATGCCCGCGGTGGAGGAGGTGACGAGGATGCGGCCACCCGGTTCGAGCAGACGCGCGGCCGCGCGCACCGTCTCGAACGTGCCGGTGAGATTGGTCGCGATGACCTCGCTCCACTCCTCGTCGGAGTAAGAGGCCAGCTCCCCGCCCGACCGGTAGCTCGGTCCGCCCGAGATGCCCGCGTTCGCGACGATCACCGTGGGGCGGCCGACCTCGCGCACGATACGGTCCAGCACCTCGTCGACCGCACCGCGGCGGGTCTGGTCGACGGCGTACGCGTGGGCCGTGCCGCCTGCCGCGATGATGCCGTCGGCCACGGCGGCGGTGCGCTCGGCGCTGCGCCCCAGCACGACGACGGTCGCGCCGGCCGCGGCGTACGCTTCGGCGGCCGCCTGCCCGAAGCCGCTCGAGGCCCCGGTGACGACGGCGATGTCGCCCGTCATGTCGAACAGCGAGTGGATGCCCTCTCGTGTGATGGTGCTCATTCGTTCACTCCCAGTGTCGGTTCGAAGTCGGCCACGTTGCTCGGATCGATCAGCTCTGCCGGGATCTCGATGAAGTTCTCCTCGGGAAGCGCCGCATTCGTGCGGTACTCCTCCATGTGCGTGATCATCTCGTCGACGACCGAAGGCCAGTCCTGAGCTGCTGAAGCGTACATCGGGCTCCCCGCCTCGATCTTCTCCGCCGTCTCGGCGAGCGCATCGACGCCGGTGACGAAGATGTCGTCGCGTCCCGCTTCCTCGATGGCCTGGGTTACACCGAGCGCAGCATCGTCCCACCCGGCCCAGACGCCGTCGAGGCCGTCGGGGTTGGCCTGCAGGTAGTCGGTGACGAAGTTCAGCGCTTCCGTGCGCCCCGTTCCGGGATCCAGTGCCTGTTTCATCTCGCCGCCGGCGATGTTCGCACCGGCGTCTTCGAGCATGTCGAAGGCGAGCTGGCTGCGTTTCTGGATGCCGATATGCGGGTCATGGCCGATCACCATGACGTCCTTCCCATCGAGCCCGCCCATCGCCTCGTCCAAGCCCCCGACCGTGATCTCGGCGAGCTGCTGCTGATCGAACGTGATGTTCGTGATGAGATCCGGATTCGCCTCCACGCCGCCGTCGATCGAGAAGATCGGGACATCGGCGTCCTGTGCCGCCTGCACGATCGGAGTGATCTGTCGCGGGTCGGGGAACCCGGCGAGGATGGCGTCTGCGCCCTGCGTGATCGCGGCCTGCACGTCGCTGTTGAGCTTGTCGTAGTCGAAGGTGCTGGTGTACAGGGTCACCTCCCAGCCCTCCAACTCGTTTCCCTTCTCGACGAAGTCGTCGAGGGTGAGCTTGCCGCCGGGCACGGCGTATCCCGCGGTGAACGCGGCGACGGTGAAGACTCCGTCATCCCCCATTCCGTCGGACTTCCCGGCGGCGCCTTCTGCCGCGGAATCGTCGGACGTGCCCATTCCCGTGTCGACGCTGCAGCCTGCGGCGGCTGCCAGAGCGATCAGTCCGATGCCGGCGACGCCGGCGCGGAGGGTCGAGGATCGTGTGCGCAACGTGAAACTCCCTTGTGTCGTGCTGCTTCGGTTGTGGCTCGCTCCGGATGGGGCGGATCGCCCGCCCCATCCGGGTCATTCGGTGATGCCGAGCGTGGGCTCGAAGTCGTCGGCGTTCGAGGGGTCGATGATCTCCGGCTCGAGCTCGACGAAGGTCTCCTCCGGAAGCGCAGCGGAATCGGCGTAGTCGGAGAGGTAGCCGATGAGGTCGTCGACGACCGAGATCCAGTCCTGCGACGCCGTGGCGTACATCGGGCTGCCCTCGCGGATCTTCTCGACCGTCTGCGCGAGAGCATCGACGCCGGTGACGTGGACATCGTCCTGGCCGGACTCCTCGATCGCCTGCACCGCTCCGAGCGCGGCGTCGTCCCATCCGGCCCAGACGCCGTCGAGGCCGTCGGGATTGGCCTGCAGGTAGTCGGTGACGAAGTTGAGCGCCTCGGTGCGGCTCGTGCCGGGGTCGAGCACCTGCTTCATCTCTCCGCCCACGACGGTGGCGCCCTCCTGCTCCAGGGCCTCGACGGCCATGGTGCTGCGCGTGTGGATGCCGACGTGCGGATCGTGACCGATCACCATCACGTTCTTGCCCTCGATGCCGCCCATCGCGTCGCCGAGCGCGGCAAGCGTCTGATCGGCCATCGCCTGCTGTCCGAAGGTCTCGTCGACGACGAAGTCGGGGTTGGCCTCGACGCCGCCGTCGATCGAGAAGATCGGGATGTCCGCGTCCTGCGCCGACTGCACGATCGGAGCGATCTGTCGCGGGTCGGGGAACCCGGCCATGACCGCGTCGGCGCCCTGCGCGATCGCGGCCTGCACGTCGCTGTTGAGCTTGTCGTAGTCGAACGCGCTGGTGTAGAGGGTGACGTCCCAGCCGTCTGCTTCGGCCTTCTCGACGAAGTCGTCCATGGCGAGCTTGCCTGCCGGCGTGCCGTAGCCGGCAGTGAACGCCGCGACCGTGAACGTGCCGTCGTCGCCGAGGCCGTCGGTCTTGTCCGAGTCGCTGCTCGAACCGCCGCCGCCCATGCCGGTGTCGACGGAGCAGCCGGCGAGGGCGACAGCGGCGAGAACGCCGACGCCGACCGCCGCGAGGCGGGGGAAGAGGTGTGAAGTGCGCATCGTGATACTCCCTTGTGTCTGTGATGCTGTGTTCTCAGTGCCACCGGATGTCGCGGCGGCGGTGGGGCTAGGACCCGGACTTCTTCTTCATGCTCGACAGCAGCACCGCGGCGATGATGATCGCCCCGATCAGCACCTGCTGGATGTAGGTGTTCACGCCGACGAGGTTCAGACCGTTCTGCACGACGCCGATGATGAGCACGCCGATGATCGTGCCGCCGACGTTCGCGCGCCCCGAGCGCAGCAGCGTCATGCCGAGGAAGGTGGCGGCGACGGCGTACATCATCATGCTCTCGGCGCCGCCCGAGCCCGCCGAGCCGAGTCGGCTGACCAGGATCACGCCGGCGAGCGCCGACAGGGCGCCGGCCGAGACGAAGGCGAGCATTCGGGTGGGGCGCACGGAGACGCCGGAGAGGCGCGCGACCTCGGCGTTGCCGCCGATCGCGTACCACTTGCGTCCGAGCGTCGTGAAGCGCAGCACCAGCCAGATCAGCACGGCGACGATGAGCGCGTAGAACACCGGGAACGGCACGCCGTTCAGTCGCGCCTGTCCGATGATGCCGAACTCCTCCGGCCAGCCGTACAGCGTCGTGCCGTCGGTGACGATGAGCGTGAGCCCTGCGGAGGTGGTCATCATCGCGAGCGTCGTGATGAACGGCGAGATGCCGAAGTACGCCACGAGGGTGCCGTTGACGAGCCCGATGCCTGCGCCGACCGCGATCGCGACGATGATCGCGAGCGGGATGGGGGTGCCGCCGATCATCAGCGCCGCGGCGGTCGCGCCGGACAGCGTCGCCGTCGTGCCGACCGAGAGGTCGAAGTCGCCGACCACCATCACGATCGTCTGCGCAACCGCGATGATCGCCAGGATCGCGATCTGGTAGGTGATGTTGGTGATGTTGGCCGGTGTCAGGAACACACCACCGCCGATCACCGTGAACACGATCACGAGCACGCCGAGGGCGATGATCGTGCTGCTCTGCCAGACCCAACCGGGAACGCCTCGCCTTACAGGTGCGGCCGCCTCCACTTTGAGGGCTTCTGTCTGCGCCATGTCAGGCGCTCCTTCCGTATGCGTGAGTGAGGACGAGCTCCTCGTCGGCTGCGGCGGCGTCGATGTCGCCGGCGATGCGCCCCTCGTGCATGACGAGGACGCGGTCGCTGAGCCCGATCAGCTCGGGGATCTCGCTGCTGACGAAGACGACCGTCGTGCCGGATGCCGCAAGGCTCCGGATGAGGCGGTAGATCTCGACCTTGGTGCCGACGTCGATGCCTCGGGTCGGCTCGTCCATCAGCAGCACCTTCGGCTCCCGCGCCAGCATCTTCGCCAGCACGATCTTCTGCTGATTGCCGCCGGAGAGATGTCCGACGGGCTGGCGGGAGCTGGAGGCCTTCACCTGCAGCTGCTCCATGCCGGCGCGGGCGAGATCCCGGATGCGCCGGTAGGAGACGATCCCACCGGGGGATACCCCGCGCAGATTCGGTACGGCGATGTTCTCCTCGATGCCGCTCGACAGGATCACGCCCTGGCTGCGCCGCTCCTCCGGGACGAGGGCGATGCCCGCGGCGAGTGCCTTGCCGACGCCCCGTCCGCTGTACGGCCTGCCCTCGACCGAGACGCGGCCTCCCGTGCGCTTCTGAGCTCCGGCGAGCAGTCGCATCAGTTCGCTGCGGCCCGAGCCTGCGAGCCCGCCGATGCCGACGACCTCGCCGCGGCGTGCGGTGAACGACGCGCCCTGGACCCGCTTGCCGCTGAGACCGTCGACGGCCAGCACGACTTCGTCGGTCGCCGTGCCGCGCTCGGGGTAGACGTCGTTCTGTTCGCGCCCGACCATATAGGTGATGACGCGGTCGATCGACGACTCGGCGACATCCTGGGTCACGATCGTGCGGCCGTTGCGCATCACCGTGAGCCGGTCGCAGACCTCGAAGACCTCTTCCAGTCGGTGCGAGACGTAGACGATCGCGACGCCGTCGGCGCGCAGCCTCCGGATGACGGCGAACAGGTCCTCGATCTCGGTGTCGGTGAGCGACGCCGTCGGCTCGTCGAGGATCAGCACGCGCGCGTCGAGCGACAGCGCGCGGGCGACGGACACCATCGTCTGCTGCACGGGGGAGAGATCGCCGGCGAGGGCGCGCAGCGGAATGCGCTGGCCGAGTCGGTCGAGCTGCCGCTGCGCCTCGCGCCGCATCTCGCCCCAGTTCACGACGCCGCCCGCAGACGGTGCGCCCTTGGCGAGTGCGATGTTCTCGGCGACGGTGATCGTCTCGATGATCGACAGCTCCTGGTACAGGGCCACGACGCCGGCGCGGTTCGCCGCCTTCACATCCGAGAAGTCGGCGCGCTCGCCGCCGACGCGCACCTCGCCGTCGTCCTGGCCGTGCACTCCGGTGACGACCTTGATCAGCGTCGACTTGCCTGCGCCGTTCTCGCCGAGGAGGGCATGCACTTCGCCTGCGCGCACCTCGAGGTCGACGCCGCCGAGGGCCTGCACGCCGTCGAAGTGCTTCGTGACGCCGTGCACGTCGAGCGCGAGTTCCGCCGTCTCGGCGGTCGCGGTGCTCATCGCGTGTCCTCTGCGAGGCGATTGCACCGGATGATGACCTTCGGGTGCTTTCCCAAGACGTGCATCCGGAATGCGTCGGCGGCGTCGTCGATGTCGAACACCGACTGGGCGAACTCGTCGAGCTCGAGATGCGGCAGCAGTTGCACGGCGCGTGGGAAGGCGTAGGGCGAGACGAAGACGCCGGTGAGGGTGAGCTCCTTCAGATACAGGTAGTCCGAGAGGTTCAGCGGCATCTCGTAGCTCTCGGGATACATCGCGCCGTAGACGACGATCGCGCCGTGGGCGGCGATGTCGAGCAGACTCCGCACGGCGTGCGGAGAGCCGGATGCGTCGATGACGACGTCGTAGCCGTTGCCCGAGGTGATCTCGTCCGCCCGTGCGGCCTGGTCTTCGCCGATCGGGTCGATCACGTGCTGCGCGCCGTGGCGCAGCGCCATCTCGCGCCGTTCGGCGATCGGCTCGATGAGGGTCAGCGCCGTAGCGCCGGAGCGCGCGAGCACCTGCAGCGCCAGCTGCCCGATCGGACCGCCGCCGCAGATCGCGACACGGTCGCCCACACGCACTCGTGCCTTGTCTGCGATGCGCACCGCGACCGACGTCGGCTCCAGCAGGCACCCGTGCAGCAGCGACACCTCATCCGGGAGCTTCTGCACCTGCGACTCGTGCCAGGTGAGGGTCTCGGCCATGCCAGGTCGGTTGTACTCCTGGATGTTCTCGCAGAACTGCTGGCTGCCGGCCAGGCACGCGCGGCAGGTGCCGCAGAAGCGCAGGAAGTTGCCCGAGACGCGGTCGCCGACCCGCAGTCCCTTGCGGGTGGCGCGCTCGCCGAGGGCCTCGACGACGCCGGAGATCTCGTGGCCGAGCGGGATGGGCACGTCGGTGCCGAAGAAGCCCTCGGCGAGGTGCGGGTCGGAGCCGCAGATCGCCGCGTACGCGACGCGGATGCGCACGTCCTCCGGACCGAGCTCCGGCTCGGGCAGGTCGACGATGCCGATCGTGCCCCGCTCATCCGGATTCTCGGCTCGCAGACTGCCGATCTTGGTGACGGCGACGGTCTTCATCAGCTCGTCTCCTGCGTCTGGACTGCACGGCGCAGTGCGTCGACCGTGTGGACGAGGCCGTAGCCGTGCTTGTTGCGCAGCTCCTCGTCGTCGCCGAAGCCGGCGTACACCTGCGGGATGCCGAGTCGCTCGAAGGAGTTCAGGCTCACGCCGTTGTCGGTGACGACGTCGGAGATCCGGGTGGCGAGGCCGCCGTATGTGAGGTGGTCCTCGAGCACGACGAAGCGGCCGTCGGTCTCCGAGGCCGAGCGGATGACCAGCTCCGCGTCGATGGGCTTGAGGGTCCACATGTCGACCACGCGAACGCTCACGCCTTCCTTCGCCAGCTCGTCGGCTGCGTCGAGTGCCTGCGCCACTGTGGTGCCGTGGGTGAAGAGGGTGACGTCGCTGCCGTCGCGGGCGACGATGCCCCTGCCGATCCGGATGTCGTGCTCGCCCGGCGCGTAGAGGACCTTGTCCTTCTTCCCGACGGCGAGGCGGATGTAGATCGGTCCCGACATCTCCATCGACTGGCGCAGCACCTCGCCCACCATGACGGGGTCGCCGATCGACGTCACGGTCATGTTGGTCAGCGAGGCCATCAGGCTGAGGTCCTCGACGGCGTAGTGGGTGGAGCCGCCGTTTCCGACGAGGCCGCCGTGGGTGCCGATGATCTTCACCGGCAGGTTCGGGTAGCACACGTCGGAGCGCACCTGCTCGAGCGCGCGCATCGAGAGGAAGGGGAGCATGCCGGAGACGACGGAGATGTTGCCGTCGTAGGCGAGGCCCGCGGCGATGCCGACGCACGCCTGCTCAGCGAGTCCGACGTCGATGAAGCGATCGGGGAAGGTGTCGCGGAACTCGACGAGGGTCGCGCCGATGTCGGGGGTGAGGACCCACAGATTGTCGCGCTTCGCGCCCTCGGCGGCGAGGGTCTCGCCGATCACGGAGCGGGCCGACAGCATGTCGCCGAAGGTGAATGTTTCGGGCATCAGGCGTTCTCCTTCGTGCGGGAGGCGTCGAGCGCCGTCAGTGCACGCTCGAGGTCGGTGGGGTTGAGCGAGCCGGCGTGCCAGGCGAGGTTGCGCTCCATGAAGTCGACGCCCTTGCCCTTGACGGTCTCGCAGATGAGAACCGTGGGTACGTCGCTGTCGGCGTCGGGGAGGTCGTCGATCGCGCTGACGAGCTGGGACATGTCGTGACCGTCGATCTCCACGACGTTCCAGCCGAATGCGCGCCACTTGTCGGGGTAGGGCTCGAACATGACGCGCTCCTCGGCGAAGCTCGTCATCATCTGGCGGTTGCGGTCGACGATGGCGACGAGATTGCCGAGTCGGTTGCTGCGGCCGGCCATCACCGCCTCCCACACCGAACCCTCGCCGGTCTCGCCGTCGCCGAGCAGCGTGATCACGCGGTGCTTCTCGCCGCGGCCGCGGGCGCTGAGCGCCATGCCGACCGCGAGCGGCAGGCCGTGGCCGAGCGATCCGGTGGAGGCCTCCACGCCGGGCAGCTGCACCTTGCAGGGGTGCATGCCGTAGGCGCTGTCGAGCTGGCCGTAAGTGGCGACGATGTCGTCGTACTCGAAGAAGCCGCGGATCGCCATGGCGATGTACATGCACACGGCGGCGTGGCCCTTGCTCAGCAGGAAGCGGTCGCGGTTCGGGTTGCTGATGTCGTCGGGGTCGACGCGCAGGCCGTGGTGGAACAGAGCGGTCAGGATGTCGGCGACCGACATGTCGCCGCCGATGTGCACTGCGCCCTCGTAGGTGCCGCAGAGCTCGAGCAGCTTGCGGCGGAGTTCGTAGGCCAGATCCTCCAGCTCCGCGACCGAGTGGTGCTCGCCAGGATCGATTCCGGCTGTGGTCATGCGTGTGTCTCCTCGCCTTCGAGGTCGATGGCAGCCCGCGGGTCGCCCTCGACGTTCGCACTGTCTGTTGGGGCCGACGGTGGCCCGTGAAGGAGACGGTAGCAGTATCTGGTTTAGGTGTAAACATGAATAGACGTAAACGTGTTGAAATGCATCGCGAGTCCGATGCGCACCACGTCCTGATGCGACAATGGGGCGGGTACCGCGGCCTGCCGCCGCCTGAGGGGAGCGAGATGACCGACGTCAACGTCAGCACCGAGGCGGACGCGGCCTCTCGTGGAGTTCCTGCCGGAGCGGTCACCGAGCCCCTCGATGACGTCATCTCGCCCGACCTGTTCGTGCCGCGCTTGGTCGCTCTGCTGTCGAATGCACTGGTGTGGCGCGAATCGCACCAGCTGCGGCGCGCGGTCGGCCTCGGCACCAATGACTGGCGAGTCCTCTCGGCGTTGGCGATACGGCCAGGGCAGCCGTCGAACGAGGTGTCGGACTTCCTCAGCGTGAACAAAGCAGTCGTGTCGAAGAGCGTGAACACTCTGCTCGACCACGAACTGATCGTCGTCGGCGACGGACCGCGCGGCTCCCGCCCGCTGTACCTGAACGAGGCGGGCGCCGAGATGCACGCCAGAATGAAGCCGATCTCTACGAGTGGTGAGGAGATCATCCTCGCCGGGCTGAGCGCCGACGAGGTGCGCACGGCGACGGAGACCCTGCAGGGCATGCTCGACCGCATCCGCGCGGCGTCGTAGTCGGCGGCGGGGCGGCGTGCGGCCGGTTCCGGTGTGCCGAACTGCTCTTCCCCGTACTTCTTGGGGTCTCGGGTGTGCCGAATTGCGCTTAGATCTGGGCGGTGGCGCAATTTCGGGCACTGGAGCGGGCGAGCAAAGCGAGCGCTCGATGGTTGTGGGGCCTTGCCCGAGTGTCGGATGGAGTGAAGAGGAGCAGGATGGATCCATGAAGAAGCTCATCAACGCTCCGGAGAACGTCATCGACGACTACATCGCGGGGCTGGTCTCGTCGCGGCCGCATCTGGCGCGTCTCGACGATGCGCCGGTGGTGGTGCGCAGCGATGATCAGCGCAAGCCGGATGATCGCGTCGCGATCGTCTCGGGAGGCGGTTCCGGGCACGAACCGGCGCATGCGGGGTACGTCGGTCGCGGGATGCTCGACGCCGCCGTGCTCGGGCCGGTGTTCACGTCGCCCTCCGTCGATGACGTGTACGCGGCGATCCACGCCGTCGCGACGGATGCCGGTGTGCTGCTGATCATCAAGAACTACACCGGCGACGTGCTCAACTTCTCGCTGGCCGCGGAGATGGCGCGTGCCGACGGCATCCGGGTCGAACGGGTCATCGTCGCCGACGACGCAGCACTGGGTGACTCGGCGGGTGCCGGCAGGCGAGGGCTCACCGCGACGGTGCTGGCGCACAAAGCGGCGGGTGCGGTGGCGCAGCGGGGTGCGGATCTCGATGGGGTGAAGGGTGCAGCCGAGCGTGTACTGGCGCGGGCGGCGACGATGGGCGTCGCGCTCGGTGCGTGCACTGTGCCAGGCAGTGCTCGAGCGAACTTCGAACTCGACGAGAACGAGGTCGAATGGGGGTTGGGCATCCACGGCGAGCCCGGGCGGAACCGAGGCGAGGCGCTCGGTTCCGCCGAGACCGCAGAGGCTCTCGTCGAACAGGTGTGGGCTGCGATCGACGGTGCACCCGGCGACGAGATCGTCGTGCTCGTGAACTCGCTGGGCGGTACTCCCGACCTCGAGATCCGCATCCTGCAGGGCGACGTGCTGCGCGCGCTGGAGGCCCGCGGAGCACGCGTGCGGCTGACATGGGCGGGGCACTTCCTGACATCGCTCGAGATGCCTGGGGCGTCGGTGACCGTCGCCGCCGTGGACGACGAACTCGTCGAGCTGCTGAGTGATGAGGCGGTCGTCGCGGCCTTTCCGCACCGCACCGCTGAGCACGTCGGGGCGCGCTCGCGGCCGTCGGGCGCACCGGTGGCCGAGGAGGCTCCGGGTGGCGAACCGACGCAGATCGGCGAGCGGATGTTCCGGATCGCCTCGCGGGTGTGCCGCGCGGCGATCGAGGCGGAGACGGAGCTGACCGACCTCGATCGCAGGGTCGGCGACGGGGATATGGGGACGAACCTCGCCAGGGGCGCACGCGCGATCCTCGACGCTGAACGACCGCTGTCGGCGAGCCCGGATGCTGCGTCGTTCCTGCGCGCCGCATCCGGAATCGCCCGTCGCGTCGTGGGCGGCACATCCGGTCCCCTGTACGCCGCAATGCTGCTGGGCATGGGGGAGGAGATCGCGCGCTCGGGTGACGCGGGCGGCGCGTTCGCACACGGGGCTGAGCGGCTGATGGCGATCGGCGGGGCGAAACCGGGGGATCGGACGATGGTCGACGCGCTCGCGCCTGCTGCTGAGGCATTCCGATCGGGTGGTGGCCTGACTCAAGCAGCCGAAGCGGCGCGGGTCGGCGCTGAGGCGACGGCCCAGGAAGCGGCGCACCTCGGTAGGAGCAGCTACCTCGGCGACCGCGCGATCGGCGTTCCGGACCCCGGCGCCGTCGCGATCGCGAAGCTGCTGGAGTCGCTCGCTGCGGAGTGATGGTGGGATTCTGGGCTTCGCCATCGAGCTCGCGTAGGTTCGTCGTCATGGGCGACAAACCGATTCTTCCCGGCTTCCACCCCGATCCGTCGATCTGCCGAGCGGGGGATGAGTACTTCATCGCGAACTCGTCGTTCGAGTACGTGCCGGGCGTCCCGATCCACCGCTCTGCCGATCTCGTGACGTGGGAGCTGGTCGGGCACGCGTTGCCCGATGCGGAGGAGATCGCTGCGCCCGAGGGTGCTGCGGGTGCGAGCAGCGGCGTCTTCGCGCCGACGCTGCGCCACCACGACGGTCGGTTCTGGCTGACGACCACGGCCATCGGGCGCATTCGGGAGGGGCAGCTCATCACGCATGCCGAGCATCCGGATGGCCCGTGGTCGGCCCCGGTGCGGGTGCCCGACACGATCGGCATCGATCCGGACCTCGCCTGGGACGATGAGGGCCGGTGCCTGCTGACCTGGCGCAGCATGAGCCCGCCGGGCATCCGCCAGGTCGAGATCGATCCGGCAACGGGAGAGCAGTTCGGTGACACGCGGATGCTGTGGCCGGGCGGCGGGGCTCTTGCCGAGACCGAGGGCCCCCACCTCATCCGGCGCGGGGACTGGTGGTATCTGGTCGTCGCCGAAGGAGGCACAGGGCTGGGGCACGGTGTTTCCGTCGCCCGTGCCCGCGATCCGCGCGGACCGTTCCAGGAGCATCCGGCCAACCCGATCTTCTCGCACCGCAGCACGGGTCATCCGGTGCAGGCGGCAGGGCATGCGGATCTCGTGGAGCGGCCGGACGGCACATGGGCGATGGTGTTCCTCGGCATCCGTCAGAACGGCTCGTTCCCTCGTTTCCACGTGAACGGGCGAGAGACCTTCCTCGCGGGGGTCGAGTGGGTCGACGACTGGCCGGTGGTCGATGAGGGTGCGCTCGCCGAGACGACGGAGCCGATGGGCTTCGTCGAGCGATTCGAGTCGTTGGGTCTGCGCTGGGTGTCGCCGAGCGTTGCGCCGGAGTCGTTTGCGCGTGCCGATGGCGGACTTGTGCTCGCCGCGGGACGCGACGCCTCCTCGGGCGAGCAGACCCGCGTGCTGTGCGCTAGAGTCACCGTGCACGAGTGGGATGCGACTGCGGCGGTCGACGACGACGCATGCCTGTCCGTGCGGATCGACGCGGGGCACTGGTGCGGCGCGGAGGTCGTCGGTGGGGTGCTGAGAGCGCGTGCGGTGTCTGCCCCGTTCGACCAGGTGTTCGCCGAGACGCAGCTCCCTGATGGTGCTCGCCTCGCGCTGCGGGCCCGCGCCGTCGACGGGCACCACTCCAATGGACTCGGGCCCGACACGATTTCGGTCGGCTACGAGCAGGCAGGTGAGTTCACCGCGATCGCCGCGATCGACGGGCGGTACGTCTCGACCGAGCTCGCCGGAGGCTTCACGGGCCGGATGATCGGGATCGAGGCACTGGGCGGCGAAGTGCGGGTGCGGGAAGTGGTGTTCGCGCCGCGTTGAGAGACGCGCGCCGTTCGCGCTGGAAGCGCACCTGGTCGCGGCCGCTGGCACGGGGCAGTTGTCCCCGAGAATGTCGGACCCCCTTCCTGGACTTGGAGCATGCAAGGGAACCTGATCCCACTCGCCGAGGCGCTCGAGCATCTCGCGTCGGCCGGCGGCGAGCGTGCGGTCGGGGAACTGTCGTCAGCGGAGCTGGTGGCGGTGAACGGGGCCTTCTCGACCGACCGGTATCGATCGAAACGGCCCGCCGAGCAGCGGTCGACGCGCAGACGGTGCCGTCGGTGTTCGGCTCGAAGAGCGAGATCCTCGATCTGGGGCGCAGGCAGCGGTACCTCACACCGGCGCAGAAGCTTGCGATCGCGGAACGCGACGGCGGGTGTGCCCGGTGCGGAGCTCCGCCGGGGTTCACCTCGGTGCACCACATCCGATGGTGGGCAGCGCACGGCGGAAGGACTGACCTCGGCAACGGCGTGCTGCTTTGCACCGAATGTCATCACGTGATTCACGACGACGGCTGGAGCGTCGAGATTCGCGACACCGGCACGCGCGCGACGGCGTGGTTCACGCCGCCCGCAAGCGCCGACCCTACCCGCACGCCCCAGCGCGGCCTCAGTGCACATCTCGACCTGGCGGCCTGAGTCGTCACCTCGGGCCTGGCGCCCTATTCGATACCTGTGAGCACGGACGCCAGCGCAAGCGCACTGGCCGTGATTCCGATGGCGGCGATGACCGTCATCGCGATCGTCAAGACCGTCCAGCGCACAGGAGGCAGCATGTGGACGACGAGCGCTCCGAGCGGCAGGAGCACGACGATGCCGCTGATGACACCGGGCATCGGGCTCCACGAGAGCAGGCTCAGCATGATATGGATCGCGCCATTGACCATCAGTGCATAGGCGACACACACCAGGCCTTCGGTGCTCCAGCGTGGTCGGATCGCCACGGCGATGACGGCGATCGCGAGTACAGCGGCCGTGACGATGGCGAGCACGACGGCGAACTCGGCCTGGTCGCCGTGCAAAGAGCGTCCCGGGAGCCAGGGGTGTGCGGCAATCCAGCCGGTCATGTCGCGCAGCCACTCCTCGACATTGTGCAGCACCACGGCTCCGGCCGTCGCCGCCCACAGCAGCACCAGACGCCGGTCGCTGACCTTCTCGGCCGCCCTGTCGCCAGCGGCGTCGGCGAGTACTTGGTTCATGATCGTCCCTTACGACTGTATTAGAGGGTAGTACGACTGTATGCTGGGCTCATGACGGATGCAAGGGGCGGTAAGCGCAGACTGGCTGAGGCGCTCACACACGTCGTGGCCCGTGAAGGGATCGCGGGTGTCAGCGTGCGCGCGGTCGCGGCCGAGGCGGGAGTAAGCGGTGGAACGGTGCAGCATTACTTCTCCACCCGCGCCGAGATGATCCGGTACGCCATGGAGTGGACGTCGGTTCAGGTGGAGCAACGCCTTGCCGGGGTGCCTCGCTGGGGAGAGGTATGGGAGTGGACACGAGAGATCCTGCTCGAGTTGCTGCCGCTGGACGCTGACCGGCGTCGCGAACACGCGGTCTGGCTCGCGTTCGTCGCCCACGCCAGGACCGATCCGGCACTCGCGGAGCTGAAGCGACTGACGAACGTGATGATGCGCGAGCTCTACTCGCGCATCATCCGCGCGCGGCGAGGTCTTCCCGTGCACACCGAGGGCACCGCGCCCTCCGATCCCGAAGTTGACGCCGACACGCTACTTCTGCAGTCCCTGCTGGACGGCCTCTCGCTGCAGCTCGTGGACCTGAAAGCGGACGATGCTGCGCGAGAAGGCCCGGAGCTTCTCGATCGATACCTCGCCCTGGCCGTCGACCGGCCCGCCAAGCGGGAGAACACGTGAACACCGCAAGGAGACCGGAGGCTCCGCCACTCCGCTATCACCACCCGGGCACGATCGTGTGACTCGGGGCTGATGCTGGTTCAGGTGACAGTTTCGGTCTGGGCCCCGGGAATCGTGGGCGTGTTCCTCACGGTGCACGGCACTTGTTGTTGCTATCCCAACGTCTTCCGACGTTGCGACGGTGTGCAGGAATGATCTGCGTCAGGCGAACGCCTGGAAGGGGTCCTCTACTGGGGCGCTGGTGAGGCTGTTGGCGTAGGTCGACAGGGTGTACACGCCAACGCCCAGCACGACATTCAGAGCTTGCAGGCGATCGTGGTCGGCCGCCGTGTCCGAGCGGCTGCGCGCCCAGTGGGTACAGGCCATCGGTCCGACCAGGATGCGTGTGACCTGGAGGTCGACCTGCGGCGCCTCGTGCCTGAACACGCAGTTCGACTCGACGTGGCCAGTTGGATCGGACCTTGAACGCTCGTGCGCGGGTCACGTTCCGCATAGCGAAAATGGTGCTCCACGAGCGCGGCTAGGCCCCTCAAGGTGCTGGTCGAGCTTCGCTTGCACCTCTCGGAGGCGACATCTTTCGGCCGGCGGAGGGGGCGAAGAGTCGTTGCCCGTCCCTCTCGATCAGCCAGTAGATGGTGCCCGATCCTTGAGTGTCGTGGGAGAGCTCCTGTTCGATATCGCCGGGCTGCCGTACGAATTCGCTCGAATGTGTGTTGGAGAACCTGCAATTGAGGAAGATCGACACGGCTCGGCGGTCGGCGGATCTTGGGTGCGAGGCGCAGCGATCTACCGATCCCTCAGCAAGGCCAACACCCGGTTCGGGGTGAAACGCTCAGCGATGGCACGGAGACTTCAGGGAGACATCTGCGCGGTGCCGAACGCGCGATCCGCCGGTCACGCACTGATCCGGGCTGCGAGACCGTCGAGGACGAGTTCGAGCCCGTGGCTGAAATCACTGTCCTCCGACTCTGGCTCGGCAGAGTCGAGGACTGCAGAGGCCAGCATCGCCGCGGTGTGGGGGAAGTTGGCGGAGTCGATGAGTTCGCCCAGCACCCGGCTGTACTCCCGCTCGCCGTCGGCCTGCGGCTGCCCGGGTGGGCGACCCTCGGCGAGTTCCTCGTTCAGCAGGGCGGACTGCCGGACGAAACCGCTCAGCAGGGTGAGCGCCCCCAACTTGTCACCCCAGTCGAGCCTGGTGTCGGCGAGGTGGTCGAAGCCGTGCTCGAGCCACGCGATCTGGTGTGGTCCGGAGGGGGTGCGGTAGATCGGGACGCGGGGAATCCAGGGGCGTCTGCGGTAGAGGTCACGGAGTTCGCCTGCCCAACGACGCAGCCCGTCGCGCCAAGCGATACCCGCCGGTGCAAGGGACGGTGGTTCGCTCGCGGCGTCGACCATCAGTTGGAGGAGCTCCTGCTTCGAGCCGACGTGGCGGTACAGCGACATGGCGGTCACGCCCAACTCGTCGGCCACCCGGGGGAGGGCTGCTCCATCCAGGCCGTCGTTATCGGCCAGGCGTACCGCGGTCGAGACGACGGTGTCGACGTCCAGTCGCGAGGGACGACCCCGTCGTGCGGGTGTCGTCGGGAGTCGCCAGAGGCGGCCGATGAACGTGTCTCCAGACGGGTCGTCCATGCTCCTGGATCCTGTTGAGTGGTGGTGCTCCAGTGTAGCGGACACGCTAAACTATATGCCATATAGTTTAGCGTGTACACTAGATCTATGACCAGTCACAGTCTCTCCAATCGAACAGTCGCAAGCGGGCGCGTCCACGACGTCGACGCGCTGCGAGGCATCGCCCTGCTCGGGATCCTCGTCGTCAACATCACTTTCATGGCCTCGGCCTATCCGGGCAACTTGGTCGACGATCCTGCGTTCTCCACACCGATCGACGACATGGCCCGGGTCACGGTCGCCGCACTCTTCTCGATGAAGTTCTACCTGCTCTTCTCCTTCCTGTTCGGCTACAGCTTCGTTCTCCAACTGGAATCCGCACGGCGCGCGGGGCGGGCATTCGTGCCACGGATGCTGCGCCGGCTGGGCGGGTTGTTCGTGCTCGGTGCGCTGAGCCTGATCCTGTTCAGCGGTGACATCCTGAGCACGTACGCCGTGGTGGGGCTGGTCCTGCTGGCGATGCACCGGGTGCGTGATGTGGTGGCGCTGCGCACGGCCGCGGTGATCTTCGCCGTCGTACTGGCGTCCTTCATCATCAGCGCCCTCTTCTTGGACCGGTCGGCGTTCGTCCCAGGGCATGCGGAGGCGATGGCGACCGCCGAGGCGCAGACGCAGACGATGCTCGGCTCTTTCAGTGGACTGGTGCGGCAGAATCTCGACGGCCTGGAGTTCATGCTGATCCAGTCCGCGTCGCTGCAGGGTCCGATGGCGCTGGCCATGTTCCTGCTCGGGATGGTCGCTGCCCGTCGTCGCCTATTCGCGGACCTGGCCGAGCGCACGTCTTTGTTGCGCCGTGTCCAATTCGTCGGCTACCCGGTTGGTCTCGCCGGCGGGTTTGCCTACGCCGCCCTCGGGGCGCACGCCGACACGATGGCTGCGGGTATCAGTGTGGCCACCTCCCCGTTCCTCGCTGCGGCGTACGTGGCCTCCCTGCTCAGACTGCTGCACTCGCCCCGCCTGCCATGGCTGCGCCGAGCGCTCGCTCCGGCCGGGCGGCTGGCGTTGACCAACTACCTCGCTCACGCAGTGATCGGATTCGTGTTGTTCACTGGCGTCGGCCTCGGACTGGCCGGTCGGGTCTCACCCCCGCTGCTGGTGTTGCTGGCGGTCGTCGTGTTCGTGGCCCAGGCCGTCGTCAGTGCGTGGTGGCTGCAACGGCGCCGCTACGGCCCGGCGGAGTATCTGCTGCGGGTGGTCACGCACGGGGGGCGGCCGGTGCGACGTACGGAACCCGGAACGAAGTGAGCAGGTTCAACGCCGTCGAACTGCGGGCATCAAGCGACTATCAGACGAACATGCAAAGACATTGCTGGCCTGGTTCGAGCGTCGCGTGTGAGTGGCAGACTCAGGCGCTGGAGGCGCGCGGCTTCACCTTCGCTACGATCGACGGTCGCGGCAGGAAGATCCGGATCGGCGGACTGCGCTTCAGCTGGCTCGATCTGGCCGTGATCGCCGCCACGGCGGCCCTGATCGTCGCCGCCTACACGGCCGGCGCGCAGTGGCCGATCCACCGCAGCTGAGTCCAGCCCGTTCCGGTGTGCCGAACTGCTCCACCCGGCGGAGGCGCGGCCGATCGGGTGTGACGAACTGCGCCAGAGCTCTGGCGGAACCGCGATCTGGGGCACCCGAACCGGGGAGATCATCCGAAAGACGGATGCCACAATCGCACAGCCGATCGACGATGGGGGTATGGGTCAGAAAGTTGAGTCGGGGGACGGGCGCCCGCTGGAACCTGTGCGCGGATGGGAGAAGCTGTGGCGGTCGTCATTCGGCGCCGACATCGACGGCGCGCGCTACGACATCGACCTGAACTTCTTCGACTTCGACGAGAAGGTGCGTCTCTTCGTCGGCGGGCGGCTGAGCGAGACGCGCGACGCGCCCGCGAAGTTCCCCGTCCGGGATGGCTCCGTCAGCGTCGCGTTCGGGATGTACGGTGTGCGGCGGGCACAGATCGAGCGCGCGTCGGGTGATGTCATCCGGCTGGAACCGAACTCCGGCACGCTGGAGCACTGGCGCCGAGAGACCGATCGTCGCTATCCGGTCGCCAGCGGCATCGTCTCGATGCTGTCGTGGCTGGTTCTCGCGCTCGGCCTGCTGGTCGGCGTCACCGAGCTGCTCGACCTCGCCGGCCCGTACTTCGGCCTCGAAGACGGCTCACCGGTGACGGTGCCCGAACCCTTCAACGGCGTCATCGGCGGGCTCGGCATCGTCGCGGCGCTGGACCGCGCCCTCATGCTCCGGCACCACTGGCTGCTCGACTGAGTCCTACGCGAGCGACGGCTTCAGCAGTGCCTTCGTCTTCACCGTGCGACGGGTGGCGACCGCGATCATGGTGACCACGAATGCCAGCACCGCCCAGACGACGAGAGAGATCGCCGCCGAGCCAGCGCCCGTCGACTCGGCGATGATCGCGAGCATGCCATCGAACGCCGGAACCGTGGGGAGGACGTCGCGCACCGCGGTCAGCGCATTCGGAATCGTCGAGACGATGCTGATCGCGACGGTGAGCGCCCCGACGATGCCCGCGATCCAGCGCCCGACGCCGCCGAACACCGCGACGAGCGCCTGGTGGATCGCCGCGAACGCGACGCCGGCGAGCACCGACATACCCAGCAGACCCCAGAAGACGCCGGAATCGTAGCCCGCGACGATCTGCACGATGCCCGCGACGAGAGCGCCCTGCACGGCGCCGATCGCGGCGGCCGGGAGCAGGGACCCGGCGGCGAGGAACGCCGAGGGCCGGCGGGAGGTCAGCGCCTGCGCAGAGACTGCGCGCAGGACGAAGAACGTTGCGAGCGCCCCGAACCAGAGCACGGCGACGACGAGCAGCGGAATCGACGCCGCGCCGAACAGACTGGTGCCGGATGATGCGGTCACCGGATTCGCGACAACGCTCGCGAGATCCTCCGCCTCCTGATCGCCGTAGGACGGAACGGAGTCGACCGCCTCGCCGAGGCCGTCCGCGAGTTCGCCCGCACCGTCTTCCAGCTCGCCGATGCCGTCACCGAGCGAGACGACGCCGTCGGCGACCTGCGTCGCACCGTCCTCGAGCTGGGGCACGTTCGCGGCCGCCTGGCCGAGGCCCGTGGTGAGCTGGCCGACGCCGTCGGCGAGTCCGGATGCGCCATCGGCGAGGGCGCTTGCGCCTCCGGCGAGCTGGTCGGTGCCGTCGGCGAGCTGGGAGGCGCCCGCGGCGAGTTGGCCGGCGCCGTCGGCGAGCTGCGGGATGCCGTCACCGAGCTGCCGCGTTCCGCCGGCGAGCTGCTGGGCGCCGGTGACCGCATCGCCGAGCTGATCGGCGATCGTGCCGGGTGCCGTGTCGTTGATGCCGGTCAGCCCCTGCTGCACGCCTGCTGCCGCCTGCGCGGTCGGCTCGGCGTTCGCGGTGAGCTGGTCCAGCTGGTCGCAGAAGGCGGGAGCAGCCGCGAGGGCGCATTGCTGCGACAGCGCCGCGAGTCCGTCTGCGATGCCGCGCGTTCCCTCTGCCGCGCCGGCGGATGCCTGGGCGAGCTCATTCGGTACGAGATCCGTGCTCCGGATGCCGTCCACGGCGGTCTGCAGACCGCTGGCGAGCTGCTGCGCGCCGCCGACGAGCCCAGGGTCGCCAGCCACGCCGTTCACACCGGCGTCGAGCTGGTCGAGCCCGCCCTTCAGGCCTGCGGCGCCGTCGGCGAGGCCGTTCGCTCCGTCCGTGAGCGCCGGCACGCCATCGGCGAGATCCTGCGCGCCGCCAGCCAGTTCCTGCGCGCCCGCCGACGCGGAACCCGCGCCGTCGGCGAGCTGGTCGAGGCCGTTCCCGAGCTGACCGACCCCGTCGGCGACCTGATCGGCGCCGTCGGCGAGGTCACCTGCGCCGTCCTGTGCTTCCCCCGCGCCGTCTGCCAGCTGCTGCGCGCCGTCCGCGGCGTCTCCGAGCTGATCACCCATGGTGCTGAAGCCCACGAGCAGGTTCGACAGCACGCCCTCGGAGAGAGTGTCGCCCATCGAACCGGTCGCGACGTCGGCGAGCTGGCTCGTGATCGCCTGGTCGACGATGAGCGCATCCGGTGCGGTCTCGACGTCGATCCTGGCCTGCTCGGGCGTCGTGCCGTCGCCTGACAGGTTCTCGGCGGGCGACATCGCAGCTGCCGAGAAGTTCTCTGGAATGGTCACCACGGCCTGGTAGGTGCCGTCGGCGAGCCCGTTCGCTGCGTCGTCGTCGTTCGAGACCACCCAGGTGAGGTTGCTGCTGTCCTCGTCGTCGGCTCCTTCGACCAGGCCGGCGGCCAGCTCGCGCCCGAGCGGCGTGTACTGGCCGTCGACGGTGACCGGCTCGTCGTCGTTCACGACCGCGGCGGTCATATTCTCGAGTCGATCGGTGGGGCTGTGCAGCGCGGCGATCAGCACCCCGCCGATGACGACGGGCAGCAGCAGGAGCCCGATAACGGTGAGCCAGGTGATGGGCGTGCGCGCGCGTGCGCGTTCGAGAACGGTCATGCGTTCACCTCGGAACGGATCGTGGTGTGCGTGAGCGGGTCGGGCCATCCGGCGCTCGCCAGAACGGAACGCGCGGCGCGCTCGTCGGCCGCGGTGACGAGAACGGCGACCGGATGTGCCGGATCGGCCGAGTGGGCGGCGTCGCGGAGCGCGGCGGCGAGCTGATCCCGGTCGGAGTCGCCGAGTCGGTCGATGCCGTCGAGCACGACGAGCGGCGGCGAGCCGCGCAGCGCCTGCTTCGTCGCGTCGGCCGGAGGCGCACTGTCATCGAACAGCGCCACGCCCACGTGCGAGCGCACCCACGAGGCGCGCCCTGGCATCAGATGCCCGGCGACACGCAGACGACCCTGCGACGCAGTGCGTCCTGCGATGGCTACGGCCACGGCCCGCGCGGCCCGTTCATCCGGAGTCTGCAGGATCATCGCCTCACCAGGCTCGAGGCGCAGGCTCAAGCCGTCGACGAGCACCCGGTCGCCCGCTGAGATGCGCAGCCCATCGGCGGCGATCACCGCCGTCGAACCGGGCTCGGGCCAGTCGGCGAGCTGACGCTCGCGCTCGACCGCCTCGCCTTCGACGTCGAAGTGGGGCAGCAGGCGCTCCAGCCAGCGGGGCATCCACCAGGCGTGCCGCCCGAGAAGGGCCATCACAGCGGGCACGAGCGTCATCCGGATGAGGAAGGCGTCGATGGCGATGCCGACGGCGAGTGCCAGCGCGATCGGCTTGATGTTCGAATCGCCCTCGGGTACGAATGCGGCGAACACGGCGAACATGATGATCGCGGCGGCCGTGACCACGCGCGCCGAGGCGGCGTAGCCGGTGCGCACCGACTCGACGGCGAGGCGGTTCGCCGCCTGCTTGCTCGCCTTGTCGGTGATGGGCCCCAAGCGGCGCGCGGCGTGCACATAGTCCTCGCGCATGCGGGAGACGAGGAACACCTCGTAGTCCATCGCGAGTCCGAACAGCACGCCCATGGCGACGATCGGCATGAACGCGATCACCGGGCCGGTGTTGGCGACGTGCAGCAGATCGGCGCCCCACCCCCACTCGAACACCATCGTCACGACGCCGAATGCGGCCAGGATCGACAGCAGGTATCCCAGCGCGGCCTTCAGCGGAACCCAGATCGAACGGAACACGATCATCAGCAGGATGAAGGACAGCCCGACGACGAAGATGCCGAACGGCAGCAGCGCCTCGCCGAGCTGGTCGGAGATGTCGATCGATACGGCCGTGAATCCGGTGACCTTCAGATCGATGCCGTACTCGTCGAGCCACTCGTCGTGATGCGATCTCAGCTCGCGGACGAGGTCGGCGGTCTCGGGATCCGACGGGCCGGTCTCCGGCACGATCTGCACGATGCCGGTGTCGATCGTCTCGTTGGGCGTCGCCAGCGGGATCTCGGCGACGCCGTCGATCCTCTCGACCTCGTCGGCGAGATCCTCCATCACACCGACGGGGTCGTCGTTGGTGATGATCGAACCGGTCAGAATCAGCGGGCCGTTGAAACCCTCGCCGAAGTGCTCACCGGTGAGGTCGTACGCCTGGCGGGCATCGGAATCCTCGGGAAGCGACCCCGCGTTCGGCAGGGCGAGGGCGAGCTGCGCTGCCGGAATGGCGACGATGCCGAGGCCGAACACGATCGTGACGGTCGTGACGACCGGATGGCGGGTGACGAGTCCGACCCAGCGACGGGCGAATCCGACCCTCTCCTTCGTGCTCCTGCGCGGCTTCTTCGGGGTACGTGGAGGGCGGCCGGCGGCCCTGCTGCCGACGAAGCCGAGGAACGCGGGTGTCAGCGTGATCGAGATCGCGACGGCGACGGCGACGGCGACGGCGGCGGCGATGCCCATCGTGGTGAGGAAAGGAATGCCGGCGAAGCCGAGACCGATGAGCGCGATCAGCACCGTGACACCGGCGAATACGACAGCAGAGCCCGCGGTGCCGGTCGCCCGGGCAGCGGATTCCTCCGGCGGAACGCCCTCGCGCACCTGATCCTGATGTCGTGCGCCGATGAACAGGGAGTAGTCGATGCCGACCGCGAGACCGAGCATCAGCGCGAGCAGCGGCGTGGTGGAGCTGATCGTCGCGAGCCCTGTAGCCGCCACGATGCCCAGCATGGAGACGCCGACGCCGAGCAACGCGACGCCGAGGGGAACGCCGGCCATGGCGACGGCGCGGAACGCGACGATGAGGACGATCAGCGCGACGATGACACCGAACGCCTCCGTGATTGTGACGGCCGGCAGCTCCGTGGCGAACAGGTCGCCTCCGAGCGCGCTCTGCGCGCCATCCGGAAGCTCGGCACTCATCTCGGCGAAAGCAGCCTCGATGCGATCCTTCGCATCATCCGGGATCGTGGTGACCTCGCCGTCGAGCTGCACCTGGATGATGGCGGCCGTGCCGTCCTCGGAGATCGTGCCGTCGACGCTGTCGTCGTAGGGCGAGGTCGCCGCCGACACCTCGTCGAGGTCGGCGACGGCGTCCACGAAGCCCTCGATCGGATCGCGGTACGCCTCGTCGGTGGCGCTGCCGCCGTCTGCCGCGACGACGATGCCCTGGGCGCTCGTGCCTGCGACCTCCGGGAACGTGCGCTCGAGCTGCTGCAGGCCCTCCTGCGCCTCGGTGCCGGGGATGGAGAAGGAGTCGTCGAAGCCCTTTCCCAGCCCGAGTGCGCCTCCGCCGATGACGAGCAGCAGGAGCAGCCATGTGGTCAGCACGCGCCATGGATGGCGGAACGACCAGCGACCGAGGGAGTACAGCAGGGTGGACACACGCGCCTCCGAGCGGATGAGAAACGGTTTCGATACAACGGTGTATCCGATACGTAAGTGTATCGTAGTTGGCGTGCGGCCCGTCTAGGCTGGGCGTCGCGTGAGAGAGGGTTATCAATGAGCGCAGAACCGACGCGAAGTCGCGAGAACACCAGGGCCAGGCTGCTCGAGGCTGCGTCCGAGGTGTTCGCCGAGGTCGGCATCGGAGGCACGTCCGTCGAGGCGATCTGCGAGCGGGCGGGCTTCACTCGCGGGGCGTTCTACTCGAACTTCGAGACCAAGGACCAGCTGTTCCTCGAGCTCTCCGACTCCGCGGGGCGTCGTCAGCTCGAACGGGTCAGGCAGCGGATCTCGGAGCTCGAGCACGACCCCACGTTCGCCGAGGACGATGATTTCGACTCGCTGCTGCGCGTGCTCGACACACTCGGTGCCACGCGCGACGACATGATTCTGATGGCCGAGAGTGAGATCCGGGCGATGCGCGACGAGGCTTTCGGCGCGGCGCTGCTGGCGCAGAACGAGCGCTTCATCGCCGAAGTGACGGCGATCGTCGAGCGAGTCGCCCGCGTGCGCAGGCTGACGCTGCGGGTCGATGCGGCCACCGCCGCGCGGCTGCTGATGGCGGCGTGGGAGTCGACGGCGCGGTCATCAGCGATCGCTCGCACCCCGGAGGACGAACGCAACCGCGCCTGTCACGAGACCGTGGCCACGACGGCGCGGGCGCTGATCGCGTAGCGCAGCCGATCCGCTGGGCCGGCGTGCTGTCCCTGTGTGATGACAGGCCGAGACGATGCACAGAACGACGGCGTTGTGCTCGTCTGACGGCTGAACGAAGCAGGCCGGAGGCAGCCCGCCGAATACCGAACTGCTGCGGCGCTTCAAGCGGTGAGAACCGCGTATGCCATTCGGATGCGCTCGTGCCACCAGGTGGTGCGTTCCGCGGACGCGGCGTGCTCGGCGAGCAGCTCCGGGTCGGGTGCGACGCGGTGGACGGGAATGGACCCTCCGGCGGGGATGAGCCGGGGGGAGGCGACGTCGGCCGCGAGGAGCGCTGCCGTTCCGAGCCCGCAGTCGAAGTCCAGGTCGGGCAGCGCCGCAGCGAGGGCGGCGCCCTGCGCGAGGCCGACGCTGGTGTCGAGCGCTGACGACACCACAGCCGGAAGACCGGCGTCGGCGACGATGTTCAGCGCGCGGCGCACGCCGCCGAGGGGCTGCGCCTTGACGATCAGGATGTCGGCCGCGCCCGCACGCGCCACGGCGAGCGGGTCGTCGGCCTTGCGCACCGACTCGTCGGCGGCGATCGGGATGTCCCAGTCGACGAGCCGACGCCGGATCTCGACGAGTTCGTCGATCGTGGCGCACGGCTGCTCGATGTACTCCAAGTCGAACTCGCTCATCGCGTGCGCGGCGTGCTCGGCTTCGTCGACGTTCCATCCTGCGTTCGCGTCGATCCGGATGCGCCCTTCCGGGCCGAGCGCCGACCGCACGGCGCGCACGCGGGCGACGTCGTCGGCAAGCGACTGCCCGCGCTCGGCGACCTTGACCTTTGCGGTGCGGCATCCGTCGAACCTGGCCAGGACATCCGGAACCTGCGCCGGATCGACAGCCGGGACGGTGGCGTTCACCGGAATGCGCTCACGACGCGGCTCCGGCTGCGGCTGCCACGCGAAATCGAGCGCCGCGGCGAGCCACATCGAGGCCTCTTCCGCGTCGTATTCGAGGAAGGGGGAGAACTCGGCCCATCCTTCCGGGCCTTGGACGAGCGCGGCCTCGCGGCGGGTGACTCCGCGGAACGGTGTCGTCATCGGCAGCGACACGACACGGGTGGCGGCGAGCACCTCGGCGACGTCGGGGAGCGCGGCGGAATCGGTCGGAGGAGTCATCTCCCGAATCTAGGTCATGACCGCCCGCCGCGTCTGCCCCTGGAAGCGGATGCATCAGGTGACGCTGTATCGCCAGGAGTGTCCTGTGCGAGGCAGGATGGAAGCATGAGGTTCTGGATCGGGGCGCGCGGCGCGGACATGAGGTCGGAGGGCCGCGGGATCACGGCCGTGACGGCGGGCGAGGCGGACTCCCCGCTTGCGGGAGGCGCGTTCGCCGATCTCGGCGTGGCCGTCGAGGCGCCGTCGCCGACATGGCTCGCTCCGCACCCGCAGCACGAGGTCGTGTACGCCGCGCTCGAGGGTGCAGGCCAGATCGCCGCGTACCGTCGCACGGGCGACGCGACGCTCGATCTGCTGGGTGCCCCGGTCGAGGTCGGAGACGGGGTGTGCCACATCGCGGTTGCGCCGGACGGATCGCGTCTGGTCGCCTCCTGCTACGGGGACGGCCGCGTCGTGCACGTGCCGCTGCGCGGCGACGGCTCGCTCGGCGAGCCCTCGCATGGCAGGGCGGCCGACGACCCGTATGCCCCAGGAGGCATGAGTCCGGACTGGGCGAGCACCGGCGTGGACTTCGGCGCAGCGAGCGCGGCGGAGCGGACTGCAGTCGAAGCCGCACGGACGGAGGTCGGAGCAGGCGCGGAGGAGACCCCGAGCGGGTTCCTGATCCCCGGCGCCGAGGATATGAAGGGACTGCTCGCAGAGGCCCCGCACGAACCGAGTGCCGCGGAGCGGCTGGCGCAGCAGCGCGCGCAGGACGAAGCGGATGCGCTCTCCGGCATATCCGGCAGCGAGGTCCCGGCGAGCGACGCCGACCGGACCGGAACAGCCGATGCCGAGACCGCCGCGCGCCCTTCGCGCGCCCACTCTGCGACGTTCCTCCCCGACGGCCGCGTCGCGACGACGGACCTCGGCTACGACCTGGTCCGCATCTGGCGGGTCACGCCATCCGGTCTCGTCCCCGACCATGAGATCGTGCTGCCCTTCGGTGTCGGGCCTCGGCACATGGTGATGCACCCCAGCGGACATCTGCACGTGATCACGGAGTTCTCGTGCGAGGTGTGGACGTTCGCCGAGGGGCCTGACGCGCGCTGGCGCGTGGTCGCCTCTGTGCCGACGGGCGCGTTCGACGGCGACACCGGCGCCGAGCTGACGCCCGGTCACGGCAAGATGTTCCTGTACGCGGGCCTGCGCGGCAGCGACACCATCCAGGTGCTCCGCGTCGGCGGCGAGGGCGAGCGGCTCGAACCGGTCGCGCTGGTCGACTCCGGCATCACGGTGCCGCGTCACCACGTGGTCGTGCGCGACACGCTGCTGGTCGCCGGCCAGAACTCCGAGGAGATCGCGTCGCTGTCGCTCGACGAGCGCACCGGTGTGCCAGGCCGCGTGCGTCACCGGCTTGAGACTCCCCGCCCGCAGCACATCCTGCCGGTGCGATAGGCCCATCCGGCACGCTCGGGACCGGCGCACTGCTTCGACATCCGCATCGCGCCCTGAGCATCCGGCTGGCGACGCGGGCGTCCGCACGCCAGCTAACGTAGACAGGACAGTGCGGTCCGCAGCAGGGACCGCACGCAGGAGCAGGAGGTTCTCACACATGGCGCGGACGCGTTTCCCGAGGAACGTCTATCGAGACGGCGACGAGCCGGACCCTCGATTCAGCCTCGCGAACGAGCGCACGTTCCTGGCGTGGCTGCGCACCTCCCTCGCACTGTTCGCCGCCGCCGTGGCGCTCGAGGCGCTGCAGCTGCCGATCCAGCCCGCATGGCGTCTCGCGGCCGCCGCAGTCTTCCTGATCCTCGGCCTCGTCGCCGCGGCGCAGGCGTGGATCGGGTGGAGCTCGACTGAGCGTGCCCTGCGCCACAACAGCCCCTTGCCCGGCCTGTCGATCGGCGGAATCATCGTCATCGGCGTCATCGTGGGGGCGGCGCTGGTGTTCATCGGGAGCCTCGTGTGAGCGTTCCGTACGACCCGGGGCTGCAGCCGGAGCGCACGCTGCTGTCGTGGCGGCGCACGTGCCTGTCGTTCGCGGTGGGCAGCGTCATCCTCGCTCGCTACACCGTCGAGGCATTCGGCGTGTTCGGTGTGCTGCTGGGGCTGGCGGCCGCCGGCCTGGCCGTCGCGGCGTACTTCTCGGCGGCGTATGAGTACCGGCGCGTGCACGACTCCCTGCACACGCACGGCCACACCGGCGGCGACGGCAGACCGATGCTGCTGGCAACCCTGGCGGTGCTCGCTATCGGCGCGGCCGTTGCCTTCTTCCTCGTGATTGCGATGGTGAATCTATGACGGAGTTCGTCTCCCTGCCGGGCGGTGCGTTCCGGATGGGCTCTGAGCGGTTCTATCCGGAGGAGGGCCCGCAGCATGATGCGTGGATCGAGGCATTCCGGATCGCCGTGCATGCCGTGACCAACCGCGATTTCGCACGCTTCGTCGATGAGACCGGCTACGTCACGATCGCCGAGCGGCCGATCGATCCCGACGCGTTCCCCGGCGCAGCGGAGGTCGAACCCGGCTCGCTCGTGTTCACCCCGACCGACGGCCCCGTCGACCTGCGCGACTGGCGCCAGTGGTGGCGCTGGGAGACCGGCGCGAACTGGCGTCATCCTCGCGGACCCGAGAGCGACATCGCAGGTCTTGAAGATCATCCGGTCGTCCAGGTCTCCTATGACGACGCCCTCGCCTACGCGGAGTGGGCCGGCGCGCGTCTGCCCACCGAGGCGGAGTGGGAATTCGCCGCCCGCGGCGGCCTCGACGGGGCGACCTTCGTCTGGGGCGAGGAGCCCAACGACGGCACGCGCGCGAACTCGTGGCAGGGCCGCTTTCCGTATCAGAATGACGGGGCATCCGGATGGGTCTACACGGCACCTGTCGGATCGTTCCCTGCGAACGGGTACGGCCTGTACGAGATGACGGGCAACTCGTGGGAATGGACCTCCTCGGAGTGGACCCCGCGCCACGATCCGGCAGGGCACGCACCGCCGCAGGTGACCGCGGAAGGGCGCCAGAACCTGCTGGGCGGCTCCGGCCCGTCACCGGACGCGGATGAGGGCGCTGCATCCAGCGGCTGCGGCGGGGGAGACGGGTGCACGTGCTCGCCGTCGTCGTCGGCCGCACGAGGAGACCAGCCGGCGCCGATGGGCGTGAAGAACCGCGTGCTCAAGGGCGGCTCGCACCTGTGTGCCCCGGAGTACTGCCTGCGTTACCGCCCCGCGGCCCGCTCGTCGCAGTCCGACGACTCGGCGACCACCCACATCGGCTTCCGCCTCGCCCGCGACGCCTGAATCATTCCGTCTGTGGGTGATCTCCGCGGGTAGGAGGTCGGGCACAGCGACGGAGATCGCCCACGAACGGTGCGGGGTAGCCTGGCGTCATGCCGCAGACAGATACTCCGGTGCGCCTCGGCGTGCAGGTCCAGCCTCAGCATCACTCCGACTACGCCGGGATCCGCGATGCCGCGCGCCGGCTCGAGGGCATGGGTGTCGACATCCTGTTCAACTGGGATCATTTCTACCCGCTCTCCGGAGACCCTGACGGCACGCACTTCGAGTCGTGGACGAACCTGGCCGCATGGGCCGAGCAGACCGAACGCGTCGAGATCGGCGCGCTGGTGAACTGCAACTCGTACCGCAACCCCGACCTGCAGGCAGACATGGCCCGTACGGTCGACCACATCTCCGCGAAGGGCGGCGATGGCCGGTTCATCTTCGGCACGGGGTCAGGTTGGTTCGAGCGCGACTACGACGAGTACGGCTATGAATTCGGCACGGCCGGCTCGCGCCTCGACGCGCTCGCCGAGGCGCTGCCGCGCATCGAGGCGCGGTGGGCGAAGCTGAACCCGAAGCCGACCCGCGACATCCCGATGCTGATCGGCGGAGCCGGCGAGAAGAAGACCCTGCGTCTGGTCGCCCGTCACGCCGACATCTGGCACAGCTTCGTCGGTGCCGACGACCTGCAGCGCAAGCTCGACATCATTGCGCGCTGGGCCGACACCGACGGTGGCGACGTATCGGAGCTCGTGCTGTCGAACCAGATCCGCCAGGATGACGACCACACCGAGGCGCTCTATGACGCCGGTGTGCGTCTGTTCACCATCCCGATCGGCGGTCCGGAACTCGACTTCACCGCGGTTGAGCGCGCCCTCGCCTGGCGCGACAGCAAGAACTGACGCCTCAGGACCGAATAGTCACAGAACGCTATAATGCGGATTGTGACTATGACGGCTGCGGAGCTCATTCGGGATGCTCGCGAGAAGGCGGGACTGACCCAGGGCGAGTTCGCCGAGCGCGCCGGTGTGACGCAGAGCGTGGTCAGCGCGTACGAGCGCGGTCGGCGCGAACCCTCCTACCGCACGCTGGTCGACTTCCTGTGGGCGGCAGGCGCCGAACTCGACGTCGAGATCGCGTATCGACCGACGCCGACGCTTGCGTTCGTCCGGTCGAAGAAGGCTGAGCTGGAGCGGGCGCTCGGTGCCCTGGGGGCAGCGAGCGTTCGGGTCTTCGGAAGTGTTGCGCGCGGTGACGCCGGGCCGAACAGCGATGTCGATCTTCTTGTGACGCTGGGGCCGAACGCGTCGCTTCTGGACCTGGTCGGCATGAGGCAGGACGCCGGCGACGTCCTCGGCATACCGGTGGACGTCGTGCCGGACGACAGCCTGAAGGACGACGCCCGGGACAACGTGCTTGCCGAGGCGGTTCCTCTGTGAGTCCGCGGAGGCAACGAGAGCGGCTCGACGACATTCTTCAGAGCTGCGACGCGATCGAACGCTACCTCACGGCAGATCCTCGGCTGCAAGAAGGCCCCATACTTCGATGCCGTGCGGGCACGGATCATCTTCATTGGCGAAGCCGTGAAGCATCTCACTGCTGAGACGAAGGCGTCGGCACCGCACCTGCGTTGGAGGCGGATCAGCGGGATGCGCGATGTGGCGGTCCATGAGTACTTCGATACTGCCCACGCAGTCGTGCTTCAGACGTCGCGCGAGGACATCCCGGAACTCAAGGCCGCGGTCGAGCTCATGCTGCGAGGCCACGGCCTCGACGACGAAGACCGCCGGCCAGGTCGTTGACGGGCGTCCTCGCGCATCGCTCACAACCGACGACCTGCGGGTGCTCTGCTGGACCGGCGGAACGCGAGTCTTTCTTCGGGACGCGGGCCGCGTCACGAAGTGCGGATGCAGTTCGCGTTGCGAAGCCCGCACTTGCCGCGGCGTAGGGTGGGGGCGTGGCAAGCGACAACGTCTCCGACCTGTTCGATCCGGATGCCTGGGTGCTCGCACCCGGGGCCGAGGACTACCGCGACATCACGTCGCACGTGTCCCCGAATGGGCACATCGCGCGGATCGCTTTCGATCGCCCCGAGGTGCGCAATGCGTTCCGGCCGAGCACCGTCGATGAGCTGTATCGCGCGCTCGAGATCGCGCGCACCGATCCGAAGATCGGCGCCGTGCTGCTCACCGGCAACGGTCCGAGCCCGAAGGACGGCGGCTGGGCGTTCTGCTCGGGAGGCGATCAGCGCATCAGGGGGCGCGACGGCTACAAGTACTCCGACGACGACACCGCCGTGACCGACCCCGCCCGCGCCGGCAGACTGCACATCCTCGAAGTGCAGCGGCTCATCCGGTTCATGCCGAAGGTCGTCATCGCGGTGGTCTCCGGATGGGCGGCAGGCGGCGGCCACTCGTTGCACGCCGTGTGCGACCTCACGATCGCATCGCGCGAGCACGGCCGCTTCAAACAGACCGATGCGGATGTCGGTTCGTTCGACGCCGGCTACGGCTCGGCGTACTACGCGAAGCAGATCGGCCAGAAGCTCGCGCGCGAAGTGTTCTTCCTCGCCGAGGAGTACTCGGCGCAGCGCGCCTACGAGATGGGCGCAGTGAACCGGGTCGTCGACCACGACGACCTCGAGCGCGAGGCGATCGGGATGGCCAGGACGATCCTCACCAAGTCGCCCACGGCCATCCGGATGTTGAAGTACGCCTTCAACGCTGCGGACGACGGTATGGTCGGAATGCAGCTCTTCGCCGGCGAGACCACCCGGCTCGCATACGGCACTGATGAAGCGGTCGAAGGCCGCGACTCGTTTCTTCAGAAGCGGGAGCCCGATTGGTCGGGCTTCCCGTACCACTACTGATTCGGCCGACGGAGGCGACACAGAGTGTCACGCAGATCGGAGTACGACGATACGAACGAGCGCCCCGAGGGGTGCTCACGATGAGGCTGAAGCGCGCAGAGGGAAGCGAACCGCGCGACGTGCTGAGGGCCCTCCGCGGCGCCGTTCTCGGCGCAGGTCCCGCCGTCGCGCTGGGGGAGGTCGACGGGCTTCCCGCCTCCGTTCCCGCAGGCACGGCCGTCGTGCTCACGACATCCGGATCGACCGGCACACCGAAGTCCGTCCTGCTGTCGCGTTCGGCGCTGACCTCTTCCGCGATGGCGACAGCCGCGCGCATCGGGACGGGGCACTGGCTCCTGCCGCTCGCAGGCGGATACATCGGAGGCATCCAGGTCATGGTGCGCGCGCTCGTCGCGGGGCGCGACCCCGCCGTCCTCTCCGGATCGTTCACCCCCGCGGGCTTCGTGCATGCCGCAACGGGCATGCGCTCCTACGAGGCAGGGGAACGGGTGCCGACGTTCACGTCGCTGGTGCCCGCGCAGCTGCAGGTGCTGGTGCAGGCAGCGGAGGAAGCACCCGACGTGCGCAGGGCGCTGGAGTCGTTCGACACGATCCTCGTCGGAGGGCAGTCCGTGCCCGCGACTCTGCGCGAGCGGGCCGCGGCGGTCGGTGCCAACGTGGTGCGCACCTACGGATCGACGGAGACGAGCGGTGGCTGCGTCTATAACGGTGTGCCGCTGGGAGAGACGAGCATCGACGTGATCGACGGCGAGATCCGGATCTCCGGCCCGACGCTCGCCGACGGCTACCTGGGTGACCCGGAGCGCACAGCGGATGCGTTCGCCACCGACTATGACGGCAACCGCTGGTACCGCACGGGCGACGCAGGAACCATCGACGACGGCGTGCTGACCGTGACGGGACGACTGGACAACGTGATCGTCTCCGGCGGCATCAACGTCTCCCTCGACCGCGTCGAGCGCGCAGTGCACGACGTGCCGGGGCTCGAGGACGCCGTGATCGTCGGCGCTCCGCACGACAAGTGGGGCGAGACGCCCGTGCTGGTCGTCGCGGCTCCGGACGGCGCCGAGCGACTGCTCGAGTCGGCTCGGCAGGCCGTCGAGCAGACTGTTGGGAAGCCCGCACGGCCCACCCGCGTGGTCGACGTGCGGACGATCCCACGCCTGGCGAGCGGCAAGCCGGACAGGCGCGCGCTGGCAGACCTGGCGAATCGGTAGTCGAGTGGCCGACGAGCTCGGTCGCGGAGCGCTGACGTACTCGTCGATCGGTGCGACCATCGAAGGGCACGTGCCAGGGGGGTTCCGTGCCGTCGAGCGAGTACGTGTCATCGGCGACGGCCCTACAAGCTTCCATGAGGCTGTGGCGGCGACGATGAACTGGGGAATCCAGCGGGCCTCCGGCGTGCGTGTGCGCGCCGCCGAGCGTCCGCTGCGTTCGGGTGATGACGTCGTGATGCGCGTGCCGCTTTGGCCGCGCGACGTACCGTGCAGGGTCGTCTGCGTCATCGATGAGCCTCGCCGCGCCGGCTTCGCCTATGGCACGCTTCCTGGTCATCCGGAGCGCGGCGAGGAAGCGTTCGTCGTCGAACTCGACGAGGACGGGAGTGTGCGACTGCGCATCCGCTCGTTCTCCCGCCCGGCCAGCCTGATCTTCTGGATCGGATACCCGGTCGTGCGGCTCATGCAGGAGATCTACACACGTCGTTACGAACGGGCACTGACCGGGAGTAAAGGCTCGCGGACGTAGAATCCTCTTCGTGGCAAGAGCGAAGCAGCAGCGACACCTCAGTGGGAACCCGGCCAAGCGCGGCAGCGCGGAAGCTCCGCCGCCGAAGCCGGTGACCCTCGGCGACTGGATCGGTGCTGCGCGCCTGCGTACGCTGCCGCTGGGGATCGCGCCGGTGCTGATCGGCACGGGCGCGGCAGTGCGCGCCGACGCCGACCACCTCTTCCACTGGGTGATCGCGCTGACCTGCCTCGCGGTCGCCGTCGCGCTGCAGATCGGCGTGAACTTCGCCAACGACTACAGCGACGGCATACGGGGCACGGACGACAACCGGATCGGGCCCGCGCGCCTCACCGCGAGCGGCCGAGTGTCTCCGAGAGCGGTGCTCGTGGCGGCGCTGATCTTCTTCGCCATCGCCGCCGTGGCGGGCCTGGCGATCACGATCCGCACGCAGCAGTGGTGGCTCATCGCCGTGGGTGCGGTGTGCATCATCGCCGCATGGTTCTACACGGGCGGCAAGCGCCCGTACGGATACAACGCGCTCGGCGAGATCTTCGTGTTCGTCTTCTTCGGACTCGTCGCCACGCTCGGGACGACGTGGGTGCAGGCGCTGAGCCTGCCGCAGGAAGCGTGGTTCGGGGCCGTCGCCGCAGGCTTCCTGGCGTGCGCCGTGCTGCTTGCGAACAACCTGCGCGACATCGATCAGGATCGCGTCGTCGGCAAGCGCACCCTCACGGTGCTGATCGGCCGGCTCGGCACGAAGATCCTCTACACGGTGTTCGTCGCGTTCGCGTTCGCGATCCTGGTGTGGATGGCGTTCATCGCGTACCCCGCAGCGTGGATCGGCCTGCTGTCGCTGCTCCTGCTCGGCCCGGCGCTTGTCATCGTGTGGACGTACGGCAAACCGGGCGAGCTCGTGCCCGCACTGGCGCTGACGTCGCTCGGCTCACTCGCCTACGCCGCCATCCTCGCCTTCGCGTTCGTCATCTGACGCTCGGCGCGCGTGCGCGACCAGCGCCATCCGGAGCTCTGACCGCATCCGGATGCGCCCGACGGCTCGTCAGGGGCGTTCGTCGCCGCCTGCGGCCTCGTTGGCCGCGTCTTCGAACGCGTCCTCTTCCTCGCGCTCGCGCTCGGCGCGGGTCTTCGCTGCGCGCTGTTCGCGACGCTCGGCCATGCCGGTCGTGACGTCGGTGAGAGGTTTGCGCAGGAAGATGATCGACAGGCTCAGCCCGATCAGCGCGGAGAAGATCGCCGCGAGCCACCACAGGTTCTGGAAGATCGGCATCAGCATCATGAGGCCGAACGGCACCAGGAAGAAAGCGATGCGGGCGATGGCGTAGAGGACGAACTTCACGCCCCCATGCTACGAACTGCGCCTGTGTGACAGCACGACGCCCGTTGCGGTGGGCGCAGGGCCCGCCCGCAACGGGCGCCGAGCCGGGTCAGAGCACCGCGGAGAGGAAGTCCTTGGTGCGCTGCTCCTGGGGCTTGGTGAAGATGTCGTCAGGGGCACCCTCTTCGACGATGCGGCCGCCGTCGAACATCAGCACACGGTTCGACACGTCGCGCGCGAACTGCATCTCGTGCGTCACGATCAGCATCGTCACATCGGTCGTTCTGGCGATCTCGCGCAGAATGTTCAGCACCTCGCCCACGACCTCAGGGTCGAGTGCGCTGGTGACCTCGTCGAGGAGCAGGATCTCGGGCTCCATCGCGAGTGCCCGCGCGATGGCGACGCGCTGCTGCTGGCCGCCCGACAGGGACAACGGATGGGCGTCGGCCTTGTCGGGAAGCCCCACCTGCTCGAGGAGCTCGTGCGCATGCTTCGTCGCCTCGGCCTTGGACTGACCGAGAACGTGCACCGGCGCCTCGATGATGTTCTGGATCACCGTCATGTTCGGGAACAGATTGAACTGCTGGAACACCATGCCGATCCGCTTGCGCATCTCGTTGCGGTGCTTCTCCTTCAGCGCCACCCGTTTGCCGTCCCGCTGGGTGTGCGTGAGAGGCTGCCCGTCGACCAGGATGTACCCGTCGGTGAGCTCCTCGAGCGTCATCAGCAGGCGCAGGATCGTCGTCTTGCCAGAGCCGGACGGCCCGATCAGCGTCACACGGTCGCCCTTGCGCACCGCGAAGTCGAGCTGGTCGAGAACCGTGTGGTCGCCGAAGCGTTTGGTGACGCGGTCGAAGCGGATCGACGGAACGTCTCCGTCGGCCAGCTGAATCGCACCGGTGTGCGTTGTGACGGGTGCGTCTGACCCCTGGTCATGATGTGAAGGCAAGGCGCTTCTCCAATCGGGTGACGAGCAGCGAGGTCGGGTAGCTGGCGATCAGGAAGAGGAGCCCGGCAATGGTGACGACCTCGATGGAACGGAAGTGAGAGCCGCCGTAGGCCATGGCGGAACCGAGCATGTCGACCACGGCGATCGCGGTCAGGAAGGGCGTCTCCTTGAACATCGAGATGACGTAGTTCCCCAGTGCAGGTGCGGTGGCGCGCACAGCCTGCGGGATGATCACCGCTGTCCACGTGCGTCCTCGCGGCATCGACAGCGCGGTGGTCGCCTCCCACTGCCCGCGCGGGATCGAGTCGATTCCTGCGCGGTAGACCTCAGACATGAAGGTGGCGTAGTGCACACCGAACACCACGATGCCGATCAGTATCGGGTCGAGGCTGGTGAAGGCGAAGTAGATGAACAGCAGCTGGATGATGATAGGCGTCATCCGGATGAAGTCCGCCACGAAGGTGATGATGGCGGCGACCGGGCGCGGCACTGAGCGGCGCAGCAGGGCGATCAGGAGGCCGAGCAGGGCAGCGATGATGCTGCCGATGATGGTCACCAGGAGCGTCACGGTGACGAACTTCAGCAGCATGTCGGGCAAAGCCGCCCAGACGTGGTCCCATCTCCAGAGGGTCGAGTCGATCATGCGGCGACCCCCTTTGCGTCGGGGATGGAGAAGACGCCCGTGGTGCTCAGTCCGAGCTTGCGCTTGGCACGCCGCTCCAAGGCGTTCATACCGGTGGAGAGGATGTAGGCGAGGATGAAGTAGGTCACCAGCGCAATCGAATAGGTGAAGAAGACGTCTCCAGTCTCCTGGCGCAGGTCATTGAACCTCGCGGTGAGGTCGACGATGGAGATCAGGTAGACGACGGCCGTGCCTTTGAGGAGCTGAATGAGCAGGTTGTTCAGCGACGGGATCATCAGCGCCCAAGCCTGCGGAAAGATGACTCGCCACATCCGCTGCGCGCGGCCCATGCTGAGAGCCGTCGTCGCCTCCCACTGCCCGCGCGGCACCGAGTTGATCGATCCGCGCACCACCTCAGCACCGTATGCGCCGTAGTTGAGACCGAGGCCGAGCACACCGCAGACCACGGCAGGGAGCTGAACGTACATCGGCGGCAGCGGCAGCACGAAGAAGAAGAAGAACAGCTGCACCAGCAGAGACGTGCCGCGGAAGAACTCGATGACGAAGCGCGCGATGCCACGCAGCACGATGTTGTCGAGCCGGGCAGTCAGGCCCAGCACGACGGCGACCACGAGCGCGAGCAGCGCGCTGCCCAAGGTCAACTGGACGGTGATCAGCAGGCCGTCCAGAAGCTGAGGCAGCGCGCGCCCGAGCGTGTCGAAGTTCTCGCTCAAGAGAGTCCGATCAGCCGTTCGTTACTGCACGTCTTCGAGGTCACCCGAGCAGAGCTGCTCCGTGGTGAGATCAGCCGGCGGCAGGTTCTCTGCGCTGAAGCCGAACGGCTCCACCAGGTCGAGATAGGCCTGCTCGTCACTCGTGATCTTCGCGAGCTCCTCGTTGTATGCGTCCAGCAGTTCGGTGTCGCCGGGACGGAACACCGTCGCGCCGGAGCCGATCTGCTTGATGCCGTCGATCTCCTGCACGAACGGACCTGTGGTCTCTAGCGCGTCGTTGTCCTCTGTCATCCAGTCCAGCGACACCGCTGTGAGAGCGAAGGCGTCGGCGCGACCGGTTTCGACGGTCTCCAGACCGTTCTGCGCGCTGTCGACAGGAACGATGTTGTCGTAGCCGCCGAGCTGCTCGACGTAGCCGTCCTCGATTGCGCCGGTCTGGAGCGCGAGCGTGACGTCGCCGCCCGAGTCGAGCGCAGAGTCGAGGTCGCTGAGCCCCTTCGGATTGCCTGCGGGGACGGCGAGCGTCGTGGTGTACATGATCTCGGGGTCGCTGAATGCTGCTTCCTCGCAGCGCTCCGGCGTGATCGACATGCCAGCGCTCACCGCGTCCCACCGGCCGGCGTTCAGACCGGGGATCAGGCTGTCCCAGTCCACCTGCTCGACCTCGATGTTGTCGATTCCGAGGTTGCTGAAGATCTGCTCGTGAATCGCGATGGTGGCTCCGGTGGGCTCATCGGCGTCGAGCCAGGAGTACGGCTGCTCACCGTTGATGGCGAGCGTGATGGTGCCCTCTTCCCGCAGCGTGTCGAGGGTGCTCCCGCCACCTTCGCCACCTTCGGAGTTCTCGGGCGCTGTTGACGTGCATCCGGCCAAGCCGAGCGCAACGATCCCGAGTCCGGCGAGCCCGGCGGTCGTGATACTGCGTCGAATCATCGTGATTCCTCTCCAGGTGTGGGCGGCGCGAGCGAGTGCGCGCGCCGCTACAGGACGAGCCCCACGATTCCACACTGTCAATTTCAAATCAATCTAATTGTCTTCGTGTAGACAATCAGACACAATCGGTGCGGTGCGAGAATTGGACGCATGCGAGAACTGCTGAGCGAGAGGAGGGGCGAGGTGCCCAAGCCCCAGGCTGCTGGTGCTCAGCGCTCCATGGTCGCCCTCGAGCGGATGTCCACCGTCCACATGGTCGCCGTCGAGCTGCGCAAGGCGATCCTCACCGGTGATCTGCCCACGGGCGGACCCATCGGCGAGGTCGAGATCGCCGCTCAGCTCGGGGTCAGCCGGGGGCCCCTGCGAGAGGCGGCCCAGCGGCTCGTGCAGGAAGGCCTTCTCGTCTCGCATCCCGGCCGTGGCATGCGCGTGCGCCGGATCGCCCCGGATGAGGTGGCCGATCTGTACGAAGCGCGGCTCGCAGTCGAAGCACACGCGGCGCGTCGCCTTGCGCAGCGTCCGGAGCGGGTGCAGACAGCGGAACTGGAGGCCTGCCTGGCCAGGCTGGTCGCCGTCAGCGAGGGGGACGAAGCCGTACCGATCGGCGATGCCGACATCTCCTTCCACCGTGAGCTGGTGAGACTGGTCGGCAGCCCGCGGCTTTCCTCGCGCATCGATACGCTGCTCGCCGAGACGCGCATCGCGAGTCTGAGCGCGAGCAACGGCTATCAGGTGCGGCGCTCCGTCTCACCGACCTATCGTGAGCTGATCGACGCGATCGCCTCGGGCGACGGTGAGGCCGCCGCCGATGCGCTCTCGCGCCAGTTCGAGGAAGCCATCGCCCGTCTCACCGGCAAGGACGCGCAGACCGAGACCGTTGAGACCACCCTCGGGCACCCTCCGGCGACATTCCCTCGCCTTGACTCTCCCTGACCAGCACCTTCCCGTCACCAACGGGCCCTTCCAGCCGACATGCGCCGCTGCGGTCGCTGATCCGGACAGCAACGGTGCCTCTCGTGGGCTCCGCGGACGCTCACTTCGCCCGCACATAGGTGCGCGGCGTAGGCTGGAGGTATGGCCCGACTTCTCTTGATCGGCGCGGTCGCCGCGGTCGTATTCACGGTGATCAGCATCATCGACTGCGCTGTGCAGCCCGCGACGCGCCACCGCGGTGCGCCGAAAGCGGCGTGGGTCGTGATCACCTGCGTTCCGGTCATCGGCGGCATCCTGTGGTGGATCATCGGTCGTTCCCGCGGCTCTGCCGAGACCTTCACGGTGCCCGACGCCCCGGACGACGACCCCACATTCCTGCGCGAAGCCGCTGCGAAGGAATCCGACGAGCGGATCCGTCAGCTCGAAGAGGAACTTCGCCAGCTCGACGAGGAAGAGGACGACGAGGGCGAAGCCGATGGCGAGGACGACGGCGAGGATGACGACTCGCCGAAGGGGCGCGGGGACGACTCCGACGAGTCCGGGGACGCCGATTCACGCGGAGCGGGCGACGGGCCGAACGGCCGCCCGGATGCCCGCGGCTGAGTCACCGGACACAGGAACCGGCAGGATGGGTCCCAGCCCGGCCACCGGCGCGGCTGGCGCGGTGCTGGAAGCGTTCGTGGCACTCGGCGGGCGGCACGTCGTGGTCAGCCCAGGGTCGAGGTCGCAGGCGCTTGCGCTCGCGGCGGCCGAACTGGAGCGGCAGGGCACGATCCGGATGCACGTGCGCGTCGACGAGCGCGCCGCGGCGTTCCTGGCGCTCGGCATCGGGCGCGAGTCGGGCGTTCCTGCCGCGCTGGTGTGCACATCCGGCACCGCCGTGGCGAACTATCTGCCTGCGGTACTCGAGGCGCACCACGCAGGAGTGCCGCTGCTGCTGCTGACCGCCGACCGTCCCCCGGAGCTGCGCCGAGTCGGCGCGAATCAGGCCACCGACCAGGTCGGCATCTTCGGCGGGGCGGTGCGACTGATGGCGGATGCTCCGGTTCCGGATGGGCAAGACGGCGAGGCAGATCAGTTCCGATCGCTTGCGGTCGATGCGTTCCGTGCGGCCGTGAGCGGTGCATCCGCTGGCCGGGACAGTGACGGGGGGCGTGACCTCGCGAGCTCGAGCCGCGAGACGTCGACCGCCGCGCCGGCTTCGAGCCTGTGCGTCGCCGGTCCGGCCCACCTCAATCTGCCGTTCCGGGAGCCGTTGGCCGGCCCATTGCCTGCCGGTTTCGGGGAGTTCGTCGACGCCGAGGCCGTGCGTTCAGAGGCCGAGGCGAAGCCGACGGTCGCGATCGCTCCGACAGTGCTCGACCGCGGCCCGCGCACTGTCGTGCTCGCCGGTGCTGACGCGGGGGCAGAGGCGATCGCGTGTGCCGAGGAAGGCGACTGGCCCCTGCTGGCGGAGGTGGTCAGCGGTGCGCGGCGCGGCCCGCGTCCGGTCGCCGGATACCGGGTCGCGCTGCGGCAGAGCGACCTGGGCGCGAGGATCGAGCGCGTCATCGTGTTCGGGCACCCGACGCTGAACCGCGAGGAGACGGCGCTGCTCTCGCGCGGCGATGTCGAAGTCGTCGCCGTCAGGCGCGGAGGCGAGCCGCTCGATCTGAACGGTGCGACCCGTCAGGCATCCGGAATCGCCGTCGGGCCGGGTGAGGAAGACGACGCCTGGGCCGCTGCATGGGCCCGCTGGTCGGCGGAGCACGATGCCGTTGCCGGCAGCACCGCACCCGCCGCGACGATCTCCGAGGCCGCCGACACCATCGATCGCGAGCAGCTCGTCGCCGCGGTGTGGCGGGCCAGCGGCCCGGAAGATCGCCTCATGTTCGGCTCGAGCCGCCTCGTCCGCGTGGCCGACGACACCCTGCCGCCCCGCGACATCCGGGTGCACGCGAATCGAGGCCTCGCCGGCATCGACGGCACGATCGCGACCGGGCTCGGCATCGCGCTCGCCAGCCAGGACGGGCATGCCCCCGATGCCGCGAACGGCGCCGAGGCGGAGCAGAGGAGTGCGGCAGTCGGCGGCGTCACCCGTGTGCTGCTCGGCGACCTGGCGTTCCTGCACGACGTCGGTGCGCTCCTGATTCCGGAAGGCGAGCAGCCGCCGCGCATGCAGGTGATCGTCGGAAACGACGGCGGAGGCTCGATCTTCGACGGGCTCGAGGTCGCGCAGTTCGCGGGACCGGCGGCCATGGACCGCGTGCAGTACACGCCTCAGGCGGTGTCGCTCCAGCACCTCGCGGCCGCCTACGGCTGGGCATACGCGCGCGCCGACTCGCCCGCCGCGCTCACCGCGGCACTGGCGCAGACCGACGGCATGCGACTGATCGAGGTGCCGCTTCCGCGGTGACCCCCATCCGCCCGATTCTTCATTTCTGGCACATCTCCGGGTGGGCGCACCACCGGAGATGTGCCAGAAATGAAGAGTTGTGATGGACGCGTGATGGAAAGCGACAGAATGGACGCATGACTTCGCAGCGCCGCATCGTGATCGCCCCGGACAGCTTCAAAGGGACGGCAACGGCCCCCGAGGTGGTCGACGCGCTCGCCGCCGGGCTGGGCGACGGTGTCGAGATCATCCGGATGCCCATGGCCGACGGGGGAGAGGGCACCCTCGACGCGATCGCGCAGACCGTGCAGGGGGCTCGCCGCACTCCGGTGAAGGTGACCGGACCCGCGGTGTTCCCGGTCGATGCCGAATGGGTGTGGCTGCCGCCCGCCGACGACGCGCCCCAGGGCACCGGCGTGATCGAGCTCGCCTCGACATCCGGAATCGAACTGCTCTCGGGTGAGCTGCGCCCATGGCAGGCGTCGACCCTGGGCTTCGGGCAGGCGATCGCGAAGGCGCTCGACCACGGGGTGTCGCGACTCGTGCTCGGCATCGGCTCGAGCGCATCCACCGACGGCGGCGTCGGCATGCTCACCGCGCTGGGCGCGCGCTTCACCGACGAGTTCGACATGGCAGTCGCTCCGGGAGCGGAAGGCCTCAGCGACATCCGGAAGGTCGATCTCAGCCGCCTGCGCGCGCTCCCGGATGCCGGGGTGCAGGTGCTCACCGACGTGACCAATCCGCTGCTCGGGGCGAGCGGCGCCGCCGCGGTGTTCGGGGCGCAGAAGGGACTGACCGACCCCGCGCCCGTCGACGCGGCGCTGGCGAACCTCGTCGAGCGGATGCGCGCCGCGCAGGGCGAGGCGGCATCCGTCGCACAAGAGGCCGATCCGGATGAGCCTGGCGCGGGAGCCGCGGGAGGGGCAGGCTATGGTCTGCTGGCATGGGGCGCCGATCTGACCAACGGCGCCGAGCGCGTGGCCGAGCTGATCGGGCTGCGCGAGGCGATCGTGGGAGCCGACCTGGTGATCACAGGCGAGGGGTCCTTCGACGGACAGTCCGCCGCGGGCAAGGTGCCCTCGCACGTGGCCGCGTCGGCGCGTGAGGCCGGCGTGCCTGTCGCCCTCGTCGCCGGCCGCATCGCGGACGACGCGGACACGTCGGCGTTCGCCGGCGCCGCGAGTCTCACCGACCTGGCGGGCTCATCCGATGCCGCCATGGCCGACCCGGCGCGCTGGCTCACCGAGGCCGCTCGCGCACTGGTGTCCTGACCTCGAGCCATGTGGCCGAACCGTGCGTCGCCGCCGGACGGCGCGCATTCGGCAACACGATGCGCACAACCCAACACGCATTGCGTCGTGGCGTGTGTGGGGATGCGCAATCTGTTGTGTTGCGCGCGGCCGCACCGGGCGCCGCCGCTATGCCAGGGCGTCGACGATGGGGCGGAACTTGACGCGAGTCTCGTCGAGCTCCGATTCCGGTACGCTGCCTGAGACGATGCCGCCGCCGGCGTGGGCGGTGACACGGCGCGTCGCGTTCGCGCCGCGCGACCAGTCGGCGGCGGCCGGGTCGTCGCCCTCGTCGTCTCCGGTCGAGGTCGTGTCGCCGGCACCGCCGAACTGCGCGCACCGCAGCGCGATCGCCCACTCGCCGTCGCCGTTGCCGTCGATCCAGCCGACGGGTCCGGCATAGCGGCCGCGGTCGAACGGTTCGACGTCGCGGATGATGCGCATCGCGACGTCGCGCGGCGTGCCGCCGACCGCAGCGGTCGGATGCAGCGCGCGCACGAGGTTCAGCGCGGACGCGCCGTTCGACAGCGTGCCGGTGACGTCGGTGGCAAGGTGCCACAGGTTCGGCAGCCGGAGCAGCGAGGGCGTCTCCGACGCTTCGAGAGTCGCCGTGTACGGGCGCAGCGCCTCGAGCACGCTCGCGATGGCGAACGCATGCTCCTCGACGTTCTTGTCGCTCTTGGCGAGCTCGACCGAGAGCGCCGTGTCCTCGTCGGCGTCGGCACCTCGCGGGATCGTTCCGGCGAGGACGCGTGCGGTGACGGTGCCGCCCGACACCGTCACGAGCGTCTCCGGGCTCGCACCGATCAGCCCGTCGACCGCGAAGGTCCAGGTGTCGGGGTAGCCGTGAGCGAGTTCGCTGACGAGGCGTCGGAGGTCGGCGCCTGCGGGAACGGTGCCGGAGATGTCGCGCGCGATCACGACCTTCTCGGCTTCGCCGTCGGCGATCCTGCCCAGCACATCGCGCACCGCGTCGCTGTGCGCCGCAGGGTCCATCCGGCCAGGGCCCAGGGTCGCCGACCATTGCGGACCGTAGCCGACCTCGTCGACATCCGGAACGTCTGCGCCCTCAGCTCGGGTGATCCGTGTGATCCAGTGCCTGCCGCCTCGCCGACCGATCACGGTCGAGGGGACGATCAGCGTGCTCGGCGCATCGGAGGCCTCGTCGAAGGCGAAGGCGCCGAACGCCACCAAGCCCGTGCCCGGCAGCTGCACCTCGTCGTCGACGTCGGTGGCCTGCACGATCGCGTGCCAGATGTCGGTGAGAGCCTCCAACCGGCTGTCCTCGCCGATGTCGAGGCGGAGCAGCTCTGGTCCGGCCCCGACGATGCCGTCGCCGCGCCTGATCCACGCGAGGGGGTCTCCGGCGGAGGCGTGCAGCAGCGGGTCGTCCAGCGGCGGGACCTCGCGCGTCGTCGCGACGAGCTTCGGCAGGGAGAGTCGCTCATCAGTCGTCACGAGACCACCATATTCCGGCCCGCTGAAAGCCTGCCGCCTGCCGTCGAGATGCGCACTTCGTCGACAGAACCCCGTCCAGACGTGCGCATCTCGGTGAGAAGTGCGCATCTCGGCCGCCGGGGTCGAGCGCGTAGGCTCGGGGTATGTCGGTTCCCCCACCAGGTACGAAGGTGTCCTTCCAATGGCGAAAGTGGGACGGCTCACCGCACTGGGAGCACGAGTGCGTGTACCTCGGCAGTGACAGGTGGGGCGACTGGCTCGGCCAGCGCGTCGGGTGGCGCTCATTCCGTCCTGGGCGAGACATGCTGCTCACGTCGGCGAGCGTCGCGCTGATGCCGGAAGGTCGGACCGACTACGTGCTCACTGTGAACGCCGCACCCCAGCGCACCCGCATCTACATCGACATCGCGTGGGACGTGCGCTGGCACGACGGCAGGCCGACCGCGATCGATATGGACCTCGACGTGGTGCGCCGCGTCGACGGCACCGTCTTCATCGATGACGAGGACGAGTGGGAGGAGCATCGCGAGCTGTACGGCTACCCCGCCGACGTGATCTCGGCGCTCGAGCGGACTGCGGGCGACCTCGAGAGCCGCGTCGCCGCATACGAGCCGCCCTTCGACGACGCCGCGCCGGACCGCTGGTTGAACGTGCTCGGCGAGCTGCCCGAGGTGCCGCGGTCGCGCCCCACGCATCAACCCGGTTAGTCTCGAACGGATGAACGCTGAGCCAAACCGCGCGGATCTCGGCAAGGACCCCCAGCGCGTGAGCGGAATGTTCGACCAGGTGGCCGACCGGTACGACGCGACCAACGTCGCGATGACCTTCGGGCTCGACGCGGCATGGCGTCGCGCCACCACGCGAGCCGTCGACCCGCAGCCGGGCCAGCGCATCCTCGACATCGCGGCGGGCACGGCGAAATCGTCGGCATCGCTCGCTCGTGAAGGCGCGCACGTCGTCGCGGCCGACTTCTCATCCGGCATGCTCGCCGAGGGCAGGCGCAGGCACGGCGACGTCAGGAACCTCGAGTTCGTGCACGCCGACGCCACCGATCTGCCGTTCGAGGACGACTCCTTCGATGCCGTCACGATGTCGTACGGCCTGCGCAACGTCGACGACCCGAAGCGAGCCCTCGCCGAGTTCCTGCGCGTGACCAAACCGGGCGGCCGTGTCGTGATCAACGAGTTCTCCACCCCGCCGAACCGGCTCATCCGGGGCTTCTACCGGGTCTACAATTCGCGTGTGCTGCCCATCGTCGCGCGCCTCGTCGGTTCGAACGGCGGCGCCTACGACTACCTGAACGAGTCGATCGCGGCGTGGCCGGACCAGCGGGCGCTCGCCGGATGGATGCGCGAGGCCGGATGGACGGACGTCGCCTACCGCAACCTCACCTTCGGTCTCGTGGCGCTGCACAGGGCGGCCAAGCCGGAGTGACGGCGCACACCATCCTCCGGATGTACGTCGCGGCCGCTCAGATCAGCCTACGGGCGGATCTCGCACGGGTCGGCGCCTTGTAGGCTGGCATGGTGACTTCGGGCCCCCAGGTTTCGGGCTCGCGCCTGGCGAGCCGTTTCGGTCTCAACGACCGTGTTTTCGCGACCCCAGCCGCGCGCCGCCTCGTCGGAAAGATCGAGGCGGGCCTCGAGCGCGTCGAGGAGCAGCTCGCCGGCGATCTGCACTCCACCGACGAGCTCGTCGATGCGACCGCTCGCTACCTGTACGAGGCAGGTGGCAAGCGGGTGCGCCCGATGCTCGCGATGCTCTCGTCCCAGCTCGGCGACGGCGCGACGGACGGCGTCGTCAAGGCCGCACGAGCGCTCGAGCTGACCCACCTCGGATCGCTGTACCACGACGATGTCATGGACGAGGCGGACCGCCGTCGCGGCGTCGCCAGCGCCCACGCCGTGTGGGGCAACAGCATCGCGATCCTCACCGGAGACGTGCTGTTCTCGCGCGCCAGCGTGCTGATGGCCGAGCTCGGCCCCGAGGCCATGAAGCTGCAGGCGGAGACGTTCGAACGACTCGTGCTCGGTCAGATGCACGAGACCATCGGGGCGGGCGAGACGGACGACCCGATCGAGTTCTACATCCGGGTGCTCAGTGACAAGACCGGCTCGCTGATCGCCGCGGCGGCACATGCAGGGGCGCTGTTCTCCGGTGCGGACGGACGGTTCCATCAGCCGCTGCGGACCTTCGGCGAGAAGGTCGGCGTCGCGTTCCAGCTCATGGACGACGTGATCGACCTGTCAGCCGACCCCGCCGAAACCGGCAAGGTTCCAGGCACCGACCTGCGCGCCGGAGTGCCGACGATGCCCTATCTGCTGCTGGGCGAGGCGGACCCTGCGCTGAAGGCGCGCATCGACGACGGCGTCGCGCGGATCGCCGACGGGGCCGCCCCCGCGATCCTCGACGACTGCGTCGAGATCCTGCGCGACCACATCGTCACGGCGCGCACGCGTGAGCTGGCCACCTCGTGGGCGAACGAGGCGACCGCCGCATTGGAGCCGCTGCCCCGCGGCGGCGTGCGCGAGGCCCTGACCCGGTTCGCCGGCACGCTCGTCGACCGCGACAGCTGAATCTTCCTCACCGCCGCAGCGGTGACATCGCAAGTGAGAGGACATCCATGACCAAGCTGAGGCTGGCAATCGTCGGAGCGGGTCCCGCGGGAATCTACGCGGCAGACATCCTGCTCAAGCTGGAGCGCTCGTTCGACGTGTCGATCGACCTGTTCGAGCACCTGCCGGCCCCGTACGGTCTCGTCCGCTACGGCGTCGCCCCCGACCACCCGCGCATCAAAGGCGTGATCAATGCGCTGCGCGGCGTGCTCGACCGCGGAGACATCCGCCTCTTCGGCAACGTCCGCTTCGGCGAAGACGTCACACTCGATGACCTGAAGCGCCACTACAACGCGGTCATCTTCGCCACCGGTGCCGTGCGCGACGCCTCGTTGGACATTCAGGGCATCGACGCCGACGGCTCGCACGGCGCCGCGGATTTCGTGAGCTGGTTCGACGGGCATCCGGATGTCCCGCGCACCTGGGAGCTGAACGCGGAATCCGTCGGTGTGCTCGGCAACGGCAACGTCGCTCTGGACGTCTCGCGCATCCTCGCCAAGCACGCCGAGGACCTGCTGCCGACCGAGGTGCCGCAGAACGTCTACGAGGCGCTCGAGTCATCGCCCGTCACCGACGTGCACGTGTTCGGGCGCCGCGGCCCCGCGCAGGTGAAGTTCACGCCGCTCGAGCTTCGCGAACTCGGCGAGCTGCGCGACGTCGACATGGTCGTCTACGACGAGGACTTCGACTACGACGAGGCCTCACGCGCTGCGATCGAGTCGAACAAGCAGGTCAAGGTGATCGACCGCGTGCTGCAGTCGTGGCGACAGCGCCCTGGCGCGAACAATGCGGGCGGAGAAGCTTCGCGCCGGCTGCACCTGCACTTCTGGGCCAATCCGGTGGAGCTGAAGACCGACCAGGAGGGGCGTCTCACCTCACTCGTGTACGAGCGCACAAGTCCGGATGGGCATGGCGGCATCGAGGGCACGGGGGAGCTGCGAGAGGTGCCGATGGGACAGTTCTACCGGGCCGTCGGCTACTTCGGCTCGCCGCTGGACGGTGTGCCGTTCGACTCGCGCCACGGCGTGATCCCGAACCACGAGGGCCAGGTGCTCTCGGAGGACTCGAATGCCATCATGCCCGGCATGTACGCGACCGGATGGATCAAGCGCGGCCCTGTGGGCCTGATCGGCCACACCAAGTCCGACGCGATGGAGACCGTGCAGCACCTGGTCAACGACCAGGGCTCGTGGTGGCACCCCGAGGCGCCGGAGGAGACGGCGATCCCTGAGCTGCTCGCCTCGCGCGGTGTGAAGTGGACCGACCTCGGCGGCTGGCACCGCCTCGACGAGCACGAGGTCGGCCTCGGAGAACCGCAGGGCCGCGATCGCGTCAAGGTCGTGCCACGTGACGAGATGGTGCGCATCTCGCGCGGCGAGTAGCCTCCGCGGCGCCCACCCGCGGCGCGGGCGTTCGGACCGCCGTTCGTTTGTGCGCTTGTCGGCGTTGAGCGGTGGTATCGCCGACGACGGCGCAAACGAGGCGGGTCGCCCCCGCGCGGGCGCAGGCCGTGGCGTACGGGCGCGTCGGCGTGGCGGCGCCGTTCGTCTGTGCGCTCGTCGGCGTCGGGCGGCGGCATCGCCGACGGCGGCGCAAACGAGGTGACACGACATGCGAAACGCGCCCGCCCACGGTGAGGGGACGGGCGCGTTTCGCGTCGTGAGAGGTCAGCCCTGCGGCGACGTGGCGCGGCGGGTGCGGCGCTGGCCGCCCTGACGCGCGGGCTGCGACGAGCCGCCGCCGGTCGACGTCGAGTAGGTCGTCGCGGAACGGCTGTTCCCGCCGGAGCGCTGGCCGCCCTGGCCCTGGCCGCCGCGCCGGCGGCCGCCCTGACCTGACTCGTTCTGTCCGGCTGCGTCCCTGCCGCGTCCGCCCTGACCGCCGCGTCCGCCCTGACCGCCGCGTCCGCCTTGGCCACCCTGACCGCCGCGGTTGTCGCGCTTGCGGCGCGCGTTCGCACCCTGGGAGGTGCCGCCGCCTGAAGCACCCGGTGCTGGCGGGTTTCCTGCCCCAGGCAGACCGGCACCGGGAGCGACGAACTCCGCCGCGTCGCCGACGAGAGCCGAGACCGCGGGGTGCGATGCCGTCACCTGCTGCGGCGTCACCTGAATGTTCGCGCGGCGCAGCAGCTGCTTGGTGTCCTGCCGCTGGCTCGAGAGCATGATCGTCGCGACGTCGCCCGACGATCCGGCGCGGGCGGTGCGGCCGGAGCGGTGCAGGTATGCCTTGTGCTCGGCCGGCGGGTCGACGTGCACGACCAGCTCGATGTCATCGACGTGCACACCGCGAGCGGCGACGTCGGTCGCCACCAGCACGCGCACGCGGCCGGACGAGAAGTCGTCGAGGTTGCGATCGCGCGCATTCTGCGAGAGGTTGCCGTGCAGGTCGACTGCCGGGATGCCCTTCGACGTCAGCTGGCGCGCCAGCTTCTTCGCCTGGTGCTTCGTGCGGGTGAACAGAAGCCGGCGGGCCCTGCCCGACGCGAGCGTGCGCACGAGCTCGGTCTTCGCCTCAGTCGACCCCGCCTCGAACACGTGGTGCGTCATCGCGGAGACCGGCGATTCGGCCGAGTCGACGGAGTGGTGCACTGGCTCACTCAGGAAGCGGCGCACGAGCTTGTCGATGCCGTTGTCGAGCGTGGCGGAGAAGAACAGTCGCTGACCGCCGCCCGGTGTCTGCGACAACAGGCGTGTGACGCCGGGGAGGAAGCCGAGGTCTGCCATGTGATCGGCCTCGTCGAGCACCGTCACGGTGACGCGCTCGAGCGAGACGATCTTCTGCGAGATGAGGTCCTCGAGGCGGCCGGGACAGGCGACGACGATGTCGACGCCGCCGCGCAGCGCGGTCTCCTGCGGGCGCTGCGATACGCCGCCGAACACCGTCGTGGTCTTCAGGCCGACGGCCTGCGCGAGCGGCTCGACGACGCGCGCGATCTGGGTGGCGAGCTCGCGGGTCGGCGCGAGGATCAGCCCGGAAGGCATGCCGCCGCGACGAGCAGAGCCCGACTCGGCGATGCGCGCGACCATCGGGATCGCGAATGCAAGGGTCTTGCCCGAGCCTGTCTTGCCTCGGCCGAGCACGTCGCGCCCCGCGAGGGTCGACGGCAGGGTCGCTTCCTGAATCGGGAAGGCAGTCGGACGGCCGTCGGCGACGAGGACATCGACGAGACGGGAGGGAACGCCGAGATCGGCGAACGAGGGGGAATCAGTTGACACTGTGGTCTGGTTCTCTTTCGAAGGACCCGCGCGGCGGCGCTCTCGGGCGCGGCGAGGCGGGAGGGGTGGCGAACTCGGCGGGTGCCGGATCCGTTCGCCGCGATAGTCGCTGAGCGTGTAATACCGCGAATGCGGCGCTCGATGAAGACGCGACGACGCGCACCGATCGGCGCGCTTCTCATACGGTATCAGTCACAGCTGTCGCCGGCCTGTGCGCACCGCGATATTCGGCCGCGCTACTCTGAAGCGCATGACGAATGCTGAGGGTTGGGTTCCCGATGTCCTCGGCGGCGGATATGAGCAGCTCACCCTTCCGATGACTCCGGAGGATCCGGATGAGCCGGGCGAGATCGTCGCGACCTTCGTGCGTCACCGCCCGAGGCGGCGACTGTTCCGCAGGCCGGCGCTGCACGACGTCGACGTGCTGTACGTGCACGGCTGGAGCGACTATTTCTTCCAGCGCAGGCTCGGCACGTTCTTCACCGACAGGGGAGCGAACTTCTACGCGCTCGACCTGCGCCGCTACGGCCGCAGCCTGCGTGATGGGCAGCTGCCCGGCTACGTCCGGGATCTGCGCACCTACGACGAGGAGATCGCCGCGGCGCTCGCGCACATGGGCAGACGGGACGGGCGGAGGCTGGTGCTCGTCGGGCATTCCACCGGGGGTCTTGTGCTGAGCCTGTGGGCCGCGCGCAACCCGGGCATCGCGCACTCGATCATCCTGAACTCGCCGTGGCTCGAGTTCCAGTTCGGCAGACTCGGGCGCGCGGCCATCGCCCCGGCGCTCGAACTCGGGGCGAGGCTCAGACCGCGCGAACCGATCGTGCCCACGATCGACCTCGGTTTCTACTGGCGCGCACAGCAGGAATCCGCGGATGCCGCGGACCCGACGGAACCGAACCCGCATTGGCGCCCGTCGGAGGCGCCGCCTCCGACGATGGGCTGGCTCGACGCCGTGCTCGACGGGCATCGCGAGGTCGCGAAGGGTCTCGACCTGACCGCGCCCGTGTGCGTGATGCTGTCAACGCGCAGCGCCATGCCCAACAAGTGGACCGACGAACTGGCCGCGGCCGACACCGTGCTCGCTGTCGACGAGGTCGCCAAGGCCGCGCTCAATCTCGGCACCTCGGTGACGATCGAGCGCATCCCGGGCGCACTGCACGACGTGTTCCTCTCCCGTCCGGAAGCGCGGCGCGAGGCCTACGGGCGGCTCGACCGCTGGACGCGCGCCTACCTCTGAGCGTGTCTCCTTCGGTGCGAGCAATGCTCGCGTCCCATCCGTGTTGAGTTGTTTACATACGTAAGGTACATTACGTATGTAAACAAATGGCGGAGGGGTTCTGATGGATGCACGCATCGTTCGCACGCGTGAAGCACTGGTCCAGGCGATCGATCAGTCGCTGCGCGGCGGCACCGAGAAGCTGCCGACGATCACTGAACTGTGCGCGACGGCGGGGATCAGCCGCCCGACGTTCTATCAGCACTTCCGTGACGTTCCGTCGCTGGTGGCGGCCGCGGGCGTCGACGAGCTGCAGCAGCTGTTCGACGGCGTCTCCCGAGAGCTGCCAGACGGCGAAACTTGGGAGCAGACGGCTCGCCCAGTCATCCGGGATCTGATCCAGCGCCTGTTCGATTCCGGCCCCTACTACCGCCGCGTGCTCGAGGAGTCGGACACCCACGCGTTCCAGGAGCGCGTCGTCGAGTACCTCGCTGAGCGGATGATGGCGTTCACACCGCTCGGCGATGCCGCCCGCGCCGGCGCCGACCGTGCACACCTTGCCCGCACAGCGACCTTTCTCGCGGCCGGGGCGACCTGGCTCGTCGTCGCGTGGCTCAAGGAAGGTGCGAGCCCTGCGTCCGTTCCCGCCGCCGCAGATGAGGTCTCGCAGCTGCTCGTCACCAGCATCGCCGTTCAGACGCGAGCCGACCGCTCGGGCGCGGTCGCGCAGTGAGGAACACGTCCGTGAGTGAGAAGCGATCCTGGAAGAAGACGGCAGGTGCCGTCGTCGTGTTCACGGCGCTGGCGCTCGTGCCGCTGATCTACTCGAGCATTCTGACGAACTCGAACATCGACCCGACCGGCCATCTCGACACGGTGCCGGCCGCCGTGGTGAACGAGGACGAGGGAGCGACCGATCCCGACGGGAAGCAGGTCGAGGTCGGCGACGAGCTCGCCGACACACTGCTCGAGAGCACCGAGAGCAACAACTTCGACTGGATCGAGATGTCGGCAGACGAGGCGAGTGAGGCGCTCGACGACGGCGGCGTGTACGCCGCGCTCACGATTCCGTCGGATTTCTCCGAGAAGGTCGTCTCCGTCGGCGAGGACGACGCGGCGGAGGCCTCCAGCGCGAAGCTCGATGTGCGCACGAACGACGGCCTGAACATGATCTCGGGCAACATCGCGTCGTCGATCGGCACGGCGGTCACCGACTCGCTGCGCGGCGAGGTCAGCAGCGAGTACCTCGAGAAGATCTATCTCGGCTTCACAGACGTGCACAGCAGCCTGGTCGACGCCGCCCACGGTGCGACGCAGGTGGCCGAGGGCGCGAGCGACGCGGAAGACGGCTCAGGCGAGCTCGTCGTCGGGATCCGGCAGCTGCACGACGGCACGCTGCGGCTCGAGAACGGCGCGTGGCGGCTTGTGACGGGCGCGGATCAGGCTGCAGCAGGGGTGTCGCAGCTGGCCAACGGTCTCGGTGAGCTGCGGTCGAAGACGGCATCGCTCCCGGATCTGACGGCGAAGCTGAATGACGGCGCTCAGCAGGTGGCGGATGGCACGGCGCAGCTGAGCGATCAGGCGGACCGGGTCGTCGCTCAGGTGCAGCCCGTGATCGATGCGGTCAGCGACCTCGCCGACCGGCTCTCGGACATCAGGGACGGGATCGACGAGACGGCAGGCGCCGCCGAGCAGGTATCGCATACGGCGGGTCAGGCGCTGTCGGACGCGCAGAGCGTGCGCGATGAGGCGACGGACGCCGCGGCGCAGTCCGGCGACGTCAGCGCCGGCGCCGAGGGGGTGCGCGACGGTCTGCGGGGGCTGATCGACGGGTACGCGACGATGAGCGACACCGAGCGAATGGCGGCGCTCGAGCAGCTGACGGGTGACGCGGATGGTGTGGTCGTTTCTGCGTCACAGGCAGCGGAAGCCTCATCCGGAGCCTCCGACGATGCGGGGCGGCTGGTCGGCGGCGGCAGCGACGGTCTCACGCGGCTGGTGAGCAGCGCAGAAGGCTTCGCATCGGGAGCGCAGGATGTGAAGTCGACAGTCGATGAGATCGGCGATGATATCGATCAGGTGCTCGCCGATGCTCAGCAGAAGCTGGAGCAGGCGCGACAGGCGGTCGACGGCGTGCATCAGCTGCGTGACGGCTCGGCTCAGGTGGCCGACGGCACCAGCCAGCTGGCCGCGCAGACCCCGCAGCTGACCGACGGGATCGCGACGGCGGCGGACGGAGCAGGCGAACTGTCGAGCGGAACCTCTCAGCTGGCCAGTGGGCTGCACGATCTCGCCGACGGGGCGAGCTCGGCGGCAACCGGATCCGAGTCGGCGGCGGAGGGAGCCGACACGCTCAACGACGGCCTCGGCGAGCTCGCCGACGGCAGCGGCGATCTGCGCGACGGTCTCGAGGACGGCGCAGAGGAGGTGCCGAGCTACACCGAGGGCGAGGCGAAGCACCTCGGCGGCGTGGCCGCTTCACAGGTGACCCTCGACTCCGAGCGGCTCAACGAGGTGGCCGGCTACGGTGCGGGTCTCGCACCGTACTTCCTGTCGTTGGCGCTGTGGGTCGGCGGCATGTCGTTCTACATGATGGCCCCGGCGATGAATGTCGGCGCGCTCACGCGGCGTCGCCCCGCCGCGCTGCTGACGCTGCGCAGCCTGCTGCCCGGCGCGATCATGGGCGTGATCCAGGCGACGATAGCTGTTGCCTCGCTGCACTTCTGGGTCGGAGTCGAGGCGGCGAACCTGCCGGGACTGTTCGCGCTCGCCGCATTCGCCAGCATCACGTTCCTCGCGATCAACCAGGCCCTGGTCGCCATGTTCGGATCGCCAGGTCGCTTCGTGGCGCTGGTGATGGTCGTGCTGCAACTGGCCTCCGCCGGCGGTACCTATCCGGTCGAGACAGCGCCGGCGTTCTACCAGTGGATCCACAACGCGCTGCCGATAACACACACCGTCGAGGCGTTCCGCGCGCTCATCGCAGGCGGCGGCATCGGCATCGGCCTGGCGATCGGTGTGCTGGCGATCTGGTTGGCCGGCGCGCTGGCGCTGAGCTTCGCGGCGTCGATCGTGGCGCTGCGGAAGGAGCGCCGGGGCGCCGTTGACGAGGCGTTGGGTGAGCAGGTCCCGGATGTCGCTGCGACGCCAGCTGTGCTGGCCGCGACCGCGGTCGGTTCGGGGAACGCTGATGCGTCCGATGCACCCACGCAGGCCTTCGCACCTGTCGCTGCTGCCGCGGTCCTGGACCAGCCGGATGCGACGCAGCTGCCGGTGGACCGACCGGCGCCCGCAGACGACGATGCCCAGATCACGGGTCAGGAGGGCATCGAACCGGCGGACGCTCTGGAAGCCGACGCCGAAGCGGATGTCGACGCCGGTGCTGCGGCGGAGCCGAGCGCTGACTCGGAGAACACGCAGCCCACCGCATCGGCGGAGGAACGCTCTGCATCGGCAAGGTCGGCGACGCAGGGTCGTGCCGAATCACCGGATGAGCCGAGCGCTGCCTCCGACGAGGCGCCGGGTGCAGATTCGACCGGCGTCGAGCAGTGCGACGACGATCCAGCACCGGAGCCGGAAACGGAGTCTGCCGAATCGGAAGACGAAGAAAGAAGCTGATGTTCGCTCGGTCGACGGCCAGGGCGATGGGGATACCACCCGCACCGCCGACCGGCGGGTCGGACTTGCGCATCACGTTCCGGCGCTCTCCGGCAGGAAAGGCGCCGGGATGCTTCGTCGTACGCGGCTCGCACCATAGCCTGGCCGTATGGGCGACACCGACATCCTGATCCGCATCGGTCACGAAGAGATCGTGCTGCGCCGCCGATACGAGGTGCTGAGCATCGTCAACGACATCCTCATCGCGGTGTGGTTCATCGTAGGGAGCATCCTGTTCTTCTCCTCGGAGACCTCGACGGTGGGAACATGGCTGTTCCTGGTCGGCAGCGTCCAGTTGCTGTGCCGACCCGCGATCAGGCTGGTGCGCCATGTCCACGTGCGTCGAGTGGGCTCGTCGTCGACGGAATCCAGCGACGACTTCTGACGGGACGGACTGCAGCCTCCGGCGCTCTCGCTGCCTGGGGCGGATGTCAGGCGCGGCAGTGTTCAGTATGCTCAGGCAGATGCGTGCTGACGATCTGAACGTGCTGCTGGCCGCGCGGCAGTCGACGAAGTCGTTTGCCGGGACCTCGTTGCGCGCGGGGGAGCTTCATGGGCTGCTCAGCGCTGTTTTCGGTGTCGCTCCGGATGGCCGTCGTTCGTATGGATCGGCGCACGCACGGTACCCGGTGACGGCGACGGTTGTCGTCGGGGACGTTCGCGGACTGGCCGCCGGGAGCTATCGCATCACCGGCAGCGGAGGTCTCCGGGCATTGGAGCACGGGGATCATCGCGAGCTGATTGCACAGTCGACGATCGACGCGGCGTGGGCCGTCGCGTGCCCGGTGCTTCTCGTGCTCAGTGCGAACGTCGGTGCGGAGCGTGCCGAGTTCACGTCGCAGGCAGAAGGGCGCGGCGAGCGTTTCATCGCGATGGAGATCGGGCTGATCGCACAGACGGTGCATCTCGTCGCTGCCGGGCTCGATCTCGGAACGGCGTTGATCGCCGGGGTGCACGATGAGGCGGTGCGGCGTCTGCCGGAGAGCATCGTTCCGCCCGGCGACGAACTGCTGGCGGTCATGCCTCTCGGTCGAGCAACGCGTGATGGCACGGCTGCGTCTGGCTGACGCTGAGCTACCTGTCACCCATCGTCTTGCGCGGGCCGGAAGCCGGAAACTCCAGTCCAGCAGGGTGCCCTACCGGTAGTTCGTGAACTGCAGGTCGACGTCGAGGTCCTTCGACTTGAGCAGCTGGATGACCTCCTGAAGGTCATCGCGCTTCTTGCTCGACACGCGCACCTCGTCGCCCTGGATCTGCGCCTTCACGCCCTTCGGGCCCTCGTCGCGGATGATCTTCGTGATCTTCTTGCCGTGCTCCTGGTCGATGCCGTCCTTCAGCGACGACACGATCCGGTACTCCTTGCCGCTGGCCTGCGGCTCGCCGGACTCCAGGCTCTTCAGCGAGATGCCGCGCTTGATGAGCTTCGACTGGAAGACATCGAGTGCAGCCGACGCGCGGTCCTCGCTGTTCGCCTTGATCAGGATCTGCTCGCCGCTCCACGCGATCGAGGTCTCGGTGCCCCGGAAGTCGTAGCGCTGTTCCACTTCCTTGCGCGCCTGGTTGAGCGCGTTGTCGGCCTCCTGCTGATCCACCTTCGAAACGATGTCGAACGAACTGTCTGCCATAGGTCGGCACCTCCGTGTCGGGGCTTGCGCCCATCCGGCTTTGTGGCCATCAGCCTACCGAGTGCCCGTAGCATCGGCCCACTGCCCGCCGTGAGGTTCCTACAATGGCCGATGTCCGGATGATCCGAATCGGATGGGGAGTGCGCATGCGGCCGATGACCGAGAACGAGCTGTTCGACTCGTTCGTGAACGCTACGGACGATGAGCTGCGGGTGGCCGCAGCGCCGCACGACTTCCCGCTCGTCGAGTGGGACCACACCGACTTCCTGGCCTGGCCGGATCCGCACGCTCGGGGGCGCGGGTACATCGCGGCCGAGGTCGACGGCGCCGTGGCTGCGATCGTGCTCCGCCGCGCGCAGGGCGGCTCCGGCGTGCACCCGTCGTTCTGCAACCTGTGCCGCACGATGCAGCCGGGCAATCAGGTCGCGCTGTTCACGGCAAGAAAAGCAGGGGATGAAGGCCGTCATGGCAACAGCGTCGGCACCTACATCTGCTCCGACATGTCGTGCCACGAGAATGTCCGCCTCGCGATGCCGCTCGCCCCGAACGAATACCGTGCGAGCGTCGACATGAAGATCGACAACACCGCACGCCGCGTCCGGAACTTCGTCGCGCAGATCGTTCGGAACGAATGATCACAGTTCCGACATCCGGGTCCTGCGGCGTGGGCGCATCCGGATGTCGCTGAGTGTCCGGCGCAGGCGGCGCGCGCGACTCGCCATCTGGCCAGTCGATTTTTGGTGCGGACCGGGCGTGGGTAATATGGTTGATCGCGCCTCCGATCGGCTGAACAAGTCGGTTGGGTGCGCACTCGGCGGGTTACCCGAGCGGCCAAAGGGGGCTGACTGTAAATCAGCTGGCACTGCCTACGGGGGTTCGAATCCCTCACCCGCCACCCCGAGTAGAAGCCCCGCCTCCCCAAAGAAACACAGGGAGGCGGGGCTTTTCCATTCTGTCGATCGCCTCTGGGGCACACTTTGGGGGTGTAGGCCACGAAGCGTGGGTGGGGCGAGCGCGTCTGTTCTCCACAAGGGTGCGGCGATGCGTCTCCACAGGGCACCGCTCCCCATTCCGGATGTCATGGGCGCGTGACAGGATCGACGCATGAGCCAAGCTGAGCTGACGTCACCGAAGCAGAGCATGTCGAAGCTCGTCCGCGGGGCGATCTACATCGCCATCGGGGCGCTCGTGCTCGCCGCGGTGGTGTGCGTCGTCTGGGTGTTCATCCCCGATCAGGGCGACCTCATCGGCCGTGCGTTCCTCACCGTGCTCCTGCTCTCCGGCTTCTCGGGGGCCGTGCTGCTCGACGCGAACCTTGCGAACAGGCGTGCGGACTGGCTCGTGCTCGCAAGCACAGCGTCGTGGGTCGTCGTGCTGCTCGTCGGCGCGTTCAAGATCTGGGCGCCGCGCGGCGAGGAGGAGACCTTCGCCTGGGAGGCCGTGCGCCTGTGGGAGCTGCTGCTCGTCATCGGTCTGGTCCAGCTGGCACTGCTGCATCAGCGGCTCCACTGGCGTTCGCATGCGCGCTACGTCACCGGGCTCACGCGCACGATCGCGATCGTGACGACCGTGTTCCTGATAGCGCTCGTCGGCATGCTCACCTTCTACTTCGCCGTTCCGCACCTGATCCACTTCAGCGATTGGTACTGGCGCGTCACGGTTGCGCTCGCCATCCTTGCGAGCGTCGGCACACTGCTCGTGCCCCTGCTGAACGCTCTGTTCGCTCCGCGACCGGTTCGACCGATGGTGCCGAGCTTTCCGGCATCCGGCGCACCTGGGGCGCCGAGCGGGCAGCCTGCGGCGGCGGGCGGCCGTCAGCCATGGCCGGTGTTCCCCGACGGTCGCACGCCATTGCCGTACCTGCCGAACGGGCAGCCCGACTTCGCGGCAGCGCAGACGGGCGTGCCGTCGCCCGGTGCGCAGTTCTGGGGTGCGTCTCCGCAGCCCGCCCCCGCGCAGCCAGCTCCGGTTCCGCAGCAGCCGCAGTCGCACCAGGGCGGCGCCGCGCAGACACCGGGGCCGATTCCTCCGCAGCCTGCTCCGCCGACGCCGTCGCCCGGTGTTGCGCCACCCGAGCACCGGTAGCGTAGGGAGCATGGCGCACCTTTCAGACCTGCAGCAGTTGGCACGCGAGATCGCGATCGAAGCGGGTGACCTGGCACAGCGGCGGCGTTTCGAAGGCGTGTCGATCGCCGCGAGCAAGTCGACGCTCGCAGACATCGTGACCGAGGCTGACCGCGAGGTCGAAGCACTGGTGAAGCAGCGCATCGCGGCGGTGCGGCCTGACGACGGATTCCTCGGTGAGGAGTCAGGGGAGGCCAGCGGGGGCAGCGGCGTGACCTGGGTCGTCGACCCGATCGACGGCACCGTGAACTATGCGTTCGGGATGCCGACCTACGCCGTGAGCATCGCCGTCGTCGAGGGGAACGACCCGCGGACCTGGCGCCCCCTGGTCGGAGTCGTGTATGCGCCAGCCCTGGGTGAGCTGTTCTCCGCCGCCGCAGGGCAGGGCGCATGGCTGGGGGAGGAGCGGCTCACCGTCACGGACGACGTGACGGCCGGAGCGCTGATCTCGACGGGGTTCGGCTACGACCCCGCATCGCACGCCGATCAGCTCGCCGTCGTGCAGCGAGTGATGCCGCTCGCACGCGACCTGCGCAGACTCGGCGCCGCATCCCTCGATCTCGCCTACGTCGCCGCAGGGCGCATGGACGCCTACTACGAGCGCGGCCTCAACCCGTGGGACTATGCGGCTGGCGCGCTTCTCGTGACTGAAGCGGGCGGCGAGTTGGGGTGGCACGCTCCGGATGAACAGGGCAGAGCAATGCTCGTCAGCGGCAGTCCCGCGATCTTCGACCGCCTCTACAAGACCGTCGCGCCGTAGTTCGCTCCGCAGGCGAGGCTTCACCGAAGTAGGGATCACGGTGCATCTGGACCGCGGGTGTCCGGGGCGCGATGGAGAAGCGATCTGTGGACAACTGTCGGAATATTCATCCACACCCCGTGTCGGAAGTGGCAATTCCCAGACGGACCCGTTACCCTAGTTACCAGTTCGTTACCTAGTCCGTGATGGATCGCACGTGATCATCGCAACCCGAGGACGAGGTCGCACCTCCCCCTTCTGAGCGCGGTACTCCGTCGCGCCTGACCGAAAGACACTGAGTACCCCTGTGCCTTCAGAAGCCATGACGCCCGAGCAGCCCACCAGGCGCTCGATCGTCGACCCCGATGGTGAGGTCTCGACGGCGGCGAACACACCGCTGACCAGGCGCCAGCTGCGCGAAGCGGCGCGAACCGCTGCGAAAGATGCAGTGGCGGCGGACGCAGAAGCGACCGAGGTGGAACTCGACTCGGAGCGCGACCCCATCGTTGCGGAGCCGGTCGCCGAGAGCGATGAGGCCACGGTGCAGCAGGACGCCGACGCGTTCGCGGCTGCGGCGAAGGCACTGAACTTCACGGGCGAGACGTCAGTCATCGCCGATCGTGCGCAGATGCGAGCGGCCAACGGCCAGCGGAGCGTGTCCGCGGACGCCGTTCGACCGGGCACGCGTTCGCGCCGCATCATGACCACCGCGACAGCGTCCCTCAGCGCCATGGCGGTCGTCGGACTGCTCGCTGTCGGTCTGACGACTCCGCTCGGTGCGCTGATGGGCGGCGAAGAGAGCGAGCCGACGGCCGCCGCACTGTCGACGCCCGACGCGGAGTCGGAAGAGGACGAGGAGATCCAGGCTTTCGTTGCGGCAGAGGGCGCAGAGGCTCCGCAGCTCGACCGCATCGACGACTACGAGGCCGCCAGCTTCGTCGACATGGCGGAGACAGCAGGCATCGACACGGCCGGCGCGTTCTTCACGAACGACCCGACGGCCGACATCCAGTGGCCTTTCGCTGCGGGAACGAGCATGAGCTACGGCTACGGCATGCGCTCCGGTCGCCTGCACGCCGGCATCGACTTCACTCCAGGCAGCGGCGCCCCGATCCAAGCGATCGCGGACGGCACCGTGCGCGTCGCGACGGAATCGGGCGGCGGTTACGGTGTCACCGTGTCCATCGACCACGTCATCGACGGCGAGGTGATCACGAGCCACTACGCGCACATGCAGTACGGCTCGCTGCGTGTCACCGCAGGCCAGAAGATCGAAGTCGGCGACGTCGTGGGCCTGACGGGAGACACCGGTCACTCCTTCGGGGCGCACCTGCACTTCGAGCTGCTGCGCGGTGAGGCGACGTTCGACCCGATGCCGTGGCTTCAGGAGCACGCAGGGACGCACTTCACGGACAGTGAATCGGACACGGAGGACGACGACCTCGACTTCGCGAGCGAAGACTCCGAGAGCGACACGCAATAGTCCGGCTCGATTAGCGGGATCATCCGGCCGGGTGATAAACTTTTCTGGTTGCGCCGAGAGGCGAAACACGCCCCGATAGCTCAGTGGTAGAGCACTTCCATGGTAAGGAAGGGGTCGTCAGTTCAATCCTGACTCGGGGCTCGCAGCATCCTGCAGGTGCAACGCGGCGGAGTAGCTCAGTTGGTGAGAGCGCACGACTCATAATCGTGAGGTCGCGGGTTCGAGTCCCGCTTCCGCTACCAAATTGATAAGGCTGAAACCCACGACCTTACGATCAAGGATGGAACTCGGGTCCTCCTTGGTCTTGGTTGGGTGCTGCCAGGGGTTGGATGGGCTCTGCAGTCGCTCCGGTGTCGGGGTGGGGCGGCTGGGTTCGATCCCCTTTGCCACGTCGACGAGCGTCTCGAAAGGACGGGCGAGGTCGCTACGGATTTCGTCGTCGTTGTCTATGTAGATCTTGCGGAACAGTGCCTGATTGCACAGGCGTTTGCCGACGTCGTCGCTGAGGCTGTATAGGGCATGGCAGTTCTCGAGAAAGTCGACGGTGTCCGCGAGATATTCCTTGGTGTCTTGGTACTCGGAGTGCCGTTCCGTGATCAGCTGGCGAACCACTTCGAGTTCATCGCGGATGCGGTCCTGCTGGCGGATGAACTGGTTCATGTCGATGGCGTCGGCGAAGTGCAGTTCGAGCAGCTTGTCTTGCTCGCGGGTGAGACGGTCACGGGTTCGTGTGAGCTCGGCGAGTTCCTGTGTGGAGGCGGCATGCTGCTTGTCGAAGTCGTCATCGATCCGGGCCCGAAGCGTGCGCTTCATTGTTGGTGTGGCCTGGATCGTCTTGTAGTGGTTGGTGATGAGCTTCTCCACCAACTCGATGGGCACGGCGCGACGGGTGCATGGAGTGCGGCGTGAGTTGCGGCCTGCGCAGATGAAGTACGGATAGATCGTCCCTGTCTTGCTCCGCGCGTGCTGGACGATCAGGCGGGAGCCGCACTGTCCGCAGTAGATGCTGCCTTTGAGGTAGTGGTCGTGGCGTTGGGTGCATTCGGCAGCGGAGGAATGAGCGCGCATCACTGTCTGGACTTGGTACCAGACCTCGGGTGGGATGATCGGCTCGTGCGCGCCGTTGTAGGTGACACCGCGATAGACGACATCGCCCTTGTAGTACGGGTTGCTGAGCATGCGGTGCAGCGAGCCGCTTCCGAGCGGCTTTGATGGGCGCTTCGGTGTGGGAAGACTGACGAGGCCACGCGCGCGAAGCTCGTCGCGCAGGCGGGTGATGCTCCAGTCTCCGGTCGCGTATGCGCGGAACGCCCACGTGACCAGCGGGGTGCGGTCGGGGTCGATTTCGATGGTGCGGAGCTCGCGACCGACCTCGTCGCGCTTGCGGACGTTCAGGTAGCCGATCGGAGCTTTGGTGGGAGTGCCTCCCGTAGAGGCCTTCTGCACGAGACCCTTGGTGACTTCGGTGGCGAGGTTGCGGCTGTAGAACTCGGCGATGGAGGACATGATGCCGTGCAGCAGCATGCCAGACGGCGTCTCGTCGATGTTCTCCGTCGCGGAGACGAGCATCACGCCGGCCTCACGCAGCGCGAGATGGATGGTGACGTCGTCGGTGCGGTTGCGTGCGAGCCTGTCGACCTTGTGAACGATGCAGTACGAGATCCGGTGGGTCTTGACGTAGTCGATCATCTCCTGCAGCGCGGGACGGTCTGCCTTGCGGGCGGACTCGCCCGCGTCCACGAACTCTTTGACGATCCGGGCGCCCAGCGACTCCGCCTTCCGGTGGTTGGCTTCACGCTGTGCGGGGATGGAGAACCCCTCATCTGTACCTCCCTTCTCCGCTTGCTCCCGCGTGGACACGCGCAAGTAGGTGATCGCCCGTGCATCGGCCCCCGACGGAGGTTCTGGCATCAAGATCGCCCGGGTCTTCATCGGTCTGCTGTCCGTGCAAATTCAGCCAGATTCAGGATCTTCGGCGTCTCACCTGCATCGATTTCCACGGCGAGATGCACCTCGTCGACGCCGCAACGGTGCAGTTCTTCGATGATGGTGAAGAACGCTGGCCAAGAACGAGCGATGCGTCCCACGTCGTTGACGATGCAGATGCGGACATCGTGGAGGAGCACGTGCTGCAGGAGGGCATCCATGCCTGGCCTGTCAGCAGTCGTCATCCCAGATACGCCATCGTCATGGAACGAAGCCTCAAGACGGTAGCCGGTGCGTGAGGCGTACTTCTCGATGGCCTTGTGCATGACCTCGAAGTGGTCGCAGGCGTCGCGCCGAGCGGTCCGTATGTATCCGATGGCGGACTCAGGAGCAGAGTTGTCGCTCATGGTTGTCTTCTCTCTTCGGTGAGGATGACCGCACCGATATGCGGAGAGTGTGAAGACAACCCGAAGGCCTGGCCCCTTTCCACGAGGCCAGTGGGACCGGTCAAGCCGGTCAAGGTCACGCTCCGCACCCGGCGTCGCCAGAGGTGCGGCCATTTAATTATATCCGTCTTCCTCCGCCTCTCGCCGGAAGTCGGGGGAGAGAGGTGTTGTGGATGGTGAGCTGTGAGCGTGATCCTGGCGAGCACGGTCGGCACGTTGTCCAGCGAGACGGATTAGCGCCTGCGAGAGTTTGTCGAGGTCCGGTTCATCGTGTGGATCCGTACGGACGCGCCAGGATTGCTCGGTCGGACGGTGTTGGCGGGGCATGATCATCTCCTGGGCTACGCTCGCGTCGGTCGTGTGTCGGGTTGGGTTCTGTGGGGCGAGTAGGCGCACGCTGATGCGGCCCGTGGACAGTGCTATGGATAGGGTCCAGGCTCGCAGCGCTGGTGAGAGCGCATAGTGTTTGCGAGCGATCTACCCGCTACCGCGAGCTTCTCGTGCGGCTTCCTTGGCTTCCCGAGCGCGGACATCGGCGACGGCGAACTCGACGAAGTCGGCATCGCGATCGTCGATGCGTGTCTCCTGGTCGTCTTCCTCTCGTGCGTCTTCACCGGGCCAGACCGTCTGCCGAGTTGGCCTGTCGTATTGGAGTTTCGTGCCGTTGATGGTGACCCAGTTGCGGAGCCGGTTGCAGGCGGCGGCGAAGTCCGCGTGCCACAGGAGCGGTGCGGAACCATCTCGAGTGGGGTGGTAGCAGGTGAGCCAGTGGGTGTGCAGGGCGGAGAGTTCCCAGATGAGTTCCCAGTGCCGGTGCCACATGGGCGGGATGATCGCCGCGGGCAGGCCGTAGGTCGCGCGGAGCCAGTTCACCCAGCCGTTGAGCTGCAACCACTCGTGCTCGGCTTCCCGTGCGGACAGCAGGTTCCAGTTGATCGGCGCCGGAGGAGGCGCCGGGGCAGTGAACGAGGGCCCCTCGGTCGGGGCACTGCGAGGGCCGGAGGGCTCAGGTTCAGGCTGGTCGAGCTCGGGAATGTCGTCCGGGTCGAAGCCTTCGTCGTCCATGCTGCCGCCTCCTCCGATTACTGTCGCTACATGCAGAGGTGCCCTCTCATTCCCACCCCACAGTGCCCCACCGATCGGGGGAGTCCTCGCCCCTGGGATAGCCACTGAGGGCATCGGCCTGGGGCGAAGGTCGGAGGTGCTCGGTAAAGTAGAGGGGTCAGCAAGCCGCGTGATGGCGGGCGAGGAGGTGAGGCCGGTGACCGATTCGGATCGCGGAAAACGCGAACAGGGAGCGTCGACTTCGACTTCCGTGTCGTCGACCTGAACGCCGCAGAACGATGGGGGTCGGGGATGATCGAACCGCCGCCGGACAAATCGACATGGCCTCCTGGATTGCCGAGGACGATCGCCGAGTATGCCGACGCGTACCTGGCTGATCTGCTTGACCCGTTGACTGCCGACATGCGACACGTGATCGTCCAGAGCCTCACGATGGGCTACCTGGGTGGGCCGTTCCCGGATAGGGAAATGGTACAGCGCCTGATCGAAGTGCAGACCGGGCGGATCACGCCGGCCCAGTACGACTCGTGGGTGATGGAGAGCGTGGGGCGTCTGCCGACCGCGGAGCCGGGAGGTGGCATCGGGCACATTTTGGGGCGCCTGGAGAACGGGTACGAGGTCGGCGGCACGAGGGAGAAGATGCTGGAACTGCTTTCCGCCATGGACGACACCACCTCACTCGTACCGGCGATCACCGACGCCGCGAACCGCGGACTGCTGAGCCGCGCCGAAGCCGACGCCGTATTGTCAGCCGCTCTGAGCCTTCCGGTGTTGCCGCCGGTGGTTCCCCTGCCGGACGATATCGAGCCGTTGCCGGATAACTATCCGCCGCCGACGCCGGGCTACGGGTGCGTGTCGATCCCGGCCGGGACCGTGATCCACGGGTTCGCAACCCTCGATGCCTATCAGGCGTCGCGGGAGATCATCCACCGTGTCAGCGCAGGAGAACTGGATCCGGCGGAGGGCGAGCAGATGCTCGAGGCTCTCAAGAGCGACTACATCGCCGGGGAACCATCTACCGACGCAGGATAGGCCGGACGCCCCCGCGCGCACCGACAGCGAAGACACTTCGCCGGAACCCGGTCGTCCCGTTCCGCTACAAGAACGGCCCATCCCTGGATGTGTCCGCGGAGTGGACCATGTCCCGGAGGAGAGCCGTCACCGAGACCTGTGGATCGGGAGCTGGATGTGGGGCGGGGTCGGCGCGCGACCCCAGCGACGGCCGATAATCGCGCACGTCCTGCTTGTCGAACGGTGCACGCACGCTCGGAGTCGACGCGTCGGCGCGGCCTGCCGGGGCATGTATGACGGCTGGGTCTGGGGCGCTGCCACCTGGCATGGTTGCGCCTGGTGCTGGTTCGCTCAGTTCAGCGAGCTTGGCGTCGATCTCATCCAGCCGCGCGTGCGCGGCGCGGAGTGCTTCCGCGTGCTTGAAGGGGACGCCGATGCGCTGTTCGGCTTCGTCGAGAGTTTCCTGCTCTTGGCGGATTTCGTTGGTGAGTGTTTCGATGATGGTGGGGAGTTGGGAGGCGCGGTTCTCGAGGCGTTGTATCAGGCCGACGGTGGGGGAGAGGATCTGGTCGCGGGGGAGCCCGAAGCTGGTGCGGGGGAGGTTCTCGAGGGAGAAGTGCACCTGCACGGTCCCGAAGCTCGCGGACGCGCGGGCGTGGATCTGGAGCCCTGAGACGGAGCCGAGTCGTCCAAGGTCGCGTTCGGCGTAGTCGGAGAGGTATTGGATGTTCTGATCGCGCGCCCAGTAGGCGACGGCTTCGGCGGCGTCCACGCGGGAGTCGTAGTGGTGGCCCGAGATGGTGATCTGGAAGCGGTCGCCGCTGGTGTCGCGGATCCGGGGGAGTGCTGCGGTGAGCGCTGCGATGTCGCGCTGGGCGTGGTCGATGATCTCTGCGGCGCGGGACTTGGTGTGGTGCAGCATGGACTGGTTGCGGGAGTGGGCGCGTTCGAGGCGTTGCAGTTTCGTGTAGTCGTTCTGCGCGATGGATTTCTCCAGCATGAGCGGGTTGCCGGAGGCGATCGCTTTGGCTTCGGCGGCGGAGAGGGCTGCGGAGTCGATCTCTTCGATTTCGCGGACGTCGAGGCTGCCGCGCATGATCTGCCCGATGAACCGCGCTTTTCGTTCGATGCCCTGCCACATGTACGAGTCGAACGACCCTTCGGTGACGATACGGGTGATGACCACTTCGTCGTTCTGGTTGCCTTGTCGGATCACGCGTCCTTCGCGTTGGGCGATGTCGCTGGGCCGCCACGGGCAGTCGAGGTGGTGCAGGGCGACCGCCCTGGCTTGGACGTTCGTGCCGACGCCCATCTTCTCGGTCGACCCGACGAGGACGGCGATGTGGCCGGTGCGGGCGGCGGCGAACAGTCGTGCTTTGTCGGTGTCGGTCTTCGCTTCGTGCATGAACCGGACCGCACCGTCGGGCATCCCGCGCTGCTGGAGCTGGGCGCGGAGTTCGTCGTATACGTTCCAGCGGTCCTTGTTCGGGGTGCCGAGGTCGCAGAACACCAGCTGCAGCCCGCCGCGCACCGGGGACGGCTCATCGGTCGTCGGGTCGGTGAACGAGCGGTCGGCGTGCTGGTTCCAGACGCGGTGGATCATGTCGGCGGCGACATCCACCTTGGAGGGGCCAGATGGGGTGGCGGGGAGGACGAGGCGGACGTCGAGGGCTGCTTTGCGGCCGTCGGCGGAGATCTTCAGCATGTTGTCCTCGTCCGGGCGGACGGCTTTGCTCTGGACGCGTTCGGCACGGGTTGCGATGTCATCGATGTACGCCTGCAGCTCCCGGGTGGGTTCGATCACAACCGTGTCCGCGGCCCGCTTCCCATCTCCGCGTTCGGCGATCTCCGGCACGGGAAGCTTCAGGTCTTCGGCGGTCTTCACGTCGGCGAACACGGACCACAGCCGCAGCATCTCGGGGACGTTCTGGAATCTCGCGAAGCGTGTCTTGAGGCGGAAGGAGCTGCCGGTGGGGGACATCTCCATCTCGGTGACGGTCTCCCCGAACGTTGCCGCCCACGCGTCGAAGTGCCCGAGGCCGGCTTCTTCGAGGAGGTCGGGGCGCAGGTAGCGTTGCATGACGTACGCCTCGGTCACGGAGTTCGCGATGGGAGTCGCGGTGGCGCCGGTGACGACCCGGTCATGTCCCCGGTGGCGGAGGGATTCGAGTTTCAGGTGCAGGTCGCTGGCACGTTCGGAGCCGTCGATGGAGGCGTCGCGGATGTTGGATTCGGTGGCGAGGTTCTTGTACATGTGCATCTCGTCGACGACGACGTAGTCCACACCGGTCGCCTCGAACGTGATTCCCGGATCCCGTGCCTTGTCCACGAGTCCCTTGAGCTTGTTCTCGGCCTGCAGGAGCCGTTTCTGGATGCGCTTCACACTCATCCGGTCTTCACCCTTCGCGGCCTCGTAGGCGGCTTTGAGCTCGACGACCTGCCGTTCGATGTACCGATGTTCGGTCTCCGGGTCGACGCGGATGCGGGCGAACGCCCCCTGGGTGAGGATGATCCCGTCCCAGTCGCTTGCCGCAGCCCTCGCGACGAACAGGCGCCTGCGGTCCGCGGTGAGATCCCCACTGGAGGCGGCGAGCACACGGGCACGCGGGTAGATCTGCAACCACTCCCTCGAGAACTGTTCGAGCATGTGGTTGGGGACCACGACCATCGGCTTCTGAATGAGCCCCATGCGGCGCATCTCCATGACCCCGGCGACCATTTCCGCGGTCTTGCCCGCACCGACCTCGTGGAACAGGCCGGTGGCGGGCTCGGCGATCATTCGTCCGACCGCCGCCCGCTGGTGCGGGCGCGGGGTGAAGCTTTTCGCCATGCCGGGGAAGGTGAGGTATTCGCCGGCGGTGGTGTAGTCGCGCAGGACGATGCTGTTGAAGCGGCGGTTGTACTCGTCGGTGAGGACCCGGGCACGTTCGGGCTCCTCCCACACCCACTCAGAGAACCGCTCCTGCAACTGGTCGGCCTTCTCCTGCGCGGCGGTGGTTTCGACGGGGTTGAAGATGCGGATCGTGGTGCCGTCCGGGTCGCGGTGCTCGTCGTACACCTGGATGCGTTTCTGCTCCATCACCGACTGCGCAAGGTCCGGTGCCGGCCGGCGCTCGGTACCCCATTCGCTGGTGGCGAGCACCCCTTGACGGCCCCCGCGGACCTCCCACATGCCGGGCAGCGGATTCTCCACCCGCACATCGGCCGCTTTGAGGATCTCGCGGAGGAACTGCTGATGCACGTCGGCGCTGATCCACACCGCCCCCAGCCGGGCGGCGATGTCGTCCGCACCGAGGGGCTCAGGCATCACCTCCTTCAACGCGGTGACATTCACGGCCAGCTCGGGCCGTTCCTTGGCGGCGGTTTCGGCGGCGTCGAGCTTGACTCTGACGTTCCCGGAGAGGTATTCGGGGGCGTGGATGAGGTCCCCGGTGGTGGGGTCTTCGAAGACATGCCCCGCAAGAGCCGCGCGGGCGTCGGTGTCATCGGTGCCGAGAAGTTCGGCGATCAGGGGTAGCTCGATGCCGCCGGTGCGGTCCAGGCTCACGGAGATCGCATCCGTGGGGGACTCCACCCCGCGCACCGGTGGGGTGGGGGCGACGACCCGGTGCGAGAGGATCCCGGCACCGGTCGCGGTCTGCTCCTGCTCGTCGAACACTTCTAGGGCGACGACGAGCGGCCCGAACGGGTCACCGCGCAGGATCCGCAGCGGTGTGGGGGTGGTGCGGGCGTAGGTGTCTTCCCCGGTGCCGGGGTCGGTGCGTCCGGTGCGACGCAGCGTGTACCGGTTGAGCGGCCCGTAGCGGGTCACGTACTGCTCGTACTGGCCGCGTAGCCGCGCCCGGGCCGTATCGATCACGGTCGTATCCTCCTTCGTGGCGGCCTCCTGCTCGAGGAGCCCGATCGCTCCGTCCCGCAATGTGAGCAGCGCCCGCAGCTCAGTCGTGGCGGACTTCGGCACTTGTAGCGGGATGAGCTCGCCGCTGGCGACGACCCGGAACTGACCGTCCGTGTTGGCGAGGATGGACCCGTCGAACAGGCCCGGGTCCGCAGGCTTGCGGGCAGCGCGGGCCTGCTCCTGCGCCGCGGTGCGCTCGGTGAACACCAGGCGGCGCTCGGCGGCGGACGCGGTGATGTCGGTGAGGGCCGCATTGAGGCGCTGCGACACGGTGGTGAGGTCGGCGGTGACGCGGAGGGTCTGGTTGCCGTACATGCCTTGTCCGACGTGGAGGTCGCCGAGGACATGGTCGGGCCGGTAGTCGGCGAAGTAGGTGTTGACCTTCACCCGCTCCCCATCGATCGTGACGGGGGTGACCATCTCCCAGATGTCGCTGGCCGGTTCGGTGCCGGGGTTGCGGCGGCGGAAGAGCAGCAAGTCGGTGAGTGCTTCGGTGCCTGCCGCGCGCCGGTGCGCCCCGGAGGGGAGCCGGACGGCTCCGAGGAGGTCGGCGAGCTCGTTCATCTCCCGCCTCGCGGCAGGGTTTTGCGCGTCCATCGTCCAGTGCGAGGTGAGGACCGCAACCACTCCGCCGGGACGGGTGAGGTGGAGGGCTTTGACGATGAAGTGGTTGTGCATCGAATGCCCGGATGGGTTATGCGCCGGGTCATGCAGGGTCACGTCTGCGAATGGCACGTTCCCGACCGTCGCGTCGAAGAACCCCTCGGGGATGCGGGTGTCTGCGAACGACTCCGTGCGGATCGATGCGTGCGGGTAGAGGCCGCGGGAGATCGCTGCGGTGAGCGGGTCGAGCTCTACCCCGACCATCCGTGCGCTGTCGGGGGCGAGTCCGATGAAGGTGCCCGCGCCGGAGCCAGGTTCGAGGACGTCACCGGTGGTGAATCCGAGCCGGCTCAGCGCCGCCCAGATCTGGGTCGCATAGGCGGGGTCGGTGTAGTGGGCGTTGATGGTGGTGCGCTCCGCTGCACGCCACTCCGCCTCGTCCAACACCTCGCGGAGGAGACTGCGTTCGCGCGTCCAGTCGGTGCTGGTCTCGTCGAACACCTGGGCGATCGCTCCCCAGCTCGACCAGCGCGCAAGCCGCCGCCGCTCATCATCCGTCGCGGTCCGGTTCTCGGCGGTGAGGCGGCGTGCGACCGTGATCGCGTCGAGGTTCGCGTCGAAGCGGCCCTTCGCCCCCGATGGGGCGAGATCCTCCTGCGAGACCGGACGGAACGCCCGCCCACCCCGTCGCTTCTGGATGCGGCCGGTGGGCGGGTCGGGAGCTACCGGTTCAGGTAGCGGCGATCCGCCGCCCGAGCCAGAAGCTCCGACTGCTCGGTCAGGTACTGGGCCGGGAACTCCGCTTCCAGCAGGGCCTCCAGAAAGACCGCCGGGAGCATCCACTGGGCGGCGAGCTCGGTCAGTTCCTCTGTTGCGGGGGTCTGATCCTCCCGGGAGTCCTGGATCCTCTCCGCCCACGAGGCCAGCCAAGAGTCCGAGGTCCGGTCCGCCTCCCACGCCTCCCGATCCTCGACGGGTGTCGTCTCCGGGCTGGTGATCCACACCAGCTCCGTCAGCACCAACTCCTCCGCCTGCAGGCGTGCCGCGCTCAGCCGGCCGACCTTCTCCAGGTAGCTCTCCTCCGGCACGTCTGGTCCCGCCAGCTGGACTGTCAGGGCGGTCACCTGGTGGTGGACTTCCTGGCCCAGGGTCTGGAAGAACTCGTCTGGGTTCGGGAGCGCTGCGACCCGGGCGGGGGCGTATCGGGTCCAGTGTTGCCGGGCGAGTGTCTGGTAGTGCGTCATCGTCTGCTCCTTCCTCGATCTGCGGCGACCCCGCCCCCGCGGTATCCGCGGGGGCGGTCGCCTGGGGGGCGTTGACGCCGACAGTGACGTGTTCCTGTGCAGCGGTGTCGTCCAGTCCCCAAAGATCGAGTTCGACCTGCCCGTACTGGGCAGGATCGAGACGCTTGCGTCGCGCCATCAGCAGCTGCCCCCGTGAGGGAGCGGGCTGGACGACACCAGACTACGCTGCCTCTCTGACAGCGCCACCGAAGCTTCGCCCGTTGACGGGCGGAAGAGCGAAGAGCGCACGCTTTCACCTCCATGCGAGTGGGGACGAGGAGGCTGGTGGCGGCCCGGCACGGGGCGGGGGAGCGACAGGCCGCCACCAGCGGTCACAGGGGGCCGACAGCTCAGAGGCTGACCGTCTCGGACTGCGGGACGGGGGCAGCGCCGGTGACGGTTGCACGGGGCTGCGCGGGAGCGGGGTCGGTGGTGCCTGCGACACGGTCGGTCGCCTCCTGCGCGGCCTGTAGCTGAGTGGCGATCGTCGTCGCCTTGTCCGCGTTCGACGGCTCCCGCTCCTTCCGCGTCACCTCGTAGTCGGTGCGGGCGGTGTCGTGGCCGAGCTTCTTCGCCACGAACTCGTCCTGCTCAGTGCCCTGAGCGGAGGTGTAGGTCTTGACGTACCCCTCGGCGAGGAACCAGTCGCCCTTCTGGAACCGAGCCGCCGCCTCCTCGGCGGCTTTCCGGTACTGCACCAGGTCGTGGAACGTGGTCTCCAGCTTCGTGAACGACCCGTCGGTCTCGCGCCGGTAATGCTCCTGCCCGATCTTCGCGTAGAAGCGGGCATCGCCGGAGCGCGTGTACGTCAGCCGCGGGTCCGAGGCGATGAACCCGGACAGGGACTGCTGGACATGAAGATCAGACATGGGGAAACTCCTCACAGATGCGGGCGCCGTGTCGCGCCGTTATCTTCAGGTGCCCGCCGTCCCCCACCCCGGGGTGCCGTCATTGTCCTTGTTGCAGCCGTGACTCCAGCATGCCGCGGGCCTTTTTGAGGGCGTCGGCGTCGGCCCGTTTGGTCCAGGGGCGCAGGTCGGTGATGATCGGGCGGGCCGCACGCAGCAGAATGACCCCGGTGCCGAACGGCATCGTGCGCAGCACGTCCGGGGGCAGGATCGGCACCCGCCGGATCGAGCGTTGCGAGGAGTGCCCGCCGTAGGCGTCCTGGGTCACCGAGTCGGTCTCCTCGTCTCGTTCCCCGACCAGCTGTGACAGGTCGTGCAGGTCGCGGCTGTTCGATGCCCCGCCGAGCACGATCTTCACGATCGACGCATCCCAGATCGCGTTCGCCGCATTCTCCGACCATTTTTCCCGCGCCTGCGCGAGGGACTGCAGCACCGGCATTGTCGTGATCCCCGTCCCGCCTCCCTCCGCCATCAGCGTGGGGAGAGACGGGAGGGGGGAGAGGTTCCCGATCTCATCGAGCGCCATCAGCATCGGCGGGTCCAACCGGGCGCCGGGGGAGCGGGCCGCGATCCGGCGGGCGGTCTCCACGAGATCTTCGATGAATGCCGCCACCAGCGCCGCCGACGCGCCCGCCCCGGCGCCGGTCGCCAGCAGGTACAGGGTGCCCTTGGCCTGCAGGAACTTCTCCGGGTCGAACTGTTCGTCCTCGCCCGGGGTGACCGTGTCGAGAACGCGCGGGTCAGCGAGAGCCCCGAACGCGAGGGACACACCCTGCCAGATCGAGTCGCGGGTGCGGGGGTCGGACTGGATCATCGACTCCAGCGACTCCGCCCACCCGTCCGCCGCCCGCGGGTGTGCCTGCAAGATCCGCACCGCATCACCTGCCGTGGTCGGCGACTGCGCCCACGTCGACACGGTGCGGGCGTCCCGTCCATCCAGCGCTGCGGCGTGCAGCAGCGCCTGGATCGCCATGCGCGCCTTCCCCTCCCAGAAGCCGCCGTTGTCGACGCCGCCGAACCCGATCGCCGACGCCAGCCCGGTCGCGCGGATCATCGCCGTCAACGGGTCCTGACAACCCCGCACCGGCGACCATCGCAGCCCAGACGGGATGCCTGGCGCCAGCTGCTGCGGGTCGAATACTGCCACCGGGCCCTTCTTCTCGCGGGCGGTGAGGGTGGCGGTGAGATTGTCCGGGCGGGTACTGGTCGTGATCACCGCGCCGGGTGCATCCAAGATCGCGTTGATCACCAGATGCATGCCCTTTCCCGAACGCGGCGGCCCAATCACGAGCATCGAATCCTCGACCGTCGCCCACACTTGCCGCCCCCGCGATACCCCGAGGAGGTAGCCGACATCCGCCGCCGCCGCGTCCTTCAGCGACGGACGGAACGTGGAGGCCCGCTTCACGAGCGTCTTCGCCGACGCGGCCTGTGCGATCTCCATCGCGGTCGCCGTGCCCTTCAGCCTGCGCGGGTCGGCCTGTTCTGCCCGGCCGCGCCACCGGACCCATCCCCACACGGCCGGCACGATCACCACCGTGAGCATCACCGCAGCGACCAGCCAGTACAGCAGCGGATGCAGCCCGTCGACACCGAGGGGTCTGCCGGGGTTGAGGGGGTCGGCGAACACCCCGAGCCCGGCTGCCATCCCCGCGGTAGGGAGGGGAAGACCGGAGAGCCAGGCGGCGGCGGTGCCCGCGCCGCGGAGGATCAACGCGAACGCGAACCCCGCGACCATCAGCCCGATACCGATGTTCAGCAGATGATCGTTCACCGGACGCGGCGCTGACCGGTTCACCGCTCCGGCCCCTGCCGCACGATCGTGCCGGAGATCTCCCCAAACAGCAGCACATCCGTCACCGGCCCCCGAAGTTGCCCGCGTTCCATCAGCGCCCGTGCAAACCCTGTTCCTGCCGCCGACGTGCGCGACACGATCACCGCAACCGCGACATCCTCACCCGGCACGAACCCCTGCCCGTAGAACTCCACCAACGCCGGCAGCGCAGGTGCGGGTGCCTGCGCCGGGTGGTTCGGTGGGGGAGCGAACCGGGAGCGCGGCGCGGGCGGGGTGATGATGTCCGCGAACACGCGCCCGCCGGCCTCGTGCACCTCGGCACGGATCGGAGACTGCTTGTCCTCCGCGATCGCCGACAGCACCCGCCCCAGCGCGTCCCGCTCTATCGGGCCTTCCAAGAGCATGATCCCGTCGACAGCGACATGGGTTTTCCCGCTTTCCTGGACGGTTGCGACCACCAGGGGTAGAGTGACAGGGACGGAGATTTCCGCAGAATTTCGTGGGTTTTCGGACTTCCGACGCATGGCAGTCAGCCCATCCGAGCTCGAGTATCGAACATCTCCAGTTCCCCCGGATGCAGCTGGTGCTGCACGACGAAGGATCTCTCCTTGATCTTCCACAGCCCCTGCCCGGTGCCCATCCCCGGCAGCAGGGAACGCTCCGTCCCGGTGAGTCCGAGCAGCCTCCCGGTAGCTTCGACCTGATCGGATTCCTGCCGGTACACGATGCGGGTCTCAGAGTTTGCCAGCAGGCTCGACGCCAGTGCACGCAGCATCGACCCCTGATCTCCACCGGTCTCAAGGTCCGTGACCTTATGGACGATGAGGAGGTTCGCGATGCCGAAGTGGCGCGCCAGCCGCCACTGTGCATCCATCCGCCGCAATAGCGCTGCGTGCCCGATCAGCCGCCACGCCTCGTCGTACACGACCCAGCGTTGACCGCCGTCTGGGTCCTGCAGGGCGGACTCCATCCATGCGGAGCAGCACGTCATCAGTACCGACATCAGCGTGTTCGACTCCGACACCCGTGACAGATCCAGCGACATCATCGGCAACGTGGGGTCGAACTGCACTGTCGAGGGCGCATCGAACATGCCACGTAGGTCCCCGTACACAAGTCGGCGCAGTGCGTGCGCGACCATCCGGCCGTCTTCTTCGAGCCGGTCGTCTTCCTGGTCGTCGGGGGTGAGCATCCGCTCCACCACCATCGGCAGGATCGGCACCTCTGCCGATGCCACCGCGGAGCGGAGGGCGATATCGATCGCGGTGTGCTCCACCGGCGTCAGCGGACGATCCAGCACGGTCTCCGCCAGGGCGCCCACCAGGTCACGGCGACGGGAGGACACCTGGGTGTGCCACTCCGCATCCGAGAGGCCGCCGGCACGGTAGCCGGCATCCAGCGGATTCAGCCGGGCCGGCAACCCGTGACCCAGGCGGATCGCCCGTCCGCCGACGGCCTCCGCGACACCCGTGTGCTCCCCTTTGGGGTCCGCAACCACGTACACGCGACGCCCGAACGCGATCGACCGCGTATACAGGCTCTTCGCCAGTGCCGACTTCCCCGACCCCACGATGCCCGCAAGCACCGCGTTCGGCGCCGTGATCAGACCTCGCTGGTACAGCGTCCACGGATCAAACACAAACGACGCCGACGAATACAGATCCTGCCCGACGAACACGCCCTCACTGCCCAAACCCCCTTCGGCAAGGAACGGGTACGCGCCCGCCAGCGCCGCGGAGGTGTCCTGATGCGTTGGCACCCGGAACCTACGCCATGATCGCAGCGCGGCGGGGCCCGACTCTCCCGCACGCGGGAGATAGTGGGTAGCACGGGCCTCGGCACGCTCGGCCGCTGTTCTCACCTGGGCAGCAGAACGGCTGGCCGATTGCGCCTCAACGCGGATCTGCTCGGCAGCCTTACGCCGCGCCTTCCTGGACCGGAACGGTTCCTGCGGCGGCGATACCAGCGACGAGGTGTGCAGAGCGTGCTTGGGGGGCTGTGGCATGCGGGAGCCTTCCGTGAGAACAACAGGTGCTCACAGAAGGTGCCCCAGAGAGACCACCTGACCACGCCTCGCCCCGAATGATGAGAAGGGCGGCCCGTTCTGACCGAACACGCTCGAGTCCTTCATCGCCGCGCATGCCAAGCTCTGTAGCGTATATACGCCAATTAAGACATGTGGCTGGCAAGGTTCACGCGTCCGCGACAGCCGTCATGCGCCACGGAAGAAACTCTCCATCACAACGGCTTGAGCATCTGCACCCTCTGGGATGCCTCCCTCAATGCCGACGCGGACCCGCCGCTGGGTCAGGTATTGTCTGGCGAATCCTCTGATCTCATCGATCGTGAGGCCCGCGAGGAGCGAGGGTGTTGCTTCGAGCCCGGCGGTCGTCCCGGTGAACCTTATGGAACTTGCGATGGCGTCCGCGAGTCTGCCGGGTGAGAGAGCGAGCATCTCAAGACGGGAGATCGCCGAGTCCTGGGCGAATTCCGCCCAGGACTCGGCGATCTCGTCCGGGAAGAGAGCCTCTTCCAGCGATTCCATGACGTCGCTCATTCGCCGCGGATCGCATTGCACCTCTGCGACCAGTACGGCGTCCTGGTCGAGCACGGCGAGCTGCACGTTCGCACCGTACGATGCGGCGCGTCCTTTACGAAGGGCATGGTTCACCCGTCCCGCCGTCCCAGAGCCGAGCATTGCGTGCAGAAGCAATGAGAGAGGCCACTCGGCGTGCGAGGGGCCGGGGAGCCGAAAGGCGACCAGCAAGCGTCCCATCCGCCCATCCGTGAATGTGCGTCCCACACGCACCGTCGGTCCCAGCGGATCTGGGGCTGACCAGCAGGGTGCCGATGAAGTGGCGGTGACGAAAGGCTCAGCATGCAGGCCAGCCGTGCGCCACGGTTCCCGCCCGCCCACTGACACAAGGCAGATGTTCGCTGCCGAAATGGTGCGTGAGACCACATCTATCGGAATGCCGCAGAGCGCGCCTGGCGGGAGAGCAAGACGTGGGCGGTCTGGAAAGAGGGCCCCCTGGATTGCGAACCTGAGATGATCGAGCGGGCGCGGCGGCGACTCGCGTTCGGCCTCCCAGCAGGCCGACGCCTCGGCTGCGGAGACAGGAGCGCTCACAGCCTCCATCAAAGAATCACAAGTGGCCCTAGCAAAGTATGCCGGTACTTCTACCTCGCACCTGACGGTGCGGTAGTCGTAACTCAGGCGCACATCACCACCGCCGTTCCAGAGGGAATCCTCAGCGCAGCGCTCACGAAGCCGTTTGTGGATTACTAACTCGGCAACAGGTCTAAGGGAAATCGATGCCTGATCGTCGAGGTTACACGGCAGGTGCAACTGAGCGATCATCGTCGTAAAGTCCCGGTGGTAGCTCTCCAAGTGCATGGCGGTTTGTCTCGGGCCTAGTGCAGTTGAGCGAGCCGCGGTGAGGATGTCTGCGAGGGTCACGACGCAGCGCTCCGTCCGCCCACCGGACCGTTGGTGCGCAGCCAGGGCGCTAGTGCGTCCACGCCGAGATCGCGAAGAAGATCCTTGCGATCGAGATCCCGGATATTCCCGCCACGTAGCGGAACGGTCGGCGTCTGTCCTCGGACCAGCCGTTTCGCCCTCTCGCGCAAGTCGTTGCCCTGCTGCAGCGCTCGGAAGCGCGAGCGCGCGGCTGCGGCTCTCAGAAACTCGGTACTGACGTCATCGAGAACGCCCAATAGGTCTTCAGGGGTGACTTCGTATCGCACAGCGCCCGACGACACGGGCCCCGAATAGAGCAGGACCGCGACGCTGGCCTGGTTCTCAAAAGGCACGATCGACAGCCGGGTTCGGAGCTCGCCCGGGAGCTGCGCTGCGATGAACCTAAGCGCACTCGCGCACTTGTCGTGAGCGAGGTCGCTCACGCGCGGAATGCGAAATGCCAGCATCCCTCGACCATCCAGTTCCTCGGCGCAGATCATCGACGTCGGCCAGGACTGGCTGTCCGTTTGACCCTCATCGGAAGAGTCAAGCGCTTGCCAAAGAGTTTTCTCCGCTGTGAGGACACTCCATCGCGATGTCGAGAGATGCAGATGCGCGCGGACGAAAGCTCGCGCCTCGGCGCCCTCGATCTTACCGATGTCTTCTTCGCAGCCCAGAGGCGACATCCAGAACGACGGCTCGGCGGAAACGAGATAGCGGATGGCGACCTGCAGCAGTGTGCTGTCTCGCCGATCGGAGGAGTGCCTCATGATCTCGTCCTGGATTACCGCCCTCTCGATGTTGACGGCGCCTGGTTGATCGACGCTCCGTGGGTCCATGAGGACATCCATGGTCGCGTAGACGACTTCCTCAAGTCGGTCCGAGGGCATGACGGCCGCAAGCTCGATTACCTCGCGGGTGGTCACAATCGTGTGTTCAGCGCCCACGCGGGCCAGGTATGTCGCATATGGCTCGCGGCCGGACGACGGCTCACTCCTCATCACCAGGTGCTCGACGAGATGAGCTGTTCCGGACGCCCCATCAGGATCGTGTCGACTCCCTGCTGAAATCCGGACTGCAAAGGCCGCGTACGGTCCGCCGACGGGATCGACAAATGCCCGAGGAATTAACTCGGAGATCCTCGACGCAGGAGTATCGGCTGTATCGCTAGTCACGTCGTGGTCCTGAGTGATTCTCTGACGCTCTGCCTTCCAACGACCCGGGCCGGGCCGACGAGTACCCCTGCGACGAGGATGAAGGCGAGGATGAGAAATATCAGCGGCGGCACCACCGAGACGACGAGAGCACCGCTGCTGCCAGCCCTTGCGAGCGACAGTGCGTAGAGGGCTGCAGGCCCCACAACGCTGACCGCGGTGAGCACGACGGCCAGCGCGAAGTACAGCGTTGTCTCGATGACCGGCGCGGTGAGGAGGGCTCGCCGATCGGCTCCTGCGGACGTCAAGAGCGCCTGTCCGCGGGCGTCGGGACGGCCGCGGACGACCACCGCGGTGAGCGCACCGATAAGGCCGATGGCCGCTGCAGGGCCATAGAACACGAGCCCTTGCAAGAGACTTGAGGTCCCAGACTCCAAGCCTGCGGCTCGCGCGTATGTTAGAGATCCGCTGATGAAGCCTCCGAGCAGGGCCGCCCCAATGTATGGCGCCAGGAAGACAATGGCGGAGGTGCGTACCCTCGCTGCGGCCGTGTGGCCCGCGAGAAAGAATGACGCCCGCCGGGAATCGCGTAGCGGCCTTGTGATCAGGCTCACGATTGGGCCGAGAACCGCAGTGCCGCCCGTCGCAACTGATGCGACCAAGAGCGCATTCATCAGGAGCACATTCGTCCCCGGCGCTGGAGACGATCCGACGAGGAAAGACGCAGCCGTCGCGATCGCTGCGAGGAGGCAGAGACCAGAAATGACGAGGGCCATCACTCGTGTCTTCCGTGAGCCGCTGGAGACGTCGTCCCGTCGGGCAGACCGAGGCGAGACCCGAGCTGCCGTTCGGGCGGGGCCGAGAGCGCCGAGCGTGCATAGCGTCAGCATGATCACGAGGCTCCATACCAGCGCTGTCGACCCCACGACAGGTTCCACGATGATGTCGTAGTCAGTCATGCTCATGACAACGTTTGTGGCGGGCTCTGCGAGTGGGATGGCTAGGACAGTTGCCAACGCCGTGCTGATCAGGGTGATCGCGTAGAGCTCGCCGAACATCACGCGTCGGATCTGCCACGAGGTCGCTCCCAGCAGACGCCATTGCCCAATCGTCTGCACGCGGAGCCGAACCAGCATGCGACCCAAGGAGATCTGGGTCACCACTACAGGTAGGCCGACGCCGACGACGATCATGTAGACGGCGATCACGGTGATGAATCCGCGGAATGAGCTGCCATAGGAGACGGCCGCAAGTTGTGCCTCGACGGCCGGGCTATGGGCACCAATCAGGAAGAACAGTGACAACTGCACGAACACCGCGGATGTAAGAGTCGCGGCCAAAGGCGCGACAACCGCTAGGGTGTCGACGCGCAGGGTGGCCAGCCAAAGCCGAAACATCTCAGGCCGCGCCTTCGATGCTGTCCGCTTCGGCAGAAGAGATCGCCGAGAGGATCTCCTCTGGGGACGGCGCCCGCAACTCGGCGAAGATGGAGCCATCGACAAGGACCAGTACGCGGTCCCCCGTCGCTGCGACTTGTAAATCGTGGGTGACGGTGACGAGGGTTGTCCCACGTCGTCGCAAGCCCACGAGCTGGGCCTGGACCATGGCCCGATTCTTCTGGTCTAGCGCGCCGGTAGGTTCATCGGCGAACACGAGTTCCGGCGATGAATATAGTGTCCGCGCGATGCAGACTCGCTGCTGCTCGCCTCCGGACAGAGCGGAAGGCCAGGCCTTCTCGAAACCACCCAAGCCGACGGCTTCAAGCGCCTCCGCCACCTGTGTCCAGTCTGGACTTTCGCTTGAGAGGCGGGAACTCAGTGCGACGTTCTCCCGGACGTTTAGCGCCTGGACCAGGTTGTAGTCTTGAAACACGAAGCCGATTCTCTTGCGGTGGAGACGCGCAAGTACATCCCGCGACATCGTTGCTACATCGTTGCCGAGGAGCCAGAGCGAGCCGTCGTCCAGTGTCTCGAGGCCGGCGAGGCAGAACAGGAGAGTCGACTTGCCTGATCCTGAAGGGCCGACGACTACGACATGCTCGCCATCCTCCACGGTGAGGCTCACGTTCGAAACCACGTTCCGCACCGTTCGGCCTGCGGCCGGGTAGCCCTTTACCAGTGATGAAGCTCGTATTGCCGTCATATGCTCTCTCCTCGCCACGAATCATCGTAGGTGAGCACCTTGGGAGCGCTCCGCTGTGACGGAGCGCTCCCAAGGTACCTGGGATCACTGCTCATCAGCAGTGGTGGTAGCTCTCCCAGCTCGTGGGGAAGCCGTTACAGTACGAGTAACTGGCCAGGCTCCACTGAGCGTCGTCGAGGCTGCCGGTCTCCGTCTCGACGGAGATCGCCTGCATTTCGAGGATCTTCTTCATGGCTAAATTCACCTCCCTTCCATGGCTGATTCCGGTTCACCGACGCGGTTGCGACGGGAACTGGGATACGGCAGGAAATCAGCGCTGCCGCGAGTGAGTTGGTCCAGTGCGAGGACAATCCCCGCGCTGCCACTGGCGAGATCGGCAGTGAGCCGGAGACCCGAGTCGCCCGCAAAGACCAACGATCTCTTTTGCTGGGAGGGTCGGAGCGCGAGCCCATGAAGCGCTATCTGCTCCGGAAGGGTACGTTCGATGTCGTCAGAGGTCCCCAAGTGGCGTGCAAGCCCTGCCCCGCCAAGTGCGAGGCCCGCGTGCCCGTAGAGAAGGCCGGGGAACACACAGAACAGGGCGTTGGTTGCCTCCCACAGCTGCGGAACAGCCTCAGAGACCTCAGAAGCGACGTCTGCTCGATCGAGGACGTCCAAAACGCAACCGAATCCGGCGCTACCCGTGGCGAGATATGGAACCAGGCGATTACCCTCGAGCAGTTGCAACGAACCGGACTTGCCGTCCGGTTCGTAGCTGCTGAGTTCGTGGAGCATCGCTGCGTTGGCGAAGTCGACAAGGCGCCGGTCGTTTCCGCTGGCCGCCGCTGCTTCGGCGAACAGCCATGCCAGCCCGAGATGGCCGAACAGCAGGCCAGATCTCAGGACATCTGGAGAGTTGCCACGGTTGACGTGCGTCTTGCCTAGAGGCGCAAACGCGCTCGGGTCTCGGTCGTAGGCGTGTGTCAGATCGCGCACGGTGTCCAGTACCTTCGCCTGGAGCCGAACAGCGTCTGCTCCTGTGATGCATCCGGCGAGCCGGAGGAGCCCAAGAAGGACTCCGGGGGACCCGTCGTAGATCCGTGTTCCAGTAGATTCGAGGAGCCGTTGCACCAGCTCGTCGGCCTCCACCAGCACTTGCCCGACGGCTTCACTGTCGGCCGCAGACAAGGCAAGCAAGTCTCCGGTGACGCCATTGAAAAGGCCAACGGGGAGCGCCGGATCATCCGCGATCCGGCGCAGATGAGCGCAGAGGTACTCCGATTCCCCGGCAACCGATCTTGGGTCAGCGATACCTCGAATCCACTCGATGGCGGCGTCACCGTAGGCGAGTCCGAGATTGGGTCGAGCGAGACCGTAAGGATGGATCGGACATCGCCTTCCGTTAGCAGGTCGCTGGGCTGCGATCCAGCCCAGACCTCTTGAGGCTGCGTCTCGAAGTTCCTGCAGATCGGCGGGGAAAGCGTTCTGTGCGTCTAGGTCCTCATCGAGCGGCTTTCCCGTCGCGGCACCGACCCGATCGTCGTAGCGCTCAATGACACGGAGGAGCTGCTCCATTCCGCCCTGCGCATCAGGACCGAATATCCTGGGTGCAAAGCGACGGGTCTGGCGAGTGAAGTCCAGGCATAGCTCAGACTCCGAGATCAGCGGCAGGAGCATGAACGAGAGAGTCTGTCGAAGACCGAAGGCATCGATCTCCTCGGGGAGGGCAGCCAGCGGTGTCCCGAACCCGAGGGCCCTCACGTCCTGGAACCGCGTCCGACCGTCGAGGGGTACGGCGTACTCGAGGTCAACGAGAGTGACGGCCTCATCGGTGCCGACGATCACATTGTCTGGATGGATATCCTGATGAGCCCACCCAAGTTTGTGCATGCCCTCAATGACCGCGACGAGCTGGGCAGAGATCCTGTTAGCCGCCGTCAGGTAGGCGTGTCCCTCGTCCCGGTGGTTCCGGTGCATCGGATAGTTAGCAACCACCCACTTTCGCAACGAGATGCCCTCCTCGAAGCGGTACGCGGCGTACTCGTGCTCCCAAACCCGCCCCCGCCAGACTGGAAGCGGGATGGAAGCGAGTCCCTTGAGAGCGGACACGACTTCATACTCGTATACAAGACGATCGATTGCGTCTCGGTCGTTGTGGTCAAGGCCTGCATGTGGACGTGCTTCCTTGAGCAGTGTTCGCTGTCTGTTGAGGGTCGGGAAAGAAGCGACGTAGGTCCCGCCGGCGTTGGAGAATTTCACCGCCTTCTCCACTTCGAAGGGCGCGGGCGCCTCGTCGTCGCTGGACGCCACGAGCCAGTCTTGGAGGGCTTCTGGGGCCTCCGCCCACTCGGGTGAGTTGAAGTATGGTCCGCGCTCGTCGGGGACGAGCTCGCCGTCTGGGCGCCGTAGCGCCGGGACTTCGCGCCCGTCGTCGTCGGTCGTGAACAGGGGGACATTGGCGCCGTAGCGGAGGAAAACCGGAGCTGTTTTCCAGCGGCGGTCGCTCAAGACGTATGGGCCGCGATGGTCACGTAAGCCGTCTTCAAGGAGCGTGAGGAGACTGGCGAGGTCGCGTTCGTGCGGATAGATCGTGAGGAACTTGCCGGCATGTCCTCTTGGGCAGGTCTTGCCGTTTCGGAACCGGAGCCGGGCCTCCGTGGACAGAAACTTGAAAGGAATGCCCAGAGCGACACAGATTGTGGAAACGGCGCTGAGACAGCTGTCGGCTAGATCGGGTGTGGAGCTAATGTGGACCTTCCAGCCCTGAGCAGGGCCCTTCGAGCTTGCCGCTCCTGCCATCACCCACTCCGCGCCCCGGTCCAAAGTCCAGTCCGCCGGGAGAGTGACGGTGAACTCCTTGGAGTCGTCGGCGGCGTCGCCGGGCGTGGCGAAGAAGCGGCCTTGCCGCTGTGCGTAGCGCTCAACGTCCCCGTCCATGGCGGCTCCTTCTCGCGCCCAGTGTCACATATTGACTAGCCACATAGCAAGTGAAGCGATAGCATCCCAGGTAGCAGCCAGTCGCATCGTTGCCGCTGCATTTCGTTGTGCCGGGGTACGCGCCGCGAATGGCGCCGAGGCCTTGGCCGGAAGGATCACACATGGCGAACAAGCCTGACGGGACTACGGCGAGGCTCCGTGACCTTCTGCCGTTCACGGCCGGATCTCGGGTCCGTCTTGGCTTCGCTGCTTTGCTTTCCCTGATCGTGGCAGGCCTGCTTGTGGTGCAGCCGCTACTGGTCCAGGAAGTCATCGGAGCCGCCGAGCTCCAGGCGTCGGTTGTTGGGCCCGCCACGCTTCTGCTGTGTCTGACCGTAGTTGCCGCCCTGCTGAGCTGCGTGCAGTCCTACCTTCTCCGATCAGGGTCCGAGTCCATCGTGGCGTCGATAAGAGGTTCGTACCTCGCAAAGCTTTTCCACCTTCCGATGAAAGACCTGGACACGCGCTCGTACGGCGATCTGATTTCACGTATCAGCTCCGATGCCGCACTGATCAGGTCCGTGGTCACTTCGGGATTGGTGGAGGTTCTGTCGTCAGCGGTGATGCTTGTGGCGGCCGTTGTCATCATGTGGATTCTCGACCCTGTTCTGCTCGTCGTCGCGCTCTCGATGATCAGCGTTGGGACGGTCATCTCGGTCCTTCTCGCCAAGAAGCTGCGGCCGGCAAACTACGAGATGCAGCACCGCGTGGGGACGATGGCGGGCGCGGTCCAACGCGCACTGCACGGCATGAGAACAATCAGAGCTTCTTCGGCGACGGAGAGGGAGAACGAGGTCGCCGCCGGATCAGTCGCGGACGTGCTTCTATCGGCGAAGCGGATCGCGAAGCTCGAGGCGCTGGTGCAGCCGGTCCTTACGATCTGCATCCAGGGCGCATTCGTTGCGACGATCGCGATCGGCGGACTCCGCGTAGCCTCGGGTGCCCTTCCGCTGGCTTCCCTCATGAGCATGGTCCTGTACCTGTTCCTCCTCACGAATCCAATCAGCCAGATGATGGGAGTATTCAGCCAGATCCAGGTCGCCATCGCGTCGTTCAACCGCATCCGGGAAATCACCGAGCAAGAGGATGAGCGGGAGCAGATCGACCAAGGCGATGCCGAGCCCGACGCGATTGTCACCCGGCTCGAGTTTGACCATGTGAACTTCGCCTACACACCTCAGAGCCCGGTCCTGCGAGACGTCACCTTTAGCGCTAGCCTCGGGCAAAGGGTTGCCATCGTGGGGCCCTCCGGCGCTGGCAAGAGCACGCTCTTCGCGCTGATTGAGCGCTTCTACGATCCCGTCGATGGCGAGATTCGCCTCAACGGGACGCCGCTGCGCGAATTCGGACTGGAAGCGCTCCGCCGGAGAATTGGTTACGTGGAACAGGATTCGCCGGCGCTGAGCGGAACAGTGTCAGAGAACCTGCGTCTGGCCGCCCATGACGCCACCGATGACGAACTGCGGAGGGTACTCGCAGATGTCGGCCTGGAGGACATCGCGCGTCGGGACGATGGTCTCGGGTCCGCTCTTGGAGAGAGCGGCCTCAACCTCTCCGGCGGGCAGAGGCAGCGGTTGGCCTGGGCTCGCACTCTCCTGTCGAAGCCGTCTGTCGTCCTCTTGGATGAGCCCACGTCTGCCGTGGACGCCATCACCGAGGAGGCGCTGCAGTCACTGATATCCCAGGGGTCTGATCATCGGCTGACGCTCGTGATCGCACATCGGATGGCCACCGTCGTGGGCTGTGACCGCATCATCGTCCTGGACGAAGGCAGAGTGGTCGATGCAGGCACCCACGCAGAGCTTGTCGCCAGGAGCGTCCTCTATCGGCGCCTCGCCCACGAGGAACTGACCACGGACGTCTAGGTGTTCTTCTCATCGAGACCGTACACTCGCCACATCTCTTCGACCATCGCTGGCAGCTCGGATCTCGAGCCAAGATCGTCCGCCATCTTCTGGAGCCCGTCGACCGTGGCAACAATCTGACGCGAGTATGCCTTCACATCTAGTCCCTCCGGGAGTTCGCGCTGGTCGACGGCTTTGCTCAGGAACTCCTCCACGATGTTGAGCCAGCCGATGAACGGCAGGTAATTGGACGGAACGTCCACGTTCCTTTCACGCATAAGACGGACTGCTGCGCGGATGGTCACGTCATCCCGATAGCGCTCGGCTACCTTCCGCGAAAGAGATCGCAGACCGCCAAGGGAATCCGGGGACTGCCTTGCTTGCTCGAGATCGTCGTCCCATGCGGTCCAGTAATGTTCGATAACAGAACCGGCGAGCAACGCCTTCGTGGGGAAGTGAAAGTAGACGGTTCCTTTGGTCAGGCCAAGTCGGTCTGAGACATTACTGAGGACGGTCCCCGCATAGCCGTGCTGTTCGAATTCGATCGCCGCGGATTCGATCAGCGCGCTCCGTGTCAGCTCCCTGCGGTCCGCCTTCTTCACAGCGATCTCCTTGCTTTCTTCTCCTCCGCGACCCTCCACGCGCCGGTGACCGTACTGCTGGGCGGCTCAAGCGCATGCCCTAAGGGGTATCGATTGAGTCTACAGTCGACCCCACACTGACCATGTGACTAGTATCCTGACATCAGGCTAACGGGGGCTGGGTAGGGGGTCGTGATGTCGACAGCAACGGGGCCAGCGATCGACCTCACATTTGAGCGCACGCTGGACAGGCGCCTTGTGCACCGAACCGCTGTATCGGGCGTTCTCTTGACCAGCCTCAGCGAGGGAGTCGACGACCGATGGTGGGGCGGGTTTCAGCTGTCGCGGCAACATGTCAATCGCGGTTCATCGACGTGGGTGCCCGTCCACCTCGGAGCAGAGATCCTCCGGCAGTCCGGCCTCGCGATCGCCCACAGGTACTTCCACGTACCCCTGGACGCGGCGTTCCTCATCGACGAGCTGGCGTTCAGTTGGACGGCCGGAGCACCCCCTTGCTTCCCGCGTTTCGGTCCTTTCGCCGGGGTGTGCGAGACGCGTCTAGTCTCCGAGACCAAGCGCCGGGGAGTTACGTTCGAGCTGGCCCTAGAGTTCGAGGTCCGGTCAAGCGACACTCGCTTAGCCCAAGGGTCCGGCCGTCTCCGCTGCGTGACCGCGGAGCAGTACCGCGTGCTGCGTCGGTCCGCACCCCGTCCGACGGACGTGCCGTTGCGCGAAGACGCTGCTTTACTCAAGGACGTGGTTGCGTCGACCACGGGAATCGAGGGAACACTCTCCTGGGACCACACCGATGCGTTCTACTTCGATCATCCGACCGACCACGTTCCGGGCATGGTGCTGGTCGGTGCGATGTCCTCGGCTGCCGGAATCATCCTCAAAGGGGCGATGCCGAATGGGTTCTCAGCATCGTTCGTTAAGTTCGTCGAGTTCGCGTCCGATGCCGTTGTCGTCGCATCAGTCGTAAACGAGGCATCGAAAGTGCACGTTGAAGTGCGACAAAACGGGGTTGTTGCCGCTGTCGGCGACTGGATTGCCTAGCGCCTGGCGGTCAGGAATCTCTCGGCGTACCAGGCCAAAGCGGATGGGCTGACTGACTGGTTCGGCGGCGGCTCCAGTCCGGTGAGTTCCCAGATCCGCTGAGAATCGAGCCAGTTGTCTCTCGTGACCATCCTCATCTGCGATTCCCGAATGCCTCTCGGGCTGAACACAGCGAGGGCATCCTCCGGGGAGATTGATCCGTCCGGGACAGGCACTCCCGCGTAGAGGAGCACTTCGCGAGCGAGGTCTCTGATTCGCACGGGGTCCGGATGGCAGGCATGGAGGACTCTATCGGGCGGGTCGGTGGCGGTGAGCGCAACCACCAGACGAGCCAGATCGTCCCGGCCTATCGCGGAGATCAACGCCGAACCACCGCCGACCCATGCCCCTAGCGTCGCGGTCATGGCAGCGAAGGGGCCAAGGAACCATCGGTCGCCTTCACCGTGGATAAGGTGCGGTCGCAATACAATGCCGCCAGCGTCGAGGACGATCTCCTCCGCACGAGCGCGCGAAGCGCTGAGGGTGGAGCCTGGGCGGGGACGTAGCTCTCCCTCCTTCGCACCGTTGTACGGGAACGGTCCGTATACGGCGGCCGTGCTCACGTAGATGATCCGTTCCACTCCTTGCCGCTGTGCCTCGACTACCAGCCGGTGGGTTCCGTGGATGTTCACCTCACGCTGTATGACATCGTCGGGTCCGACATAGCTCGCCGCGTGGACAAGGGACCTTGCGCCCTCCAAGAGCTGCCGGAGCGCCTTTCCATCGGCGAGCCCCTCGGGTGCCACAACGTTCTCCGCTCTGACACCGTGCAGGCGACGTCGTCGGGACAGCGCAGATACCGGCAGATTGGCGAGGACCAGATGCTCCAGCACGGTTGAGCCGATGAAGCCCGTGCACCCGGTTAGTGCGATACGACCCTGTCGTTGCCCGATCTTCATCGTGCCCATCGTTTCAGTCTTCCACAGCGAACGAGTGGCCCCCTGTGGACAGGAAGCGAATATGGATCGGGCAGGCAGATCCGCACCACGCTCCTGACCACGCTGCAAAGACTGAGCGTTGTTTGCCACCAAAGCGGGGTTGCTCGTGGTCTCGGTCTCCGTCATCGCCTCTCTCGCAGTGGGGGCTATCGTTTTTACGCACGCAGCCGGGCGCATCCGCATCGTCGCATGAGCGTTGAACCCGGCATTCTGGTCCGACCTCGCCGGTGTCACGCTCGCGTGGGCGTTCACCTCGCTCATCGCGTTCGCGATCGGCATCCAGGCCAAGACCGCCATCCTCATCACCCTCTGGTGATCGGCCTCGGCGACTTCCTCCTCGCACATATCGTCAACGTCGAATCCTTCGGCGATACGGCGAACCAATCCCGAAGCTAGGGTCTACCGCGGCTAGCGATCCAGGGGCGCTGTCGCGCCGTGGGGGTCGGGAGTGTCGTCGATGGTCACCTCTTGCTGGCTCGCGTTGTCGGGTGGATGCTGAACTCGTCGGTCGCGGTGACGCCGTTTTGCCTGTGGTGCCTGTGAGCCTGTCGGCTAGCGTGGCGCGGAAGGACTCCATGGAACCGTGAATTGTTGCCGTTGAGCACGAGCGTTAGTTTCCTGAACTTCCTCACTGTCCTTCTCCGCGGCCGGCCCTGACGGAAAGGAGTCGGGGATGAATATCTTCAAACGCGACGCGAAGGTCGCTGTCCGGGTGCCGGGGAAACATGCCGGGACGTTCACGACGGCGGTGACCACGTGGGGTGCGACGGTGGGGCAGGTCCTGGAGCTGATCGAGTTCTTGGCCGCGCAGCACGTGACGACGGTGGTGACGGAGGCGACCAGCGACGGTTGGAAACCGTTCTACTTCCTGAAGGAAGACCGCCTCCCGATGATGCTGGTCAACGCGCGGCAGGCCCGCAACGTCCCGGGTCGTAAGACCGACGTGTCGGACGCAGCCTGACTGGCGGAGTTGGCCGCGCACGGGCTGCTGCGGGGCTCGTTCCTCCCGCCGGAACCGATCCGTCAGCTCCAGACCTGACCCGGGCGCGGGCGATCGCGGTGCGGGACCGGACCCGGCAGGTGCGACGGCTGGAGAAGTTCCTGGAATCCACCGGGATTAAACGTGGCCTCCGTGGCCTCCGAGCTGATGGGGACGTCGTCGCGGGCGATGCCGGTCGCAGGGGAACACGACTCGCAGGTGCTCGCGGGAATGGCCAAGGGCGCGCTGCGGAAGAAGATCCCGCAGCTTGAGGCCGCGCTGCATGGCCGGTTCACCGAGCATCACGCGTTCCTGGTGGGCGAGTATCTCACCCAGATCGACACGCCCATCGCGTTCATCGACCGACTCACCGTACGCATCGAGGACACGATGGAATGGTTTCGCGCCGCCCGGGACGCGTTGACCACGATCCCGGGCGTGTCAACCATCGTCGAAGACGTGATCATCGCGGAGACCGGCGGTGACATGACCGTGTTCGATGCCCGGAGCGACTGGCGTCGTGGGCCGGCGTCTGCCCCGGTCAGAACGAGTCCGCCGGTCGGGTGAAATCCTCACACACCCGCCCCGGAGACAAGAACTTGAAAGCCGCGCTCGGCGTCGCAGCACTGTCGATCTCGAGATCCAAAGGCACCTATCTCGCATCCAAGTACCGGCGCATCGCCGCCCGACGCGGGCCCATCAAAGCCGTCGTCGCGATCGAGCACACCATCCTCACCGCGGTCTGGCACATGCTCAGAAACGGCGCGGTTTACATCGATCTGGGCGCCGACTACTACACCCGGCTCGACCCGCAGAATGCGAAGAATAAGGCGATCCGACAACTGCAGAACCTCGGCTACGAAGTGGTCATCGCCCGAGTCGCCGCCTGAGGTCGCGTTCTACTCTCGTATTAGATCCCCCGGCAAAGGGGTAGCGCGGCGGCCGTGAAGGCACTGGCCTGCTGTCCCACCAGCAACCGTGTCTCGAGGGAGGCTTGGATGGCGGCCTGTTGGGTAGCAGCGATGGCACTGTCGAGTTCGGCTTCGGTGTTCGCGGAGATGGTGATGAGTCCGGTGTAGCGGAGTACGCCGTGGCCGGAGATCATGTCGGATTCTTGCCGGAGCACATCCTGGTACTCGGCAGATTGTTGGGCGTCTTCGATCTGTCCGGCCTTGGCGCGTTGCGCCGCGTCGGAGACGTATTCGGTACGGAGTTTGCGGATGCTGCGGGCGGCCTGGTCAGAGCGGACGGGATCACACAGAAGGGTGAATGATCGGCGGATGCCGCTGGACAGCAGCAGGGGGGCGAGGAATCCGGGGTAGATCTGTGATCGTGGCCAGTCGGAGACCCAGAGGACGGCGTGGTGGGCGCTGTCGGTGCGGATCTTGTCCCATCGTTCGTCAACGGCGACGGGGCCTGCGGTGGCGAGGTCGTGTCCGAGGTTTCCGGAGCGGTCCAGGGTGCTCGCTACTTGGGGGTCGTAGGCGGAGCGGAGCATGATGGCGAGCTGTCCGGGCCCGTACCAGCGGCTGGGGCGCAGGTCGGCGGTGCGCAGCGCACTGGTGAGCGTGGTCATCTCTTGACGGAGCACGGCGGCGGCGCCTTTGATGCCGCCGCCTGCGGAGCGGATCGCGCGGGACGCGGCACGCATGTCGAGGGCGAGGGAGATCGTGGTGACGTGTCGTTCTCCCGCGGGGCCGGCCCGGTCGATGAGCTCTTGGTATATCCCCGCGACCCATGAACCGTCGTTGTGGCCGTGCTGTGACCACCACTCGGACAGGCCGGTGCCCGAGTCGGGCAGGGTGCGTTCGAGCACTTGCAGGCGGGCGATGTGGTTGGACCGGCACGTGGTGGCCAGCACACGACCCCAGGCGTGGACGCGGCGTTCCTGCTCGCCGGGATCGAGGAGTATGAACGCGGGATGGCTGACCTCGAGCAACGCGGTGAGGGTCGCACTGTGCGGGTCGTGCACCATGACTGCCTCGGTGTCCGGGTCCAGGTGCATGCGGAGTGATGCTGCATCGCCGGGGAGGGCGAGGGTCCCCGCGGGGCGGGGTTTGGTCAGCCGTTTCCGGAAAGTGGTCTGTTTGGCGGCGACGCGGGCAGCCCAGTGGCTGGTCACGGGGATCCACTCCACCGCGCGTCTTCCGCCGATGGGCACCCAGGTGAGGGCGATCACGCTCGCCCAAGCCGGGCTCAACCAGGTGAGCGCCTCCCCGCCACCGAAGTAGAGGGCACCGATGATGATCGCCACCGCCAGGCTCGCAGTGACCAGCTGCGGTGCGGTCAGCCCCAGCAGGATTCCACGTCGGGACACGCGAGAGAACTTCACCGGGGACAGCTCGTAGTCGTCTCTCATGAACGTTCTCCTTGCTGCTTCTGTGCCGGCGGAGACGGGGGCGGTGTCGCCGGCGGTGGAGATGAATTCGTGGGCGGTGGCGCGGGAGCATCAGCGGGTGCGGCGCCCGGCTGTGGTGCTGGCGGCGGGGGAGTCCCGGTCGGGGGAGCGGCCGATGGGGGTGGCGGGGTTGTGGAGGATTCCTGTGCGGCACCAAGATGTTCGGACGCAGACGCGCCGATCGCGGCACCTGCTTT
>NZ_FUIA01000021.1 GCF_900163665.1 Frigoribacterium sp. JB110
ACGTGGTCAGGCAGGGCGCATCAAAAGTAGGGTGGGACATGTCGAGGTCTTCCGGGTGGGCAGTGTAGGAACTTCCATCTTCAGGGAGACCTCGACTCCTACACGGACAGCGACGCGCTCAACGGACTACACCCTCGTTCGAGAAGAGCCCCTTTTGAACGCTGATACAGGGCCCGGATCTTGGTGGCCATCAGCTCAGATGGCTGAAACGTCCGCACGTCAGCTTCGCCTCGCCACCATGCCGAATCCACCCGATGCCGATGAAGCAGCAGCGGTAGTGCTGGCGAGCGCTCATGAGTGTTCACCTCGATCTTGATGCGTAGGCGAACGCCGCTATCGGCAGCGGCCCGCCAATAGATCTTCGGATGCTCGCTGACGCGCGTGCCGACGTGAAATCCCAGGTCGGTGCCGAGGCGCGTGAGTGCTTGCGTCAGCGGGGCGATGCCACCGGCAGACGAACGCACGTAGTCGAGGTCTTCACTGTAGCGATAAGGCCGATCCAAATGCAGCTTGTGCAATGCGGTTCCACCGCGAAACACGAGCTCGTTGCCCAAGTACGGATCCGAAGCGATGGCGATGATGGCACGCGACAACAGCAGATCTTGTTCCACTTGTTCGCGAGAAGACCAGGTGTGATCGACGCTCCACCCGGTAATTGCGTTCGCGGGAATCATGCGTCGGGATCCACGTCGCGGTTCACGTACAGCATCCAGGCTCGGTCGACGCGACCAGCTGGTGACTGAGAGGGGTCGAGCCGGGATGGTCTGAGCGCATCAGCGCCGACCATCGATTGCAACGGGCGCAGGTCGTCACGATCCGTGAATTCGCCGAGCACCCAACCGATTCGGCGCAGCGCTGCGGCGGGGAAGCGCGTCGCCAAAGCGGCCACGTCCTCCGTGCGGAACTCGTCGAGTTCGGCTAGTTCGATGAGCACGGTGGCAGCGTTGTCGATACCGCCCGCCAGGCGGATATCGGTTGCTATGTCGAGCGCCGTCGCCGCGATCGAAGAGACTCTCGCGGTTCCGGATCGAGTGCGGTGCTCGACGACGGGCATCTTCGCCACGTCGCGCTGCGCGAACGTGAATCGCGTGCGGCCGATGGTGCGGTCACGCTGATGCCGAGTTGCGGCGACTTGGAACACTTGCGGAGCGTGGTGCGCCGCTCCATGCAGACTCGCCGCGGTCAGCCACCCCACGTAGTAGCTGGTGCTGAGATGACGCATCATCGCATCGATGAGTTCGATCCCCGGAGGCGCGCCCCACGATCGATACTCGGGCGGGACGGGAACCCAGAGGCCGCGTACGGGCATCACCCACTCTCCGCGGCGCACAGGAGCATGCAGTCGCTGCCGCACCTGCTCTTCTGCGACGCCCATCACGCCCGCAAGTTCAGCGCTTGTCAGCGCAGACAGTCCGCGCGACAACGCCCAGTCAGCCGCTTCCGGCCCGCGCATTGCGCTTCTCTCCATATCGACAATCGTCACAAAAAACGATACGTTTCGCAATATACAGAGAAGACGGAGATCGCACGCCGACCCACCGAACATGCCTGCGACGTCTGAAAGCCGAAGACTCTCAGGTGGACGGTGTGCCCCAGGCTTCGCACGCCGCGCCCCGGCCGATTCCGGCTCCGCCCGCGACAGTCGACGAGGCAGTGCCGCCGGCACGCAGCAGCGCCCCGAGGAGAACTCGGGGCGCTGCTGGTCGGCGGTCAGTCCGACGCGGCGGAATCCACCGAATCCGAGCTGGCCGGCGAGTCGGGGCTGTCCGGGCTGGCGGCGCTCGGCGGCGATGCCGGTGACGGCGGAGTCACCGGCGAGGGCTCCGACTGCGGGCTCGGGGCGGAGGCGGGGCTCGGCGGAGTGGCGGCGCTCGGCGGCGTCTGCGCACTCGGAGCAGACTGCGCACTCGGAGCGGACTGCGGGCTCGGAGCCGACGGCTCGCTCTGCGCACTGGTCGCCGATGCCGCGGTGACCACCGACGCGGACGTACCGTTCTCCGAGACCCGGAGCTCCACGCCGTCGGCGCGGTCGAGCACACCCTTGGCGGTGATCGCATCGCCCACGGGCGCGGCGTCGTTCGTGCCGTCGGTGCGCAGGTCCATGCTCGCGGCGGTCGCTGCTGCCCCGCCCGCGATGATTCCGACGCCGACGAGGCTGGTCACGCCGTAGGCGATCCACTTCTTGTTCATGATGTCTCCTTCTTCTGTGCCGCTGTGCACGGCGATCGATATGAGATTGCGGGGCGAGCGCCGGTGTTCTCCGGCGATGGTTCCACTCTGACGACCGCCGCTAAGGTGCCTCGCAAACTGCGGTGAGTCGCCCCTTATATTCGCGAGCGTGCCCTCGTTCGAATCGTGCGGATGTCGCGGCTCCCCTGCATCGTCCACTCGGCGAACCGGCAGCGGCGCCGTGGCTGCGCCGATCGCGACCCGGATGCGCGGCACGAGACGCCCGATCCGGCTCACGGATGCGCAGGAGCCGCACGAGAAAGGGCCCCGCCGCGGCGAGGCCCTTTTTCGGTTCGCGCGTCAGTCGGAGTCGGCGCTCTGCACGGAGTCGGGTGAATCGGGTGTGGCCGGCGACGCGGGCGAGACCGGTGACGGCGCCGACCCTGCGGGCGGCTGCGTCGTCGTGGTCTGTGTCTGCGTAGCCTCAGGCGAAGACACCGCCGAGACCTGCTCCGCCGGCGTCTTCGTCGAATGTGCGCTCTGCCCGCTCGTCGAGTTCGGCGTCGCCGGTGAGGCCTGTTCGCCGGCCGTCGGAGCGGTCAGAGCGATCGCTCCCGATTCGAGGTCGCCGGCCGGCGCGGTGCCGTCGGCGCCGGTGATCGCCCCGTCGGCGATGACGTCACCGGATGCGGTGCGCAGGTCGAGCGCGTTCGCCGCTGCGACGGCACCGCCGCCCAGCACAGCAACGCCGAGTGCGCCTGTGACGCCGTATGCGATCCATTTCCTGCTCATATGCCCAGTCTGACTCGCGAGCATAAGCCGGAACACCCCGCTGCATGAGAGAGCTCTTATGTTTGCCGCACGGCCGACGCTTCGAACGCCGGATATCCGCTGTTGCCGAGCCCGTCACTCAGGCTGCCGCACCGGCTCACCTGCCGAGACGGCCTCCGCCTGATCGAGAAGTGCGCGAGCACGAGCGGTGTCGCCGGCCGTAGCGGCGGCGAGCGCGTGACCGAGCAGGTGGATGCCGGTCAGGGCGTTCACTCGCTCGCTGCGCCATCTCCGGCTCGCCGCCTCGGCGAGCGCCCACATCCGCCGCGCTCCTCGTTCGCCGACCGTGAGCAGTGCGCTGGCGATCGCATGCGACAGGAACGCCCCCGCGTCCTCCGCCGGATCGCCCTGGCCCGCCGTGTCGACGTCGATGATGCCCGTGATCCGAGCACTGTCCGCCTGAAGGAAGAGCTGCCCGATGTGCAGATCCCCGTGGATCGTGCGCCGCGGCTCCGGCTGTGCGGTCAGCCCGAGCGCGCATGCGGCGCGCACCCTCGCGATCTGTGCGATGCACTGCGGCATCACGTCGTCGGCGCGTTCCGAGTACCACGCGAGACGTTCCGGCACACCCGTGCGTGCCGTCCATCCGGTCTCCGCCGCAGCGAATCGCTCACGCAGCCGTTCCACGTCGTCGAGCAGCGCCCCTGGCTCCCAATCGGCTTGCGGCGCGGGCACGCCGTCCGCCTGCGCGATGACGAGCAGCCCTTCCTTCGACCAGCCCCGTACACGCGGCAGCGGCAGGCCTGCAGCCTCCAGCGCCCGATGCGCCTCGACGATGCGCTCGATGCGGCGTGGGCGGACAACCTTCACCCACGCGGGTCCGTCCGACGTGTCGACGCGCAGCACGGCGCGGCGCCCCGGCCGGTACGCGACGAACTCGGGGGGTCCCCCGGCCTCGACGCCGAGCCTGGCGAGCAGAACGCCGAGCGCTTCGCCGAACGCGGCCGGAACGAGCGCAGGCAGGTGCGGATCCGCCGGGTGCGTCCAGACCCGCGCGACGCCGTCGAGTACGAGCCCCGTCTCGTGGGCGACCGTCGTTGCGGAGGTGTCGACGTACGCGATCGACGTGGCCGGGTGTCCCTCGCTCCTGCCCCGCTCATCCGGGTCTGAGCGCTCGTCATCCGGATGAGTCACCTGGAATCCTGCAACCGTGCCGGACCCGAGCGGCTCCCTGCTGATCAGACGCAGCGCGTCGCGCGGAACGCCGAGAGCCGATGACAGGAGCTCTTCGTCGTCGGGCCGATCGGGTTCTTCCATGCCGTGATTCCACCACGCGGCGATCGCTGCATGCCACTTCCGCGTGGTGAGACTGCTCTTATATTCCCGTCGGCGCACACGGATTCGCGCGCGCCGCGACGATACTGGAACGGTGAGGAGCGCACAGAGACGACGCCTGCGACTGCCGGTCGTGTCGGTGCGCACGCGGCTGATGGCAGTGATCGCCGCCGCGGTCGCCGTCGGGCTCGCCGGCGTGGGCGGCGCGGTGTACGTCGTGGAGCGGCAGCGGATCCTCGCCTCAACCGACGTGCTGCTGCAGAACAACCTGGAAGCGGCACAGGTGCTCGTCGATGCGCACGTGGCGGACGACCCGACAGCCACAGCGAGCGACGCGCTGCGCGTCGTCGTGCAGCGCGTCGGGCCGGACGACAACATGGGTGTGCTCGGCATCGTGAACGGGGAGGGCGTGCTGGTGCCGGGCGTCGAGCTCGACGTGCAGCTCGAGTCGCAGCCGGGCTTCGTCGATCACGTCACCGCCGAGGCGAACGGCTCGGACGCGGTTCTCGGCCGCTACGCCGCCGACGATGTGGTGTGGCAGTACCTGGCGGCGCCCATCCGGCTCAGCGACGATCAGAGCGACGACGTGCTGTTCGTGATGGGCTACGACCTCGAAGCCGAGCTCGCCGAGATCAACGAGCCCGGCAGAGCGTATCTGGCAGCGTCCGCTGTCGCGATCCTGCTGGTGATCGCGGTCGGCGCGCTGGCCGCCGGGCGGCTCCTGCGGCCGCTGCGTCAGATGAGGGAGACGGCCGAGCGCGTCTCGGGTCAGGAGCTCGACGAACGGTTGCCCGTGGAGGGACGCGACGACGTCTCCGAGCTGGCCCGCACGATGAACGACATGCTCGACAGGCTCGACCAGGCGCTCGATTCCCAGCGGCAGCTGCTCAGCGACGTGCGCCACGAGCTGCGCACGCCGATCACGATCGTGCGCGGCCATCTCGAGCTGCTGAACCCCGACGATGCCGCCGAGGTGCGTGAGACGCAGGAGCTGGCCGTCGACGAACTCGACCGGATGAATGCGCTCGTGCAGGACCTGTCTGAGTCGGCTTCGCTGCACGGGCGGGCGGCGATACGTGCCGAGCCGATAGACGTCCGCGAGCTGCTGGTGCAGATCGTGCGCAAGGCCGACGCCCTCGACGGGGCGCAGGTGAGCGCCGGGCCGGGTGTGACCGTGGTGGCGCCTCTCGACGAGTCGCGGATCACCCAGGCGGTGCTGCAGCTCGCGCAGAATGCGGTGACGCACGGCGGCGGGCAGATCGTGATCGGCAGCCGCCTCGCTGGCGACATGCTCGAGGTGTGGGTGCGCGACCACGGCGCAGGAGTGCCGGATGAGGAGAAGGCGCACATCTTCGAGCGGTTCCGCCGCGGCGCGGGTTCCGGCCGCGGCAGCGGGCTCGGGCTGAGCATCGTGCAGATGATCGCCAGGGCGCATGGCGGATCGGCACGCGTCGTCGATCCGCGCACGGGGCCGGGCTCCGTGTTCGTGCTGTCGCTGCCGCTGCAGACCCCGGATGTGCCGACCGCGCCCGTTCCGCCGAATGACGAGGAGAAGGAGGACCCATGGCGTCGATCCTGATCGCCGACGACGAGGCCCGCATCGCTGGGTTCATCGAGAAGGGCCTGCGCGCGGCCGGGTTCGCCACGCGTGTGGCTGGCAACGGCACGGAGGCGCTCGGTTTCGCGCTGACAGGCGAGTTCGATCTGCTCGTGCTGGATGTGAACATGCCGGGGCTCGACGGATTCGAGGTGCTGGAGCAGCTGCGCGGATCGGGCTCGACGATGCCCGTGATCATGCTGACCGCGCGCACCGATCTGAATGACACCGTGGCCGGTCTGGAGGGCGGGGCCGACGACTATCTCGGCAAGCCGTTCCGGTTCGACGAGCTGATGGCGCGCATCCGGTTGCGCATGCGCCAGGCCGACGCCGACCAGGCACCCACGGCGCATGAGCTGCGCCACCGCGATCTGGTGCTCGACGTGCGCACGCGGCGCGCCCGGCTCGACAGCGGAACCGTCGTCGACCTGTCGGCGCGGGAGTTCGCCCTCGCCGAGGAGCTCGTGCGGCACGCGGGCCAGGTGCTCAGCAGGGAGCAGCTGCTCAGCCGCGTGTGGGGGTTCGACTTCGATCCCGGATCGAACGTCGCCGACGTGTACGTGGGGTACCTGCGCCAGAAGCTCGGCGCCGATCGCATCGTCACCGTGCGCGGCGCCGGCTACCGCATGGTGTGACGCGTACCGGCGCGCTACGCCCCGCTGCCGAGATGCGCACTTCTCGTCAAGATGCGCCGGTTCTGACGCGTTCTCGTCGAAGAAGTGCGCATCTCGCGAGCCACCTCACGAGCCGGGTGTCGCTCCGGCTCAGTTCTCGCGGCGTGAGCGGCGCGAGAACAGGGTGCGAAGCACGAAGAAGATGATCACGCCGACGATGAGCACGGCGATGAGCTTGAACGCGAACCACATCACCGACAGCAGTGCGTTGACGACGAACCACGCGATGACGACGGCGATGATCGCGCCGATCACGGTCCAGACGGTGCCCCAGTTCATGCTTTCAGCCTACGGGGTCCGTCTCTGCAACGGCCCTGTGCCGCACGCGCCCGACGACGCACGTCACTCCTGTCGGACCACACTCCATCCCTGCGGGGTCTGCTCGACACGGAGCTGGGCGGGGATCTGCTCCTTCATCTGCTCGACGTGACTGATCAGACCGACCGTGCGGCCGCCCTGACGCAGATCGTCCAGGGTGCGCATCGCGACGTCGAGCGTCTCGCCGTCGAGCGAACCGAAGCCCTCGTCGATGAACAGGGTGTCGAGCCGGATGCCGCCGGCACGGCTCGTGACGACCTCGGCCAGGCCCAGAGCCAGGGCGAGGGAGGCGAGGAACGTCTCGCCTCCCGAGAGCGACTGCGGCGGTCGAGCTCTGCCCGTGTGTGCGTCGAACACTTCGATGCCCAGACCTGCGGCGGCGTTGCGGTACGCCCTGGCGTCCGAGTGGCGCAACGTGTACTGGTTGTTGCTCATCGCAGCCAGCCGCAGGTTCGCGGCCTGCACGATCTCTTCGAGCTCGGCGGCGAGCACGAAGGTCTCGAGGTTCATCCGGCGCTCGTTCGGCGGCCGCCCTGCGACGGTATCGGCGAGGCGGGTGATGACGGCGGCCGTCTCCGCCTTCTCCGCGATCCCCTCGTGCGCCGCGCGGGCGCGCTCGAGTGCGTTCGCCAGTGCGTCGGCGAGCTGCGCGGCGGCGCTGCGAGCATCGAGCGCCCTGGAGAAGGCGTCGCGGGCGGCGGTGAGTGCGCGCTGCGTCTCGTCACGGTCGACCGGCGCCTCGGGGAGCTCGAATGCGGCGAGCTCGGCAAGAGTGCGCTCCGCCGCTGCCCGTTCGGTGTCGGCCTCGCGCACGCGCTTGTCGAGATCAGCCACGACCGCGGCATCGCGCATCGCGTGGCGGGCGGACGCGGTCGTGTCGAACTCCGCGTCGCCCAGCGCCCGATCGAGCGCCTCGCGTGCGACTCGGGCGGTTCCGGATGCACGTGAGGCGTCGCGGACAGCTGCGGCGCACGCGCGGGCGCGGGATGCGAGGCGCTGTGCCGCCCCGATCCGCTCGGCAACCGAGGAGAAGCTCCCTCGGGCGGCCGCGACGGCGCGACTGTCGTCGGTGAGTCGATTCTGCGCGGCGTCGATCTCGCTGGAGAGCGCCGCACGGAGAGCCTTCGACGAGGTGCGCTCGTCCTCCAGGTTCTCCCGTTCGCGCTCCAGCTCCGCGATCTGCCCGTCGAGCGCGTCGCGCTCGCGCTGCGCAGTCTGCGCCTCGTCGCGTCGTTCGCGGGCGGCGAGCAGATCGCCGTTGACCTCGGTCTCGCTGCGGCCCCCGGAGCGCTGCTGCGCGTCGGCGAGCGCGGCACTGGCCCGCTGCCGCTCGTCGATGGCGGTCTCGTGCGCCGCGGAGGCCGCCGAGCGTGCGTCTTCTGACTGTTCGATCTGCTCCGGTGTGACGTGGTCGTCAGCCATCTCGGCCGGGGCCGGATGCTCGGTCGAGCCGCACACCGTGCACGGTTCACCGTCGGTGAGCTGCTGGGCGAGTTCGCTCGAGTAACCGGCGAGCCGACGTCGGTGCAGCTCGTCGAGCGCTTCGCCTGCGGCATCGAGCCGTTGCTTCGCGCCGCGGACCGTCTCGTCCGCTGCGGCGTAGGTCTTTGCCAGCTCGTCAGCCTGGTGCGCCGCGGCGAACTGGATCTCCAGGGCGCTGATGTGTTCGTCGACTGCGGCGGCCTGATCCGCACGCTTGCTCGCGGCGTCTCGGCTCTCCCGAGCCGCCGCGATGTGCTTCGGCAGACTGAGGAGCCGCTTCTCGAGCTCGGCGGTCTGCGCGTCCTGCGCTTTCAGATCCTCTCGACGCGCCTCGATGTCGGCCGCGTCGCGGGCCAGTTCGCTCTCGCGTTCGCGCAATGGATTCCATGCCCCGATGCGGCCGCGCAGCTCGTCGGAGAACGCATCCAGCGCGTCGGGCTCCGCGTCGTCGGCGGGGAGCGCAGGTTCGCCCGCTTCGGCAGTCGCCTCGTCAGCTTCCGCGGACTCGGGCTCGGACTCCGCGGCTGGGTCACCACCCTCGCCTGCTTCCGCCTCGCCGCGGGCGCTCGTCCACTCCGCGCGCGCCGCCTGTGCCGCGTCTGCCGCAGTCTTCTCCTCCGCGTCTGCGTGCGCCACCGCGTCGATTGCGGTGCGCACGCCCTCCGCGCGCCGCGCGCCCACCAGTTCCGCGCGTGCCGCGTCGATGCCGTCACGATCGGCATCGAGCTTCGCCAGGCGCGACCGCGCTCCCTCGCGCTGTTGCTGCCGCTCCGCCGTCACCCTGCGTTCGTCGTCGGCCTGCTCAGCGCGCGTGCTGACCGCACCGGCCCGGTCGACGTGAGCCTGGCACGCCGTGAGGTTCGCCGCCGCCTGTTCTGCTGCGCGCCCGAGCAGGTCGATCCGCCCGCTCCAGTCATCGGGATCGGGCACGCCCTGCTCGTCTGAGGCCGCACCGGCAGCCGCGGCACCGGCAGCCGCATCGCTGTCGCCGCCCGCGTCCCTGTCGGGCGACGGCCCGATGTCTGCAGCAGCGCCCCCGGATTCGTCTGCGCGCGGCTCGCCGTCACCGTCCGCACCGCCGGATTCGTCGCCCCGCGCGACGGCATCATCCACCGCCGCATCGCCGGCGTCCGGCTGCTCCTCCGCCGTGAGCGCGCGCTGCACCTGCTCCGCGACCTGGTCGAGCAGAGCGCGCAGGTCGGCGGTCTGCGCGCCCACTCCCGCCTCAGCTTCGCGGCGGCGTTCGTCGAGCGCCTGCTCGTATTTCTCGAATCGGCGCGTGTCGAACAGCGACCGCAGCAGTGTGCGGCGCTCGTCGTTCTTGGCGAGCAGGAACCGAGCGAACCGCCCCTGCGCAAGCAGGATGACCTGCTGGAACTGGTCGGAGTTCATGCCGACGATCTCGCGGATCTGCTCGGCGACCTGGCGCTCCTTGCTCGCGATGCCGCGCCAGCCGTCGTCCGCATACTCGAACAGGTGCACGCTGGCGCGCTCGGTCGTCGTACCGCCGCCGCGCTTGGCCGGGCGCTCGTACTCGGGGCTGCGCTCGATGCGCCACGCACCATCGCCGACCTCGAACTCGAGCACCACGTGCGACGCCTCCCCGACCTCGGAGTAGTCGCTGCGCAGACGCTTCTCACCGTCGCTGTAGCGCGGCGTCGAACCGTAGAGCGCGAAGCAGATCGCGTCGAGGATGCTCGACTTCCCCGCCCCGGTCCGACCCGAGATCAGGAAGATCCCGTCACCGGCGAAGCGGTCGAGGTCGATCGTCTGCGCGTCGCGGAACGGACCGAAGCCCTCGATCTCGATCATCCGGATTCTCATGCGTTCGCCTCCGCCCGCAGCTGCGAGACGACGTCGGCCACGATGCGTCTCTCGTCGTCGCTCGCCCTCTCACCGCGGCGCACATGATCGAGGAAGTCGTCGACGATCTGCGGATCCGGCGTGCCCCGCCCGACGCGATCGCGGTAGCTGCGCGCGCGGCGCTCGGTCTCGTCGCGCTCCGGCTGGTGCTCGATCGTGGCACAGAACGGGAACCGTTCGCGGAGCCGGCGCATCGGCTCGGTCTGCGGCAGACGGTCGGTGAGCACGGCGCAGACCCAGTCGTCGCGGTGGACCTCGTGCGCAGGGTCGGCGAGCAGGTCGTCGAGCGCGCCGCGCAGAGTGACCAGCCGGCGCGGCACCGGCAGGTCGACCCACTCCGTCGCGGCGATGCCTGCGGCGTCGAGCTCGACCAGCCATGCGCCGCGCGGCTTGTCAGCCTCGCCGAAGCTGTAGTGCAGGGGTGCACCCGAGTACCGGATGCCGTCGGTCAGCGCAGCGCGCCCATGGATGTGGCCGAGAGCGACGTAGTCGGGCCCCGCGAAATCGGTGAGCGGCACCACGTCGAGCGACCCCTGGGTGAGGCTCTGGCGCACCTCGCGCTCAAGCTGCGGCGTCGCTTCGACACCGGCGGCGAAGCAGTGCGCGATCGCGACGGAGCGGCCGCCGCGCTCGTCGCGGTCGGCGTTCACCTGGCGCATCGCGTGGCGCATCACCTGCTCCTGGGTGCGCAGCGTGTCATCGGGCCACAGGTGCCGCACGAGCGCCGGCTCGAGGTACGGGATGCCGTAGAAGTGCACGGGGCCGTGCTCATCGTCGATCGTGACGGGCTCGCCGATCGAGGCCGGATCGGTGATGACGTGCACGCCCGCCTCGCCGAGGAACGGCGCCTGGAACCCCAGCCGCGCAGCGGAATCGTGATTGCCGCTCGTGATGACGACGCGCGCGCCTGCGCTCCGGATGCCCGTGAGCGCGTCGGTCAGCACGCGATAGCAGCCGGCCGCGGGCATCGCCGAGTCGAACACGTCGCCAGCCACGATGACGACGTCGACCTCCAACTCGCGCACTCGCTCGACCATCGCCTCGAGCACCTCACCCAGCGCCTCAAGCGTCTGGCTGCCGTGGAACGAGCGCCCGATGTGCCAGTCGGAGGTGTGAAGGATCCGCATACTCCAACCGTATGCGGGGGTTCCGACATCATCCTTCCTGCCCCGCTTCATCCGGGCACCGTAGCCCTGGAACCGACCACCATGTCGCCGTACGGCGACAAACCCTTGTGTCGCCGTACGGCGACAACGTAGAATGTCGTCGTACGGCGACATGCGACCAGAGGAGCCGCGATGCTCACAGTTCGAGAGGCCGCCGCGGTCGTTCGCGAGATGCGTGAATCTCGCGAATGGACGCAGGCAGACCTGGCGCGTGCCGCACGCGTGTCACGCTCCTTCGTCGCCGACGTCGAGGCAGGAAAATCCACTGTCGAAGCCAGCAAGCTCTTCGATCTGTTCCAAGCAATGGGGCACGAAGTCGCACTGCGCTCGATGACCACGGACGAGGTGCGCTGGTGACAGATCGGGAGCTCTACGCATACCTCGACGGTCAGCTCGCGGGGCGGTTTGTACAGTCCTCCTCCGGAAACATCACCTTCACCTACGATCCTGAGTACCGCGCCGCGGCTGATGCCACTCCTGTCTCGTTGTCGATGCCCGTCGCGACGGCCGTGCACAAAAAGCGCGCAGCGCTGCCTTGGCTTGAGGGGCTCCTTCCCGACAGTGATGAGGCGTTGCGGGCACTCAGCCGGCGATTCCAGACGTCAGCGCGGAATCCGTTCGCTCTGTTGGAACACATCGGCACTGATGCCGCCGGCGCTGTCCAGCTCCTGCCACCTGGGCATTCGCCGTCTGATGCCGGTCTCCGAAAAGCGATTCGGCCGGTGACGGAGCTCGACGTTGCGCGCATGCTCGATCGCGTGGTTCTGGAGTACTCGGAAGGCACCCCGGACTACGGCCCGACAGGGCGATTCAGCCTGGCGGGCGCACAACCGAAGATCGCGCTGCACCGCCTGGCGAGCAACGAGTGGGCCGTCCCCGAGGATGCGACACCGACCACACATATCCTGAAGCCCGTCGTCGGCGCGTTTCGGCGTCTCGATGTCGTCGAGCAGCTCACGCTGCGCGCTGCGGAAAACCTGGGCAACCGCGTCGCGCGGTCAGAGATCATTCGCATCGGGGACTGGGACGTGCTCGCGAGCGAGCGATACGACCGACGCGAAGCGGACGGAACATGGCATCGACTGCATCAGGAAGATCTGTGCCAAGCTCTCAGCGTCTCCCCCGCCCGCAAATACCAGCATCGCGACGGCGGCCCAGGGATCGCGGCCGTCGCGAACCTCGTTCGTTCGCTCCCTCTTGCCGCTGACCGGGAGCGGGTCGGAGTCGATTTCTTTCGCGCTTTCGTCTTCAACGTCGTCGCCGGTTGCACTGACGCGCACGCGAAGAACTATTCGTTGTTGCTCGAGGGGCGCTCCGCGCACCTGGCACCTCTGTACGACCTGCTCACCTATGCCGGCTACTGGGACGGTGCAGCCAGAATCGACTCAGCGATGAGCGTCGACGGCGAGTACGCATTCGGCCGCATCTCTGCCGGCGCGCTGGCAAAGGTCGGCACACGGTTCGGACTGGCGCTGAGTGCCGCCGAAGACATCGTGCAGCGTAATCGTCAGGACATGGTCGAGGCCTTTGAATCTGCGCGAGCTTCTCTGCCTGACCTCGGCGCCGAAGCGAACAGAGTCGCGGACGACGTGCTCGGAGGCGTGCGAAAACTGCCACTCGTCCTACCGTAAAATACTGCGCCCCACCTGCTGGCTATGCTGAGCGGATGGCCACGAACGACGGTGTCGACGCCGAACTCGCCCGGTTGCGCGCGGAGGCCGAGGCGGCGCAGGCGGCGCTCGATCTCGCCGAGAAGAAGGCTGCGCTCGCGGCCGCGGAGGCGCGTGCCGCTCAGACCCGAGCAGACGACAGCGGAGCCGATGATCCGGATGTCCCGGCCGACGCCGCAGACGATGCTCCGGATGCCGCGGCGAGCGCCCCAGACTCCCCCGCCGTCGCCGATTCCTCCGACGCGGACGCCGCGACGACTCCCGCCCCTGCCGTCCCTGCGACGGAGGCGGGCCCACTCGAGGCCGATGCCATCCGGGACATCACAGACGGCTACGCCTTCGACGGCGAGACGCTGGATCTCGGCGCACTGGTGAACAGCGAGACGCTGCCTGACGCGCAGATCCGCATCCCGCTGGCGATGATGAACCGGCACGGGCTGATCGCCGGCGCGACGGGAACGGGGAAGACCCGCACGCTGCAGGGCATCGCCGAGCAGCTCGCGGACAAGGGCGTTCCGGTGTTCGCCGCAGACATGAAGGGCGACCTGTCCGGCGTGGCCGTGCCCGGCGAGACCAGCGAGAAGCTCACCTCCCGCACCGAGGCGATCGGGCAGGACTGGCAGCCGAAGGCGTCAGCCGTCGAGTTCTTCGCACTCGGCGGCGACCGCGAGACGGCTGCCGAGGTCGGCATCCCGATCCGCGCGACGGCGAGCGGCTTCGGGCCGCTGCTGCTGAGCAAGGTTCTCGGGCTGAACGATACACAGGAGTCGAGCCTGCGCCTGGTCTTCCACTATGCCGATGAGAACGGGCTCGCACTGGTCGATCTCGAAGACCTGCGCGCCGTGCTGACCTTCCTCACCAGCGATGATGGGAAGGCCGATCTGAAGGAGATCGGCGGCATATCGAGCGCAACCGTCGGCGTGATCCTGCGCGAACTGGTGGCGTTCGCCGCCGACGGCGCCGACGTCTTCTTCGGCGAGACCGAGTTCGACGTGACCGACCTCATCCGGCATGCGGACGATGGCCGCGGCATCCTGAACCTGCTCGAGTTGCCGAACGTCGCAAGCCGCCCCGCACTGTTCTCGACCTTCCTGATGTATCTGCTGGCCGAACTGTTCGAGGTGCTGCCAGAGGTGGGCGACCAGGACAAGCCGAAGCTGGTGTTCTTCTTCGACGAGGCGCACCTGCTGTTCGCCGACGCGTCGAAGGACTTCCTGGCATCGATCGTGCAGACCGTGCGACTCATCCGCTCGAAGGGGGTCGGGGTGTTCTTCATCACGCAGTCGCCGAAGGATCTCCCCTCCGACGTGCTGGGGCAGCTCGGCTCGCGCGTGCAGCACGCGCTTCGCGCCTTCACACCGGATGACGCCAAGGCGCTCAAGTCGGCCGCCCGCACGTATCCGGCGTCAGGCTACGACCTCGAACGCGTGCTGCAGGAGCTCGGCACCGGCGAGGCGATCGTCACGGTGATGAGCGAGAAGGGCGCCCCGACGCCCGTCGCCTGGACCCGGATGCGCGCCCCGCAGGGCCTGATGACGACGGCACCGGATGGCACGATCGCGGCGTCCGTGACGGCATCGCCGCTGTGGGAGAAGTACGCGGACGCGCTCGACCCCGAGTCGGCGCGCGATATCCTCGCCGCGAAGATGAGCGCCGCAGAAGAGGCGGAGCGGATGGCGGAGGCGGACGCCGCCCGCGCCGAGGAACAGGAGAAGGCACGCAAGGATCGCGAGAAAGCCGACCGCGAGTACGAGAAGGCGCAGCGCGAGGCGGCTCGACTGCGCAGCCGCACCACGTCGCGCCGCCGCTCCTCGGCGCGCTCACCCCTCGAGCAGGTGCTGAGCTCATCACTGACCAAGCGGGTGGTGTCAGGGGTCGTGCGCGGGCTGTTCGGGAACGGGCGTCGGTAACGCCACTCGCGCCGGCTGCGCACTGTGTCGGAGGCACGGGCTACGCTAAGCACATGGCCGCAAACGGCATCGCAATCCGCGCCGCGTTACGCGCGTTGGAAGACGCAGGTGACCCCATTGTCCGCATCCAGGACGGGGAGAAGTGGCGCGATGCCGGCGTCGTGCGTGAAGCGATGAGTCTCATTCTCGACCTCCCCGCCACACGCCTCCGCACCGCCAGCGGCGCGACGCTCCTCGTAACGCCATTCGAGGCTCCCGTGGACCAGATCGTCGACTACTCCGAGTCGCTCGAGGCCCTCCTCGCCCCAGTCCTCGATCGATACGCGGCGTGAAAAGCGGCGTGCACCAGGTGTCTGCAGCCGTCGACCCGCCTGCACGCGATAGCGTTCGAATGTCAGAGATACGCGCGAGACTCGTCGTGCACGGCGAGCAGAGCGGAGCACAAGAGTGAAGAAGCAGATTCGTGTCGTCGGCGCGGTTGTCCTCCGAGATGGGGAGATCCTCTGCGCCCAGCGTGGTTCGGGGCCGCTTGCAGGGATGTGGGAGTTTCCCGGCGGCAAGATCGAAGCCGGCGAAACGCCCCGTGATGCGCTGGAGCGCGAGATCAGGGAAGAGCTAACATGCACCGTCCGTGTCGGTGACGAAGTCACGACAACCGCGCATGAGTACGAGTTCGGCGTCGTTACGCTCACCACGTTCCTATGCGAACTTGTCGAGGGTGAGCCTGAGCTCTCGGAACACAGCGCCGTGCGGTGGCTCTCACCAGATCATCTCAATGATCTGGAATGGGCACCTGCCGACGTGCCTGCGGTGGAACTACTGCAGCAGCGACTTGCCGCATGACCGCGGCTGACTTCACTGGATGGGACACAGAGTTCCAAGTCGACGTCAGCCATGGTTTCCTCCGCGAGTCTCCCACCGCCCCGCGCAGGCACAACCCAAGTGTCATTCTCAACACCCCCGACACGTCGGTGCTTCGTGTGGTACGAGAGGAGCTCGCTAACTGCGACGATTTTCTTTTCTCGGTCGCATTTGTGTCCCCTCGCGCAATCGCGCTACTCAAGCAGGAGCTGGTCGATCATTGCGCCGCAGGCCGGACCGGCACGATCGTAACGTCCGACTTCCTCGGGTTCAACAACCCGCGGGCGTTCGAAGAGCTCCTGCTGCTTCGCGAGGAGTTGGGGATCGACGTCCGGCTCCACGAGTCGAAGGCATTCCACCCGAAGGGATACGTCTTCCGCACCGACGCTGCGGTGACCGCCATGATGGGGAGCTCGAACTTCACAGAGGCCGCGCTCGTCGACAACCATGAGTGGAACCTCAAAGTATCCGCGACAGACGACAGCGACCTCGCTCGTCAGCTCGAGTCGCTCATCACGCAGCAAGTATCCGAATCGACGCCACTCAGCCGGGATTGGATCGAGCAGTACCGCTCACGCTATGTCCCGCCGACCCCGCGACCGCACTCACCGCAGCTTCCTCCCAATCAGTCAACGCATCGTGCCGGCCTGATCACGCCGAATCCCATGCAGGAAGACGCGCTGGCTTCTCTCGAAAGAATCCGCAAGAGCGGCGCGCGACGCGCGCTCATTATCTCAGCGACGGGAACGGGCAAGACGATATTGTCAGCCCTTGACGCGCGAAGCTGCGCCCCGCGCCGCCTGCTCTTCGTCGTTCATCGCGAAACAATCCTCGACGCGAGCATCGAGGCGTATGCGCGCGTATTTGAGCGCGACCTCCACGATTTCGGAAAGTACACGGGGTCACGCAAGGAAGCAGACCGGCCGTTCGTCTTCGCCTCAGTACAGACGCTCGAACGTCATCTCGACGAGTTCTCGGCCGATGCGTTCGACTACATCATCATCGACGAGGCGCATCGATCGGCGGCTGAGAGCCACAAGCGCATTATCGACCACTTCGCGCCACAATTCCTTCTCGGAATGACGGCGACACCCGAGCGTACCGACGGCGCCAACATCTTTGAACTCTACGACTTCAACGTGGCATACGAAATCCGGCTCCAGCATGCTCTCGAGAACGATCTACTTGCCCCCTTCCACTACTACGGGATCGCCGACGTCACGCTTCCCGACGGAACGACGCTCGACGCCGATACTGATCCCACGCTGCTCGTCACGCCGGAACGCATCGACCATCTCGTACGCTCCCTTGAGACGTACACGCAAGCAGGAATCGAGCCGCGCGGCCTGATCTTCTGCGCCCGTACCGACGAGGCACGGCGCCTGTCAGACGCACTCAACGCGACCGTCTTCCGTGGGCGCCAGCTGCGGACGCTCGCGCTGACTGGCGATGACAGCAACGACGAACGCGAAGCGGCAATCCGGCGACTCGAGGACGACGGAACGGACGGACTTGACTACCTGCTGACGGTCGACATATTCAACGAGGGTGTCGACATCCCCACCATCAACCAGGTGATCATGCTTCGGCAAACCCAGTCGTCGATCGTTTTCGTTCAGCAGCTCGGGCGCGGGCTCCGCAAGGCCCCGCAGAAGGAGTACCTGGTGGTGCTCGACTTCATCGCCAACTACGCGAACAACTACATGATCCCGATCGCTCTGTTCGGAGATGAGTCGCTCAACAAAGAATCGCTGCGGAAGTCCCTCGTGACCGCGGAAGAGCGTGGTGTCCTTCCTGGCCTCTCGAGCGTTCGATTCGACAGGATCTCCCAGGAACGGGTACTCGCCGCAATCAGCAATGCGCGGCTCGACGATGCCCGGCAGCTGCAGAATTCGATCCGCTCGATGCATGCCCGCCTCGGCTCTCCGCCGAGGCTGTGGGACTTTTGGCGATTCGAATCGACCGACCCGGTCGTCCTCGCGAACAAGGACGAGACCTTCCTCCAACTACGTGACAAGGCGCTCGGCGAGAAGTCTGGGTTGAGCGACCGCGAGCACCGAATCCTCAAGTTTGTGACCCGCGAGCTCCTCACCGCCAAGCGTCCGCACGAGCTACTGATCCTTCGCGAGCTCCTCAGCGGACGGGCGCTCGCTCAGGCGGATCTCGTTTCGTTGTTCACGCAACACGGATGCGACGTACCCACGCACGTGCTGGAGAGTCTCATCCGCATCTTCACGTTGCAGTTCCACACCGAGCCAGAGCGAGAGAAGACGTTCGGCGTCCCGTTGGCCGAGCTCCACTCCTCCGAGCTTCGACTCACGCACGAGGCGTCAACGCTGCTTAGCGATACCCGTTCCCCTCTCCGACAGGGGGTCGACGACATCGTGAGGACCGGCCTCGCGCTGATCGCACGGCGCTACGGCACCGGAAACGTGCTCGTTCATGGGGCGCAGTACACGCGACGAGACGCATGCCGATTCCTCGGATGGGCGTCGAATCGTGAAGGCGTGATCAATGGCTACATGCCCGATCACGAGACGCGTACGTGCCCGATTTTCGTCACGCTCCACAAGGATGACGATGTGTCCGACAGCACGCGATATCAGGACGCGATCCTCGACCGCCGGCACCTGCACTGGTTCTCGAAGTCAAAGCGCACGCTTGCGAGCCAGGACGTGAGGCTGATCCTCAGTGGCGAGTACGCGCTCCCCGTATTCGTCAAGAAAGACGACGCGGAGGGAAAGGCCTTCTACTACCTGGGCGAGGCGCAGGCGTCAGACCCGGTTCAAACGACAATGCCGACGAGCGCCGGCGCGCCCCTGAGCGTTGTGACGATGACGCTCACCCTCGATCGCCCGCTCGATTCTGCCCTGTACGACTACTTCCACCCGACGCTCACGGTCTGACCGGACCGCTCCCGGCTTGGATCTCGCCTCCTCATCTCGAACACGTTGCTGATCCGCACGACGTGCCGCGTTGACCCCAAATCGAGCTCGCGCACCAGTGCCATCGCCTCGGCGGTCGTGTCGATGTGCCGCATGTTCCCAGCATGTGGACACTCCCCGACATCCGCCCGCCACGCCCTCATTCGCGAACGTCCCCACCCCCACGTACCGTGGAAGCATGACGTCAGACGAGCAGCCGAAGAACCTCGTGCAGAACGCCCGCGTGCAGGAAGCGCTGACCGCGTGGGGCGAGCGGAAGGATGCCCAGGCGCACAGCGACGTGCTGCGACGGGTCGCTTCTGGGAATCTTCTGCTCGACATCTCGAACTCCGAGTTCGCCGACCCTGAGAGCCCGATGCAGGAGGGCGACAAGCTCGCGGTCACGAGCGTGACCGACAACGACGGCAAGGATCTCCTGCTCGCCTTCACCGACAACCCGCGCCTCGAGGCCTTTGCGTCAGGCGCATCCGGGCACTCGCTTGCACAGCCCGCCGCGGCAACCCTCAGGATGGCGGCCGACCGCCACGACGGCATCGCGATCGACGCGGGAACGGACGGCGCCTTCATCGCCTACGGCGACGAGATCACGCGCGCGTTCGGCGACAACATCGACGACGCCGTGCGCCTCGCGTCCGCCATCGTCGACGGCGATGTCGAGATCAACGACTTCGTCACGATGCTCGGCGAATCCGTCATCTACATCGGCGGCATCCCGGTCGCCGATGACGACGGCGACACCATCGGGTACAACATCGCCACGGCGACGCGGCCCGACGGCGACACCCTGCACGCCGTGTTCACCAGCCCGGCCGAGCTCTGGGCATGGCAGCCGACGGCTGTCGCGCAGCCGACCACCCTCGACCGGATCGTCGCGTCGGCTCGTGAGGGCGACATGGCCGGTCTCGTCGTCAATCCGGTCGGACCGTCCGCCGAGCTGCGCATCGATCTGTTCGAGGACGGCTCGTCGAACGACGCCGACTCGGCACCAGAGGCGTAGGGCCTCACCCCACGCGCACAACCGTCTTCGCGGCGCCGTCCCCGCGGCCCAACGCGGCGAGCGCGTCTGCGGCATCCGACAACGCGAACTCCCGGTGCACGATAGGCCGCAGCTGCCCGGCTCTGACCAGATCGACGAGGTCATGCAAGTCCTGCGCCGACTCCGACGAGGTCAGCATCACCAGCCGCTGCGACACGAACGGGTTCCGCAGCGCGGCACCGATCGGGCGAGACAGACCACCCAGCGGTGCGTGCTCCGGCTCGGAGCCCACGATCACCAGCGCGCCCGACGGCGTCAGTGCCGCCCGCATCTCCCGCACCGGCCGGTGTCCGCCTGTGTCGATGATCACATCGAAGGCGCCCCGCCGCAGCGGGTCCTCGAGCCGGTAGTCGACCACCTCGTCCGCTCCCGCCTCGCGCGCGATCTCCGCCTTGCCCGCGCTGCACGCCGCCACCACGACTGCCCCGGCTGCCTTCGCGATCTGCACCGCGAAGTGCCCGACGCCTCCGCCCGCACCCAGCACGAGCACCCGGTCCCCCGACGAGACCCCAGCGGCATCGCGCACCGCATGCAGCGCGGTCGCGCCCGAGATCGGCATCGCCGCGGCCTCGACGAACGACAGCTCTTCCGGCTTCGGCGCCACCTCCACCCGACAGAACTCCGCGAGCGCCCCATCCGGTGCCGCTGCGACGCCGAACACCTCGTCACCCACCGCGACTCCGTCGACGCCAGCGCCGACTTCGTGCACGATGCCCGCGACGTCACCGCCCGGCACGCGCGGGCGGCGGATCGGAAAGAACCACCGGATGAACACCGGCCGTCCCTCGAGCAGGTGCACCGTGCCGGCGTCCACGGCCGCCGCACGCACACGCACGACCACCTCGTCGCTGCCGGCGACCGGCACCTCCCGCTCGACCTCGTTCAGAACATCCGGGCCGCCGTAGCGGGCCTGTTCGATCGCACGCATATCATTTCCCCTCCGGGTAGCCGAACACGTCATCAATCCCCACGCCGAGCGCCCTGGCGATCCGGAACGCCACCTCGAGCGACGGCGAGTACTTGCCCTGTTCGATCGCGATCAGCGTCTGCCGCGTCACGCCGACCCGCTCCGCCAGCTGCGCCTGCGTCATCTCGTCCGCCTCGGCCCTGATGCTCCGGATGCGGTTGGTCACGTTGGTCGGCTTCACCATGTCGGGTCGAACCCCTTCCGGTACGCCCAGATACGCGCGATCGACGCGAACACGAGCGAGGCGACCAACCCGATCGCGATCGTGTTCGCGATCCAGAAGTGCGCCGCCTCAGCCAGCGCAAGCGACAGTGCGATGACGGCACCGAGCACGGCGAACGCGTGCCCGATCCGTTCTGCCCACTTCTCGATCAGCAGATCCCGCTCGTCGCGCGTGCCGCCGAACGCCCCCAGCGCCGCGTGCAGCGCGACGGACACCACGACCACCGAGGCTGCCGTCACCAGCAGCGGCACCGCGTACGCCGCCTCCGCCAGCGGCGCGCTCCCCCGTCCGATCAGCACCACAGCCGCGTAGGCCGCCCAGCCGATCACCGCGACGATCAACTGTATCCAGGCGCTGCGCTCGCCCGGAGCGATATCACTCGACATCCCGACCTCCGATGTAAAGAAAACCCGACACGACAAAGCTTGGGCTCCCACACATCCGATGTCAAGGATTTTTTACACGTTGGGTCGTGCCGACGCCGCGGTCCGGCTTACCCGGTCGACAACTGCTCAGCGCGCGGCGAGCAGCTGCTGGCGATCCGGATGGTCGCGGAACCAGTCGGCCACGTACCAGCACACGGGAGAAACCGTGCGATCACCGCGTGCGGCGATCTCCTCGACGGCGCGCTCGGTCACAACCGCGGCGTACCCGTGCCCGCGATGCGCCGGATTGGTGAATGCGCGCACCAGCGCGACATCCGTTCCGTTGTCGCGATAGTCGAGCACGCTGAGCAGTTCGTCGCCGCGGCGCAGCTCGTAGCGCGAAGCGGCGGCATCATTGGCGAACATCATCTCTCCCACGCCATCAGCGTACGCCCGCGCACACCTGGTGGCGCCGCGCTCGTGGGGATCGCCGCTCCGCGCGGATTCGGGCGCCGCACTCATCCGCGGAGCATGCGCCGCCGGTTGATCAGCGCACGCTTCGTCTTTTGGAGAACGCCGGAATCGAACGGGAGAGCGTCCATCCCCTCAACCCACGCGTCGGCCGCGTCGGCGACGCTGTCGAGAACCCTCACCGCCGCGGGTTCGCGAATGCCCACCGCCGCGGCGAGCGCCAGAAACCGGCTTCGGCTGATGTTGCCATCGCGCCGCTCGTCCACGCGCAACGCCATCGTCGAGTCGCCGTAGATGAGGGTGCACGGGATGTCGTACGCCGGCGATGGGCGGTATCCGGCTCCGGTGTCAACGACCGAGAAGTTCTTCGCGTGCGCATCTCCGTTGCCCATCGCATACGCGAACACGATCTGCCGGTACAGCTCCAGTGCCGCCGGAGCCGGAGCCGCGCAGATTCGGGCAAGCGCAGTGATGAGGTCTTCGGTCGACACGCGATACTTCGCCTCCGGATGCAGCCCCAGCACCTGACAGCCGTCTTCAACGGCAAGGGCCTGCGCTCCCGCACGCGACACGATCCTGTCGAATCTCTGCACCGCGAGCCCCTGCGCACCCTCAGCATCCGTCACGAGCTCCGCGCGCACCGCCTGCACGCGCGCGAGTTTCGCTGCCCCGAGGAAGTAGGCCTCGTTGGCGACGATATTCGCATACTCCGGCGGATTGAGCTTGAGGATGAACTCCCCCGACGCCGCGCGCACCGGCAGCGACAGCATGGTGAGACTGACCTTGTCCTGCACCCCGGCGAGCGCCCGCCGGTCGATCTCGATGTCGTAGCTGCGCATCAGATCGGCGAAACTCACCCGCCCGAAGTCACTGCCGTCCGTCTCCACGCGCGCGGACGCGCGCTCGAGACGGGCGCCCGCGGCGACGACCTGCACGTCACCAACCGGGTCGCTGCCCACAGCAACGAGCAGACCGAGCTCGTCATCGCTCGACGTCTTCACTGCCCGACGCAGTGCGCTCAGTCGCCGCCCTTCGGGAAGCAGTCCGGCGAAGAATGCGGGAACGGCACCGCCTGTGCTCACAACGGGCTCCGATGTCACCGGCAGAGTCGAGGCGATCGCACGCCCACGAGCGCGCACCCACTCGTCGGTGTATCGGAGCTCCACCCCGCGCTCGGTGCGCTCGAGCACGGCAGCAAGCGCACCCGCTTTGTACACATCGGCGCGCACGACGTCGGCGGCCGCGGCCATCATCATGACTCCTGCGCGAATCGCCGGAGCATCTCTTCTTCGACGACGACTCCGTCCCGCGTACCGGGCGTGATCTGCAGGTGCAGACCGAGCGCGTCGAGCACCGCTTCGGCCTTGGCAAGCTGCACCGTGCGTTTGCCCTCTTCGAGCTGCCGAACGAACCCGACAGAGCATCCCGCCAGCTCCGCAAGTTCTTCCTGACGCAGACCGAGTTCTTCTCGCGCCCCGAACACGGCGGCGGCGAGCCAGCCTCGCTCCTCGGCGCGGCGCGTGACGCTCGCGCGGCTCCTGCGCAGTTTCATACGGCCTCCATAATCACCACGATCATTGCGATCAATTCAGAATCGCATCGAACGGTGCATCCGTCAACCCTTAATCACCACATTGATATCCATTAGTGCCTAGCCGACGCCAGCAGAACCCTCGTCTCCGTCTGATAACCACGATCGCAGTGATCAGCGACATCCACAGGCGACGTCATCCGCACACCGGATGCAGAACGTCCGCTCGCCTCGTCACATCCGGTCAGAATGCGACATGTTTCGTCACGTGACAGCGAGATCTCTGTCACATTTGACACGCCGCGACACGCCGGGCAATAATCATCGGCATGTCTCACAACGCAACGACCCTGTCCGCCTGGGAGGCGAACGGAGTTACCGGGATGATGATGCCCGGTCGCGTTGTCATGTGTTGTCGAATGTGCGGCTGACTGCCTTCTGCAGCTGCCCACCCGCTCACCGGCCCAGATGCCGTGAGTTCGAGCGCCGGCCGATCGGCCCGCTCCTCCCGCCCTCCTGATCCGCAGGGCACGCCGATTGACATCGGCACCGCTCGACCTCACCGGTCGACGCACACAGACACACGCCCGCACAGGGCAGACACCGAAAGCATCATCATCATGTCGAACGCAGTCGTTCTCAACCAGCAGTCCGCCGACCGCCGTCACCTCCGCGCCGTGCCCCCGCTCGACGAGCAGGCACAGGAGACCCCCGCCGCCTCGTCAGCCACGCACCTTCCCGCGGGCACCGCACCGCGCGGCTTCGCCCTCTACGTCGGGCTCGACGAGGTCAAGGCCGCCATCGACGGCGTCAGCCTTCCGGTGCTCGTCGACGCCCTGCGCCGTACGATCGCCGACCTCGCCCCCAGCGCCGACACATATGCCGCCGTCGCTCTCGCCCCCGAGCAGGCAGGCGGCCGCGACGTCGACGTCGTGCGCCTCGCCCTCAAGGAGCCAGGCGCCGTCCGCCGCCGCGAGCAGGAGGCACAGAAGACGCAGACCGCACAGGGCGTCGTCATCGATCTCTCCCGCAAGCGCATCGTGATCGACGGCGAGACCGCGACCCTCACATACAAGGAGTTCGAGCTGCTGCAGTACCTCGTGCTCCGCGAGGGCCACACGATCGAACGCTCCGAGCTCGTGAACTCGCTGTGGCAGGCCGGCGAGGAGGAGTCCCCCGGTGTGCGCACGATCGACGTGCACGTGCGACGCCTGCGCGCCAAGCTCGGCGCCTACGAGGACATCGTCCGCACCGTGCGCGGCCTCGGCTACCGCTTCGACCGCCACGCAGACGTCGCCGTCCGCTACGGCGCAGGCGCACCGTCGCCCGACGCGGTCTGAGCCTCGTTCGCTCGGAGTCGCCCCCAGCGGCGCGCGCCCTGACCGGCGCACAGCATCCGCACCCCTGAATGTCACAGGCGGCGCGTACCGTTGACACATGATCGCCGCATATGCCCTCGCTCCGCGGTTCCGGCCGCGCACGGAGCAGACGGCACCGGATGGCGGTGCGCGACTGGAGAGCGAGTATCGCCCCAACGGCTCGCTCGACCTGTTCGCGACGGTCGCCTGTCTCCAGCGGGGTCCTGGCGATCCGACGCAGACGATCGATCGGCCCGGCCGCATCATCTGGCGCGCCACGCGGACGCCGGAGGGCATCGCGACGCTCGCCCTGCGGCAGCGCGGCGACGGCACAGTGCGGCTTGCCGCGTGGGGGCCGGGGCGCGAGTGGGCGATCGCACAGGCTCCCGCCCTGTGCGGAGCGCACGACGACGCCGAGGGGTTCGACCCGCGCCACCCGCTCGTCGCCGAGGCTCACCACCGCAATCCCGGGCTCCGCCTGGGCCGCACAGACCTGCTCTTCGACGCGCTCGCGCAGGTCATCATCGAGCAGAAGGTCACGCTGCGCCAGGCGTTCGGCGCATGGCGGCAGATCGTGTCGCGCTTCGGCGAGCGCGCGCCTGGCCCGACACCCGTCGCGCTCTTCGCCCCGCCGACGCCCGAGGGCTGGCGGCGCATCCCCTCGTGGGCGTGGCATCGCGCGGGGCTCGAGCCGCCCCAGTCGCGCACGATCGTCGCCGTCGCCGCTCGCGCGCCCGGCCTGGAGCGCGCCGCGGCCCGCGGTCACCTCGACTCGGCCATGAGGAGCCTGTACGGCATCGGGGAATGGACGATCGCGGAGACGCGCATCAGGGCGCTGGGCGACCCCGATGCCGTCAGCGTCGGTGACTACCACCTCGCACACCACGTCGGCTATGCCCTCACGGGCCACCGCGTCGACGATGCCGGCATGCTCGAACTGCTCGCGCCATGGGCGGGGCAGCGGCAGCGGGTCATCCGGCTCATCGGCGCCTCGGGCATCGCCGAACCCCGGCGCGGCGCGCGCGTGCACATGGAAGACCACCGTGACCGCTGACCCCGCCGTTCGCGCCCGCACGCCTGCACGCGGCAGAATGGCCTCATGAGCCGATTGCGCACCCTCGCCTTCGCCCTGGCAGCGCTCGCGCTCGGTGCGCTCGTCGGCATCATCATGAGCAACATCTGGCTCGGTCTGACGATCGGCGTCATCATCGCGATCGTGCTGCTGATCAGCGGGCAGAGCAAGCGCGGCGGCAACCAGGGCGTGAACGACGACGACCACGGCATCGAGCTGTAGGCACGCTGCTCCGCCCGCTCCGGACGTCCGGATGCGACTCCCAGCGAATTCTGAGAACCGCTCTCACACGCGTCCGTTATCGGTTCGTTACCAAGCCCGCTCGAAGCCGCATGATCCGCACCGTGACGCGGATCATGCCTCGCCCCGCGAGACAAGCGCGCCCACAACGACTCTTGACACGCACAACCGCGTTCATATCATTCGTCCAGCGTCGCGGCAGGCCGCACTCAGGAACTGGATGAGAGGGTCGACGGATCCCGAAAGTAACGACACGGTAACGTCGACCCGAAAGCCGCTATGCCCCACGATTCGTCCCTCCCCGAGGCTGCTCCCGTCGCACCAGAGCGCGTCCAGAAGCCCCGCCGCGCTCTCCGCTTCGCCGCCCTCGGCGCGCTCGTAGCGGGAATCGTCGTCAGCGGCGCGATCGTCGTCTCCGCGCAGACTGCCGCTCATCCCGAGGCGACCGCCGGCGTCTCCACGGAAGCCGCGGATGAGTCGATCGAGCTGTCGATCGGCGCCGAGGAGCTCGGCGACGCCGAATCGGCGCTGGACAAGGCGAAGACCGCGCTCAGCGGTGCCGCCTCCAGCGTCGACACGGACGACCTCGAGGCGTACGTGGGCGAGCTCACGGACTACGAAGAGCTCCCCCGCGACCAGGTCATCGGGCTCACCGCGAGCGCGTCCAGCGAGGCACAGGCTGTCGTCACCGCGACGGCACAGCTGCACGAACAGAAGGCACTCGAGGAGCAGCGCAAGCAGGAGGAGCGCAAAGCCGCGAAGGAGGCTGAGCGCAAAGCCGCCGAGGCGATCACGAACGCACAGTCGCCCGCCGGCGCGCGAGCGGCCGCACAGGACATCGCCGCAAACGAGTTCGGCTGGGGCTCCGACCAGTTCGGCTGCCTGTCGAACCTGTGGCAGAAGGAATCCGGCTGGAACTACCAGGCCACCAACCCCTCGAGCGGCGCGTACGGCATTCCCCAGTCGCTCCCCGGCGCGAAGATGTCCACGGTCGCCGGTGACTGGCAGACCAACCCGCTCACGCAGATCCGGTGGGGCCTGACGTACATCCAGGCGACATACGGCGCCCCGTGCGCGGCATGGGGGCACTCCCAGTCCGTCAACTGGTACTGAAGCGCGGGCCTGCCCGTTCAGCTGTAGTACAGCGCGACGGGCCTGCCGTCGATCTGGCGCACGTCCACTTCGGTGTCGTAGACGCGGCCCAGGACATCCGGGGTCATGATCTCGTCACGACCGGCGTCGGCGACCACTCGGCCGTCGCGCATCGCAATGATCCGGTCGCTGTGCGTCGAGGCGAAGTTGATGTCGTGCAGCACGATGATGATGCGCTTGCCGAGCTCGTCGGCCATCCGGCGCACGAGCCGCATGATCTCGGACATGTGCTTCAGATCGAGGTTGTTGAGCGGCTCGTCCAGCAGCACGTACTTCGTGTCCTGCGCGAGCACCATCGCGACGAACGCACGCTGACGCTGACCGCCGGACAGCTCGTCGAGGAAACGTCCGCGGAGGTCGCCGAGGTCGAGGTAGTCGATCGCCTCGTCGATCTTGTCGCGGTCCTCGGTCGTCAGCCTGCCCTGCGAGTGCGGGAAGCGGCCGAACTCCACCAGATCCGCCACCGTCAGGCGTGCGGCGATCGTGTTGTCCTGTCGCAGCACGGCGATCGTCCGCGCCAGGTCGCGGCTCGCCGCTCGGGACACGCTCTGTCCGTCGATGCGGATGTCGCCGGCATCCGGCGCGATCAGGCGCCCGACGATTCCGAACAGCGTCGACTTGCCCGCGCCGTTCGGCCCGATCAGCGCCGTGACGCCCTCACCGCCGAGCTCGAGCGAGACGTCGTCGAGCACGGTCGTTCCGTTGTAGCGCTTGGTGGCGCCGTCGAGCACGATCATCGCGCCCCCTTTCGCAGCACGAGATAGAGGAAGAACAGGCCGCCGGCGAACTCGATGATGGTCGAGAGCGCGCCGCCGAAGCCGAACAGCTGCTCGAGCAGGATCTGGCCGCCGAGCAGACACACCATGCCGAGGAGGACTGCGACCGGAAGGGTCCAGCGGTGCCGGAACGAACCGGCGTACGAGTACGCGAGGTTCGCCACGATCAGTCCGAAGAACAGGATCGGGCCGACCAGCGCGGTGGAAGCGGCCACCATGACCGACACGACCAGGAACAGCACCATCACCATCCGGCGATGGTTGATGCCCAGCCCGATCGCCACCGGCTCGCCGAGCGTGAGCACGTCGAGCTTCGACAGCAGCGGCACCAGCACAGCGCCTCCTGCGGCGACGAGCAGCGCCGTGAACACGAGCAGCGTCGGGTCGGGTCGGGTGAGCGAGGCGAACATCGCGTCGGTGACGACCTGGAAGTCGAGCGGGTCGAGCATGCGCTGCAACCACTCGGTGATGCTGCGGAAGAACGTGCCGAGCACGATGCCGACCAGCAGCATCAGGTGGATCGAGCGCCGTCTGCCGCCGAACATCCACGTGAACAGGATCACGCTGAAGCCGACCATGACGCCGACCTGCAGCACCCACAGCGTCATGCTGTCTGCAGCGAGGAAGCCGGTGGCGCCGAAGGCGAACACCATCGCCGTCGTGATCAGGCCGTAGAACGAGTCGAATCCCATGATCGACGGGGTGAGGATGCGGTTCTGCGTGATGGTGTGGAACACGACAGTCGAGATGCCGACAGCGGTGGCGACGACGGCCATCGCGGCGATCGTCAGGCCCCGGATCTTCGCGGCGAAGGCGTAGGAGCCGGGAACGTCGTAGAGCAGGTAGAACACGGCGAGCGCAGCGACGACCGCGCCCAGCAGTGCCAACCGCCGCGCCGGGCTCGCCCAGAGGCTCCGGATGCCGCGGCGCGGCGCGGCATCCGACGCTGCGCCTGTGGAAGCGGTGCGGATGTCAGTGGACACGACCCCTCCTTCGCAGCAGGAGCCACAGGAACAGGCCCGCCCCGATCACGCCGACGACGACCGAGAGCGGGATCTCGTAGGGGAACCGCACGAGGCGTGCGACGATGTCGCAGGCGACGACGAACACTGCGCCGAGTCCGGCGACCCATGGGATCGCTCTGCGCACGTTGTCGCCGATGATGAGGCTGACGATGTTCGGCACGACCAGCCCGAGGAAGGGCAGCATGCCCGCCGTGACCAGCACGCATGCCGTGATCACGGCGATGAGGATCATGCCGATCGCGATGACGCGACGATAGTTCAGGCCGAGATTGGTCGCGAACTCCTCCCCCATGCCGATCACGCTGAACCGGTCGGCGGCGATCCATGCGATGACGACCATCGCCCCGGCGATCCAGAGGAACTCGTATCGGCCGCGCATCACCGTCGCGAACGAGCCCTGCGACCACTGACCGAGCGACTGCAGCAGGTCGAGCCTGTAGGCGAAGAACGTCGTCACCGCACCGACGACCCCGCCGAGCATGATGCCGACCAGCGGCACCAGCACGAGCGATCGCACGGGAACGAACCGGATGATCCGCAGGAACACCCAGGTGCCGAACAGTGCGCACACGGCGACCACGGCCATCCGGAGCACGATCGGCATGCCGGGGAAGAACACCAGCGCGGCGAGCATGCCGAGCGCGCCGAATTCCGTCACGCCCGTCGTCGACGGCTCGACGAACTTGTTGCGCACGAGCATCTGCATGATCAGGCCGGCGATGCCGAGCGATGCACCGACCAGTATGAGCGCGAGCGTGCGCGGCATGCGGCTCGCAGCGAGCAGGAACAGCGCGTCCTCATCGCGCGAGGCGATGGCGCCGAGGGACACGGATTCCGAGGCTCCGATGAGCAGGCTCATGGCGGCCAGCACCACGAGGAACACGCCGATGAGCACCCCCACCCAGGTGCGCACGGGGCGCCGGGTGGGGGTGCTCTTGGCTGTGGCGGTCGTCGTCACGACGATGCCGGTACCGCGGTCACGAACGACTGCGGATCAGGAGATCGCGTTCGCGATGTCGTCGATCATGATCTGCGCGGTCTCGAGACCGCCGAACACGATGTACCAGGCGGTCGGGTCGAGGTAGACGATCTGGTCGTTCTCCCACGCCGTGGTGCTGTGCACGATCTCGTTGTCGAGCACGACCTCGGCAGTCTGAGCGCCCTCCTCGGCGACGGCCGCGTTGCGGTCGGTGACGAAGAGGTAGTCGGGGTCGTAGTCCTCGAGGAATTCGAACGAGACCGGCTCACCGTGCGTGGCTTCCTCGATGTCGTCGGTGATCGGCTGCACGCCGAAGACGTCGTAGACGAGGCCGCCGCGGAGGTTGCGGCCGGAGTAGTCGCCATCGGAGGGCTTGAGTGCGCTGATGCTGTCGCCGGCGACCATCACACTGAGACCGGTGCCGATGTCGGCCGTCTTCGCCCTGACGTCCTCGATCTGCGCCTCGATGTCGTCGATCGCGGCCTGCGCCTCGTCCTCGGCGCCGAGCACCTCGCCGAGGAAGGCGGTGTTGCGCTCGAGCGTCTCTTCGAACGACCCCTCGGAGGAGAGGTTCACGGTAGGGGCGATCCCCTTGAGATCCTCGTAGAGCGCGGCGGAGCGGCCGGCCACGATGATCAGCTCGGGCTGGGCCGCTTCGATCTCGACGAGGTCCGCCTCGAAGAGGGTGCCTGCGTTGAAGGCGTCGTCTGCGACGCCGTCGGCCAGGTAGTCGGGCACGGAGTCGAGCGGGGCGCCGATCGCGGCGGGGCCGCCGAGTGCGGCCCAGGTGTCGAGCGAGGCCATGTCGAAGAAGACGACGCTCTCGGGGCTCTTCGGCACGTCGACCGTCTCCTCGACGTACTCCGGCTCTTCGTCCTCACCTGCCACGTTCTGCTGGAACGTGAACTCGATGGTCTCACCGCTGCCATCATCGCCGGAGGCGGCGTCGGCGTCGTTCGACGATGCGCAGCCGGCGAGCGCGAGCGCCGAGGCGGCGACGATGGACAGCGTCACGAGCGGACGGTTCAGAGCCATGTGTGTTCTCCTGTGTGGTCGGGCGCGCAGTGTGCAGCGCGCTCCGTGAGGGCGGTCGGATCGGAAGTTAGGGTAACCATACCTAGACCCGAATGTAGGTTAGCCTAACCACTCAACGTGCGCCAATCTCTGCGCGTCGCGCATTGCCAGCGGCACGTAACCTGGAGTCATGACTGATCAACTCATTCCGGGTAATCCCGCGCCAGAGTTCACATTGAACGACCAGGACGGCAACGCCGTCTCGCTCGCCGACTACCGTGGCAAGAACGTCGTGCTGTACTTCTACCCCGCGGCGATGACGCCGGGCTGCACCACACAGGCGTGCGACTTCCGCGACTCGATCTCCTCGCTCACCGGCGCCGGCTACTCCGTACTCGGCGTCTCCCGCGACGATCCGGCGAAGCTGAAGCAGTTCGCCGAGCGCGACGAGCTGCCTTTCCCGCTGCTGAGCGACCCCGATCACAGCGTGCACGAGGCGTACGCGACATGGGGCGAGAAGATGAACTACGGCAAGAAGGTCGAGGGCGTCATCCGCTCCACGTTCGTGATCGACGAGAACGGAACCGTCACCCACGCGCAGTACAACGTCAAGGCGACCGGCCACGTCGCACGCCTGCGCAAGCAGCTCGCCATCGACGCATAGCCGGCCAGCGCCGCGCCGCGCCGCGAGCGTACCTCTTTGTTTTCGAGTGGACCTTTTGGATCCGGATCCAAGTGGTACAGCCGATCACAAGGGGTACGCTCGCGCTGCCGGATGCTACGGCAGATTGTGGTCGGGCTCCTCTGACCTCCGGAACCATCGCCCGGTGATCCGGTCGGGCTCGATGCGCACATAGTTGCGCTTCATCGTCGGCACCCAGGGGCGCAGTTCCAGCGCGTCGGCCGCTTCGATCTCGGCAGACGTCTCGAGGCGCCGGGCGTGCCCTCTGACGACCACGCTCCACGCGGCGTCATCGCTGTGGCCGTCCGATTCGAACAGCACCGCGTCATCGATCGTGAGCTCGACCAGTTTCGACCCTTCTGCCGTGCGGAAGACGAGACTGCGGTCGTCGACAACGTAATTGACCGGGAAGATGTCGATCACGTCGCGCACGTGTGTCACGATGCGGCCGATGTCGGCGTCGCGCAATAGTGCCCATGACTGATCTTCGGTGAGGTCGTGCACTAGACCATTCGGATTCATGCGCGTCATCCCTTCGTCTCGGTCGCGCGCATCACGCGGGAACGACCATGATCGGCGCGTGGGAATGGTGCAGAACCGACCGCGAGACCGATCCGAGCAACGTGCTCATCACGGCGCCTCGGCCGTGCGTTCCCATCACCGTAAGCTGCGATCCTGCGGTGCGGTCGGCGAGCAGCGGTCGCGGCGGCCCCATCGCGACGGTCGTTTCGATCGTCAGATCCGGGAAGTCCTCTCGAAGAGGAACGACGCGGTCGCGCAACCGTTCCTCGAGTCCCATCCGCCGAGCCTCGACCACGTCCGAATCCACTGCAGCCTCGGGGTACCAGACGAACACGTAGTCCGAGGGCGGCAGCACCATGACGACATCGAGAACGGCACCGCGCGAGGAAGCGACATCGGCGGCTTCAGCCAGCACACCCTGACTCGCATCGGAGCCGTCCACCGCCGCAGTCACCGGCCCGTGGGGAACCGGCTGGTCCCCCACGACGATCGTGGGACAGGACGCGTGAGCCGGGATGGCCACGGCTACGGATCCCAGCACATGACCAAGGAAGCCGCCTCGCCCGCGCATGCCGACGACCAGCACGCGGGCCGATTCCGTGAGCTCCGCGAGAACGCCGACGGCATGACCGGCCTCGGCGCGGTAGACGATCTCACCCACGTAGTCGGCGAGACGTCCACGAGCGGCATCCAGGATCTCGAGGGCCTCCTCACGAGCCGTCACCGCGTCGGGGTGAGCCGGCATCGACGCGAGGTTCGCATAGAACCTCACCGGAATCGTGTACACGGTGACCACCGTGAGGACGACATTGCGTCGGTGGGCTTCATCCGCTGCGTAGTCGAGCGCCAGAGCGGCGTTCTCTGAGCCGTCGAATCCGACGAGCACGCCGAGGTCTTGTGCAGAAGAGTCAGCGCCTGAAGGGCCGGTTGACGCGGAGAAGGATTTACCGTTCATGGTGGGCTCCATTCAAGGCCTTCACGAGAAGGCGGGAGCACCGACCTCGAGCACTTGCGCCCTGCGTCGAAATCAGCCTACCACCGCTCTTCTCCGGCAGATAGGAGATCCCCGACGCGGCCACGCGCCGAACGTATTCTCTGTGATCGAGCGGCCTCTCCCATCCAGTTCCGCGGGCACGCTCGATCACAAGGGGCGCACTCGCGCGCTACCGGATGCCCAGGAACTCCAGGCCGGCCGCGCGGAAGTCGCGCGAGCCGGGGGCGTTGAAGTGCTGCCTGCCTGGTATCTCGTAGAAGTAGCCCTGAGGCGAGGCCTCGGCGAGGTGGCGCGACTGCTCCACGATCGAGTCCTTCGACCCGGTCGCGAACAGGATCCGCTGCTGGGGCGGGTCGCCGAGATCCGGATCGTCGTCGTCGAAGCGCATGCCCTCGGCGAGCGCGATCAGCGAACGCAGATCGTTGCCTGGCACGCGCTCGGCGAGGCGGACGTAGTTGATCGTGTCCGGATCGGTGACCTTCGTGCCCTGATCGAGATACGCATGCGCCTGCGCGAGATCGATGCGGCCGAGCGGCTTGCCATCCGGAATGCCCCCGAGCACTGCGCGCTCGAGGATGTGCGGCAGTGCGACCGCCGCATGCCAGCCGACGCGCGCGCCGAGCGAGTAGCCGAGATACGAGAACTCCTCCACGAGATAGGTGTCGAGCACGCTCTCGAGATCGCTGACGAGATGCTCCATCGAGAAGTCGTCCGGCTCGTGCGGCTTCTCGCTCGCCCCATGGCCGCGCTGGTCGATGCCGAGCACGCGGAACCCGGCGCGTGTGAGGTCGCGCACCCATCCGGTCGCCGCCCAGTTGTCGCGGCAGCTCGATGCGAACCCGTGCACGCACAGCACGGCCGGGGCATCCGGATCGCCCCACGAGTAGGTGGCGATGCGGAATCCGTCTCCGCTCATCACGAACTTCGGCTCGGGCATCTCAGTGATCAGCGGAAGTGCCATGCCCTTCATTGTGCTCCTCCGGCACCGCCCCACGAAATTCCGGTGCACAGGTCGGATGCAGTTCTCAGCCTGCGTCGGGGTATCCCCCTATCCGGGCGGTCGCGGACCTCGCTAGCGTGGGCTTGTGGACATGCCGAGACAGGAAGACCCGCGCGCACTGCGCGCCGCACTGGACGACCACATCGCGCGGGGCACCGCGCCGGGGATCGTGGTCACCACAGGAGATCCGAACGGCGGGCTCGAGACGATCGCCTCAGGTGATCTCGCCGAGGACGCGATCGTGCGGATCCAGTCGATGACCAAGCCCGTGACCGCCGCGGCCGCGCTGCAACTGGTGCAGGACGGGCGACTCGGCCTCGACGATGCCGTGGATCGCTGGCTCCCCGAACTCGCCGAGCGCCGGGTGCTGCGCACGCCGACGTCGCCGCTCGATGACACGGTTCCCGCCGACCGGCCGATCACTCTGCGTCACCTGCTCACGAATATGTCCGGGTACGGGATGATGACCGCCCCGTGCCCGCTGCAGGACGAGATGATCGCGAACCGCACCCAGGCGAGTCAGGACCCCGTCGAGCTCGGCGCGCAGGAGTGGCTGGACGCGCTGGCGTCGATGCCGCTCGCGTTCCAGCCGGGCACGGCGTGGCGCTACCACCACTCGTTCGGCCTGCTCGGCATCCTGCTCTCGCGCGTGACCGACAGTCCGCTCGATGAGCACCTGCGCGAGTTCCTGTTCGACCCGCTCGGCATGGTCGACACGGGGTTCGTCGTGCCGCAGGAGAAGGCGCACCGGCTTCCCGCCGCGCACCGCCATGACGGTTCAGGCGGGCTGACGCAGGCGGAGCCGGCCGGAGCCGGCTTCTACGTCGCACCGGCCGCCTTCGACCTCAGCCATGCCGAACTCGTCTCCACTGCCGCGGACTACGCGGCCTTCGCGCGCCTGCTGGCAGACGGCGGGCGGCACCATGGCCGCACGCTGCTCGATCCGGATCTGCTCGCCCAGTTGCGTACGGACCAGGTACCGGATGCCGCGAAAGCCGACGACAGCTTCTTCCCCGGCTTCTGGGACGGAACCGGATGGGGATGGGGCGTGTCCGTGCAGACCGCCGGCCCGCATCCAGGGCGATACGGCTGGTCAGGCGGCCTGGGCACCGACGTCTACATCGACCCCGACGGATCGTTCCGCGTCATCCTCACCCAGGTCGAGATGGGGGCCGAGGTGATGGGGCTGTTCGCCGACCTGCAGTAGTCCCGCACCCATCCGCGAGGGGACATCGCGCCTACAGCGTCGGCACGTTCGCGAGGAGCTCCTTCGTGTAGGCGTGCCGAGGGTTGTCGAGCACGTCGTCGACCGGACCGTCATCGACGATCGCACCGCGGTTGAGAACCGCGACGCGAGACGCGATGTGTCGTGCCAGCGCGATGTTGTGCGTCACGAACAGCATCGCCAGACCGCGCTCGGCCTGCAGCGTGTGCAGCAGTGAGATGATGCTCGCCTGCACCGACACGTCGAGCGCTGATGTGATCTCGTCGCAGACGAGCACGGATGGCATGTTCACGAGCGCCCGTGCGATGGCCGCGCGCTGACGTTCGCCGCCGGAGAGATCCCCTGGGCGCCTGTCGTAGAACTGACGGCCCAGCTGAACCGCGTCGAGCGCGTCTCTGACCCGCTCTCTCCGACCGTTGGCGCTCAGATCCCCCGACATCTCGAGCGGAACCGTCAGCGACTGCCCGAGGGTGCGACGCGGGTTGAGCGACGAGAACGGCGATTGGAAGATGTACTGGATCTGCTTGCGCTGCTCCGGCGTGCGGTGGCGCGTGGACCTCGCGAGTTCCTCTCCTCGATACTGCACCGAGCCGGTGTAGCTGCTGAGGATCCCCGAGATCGATCGGGCGAGCGTCGTCTTGCCCGAACCCGACTGGCCCAGGAGCAGGGTGCACTCCCCCGCGTTCACCTCCAGGTCGATGCCCCGCAGCACCTGGGTCTCTCCGTAGGTGAGACCCAGGTCGCGCACGGCGAGTGCAACCGCCGGCGTCTCGGCTGCGGCAGGAGAGGAAGGGCGCGACGTCACCTCGGCGGCGTTCGTCGGTGCCACCACGGGAAGCTCGCCCGTCAGGAACTCGGACGTGCGCGCATCCGTTGCCGTCAGCCTGCCGATCTGGTTTCTGCCTGCCAGGTCGGGAACAGCAGCGAGCAGGCGCCGCGTGTAGTCGTGCTGGGGTCTCTGCAGCACATCTGCGGTCGCGCCGACTTCGACGATCTCGCCGCGCAGCATCACGGCGACGCGATCGGCGATCTCCGAGACGACGGCGAGATCGTGCGTGATGTACAGACCGGCGACCCGGTTGTTCACCGTCATCTCTCGGATCGTCTCGAGCACCTGCTCCTGCGTCGAGACGTCGAGGCCCGTCGTCGGCTCGTCGAGCACGATCACGTCCGGATACATGGCGAACGCCATCGCGATGCCGATGCGCTGCTGCTGCCCGCCGGAGAGCTGGTGCGGCCACCGCTTCAGATAGGCGTCGTCGGCGGGAAGACCGACCTCCCGCAGCACCGATCGCACCCGTTCGACGCGCTCCGCCTCGGAGGAGCCGTATCCATGGATATCGAGCACCTCCCGGATCTGCTTGCCGACCCGGATGCCGGGGTTGAGCGAGAGCGCAGGGTCCTGCGGGATGTAGCTCACGCGCGTACCGCGCAGTCGACGCCGGGACGCCTCGTCGAGCGTCATCATCTCTGCGGGTGCTTCGCTGTGCGACGCATGCAGCGTGACGGTGCCGCCGGCGTGTGCGAGGCCGCGCCGGATGTGCCCGAGGATCGCGAGCCCCACCGTCGTCTTCCCCGAGCCCGATTCTCCGACCAGAGCGAGGATCTCCGCGGCTTTCAGATCGAGGTTCACGCCGTCCACAACGGCGGTCTCCGCCGCAGCCGTCGAGATCGTGAGGTCATCGACCTCCAGAATGTGCTCGTCGGCGGCCACACGAATGTGCCAGGCCGTGCCTTCGCTGCGGCTGCTGACCGTCTGCCGCTGCGCCGATCGCTGTCCCTGCTTCGCCATCATCACTTCTCACCCGCATTCGTACTCGCGGACGCATGAGCGATCGAATCCGCGATGAGGTTGGTACCGATTGTGAGCACCGCGATCGCCAGCACCGGCAGGAGCACACCGGCGGGTTCGAGCGACAGGGCGATGCGGTTCTCGTTGATCATGAGGCCCCAGTCCGCCGCCGGCGGCTGCATACCGAGCCCCAGGAACGACAGCGACGAGATCGCTCCGATCGAATAGGTGACGCGCAGACCGGCCTCGACGGCCATCGGACCGGTGATGTTCGGCATGATCTCGCGCATGATGATCCGGCCGCGCGGCACCGCATACATCTCTGCGGCCCGGATGTAGTCCTCGTTGATCACGTTCAGCGCCGCCGAACGCGCCACCCGAGCGATGCGCGGCGCATGCGTCACCCCGATCACCGTCACGAGCACCCAGCCCTGAGGCCCGAGCACGGTCACCGCCAGCAGGGCGAAGACGAGCTGAGGCACTGCGAGCAGCACGTCGTTCGCTCGCATGATGAGCGAATCGAGCCAGCCTCCGGTGTAGGCGGCGATCATGCCGAGCACGGCGCCCAGCACCAGCCCGAGCAACGTGGCGAGCACCGAGAAGACGATGAGAGTGAGGCCGCCGGCGAGGAACCTCGACCAGACGTCGCGCCCGAGATTGTCGGTGCCGAACAATCCCTCCGGCTGGAACGGCCGATCGGCGAACTCGGTCGCGGAGTGCCCGGTCGCCCATGGCAGCAGCAGCGGTCCGACGAAGGCGAGGATCACGATCACCGCAGTGAGCACGACACCCGCCTTCGCCTGCCGTTGGCTCCAGAACCGGGTGAGCATCGTGTTGCGGTGCCCCGTGCCTGCTTCCTTGCTGCGCATCAGCTCCTGGGAGGTCAGTCCTCCGGTGTCCGGTGCGATCGGGTCGGACACGTGCTGCCGATCAGACATCACTTACCCCCTTCGGTGCGCAGTTTGGGATTGGCCAGGATGCCGACGATGTCGGCGAGCAGGTTCACCACGACGTAGATGACCGCGACGATCATCGTGATCGCCACCACGACCATGACATCGCGATAGTTCACCGCTTCGATGAGCGCCTGCCCGAGACCGGGGTAGCGGAACAGGAACTCGACGACGACCACGCCTCCGGCCATCCAGGCGAGCTGAATCGCAACCACCTGCGCCACCGGTCCGATCGCATGCGGAAGCGCGTGGCGCAGGATCACCCGGCGCTCGGGAACGCCCTTGAGGCGCGCCATCTCGACGTACCCCGAGTCGAGGACCTCGAGCATCGTGGCCCGCATCATGCGTGCGATGTACGGCGTGACGACGAGCACCAGCACCAGCACGGGCAGGATGAGCTGCGCGGGGAAGTCCCACACCTGCATCCCCGGCGGCTGCATGGTGACCGCCGGCAGCACGGTGAAGACCGTCGTCGACAGAAGCGACACGAGCGCGATGCCGATGACGAACTCGGGCAGAGCAGCGAGCACCAGCGAGACGCCCGTGATCGCGGAGTCCGTCGCCCGCCCTCGCCGCAGCGACGACCAGATCCCGACGAGGATGCCGACAGGGACCGAGATGATGGCGGCGGCGATCATGAGGAACAGAGATGCCCCGACGCGCTCCCCGATGAGCGCGGAGACCGGTTGCGATGTCGCCGCGGAGACGCCGAAGTCTCCGGCGAAGAGGCCGCCGAGCCACAGAAGATAGCGCTTCCAGGCCGGCTCGTCGAGATTCATCTGCTCGTGAATCGCAGCGATCCGCTCCGGCGTGGCCTGCTGCCCGAGAATCGCCTGCGCCGGATCGCCAGGCAGCAGCAGCGTCGCGAAGAAGATCGCCATAGACACCACGAGCAGAATGACGACGCTGATGGCCAGTCGTCGAACGATCAGTCGGAGGATCATGCGGGGTCTCCGATCCACGCGCGATGCAGCTGGAAGCCCGACAGCGGCAGTCCGGTCGCGTTCGGGACGAGACCGCCGACGTAGGACTGATGCGCGTCGAGCTGATCTGAGAAGCCCCAGATGATGAGCGATCCGCGTTCGTACATGATCCGCTGCGCCTCCTCGATCAGTGCGCCGCGCGCGTCGTCGTCCGTCTCGCCCCGCGCCTGCTCGACGAGCTGAACGAACTCTTCGTCGGCCCAATGCGTCTCGTTGAACGGCGCGTCAGGCATGGAACCCGAGTTCGACTGCGGCAGGAAGTTGCGGGTGTACCAGAAACTCTGTGAGAAGGGGTACTCGAGGTAGCCGCCCCAGTAGGTCGTGAGATCCATCCGGTTGATGGTGACCCTGATCCCGGCCTCGGCTGCCTGCTCCGCGTACACCTGAGCAGCCTCGACGACGCCCGCCTGGATCGGCGCGGTCGCGAGCTCGATGTCGATCCCGTCGGGGTAGCCTGCCTCGGCGAGCAGCCGCTTCGCCTCTGCGATGTCCTGGGTGCGCTGCGGAAACTCCGGATACGCAGGGTCGTACGGCGCGAACATGTCGTTGCCGACCTGCCCGTGCCCCGAGAGCACCTGTTCGATCATCTGCTCACGGTCGACCACGAGGCGGAACGCCTGGCGCACCCTCTCGTCATCGAAGGGCTCGACGTCTGTGCGCATCGTGAACGGGAGCCACATGCCGGTGTCGGAATCGAGTACGCGCATGCGCTCATCCGACTCGATCACTTCGGACAGCGCCGCAGGGATCTGTGCGACCACGTCGACCTGGCTCGACAGCAGAGCGTTGATGAGCGCGTCCGTGTCGTTGAAGTTCAGCAGCTCGATCGTGTCGAGGTACGGCCCTTCCTCACCCCAGTAGTGCGGGTTCGCCTTCAGAACGGTCGAGCGCGCAGGCACGAAGCTCTCGAGCATGTACGGACCGGTGCCGACCGGGTTCTCCACGTCGAAGTCATCCGGCACGATCGTCATGGTGTACTGGCCGAGACCGTCGTCAAGTGCCGAATCGGGTGAGCTCAGTCGGAACTCGACCGTGTGCTCGTCGACGGCGACCACGTCCTCGAGATGAGCGAGCCCTGCCGCGCCGTTCTTCGGGTCATCCGGGTCGATGATCCGCTTCACGCTCGCGACCACGTCCTTCGCGGTCATGTCACGTCCGTCGCTGAACTTCACATCGGTGCGGAGCTCGGCGGTCCACACCGTGGCGTCGGAGTTCGGCCGGATCGATGTTGCGAGCATGGGCTGCAGGACGTAGTCGTCGTCGCGGTACAGCAGCGTGCTGTACATGTTGATGGCGCGAGCGATGTCACCGAGGTTCGTGGCGATGGCCCCGTCCACGGTGTCGGCGGCTCCTCCCCCGACGAACCCGACCCGCAGGTTCCCGCCGTGCTTCGGCGGACCGGTGAGCGCGGGAGCCTGCCCTACGAGCGCTCCTCCGCTGCACGCGGCGAGCAGGCCCGAGAGCCCGACCATCACCGCGCCGCCCAGGACCGCGCGACGCGACGGCTCCCATCGTGCTCGAGACAAGCGCATGGCGCTTTCCATTCGATTTCCCTTCACATTCTTCGTCGAACATCTCGACGGCTTCCCTCGGCCCGTACTGCCTGGCCGGGCTGTGTCTGGTGCTTCACCGGCTGCAGCGCCGGGTGCTGTGCGATCAGCAGCCGGCTAGGAGAAGAATCGGCTGCGTGCGAACATCGCACCGCCCGCGATGGCCTCGTTCGCCGCATCGAGCATCCGACCGAAGTGCAGGAACGAGTGCAGCACACCGGGCACCACCCGCCACTGCACGTCGTGGCCTGCGGCCTCCAGCCGTCGAGCGAGCGCAATCGAGTCATCACGCAGCGGGTCGAGGTCGGCGCCGATCACGTATGAGGGCGGCAGCGTCGATTCGATGTCTGCGGACAGGAGGTTCGTGTAGCTGCTGGTGCGGTCTTCCGGCTGTGTGAGGAACACATCGTCGATGACGCGGAGATCCTCGGCCGCCATGCCGTCCCAGAATCCGCCGTAGAGGCGTGCCGAAAGCGAGTCGGCGAGGCCGTAGCCGCCGTAGTACAGCAGCATCGCTCTGAGCGATGCGAAGGCCTGCTCCGCACCTTCCGCTTGCTCACCGAGTCGCCCCGGCTCGTCACGCAGGAGCAGCGTCGCGCCGAGGGCGAGCATGGCGCCGGCGGAGTCGCCTGCCACCGCGAGTCGCTGACCGTCGATTCCGTATCGGCCGCCGTGCGCGGCGAGATGCGCGACGACGCCGGCGCTCTCGTGCAGCGAGACCGGAAACGCACCCTTCGGCGCGAGCGTGTAGTCGACGGCGACGACGGCCGCGCCGCTGATGGCGGCGAGCACGCGCGTGATGCGGTCGTGGGTGTCGAGGTCGCCGACGGTGAAGCCGCCGCCGTGGAGGTAGACGATCGCCGGCAGCATCTCATCCGAGCTCGGCCGGTGCATCCGCACCGGAACATCCGCGCCTGACGTCCGGATGGACAGGTCGCGCGTGTCGTGCATCTTCGGGCCGCCGACGTTCCAGAACGCACGCTCCTCGCGGTATTCGGCGCGTGCTGCGGCGAGCGCGCCTTCCGCCTCGGCCGCGCGGCTGCCCGCGTCGGCCCCAGTCGCTTCTCCCGCCGGCCCCGCGCCGCGCGGCGCACTCCGTTGCGCTGCGCGCTCGAGCTGGTGCTCGACGACTCGTCGCATCTGCGGCGTGAAGGCGTCCCTGACGTGTGCGGGGATGTCGGAGAGCGCTGGCACGGTGTTCCTTTCGCTGGGTGCGGACGGTCGATCGGTGATCATGCGAGAACGCGGCGACCGGCCCACGCCGGGGCGTCGCTGAGCGCTGCCTGCACCCGCTGCTGGACGGCCTCGGGAAGCGGTTCGGTGCGCCCTTCCCGCTGCCCGACGTGCAGGGCGAGGATCTCCTCGGTTGCGACGACGGCGTCCCCGGCGACCATGGTGTGCGCGATGTGCAGCTTCTTCGCCGCGGCTCCGATGATCTCGGTGCTCACGTGCAGTTCAGTGCCAAGGCCGACCTCGTCGAGGTAGCGCACGTGCGCCTCGACCGTGTACAGCGAGCATCCTGTCGCCGCGCGGTAGTCCTCGTCGAGACCCACCGCAGCCATGGCTTCATCGGTGGCGAATCCGAAGACGAGCACGTAGAACGCCTCGGACATGTGCCCGTTGTAGTCGATCCATTCCGGCTTCACAGCGGTGTCGTACGTCGACAGGGTCATACCGCCGCACCCCCGTCGGCCGTTTCCGGAAAGGCTTCGCGGACCGCGGCGACCGCCTTGCGCACTGCGATCACCGAAGCGTCCCGCGCACGCACCAGCTCGTCGATGCTGCGCTCACCGGCCTCTGCTTCACTTCCGGCGACCACTTCGTCGCGGAGTTCGGGGGTCAGCTCAGGGGCGTCCAGCCTCGTCCACGGGGAGAGCAGCGACGGCCCGAAATGGTCGAGCATGTGCGCCATGCCGCCCTCGCCGCCGGCGAGATGGAAAGTGAGCATCGGGCCCTGAAGCGGCCAGCGAAGACCGGGGCCCTCCGTGATCGAACGATCGATCTGCTCGACGGTCGCTTCGCCGTTCTCGACCATGTGCAGCGCCTCGCGCCACAGCGCCTCCTGCAGTCGATTCGCGATGAAGCCGGGCACCTCTCTGTCCATCCGGATCACCGATTTGCCGATCGCGTCGTACCATTCGGCCGCCCATCCGGTCGCCGACTCGGCCGTGCGCTCACCTCCGACGACTTCGACCAGCGGGATCAGATAGGGCGGGTTGAATGGGTGCCCGACCACGAGGCGCGCCGCCTGCTGCTCGTCGGCGACCTTCGCGGCCATCTCGGTCATCCCGTACCCGGATGTCGAGGAGCCGACGACGACGTCTGCCGGAGCCGCCTGCATGATGTCAGCGAGCAGACGCTGCTTCATCTCGAGGTTCTCCGGCGCCGACTCCTGCACGAAACCGACGCCGTCCAGCGCCTCGGCGAGATCGGCGTGCACGGTCCATGCGTCGCGGTCGGCGCCGGCGGCCAGACCGAGCTCGGTGAGCGCTGGCCACGCGTTGTCGATGAGGCGCCGGAGCCGGTCCTGCGCGTCGGGGCTCGGGTCCCACACCCTCACCGTGAGGCCGCGGGAGAGGAAGTACGCCGCCCAGCCGCCGCCGATCGTGCCAGCACCGACACACGCGACCGTGTCGATGGTTGTCATCTCGCGAAGCTGCATGCTGCTCGTCTCAGGTGTGTCTGTCAGATTCCGGATCGGCGTTCCGCCGTGGTCAGCGCGCATCGAGTGCGAGGATCTCGCGGGCCTCGTCGGGGGTCGCCACCGCGGTCCCCAGCGACTCGATGATGTCGCGCGCTCTGGAGACGAGCTGTGCGTTGGTCGCTTTGACGCCCTTGGACAGGTAGAGATTGTCTTCGAGGCCGACTCGTGCGTGGCCGCCGGCGAGCACCGACTGACCGACCCACTCGAGCTGATTGCGTCCGATCGCGAATGCCGTGAACTGCGCGCGCTCGGGGAGCAGCGCGACCTGCGCGTGCAGCAGGCGCGCATCCGCCGGCGCTCCGTACGGGATGCCCTGGCAGATCTGGTAGAGCGGCGGATCGTCGAGCAGACCCTCCTGGTGCATGACATTGGCGAACCAGATGTTGCCCGTGTCGAAGCACTCCAGCTCCGGCTTCACGCCCAGGTCGCGGATGCGGGCCGCACCCTCGCGCATCATGTCCGGCGTGGAGATGTAGATCTGGCTGCCTTCGCCGAAGTTCAGGGTGCCGCAGTCGAGTGTGCAGATCTCCGGGCGCAGCTCAGCGACGTGCTGCAGCCGCGTCTCCTGGTTCACCAGGTCGGTCCCGTCGACCGAGCGCAGCGGGTCCGCCGGGTCGATCGCGTAGTCGCCGCCCATGCCCGCCGTCATGTTGACGACCGGGTCGACATCCGATTCCCGGATGAGCCGCTGCACCTCGGCGTAGTAGGCGGTCTCGCGCGATCCCTGGGTCGTCTCGGGTTCGCGCACGTGGATGTGCACGACCGACGCGCCGGCCCTGGCCGCCTCGATCGCCGAGTTCGCGATCTCCTCAGGTGTCACGGGCACGTGCTCCGATTTTCCTGCGGTGTCTCCGGCGCCGGTGACGGCACAGGTGAGGATGACGTTGCGCTTCACGGGGTGGTCCTTTCGACGAGCAGAACTCGGTTGATGAACTTGTCGACCTGTTTGGTCATGTCGTCCGTGCTGATCAGTCCGGTGAGCACGCGGATGCCGAGCCCGTCGACGAATGCGGTCAGCGCATTGGCGAGATCGTCGAGCGGCTCGTCGACGATCGCACCGCTCGTCTGTCCTGCGGCGATGACATCGCGAACCGTGCGCCACCAGCGGTGATAGCTGCCGGAGTGCTCTGCCTGCTGGTCACCGGTCAGCACGATCGCGACCCAGGTCTGCATCCAGATCGACCATTCCGCACGCAGCAGCTCATCGACGGGCAGCTGCAGGCCGATCAGCGTGCGCAGGCGCTCGACGGGGTCGGCGATCTCAGTGAGTTCGGCGCTCTGCCTGTCATACGCGAGCTTGACCGAGTACGGCAGCGCTTCGGAGAAGAGCTCCTGCTTCGAGGAGAAGTAGTAGTGCACCGAGGCGTTCGAGATCCCGGCGGCCTCGGCGATATCGGTGATCCGGACCCCGGCGAAGCCTCGTGCGGCGAAGAGCCGCCAGGCATGTTCGACGATGGTCCTTCTGCGCAGCGCATGCTCATCTGACTCGTCGCGAGTGCCGGGGAGCAGGTTCTCGTCGGGAGCCGCGACGCCCGACTCGACGCCCTCGTCGGTGAGGAGCCAATCGACGGTGACGCCGGTCACACGCGCGAGCTGCAGCAGTTCCTCCGCGGCGAAGCGGCGGGTCTGGCCGAGGGACTTGGAGAGCTTGGTCGCGTCGATGCCCATCTGTGCGGCGACTTCTCGCTGCGCAAGGCCCGAGTCCCGCAGAGCGGTCCGCGCACGTGCGGCGATGCCTCGCTCCGTTGCCGACTGCCTGGGCCGGTCGCGTTCTGTGTGTCCCATCGAGCATCGACTCTAGACACACTTTGCCCGAATCGCAAGATTCTGACTCAGCATCAGACTTGCGATCAAAGAAAGTGTTCCGGCTCGCGCGAGTTCGCCTGCGCGACCGGCCCGCGATGATCCCCGCGCCCGTGCAGCACCCCTCGAACGGGCACCGGCGCCCATCGGCATCCTCCGCCGTTTGATGAGCGAACGCACGAAAAAGGCCCAGGGCTGCAGAAGATCTGCAACCCTGGGCCTCATCGACCCCTTCAGGCTACGGGCTCAGCCCGTGACTCTAGAAGTCCCAGTCGTCGTCCTCGGTGGCCACGGCCTTGCCGATGACGTAGCTCGAACCCGAGCCCGAGAAGAAGTCGTGGTTCTCGTCGGCGTTCGGCGAGAGCGACGACAGGATCGCCGGGTTCACGTCGGTGACGCTCGAGGGGAACATGCCCTCGTAGCCGAGGTTCATCAGCGCCTTGTTGGCGTTGTAGTGCAGGAACTTCTTGACGTCCTCGGTCAGCCCGACGGCGTCGTAGAGATCCTGCGTGTACTGCACCTCGTTGTCGTAGAGCTCGTACATCAGCGAGAAGGTGTAGTCCTTGATCTCGTCGCGCTTGGCCTGGTCGACCTTCTCGAGCCCCTTCTGGAACTTGTAGCCGATGTAGTACCCGTGCACGGCCTCGTCGCGGATGATGAGCCGGATGAGGTCGGCCGTGTTCGTGAGCTTCGCGTGCGCCGACCAGTACATCGGCAGGTAGAAGCCCGAGTAGAACAGGAAGCTCTCGAGCAGGGTCGAGGCGACCTTGCGCTTGAGCGGGTCGTCGCCGCGGTAGTAGTCCATCACGATCTGCGCCTTGCGCTGCAGGTTCTCGTTCTCGACCGACCAGCGGAACGCCTTGTCGATCTCCTCCGTCGAGCACAGCGTCGAGAAGATGGACGAGTAGCTCTTGGCGTGCACCGACTCCATGAACGCGATGTTCGTGTAGACGGCCTCCTCGTGCGGGGTCACCGCATCAGGGATCAGCGAGACCGCGCCGACGGTGCCCTGGATCGTGTCGAGCAGCGTCAGCCCAGTGAACACGCGCATCGTGAGCTGCTGCTCATCCGGCGTCAGCGTGTTCCACGACTGGATGTCGTTCGACAGCGGCACCTTCTCCGGCAGCCAGAAGTTGTTCACGAGGCGGTTCCACACCTCGACGTCCTTATCGTCCTGGATGCGGTTCCAGTTGATCGCCTGAACATCGTTCAGGAGCTTGAGCGATTCAGTCATGCTCTCCGTTTTCTCCTAAAATCCCTGGTCAGACCGTCAAAGTGTGCACGAGACGCAGCCTTCGACTTCAGTGCCTTCGAGGGCCATCTGGCGGAGACGGATGTAGTAGATCGTCTTGATGCCCTTGCGCCATGCGTAGATCTGAGCCCGGTTGATGTCGCGCGTGGTGGCGGTGTCCTTGAAGAACAGCGTCAGCGACAGGCCCTGATCGACGTGCTGCGTGGCGGCGGCGTAGGTGTCGATGACCTTCTCGTAGCCGATCTCGTATGCGTCCTGGTAGTACTCCAGGTTGTCGTTCTGCATGAACGGCGCCGGGTAGTAGACGCGACCGAGCTTGCCTTCCTTGCGGATCTCGATCTTCGACGCGATCGGGTGAATCGAGCTCGTCGAGTTGTTGATGTACGAGATCGAACCGGTCGGCGGCACGGCCTGCAGGTTCTGGTTGTAGATGCCGTGCTTCTGGATCTCGGCCTTCAGCTCGACCCAGTCGGCCTGCGTCGGGATGTGGTGACCGGCGAACAGCTCCTTGGCCTTCTCCGTCTGCGGCTCCCACACCTGGTCGGTGTACTTGTCGAAGAACTCGCCCGAGGCGTACTTCGAGTCCGCGAAACCCTCGAACGCGACGCCACGCTCCTTGGCGAGGCTGTTCGACGCGCGCAGCGCGTGGAACAGCACCGTGTAGAAGTAGATGTTCGTGAAGTCGATGCCCTCTTCCGAGCCGTAGAACACGTGCTCACGAGCGAGGTAGCCGTGCAGGTTCATCTGGCCGAGGCCGATCGCGTGAGAGCGGTCGTTGCCGTCCTCGATCGAACGCACCGACTCGATGTGACTCTGGTCGCTGACCGCGGTCAGCGCCCGGATCGACGTCTCGACCGTGCGGCCGAAGTCGGGCGAGTCCATCGCGAGGGCGATGTTCAGCGAACCGAGGTTGCAGCTGATGTCCTTGCCGATCTGGTCGTACGACAGATCGGTGTTCAGCGTCGTCGGAGTGTTCACCTGCAGGATCTCGCTGCAGAGGTTGGACATGTTGATCCGGCCCTTGATCGGGTTCGAATCGTTGACCGTGTCCTCGAACATGACGTACGGGTAGCCCGACTCGAACTGGATCTCGGCCAGCGTCTGGAAGAACTTGCGCGCACCGATCTTCGTCTTCTTGATGCGCGGGTCGTCGACCATCTCGCGGTACTTCTCGGTCACTGAGATGTCGCCGAAGGGCACACCGTAGACGCGCTCGACGTCGTACGGCGAGAACAGGTACATGTCCTCGTCGTTCTTCGCGAGCTCGAACGTGATGTCGGGGATCACGACGCCGAGCGACAGCGTCTTGATCCGGATCTTCTCGTCGGCGTTCTCGCGCTTGGTGTCGAGGAACTTCATGATGTCGGGGTGGTGCGCCGTGAGGTACACCGCCCCCGCACCCTGCCGCGCGCCGAGCTGGTTGGCGTAGCTGAACGAGTCTTCGAGAAGCTTCATCACGGGGATGATGCCGCTGGACTGGTTCTCGATCTGCTTGATCGGCGCACCGGACTCACGAATGTTGCTGAGCAGGAGCGCGACGCCGCCGCCGCGCTTGGACAGCTGCAGCGAGGAGTTGATGCCACGCGAGATCGACTCCATGTTGTCTTCGATGCGCAGCAGGAAGCAGCTGACCAGTTCGCCGCGCTGCGCCTTGCCCGCGTTGAGGAACGTCGGCGTCGCCGGCTGGAAACGTCCCGAGAGGAGCTCGTCGGTCAGCTTCCACGCGAGGTCCTGGTCGCCGTCGGCGAGCGCCAGCGCCGTCATCACGACGCGGTCCTCGAAGCGCTCGAGGTAGCGCTTGCCGTCGAACGTCTTCAGCGTGTAGCTGGTGTAGTACTTGAAGGCGCCGAGGAAGGTCTGGAAGCGGAACTTCTTGCCGTACGCGAAATCGTTGAGCCGCTCGACGAACTCGAACGGGTACCTCTCGATGACGGCGCCTTCGTAGTACTCCTTCTCTACGAGGTAGTCGAGTCGCTCGCGCAGAGAGTGGAAGAACACCGTGTTCTGATTGACGTGCTGCAAGAAGTACTCCTGCGCCGCGCGCTTGTCGGCATCGAACTGGATGTTGCCATCAGCGTCGTACAGATTCAGCATCGCGTTCAGCGAGTGATAGTCCATGCCCTCGAATGCGGGGTTGTGCTTGAAGTCGGTGACCTCACCGGTCACTGCTGTCGCTTCCACCATGATTCCAATCCGTCGCTCACGCGAGCAACGTCGTCGGCCGTGCCAAAGAGTTCGAGCCGATACAGGTGCGGCACGTCGCACTTGCGGCTGATGATATCTCCGGCGATGCAGAAGCCTTCGCCGAAGTTGGTGTTGCCCGCGGAGATCACGCCGCGGATGCCGCGACGGTTGCGTTCGTCGTTCAGGAACCGGATGACCTGCTTCGGGACGGCGCCGTTGCCGTCGCCGCCGCCATAGGTCGGTGTCACGAGCACATACGGCTCGTCGACCTGCAGCGGTTCCTCGCTGCGGTAGAGGGGAATGCGCTCGGCACGCAACCCGAGCTTGTCGATGAAGCGCGCAGTGTTCCCCGAGATGCTCGAGAAGAACACCAGAAGCGGCGCCTCGGTCGCTGTGGCTGTCGCGGTCATCACTCCCCCTCGGCTCCGACGCGACGCCCGGTCATCAGGCCAGGCGGCTGGCGAGCTCGTCGATCTTGTCGGGACGGAAACCCGACCAGTGACCATCGTCGGTGACGACGACGGGCGCCTGCATGTAGCCGAGCGACTTGACCTGCTCGAGGGCCGCTGGGTCCTCCGACAGGTCGGTCACTTCGTACTCGATCCCCTTGGAGTCCAGGGCGCGATAGGTGGCGTTGCACTGGACGCACGCAGGCTTCGTGTAAACGGTGATCGACATGCTCTCTCCCCTTGAGACTCGTTGATGTTCCGGCACCCTGTGGCCGGGACCTCAATACTACATATGGGTGCGACGGTTCGGTGGCACCACTAGGGCTAGTAGTTACATCCATGTGATTATCCACACCCTATCCACACTTCCCACAGGTGGGTCCACCGGTTTGTCCACACCGGACGGAGCCCGGCGAACCGCGTCGTGACGCGGTTCGCGCCATGCGGATCGTGTCTTCTCCACAGCCCGAACGCTACGCCGGGCCTCCGACATTCGATTCCTGTGGAGAGACCGGTTCGGCGTGTCGCTGGCGTGTCGCGATCGTCCGCACGACGACGGATTCCGGAGCCCGCAGCACGCCGCGAGAATAGAGTGGCGTGCATGAGCGACGGGTTCGAAACCAGCGGCCATCTCCCCGACGATCTGCTCGAACGCATCCGGTCCAGAGCGACGGCGGTCGACGCGGAGAACGTCTTCCCCGACGACGATCTCGCCGAGCTGCGCGAAGCCGGGTACCTGAAGATCCTCGTGCCCACCGAGCTCGGCGGCGCGGGGCTCGGTCTCGCAGAGGCGACCGTGCTGCAGCAGAAACTCGCCGGCGCGGCGCCCGCCACGGCGCTCGCGATCAACATGCACCTGGTGTGGACGGCGGTGGCGAAGGTGCTGCGCGACCGCGGCATCGACGATCTCGAGTTCGTCCTCACCGGCGCAGCCTCCGGCGAGGTGTTCGCATTCGGGATCAGCGAGGCGGGCAACGATCTCGTGCTGTTCGGCAGCGACACGGCCGCACACCCCCGCCCCGACGGCTCGTACGCCTTCACGGGGACGAAGATCTTCACCTCGCTCGCGCCCGTGTGGACCCAGCTCGGCCTGCACGGCCTCGACACGACGGATCCGGATGATCCCCGGCTCGTCTACGCCTTCGTACCGCGCAGCGACGCGGTCGTCACGCGCGACGACTGGAACACGCTCGGCATGCGGGGCACACAGAGCCGAACGACTCAGCTGCACGGCGCCGTGGCCCCTGCCGACCGGGTCGCGCGCATCGTGTCGGCGGGCCCGAGCCCTGACCCGCTCGTGTTCGGGATCTTCGCGGCCTTCGAGCTGCTGCTCGCCTCCGTCTACACGGGCATCGCGCGCCGTGCGATCGACCTCGCCGTCGCCTCGGCTGCGGCGCGCAGGTCGAAGAGGACCGGCAGCGCGCTGAGCCAGGACCCGGATATCCGTCGTCGCGTGGCCGGCATGGGGCTCGCCTATGACGCCCTGCCGCCGCAGATCGCTTCGCTGTCGCACGACGTCGATGCTGTCGTGGATCACGGACCTCGCTGGTTCTCCCTGCTGTCAGGGGTCAAGCACCGCTCCACAACGGCGGCGAAGCAGATCGCCGATGAAGCCATGCTGGTCGCCGGCGGGTCGTCGTTCTTCGCGTCGCACGAGCTCTCGCGCATCTATCGCGACGTGCTCGCCGGCGCTTTCCACCCCTCCGACCCGGAGTCCGCGCACGCAACGGCGGCCACCGCCTGGCTCGGCCCCCTGGAGGCCTGAGGAGGCGTCTCAGCGGGCACGACGGGCACGCTGCGCAACAGGCCGACGCAGAGCAGATCCCACGACGGACGAGAGCCGGCAGTGCCGCAGTGGTGTGCCTGGCGCGCGATCAAGGAGCTCGATGTGCCGCCGGCGGCGACCGTCTGACGCGTCTGGCCTATCGCCCGTCGAAGTCGAACGCCCGCAGCAGCTCCTCCACCGCCTGCTCCCTGTGGTCACCGCCCTCCTCGAACATCGTGGAGACGTGTGTGCGGAGGTGGTTCTCGAGCAGCAGGCGGTTCAGGGACTCCAGCGACCGCTGGATCGCGCGCGACTGCGCGATGATGTCCATGCAGTACTCTTCGCTCTCGATCATCCGGCCCACACCGCGCATCTGGCCTTCGAGGATGCGGGTGCGGTGCAAGGCGCGCTTCTGGATGTCTTCGATCACACGTGCCAGGCTACCGCGTCAGGCGAAGGTGCCGACTCCGCACCGCTGACCACACACGCAGAAAAGCCCGCCCCCAGAAGGGGCGGGCTTTTCTGTAAGAGTGTTTCGGCGGTGTCCTACTCTCCCACACCCTCCCGGGTGCAG
>NZ_FUIA01000025.1 GCF_900163665.1 Frigoribacterium sp. JB110
CATGCCCTCACCATCCCATCAACCTCCGACATTCCCGCCGTCCAGACTCCCGAGATCCACCCACCCACACGACCGTCACCCAACCGAGACAGCCGACAATCCGTGCGCGTACAGGGGTTCACCGCGTCGTGGATGGGGAGAGCAAATCGACTTGTTGCCGGGGCTCTCCTGCGCGTCGAGGAGCTAGGTCGTGTCTGATAATTCGTCGGCTACTTCGCTGGGCGCTGCGCACCGGCTCGCGTCGTTCTCGTCGGTCGACGATGGCTCCGCATCGCCTCCCTCCTCGGCCTAGCGATCCGGCACACATCGCCCATGCTCGCAACGCCGCGAATTATCAGACACTCCCTAGCAGGCACAGATCGCGCCAGCATTCCGCCCCCGGTTGGTTGACGCGAGTTTCAGATTGCCTGACAATCATCGAAGTGCTCTGCGCCGTGCGCGGGGTGCGCATGATCTCAATGACGAGAGGAATCGCTCATGCACGAACAGAATTCATCGACCACAGGTCTCTCCCGCCGCGGGTTGATGCAGGCGGCCGGTGTCACGACGATTGCGGGCCTGGCGGCCGCGACCACGACGGGAGCGGCGGCGGCTCCCGCGGGAGCGGTGAAGAAGCCCTCACGCGGCGACGCCGCACTCGTGCTGCTGGGTACGGCGGGAGGTCCCACGGTGTACGCGGACCGCGCCGGCGTCTCCTCCGCGATCGTCGTCGGCGACGCCTTCTATCTCATCGATCTCGGCCACGGTGCCCTCAGCCAGGTCGCGGCCGCGCAGCTGAGCACCGCGACCGGTCCCGCGGCCCGGCCGCTCAGCGGGTTGGCCGGTGTGTTCCTCACCCACATGCACTCCGACCACCTGGCGGAGTTCTCCTCGCTCATCATCAACGGCATGTGGAACGGCATCACCGATCCATCCGATCCCGTCCCGATCTACGGACCAGGCGATCGCGGCGGGCTGCCGCCTGTACTGGGGGACCGCGACGCGCCTCCCGTGATCGCACCGGATGACCCCACGCCGGGAACCGTGACGATGACCACCCGGGCCATCGAGGGATATGCGCAGGATCTCAACGAGCGGCTTCGCGGCAGCGGCGGCGTCGACCCGGGAGCCGCGTTCGCGCCGCACGACATCGTGCTGCCGGATGGCGTGGACGCACCGGTCGATGCCGCGCCGATGCCGCGCGTCAGTCCCTTCCTCGTGCACGAGGACTCTCGCGTCAGGGTCACGGCCACTCTCGTCGAACACTCACCGGTCTTCCCGGCGTTCGCGTTCCGCTTCGAGACGGAGGGCGGCTCCGTGGTGTTCTCGGGCGATACCGCGCCGTCGGAGAATCTCATCGAACTCGCGAACGGCACCGACATCCTGGTTCATGAAGTGATCGACCAGGCGTGGGCGGAGGCGCGCTTCCCGGAGCCGCGCACGCCCGCTCAGGAGGCGACGCTGAAGCACCTGCTCGAGGCGCACACGACGATCGAGCAGGTCGGGCCCGTCGCGGAGTCCGCCGGTGCGGGCACACTCGTGCTCAACCACCTCGTGCCCGGCGACGGACCCGTGCCGCAGTATCGCAAGGCCAAGAAGGGCTTCAGCGGTCGTCTGGTGGTCGGGCGCGACCTCGACGAGGTCGCCATCGGCGGATGAACTCGCCGAGCGTACCCTCCGTGCCGAACGTACCCCGTGCGTACGCACACAAGTGGGCCACTCGAACACAAGAGGTACGCTCGCGGGGTCTGCGCGTCAGCCCAGGCGGTACTCGGCGACCACGGGGGCGTGGTCGCTCCAGCGGACCTCGTACGACGGGTAGCGGTCGACGCGGTAGCCGCTGGCCCGCTCCGCGAGCGCGGGGGTGACGATGTGGTAGTCGATGCGCCATCCGGTGTCGTTCTCGAATGCCTGACCGCGGTTCGACCACCATGTGTACGGGCCCTCGACCTCGCCGGCGGACTGGCGGCCGAGGTCGATCCAGCCGAGCCCGACGGCACCCTCGGAGAACGAGCGGGTGTCGCTCAGCGGCGCGTTGGATCCGCGCCCGATCGCCTCCTGACCAGCGACCGGCTCGCCGCGACTCGTGAAGAAGCGGTCGAAGTACGCACGCTCCCGTGCGAGATAACCCGACTTCTTGACGTTGCCCTTCCAATTCTTGATGTCGAAGGGCGTGTGCCCCACGTTCAGGTCGCCGGTGACGACCGCGAGCGCACCGTCGGCGGCGAGCTGCGGGAGCCGCTGCTCCATCGCGTCGAGGAACGCCCACTTCGGGTCCTGCTTCGCCGGGGTCTCGGCCTCGCCGGAGAACACGTACGCGCTCACCACCGTGAGGGTCTCGCCTCCGATGCGGAAGTCTGCCTCCAGCCACCGCCCGTGCGAGTCGACGGTGTCGTCGCCGAGCCCGATGCGCGTGTCAGCGATCTCCTCGCGGGCGGCCACGGCGACGCCCGCGCGCCCCTTCTGCAGCGCCTCGTCGTTGACGATGTGCCAGCCGGGCAGCGCTGCCTCGAGGTGCTGCAGCTCGCCGCGCACTTCCTGGATGGTCAGGATGTCGGGGGCCGCTTCGTCGAGCCACGCGCCCATGCCGTTGCGGGTCGCGGCCCTGATGCCGTTGACGTTGACGGAGGCGATGCTGAGGGAACGAGAAGTCATTCCCCCAGCCTAATTCGGGGTTCCGACATCGCCTTCCAGGCGAGAAAGAGGGGGCCAGGCCGAAGCCTGACCCCCTCTTCACACAAGCGCGGGCTCAGCGGCCGCCCTTGATGACGGCCTGCTTCACCTCGGCGATCGCCTTGGTGATCTCGATGCCGCGCGGGCATGCCTCGGTGCAGTTGAAGGTCGTGCGGCAGCGCCACACGCCCTCCTTGTCGTTGAGGATGTCGAGACGCACGTCGGCGGCGTCGTCGCGCGAGTCGAAGATGAAGCGGTGCGCGTTCACGATGGCAGCCGGGCCGAAGTACTGACCGTCGGTCCAGAACACGGGGCACGACGAGGTGCACGCTGCGCACAGGATGCACTTCGTCGTGTCGTCGAAGCGCTCGCGCTCGGCGATCGTCTGAGGGCGCTCCTTGCCCTTCTCCGGCGCGGAGCGCGCCTGCAGGAACGGCTGCACGTCGCGGAAGGCCTCGAAGAACGGGTCCATGTCGACGATCAGGTCCTTCTCGAGAGGCAGGCCCTTGATCGCTTCGACGTACACGGGCTTCGAGATGTCGAGATCCTTGATCAGCGTCTTGCAGGCGAGGCGGTTGCGGCCGTTGATGCGCATCGCATCGGAACCGCAGATGCCGTGCGCGCACGAGCGGCGGAACGCGAGCGTGCCGTCCTGGTGCCACTTGACGCGGTGCAGGGCGTCGAGCACGCGGTCGGTGGGGTACATCTCGACGTCGTAGTCGACCCACTTCGGCTCCTCATCGACCTCCGGGTTGTACCGGCGGAGCATGAACGTGACCAGATAGGACTGAACGGCCTGCTCCTCGGCGGGGGCGGCGTCTGCGACGGCAGTCGACATCAGTACTTCCTCTCCAGCGGCGGGTAGCGCAGCTCGCCGTTCTCGTCCTTCACGAACACGACCGGCTTCCAGTCGAGCTTGATGTGGTCATCCGGGTCGGGCGAGTGGGGGTCGCCCGTGAGGTAGGCCATGGTGTGCTTCATGTAGTTCTCGTCGTCGCGCGTGGAGTAGTCCTCGCGCATGTGGCCGCCGCGGCTCTCCTTGCGGTTGCGCGCGGCGTACGCGACGATCTCGGCGAGGTCGAGCAGGAAGCCCAGTTCGACGGCCTCGAGCAGGTCGGTGTTGTACCGCTTGCCCTTGTCATCGACGTAGACGTTCTGGTAGCGCTCGCGCAGCTCGTGGATGGTGCCCATCACATTGGTGAGCGTCTCTTCGGTGCGGAACACCTGCGCGTTCTTGTCCATCTCGTTCTGGAGAGTGGTCCGGATGTCGGCGATGCGCTCGGTGCCCTTGCGGTTCCGGATCTCGTCGAGCATGTCCCTGACGCCCGCTGCCGGATTCTCGGGGAGCGGCACGAAGTCGGCGTCCTTGGCGTATGCCACGGCGTTCTGCCCCGAGCGCTTGCCGAACACATTGATGTCGAGCAGCGAGTTGGTGCCGAGACGATTCGAACCGTGCACCGACACGCAGGCGCACTCGCCGGCCGCGTACAGACCGGGCACGATGTTGTCGTTGTCGGCGAGCACCTCGCCTGCGTTGTTCGTCGGGATGCCGCCCATCGCGTAGTGTGCGGTCGGCATCACGGGAACCGGCTCGACGACCGGGTCGACGCCCAGGTACGTGCGGGCGAACTCGGTGATGTCCGGCAGCTTCGTCTCGAGCACCTCCGCGCCCAGGTGGGTGCAGTCGAGGTAGACATAGTCCTTGTCCGGCCCGGCGCCGCGACCCTCGAGGACTTCCTTGACCATCGAGCGGGCGACGATGTCGCGCGGCGCGAGGTCCTTGATGGTCGGGGCATAGCGCTCCATGAAGCGCTCGCCCGACGCGTTGCGCAGGATCGCTCCCTCGCCTCGGGCGCCCTCGGTGAGCAGGATGCCGAGTCCGGCCAGCCCGGTCGGATGGAACTGGAAGAACTCGATGTCCTCCAGCGGCAGGCCCTTGCGCCAGACGATGCCGACGCCGTCGCCCGTGAGGGTGTGGGCGTTCGAGGTGGTCTTGAACATCTTGCCGAAGCCACCGGTCGCGAATACGACCGACTTGCCCTGGAACACGTGCAGGTCGCCCGTGGCGAGCTCGTAGGCCACGATGCCTGCCACGCGGGTCGTGCCGTCGTCCTGCTTCACGGTGAGCAGGTCGAGCGCGTAGAACTCGTTGTAGAACTCGATGCCGAGCTTGACGCAGTTCTGGAACAGCGTCTGCAGGATCATGTGGCCGGTGCGGTCGGCTGCGTAGCAGGCACGGCGCACGGCCGATTTGCCGTGCTCGCGCGTGTGCCCGCCGAAGCGGCGCTGGTCGATCTTGCCGTCAGGGGTGCGGTTGAACGGCAGCCCCATGTTCTCGAGGTCGATGACCGCGTCGATGGCTTCCTTGGCCAGGATCTCAGCCGCGTCCTGGTCGACGATGTAGTCGCCGCCCTTGACAGTGTCGAAGGTGTGCCACTCCCACGAATCCTCTTCCACGTTCGCCAGCGCTGCGGCCATGCCGCCCTGTGCGGCGCCGGTGTGCGAACGGGTCGGGTAGAGCTTCGTCACCACTGCGGTCTTCGCGTGCGGGCCGGCTTCGATGGCTGCGCGCATGCCCGCGCCGCCCGCGCCGACGATGACGACGTCGTGCTGGTGGTAGTAGACGCCGTCCTTGTACTCGGCGTCTGGGTACTTGGTAGTCACGTGTTTGCAGCCCCTACAGTTTCGTTGGTCACGCCGCCTGGCAGGCATCCCACAGGACGCTGTCCTGGGTGACGCCGAGGCATGGGTCGAAGGTGAACACGACGAGCGTGCCGAGGACGATCAGCAGGCCGGCCGCGATCCAGATGGCGGCGACCAGCGCGGTGCGCAGCGACTTGCGCTGCACGTAGTCGTTCACGATCGTGCGCATGCCGTTGGCGCCGTGGATGAATGCCAGCCACAGCATCAGCACGTCCCAGATCTGCCAGAACGGTGAGGCGAGCTTGCCTGCGACGAAGGCGAAGTTGATGGCGTGCACGCCGCCCTCTGGGATGATCAGGTTCGAGATCAGGTGGCCGAAGATCAGGACGATGAGCAGCACGCCGGAGACGCGCATGTACAGCCAGCCCCACTTCTCCCAGTTCGACCCGGAGTTGCGGGCGGAGCGCGGAGCGGCGATGGTGTCGGCAGTCATCAGTGACCCCCTCCGAACACGTTCATGAGATGGCGCGGTGTGAACCCGGCCATCACGACGACCCAGGCTCCGATGACGACCCAGAACATCACGCGGTGGTAGCGCGCACCCTTCGACCAGAAGTCGATCAGGATGATGCGCAGACCGTTGAAGGCATGGAACGCGATGGCTCCGACGAGGGCCACTTCACCCACGCCCATGATCTCGGTCTGGTACGTGCCGATGACGGCGTCGTAGGCCTCAGGCGAGACCCGGATGAGCGCTGTGTCGAGGACGTGCACCAGGAGGAAGAAGAAGATGGCGACGCCGGTGATGCGATGCAGCACCCACGACCACATTCCTTCGCTGCCGCGGTAGAGCGTTCCCCGCGGCGTCTTCGAGGTGGTGTCCGACACGGACAGCGTCTGTCGTGTGGAAGTGGACACGAGACTGCCTCCTAGTCGATGCAAGCGTGTCGACGCGCACACAGACCGCCACGTCGATGCCACCAATCCTATTCCCGCCGACGGCTTTCAGCGACAAAGGCGTGCCTAACTATCTTGATGTCGAGAGAAACTTCCTGGTTTCGCCGCGGGCCGCCACGGCGCAGGGGTCGCGTGGGCCGCACCGATAGCCTGAGACCATGACATCCGGAATGGACGACTTCTTCGCCGTCATCCCCGCCGGCGGCGTGGGATCGCGCCTCTGGCCGCTCTCGCGCGCCGACGCACCGAAGTTCCTGCACGATCTCACCGGCTCTGGCGCCTCGCTGCTGCGCGGTACGTGGGACAGGCTGCTGCCGCTGACGGGAGAGGACCGGATCGCCGTGATCACCGGCGTCGCACACGGCGATGCCGTTGCGAGGGACCTCCCGGACATCCGGCAGGAGAACGTGTTCCACGAGCAGGATCCGCGCGAGTCCGCCGTCGCGATCTGTCTGGTCGCCGCCGTGCTGCACAAGCGGAATCCGGATGTCATCGTCGGCTCGTTCGCCGCCGATCATGTGATCACCAGGCAGCGCGCGTTCGAGTTCGCCGTGCAGCAGGCCGTGGCCGTCGCGCGTGAGGGGTACATCTGCACGATCGGCATTCAGCCGACAGAGCCGTCCGTGGGCTTCGGGTACATCAAGACCGGGGCGGAACTCGTGATCGACGGCGCCCCGACGGCGGCGATCGTGGAGCGGTTCGTCGAGAAGCCCGATCTCGACACGGCGAGGCGCTACTTCGCCGACCGGTCGTTCCTGTGGAACGCCGGCATGTTCATCTCGCGCGCCGACGTGCTGCTCGACGAGCTCGCCGCTCATCAGCCGGAGCTGCACGCCCAGATCCGAGAGATCGCGGAGGCGTGGGACGACCCCGATCGCCGTGACGAGGTCGTTGCGCGCGTGTGGCCGGAGCTGAAGAAGATCGCGATCGACTACGCCGTCGCCGAGCCTGCGGCCGAGAGCGGCAGGCTCGCCGTGGTCCCCGGTCAGTTCGACTGGGACGACGTGGGCGACTTCGCCAGCCTGTGGAACCTCGTCTCGAGCGGCAGCAGGCAGGAGATGACGATTCTCGCCCGCGAGGACCACGTGCTCGAATCGGAGTCCACGGGCTTCGTCGTCTCGCAGACGGACCGTGTGATCGCCGTCGTCGGCCTCGACGAGGTGATCGTCGTCGACACCGAGGACGCCCTGCTCGTGACCAACAGCGCGCACGCCCAACTCGTGAAGAACGTGGTCGGGACTCTCCACCAGCAAGGCCGCGACGCCGTCCTCTAGCCCGGCGCGTCGCTGGCACGCGCATCGCGGCGTTCTCCTCGGTCGACGTGCGGAGCACGCCTCCCTCGTCGGCCTTGCGCTGCACGCACCATCGACGCGCCGGGTAGGGAGTTGCTGGCGCGCACATCGCGGCAGCCGCGGTCAGGGCGACTGCTGCAGGTGGTGTCGCAGGGCGTCTGCGGCGAAGCAGGCGGCTTCGCGCGTGCCGAACGCCCGGTGGAAGGCGGGGTCGGTCTCGTACTGATCGGCGATGCCGAGGACCATGGCAGCGGACTTCTCGGCGTCTCCGGCGTGCGCCGGCGTTCCCGGGATGTCGGCGAACCAGGCCACGTGCACGGCGGCGTGCTCCTGAGTCGCTTGCGCATCGGGATCGAATCCGCTCTCCTGCAGTTCGCGCCAGCGGGCGAGGAGGGCCTCCGCGTTCCGCTTCCACTCGCGCTGCTGCGCAACGGACTTGCTGTGCCACCAGCGGTTCGATGCATCGAACGCCTCGCGTCCCCAGCGCTGGACGACCTCGTCCTCGTAGCGGTCGTTGAAGCCGTCGAGCATCACATCCATCCGCGGTTCACCGCCCTGCTGTCGCATCTGGATGGTGTGCCTGACCGCATCGATGCGCCGGTCGATGGCCGTACGGTCCCGTGCTAACCGTTCCAGGTGCTCCTCGAGCGCCTCGAGCTCCGCCGAGGGCGACTCCGGTGCGTCGAGCACCGCGGCGATGTCGACGAGCGGCATTCCCGTGTCGCGCAGCAGCAGAACTCGCTGGAGGCGAGCGACGGCATCCGGTCCGTAGTAGCGGTAGCCGTTGGCGCCCACGCGGTCGGGCGGGAGCAACCCGATTCGGTGGTAATGGCGAAGCGTGCGGCCGCTGATGCCAGCGCGCTCGGCGAGTTCGGCGACCGTCCACTCCATGGCTGCCTCCCGTCTCGTCCGTGTTGTTCAGTATCCCTCGGTGCGCGAAAGTCCGAGCCGAGGCAGAGCGGTGCGGATGATGTCGGCCGCCGGGGTGCGCACGCTCCGCGCCGCGGTGCCTCCCGCGGCTTCGAGATAGGCACGGACGAGTCGTGCTCCCGCGGCGTAGCCCGCTCCGGTCGGCAGCCCAACGGGTTCCCCGCCGAACCGGCGCGCCGTGGCATCGCCGAGCACCCAGGCGGCGAAGTCATGCATACCCGTGACGTCGAGCCCGGAAGCGACCTTCGCCAGCACGTCGTCGTCTGAGCGGGTCGCATCTGCGACGAAATGCGTGTAGCCCGCGTCGCCGTACAGCTCTGCCGCGAATACATCGGCGAGGCCCTCGGACACGACATGCTCGCCGACGGTCACCGTGGCGGGGTTCCACGCAACGCCACCGGGCGAGTACCGGATGTTGTGGTGCAGCTCGTGAACGGCGATGGCCTCGAGTCTGTCGAGGACGCGCGGCGTGGGCCAGACAGTGATGGCGATGTAGCCGCTGATCCCGCCGAACCCGGAGAGCCCCTGCACCTCGTCGAGGAAGTGCTCGTCGGTCGGATCGCCCAGCACGAGCAGCACGGTCAGGTCCGGAATCGTCGCACCGGGGTCCGCCGATGCCAGAGCGGCGATTCCGTCCTCGAGGGCTCTCTCGATCCGCTTCCATGCGTCAGCGGCGACCAGGGCGTCCAGGCCCTCCCGCACGCGGTCGGACGGGTCGTCCCAGTCGAAACCGAAGCTCTGCCGATGCACGGCGGCCATATCGACACCGTCGGGGAGGAACCGGTACATCCCCGTCATCGGGGCCCACAACTCGCGCACGAGGTCGGCGCGAGCATCCGGGGCGGCATCCAGAACTCGTGCCATCATCGAGCCACTGCTGATCATTGAAACGGTCATAGCGCTCAACGGTAGACATTGCCGCTGCGGCAAGGTCAACCTCAGCGCTCATTCTCCTTCCCCTGTGCATCCGACCGGCGCGCCGCTGTCCGGACGATGTCGGAGGGGCACGGGATACTAGAGGCATGGACATCGACTGGAACGCGTTGCGGCTGAATGCCGTTGAGGCATGCGGGCGGGCGTACGCGCCGTACTCCGGGTATCCGGTGGGCGCGGCGGCTCTCGTCGACGACGGGCGCGTCGTGTCGGGGTGCAATGTCGAGAACGCGTCCTACGGTGTCGGATTGTGCGCTGAGTGCGGGCTGGTGTCGAACCTCACGATGACCGGTGGCGGCAGGCTCGTCGCCTTCACGTGCGTGAACGGCGCAGGCGACGTGATCATGCCGTGCGGTCGCTGCCGCCAGCTGCTGTTCGAACATTCCGCGGACGGCATGCTTCTCGAGACGGTGTCGGGCATCCGCACGATCGACGAGGTGCTGCCTGATGCCTTCGGCCCCCGAGACCTCGAGACGACCGGTGCCTGAGCGCGGCAGCGGCACTTGGACGGACGAAAGCGAGAGACCGATGACAGAGGCATTCGACGCGGTCGACGTGATCCGCCGCAAGCGCGACGGCGGCGCCGTTCCGGAGCCCGAGCTGCGCTGGCTCGTCGATGCATTCACTCGGGGGTATGTATCCGACGCGCAGATGTCGGCGTTCGCGATGGCGACGCTGCTGAACGGAATGGCGCGTGACGAGATCCGGGTGCTCACCGATGCGATGATCGCCTCAGGCGAGCGGATGGACTTCGCCGGGCTCGGCAAGCCCACCGTCGACAAGCACTCGACGGGCGGGGTCGGCGACAAGATCACGCTCCCGCTGGCGCCGCTGGTGGCCTCGTTCGGCGTCGCCGTGCCGCAGCTTTCTGGTCGGGGCCTCGGGCACACAGGCGGAACGCTCGACAAGCTGGAGTCGATTCCCGGATGGCGCGCGAACCTGACGAACGAAGAGCTGCGCGATCAGCTGCGAGACGTCGGGGCCGTGGTGTGCGCGGCAGGGGGCGACCTGGCGCCTGCGGACAAGCGTCTCTACGCGCTGCGCGACGTGACGGGCACCGTCGAGGCGATCCCGCTGATCGCCTCGAGCATCATGTCGAAGAAGATCGCGGAGGGCACGGACGCGCTGGTGCTCGATGTGAAGTTCGGCTCCGGCGCGTTCATGCGCGATGAGGCCCTTGCCCGTGAGCTGGCCGAGACGATGGTCGCCCTCGGCACGGATTCCGGGGTGCGCACGACTGCGCTGCTGACAGACATGAACACGCCGCTGGGACGTACGATCGGCAACGCCAACGAGGTGCGTGAGTCGGTCGAAGTGCTCGCGGGAGGCGGACCGAGCGACGTCGTCGAGCTGACCGTCGCGCTGGCGCAGGAGATGCTGCAGGCCGCGGGCGTGCACGATGCCGACCCGGCCGAGGCGCTGCGGACGGGCCGAGCCATGGACTCCTGGCGCCGGATGATCGAGGCGCAGAACGGTGATCCGGATGGGATGCTGCCGCAGGCGCGCGAATCCGAGACCGTGACCGCACCGCGCGACGGATACGTCACGCGGATGGACGCGTTCGACTTCGGCATCGGTGCCTGGCGCCTCGGTGCCGGTCGGGCACGCGCGGACGACGACGTGGTGCACGCCGCAGGCATCGACCTGCACGCCAAGCCGGGCGACGCGGTGCAGGCGGGGGAACCGCTGTTCACCCTGAGCGCCGACGACGCTGCACGTTTCGACCGTGCACTCGACGCACTGAGCGACGCGTGGGAGATTGGTGATCAGCCGCCGGTCCGCCAGCCGATCGTGCGCGAACGCATCACGTCCTGACCCGCCCGACCCATTCGGAACACTCACACCAGGGAGAACACTCATGCCTCGCCCCAACAACAGCAAGGCCCAGCGCCACGAGGCGACGATCGAGGGCGTGCCGGTGCGGAGCCTGCCGAAGATCGCCCTGCACGAGCACCTCGACGGCGGGCTGCGCGCCGAAACCGTGCTGGAGCTGGCGCGCGAGGCAGGCGTGGAGGTGCCGGTGAGCGACGAAAGGGGGCTGGGCGAGTGGTTCGCCGAGCAGGCGGCAGGCGGGTCGCTCGAGGCGTACCTCGAGACGTTCGCGCTGACGGGGGCGGTGCTGCAGACCGCTGATGCGCTCACCAGGGCAGCGCGAGAGCTCGTCGAGGACCTCACCAAAGACGGCGTCATCTATGCGGAGGTGCGCTGGGCGCCGGAGCTGCACACGTCAGGCGGTCTGTCGATGGCTGAGGCCGTCGACGCCGTGCAGGAGGGCATCGAGCAGGGCGAGGACGACGCGGAGGCCACGGGGCATTCCATTCGGGTCGGTCAGATCCTGAGCGCGATGCGTCAGGCGGAGAACTCGCTCGAGGTCGCCGAGCTGGCGCTCGACTACCGGGACGACGGCGTGGTCGGCTTCGACCTCGCCGGCCCCGAGTCCGGTCATCCGGCATCGGAGCATCGCGACGCGCTCGACCTGCTTGCGACGGAGTTCTTCCCCGTCACGCTGCACGCGGGGGAGGAAGAGGGAACGGACTCCATCCGCAGCGCGCTGCTCGACGGGCGTGCGCTCCGGCTCGGGCACGGTGTGCGCATCGCCGAAGATCTCGACGTGATCGCCGAAGAGGGCGAAGACGTGCGCGTGCGCCTCGGCGACCTCGCCGCGTGGGTCAGGGACCGAGAGATCGCGCTCGAGGTGGCTCCGAGCTCCAACCTCGGCACCGGCGCGATCGCGCGGTGGGGGAGCCAGCTCGAGGATCACCCGTTCGACCTGCTCTATCAGCTCGGCTTCGCCGTGACGGTGAACACCGACAACCGCCTGATGAGCCGAACCACGCTCACCCGCGAGCTGTCGATGCTGGCCGACACGTTCGAGTACCGCCTCGCTGATCTCGAGCGGTTCCAGCTCAACGCCGCGGCCGCCGCGTTCCTGCCCGTCGAGCAGCGCGAGGAGCTCATCGACCTCATCAGCGAGGGCTTCGACCGCTGACAGTGCGGGGCGGCCGCCGTGCCGCACGCTTCTCGCCGAGATGCCTGGCCCCGGATGTCCGGATGTCGATGGGGCGCGGTGCGAGTGCGCCATCCGACCCAGGGAGCGCGTGCACCAGGCGTAGGGCCCCGTGGGCACGGCGCCCTACGCCTGGTGGCGCGCCACCAGACTCCGGATGGGCGGATGCAGCGGGTGCGCGGCGTCGAGTCCTGTGACTTCTGTGGTGAACCCGTCGGCGTCGAGTGTGCGCAGCTTCTCGTGCATCTCGATCGCCTGCTCGTCTTCCGGAGCGTCGAACGACAGGGCGGCATCGACGGCCGACAGCAGTCCGTCGACGCTCAGCCCGCGCTCGGCCGCCTCAGCGGCCGGCCCGATGAAGCGTTCGTGCCGCGACAGCTTGCGCAGCGGTTGCCTGCCCACGCGGGCGACCGTATCGGGCAGGGCGGGGTTGCGGAATCGGCGCAGAATCGTTGACCGGTACTCGGCGAGATCGTCCTCGGCGAAGCCGTGCTTCGCGGCGAGCACGGCGCTGGTCTCGGTGATCGCGGCTGCGACTCTCTCGGCGACCTGCGCATCGGCCAGAGCGTCCGCGATCCGCTCGATCCCGGCCCGTGCCCCGTGGTACGCCGCCGCGGCGTGCCCCGTGTTGACGGTGAACAGCTTCCGCTCGATATAGGGCGTGAGGTCGTCGACGAAGTGCGCGCCGGGAATCGACGGCGGCGAGTCGCCGAACGGCCCGCGCTCGATCGCCCACTCGAAGAACGGCTCCACTGTGACGTCGATGCCCGCTTCCTCGGGCTGCCCCGGCACGATCCGGTCGACGGCGGTGTTCGCGAACGCTGCCCGACCGGCGAGCGTGGTCCACTCGTCGCCCGCCAGCTCCTCGATGTGGGCACGCAGTTGATCGGTGGCGCCGATCGCGTTCTCGCACGCCATCACCTGCACGGGCGGAGCGTCGTCGCCGCGAAGCCGGAGCCCGGCGAGGATGTGCGGCGCGATGAAACGCAGAATCGTCGGTCCGACTGCGCACGTGACCACATCGGCGTCTGCGACCTGCGCGGCCACGCCATCCGGATCGTCCGCGCTGTTGATCGCGTGGAAACCGGTCACGACGACGTCCCGCCCGCCCTCGCCGACCTCGTGCACCGTGTAGCTGTCTGCGGCGTTGATGGCGTCGACAAGACCGCCGGCGACGTCGGAGAACACGATCTCGTAGCCGCCCTCGGCCAGCAGCATGCCGACGAACCCGCGCCCGATGTTGCCCGCACCGAAATGAACCGCTCTCATGATGGACTCCCTCAGCCGATCTCGCCGGCGAGCATGTCGTACAGCTCCTGCTCGGACGAGGCTGCGTTCAGCTTCGCGACGATGTCGTCGTCGCCGAACTGCTGGGCGACGCTGGCGAGGATCTCCAGGTGCGCGCCGCCCTTGCCGGCGATGCCGATGACGAAAGTCGCGGTGTCGCCTTCGCCCCAGTCGACGCCGCCGTCGTAGCGGATCACTGCGAGGGCGGAGCCGAGCACGGCGTCCTTCGCCGCATCCGTGCCGTGCGGAATCGCCAGACCGTTGCCCATGAAGGTCGACACCGTCTCCTCACGGTCCTTCATCGCCTGCAGGTAGTCGGCGGTCACAGCACCTGCCGATTCGAGGATTCCCGCGGCCTCGGCGAGCGCCTCGTCGCGGCTGACGCTGCCGGGGTGGATGCGCACGTACTCCCGCTTGAGCACGGCGTCGCTCGGAGGCGCGTCCTGCGACGCACCCGCCGTGCCCTCGTCCGGGCTCTGTGCCGCATCGGCCGCGGCAGGCTCATCCGGAGTCTCGGCCGCCTCATCCTCGGCGCCGCCCTCGCGCTGAGCGCGGATCATCTCGACGACGTCGTCGTATTCGGGCGCGTTCATGAACTGGCCGACCGAGACGTGCACCGCGTCGGGTTCGTTCTGCCGTGCACGGTCGGTGAGCTGCGCCTGCGTGACGACGAGATCGGCGGTGCCGTCGAGGTTCGCAATCGCCTTGTTCGTGACGCTCACACCCTCGATGCCGGCGTCCTTGATCTTCTTGCGCAGCACTCCGGCGCCCATGGCGGATGAACCCATGCCCGCGTCGCAGGCGAAGATCACGTTCTCGATCGTCTTCGTCGCCGTCGTCTGCGCGGCACTGAGACCACCCAGCACGGAGGACGACTTGCCCTTGTTGGCCTGCGTCTGGGCGACGGCGGCCGAGAAGCTGTCGCGCCCTGCGGCATCCGCGGCGAGGTCGCTCCTGCGGCTGGCGAGCAGGAACAGGGCGCTCACGGCGAACGTGACGGCAGCAGACAGTACGACAGAGAGGATCACACCGAGGTGACTGCCCGGCGCGGTCTGGATGAGCACCGCGAAGATCGAGCCGGGGGAAGCCGGAGCGACCAGCCCCGAGTCGAAGATCACGTTCGTGAGAACACCCGTCGCGCCGCCGGCGATGAGACCGACGATCAGGCTCGGTTTGGCGAGCACGTAGGGGAAGTAGATCTCGTGGATGCCGCCGAGGAACTGGATGATGAATGCGCCGGGGGCGGTTGCGCGTGCAGCGCCCACACCGAATACGGTCAGTGCCAGCAGCAGACCCGCACCGGGCCCGGGGTTCGCCTCAACCAGGAACAGCAGGCTCTTGCCGAGACTCGTCGACTGCTCGGTGCCGATCGGCGTGAACACGCCGTGGTTGATGGCGTTGTTGAGGAACAGGATCTTCGCCGGCTCGACGATGATGCTCGCCAGCGGAATCAGCCCTGTGCTGACGAGCCAGCCGACGGCACCACCGAGCAGATCGGTGAGCCACCGGATGATGGGAGCGAGCCAGAAGAACGCGGCCAGCGCCGTGAAGAAGCTGACGAAGCCGGCGGAGAAGTTGTTCACCAGCATCTCGAAGCCCGCGCGGATCTTTCCGTCCCACAGCTTCTCGATGGTCTTGAGGATCCATGCGGAGCCGGGGCCGGCGATCATCGCACCGAGGAACATCACCGTTCCCTCTGCGCCGATGATCACGCCGAACGCCGTGACGGCGCCGACGACGCCCCCGCGGTGCCCGTACACGACGTTTCCGCCCGTGAACGCGATCAGCAGCGGCAGCAGAAAGGTGATGATCGGGCCGACGAGCCCGGTGTACTCCGTGCCGTCGGATGCGACACCGCCGCCGAGGAACGCGGCGTCGGGCCAGCGCATCCATTCCACCGGGCCCTCGGCACCGAGCCAGCCTGAGGGGATGAACAGCGCCGTGATGAGGCCCCACGCGATGAACGCGGCGATGTTCGGCATGATCATTCCGGAGAGGAACGTGCCGAACCTCTGAACGCCCACGCGGAAGCCGCCCGGCGCCTTCGTAGTGCTTGTCTGAGAGGACATGACTGTGTCTGCTTTCGTCATTGACAGGAACGGGAAGGGATCAGGCCGCGTCGCGCGCAGCCTTCTTGGCGCCGGCTGCGTCGCCGGCGGAGACGGCAGCCGCGGCGATGCGGCGCGCGTCGTCGATGGTGTGTCGCTTCAGCTCCGCACGCACCTCGGCCAGAGCTGCAGGCGTCATCGACAGAGACGTCACGCCGAGACCGACGAGTACGACGGCCAGCAGCGGATCTGCGGCGGCCTCGCCGCAGATGCCGACGGGCTTGCCGTTCTTCTCGCCGCCGTCGGCGACCATCCGGATGAGGCGGAGCACGGCCGGATGCCATGGGCTCTGCAGGTGCGCGACGGTACCGAGCAGCCTGTCGGCGGCCATCGTGTACTGCGTGAGGTCGTTCGTGCCGATCGACGCGAAGTCGGCCTTGCGCAGGATCTCCTCGGCCAGGATGGCGCTGGAGGGCACCTCGACCATGACGCCCGTGGTGCGCAGGCCGAGTTCGCGGGCGAGGGCCGTGAAGTACTCCGCTTCGTCGACGGTGGCGACCATCGGCGCCATCACCCAGAGGTCGGCGTCGGTGTCACTGTCCGCCTCGGCGAGGGCGGTGAGCTGGTCGCGCAGCACGTGCTCGCGGTGCTGCAGCGCCCGGATGCCGCGGCGGCCGAGAGCGGGGTTCTCCTCGTCGGCGTCGGTGAGGAACGGCAGCGGCTTGTCGGCGCCGGCGTCGAGTACGCGCACGACGACCTTCTTGCCGGCGAATGCTTCGAGCAGCAGCCGGTAGCTCGCGGTCTGGTCGGCGACCGACGGCGCCTCGTCGGAGGAGAGGAACAGGAATTCGGTGCGGAACAGGCCGACGCCCTCCGCGCCCAGTTCGAGTGCCTCGGTCGCGCCGTCGGGCGAGCCGAGGTTCGCCAGCAGCGGCACCTCTGTGCCGTCTGCGAGGGCGCCTGGAGTGATCGGCGCGCTGACCGCGGCGGCCCGCGCCGCTGCGCGCTGGTCAGCGGCGGCGATCTCATCCGGTGTCGGGTCGGCGACGACCACGTCGCCTGCGGCGTCGACGATCACGGTCTGCCCCTCGGTGAGCGACGCGTCTCCCGTGCCGACGACCGCCACGATGCCCTTCTCCCTGGCGAGAATCGCCGTGTGCGAGGTCGGGCCGCCGTCAGTCGTCACCACCGCGAGCACCTGATCGAGGTCGAGCAGTGCAGTGTCGGCCGGTGCCAGATCGCGCGCGACGAGCACGAACGGATGTCCGAGGTCGGGAACGCCAGGGGCTGCCGCACCGCGCAGCTGGGCGATCACGCGCTGTGCCACGTCGGCGAGGTCGGCGGCACGCTCGCCCAGGTACCCGCCGATCTCAGCGAGCTGCTCGGCGAACTCGGCGAACGATGTGTGCACCGCGTATTCGCCGGTCGCGCCGCCGTCGATCTTCGCCTCGACGGCCTCGGCGAGCGTCGGATCCTCGGCCATCATGGCCTGCGCCTCGAGCACGTCTCTGGCTGAGCCTCCTGCGCGCTCGCCGCGCTCGTTCAGGTCGGCCGCCGTCGCCGACACAGCCGATGCGACCAGCGCCTTCTCCTCATCCGGAGTCCGCGTCGACGGCGCATCCGTCGGCGGTTCCAGCGGTGCGGCCATCAGCGCGACCGGGCCGTGGGCGATGCCGTGGCCGATTCCGACGCCTGCGATCTCGGTCACGCCGCTCACTCTCCGTCTTCGAGCAGCATCGCCGAGAGCCGGTCGAGCACCGTCTCGGCCTCGTCGCCTTCGACCGTCAGCGTGACGTCGTCGCCCTGGTCGGCGCCGAGTGCGATCACGCCGAGGATGCTCGCCGCATTGGCCGGCTTTCCGTCGCCCTTGACGATGGTGACGTCGGCGCCGGAGTTCTTCGCGGCCTCGGCGAACAGCTTCGCGGGGCGGGCGTGCAGCCCGTGCGACGATGCGATGGTGACAGTGCGAGTGGCCATGGTGGCGTCCTTCCGTTGGGGCGGTTCAGCAGCCCGCGACGCGGCGGGCCGGATGAGTGACAGCACGCGCGTGCCGTCGCGGTCTGCGGCGATGTCTTCTGGGAGGAGGATCACCTCGGCGTCAGGCAGGGCCAGGCGCACGCGGTCGGCGGCGTCGTCCGGCAGATGCGCGCCGAGCAGCACCGTGTCGGTGCCTTCCGCGCCGGCGGGGAGATCGGCGAGCGCGGCAGGGGCGACGGACATCGCTGCGCCCGCGGATGCTGCGGCGCGCTTCAGACGCATGGCGACGAACGTGCTCGACGCGCCGGCGCCGCAGATGACGGTGATCCTCATCGATCTCAGTGCTCCTTCTTCCCCTCCAGCATGGGAGGAGGCGCTGCTTCCGGCAATGCACTCGTGTTTCCGCTCCGGCGGAAATCCCCTTCCGCCCCGCACGTGGTTGACTGGTCTGCCATGACGGCTGAGCGGCAGGAGCAGGTGCTGGGCATCCTGCTGCGCCGTGCCGGCTGGGTGACGGCCGCGGACCTTGCAGACCGACTCGGCGTCACCGCTCGCAGTGTGCGCTCGTACATCACGGCGATCAACGCGCTCGCTCCTGCCGGCGATGCGATCGAGTCGGGCCCGCACGGCTACCGTGCGATGCCGTCGGCGGCAGCCGTGCGCGACGAGCTCGCCGGAGCGCAGCACGGTGCACCGCGCGAGCGCGTGCGCGGGATCATCCGGAGGCTCATGGGCGCACCGGAAGGCATCGACGTGTTCGACACGGCCATGTCCCTGCACGTCAGCGACGCCACGGTGGAGGCCGACCTGCGGCGTGTGCGGGGCATGCTCACCGACAGCGAGCTGACCCTGCAGCGAGACGACGGCATGGTGGCGCTGGCCGGCACCGAGCGCAGCCTGCGGCGGTTCCTCACCAGAGTCGTGCTCGACGACCTCGATGAGCGGGTCTTCGACACCGAGGCGCTGGAGCGGGCAGCAGATGCGATGGGCGTGCCCGCGCCGGGGCTGGCGGAGTTCCGCGCGGGGCTGATCGCACGGCTGTCGGGGCTCGGGTTCGCGGTGAACGAGGTCGCCGCGGCCGAGGTGATGCTGCGCGCAGCGATCGCGGTCGAACGCACGCGGCGAGGGCGGTCGACACCGGAAGCGGACGACGACGGCGGACCGGATCGCGTGCGGGTGGGTGAGGTGCTCGACGAACTCGCCGCGAGGCACCTCGGTTCGCATCTCACGCCGGCTGACCGGCGGCATCTGGCGGGCGTCGCGCTCGTCTCACTCGTGGAGCCAGGCGAATCCTCCGATGAGCCGGAGCGGCGCGTGGCGGAGGCGGTGAGTGTCGCGCTTCGTCGTGCGGCGGCCACGTACGGCATCGACCTGAGCGAGGAGGATTTCGTGCGCGGCTTCGCGCAGCACGTGCACAACGTGGTGCAGCGCTCGCACGAGCATGTCGGTTCGCGCAATCCGATGACGCGGGCGGTCAAGCTCGCCTCTCCTCTGGTCTTCGAGATCGCCGTCTCGGTGGCGGGCGACCTCGCCGATGAGCTGGGCGTGGCGATACCGGATGACGAGATCGCCGACATGGCGATGCGGATCGGCAGTCTGGTCGGCGCGGAGCCCGACGCGGGAGATGTGCTGACGGCGGTGCTCGTGTGCCCGGGGTTCGAAGGCATGCGGAATCGGCTGCAGGTGCATCTGGAGCGTGCACTGGGCCACGAGCTGGCGATCACGCGCGTGGAGACCGGATATGCGCAGGATTGGGCAGGCATCGACGCGGACCTGGTGCTTTCGACGATCGACCCTTCCAGTACCGGCGACGACCGGATCGTGCGGATCCAGCCGTTCCTCACATCTCGGGACATCGCACGCGTAGCGGACGCGGCGCAGCGCGTGCGGCGCCAGCGGCAGCTGCGCGGTCTGCGCTCGCAGATGCGCCCGTGGTTCGCGCCGACGGCGTTCATCCGGAATGCGCGAGCGGCTGCGCCCGAGGCGATGATCCGTCTGCTCGGCGACGCGCTCATGCGCGAGGGCGTGATCGACGAGGAATATGTGGCCAGCGCGATCGAGCGCGAGGCGCGTTCATCGACTGCGTTCACGGAGAGCCTGGCGGTTCCGCACGCGATGACGATGTCGGCCGTGCGCACCGCGATCGCCGTAGCAGTCAACGAGCAGTCGATCGATTGGGGCGCCGAACGGGTGCACGTCGTGGCTCTCGTGGCGTTCAGCGAGACCGACCGCGCCGCGTTCCAGACTGTGTTCGAGCAGTTCGTCGACGTCTTCGCCGACCCCGACAATGCCGCACGCATCGTGCGCCGCGGTGACACCCTCGAAGCCTTCCTCGACGAGATCGCCGCCCTCATCGACGCCCCCGCCTGACCCGCGCGCCGGCTGCCGAGATGCGCACTTGTCGTCGAGATGCGCCGGTTCTGACGTGATCTCGTCGGAAAAGTGCGCATCTCGCGAGCCCTTCTGGAGCATCCGGTCAGGAACCTTGTTGTGCAAGTCTTGTTATGCAAGATAAAGTTGCGGTGTGGACCAGCCGCACGAGCGCATCGCGACGAACATCCGGAAAGGGGTGCTCGAGTTCTGCGTGCTCGCCATGCTCCGCCGGCGTGACATGTACGGCCTCGAGCTCGCCGATGCGCTCGTCGCGCGGGGGCTCAGTGCCAGCGAGGGCAGCCTGTACCCGCTGCTCGCGCGGATGCAGCAGGCAGGGCTGGTCGGGTCGCGCCGCGAGGCTGAGGCCGGCGGCCGCCCGCGCAAGTACTACGAACTGACCGACGCGGGCCGTGCGCAGCTGGCGGCCTTCACCGAGGTCTGGGGTCTCATCGCGCCGCAGGTGGCGGAACTTCTGGAGGAACGATCATGACGACGAATCCGGCATTCGCGGCCGAGCGATATCTGGAGAAGCTGCACGCTCAGCTCGCGGCGCTTCCGGATGGGCAGCGGCGCGTGATCGTCGAGGGCGTCGAGGAGCACATCGCCGACGCGCTCGCCGAAGGTCGCGACATCGACGAGGTTCTGACGGGGCTCGGTTCACCCGACCAGGTCGCCGCCCAGTACGGGGAGGAGCTCGGTGCGCGCGTCGGTCCGGATCCGTCGCGGCGGGCGACGCGCCTGCTGAGTGCGACGGCGGCACTGACAGCGATCGTCGCAACAGGTGCGAGCCCGCTGCTGCTGGGATTCGACGGTTTCGCCTCCGCGATCGATATCGCGTCGTCGATCGCGATGTTCGTCGTTCCTGTTGTGCTGGCCGCGCTTCCGCTGGTGCTGCCCCGAGCATCCGGATACGTTGTGGCGGCTCTCGGCGCCGTGGCGGTGATGGCACTCGCGCTGCTCGCGCTGGTCGGCATGCTGCCGGATGCCTCGCCGCTGAGCCAGGCGTACCTGCTGCTGCCAGTCGGCTTCGCGATGTGCGCCACGGCGATCGTGCCGCCGGTGACGCGGCTGTCGCCGAGATGGCGGACAGGGAGCCGGATGATCGGAGCGGTGCTGACGATGATCCCGGCCGTCCTGCCGCTGATGGGCACGCTGTCTGGGGCGGTGGAGATGACTTGGGTGCCGCTCGTCTCGGCGGCCGTGGGGCTCGTGATGGGAGTGCTGTATGCGTGGGGGCATCGCGCGGTGTGCATCGTGCTCGCGACGCTGGGCGCCGTGGTGCTCATCGCCGCGCTGATCGACCTCGGAATGATGTTCCTGGCGTTCTGGGTGGTCGGGGGCTGGTGGCTTGCCCTCGGCATGGGCGGGTTCGCCGCGCTGTCTTCCCGCGCCCGACGCGTGTAGAGCGCCCGCCGAATGTTTTCACTTTCGGCGGTGACCTCATCGACCTAGACTCGAAGGTCAGAGGCGGGAATCGTCCCTGATGACGCGCGACAGCATGGCCGCGCGATCCGAGCGCGGGAGGCCGCCGATGATGTCGATTCCGCAGACGATGAGTGCAGTCAGGCTCATGGGCCACGGCGGGCTCGAGCAGCTCGTCTATTCCGGCGACGTGCCGACGCCGAGCCCAGCGCCAGGTGAGGTGCTGATCGATGTCCACGCATGCGGGATGAACAACACCGACGTGTGGGTGCGGGAGGGCGCCTACGGCAGCGACACCGACCCGCAGGAGGTCTCCTCCTGGCGGCGCGGCCGCTCCACGCTGGAGTTCCCCCGCATCCAGGGCACCGACATCGTCGGCCGGATCGCCGCGGTGGGGGAGGGCGTCGATGAGAACCGCATCGACCAGCGCGTGATGGTCGACTTCAGCATCTACAACCGGCCAGAGGGCGATGACAGCCTGGCCGATATCGACTACATCGGCCACGGCCGGGATGGCGGCTACGCGGAGTACGTCGCGGTGCCCTCGGAGAACGCGCACGAGACGCGCGCCGACATCACCGACGCGGAACTGGCGACATTCTGCTGCGCCTACCTCACCGCCGAGCAGATGCTTGTGCGCAGCCGCCTCGCCGAAGGGGAGCGAGTGCTGGTCACCGGCGCCTCCGGCGGCGTCGGCTCCGCCGTCATCCAGCTCGCCAGGGCGCGAGGAGCGATCCCCTACGCCGTCACCAGCGCGGGCAAGGAAGAGGCGATGCGCGAGATCGGTGCCGAGGGCGTCATCCTCCGCGGCACCGACGACCTGGTCGCCGAGGTCGAGCGAGTGGTCGATGCCCCGGTGGATGTGGTCGCCGACCTGGTCGCCGGTGGGATGTTCAACGACCTGCTGCGGATCCTGCGTCCTGAGGGCCGCTACAGCACCGCCGGAGCCATCGGAGGGCCGGTGGTCGACCTCGACCTGCGCACCATGTACCTCAAGCAGCTCGAGCTGCACGGCTCCTCCCAGGGAACCCGCACCGCGTTCCGACGCTTGTCCGGCTACATCGAAGACGGCACGATCCGGCCGCTGCTGGATCGAACGTTCCCGCTCTCGGACTTCCACGAGGCACAGCGCACCTTCATGGGCAAGACCTACATCGGCAACCTGGTCGTCGTGCCCGACCGGCACTGGGAGAGCGTGGGGGCTCAGCATGCATCGTGAACGCGCTCTCGAACTGATCGACACCCAGGCAGGCGGAGACGTCAGCCGCATCGTCACCGTCGGCATCGAACCGCTGCCAGGGCGCACCGTGCTCGAGAAGGCGCGGTTCCTGCAGAAGGAGGGCGACGGCCTGCGCCGGCTGCTGCTCTCTGAGCCCTACGGCGACCCTGCCATGTCGGTCGATCTCATCGTCGAACCCGGCCACCCCGACGCTCAGGCCGGCTACATCATCATGGAGGCGATGGGGTACCCGATGTACTCCGGGTCCAACACCATCTGCGCCGCCACCGCTCTGCTTCAGAGCGGTGCGATCCCGATGACCGAAGGATCGCAGCAGGTGGTCTTGGAGTCGCCAGCTGGACTTGCTCGGATCACCGCGCACAACGTGAACGGACGCGTGGAATCGATCACCACCCAGGGCGAGCCGGCCTACGTCGCCGAACGCGGCCTGTCGGTGAACGTCCCCCACTACGGGCGAGTGGAGTTCGACCTGGTCTGGAGCGGCGCCTACTTCGCCATGCTCGACGCCGGCGCCCACGGCTTCGAGCTCACAGCCGACGAGCAGATCGCCCTGACCGCTTTCGGTGACGCGTTCGTCCGCAAGGCCCGTCCCGGTCTGCGCCAGGAACATCCGACGCTGGGCGATGTGGGCCCGTTGCCCTTCGTCCACTTCATGGGGCGGGTGCGCACTCTGGAGAACGGCAAGGTCGAGTCCCGCTCGGCGACGTACGTGCATCCGGGCGTGATCTGTCGCAGTCCGACGGGAACCGGCACCTCGGCCCGCCTGGCGCTGATGGCGGGGCAGGGCGAGCTCGCCCCGGGCGACACGCTGGAGACGATCTCACCGCGCGGCAACCGCTTCGTGGGCACTGTGATCGGCGAAGCCACCGTGGGCGACTTCCCCGCGTGGAACTCGACGATCACGGGCCGGGCCCGGCTCATGGCGCACTCGCGGATCATCGTCGACTTGGATGATCCGTTGGTGGATACGTCGGATCTGGAGAAGCTGCTGACGCCGTGACGGAGCGCTTTCTGCGTGCCGGGCCGGCGACAGCAGGGCTCAGGCAAGTCGGGCTCGGACCGCCGTCTCCAACGCGGTGAGACGGGCCTCGGCGTCGGCGGGGGAGGTGCCGCGCACGTCGAGATACACTTTGAGCTTCGGCTCCGTTCCGCTGGGGCGGAAGATCACGCGCGACCCGTCGTCGAGCATGTAGCGCAGGATGTCGCCGGATGGGGCGTCGCCGGATGCCGCGAGCAGGTCGGTCGCCTCCGTCACGGTGCGCTCACCGAAGGCCGTGGGAGGCTCTGCGCGCAGCGACGCCATCGCGTGCGCGATGACCGAGGTGTCGTCGACCCGGATCGATACCTGGCCGCTGGAGTAGTGACCGATCTCGTCTGAGACCTCGTCCACCAGATCGGCGAGCGTGCGGCCATCGGTGCGGGCCTCAGCGGCGAGGGCGAGCACCGCCACTGCCGCCGAGATGCCGTCCTTGTCGCGCACTGTCTCGGGGTTGACGAGGTAGCCCAGCGCCTCCTCATATCCGTACACCAGGTCGGGCGTGCGCGAAATCCACTTGAATCCTGTCAGCGTCTCGGCCGAGCGCAGCCCGTAGCGCTCCGCGATCGCCGAGAGACCGGGGGAGGAGACCAGCGAGCATGCCAGGGTGGCGTCGGGGTCTCCGGATGCGGCGCGCGCTGCCCGCAGCCCCAGCAGGAGACCGACCTCGTTGCCGGTGAGCCGCCGCCACTCACCGTCGGGGCCGGGAATCGCGACGGCGAGCCGGTCGGCGTCGGGATCATGCGCCAGCGCGAACTCGGCATCGGCCTCGCTCGCCGCTTCGAACACGAGGTCCATCGCGCCCGGTTCCTCCGGGTTGGGGAACGCGACGGTGGGGAACGCTTCGTCCGGATGGAGCTGAGCGGCAGCGGCTGCGGGCCATGGGAACCCCGCCTCATCGAGCACGCGCTCGAACGTCTCCCAGCCGACGCCGTGCATCGCGGTGTACGCCCACGCCATTCCGTCCGCTCCGCGCGGAGCCCTGGCCCCGGCGACGGCCGCCGTCGCGCGCACGTACGCGTCGACGGCCTCGTCGCCCGCCACGCCGTAGTCACCGGAGCGCGGCAGGTCGGCCACAGAACCCTCCGCGACGCGGTCGATGTGTGCGGCGATGTCGCCGTCGGCGGGCGGCACGATCTGCGCGCCGCCGTTGTCGCCGCCGAGATACACCTTGTAGCCGTTGTCAGCCGGCGGGTTGTGACTGGCGGTGACCATCACGCCCGCGTCGGCGCCCAGGTGCCGCACGGCGAACGCGAGCACGGGGGTCGGCAGCATCCGCGGCAGCAGCACTGCGCGCATCCCTGCGCCGGCGAAGATCTCCGCGGAGTCGCGGGCGAACACGTCGGAGTTGCGGCGGCCGTCGTACCCGATCACGACGACGGGCGCGCGTCCGCTCGCGGTCTCGCGCAGGTAGGCGGCGAGCCCCGCGGCGGCCTGTGCGACCAGCACGCGATTCATGCGCATGGGGCCGGCGCCGAGCGCGCCGCGCAGCCCCGCCGTGCCGAACTGCAGGCGCCCCGCGAATCGGGAGCGCAGCTCGTCTGCGGCATCCGGCTCTTCCTGAGCCCGCGCGATCAGCATGTCGAGTTCGGCGCGGGTCTCGTCATCCGGATCCTGCGCGCTCCACGTCCGCGCCGCCGCAACGACATCGTCCAGCGCGCCCGCACCCTGTTCGCTCACGACTTCCTCCCGATGCTCCTGTCCCGTGCGGTGCCGTATCGGCCGGCCGCGGCATCCGGGCCGGCACCCCGCCCCAGGGAGCTCATCAGATCTTTCCGACGACGTCGGCCAGCAGCTGCGAGATCCGCCCCTCCGCCGAGCGCCCGGCCTCGATGACCTCCGCGTGGCTGAGCGGGGTGGGGGAGATGCCGGCTGCGAGGTTCGTGATCAGCGAGAAGCCCAGCACCTCCATGCCCGACTGGCGGGCGGCGATCGCCTCGAGAGCGGTCGACATGCCGACGATGTGCCCGCCGAGGGTCCTCGCCATCTGCACTTCGGCCGGCGTCTCGTACTGCGGCCCGCGGAACTGGCAGTACACGCCCTCATCGAGCTCCGGATCGACCGAGCGTGCCACCTCGCGCAGCCGTGCCGAGTACAGATCGGTCATGTCGATGAAGGTCGCGCCCTCGAGCGGACTGTCGGAGGTGAGGTTGAGGTGGTCGCTGATCAGCACGGGCTGCCCCGCCGACCATGCGGGCCTGATGCCGCCGGCACCGTTGGTGAGCACCATCACGGTCGCGCCGGTCGCCGCCGCCGTGCGCACGCTGTGCACGACTCTGCGCACGCCGTGGCCCTCGTAGTAGTGGGTGCGCGCGCCGATCACCAGCACGTTCCTGCCGCCGGGAGTGCGCACGCTCCGGATGGTGCCGACGTGGCCCTCCAGCGCGGGCTTCGAGAAGCCGGTGACCTCGGTCGCGGGAATCGTCGCGACCGTTTCGCCGAGCAGCTCCGCTGCCTTGCCCCACCCGCTGCCGAGGGTGACGGCGATGTCGTGCTCGGCGACGCCGGTGAGCCTCGCGATGTCATCTGCCGCGGCCTGCGCGACGGCGAACGGGTCTGCCGGATGGTCGAGCGGGTGCGTCATGCGACCACCTTAAGCACAACCGCCGACATCGCGCCCTGCCCACGGCATCCGGTTCGTCGTGTCCGTCCGCCGCGGCGGCCGCAGGGTGCTGAGACCGGAGCGCGGAGTGACAGAATGGAGCCATGAGCTTCGACTTCGAGCGCAAGCAGCGGATCGCGATCATCGGCGGGGGCCCTGGCGGCTACGAAGCGGCGCTGTCCGCTGCGCAGCTCGGGGCCGAGGTGACTCTCGTGGAGAACACGGGCGTCGGAGGTGCCGCGGTGCTCACCGATGTGGTGCCTTCCAAGACACTGATCGCGACGGCCGACGCCGCGCAGGCGATCGATGCCGCAGGCGACCTCGGCGTGCAGTTCTACGCGAAGGGCGCAGAGGACAAGCCGCTCAAACCCGAGACGGCCATCAACCTGCTCGCGGTGAACAAGCGGATCCTCGCTCTTGCCGGTCAGCAGTCGGAGGACATGCGCGAGCAGCTGCTCGAGGCCGGCGTGAACGTGGTCTCCGGTCACGGCCGGATGAAGGGCGACAACGCCGTCGTCATCTCCACAGGCCCCGACGGCACGGACTTCGATCAGATCGAGGCCGACACGATCGTGATCTCGACCGGTTCGACCCCGCGTGAGCTTCCTGCGGCCAAGCCCGACGGCAAGCGCATCCTCACCTGGAAGCAGGTGTACGACCTGCCGGCCGTTCCTGAGCACATCATCGTGGTCGGCTCAGGCGTCACCGGCGCAGAGTTCGCCTCGGCGTACATGAACCTCGGCGCGAAGGTCACACTGGTCTCGAGCCGCGAGCAGGTGCTGCCGGGCGAAGATCCGGATGCGGCAGCCGTGCTCGAGAAGGTCTTCACCCGAGGCGGCATGACGCTGCTGGCGCGCTCGCGCGCCGAGAAGGTGGAGAACACCGGTGACGGCGTGGTCGTGACGCTGGCGAACGGCGACGAGATCACCGGATCCCACTGCCTGGTGGCTGTCGGATCGACGCCGAACACGGAGGACATCGGCCTGGAGGAGGCCGGCGTGCAGCTCGCCGACACCGGCCGCATCATGGTCAACCGCGTCGGCCGCACGTCGATCCCGAACGTGTACGCGGTCGGTGACTGCACCAACCTGATGCCGCTCGCCTCGGTCGCGTCGATGCTCGGACGAACCGCGGTGTTCCACGCCATGGGCGATGCGGTCATCCCGTTCGCGAACAACAAGATCGCGGCGAACATCTTCACCAGCCCCGAGATCGCCACCGTCGGCTGGACCACGGGCGAGGATGCCGTCGAGTACAAGCTCCCGATCGCCGCGAACGCCCGCGCCAAGATGATGAGCGTGCGCGACGGCTTCGTGAAGCTCTATGCGCGAAAGGGATCCGGCACCGTCGTCGGCGGCGTGGTCGTCGGCCCGAAGGCGAGCGAGCTGATCTACCCGATCTCGATCGCCGTCGACCGCCGCCTCACGGTCGACCAGCTGGCCCGCGTGTTCACCACCTACCCGTCGCTCTCCGGCGCGATCAACGACGCCGCCCGCGCGATGCACGGCATCAACGAGCGCGGCTTCTGACGCAGGCAGCGCGAAAGCGGCGCGGCAGGCCCATCCGGGCCCGCCGCGCCGCTTCTCTTCATTTCTGGCACATCTCCGGGTGGGCGCACCACCGGAGATGTGCCAGAAATGAAGGGATGACCCGCGCTACGCGATAGCGAGGAGGGCGTGGCCGGATGAGATCGTCTGGCCGACTGGGGCGTCGATCGCAGAGACGGTGCCGTCCTTGTGGGCGTGGATGGGCTGCTCCATCTTCATCGCTTCGAGTACGAGCACCAGGTCGCCCTTGACGACCTCCTGGCCGTCCTCGACGGCGACCTTCACGATCGTGGCCTGCATCGGCGACTTCAGCGTATCCCCGCTGGCACCCGTGGCGACCGACGAGCCCGAGTGCGAGCGGCGCGACGGCGGTGCCGCCGCGGGGCGCCCCGTGCCGCCGCTGTTCGTGGTGATGCGGTCGGGCAGGCTGACCTCGAGGCGTTTGCCCGCGACCTCCACGACCACGGTGTGGCGCGACTCCGGCTCAGCGGGAGCTGCCAGCTCGCCGTCCCACGGCGGGATGTCGTTCACGAACTCGGTCTCGATCCAGCGTGTGAAGACGCCGAACTCACCGCTCTCCGCAGTGAACGCGGGGTCGGAGACGACCTTGCGATGGAAGGGCAGCACGGTGGGGAGGCCCGCGACTTCGAACTCCTCGAGCGCGCGGCGCGAACGCTCCAGCGCCTCGGCGCGGTCGCTGCCGGTGACGATGATCTTCGCGAGCATCGAGTCGAATGCGCCAGACACGCTGTCGCCTGCGGTGACGCCGGAATCGAGCCGGATGCCGGGGCCGCCGAAGGTCTTGAAGACGTGGATCGGACCCGGCTGCGGGAGGAATCCGCGGCCAGGGTCCTCGCCGTTGATGCGGAACTCGATCGAGTGCCCGCGCGGGGCCGGGTCGTCGTAGCCGAGCTCCTCGCCCGCGGCGATCCGGAACTGCTCGCGCACCAGGTCGATGCCGGTGACCTCCTCGGAGACCGGATGCTCGACCTGCAGCCGCGTATTGACCTCGAGGAAGGAGATGGTGCCGTCCGCACCGATGAGGAACTCGCACGTTCCCGCACCGACGTAGCCGACCTCCTTCATGATCGCCTTCGACGCCTCGTACAGCACGGTGTTCTGCTCGTCGGTGATGAACGGCGCTGGCGCCTCCTCCACGAGCTTCTGGTGGCGGCGCTGCAGTGAGCAGTCGCGGGTGGAGACGACGACGACGTTGCCCGCCTCATCGGCGAGGCACTGCGTCTCGACGTGGCGCGGCTTGTCGAGGTACTTCTCCACGAAGCATTCGCCGCGGCCGAACGCCGCGATGGCCTCGCGCGTGGCCGACTCGAACATGTCGGGCACTTCGTCGATCGTGCGGGCGACCTTCAGGCCGCGCCCGCCGCCGCCGTACGCGGCCTTGATCGCAATCGGCAGGCCGACCTTCTCGGCGAATGCGACGACCTCTTCCGCCGTGTCGACGGGCCCTGGTGTGCCGGGTGCGAGCGGTGCGCCGACCTTCTCGGCGACGCGGCGCGCGGTGACCTTGTCGCCCAGCGACTCGATCGCCTCGGGCGACGGGCCGATCCAGGTCAGTCCCGACCGGATGACGGTGCGGGCGAACTCGGCGTTCTCTGCGAGGAAGCCGTATCCGGGGTGGACGGCGTCCGCGCCGGAGCGGCGGGCGACGGAGAGGATCTTGTCGATCTGCAGGTAGGTGTCGGCGCTGGTCTCACCGTCGAGGGCGTAGGCCTCGTCGGCGAGCTTCGCATGCATGGCGTCACGGTCCTGGTCGGCGTAGACGGCGACCGACCCGAGGCCGGCGTCGCGGGCCGCCCGGATGATGCGAACGGCGATCTCGCCACGGTTGGCGATGAGGACCTTACGAAGGGCGCGGCTATCGAGCATGGGTTTCAGCCTAGTTCGGAGGTGGGGTGAGAAATTGAGCGACTCCGACAACAAAGCCACGAGTTCGTATCGTGATTCCTACGAGGGGGATGCGGCGGTCAGCCTTCGCGGTTCCACAGACTCGGCCAGTCGATGCCGAGGTCCCGCACCAGGCGCCTGACGGTCGACAGCGACATGCCGACGACGGTCGAGGGGTCGCCGTCCACAGATTCGATGAACGCTCCTCCCAGGCTGTCGACGGTGAACGCGCCCGCCACGTGCAGCGGCTCGCCTGTGGCGACGTATGCGTCGATCTCACCGTCCGTGATGTCGGACGCGAAGGTCACGCGCGCCTCGGCGACCGCGTGCGCCTCGTGCGATCCGTCGGCTGAGATGCGGTGCACGCTGTGCCCGGAGTGCAGCACGCCCGTGCGGCCGCGCATGTCGCGCCAGCGTCCAGCGGCGCGCTCCGGAGTGTGCGGTTTGCCGTAGACGACGCCGCTGAGTTCGAACATCGAGTCCCCGCCGACCACGATCCCTTCGAACCCCTCCGCGGCCAGGCGGCCGGCGACATCAGCGGCCTTGCGGCGCGCGAGCAGCAGCACGTGCTCCGACGGGCTCAGCGCATGCCCCTGTTCCGCCTCGACGGCTTCCACGACCGCGTCCTCGTCGACGTTCGGCGACTCCAGACGCGGCTCGATGCCCGCCTGTCGCATCAGCATGAGGCGGGCGGGCGAGGTGGATGCGAGGCAGACCGGCATGCGTCCAGAGTATTCGCGGGCCTCCGGCACGCAAAGGCACGGCCGCGGCTCGCCGAGATCCGGGCATGGGGCGAAGCGACAGGCATCCGGATGGTCGATTCGCAGGCCGTTCCTGACACGATAGAGGGATGGAAAAGGGCGATCAGATCGAACTCGACATCACCGGCGTCGCGCACGGGGGCGTGTTCGTCGCGCGCGAGCCGGAAGGGCGCGTGGTCTTCGTCGCCGACGCGATTCCCGGAGAGCGGGTCCGCGCCCGCATCACCGAGGTGAAGAAGTCGTTCGCGCGCGCTGAGACGGTCGACGTCCTCGACGCCTCGCCCGACCGCGTGCCGCACGTCTGGCCCGCCGTCGCCGGGGGCGAGCAGCCTGGCGGCGCCGACCTCGGCCACATCGCGCTGCCTCGCCAGCGCGAGCTGAAGGCGCAGGTGCTGCGAGAGGCGTTCGCCAAGTTCGCCGATCTCGAGATCGATGCGCCCGTGCTGGGCCCGGAGGACGTGCTCGGGCACGATCATCCGGATGTCGCGGCCACGAGAGACGGGCTGCGCTACCGCACGCGCATCAGCCTGCACGTCGACGATCGAGGGCGCATCGGCCCGTTCGCCCCGCGCAGCCACCGCGTCGTCGAGGTCGATGATCACCCGCTCGCGACACCGGAGATCGCAGAGGTCGCCGCCGCACTGCGCAGCGCGACGGAGGGGCGGGTCGACCTCGTGCAGCCGGCCGACGGCGGCATCCGGACCCTGCGGCGCCCTGCGCGCCGCCCCGGCGTCCGGACGCCGCGCGAGGAGCCGGAGGTCATCGTCGAGGCGGTGGCGGGCCGCGAGTTCCAGGTCGACGCAGGCGGCTTCTGGCAGGTGCACCGCGCCGCAGCCGAGATGCTCACGGACACCGTGCGTCAGTCGCTCGGCCCGCTGGAGTCCGACGCGTGGAACCTCGACCTGTACGGCGGCGTCGGCCTGTTCGCGGCGACGCTGGGCGAGCTCGCGGAGGGCGCGCGACTGACGACCGTCGAGTCGTCGCAGCGCGCGTCGCTGCACGCAGAGCAGAACCTCGCCGACTTCGGCGCAGAAGCGCTCGACCTGCGCGTGGAGCACTTCCTCACGCAGCTGTCGAACCAGGCCAGCCTGCTCGACCGCGAGATGCTCACACGAGGCGTCGCGCTGCTGGACCCGCCGCGCTCGGGGGCAGGCAGGGATGTCGTCGAAGGCCTTGCCGGTCTCGGGCCATCGCGCGTCGCGTACATCGCGTGCGACCCCGTGGCACTCGCCCGCGATGTCGGCATCTTCCGCGGCCTCGGCTACGAGCTGGAGTCGCTGAAGGCGTTCGACATCTTCCCGCAGTCGCACCACGTCGAGGCCGTCGCCGTCCTGGCGCGCTGAGCCGGCAGCGATCGGCACCGCCCCGCGGTCGGCGTGCCCGCAGTCCGCACGACGTGAATCGCGCGGCGGCTCGATAGGCTGGCCCGATGATCCGGGTTGCACTGATCGATGATCACGAGTCCGTCCGTCTCGGCCTCGTGGCCGCGATCAGGCGAGCGGGGTGGGAGGCGATCTACGCGGGCGCGAGCGTGGCCGACTTCCTTGCGTGGCGACAGGCGGAGCGAGCGGCGGCCGCGGACGTCGTGCTGCTCGACCTCACCCTCGGCGACGGCACGACGGTCACGGAGAACGTGACGCGGCTCGCTCGGGAATCCTCGGTCATCATCCACTCGGTTGCCGACCGTCCGTCCGCTGTGCGTGAGGCGCTCGTGGCCGGCGCAGCCGGTGTGGTGAGCAAGGCGTCCCCGCTCGACGATGTGATCGACGCGGTCGGCGTCGTCGCGCGTGGGGACCAGCTCAACAACGTCGAATGGGCGAGCGCCGTCGAGGGCGACAGAGCGTTCGCCGACGCCCAGTTGTCGATCAGAGAGCGCGAGGTGCTCCGGATGTATGCGGCCGGGCTGCCGCTGAAGGCCGTCGCGGAGCGCCTCGGGGTCGCCTACTCCACCGCCAAGGAGAACGTCACTCGGGTGCGGGTGAAGTACACCGAGGTCGGACGCCCCGCTCCGACGAAGGTCGATCTGCTCAGGCGGGCGGTGGAGGACGGGCTCGTGGACGGATTGTCCGAGGACCCACCGCGTGCCTGACGAACAGTCGCTGATCGACGAAGCATGGCGTCGGATCCCGCAGGAGCAGAAACAGGCGAGCCCAGGGCGATTCACCAGGGCGAGGTTCGAGCGGATCGCGCAGGTGCTCGTCGCGGTCGCAGGCGCGGTGCTCGGAGGCCAGACTCTGGTGATCGCGGTCATGGACGGCCAGTTCCAGGCGCATCCCGTGGTGCTCGGCATCACGATGAGCGCTTTGGCGGCGATGATCGTGACCGCGGCAGTGGGCCGCTTCGCCCGGATCGCGGCCGGAGTGTTCGCCGTCGTCTACGTCGCCGCGCTGGCGTGGTGGTGCTTCGTCGACATAGGCGGCGTCGATCCGATCGCGCAGCCGTGGCCCTTCTTCCTGCTGTCGGTCGCGACGGGGGCGGCGCTGGTGGCATTCAGTCTGCCGTGGCAGATCGCGTGGGCGGTCGTCCCTCCCATCCTCTTCGGCATCGCGCAGCTGCTGCGTGCCGGCTTCGTCGAGACCGCGTGGGAGGCGCTCGGCTACGACACCTCGATCGCGATCCTGCTCAATCTGCTCATCATCGTGCTCGGCTGGATGTACCGCGGTATCGCCGACGGTGTCGACGAGGCACGCGGCCGCGTGGTGGAGGCGTATACGGGGGCCCGTGTCGTGGAAGCCGCGGAGCGGGAGCGCATCGAGATCGCGAGCCTCATGCACGACAGCGTGCTGGCGGCGCTCATCGCCGCGGCGCGCGCGGAGTCGCCGAGGGAGCGCCGACTCGTCGTCGACATGTCGCGTGAGGCACTCACCCGCCTCGCCAATGCGGAGACCGCGGGGCCTGAGGGGAGCGATGCGCCACGAGAGGCCGGCGAAATGGCCGCTGCGATCGAGCATGCGGCGAGCGAGCTCGGCGTCACTCTGGCCGCGCCCGTTCACGTTCCGGACGGCGACGTCGAGATCCCTGGCAGGGTCGCGCGTGCGATGGTGCTCGCGGCGAAGCAGGCGGTCGCCAACGCCGTGCACCACGCCGACGCCGTGGGGCTCGCGGCGAGCGTGAGCGCCGACAGCGCAGGCGTCAGCGTCGAAGTGTCCGACGGCGGACCCGGCTTGGACGTCAGTACGATCCCCGCCGATCGCCTCGGCATCCGGGCCTCGATCATGGCGAGACTGGCGGCGGTCGGCGGCGAGGCCCACATCGATTCGGGCCCGCACGGCACACGGGTCACGCTGGCCTGGAGTGCCTCGGATGAGGAAGAGGGGAACGCGACATGACGCTGCGCCGCGTTCTCATGACGATCGCCATCGCCTTCACCGCGTACTTCCTGGCCAGGAGCGTCATCGTCGCGACCGTCGTGCCGGATACGCCGCTCCACCTCGCCGCCGTGGTGCTGTGGCTGGCCACCGTGGCGGTCGTGCTGTGGGTGCCGGGGCGCGATCCCCGTTCCCACGGGGTGGGGAATCGATCGCCGTCACGGCTGCCGCTGTGGGCGGCGATCGTCGTCGTCGTCGTCATCACGATCGCGCAGTCGCAGGCGATCTGGGCGAGCGGCGACCACATCCACGACCCGATCGTGGCGACGATGTTCGGCGCGAACGGCCAGGTGCTGACGATCCTGATGGTGCGCCGCCGCCCGTTCTGGGCCTGGTGCGGCGTCGCCGTCGTCGCTGCCCTCGGCGTCGCCTCGATGGGAGCGGGGGAGGCGCTGGGGCGCGGGCTGCTCGGCACATTCCTGTGGGTGGGCATCGCGCAGCTGATGCTGTGGTCCGTTGACAGGGCGTACCTCGACACGGCTCGACTGGCGAGACTGCAGCAGGCTTCGGCGGCGTGGCAGGCGTCCCAGGACGCACGGCGCGCCGAGCGGCGCAAGCGGGTGCGCTTCGCCCTCGCCGTGGCAGGGCCCGTGCTGACCCGCGTCGTGCAGTCCGCAGGCCGACTCGACGAGGCGGAGCGCAGGGAGTCGCTGATGGCGGAGGGCACACTGCGCGATGAGCTGCGTGCGCACCGGTTGCTGGATGACGACGTGCGTGCGGCGATCCGGAGGGCACGCGATCACGGTGCGACCGTGACGGTGATCGACGACGACGCCCTCACCGACCTCGGCGACGATGCACTCGGACAGGTGCGCGCAGCGCTGGCGGAGGCACTGCGCGACACCGATGCCGACCGCATCATCGTGAGGACCACGCCCGACCCCGACACAGCGGTGACCGTCGTCGGCCGACGTGCCGCCCCTGAGCCCGACGAGGACGCCCTCGCCCTGTGGCAGGAGATCCCCCGTCCCGCCCCTGACCTGATGGCCTGAGCGCCGCGCCGGCAGACGACAGCGGAAAGAGAAGGTCCCGGGCGGCGTATTCGCCACCCGGGACCTTGGGGACGCGGAGCAGTTACCCGAAAACCGTCCGCGAGGGAACTGGCGCGTGCCGCCATCCCTAGGGCGGCGCACCAGAGCGCTTGAGCGCGTTTCCATACTCAGTATTTCAAGCTGAGGCGCCCGCGTCTGTAGGTACTTTGGGGGACATCTGCTGCGCGACCCGACAGGCTCAGCCCGAGAAACGACCCCACTGGCGTCCCGGTGTGCGCCGCATCCGCCTCGAACGGTTCCACGCGCTGCGCGCCGTCTGCTCGTCGGCCGTGGCGTGTTCGGTCTCCTCGAGGTACGCCAAGGGGAGCACACCGGCCAGTGCGGCCAGATCTTCCTCAGACGGAGTCCCCCTGGTGATCTCGACGCTCGGCAGCTCGCCGCGCCCGTGCGTGCCTTCGGCGCTCACAGCGGAATGTTCCCGTGCTTCTTCGGCGGCCGCTCGGCGCGCTTGTTGCGCAGTGAGCGCAGCGCTTTCGCGACCGACACGCGAGTCTGCGCCGGCTCGATGATGCCGTCGAGCTCACCGCGCTCTGCTGCCAGGAACGGTGACGCCACGTTGTAGGTGTACTCGTTCGCGAGCCTGGTGCGCACCTCGGCGAGGTCCTCGCCGTTCTCAGCCGCCTTCTTCAGTTCGCCGCGATACAGGATGTTCACCGCACCCTGGCCGCCCATCACAGCGATCTCGGCGGTCGGCCACGCCAGGTTGACGTCGGCGCCGAGCTGCTTCGACCCCATCACGATGTACGCACCGCCGTACGCCTTGCGCAGGATCACGGTCACCAGCGGCACGGTCGCCTCGGCGTACGCATACAGCAGCTTCGCCCCGCGACGGATGACGCCCGTCCACTCCTGGTCGGTGCCAGGCAGGTAGCCGGGCACATCGACGAGCGTGACGATCGGGATCGAGAACGCGTCGCAGAACCGCACGAACCGTGAGGCCTTCTCGCCCGCTTCGATGTTCAGCGTCCCCGCCATCTGCTGCGGCTGGTTCGCGATGATGCCCACAGAGCGTCCCTCGACGCGACCGAAGCCGACCACGATGTTCGGCGCGAACAGCGGCTGCACTTCGAGGAACTCGTCGTCGATGACCTGCTGGATCACCTGCTTGACGTCGTAGGGCTGATTCGGTGAGTCAGGGATGACCGTGTTGAGCGTGCGGTCCTCATCCGTCGTCTCGAACTCGAAGCCCGTGTCGTACGCCGGAGGGTCGGCCATGTTGTTGTCCGGCAGGAAGCCCACCAGGCCGCGCGCGTAGTCGAGCGCGTCATCCTCGTCGTCGGCGAGGTAGTGCGCCACGCCGGAGCGGGTGTTGTGCGTGTACGCACCGCCGAGCTCCTCCATGCCGACGTCCTCGCCGGTGACCGTCTTGATGACATCCGGGCCCGTGACGAACATCTGGCTGGTCTTGTCGACCATGATCACGAAGTCGGTCAGCGCCGGTGAGTATACGGCGCCGCCCGCGGCTGGCCCCATCACGATCGAGATCTGAGGGATCACGCCGGAGGCAGCCGTGTTCAGCCGGAAGATCTCGGCGTACTTGCCGAGCGCGAGCACGCCCTCCTGGATGCGCGCTCCGCCGGAGTCGAGGATGCCGATGATCGGCATGCCGCCGCGGAGGGCGAACTCCATGATCTTGATGATCTTGTCGCCGGACACTTCGCCGAGCGACCCGCCGAAGGTCGAGAAGTCCTGCGAGTAGACCGCGATGTTGCGGCCGTGGATGGTCGCCGTGCCGGTGACGACGGAGTCGCCGTACGGGCGGGAGCGGTCCATTCCGAACGACGTGGTGCGGTGCCGCACGTATTCGTCGAATTCGACGAAGCTGCCGGGATCGACGAGCATCTCGATGCGCTCGCGCGCCGTGAGCTTGCCCTTGGCGTGCTGCTTCTCGACAGCATTCTCCTCAGCCTGAGTCACGGCTTCGGCGTAGCGTTCGCGGAGGTCGGCGATCTTGCCTGCGGTCGTAGAGAGATCCGGTTCGGTCACGCGTTCCACCCTAACCTCGCGAAGCCCGCTGCTTTTGGTGGCCACGCACAATGACTTCGAAGATCGTGTGTGCGATCCGGATGATCGAGCTGGGGCAGGATATGCGGTGGTCGGCGCGTACGCTGACGGAGTGACGTGGGAGAAGACGCGCGGCGCTGCCGCGAGAGTGACGGAGCTGGAGCACACAGGGTCGACGAACGCCGATATGGCCAGTCGAGCCGCGATAGACGCTCTGCCGCACCTGAGCGTGCTGCTCACCAGAGACCAGCGGTCCGGGCGCGGTCGGCTCGACCGACAGTGGCGGGCGCCGGTCGGCGCGTCGCTGGCTGTATCGGTCCTGGTCAGAGTCGACGGCGTGCCGTTCGCCTCGCGGGGCTGGATTCCGCTGATCGCGGGCGCCGCGATGGCGCGGGCGGTGCGCGCGCAGGCTGTCGGTCATCCGGTAGGGGCGAAATGGCCCAACGACGTACTGGTGGCAGGGCGGAAGATCTGCGGCATCCTCGTCGAGGCGACCGCCGACCTCAGCACGGTGATCATCGGGTCAGGCATCAACACCAGGATGACCGCTGAGGAGCTGCCGGTGCCGACGGCGACATCGTTCGCGACCATCGGCACCCAGTGCGACGAGGACGTGCTGCTGGCCGACTATCTGCGCGAACTGGACCGGCAGCTTGCGGCACTGACCGAGGCAGGCGGCGACGCGGAGCGGGCAGGCGTGCGGCGCGACGTCGTCGACGGATGCATCACCATCGGACAGAGCGTGCGCGTGATGATGCCGGCAGGCGACGACCTGCTCGGCACCGCCGAGGACCTCGACGCGGACGGCCGGCTCGTCGTGCGCACGACGGACGGCCCCGTGCCTGTCGCGGCAGGGGACGTCGTGCACGTGCGCCCCGCGGAGTAGGCGACTGCAGCACCCGGAGCCGCGCGCTCGCCGCGCGCCGACGGGCGCAGGCGGCGCGGACACGGCAGACTGGGAACCCCGCGCGGACAGAAGGGAGCGACCGTGACAGTGCCGAGCATGCCCGATCGCCCCGATCTGCCGCCCCCTGGCGCGCCGAGGCCGGAGGAGCTGCTCGTAGCGAAGTTCCGGCCGCAGGCGAGGCGCCTGATCTGGTCGGCGCTGCTGCTGATCGTGCTCTGCGCCGCTGGCGGCTACGGCTGGGGAAATCTGCCGGACGGATTCAGCAACTGGATGATCCTCGCCGCGGGTGCCGGCCTCGTGCTGCTGTTCGTCGTCGTGCCGTGGCTGGTGTGGCGCTCGCGGGTGTACACGGTGACGACGCGCCGCGTGATCGCCAGGCGCGGCCTGTTCGGACAGAGCAGCATCGAGCTCTCGCACGCCCGCGGCTACTCGATCGAGACACGACGCGGGCTCTGGCAGCGGCTGTGGGGGACGGGCACGCTGACGCTCTCCGACGGCTTGGAGGGGAAGATCGTGCTGGTGAACGTGCTGCGCCCCCGGCTCGTGTCCGAAGTGCTCGCCGACCAGATCGAGGTCAATCAGATCCTCGCCCACCGCGAGGCCGAGTCCCAGCTCTGACCCGTTCCGGACGCCCCGCGTGCCGGGAGGCATCGGTTCCGGATGGCAGGATAGGAGCATGTCCCTGCGTGTCGGAGTAATCGGTGGCGGCCAGCTGGCCAGGATGATGATCGCACCCGCCGTGGAGCTCGGCGTCGAGTTGCGCGTGCTCGCCGAAGCGGAGGGCATGTCGGCGGCGCTGGCCGCGACGGCGGTCGGCGATTACCGCGATCCGGATGTCGTGCTCGCGTTCGCGAAGGACGTCGACGTGATCACGTTCGACCACGAGCACGTGCCGCAGCCGGTGCTGCGTGCGCTGGTCGATGCCGGGGTGAAGGTGCATCCCGGTCCCGACGCGCTGCGCTACGCCCAGGACAAGATCGTGATGCGCACGCGCCTGGCCGAGGTCGGCGCACCGCAGCCCGACTGGGCGGCTGTGCGCGACGCGGGCGAGCTGCAGGCGTTCGTCGACGACCACGGCGGGCGGGCAGTCGTGAAGACCCCGCGCGGCGGGTACGACGGCAAGGGCGTGCGCGTGGTGTCATCCGGGTCCGAGGCCGACGACTGGTTCGCGGACTTCGACGGTGAGCCGATTCTGGTCGAGGAGCTGGTCGACTTCCGTCGCGAACTGGCACAGCAGATCGCGCGCCGTCCGTCCGGTGCGACGAGGGCGTACCCGGTCGTCGAGACCGTGCAGCGCGACGGCATCTGCAGCGAGGTCTTCGCGCCGGCTCCGGGTGCCTCGGCTCGCACGATCGACGTGTCGGCGCAGATCGCGGACGAGATCGCTGCCGGGCTCGGCGTGACGGGAATGCTCGCCGTCGAACTGTTCGAGACGACGGACGAGCGCGTGCTGGTGAACGAACTCGCCATGCGCCCGCACAACAGCGGCCACTGGACGCAGGACGGCGCGGTGACGAGCCAGTTCGAGCAGCACCTGCGCGCCGTGCTCGACCTGCCGCTCGGCGACACTGCGCCCGTGAGCGAAGCCGCAGTGATGATCAACATCCTCGGCGGCCCCGAGGGCGAGGAGCTCACGGACCGGATCGGCGTGGCGGCGGCCGAGCACCCGACGGCGAAGATCCACACCTACGGCAAGGCACCGCGGCCCGGCCGCAAGGTCGGCCACATCAACGCGTTCGGCGACGACCTCGAGGACGCGGCGAACGTGGCGCGAGCGGCAGCGGCTCTGTTCGACTGACTCTGCGGATCCGGGCGTCTGCTATCCGCCGTCGGATTCGGTCGAGCCGGGACGGATGAGCCCGGACTCGTAGCAGAGGATCACCAGGTGGGAGCGGTCGCGCGCCGGAAGCTTGGTCAGCAGACGGCTGACGTAGGTGCGCGCGGTGGCCGGACTGATGTGGAGACTCGCACCGATCTCGTCGTTCGACTCGCCCAGCCCGATCCGGAACAGGACCTCGCGCTCGCGGCCCGTGAGCGACTCGAGCAGCTCGGGGCGCGAGACGGCCCGCGGGTGCGCGGACAGTGCACCCATCACCTGCCGCGTGATCGCGGGGGAGAGCAGGGAGTCGCCCGCGGCGACCGCCCTGACGGCTCGACGCAGGTCGTCCGGGGCGACGTCCTTGAGCAGGTATCCGGCCGCCCCGGCCCGGATCGCGGCGAAGACGTCCTCCTCGTCGTCGAAGGTCGTCAGGATCAGGACGCCGACGCCGTCGAGCGCCGGGTCCGCGACGATCGCGCGTGTGGCCGCGATTCCATCCTGCTGCGGCATCCGGATGTCCATCAGGACGACATCGGGTCTGTGCCGTCGAACGGCGCTGACGCCGGCGATGCCGTTGTCGGCTTCGGCGACGACCTGTACATCGCCGTCGTGCTCGGCGAGCATGCGCAGTCCGGTGCGGACGAGTTCCTGGTCGTCGACCAGTACGACCCGGATCATGGCAGCCTCGCCGGCATCGTGGCTTCGACGGAGAACCCCGAGACGGCGGACGGGCGCGCGGTCAGCGTGCCTCCGAGAAGCCGAACGCGTTCGCTCATTCCCGCCAGGCCGTATCCGCCCGCTGCATCGCCGGCGTCCGTCGTGCCGCGACCGTTGTCGGTGACGCTGATGCGGAGCATGCCCTCGCTGATGTCGACTCGCACTCGAGCGCGAGTCGCACCGGCGTGGCGGATGATGTTGGTGATCGATTCCTGAATCACTCTGTACGCCGCGGCATCGACGGGTGCGGCGAGCTCCGACGGCGCTGCGCTGACATCGACCGTGACCTCGAGGCCGGTTGCGCTCGCGGCGTCCACGAGATCCGGCACAGCGGACAGCGAATGCACGCCGGTCGTTCCGTCGGGACCGGACGCGGACCTCAGGATGCGCACCATCGCGCGGAGCTCGTGCAGCGATCGCGTACTGGCAGCGCGGATGCGATCGAATGCGTCTCCGGCGGCGCGATCGTCGCGTCCGACAGCCTCTGAGCCGACGCCCGCATGCAGGGAGATGACCGACATGGTGTGCCCGATCGTGTCATGCAGCTCTCGGGAGATGCTCTCCCGTTCCGTCTGCATCTGAGATGCCGCTTCGCGCGCGATCTGCTCCTCGGTGAGCCGGGAGATCTCCGCCTGCTGCGCGGACCGGATGCGGCGCGCGCGGACGCTGTACCCGAGCGCGACGCCGGCCGCGATGAGCGCGAGGTTCGAGACGGCGTCGTAGCCCAGGAGATCGCCGAGCGGAGCCTCCGCGTCGCGCAGGCGGAAATACAGCGAGACGGCGAACACGACCGCTCCCGCGCCCACGGCCCAGCGGGTCAGGCCGAGCTCGGCAGCCGAGAACAGCGCGGCGACGACCGGGAGCGCCACCCCGATCGGCGACAGATCGAGGATGTAGTACCCGAACGTTCCGAGCACGCTCACGAGCAGGACGAGCACCGGCGCGATTCTGCGCAGAAGGAGCACCGCTCCGAACCCGCAGGCGAAGACATAGGCCAGCGGGTCCGGAGGCGTCGCCGCGGCCGCATGGGACAGGGCGATGACCGTCGAGAGCACGGCCGCAACGCCCACCGCGAGCAGCGCATCGACGAGCGCAGACCTCCTGCGCTCTCGCCTGGCTGTGGTCATCTCCTCAGCGTAGGAGGCGGGGCGGCCGCTGCCCACCCGCCTCAGGAGACTCCCGGTGTCGCTTCTGAACGTACCGAGATGACGCGGCGAAGCGACCGAGGTCGAGACCGAGGTCCGATGACGGCAGCCGGAAGCCGCTCGTAGCGTCAGAAGCATGACAGAACACACACCCTATTCGTCCGACCCGTCCGCCGCTGTGCCGAGACGCCGTCTCCTCAGACTGCCGCTCATCGCCGTCATCGGGCTCGCTCTGCTCACCGTCCCCCGCGTCGTCCTGCACGACCTCGGCATCCTGCACGAGGGCACGGGAGTCAACGCGCTGTTCGTCTTCGTGCCTGCCGTCGTATGGATCGTCGTCGTTCTTCTCGCCGGTGCGCACCGTCCGTTCCTGACCGTACTCGTGATCGGACTGTTCTCCGGTGTCATCCTGGCTGTCGTCCATCAGCTGCTGTGGAGCACGGCGTTCGCGGGGAATCCGCCGCGGCTCGGAGGAAACCTCGAGGGACTCGATCCCGCGGCCCAGGACGTGATCATCCGGCTGTTCTCGATCCCGTCGAGTCTGTTCACCGGTGCGCTCGTCGGCGCGGTCGCCGGTCTCGTGGCCTGGGGCCTCAGCGCGATCGTCCGCCGCAGCAGCCAGCGTCGGTGAGGGCGTCGCGATGAGCGGAGCACCTCAGAAGCGCGGCGCCGCAGTCGCTCGTATGCTGGGCATCGGCGCCCTCGGCCTGGTCGGCGGGGCACTGCTGGCGCTGTTCGTCCAGGATCTCCTGGCCACTCTGCTCGTCCGGAACGGGGGCGTCTCTGCCTGGCTGCTGCCCATCTTCACCTTCCTGATGCCGGTCGTCTCCGTCGCCTCGGCAGTGGCAGCCGTGCTCGTCGACCGACGTCGAGCCGGCGTGCGCGCGGATGAGGACCGTGGGTCCGACCATGCAGGCGACACGCGCTGGGAATAGCCCGGCACCGCAGACGTTAGACTTCTATAGCCGGGCCGCAGCAAACCCCGGGCTCCAATTTTTGCCGCTTCGAGCGGACCACGCGCCGAGAGGCGTTTTCTGCGGCCCGGTTCTTCTGTCCGCGGCGTAGGGTCGGAACATGACGCGGTTCGCCTTTCTGATCAGCCCGGTCCCGGCGGATGCGACCAGGGACATCGACTCCACGATCACGCAGATCGATCCGGATGCTCCCGCGCTCAGCGTGGGCGATCTCAGCGCGAATCGCGGGGACGGCGTGTTCGAGTCGATCGGCGTCTTCGACGGCAGGGCGAAGCAGGGCGCGCCGCACCTGGAGCGGCTGGCGAAATCCGCGCGACTGCTCGAACTGCCCGAGCCGAACATCGCGCAGTGGAGCCGCGCAGTCGACCGCGCCGTGGCGGCGATCCCCGACCAGGGGGAGTGGACGATCAAGCTGCTGCTCAGTCGGGGCGTGCAGATCGGCGGGCCCGGCGCACCCGCGAGCGGGCCGACCGCCTGGATCACCGCGTCGCCCGCGGCCGACTTCACGGCGGCGCGCGAGAAGGGCATCCGGGTCGTCACCCTCGACCGCGGATACGATTCCGGCGCGGCGCAGCGGGCCCCGTGGCTGCTGATGGGCGCCAAGACGCTCTCGTATGCGGTGAACATGGCCGCGGCCCGAGAAGCGCACAGGCGCGGCGCCGACGAGGCGATCTTCACGACCACGGACGGCTACCTGCTCGAGGCGCCGACCGCGAACGTGATCCTGCGCCGCGGCGACCACTTCATCACACCGGAGCCGACCGCGGGCATCCTGCACGGCACGACGCAGCTCGCCGCATTCGACTGGCTCGAGGAGAACGGCCACCCGACCGGCTACGAGCACATCCCGGTCGCAGCGCTCGCGGCCGCGGATGCCGCGTGGTTCGTCTCGTCGATCAGGCTCGCCGCGCCCGTCACCCACATCGACGGGCGCGAAGTCCCCGTCGACCACGACCTCACTCGAGCACTGAACGCTCACCTGCGCGGCTGATCCGGCCATCCGGGCCCGTGCGTGGCTCGCGAGATGCGCACTTCTTCGACAGAATCACGTCCAAACCTGCGCATCTCGACGAGAAGTGCGCATCTCGGCAGCGGGGCTACGCCGCGCGGCGGATGTGGTCGCGTGCGTGTGCGACGGCGTCGTCGAGTTCCGTGAACAGATGTCGATGGTGGCGCAGCGAGGCGAGCACTCCGACCCTGCGGAAGAGCTCCTTGTGCATCGGCTGGACGCCCTTGATCAGCACCGTGATCCCGCGCCGCTCCAGCGTGCGCACCAGCGTGCTGAGCACGTTCGCCCCTGTCGCATCGACGAGCTCCACACGGGACATCCGCAGGATCGCGACCTGGACGCGCTCGAGGTTCTGTGCGTCGTCGAATACGCGATCCGCGACGGAGAAGATGAGCGGCCCGTCGAATCGCAGGAGCGCGATGCGCTCGTCACCCTCGACAGCGGCGCCGGGCAGCGTCTCCGGAGTGACCCTGGTCGTCCCGGCCAGATGCCGGATCGCGAAGAAGCCGGCGAAGATCACCCCGATCACGACGGCGACGATCAGGTCGAAGGAGACCGTGACGATCGCTGTGAGAATGAAGGCCGCGGCGTCCGACCGCGTCGACCGCAGGATGACGCGCACCGTGGTGAGACGGACCATTCGCACCGCTGTCATGATGAGGACCCCGCCGAGCGCCGCGACCGGGATCGCCGAGACCGGTGCAGAGGCGACGAACACGATCGCCAGCAGGAGCACCGCGTGCGTCACGGCTGCCAAACGCGTGCGCCCGCCGGCGCGGACGTTCACTGCTGTACGGGCGATCGCACCCGTGGCGGGCATGCCCCCGAACATTCCGGCGCCGATGGAGGCGAGTCCTTGGCCGACGAGCTCCCGGTCAGGATGGATCGCGCCGGTGTCGGCGAGTGATGAGGCCACGCGGGCCGACAGCAGCGACTCGATCGCGGCGAGCGCGGCGACCGTCGCGGCCGGGCCCGCGAGCTCCAGGAGCATGGCAGGGTCGACCACGGGCAGGGACGGTGCGGGCAGCGTCGCCGGCAGTGCGCCGATGGTCGTCAGCGGATTCGGGATGACCACGGCGATGATCGTGACCACGACGATGCCGACGAGCGATCCAGGGATCGCCGGATGGATGCGCGGGCACACGATCATGCAGGCCGCGACGATCGCGGCGGCGCCGAGGGCCCACAACGCGTACGTTCCGTTCGCGGTCACGATCGATTCCCATGCGGCGACGGCCGCGTTCGTGTGGTGCGACCCGGCTTCATCCGAGACCAGCGACGGGATCTGCTGCAGGCCGATGATGACGGCGATCCCCAGAGTGAACCCTTCGATCACCGGCCAGGGGATGAAGCTCACGGCGCGCCCGAGCCTGGCCGCTCCCGCCGCGAGGACGATGATCCCCGCCATGACGCTCACTGTGGCGACGGCGCCGAGTCCGTGCTGCGCGACGATCGGGGCGAGCACGACCACCATCGCCCCAGTCGGGCCAGACACCTGCACATGCGATCCGCCGAACACCGCCGCGATCACGCCGGCGATGATCGCTGTGATCAGACCCGCTTCCGCTCCGGCGCCGGAGCTCACGCCGAAGCCCAGCGCGAGCGGCAGGGCGACGATGCCGACGGTGATGCCCGCGATGAGGTCGCCCCGCCAGGTCCGAGGCACCGCCCGGTAGTCGGCGCGCGACGGCAGAAGGCGGGCGAATCTCCGCGCCCTGCCGCTCATCGGGACGGCTCGGTCTCGGCGAGCACGCCCTCGAGGCGGGAACCCTCCTCCGACAGGACATCGAGCAGGAGCGCCCGCGCCACGGTCAGCATCTCGGCCACGCGGGCTCCCGTGATCCGGTAGTAGACGTGGCTTCCCCGCCGCTCCGAGGTCACGAGGCGGTACCGGCGCAGCACGGACAGGTGCTGTGAGAGATGGGAGGCCTCGAGACCGGTCTCGCGCTGAAGGGAGCCCACGCTCAGCTCGTCGCTCTCCGAGAGCAGCTCGAGGATCCGAATGCGCAGCGGATGGGCGAGGCCTTTGAACAGGCTCGCCTTGATCTCATAGAGCGGCCGAGGAAGATCACTGAATGGCATGATGAAGTCATCATATCGCGCCTGCGCCGTTCCGCAGATCCGTCCGTCCTGGTGACGGGGCGTTCAGGGGGCGAGGAGAGCGTCCGCGAACTGGAGGAACCAGGCGCGGGCGATGGTGCGCGTCAGCGCGGTGACACCCTGGGCGCGCTGCGTCGCGAGGCCGTCGGAGTAGGCCGCGAGTTTGAGCGCGGCGGCGTCGGAGTCGACCTCGCGGAACGTGCCGTCGGACGCTCCGCGCGCGATCACCCTGGCCACGCACCGCTCCCAGTGCCGGATGCGCGCGCCGTACGCGTCGTTCATGCCAGGCCGCTGCGAGATCGCCGCCCAGTAGTCCGTCCAGATGCGCCAGTGCGCCTCGACCTCGTCGCCCTCGGCGAACAGCGGCTCGATCAGCATGTCCAGCGCCCGTCGGGCATCCGGCTCCGCATCGGCGGCGGCGACGACCTGCTCGTAGAAGCGCTCGGATTCGGCGATCACGACCGCCCCGAGAATGTCGTCGACGCTGTCGAAGTGATACGTCACCGTGCCCATCGACACGTCGGCCTCCGCAGCGATGTCGCGCAGCGACGACGAGCCGAGGCCCCGCCGAACGATCACGGCGCGCGCCGCCGCGACGATCTGCTCGCGTCGAGCCGCGGGGCTCATCCGGCGCCGCGGAGGCTTCGTCTCGTCGCTCATGCCGACGTGCGCGGAATCGTGTTCGCCTGCGTGCACTCGAAGATCTTCTCGCGCACACCGTCGCGCTCCGCGAAGGCGGTCACGGCGTTTTCGAGATGGAAGCTGTCGGCGTCGCACCGGATGATCGAGCTCGTCTCGATGTCGGCTGCCCAGCCGTCGTTCGACAGTCGCAGCGACCAGCGTGACTCCGTCTCGGGGGATTCCGGATGCCCCTCCCGGATGCGGTAGATCTCCCGCGCGCTCTCGAGGAAGTCGAGACCGTCGGGGTAGTGGCGGGTGCCGCCGTAGTTCGGGTCGATGTCGAGCACGGTCTCCCCTGTGGCGATGTCGCTCGTGACCACGCGCGGCGGGCGCGGTGCGGCAGCGCCATCCGGAACCGTGATCTCGATCGGACGAGCGTGCTCGGCCGGACCGAACGACACCGGTTGCTGGATGTCGGCTGCAAGCGGAAGAGTCACCGTGCTCGCCGACAGGTCCACGTCGAGCGAGCCGTCGACGCCGTGCGGCCAGATCCACGGCCAGTAGTGGTTGCTGATCGCGATCCGGATGGTGTGGCCTGGCTCGAAGCGGTAGCCGGACGCGACGAGGTCGAATGTCACATCGACGTCCTCACCCGGCGTCAGCGGGGCCGAGCGGTCGCGGCCCGCTCTCTTGAGCAGGTTCAGCACGCCGCGGGTGACGAGCGTCGAGGATCCGTCGGGGGCGACGTCGCACAGGCGCACGATCACGTTGCCCCGATCGTGCGTCGACCGCAGCCGCAGGCGCACTTCCGCGCGCCCTAGCAGCTCGAACGGCTCGTCGACGGCGACATCGACGCAGGTCGAACGGCCGTCCTCTGCGCGCTGATCCGGCGGCAGGTCTCCGACGTTGCCGAACGGGAAGAAGCGCCCGGCGTCCTGCCCGGTGTTCCACGGCGAATCGACGATCGCGCGGCCGGTGCCCAGCGGCACCTCGTGTCTGCGGGTCTCGCCCGGCCAGTCGACGCCGACCCAGCGGCCCGGCTGCTCGTCGACGTAGGTGGCGGGCGCGACCGGGTCGTTCACCCACGCGCGCAGGTCGGGGGCGTGCTCGACGCCCGTGTCTGCGCCCTTCAGCCAGCGGTCCCACCAGCGCAGCGTCTCGCCGAGGAAGTCCATGCCGGGCCCCGGCGCCAGGCCGCGGTCGGGGTACTGGTGCGACCACGGCCCGATGATGCCCTTGGTCGGCACCTCGAGGTTCTCGAGCAGGCGCAGCACCGTGTCGCGATACGGGTCGGACCAGCCGCCCACCGCCAGCACTGCGGCGCGGAAGCTGTCGTAGTCCTCGCACGCGCTGCCGTGGCGCCAGTAGTCGTCGCGCTCCTGGTGCGCCAGCCACGTCTCCGCCAGCGGACGCTGGTGCGTGAGACGCTCGCGCCACTGCTCGACCCATCCGTCGCCTGTGACCTCGGGCCGCGGCGGACGGGAAGCGAAGGCGAGCATCGTGCCGGCCCATGCGGCCATGTCGATGGCCAGCACGGCGCCGCCCATGTAGTGCACGTCGTTGTCGTAGCGGTCGTCCGTCGAGCACACCGTGACGATCGCCTTCAGCGCTTCCGGTCCGCGAGCGGCGAGCTGCAGCGAGTTGAATCCGCCCCACGAGATGCCGAACATGCCGACGTCGCCCGAGCACCACGGCTGCTCCGCGAGCCACTCGATGACCCGGATGCCGTCGTCGAGCTCCGCCGCGGAGTACTCGTCGTCGAAGAGCCCTTCACTCGAGCCTGAGCCGCGCACATCGACGCGGATCGACGCGTAGCCGTTCGCGGCGTAGTACGGATGGCGCTCGCTGTCGCGCACGCTCGTCCAGTCGTCCAGTCGGTACGGCAGATACTCCAGGATCGCCGGCACCGGATGCTGCTGTGCGTCCCGCGGCAGCCAGACCCTCGCGTGCAGCCGCACGCCGTCGGGCATCGGGATCCACACGTCGCGCGTGTCGATCTGGTCCTGGTCGATGTCGATCAGCTTCATATCTGGAGCAGGGCCCCCTCATCGTCGCGCACGAAGCGGCCGCCGCCGAGGGCGACCATTCGTGCTTCCGGATTGACGCGGGCGCGTCGGTCGTCCGCGTCGGCATCCGGCAGGTCGGTGTGGCCGGGCTCGACGACGGCATCGAGCAGCGACCGGGTGTACGGGTGGCGTGGGTCGGCGAACAGCTCGGCCGACGGCGCGGCCTCGACGATGCATCCGCCGTTCATCACCACGATCCGATCGGCGACGTTGCGCACCACGGCGAGGTCGTGGCTGATGAACAGGCACGACAGGTCATGGTCGTCGCGCAGCGCGGCCAGCAGTTCGAGCACATCGGCCTGCACCGACACGTCCAGGGCCGTCGTGATCTCGTCGGCGATCAGCAGCGTCGGGTCGGCCGCGAGCGCGCGGGCGATGCCGACGCGCTGGCGCTGCCCGCCCGACAGCTGTGCGGGGATGCGGTCGGCGAATTCCGGCCCGAGCCCCACCTCGGTCAGCAGCGCCTCGACGCGTTCGCGACGGGCGGCCCGGCCGCGCACGCGAGAGAACACCGTCAGCGGACGGGCGATCGCGTCGCCCACGGTGCGCCGCGGGTTCAGCGCGAGATCGGCGTTCTGGAAGATCAGCTGCACCGACCGTCTCACGTCGACCGGCCGCTTCGCGACGGGCTTCAGCAGGTCGTGCCTCGAGCCGTCGGAATCTGTCAGCAGCGCGCTGCCGGAGAGCACGGGCGCGAGCCCGGCGAACGCCGTGGCGACCGTCGACTTCCCGCTGCCGGATTCTCCGACGATCGCGACGGTCTCGCCGCGGTGGATGTCGAGGCCGAAGTCGCGCACCGCGCGCGTCGACGCTCCCGGATACCGGATGTCGATGCCTTCGCATCTCAGCACGGCGTCGTCTGCGCGCTCCCGGACATCCGGTACTGCTGCGCCCTCGATGCGCGGCGCCGCGTCGAGCAGCTTCCGCGTGTACGTCTCGACGGGTCGCTCGAGCACGTCGAGCACTTCGCCGCGCTCGACCTCGCGGCCGGTGCGCAGCACGAGCACGTCGTCGGCGACTGCCGAGACGACGCCGAGGTCGTGGCTGACGATCAGCACCGCCATGCCGAGCTCCGCTCGCAGGTCGTTCACGAGCGCGAGCACAGCGGCCTGGGTGATCACGTCGAGCGCGGTGGTCGGCTCGTCGAGCACGAGGATCTTCGGGTTCGTCGCGACCGCCATCGCGATGCCGACGCGCTGCTGCTGGCCGCCGGAGAGCTCGTGCGGGTAGCGGCGGCCGATCGTCTCGGGGGAGGGGAGGCGCACGAGTCGGAACAGGGAGGCGATCCGCTCGTCGCCCGAAGGGAGGTCGTGCACGCGCAGCGCCTCGCGGATCTGCTCGCCGACGCGGATCGTCGGGGTGAGCGCGTGCCCGGCGTTCTGCGCGACGAGGGCCACCCGCTCGCCGCGCAGCCGCCGAAGCGCCTCGGGTGCAAGCGAGAAGACGTCGTCGTCGAAGACGGTGACGGAACCGGAATCGATGCGCGAGCCGTCCCGCAGTTGCCCGAGCAGGGTGCGCGCGGCGGTCGACTTGCCGCTGCCCGACTCTCCGACGAGGCCGAGTGTCCGGCCTTCGGTGAGGGAGAACGACAGCTCGTCGACGACGGTGACGCGCTGATCACCTGTGCGGTAGGAGATGGTGAGGTCGCGCACCTGTGCGACGGCGGCGGCGGCGGCGGTCATGCGGGCGCTCCTCTCCTCGCGCGGTCGACTCCGAAGTGCTTGCCGAGCCCGTCGGCGGCGAGGTTGAGCCCGACCACCAGAATCGACAGCGCGACGATGGGCGCGAGGGTTCCTGCGGGCGCCACGGTCAGCGCGGCGCGGTTCTCCTGGATCATGAGCCCCCAATCGGGCGTCGGCGGGTTCACACCGAAGCCGAGGAACGACAGCGTCGAGACGAGCAGCACGACCCACGATGCGCGCATCGCGAACTCGACGAGGATCGTGTCGAGGATGTTCGGCAGCACCTCGCGCGCGATGATCGGAAGCGAGCGTTCGCCTCGGGCCCTCGCCGCCGCCACGTAGCCGGTCGAGAGGACGGGGAAGGTCGCTCCGCGCACGACGCGCGCCACGGCGGGAACGTACACGACGGCGACGGCGAGAACGAGCACCCAGAGGCTGTTGCCGAACACGCTCACGATGAGAAGCATCGCCAGCACGGCGGGCACGGCGAGGATCGCATCGAGCACGCGGGTGATGCCGCCGTCGACCCAGCGTCCGTAGTACGCGGCCACCGTGCCGATGAGGGTTCCGACGATGACGGCGACGAGGGTCGCCAGCAGAGCCACGAGCAGCGCGAACCTGCCGCCCTCCAGCGTGCGGGACAGCACGTCGCGGCCGTACTGGTCGGTGCCGAGCAGGTGCTGCCAGCTGGCACCGGCGAGCGCATTCGGCGAATCCGTGGCGATCGGGTCATAGGGTGAGAGCCATGGCGCCACCACGGCGACGATCACGGTGAGGGCGACGAGCAGCAGCCCGATGCGGGTGCCTGCGGTGAGATCGCGGAGCCGGATCATGCGGCGGCCTCCTTCGTCTGGCGAACGGCTCGTCGGTGCAGCGTGCGCTGGCGCGGGTCGATCCACAGTGCGGCGAGGTCTGCCGCGAGATTGACCACGACGTACACGACGGCGCTGACCACGGCGATCGCCTGCAGCATCGGCAGGTCGCGCGTCGAGACCGACTCGATCATCAGCTTGCCGAGTCCGGGGTAGTTGAAGACCGACTCGACCACGACGACGCCGCCCAGCAGCCACGCCACGTTGATCGAGATGACGGGAAGCACGGGCAGCAGGGCGCTGGGTGCGACGTGGCGCCACAGCACGGTGCGCCTTGGCACGCCCTTCAGCTCCGCCGTCACGGCGTACTCGGCTGAGAGCCCGTCGATCGTCGAGGAGCGCATTGCCCGGATGATGTACGCGGCCATCGCGATGATCAGGGTCACCGCGGGCAGGATGATCGACGGCAGCAGATCGGTGAACGCCGCGTCCGGCCCCTGCAGCACGACAGCGGGGAAGACCGGCAGCACGATCGCCAGCAGCAGGATCAGCAGAGTCGCGATGACGAACTCGGGGATGCTCATCAGCACGAGCGAGAGCACCGACACGGACGAGTCGGTCGCCGTGCCGCGGCGGTGCGCGGCGAGCACGCCGAGGGCGACGGCGATGCCGATGCCGAAGACGATGGCGGGGGCGGCGATCATCAGCGTGTGGGAGAAGGCGTTCCAGATCTCGTCGGACACGGGCCCGCCCGAGACGAGCGACGTGCCGAAGTCACCGGTGACGGCACCGGCGATCCAGCTGCCGAAGCGCAACCACACGTTCTGGTCGAGGCCGAGCTGCGCGCGCAGCGTCTCGACGGCCTCCGGCGTGGCGTTCTGTCCGAGCAGCTGCTGGGCGACGTCGCCGGGCAGCGCCTGTACGGCGAAGAAGACGAAGAACGCGGCGAGGAACAGGGTGACGAGGCCCGTCGCGAGGCGCGTTGCGATGAGGCGGAGCATGGCCGGTCAGCCCTCCTTCAGCCCGATGGACATGTAGTCGAACTCGAAGCCATATTCGTCGTAGCCGACGACGTTCTCGCCGAGCCCGACGAGACGGTCGCCGAAGACGGGCGTCATATCGGCGCCGTCGGCGACGATGAGCCGCTGTGCGTCCTGGTACTTCTGCAGACGCGTGGCATCGTTCATGTCGGCACGGGCCTCGTCGAGCAGACGGTCGAAATCGGGGTTGGACCACGCCGATTCGTTGTAGCTGGAGCCGGAGCGGAAGATCTGGTTCAGCAGCTGGTCGATCGGGCGCCCCGTGAACCAGTAGCTGACCATGAGCGGCTCGGCCATCCAGATCTGCGTGTAGTACGAGTCGGCGGCGACGTTCGTGATGTCGAGGTCGATTCCCGCCTGCTTCACCTGTGAGGCGTAGGCCGTGGCGATCGCGGTGAAGTTCGGCTCGTACGCCGAGGTGTGGATCTTCGCGGAGAAGCCCTCCCTGCCGATCTTGGCCAGGATGCTCTTCGCCTTCTCGGGGTCGTACTCGCGCTGTTCGTCGACGAAGGCGGCCAGCTGGGGAGGCACAGGGTTGTCCCACCCGGGTGTGCCGGTTCCCTGCAGGGCGGTGTCGAGGACGGCACGCGGATCGTAGGCGAGCTTCATCGCCTGGCGCATCTGCGGGTCGGCGAACTCGTCGCTGGTGTGCAGCATCGGGATCGTGTACCACTGCGCGTTCTCGACGCGGGAGACGGTGACGCCGGGGGAGCCGGAGACGACGCGCGCCGTGGGGTTGTCGAGATTGGTCTGCGAGAGGAGGTCGACCTGACGGGCGAGCAGCGCGTTCACCCTGGCCGAAGTGTCCTGGATCGAGAAGAACTCGATCCGGTCGAGGGCGGCGCGACCGCCGAAGTACTCCTCGTTCGCCCGGATGGCGCCCTGGCCGGCAGGTGTGAAGCTCTCCAGCACGAACGGACCGGTGCCGATGCCGGTGCGGCCGATGTCGGCGGCCGAGTCCTCAGGAATCACGTAGCACTGGTAGGCGGTCAGCAGCGAGGGGAACTCCGCATTGGGGGAGGTCAGCCGGAACCGGACGGTGGTCGCATCGACGGCCTCGATGCGCTCGATCTGCTCGAGGGGGCCCGCCTGCGGCGACGCCGTCTCCGGATCGAGGATGTGCCCGAACGTGTATCGCACGTCGCGGGCGGTGAGCGCGCGGCTGTCGTGGAACGTCACGCCGCTGCGCAGGCGGAAGTCCCACACCGTCGCGTCGGCGTTCGCCGACCAGTCAGTCGCGAGATCCGGAACGGTCTCGCCCGCACGGTCGAGCTTGACGAGGCGGTTGTAGATCGCGCCGAGGTACTCGTATGCGGACAGTGAGCTGGCCGGGTCGAGGGTCTCGGCGGCCGAGGCCGCGGGGCGGGCGATGCGCATGGCGGCGCCGGGCTTCGCCTTGCCGGTTGCCGCGGTGTCCGCGAGTTGCAGGGGCGGTGCCCCGCACGCGGCGAGGCCGAGGGTTGCGGAGGCTCCGAGGAGCCCTCCGAGGATGTGTCGACGGTTGAGAGTCACAGGTTTCTTCCAGACGCTAATCGTTCGCTTGCACGATACAGCGATCTGTCAGGAACCCAAATCGGCCACCGATCGGGAGCGGCCCGCTCGCAGCGCCGCCTTCCCTGTCATGCGTAGGGACCATCCGGAATCCGACACGCCGCAGGAACGACTCGCGTCGAAGGGGAGGGGAGCGTATGCATGCGAATATAAATGCCAGATCCGGGCCCGTGTGCGGCTCGCGAGATGCGCACATTTTCGACCGAATCACGTCCAGAACGGCGCATCTCGACGAGAAGTGCGCATCTCGGCAGCTGGTGGGTGCGAGGTGAGGTGAGCGGCGGGGGACGGGAAAGGCCCCGTGCGCGGGGCGCACGGGGCCGAGAAGCCGGATGATCCGCGTCCCCCGAGGTGCGGATCATCCGGGGACGGGTCAGCCGAAGCGGCCGGAGACGTAGTCCTCGGTGGCCTGGACGGCCGGGCTGGTGAAGATCTTCGTGGTCTCGTCGAACTCGATCAGCTTGCCTGGCTTGCCGGTGCCCGCGATGTTGAAGAACGCCGTCTTGTCGCTGACGCGGCTGGCCTGCTGCATATTGTGCGTCACGATCACGACGGTGTAGTCGTTCTTCAGCTCTGCGATCAGCTCCTCGATCGCGAACGTCGAGATCGGGTCGAGGGCCGAGCACGGCTCGTCCATCAGGATGACCTCGGGCGAGACCGCGATCGCGCGTGCGATGCACAGGCGCTGCTGCTGCCCGCCGGAGAGGCCGGAGCCGGGCTTCTCGAGCCGGTCCTTGACTTCGTTCCACAGGTTCGCGCCGCGCAGCGACCGCTCGACGAGATCGTCCTGATCGCTCTTCGACATCCGGGAGTTGTTCAGCTTCACACCGGCCAGCACGTTGTCGCGGATCGACATCGTCGGGAACGGGTTCGGGCGCTGGAACACCATGCCCACCTGTCGGCGCACCAGTACGGGATCGACGCCCGGGTCGTAGAGGTTCTTGCCGTCCAGCAGCACCTCACCCGCCACGCGGGCGCCGGGGATCACTTCGTGCATCCGGTTCAGGGTGCGCAGGAAGGTGGACTTGCCGCAGCCGGACGGACCGATGAAGGCCGTGACGCTGCGCGGCTGGATGTCGATCGAGACGCCCTCGACGGCGAGGAAGTCGCCGTAGTAGACGTTCAGATCGTTGACTTCGATGCTCTTGGACAACGTGATTCCTTCTTATCGGGACTTGGGCGCGAAGATCTTCGCGATCAGGCGGGCGACGAGGTTGAGAACCATCACGATCAGGATGAGCGCGAGTGCTGCGCCCCACGCGTTCGCCACAGCCGCGTCCGGTGTCGTTCCCTGGTTCATGTACGAGTTGTAGGCGAACACCGGAAGGGTCATCATCTGGCCGTCGAACAGGTTCGTGTTCATCCCCATCGTCATACCTGCGGTGAGCAGCAGCGGAGCCGTCTCACCGATGACGCGCGCGATGGCGAGCATGATGCTCGTGACGATTCCGGCGATGGAGGTGGGCAGCACGATCTTGACGATCGTGAGCCACTTCGGCACTCCGAGTGCGTAGGAGGCCTCACGCAGCTCGTTCGGCACGATGCGCAGCAGTTCCTCGCTGCCGCGCACCACGACGGGGATCATCAGCACGCTGAGCGCGAGAGAGCCCATGAAGCCCATGGATATGCCAGGGCCGATCAGCAGGGCGAACACCGAATAGATGAACAGACCGGCGACGATCGAGGGGATGCCGGTCATGACGTCGACGAAGAACGTGATCGCCTTGGCGATCCTGCCGCCGTTGCCGTACTCGACGAGATAGATCGACGTCATCAGCCCGATCGGCACGGAGATGAGCGTGGCCATCAGCGTGATCAGCACGGTGCCCCACATCGCGTGCACGATGCCGCCGCCCTCGCCGACGATGTTGCGCATCGAGTAGGTGAAGAACTCCCCGTCGAAGCGCAGGATGCCGTTGCTGACGACGGTCCACAGCAGCGACAGCAGGGGCAGCAGCGCGAGGACGAACGCCGTGCTGACCAGACCCGTCATCAGGCGGTCCATTGCGTGTCGTCGGCTCTCGGCGGCGAGTGAGACGGTCACGATCAGCACGATGTACAGCAGCATCGCGACGATGACGGCGCCGGCGACGTTGAAGCCCGCCAGCCCGTCCTCGCCGATCGCGACGATGCCGAAGACGGCGAACGAGACGATGAAGGCGACGGCGACGAGGCCCCATGGGGCCCAGCCGGGCAGACGGTTCGCGGTCAGCGAGACGGAGGCGCTCGAGGGCGCGGCCGTTGTGGTCACTGTGGTCATGTCAGTTCGCTCCCGAGAACTCGGCGCGGCGGTTGACGACCCAGCGCGCCAGCGCGTTGACGGCGAAGGTCACGACGAACAGGATGAGACCGGTCGCGATCAGGGCGTTGACGCCTTCGCCGTGGGCCTCGGGGAAGGCCAGGGCGATATTGGCGGGGATCGTGGTGGGGTTGACCGAGGTGAGCACCTCGAAGGAGACGACGCCCGTCACCGAGAGCACCATGGTCACAGCCATCGTCTCGCCGAGCGCGCGGCCGAGGCCGAGCATCGCTCCGGAGACCATGCCTCCGCGTGCGAACGGGAGCACCGCCATCCGGATCATCTCCCAGCGTGTGGCGCCGAGCGCGAGTGCGGCCTCCTCGTGCAGGCGCGGCGCCTGCAGGAACACCTCACGGCAGATCGCGGTCATCACGGGCAGGATCATCACCGCGAGCACGAGCGACGCCGTGAGGATCGTGCGGCCCGTCGGTGAGACCACGCCGCCGAACAGCGGGATCCAGCCGAGGTACGCGTTCAGCCATGCGAATCCGGGCTGCAGCAGCGGGGCGAACACGAGGCCGCCCCACAAGCCGAACACCACAGAGGGCACGGCGGCCAGCAGATCGATGACGTAGCCGAGCACCGCGGCGAGTGCGCGCGGCGCGTAGTGCGAGATGAACAGCGCGATGCCGATCGCGATCGGCGTCGCGATGATGAGCGCCAGGAACGACGACCAGACCGTGCCGAACACGAACGGGCCGACGTAGGACCAGAACGACTCGCCCTCGAGGATGTGGTTGCCGCTGGTGTCCGGCTTGAACGCCGGGATCGACTGCACGACGAGGAAGACAGCGACAGCGGCGAGGACGAGCAGGATGATCCAGCCGGCACCGAGCGCCGAGCCGGAGAAGATGAGGTCTCCTGGGCGCTTCTTCGCCTTGATCGCACCCGGCTGGGCCTGGGATTCGGACTCGGGCGACGGCTTCTCGGCGTCGGCCGTTTTCTCAGACGCGCTCATTGGCTCCTGGTCCTCGGATTTCGGTGGTTTCGACTCGGGGAATCGTGGCGGTGCCCCCGTCGCCTCTCACGCGTCGTGCGCGTCAGAGAGCGACGGGGGCACCGGCGACCGATCAGACGATCAGCCGACCTGGATGGTGTCGATCGCGCCGAGCACCTGCTCGCGGAGCGAGTCGGAGATCGGTGCGTTGCCCGCGTTCTCGGCTGCGGCGTCCTGACCCTCAGCGCTGGCCATGTACTCGAAGTAGCCCTTCACCAGAGCGGCGACGTTCTCGTCCTCGTACTGCTCGCACGCGATGGCGTAGCTGACCAGGGCGATCGGGTAGGCGCCACCGGTGGCGCCTGCCGGGTCGATGTCGAAGACGAGGTCGCCCTCGCCGCGGCCCTCGACGAGCGGCGAGTTCTCGACGAGCGCGGCGGCCGCGTCCGAGGAGTACTCGACGTACTCGCCGTCGACGCCGACGTGCACCTGGCCGGATCCTTCGGGGATCTGCGACGCGTCGAGGTAGCCGATCGTGCCCACACCGCTGCCGAGCACCTGCGCGACGCCCGAGGTCTGCTGGGCGGCCTCGCCGCTGTCGAGCGGCCACTCACCGGAGATCTCGAAGTCCCAGACGTCGGGAGCGGTTGCCTGCAGGTAGGTCACGAACGTCTCGGTGGTGCCCGAGTCGTCGGCGCGGTGCACCGGGGTGATGTCCAGGTCGGGCAGCTCGGCGTCGGGGTTCGCCTCGGCGATCGCGTCGTCGGACCAGTTGCTGATCTCACCGGCGAAGATGCCGGCGATCGTCTCGGCGTCGAGGTTCAGGGTGTCGACGCCCTCGAGGTTGAATGCCACGGCGACGGGCGAGATGTACATCGGAACCTCGACGATGTCGTCGGTCGAGCAGGCGCCGAAGCCGCCTGCGGCGACCTCTTCGTCGTCGAACGCACGGTCGGAGCCGATGAAGTTGCTCGCGCCGGCGAGGAAGTTCTCGCGGCCCGTGCCGGAGCCGGTCGACTCGTAGTTGACGGTCACGCCGTCGTTTGCGGTCTGGAAGCCGGCGACCCAGGCCTCCTGAGCGGCCACCTGCGAGGAGGCGCCGCTGGCGTTGATCGTGCCCTCGAGTGCCGTGCCGTCCTCGCTGCCGTTCGCGGCGTCGCCGGATCCGCCTTCGTTAGCCGCGCAGGCGGTGAGTGCGAGAGCGGCAGCGGCACCGAGCACCGCGACGCTGGTGAAACGGGTGATCTTCACTGTGTTTCCGTTCAGTCATGTGGTCAGGGATGACCCCGCAGAACTCCGGGGCACGCACTGACGCTAGGCGGACGCGTTAACGAGAGTGCGCTCCCTGGGTGAACGGAAGGTGAACGGGGAGCGAAGGGCGCGCATATCCGCCTCGAATGGGGAATCCGGTGCCACGATGACTATGCTGCGGCACCGCAGCCGCGCAGATCCGGATGGGGCGTGCACGTCAGACGAGAGGCGAATGTGCCTCGACGGCGACGATGCTCCGTTCCGGTTCGTGCTTGCTGATGTGCGCCACGGTGAACGACCCGGTCGACATCGCCGAACGCGTGTCGACCCGCGACGCTCTGCGCGCACCCGTCTCGAGCCAGAGCTGCTCGAGGATCCCCGGCAGCACGGGCCCGTGGCTGCACAGCACCGCTCCCTTGCCTGCGGCGAGGCGCTCGGAAACGACGCTGCGCACGTCGTCGAGCCCGTCCTCCCAGGCGTCCTGACTGATGGCATCGGTCTCGGCGATGGGGCGTCCCAGCGCCTTCGACAGCGGACGCACGGTCTGCAGGCACCTCGTGGCGGTGCTCGAGACCACTTTGCGCACACCGAACGCGCGCAGCTCGCCGGCGAGCGCCTTGGCCTGGTCCCTGCCCTTGGGGAGAAGAGGGCGGAGGTGGTCTGCCCTCGGCCAGTCCTTGCGCGACATCGCCGCGCCGTGCCGCAGGGCGACGACGGGGAACGTCGCGCGAGCGCCGTTCTCGAACTGCGCGAGGAACTGCTCGAGGATGTCGACGTCGAACTCGTAGGTGAGCCGCTTCAGCGCCTTCTCTGCCGTCAACCACTCGACAGCCGAGACCTCGCGGTTGGGGGCGAACGTGCTCTCGCGGACGGCGCGATCCTTCGCGCGCATCGCCCAGTAGTGCACGATCTTGTCGCGCCCGTTCGGCAGTGCGTAGCGCGTGTCTCCGATCGGTGGGCCCAGCGGCGCGGCGATGCCCGTCTCCTCCCGCACCTCGCGCGCGGCGGTCTCGGCGAGGATCTCACCCGCCTTGACCTTGCCCTTCGGGAAGCTGATGTCGTCGTGGGTGGTGCGATGCACGACGAGGACGCGCAGTCTTCCGCCGGTGACGCGCCAGAGGACGCCGCCCGCGGCGTAGACCGTGCTCGTGCTCACCGTGTCATTATTCATCGCGGTGAGCGCGAGCGGCGGCGACCCGCGACGATCTCCATAGTCCGATCCTGCACATCGACGATCGGGCTGCCGTCTGCGTCGAGGTGATGGCGGGTCCACACGGCGTCCGCGCCGAGCTGCCATGTCGCCGACGAGTCGTCCATCGCCATCGCGAACAGGTCGAGCAGCTCCCTGATGTGGCGCTCTTCTTTCACACGTACGAGTGCTTCCACGCGGCGGTCGAGGTTGCGGTGCATCATGTCGGCGCTGCCGATGAACACCTCGGGGCTGCCGTCGTTCTCGAACGCGAAGATGCGCGAGTGCTCGAGGTAGCGTCCGAGCACGCTGCGCACCCGGATGTTGTCGCTGACGCCGGGAAGATCGACGCGCAGGCTGCAGATGCCGCGCACCCAGACATCGACCTGCACACCGGCCTGGCTGGCGCGGTAGAGCGCGTCGATGATCTGCTCGTCGACCATCGAATTGACCTTGATCCGCACCGCGGCCGGCTTGCCGTCGCGGGCATGCTTCGTCTCGCGTTCGATCAGCTTGACCAGACCCTTGCGCAGGTGCAGCGGCGCGACCAGCAGTCGCTTGAACTTCTTCTCGATCGCGTAGCCGCTCAGCTCGTTGAACAGACGGGTCAGGTCGAGTCCGATGGCCGGGTCGCAGGTGAACAGCCCGAAGTCCTCGTACATCCGGCTGGTCTTCGGGTTGTAGTTGCCCGTGCCGACGTGGCTGTAGTGGCGCAGCTGGCCGCGCTCTTCGCGGATGACGAGGGCGAGCTTGCAGTGCGTCTTGAGTCCGACGAGGCCGTACACGACGTGCACGCCGGCCTTCTCGAGCTGGCGCGCCCACTCGATGTTGTTGGCTTCGTCGAAGCGCGCCTTCACCTCGACGAGGGCGAGCACCTGCTTGCCGTTCTGGGCGGCCTCGATCAGCGCGGCGATGATCGGGCTGTCACCGCTGGTGCGGTACAGCGTCTGCTTGATCGCCAGCACGTGCGGGTCGCGGGCAGCCTGCTCCAGGAAGGCCTGCACGCTGGTCGCGAACGACTCGTACGGGTGGTGCACGAGCACGTCGCCGCCGCGGATGGCCTGGAAGATATCGGCCTTCGCGTGCTTCGAGTCCGCGTCCTTCGGGCGCAACTCGAGCGCCGTCACGGGAACGTGCTTGGGGTACCTCAGCTCCGGCCGGTCGAGGGAGGAGAAGCCGAACAGGGCGCGCAGATCGAGCGGTCCGCGCAGGCGGTAGACCTCCTGCTCGGAGATGTCGAGCTCGTCGAGCAGCAGGTCGAGCGTGACGTCGTCCATCTCCTCGGCGATCTCGAGCCGGATGGGCGGCCCGAAGCGCCGCCGACGCAGCTCCTGCTCGAGCGCCTGGATCAGGTTCTCGGTCTCGTCCTCCTCGACGACCATGTCCTCGTTGCGCGTGAGGCGGAAGGCGTGGTGCTCGAGTACGTCCATGCCGGGGAACAGGTCCGAGAGGTTCTCGGCGATGAGATCCTCCAGCGGAAGCATCCGACCGTGGTTCGTCTGCTCCGTGCCGGGCACGGGCACCATCCGGGGCAGCATCGGAGGCACCTTGAGGCGCGCGAAGTCCTGACGCCCGGTGCGGGCGTTCCTGATGCGCACAGCGAGGTTCAGCGACAACCCGGAGATGTAGGGGAACGGGTGTGCGGGGTCGACGGCGAGAGGCATCAGCACGGGGAAGACCTGCACCTGGAAGTACTCGTACAGCTCCGCCTGCTCCTCGCCGGTGAGATCGTGCCACGCCACGATCTCGACACCCTCGGCGGCCAGAGCGGGGCGCACCTGCTCGTGCCACACAGCGGCGTGACGCTCCTGCAGCGCGTGCGCCTCGGCGCCGATCGACTCGAGCACCTTCGCTGGTGCGGTGCCGATGTTGTTCGGTATCGCGAGCCCCGTCATGATGCGACGCTTCAGACCCGCCACGCGCACCATGAAGAACTCGTCGAGGTTGCTGGCGAAGATGCCGAGGAAGTTGGTGCGCTCCAGCAGCGGCACGTTCGGGTCCTCGGCGAGCTCGAGCACACGCTGGTTGAACGCCAGCCAGCTCAGCTCGCGGTCGACGTAGCGATTGTCAGGCAGATCGACGTCGGCCGTCGGTACGAGCTCGTCGAAGTCGTCGTCCTCCGAGTCTCCCAGCCCGGTGTCGACGATCGATGCGTCCGTCATGGCTGCTCCTGCCGATCGATTCAGTGGGCTCCCATCCTGGCACCCGCAGGTGGCCTCGTGGTTAACAACCCGCGTGGCGGGCGTCATCCGGGGGTGTCCGGCGCGTGTCGCGCCCGTCCTACGATGCCTGCTGCTCCGGGTGTTCGTCGACGACGTTGAACCGGTAGCCGACGTTGCGCACCGTGCCGATCAGCTGTTCGAGGTCACCGAGCTTCGCGCGCAGGCGCCGGACGTGCACGTCGACCGTGCGAGTGCCGCCGAAGTAGTCGTAGCCCCACACCTCGCTGAGCAGCTGCTCGCGCGTGAACACTCTGGAGGGATGCGTGGCGAGGAAGTGCAGCAGCTGGAACTCCTTGAACGTCAGATCGAGCGGCTTTCCGCGCACCTTCGCCGAGTAGGAGGCCTCGTCGATCGTGATCCCGGATGTCTGCACGCGGCCGCCGTTGTCGTCCGGCGCAGGGCGGCGGCCGACGACCAGGCGCAGGCGCGCATCGATCTCCGCAGGCCCCGCCGTGTCGAGCACGACGTCGTCGACGCCCCAGTCCGGTCCCACCACCGAGAGCCCGCCCTCTGTGGCGACGAGCAGGACGGGTGCCACGGGGCCCACGGTGCCCATCAGCTTGCACAGCGACTTCGCACCGGCGAGATCCGTACGGGCATCGACGATGATCACGTCGGTCTCCGGCGCATTCGCGAGGCTGCCCACCCCTGAGGGCAGCTGTCGTGTGTCGTGGGGAAGGAGTTCGAGTGCGGGGAGCACTGCTCCTTCTGAGGCGGAGCTCAGAACCAGAAGCCGGGTCACGTGTGTCCTTCCGGTGGCGGATGCCTGCCAGTTTAGAGTCAGGCGTGTTTCGGGAATGTGTCGTGGGGCAGAATGGGCGCCATGACGTCGCCTGAGCTCACCCCGCGCTCGCCGCTGGCCGGAATGATCGCGACATGGGCGTTCGGGGCGCTCGCAGCCGTCGCGGTCGGACTGCTGTCTCCGCTCGGCGAGCGCTTCCTCTGGCTGGCGGTGGGTGCCGGTGCCTGCGTGTTCGTCGCGTTCGCCGTGAACCTCGCCTACGGCCGCGCAGAGGGGTTCATCGTGCGCACCGCAGTCGCCGCCCTCGGCGCGCTGGTCGCGATGGGTGTGATCGCGTTCGTGTTCTTCCTCATCAGCATCACGGCGCTGGTCGCGTCGGTGTAGGGTTGAGGCATGGACCTTTTCGCGCTCGAGATGTTCTTCATCGGCCTGCTGGGGCTGGCGAGCTTGGCGATCGCGTTCGTATCGGGCGCCGTCATCGTGAACCTGTTCCGCGGTCAGAAGTAGTCACCGCTCCGCGCCGGATGCCTCGTCGCATCCGGCGCTTTCGTCTGCGCACGCGGACGACGAGGTCGCGCCGATAGGTCGCCTGACTCGCTTCAGCGCCGCCCCATCGGTGCAGCCTCTACGCTGGAGGGATCATGATTGAGATTCCGAGCGACCTCCCCGCCGAAATCGTTCCCCTCTCCTGGCTCATCGGAGTGTGGGAGGGAACCGGCGTGATCGACTACACCGCGGGCGACGCCCACTACGAGGGCGAGTTCGCCCAGCGGGTGAGCTTCAGCCACGACGGCGGCCCCTACCTGAACTACGCGGCGACCGCGACGACCACGACCGCTCTCGGGGTGACGAAGTCGCTCGCGGCCGAGACGGGATTCTGGCGCCTCTCGATCGTTCAGGAGCAGGCGGACCCCGGGCCCGCGCTGCTGCCGGCGGCGGCGACGCGCGCTCCTCGCACAGCGGAGGACATCGAGAAGCTGCGCAACACGGACGACGCCTTCGACATCGAGGCGTCGATCGTGCGCTCCGACGGCGTCAGCGAGCTGTACATCGGCCAGGTCGCCGGCCCCCGCGTCGACCTGGCCACCGACGCCGTGGTGCGCACGCAGGGTGCGAAGGACTACGCGGCGGCGACCCGGATGTACGGCCTCGTCGACCAGCACCTGCTGTGGGCGTGGGACATCGCCGCCCTGGGGCGCAGCCTCGCATCGCACGCTTCGGCGCGCCTGGCGAAGGTGCAGTGATGACCGAGCATCTCGGGGGAGCGAACGGCGGCGCCGGAGGAGATCGGCATCACACGGCCGGGCCCGGAACCGTGCCGTCGTTCGGCGCGGAGATCTCCGGAGCCGTCGTCGAAGGCGGCGTCGTGGTGCACTTCGGCGACCCGGTGCGCGAACAGCGCGCGCTGGCGGCCGGTCGCGCCGCCGCGCCCCTCGCCGACCGCACCGTGATCGCGGTGCGGGGCGAGGACCGATTGACCTGGCTCGACTCGATCACGTCGCAGAGCGTGAGCACGTTGGCGGCGGGGGAGAGCACCGAGCTGCTCGTGCTCACGCCGCAGGGGCACATCGAGCACGCGGCAGCCGTGCTCGAAGACGGTGAGACGACGTGGCTGATCACCGACGCCGCCGATGCGCCTGGACTGGCCAAGTGGCTGACGATGATGCGCTTCCGCTCGCGCGTCGAAGTCGCGGAGCGCGACGACCTCGTCGTGGTCGGATTCGCGCCGGAGGGGAAGGCCGCCGAGGCGATCGTTCCTCTTGCACAGGGGCGGGTGTGGCGCGACCCGTGGTCCGTCGTGTCGGCGGGCGGCTGGCAGTACGCGCAGACGGATGAGCACCCTGGCGCCGAACGCGCGTGGTGCGAGGCGATCGTCGATCGGAATGAGGCGTCGGAAGGCGACGTGTTCGCCGGAGCCGAGCCGGCGGGCACCGCGGCGAGCGAGGCGCTGCGCATCGCCGCATGGCGCCCTCGGTGGGCAGGCGAGGTCGACGAGAAGGCCATCCCGCACGAGTCCGACTGGCTGCGCAGTGCGGTGCACTTGAACAAGGGGTGCTACCGCGGGCAGGAGACGGTCGCGAAGGTGCACAACCTGGGCCACCCGCCGCGCCGCATGGTGATGCTGCACCTCGACGGTTCGGAGAGCACGCTTCCGGCCCCGGGAGCGCCCGTGTTCGACGGCGATCGCGAGGTCGGGCGCGTCACCTCCGTCGCCCGCCACCACGAACTCGGGCCGATCGCGCTGGCGATCGTGTCGCGCCGCACCGCAGCCGACGCGGCCCTCGTCGTCGACGCCGACGGCACCCGCGTCGCGGCGTCGCAGGAGGTCATCGTTCCGGCAGACGCCGGCGCCACCGCTGAGATCCCGCGCATCACCCGGCTCTCCCGCCGCCCCCTCGCGGAGTAGCGGGCTGCCGAGATGCGCACTTCTCGCCGAGATGCGCACGTTTGAACGTGGTTTCGTCGTAAAAGTGCGCATCTCGCGAGCCGGGTCGGAGGCGGAACGGTTCCGGATGCCGATGGCCGTCGGCGTGCAAGGGGGGCTTGCAGGCTCGGTAGGCTGGACGCATGACGCACACGCTGATCCTGCTCCGTCACGGGCAGAGCGAATGGAACGAGAAGAACCTGTTCACCGGATGGGTCGACGTCCGCCTGACCGAGAAGGGGCAGGGCGAAGCTCGCCGCGGCGGTGAGCTGATGCGCGAGCTGGGCGTGCTGCCCGACGTGCTGCACACCTCTGTGCTCTCTCGGGCGATCCAGACGGCCGACATCGCGCTCGACGCGGCTGATCGTCTGTGGATCCCCGTGAAGCGCTCCTGGCGCCTGAACGAGCGCCACTACGGCGCACTGCAGGGCAAGGACAAGGCCCAGACGCTCGCCGAGTTCGGCGAGGAGCAGTTCATGACGTGGCGTCGTTCGTTCGATGTGCCGCCGCCGGAGATCGCCGCGGACGACGAGTTCGCGCAGACCGACGATCCGCGTTACGTCGGGATCGACGGTGAGCTGCCGGCAACGGAGTCGCTGAAGCTCGTCATCGACCGGATGCTGCCGTACTGGCGCGACGAGATCGTCCCGGATCTGGAGGCGGGCAGGACCGTGCTCGTCACCGCTCACGGCAACTCGCTGCGCGCGCTCGTGAAGCACCTCGACGGCATCAGCGACGAGGAGATCGCCGGCCTGAACATCCCGACCGGCATCCCGCTGAAGTACGAGCTCGGCGACGACTTCATGCCCGTCGCACCAGGCGAGTACCTCGACCCCGAGGCCGCAGCGGCCGGAGCCGCCGCCGTCGCCAACCAGGGCAAGTGATCAGGTCGCGAGCGCCCCTCTCGCTGCGTTGTCGTCGGTCGCCGGGCTGTCGGCCCGGCTCCTTCCTCCGCCTTGCGATAGGCACGCTCGCGACCTGATCCGCGCACCGCGAGCGCCCCTCTCGCTGCGTTGTCGTCGGTCGCCGGGCTGTCGGCCCGACTCCTTCCTCCGCCTTGCGATAGCCACGCTCGCGACCTGATCCGCGCACTGGTCTGATCATGACAAGAGGCCGCCCGCTCCATCCGGAGCGGGCGGCCTCTTCTTCGTCTGCGCGATTCGGGGGACGAGCGGGCTCAGCCTTCGGGGTCCTCGTCGCCCTGGGAGGCCCAGTCGCCCGTGGCGAGGTAGATCATCTTCTTGGCGACGCCGACGGCGTGGTCGGCGAAGCGCTCGTGGTAGCGGCTGGCGAGCGTCGCGTCGACGACAGCTGTGACGTCCTCGGAGGTCCGTGCGCTGAGCACCTTGTCGAATACGCTGGCGTGCAGCTCATCGACCTCGTCGTCGGCATTGCGGATGCTCTCGGCGATCGCGAGGTCCTCGGTGCGCAGCAGCTCGGTGAGCTGGCGCGAGACGTCGACGTCGAGTTCGCCCATGCGGGCGAACGTCTGCCGCAGGCCGGCCGGGATGACCCGCTCGGGGTAGCGCAGGCGGGTGAGCTGAGCGATGTGGTCGGCGAGGTCGCCCATGCGCTCGAGCGAGGCGCTCGCGCGCAGCGCCGTGACGACGATGCGCAGGTCGCGGGCCACAGGCTGCTGCATTGCGAGGATCTCGATGGCGAGCTCGTCGAGCGAGACGGAGCGCTCATCGATCAGATCGTCGCCGACGATGACCTCTTCGGCGAGGGCCACGTCGCTCGTGCTGAACGCCTTCGTGGCCTTCTCGATGGCGACTGTGACCATCTCCGCAATCTCGACGAGGCGGGACTGCACTTCCTCGAGAGACTGGTGGAAAACTTCGCGCATCGTTGTGGGACCTTTCGTCGGCGGGAACCTGCACCTGGAGCGACAGTACCGAGTACGCGCGGAAGACCCCGCACTACCGGCCGTTCCCGATTGTCGTCGTCGAAGGTTAACGAACGGTGACCTGGGTGAGAAATCTGGTGCCCGCCACGCCCGAAAGGTGCACATTCGGTGAACCGAATGGCTCCGCCCCGCTTACTCTGGTGGCATGCCCCACTCGCAGCTCCTGCTGCTCGCACTGCTCGTCGGCGTCATCATCGGTGCCGGCATCTGCACGATCCTCTTCGCGGCGCGGCGTGCCCGCGAGCGTGCAGAGGAGCGCAGCAGCAGTGTTCTGCCCGATGGTGTCACGTCGGTGCTCACCTCCATGGATGACGCGGCTGCCGCCATCGACGCGTCGGGTCTGGTGGTCGCGACGTCGCCGTCGGCGCACACACTGGGCGTCGAGGACCAGACGACGCTCTCCAACGGCGGGCTCCGTGATCTGCTCAAGATCGCGCGCACGGCCGGCACGGCGACCGAGACCATCCGGCTGCGCTTGGGGCCGCTGCAGGGCCAGGAACGGCTCGTCGCCGCCCGCGTGACGAGGCTGACCGAGCGGTTCTTCCTGCTGATCCTGCGCGACATCTCCGAACAGGAGCGACTGGAGGCGATGCGTCAGGACTTCATCGCCAACACCAGTCACGAGCTGAAGACTCCCGTCGGCGCGATCATGCTGCTCAGCGAGGCCATCGACTTCGCCGCGGATGATCCGGATGAGGTGCGCCGGTTCGCGTCCCGGCTCACGGCGGAAGCCGAACGGCTGGGGCAGCTCACCGGCCGCATCATGCACCTGTCCCGCCTGCAGGCGTCCGACGCCGTCACCGATCTGGGCGACGTCGCGATCGACGAGGTGGTCACCGCAGCGGTCGAGGCGAACACCGTGCCCGCATCCGGTGCCGGTGTCGAGCTGGTGCGCGGAGGGGAGCGGGGGCTGTATGTGCGCGGTGACGTGCACGTGCTCATCGAGGCAGTGGCCAATCTGATCTCGAACGCGATCTCGTACTCGCCGACCGGCTCACGTGTCGGGATCGGGGTCAAGGACGACGGCGTGAGCGTCGACATCGCGGTGAGCGACCAGGGCATCGGAATCGCCGAGTCGGATCAGCAGCGAGTGTTCGAGCGCTTCTACCGGGCCGACCAGGCCCGCTCGAGGCGCACAGGAGGCACTGGCCTGGGGCTTTCGATCGTGAAGCACGCCGTGTATCGGCACGGCGGCGAGGTGAAGCTCTGGTCCCAGCCCGAAAAGGGATCGACGTTCACCATCCGGCTGCCGCTGACCGAGCCGCCGGAGCGCGAGCAGCCATCGCACAAGGAAACGAAGAAGGCGAACCGCCGGACGAAGGAGAAGGCATGACGACACGAGTGCTCCTCGTGGAGGACGAACCCGACCTCGCGGACCCCCTGGCGTATCTGCTGCGCCGGGAGGGCTTCGACGTGGAGATCGCCGACGACGGCGACGTGGCGCTCGAGGCCTACAGGGAGCGTGGAGCCGACGTGATCCTGCTCGACCTGATGCTGCCAGGCATGCCGGGCACGGAGGTGTGTCGGCAGGTGCGGACGACCTCGGGAGTGCCGATCATCATGCTCACGGCGAAGGACAGTGAGATCGACATCGTCGTTGGGCTGGAGCTGGGCGCGGACGATTACGTCACCAAGCCCTATTCGGCGCGCGAGCTGCTCGCCCGTATGCGCGCCGTGCTGCGCCGTTCTCAGCAGGAGGAGGATGACATCGACGAGCGGGTGCTCAAAGGCGGCCGCGTCACCCTCGATGTCGACCGCCACACGGTGCAGGTCGACAGTGAAGGGATCAACATGCCGCTGAAGGAGTTCGAGCTGCTCGAGCTGCTGATGCGCAACGCCGGCAGGGTGCTCACTCGCGGCCAGCTCATCGACAGGGTGTGGGGCAGCGACTACTTCGGCGACACCAAGACGCTCGACGTGCACATCAAGCGGATCCGTTCGCGCATCGAGAAGACGCCGGGATCCCCGGAGATGCTGGTCACCGTGCGCGGACTCGGCTACCGCTTCGAGGCCTGAGCTCTGCCACACGGATGCAGAAGGGGTTCCCGCCGATGGCGGGAACCCCTTCTTGCTGTTCGTTCGAGGCGCACGTCGGTCAGTGCTCGGCCTCGTCTGCCGCGGCCTCGTCGTCGGCCGTCTGTTCCTCGTCCGCGGCATCGTCGTCAGCTGACTCGTCGGCGTCCGTGGTGGGCGCCGGCTCCGGCGCGAGCGTAGACAGGTGCGCGAGCTCGGTGTCGAACACCTGAATGCCCTGCGCGACGCCTTCCGTTGCACCAGCCTGGAACACGATCTCCTCGGTGGCGCCCGGAGCGGCCGAGATGTTCGTCAGCAGCAGCGCTGAGTCGTCGGCGCCGTAGCTGGCGACGGAGTCCGCTGGCACGTCGATCGCGGCCGACCCGCCGTCCCAGCTGAGGGTCACCGTCTGATCGCTGTCGCTGTCGTTGACGAGAGCGGCGACGAAGTTCGCGTCGGCCTCGCCATCGTTCTTCACGAGCAGGGCGTTCAGGATCTGGACGGGAGCGTCATCCGGAACGGCGACGTTCACGCCGTCGCTCGGCGAGAAGTCGATGGTGGTGGCCTGCGGGGTGATGGCTCCGCAGCCGGCCGTGCCGAGAATGACGGCTGCGCCGAGTGCCACGGACGCGAGAGAGCGCGTTTTCACGTATCCTCCAGGTGCTGCGGGTCGGCCGCCGGCCGGCGGACCCTGCCCACCAGTCTAGATGCTCCGGATGGCGTCTCCGAACGCCGCAGGGATCAGCTCACCCGGCGCCTGCGCAGCAGCAGGAATGCGATGCCCGCGAGCGTATAGGAGTGTGCCTGCCCGACGGGGCCTGCGGGGGGCGTCTCCACCCGTTGCGGCAAGCTGGTCGTGCTCCGGAGCGTCAGTCGAAGCGCGGCGCAGGAGCGCGCCGGGAGGGTGTCATCCGGCTGTTATCTTCGTGCGCGTGAATGGAAGTGGCAGAGCCTAGTACACATTCGGCTGTGATACCCTGGAGAACGCCGAAAGGATGAAAATCTATGCTTTTTGAGGTTGGCGAGACCGTTGTCTACCCGCACCATGGTGCAGCAACTATCACCGAGGTGAAGACCCGCAAGATCAAGGGCGAGGAGAAGACCTACCTCAAGCTGAACGTCACACAGGGCGACCTGGTGATCGAGGTTCCAGCCGATAATGTCGACCTTGTCGGCGTGCGCGATGTGATCGGCAAGGAAGGCCTCGACAAGGTCTTCGACGTGCTGCGCGCTCCGTTCACCGAGGAGCCGACCAACTGGTCGCGTCGCTACAAGGCCAACCTCGAGAAGCTCGCCTCTGGCGACGTGATCAAGGTCAGCGAGGTCGTGCGCGACCTCTGGCGCCGCGATCAGGACCGCGGCCTCTCGGCCGGCGAGAAGCGCATGCTCGCCAAGGCCCGTCAGATCCTCACGAGCGAGCTCGCTCTCGCCGAGAAGGTCGATGAGGAGAAGGCCGGCGAGATCCTCGACAAGGTCCTCGCCTCCGAGTAACTCACGCTGCAGTCGAAGCCGCCGGTCCGCCACGGGCCGGCGGTTTCGTGTGTGCGGCGCGGTAAGTTGAGGGCGTGACTGAGCTCTCCTCTCCGCGCGTGGCCGTGATCGTCGTCGCCGCAGGTTCCGGAACCCGGCTGGGGGCGGACGCTCCCAAGGCGTTCGTCGGTCTCGACGAGCACACCATGCTGCGCCACGCGCTCGACGGCGTCTTCGCGCTTCCCGAGCCGTGCCAGGTGATCGTGGTCGCTCCGGCTGAGCGCACGGGCGAGGCGCTCACGGAGGCAGAACAGGCTGCGGGCGGCGCCGTCGAACTCGTCTCGGTCGTCGCCGGCGGGGCGACACGGCACGCCTCCGTGCAGTCCGGTCTGAAGCGCGTGCTCCCCGCAGTCGAGATCGTGCTCGTGCACGACGCGGCGCGCGCGCTCACGCCTGCGGATGTCTTCACCCGCGTGATCGAGAAGATCCGCGAGACCGGCTGGGGCGCGATGCCCGTGCTTCCCGTCATCGACACGATCAAGCGCGTCGACGGCGAGCGGGTCTCCGGCGCAGTCGATCGTTCGCAGCTCGGCGCCGCACAGACGCCGCAGGGCTTCCGGCGCGACATCCTCGAATCCTCGTACGCCGTCGTGAGTCAGGAGCACACCGACGACGCCGCCGTCGTGATGGAGGCAGGGCATCCGGTCGCCGCAGTCGAAGGGCACGCGCACTCCTTCAAGATCACGACCCCGGCCGACCTGGAACGGGCCCGCACCCTCGTCGTCTCCGGTGACGCCGACGGCGTCGCTGGCGCCCCCGTGACCGACCGCACCGCGACATCCGGAACCGTCCTCGCACCGCGCGTCGGAATCGGCACCGATGTGCACGCGTACGGGGGAGACGGCGACTTGTGGCTGGCCGGGCTGGAGTGGCCGGGGGAGCGCGCGCTGTCCGGTCACTCCGACGGCGACGTCGTCGCCCACGCGATCGTCGACGCGCTGCTGTCGGCGGCGGGCCTGGGCGACATCGGTGCGCACTTCGGCGTCGATCGACCCGAGTTCGCCGGAGCGCACGGCGAAGCGTTCCTTGCAGAGACGCTGCGGATCATCCGGGCCGAGGGCTTCGAGATCGGGAACGTGGCGGTGCAGCTCCAGGCGTCCAAGCCGAAGTTCGCCCCGCGCCGCGCGGAGGCCGAGCGCGCACTGTCCGCCGCGCTCGACGGCGCCGCGGTCTCGGTGAGCGCCACCACCACAGACGGGCTCGGCTTCACCGCCGCTGACGGCGTGCAGGCGTTCGCCACCGCCCTCCTCATCCGCAGCTGAGGGCGCGAACGCGATTCGATTGCGCCGATCGCGGTGTTTGCCGGCGCAATCATCGACGAAGCCACAAATGAACGGAGAAGCTGCGCCGTCGGGGTGAGGCATCGCCGCGTCGCGACACGAAACACAGCGGGGTCACGCCGTAGGCTGGGAGGGTGACTCTCCGGCTCTACGACACCCGCGCGCAGGCGCTGCGCGACTTCGCGCCCCTCGACCCGGAGAACGTCACGATCTACGTCTGCGGGCCGACCGTGCAGTCTGGCCCCCACATCGGGCACGTGCGCGCCGCACTGTCGTTCGATCTGCTGCGCCGCTGGCTCGCGCACCGCTATCCGCGGGTGACGTTCGTGCGCAACGTGACCGACATCGACGACAAGGTGCTCGCCAACGCGACGGCGGACGAGCCGTGGTGGGCGCTGGCGTACCGGATGGAGCGTGAGTTCACCGCCGCCTACGAGGCGATCGGCATCCTGCCGCCGACCTACGAGCCGCGCGCCACGGCATCCGTCGCCCAGATGCAGGAGCTGATCGCCGAGCTGATCGAACGGGGCCACGCCTATGCCGCGGCCGGAGACGTGTATTTCGATGTGCGCTCGTGGCCGGAATACGGTGCGCTGACTCGTCAGTCGCTCGACGCGATGGAGGACGCCGCCGACGCCGACCCGCGCGGCAAGCGCGACCCGCACGACTTCGCGCTCTGGAAGGGCGCGAAACCGGATGAGCCGTCCAGCGCGACATGGCAGTCGCCGTGGGGCGAGGGCCGGCCCGGCTGGCACATCGAGTGCTCCGCCATGTCGCGCCGCTACCTCGGCGAGGAGTTCGACATCCACGGCGGCGGGCTCGACCTGCGCTTCCCGCACCACGAGAACGAGCTCGCGCAGTCGGCGGCAGCAGGGCACGGCTTCGCCGAGTACTGGGTGCACAACGGTCTCGTCACGGTTGAAGGCCAGAAGATGGCGAAATCGCTCGGCAACTTCACGCTCGCATCCGACCTGCTCGACGAGCGGCCGGCCGACGTCGTGCGATACGCGCTCGCCGCGGCGCACTACCGTTCGAACCTCGACATCTCCGATCAGGCGCTCGACGAGGCGGCGGCAGCGCTCGATCGCATCCGGGGCTTCCAGGACCGCGCGCTCCGTGCGCTCGGCCCCGCGACATCCGGGCCGCTGCCTGCCGAATTCGAGGCGGCTCTCGACGACGATCTCGGCATCCCGCAGGGCCTCGCCTCGCTGCACGAGCAGGTGAGGGCAGGGAACACGGCCCTCGACGCCGGCGACGATCGTGCCGCGCGAGGCGCTCTCTCAGCTGTCACCGGGATGATGGACGTTCTGGGATTTCCCGGCCCGGATGCCGTGGTCGCGACATCCGGAGCCGCAGATCAGGCGCTCGGCACACTTGTCGAGCACCTTCTCGCGCAGCGCGCGCAGGCGCGCGCCGACAAGGACTGGGGCACCGCCGACCGCATCCGCGACACGTTCGCGGCAGCGGGGATCGCCCTCGAAGACACCGCAGACGGAACACATTGGAGTATCGATGGCTAAGCCAGGGCGCCCCGGCGCGAGCAGTGGCAAGAAGGGGCCGACGAAGGGCTCGGGCGGCAAGCACCGCCGTTCCCTCGAGGGTCGCGGGCCGACGCCGAAGGCCGAGGACCGGCCGTACCACGTCGCGCACAAGCGCAAGCAGACCGCGGAGCGCGGGGCGAGCAAGCCGGGCGCTGGCAAGCCGGGCGCCGGCAAGCCGAATGGCGGCAAGCCGGCATCCGCGCGCGGACGCTCGCGCGACGGCTCGGACATCGAGCACGTCACCGGTCGCAACTCGGTGCTCGAGGCGCTGCGGGCGAAGATCCCCGCGACGGCGATGTACATCGCCCAGCGCATCGAGATGGACGACCGCGTCAAGGAGATGCTGGCGATCGCGCACAAGCGCGAGCTGTCGGTGCTCGAGGTGACGCGTCCGGAGCTCGATCGGATGGCCGGATACGACGGCGTGCACCAGGGTGTGGCGCTGAAGGTCCCGCCGTACGAGTACGCCCACCCGCAGGAGCTGCTCGAGGAGACGTTCGACCAGGGCGAGACACCGCTGCTGCTCGCCCTCGACGGAGTGACCGACCCGCGCAACCTGGGTGCGATCATCCGGTCGACTGCGGCATTCGGCGGGCACGGAGTGATCGTGCCGCAGCGGCGCTCCGCCGGTGTGAACTCGGCGGCGTGGAAGACGAGCGCCGGCGCACTGGCCCGCGTACCCGTGGCGCTGGCCGGCAACCTCACCTCGATGCTGAAGGACTTCAAGAAGCAGGGCGTGTTCGTGCTCGGCCTCGATGGCGACGGCGACGTGTCGCTGCCGTCGCTCGAGCTCGCCGACCGGCCGATCGTGATCGTCATCGGCAGCGAGGGCAAGGGACTGAGCCGGCTGGTCGCCGAGAACTGCGACCAGATCGTGTCGATCCCGATCTCGGCGGCAACCGAGTCCCTCAACGCCGGCATCGCGGCATCCGTGGCCCTCTACCAGGTGGCAACGCTGCGCGCCGCTGCCGAAGCGGAGTAACTCCGCGGGGCTATACGAGATCGCGCCAGTTGCGGGGCGGGGCGATGTCGATCCCTGATGTCAGGGTCTCGGTGGGCGGGCCCATGATCGTGGCCTCGTCGCGGCGATGGCGCAGCACCGTGTCGATGTAGCTCGACAGCGTCTCGGCCAGTGACACCGACGCATCGTGCATCTGCGACAGATGCCAGCGGTGCTCCAGCACCTCGTGGAACACCTCGGCGGGCTCGAGCTTTGCGCGCAGCTCGAACGGAATGGCGCGCACAACGGGCTCGAACACCGTCGTCAGCCACTCGTGCGCGACGACGCTGTCGTCCTCCTCGCCGGTGTGACCCGTTTTCGCTCGGTACTCGTCGAGGTCGTTCAGCAGTCGCCGCGCCTGGTTCTCCTCGACGTCGAGCCCCGTCAGCCGCAGCAGGCGCCGCTGGTGGTGCCCCGCATCGACGACCTTCGGCCTGATCGACACGCGGGTGCCGTCTGGGGTCGTCTTCATCGACATCTCGCCGATGTCGAAGCCGAGGCCGTTGAGTCGGCGCACGCGCTCGGTGATGCGCCACGACTCGCTCAGTTCGAACTCCTCCTGCTTCGTCAGCTCCGACCACAGCGAGTGGTACGCGTTGACCAGGCCGTTTGCGATGCCGACGGCGTCGACATCCGGATCGATGCGTCCGCTGGCCGCGAGGTCGAAGATCTCGCCCGCGATATTCGTATGCGCCAGATCGACGTCGTACTCTCGCTGCCCGTCGGTGAGGCCGCCGTCGCCGTCGACGTTCACCTCGTGCAGTCCGCCCGTCTCGGCGTCGACGAGGTAGGCGGCGAATGCACCCGCATCGCGCCGGAACAGCGTGTTCGACAGCGACACGTCACCCCACGAGAAGCCGACGTTGTGCAGTCGCACGAGCAGCAGCGCGAGCGCGTCGAGTGCGCGGTTCAGGGTGTCGGGGCGCAGCGTCTGGGTGAACAGTGCGCGGTACGGCATCGAGTACGGCAGGTGAGCGGTGACGAGGGCGGAGGGGAGCGGGGTGCCGCTCGCGCTCTCCCGTCCGGCGACCACGGCGACGCGATCAACCGAGGGCATGTCGAGCCGGCGGAGTGAGCCGAGCAGCTCGTACTCGCGCGTGGCCATCTCCTCGTTGGTCTCCTTGACGGCGACGACCCGCCCCGACAGCTCGCTGAACCGCACGACGTGCCGCGAGATGCCCTTCGGCAGCTTGACGATGTGCTTGCTCGGCCACTGCTCGAGCGGCAGCTGCCACGGCAGGCTGAGCAGCTGGGGGTCCGGCCCGCTGGCCGTGATGCGAAGGGGCATGAGGGGCTCCCGGATGAGGTTGTGGCGGTGCGAGGGGCGATGCCGGATGTTGTCGGTGCCCGGGCGTTCACGGTCGCCGGACGGGCTGCTCCGGACGGGCCGGAGACGACAGCGGCGCGAGTCGACCAAGAGGTCGACTCGCGCCGCTGTGCGCATGTGCGAAGCGTCACACGGTGGTGACGATGGCCTCCTGCGTGAGGCGCTCGCCGGTCTCGCCGTCGAACACGTGCACGTGGTCGGACACCGGGGCCAGTGTGACGGTCTCGCCGGCCCTCGGGTGCGAGCGACCGTCGACGCGCGTCACGATCTCCTGATCGGTTCCCACGATCGTGCCGTAGAGGAACCCATCGGCGCCGAGCTCTTCGACGAGGTTGACCTCGACCTGGAGGCCCGGCGTGCCGTCTGCGGCGACAGCGAGGTCCTCGGGGCGGATGCCGGCGGTCACGGACGAACTGGTCGCCGCGTCGAGCGTCATGCGCGAGAGCGGGACGTTCGCGGTGCCGAACTTCACGCCGCCGTCGGCGATCTCGGTGGTGAACAGGTTCATGGCGGGGGAGCCGATGAAGCCGGCGACGAACACGTTCGAGGGGCGCTCGTACAGCTCACGCGGCGAGCCGACCTGCTGCAGCAGGCCGTCCTTCAGCACGGCGATCCGGTCGCCCATCGTGAGGGCCTCGGTCTGGTCGTGCGTGACGTAGACAGTCGTGACGCCGAGACGGCGCTGCAGCGACGCGATCTGGGTGCGCGTCTGCACGCGCAGCTTCGCGTCGAGGTTCGACAGCGGCTCGTCCATCAGGAACACCTGCGGCTCGCGGACGATCGCGCGACCCATCGCGACGCGCTGACGCTGACCACCGGAGAGGGCCTTCGGCTTGCGGTCGAGGTAGTCCTCGAGATCGAGCAGCTTCGCGGCGTCCTGCACGCGCTTTGCGCGGTCCTCTTTGTTGACTCCGGCGATCTTCAGGGCGAAGCCCATGTTCTCGGCCACCGTCATGTGCGGGTACAGCGCGTAGTTCTGGAACACCATCGCGATGTCGCGATCCTTCGGCGGCACGTCAGTGACGTCGCGGTCGCCGATCAGGATGCGCCCGTCGTTGACCTCTTCGAGGCCGGCGAGCATACGGAGCGATGTCGACTTGCCGCAACCGGACGGGCCGACGAGTACGAGGAACTCGCCGTCGGCGACCTCGAGGTTGAGCTTGTCGACAGCCGGACGGGTGCCGCCGGGATAGAGGCGCGTTGCGCTGTCGAAAGTGACCGATGCCATGATCTTCTCCTTCACCGGCAGGTACGTGCCGGACGATCCGTTGTGAATGGAACGGCGGGTACGACCCACCGCGACCCACCATTGGGCCACGACAAGTATGTCATGCCGCAGGTATCCGTGCGCGCCGCACCACGTGCTCAGTGAAGCTGACGTGCGACGCCCCTGCGCGTTCACAGCGCGGTATGGGTATTCTCGGTGGGTTGAGTAGGGCCGCACGGGCGGCGAGGGAGGACAATGTCGAGCCACAACGGCGAGCCCCGCGACGAGCAGTCGGGTGCGAACGAGTTCGAGACGGCGGACGAGCAGGCCGCGGCCGCTGGTGCGTCGGTCGAACCCGCTGACGAGCAGATCACGGATGAGGTGGCCGAGTTCGACGAGGGCGACGCAGCCGGCGATCTGGCCGAGCCGGGCGCCGCAGCAGGGCGTCGCCACCTCGTGCGGCAGAAGGCGAAGAAGGTCACCACGAAGCAGCGCATGCGCCGAGTGCTGGTGCGCTCCGGGATCGCTGTCGTGATCATCGCCGCGCTCGTGGCGGCAGGGTTCTGGATCAAGCAGAACGTCGTGCCAGAGGTCACCGAGCCGGTTCCCGAGCCGGGGAACATCGCGGACGGCGCCTTCCTGTTCGACGGGCAGGACCTCTCGAGCATGCTCGAGGACTCGTCGGACGAGGAGGACACCGAAGAGGAGGGGTCCGACACGCAGGATCCGGACGACGGCGGCTCCGCCGAGACGGAAGATGAAGAACCGGAGCGGGTCACGGTCGACGTGTACGTCGACTACCTCTCACCGGAATCCGCTCTGTTCCACCAGGCGAACGCGGCTCAGCTGGCGAGCTGGGTCTCCGAAGATGCGATCTCGCTGACCTATCACCCCGTCGCCCTGCTGACGGCGAAGTCGAACGGCACCCGCTACTCCCAGCGCGCGATGGGGGCTGCCGCCTGTGTCGCCAGCGGCGATCCGGAACGCTTCGTGCCGTTCAACGACGCGCTCCTCACCGATCAGCCGGCTGTGGACACTCCGGGTCACACGAGCGAGGAGCTCGTCGACATCGCCGAATCGGTCGGGGTGGAGAACTCCGACGTGTTCTCGTGCATCGAGTCCGACAAGTACGCGACGTGGGCGCGCGACATGACGACCGAACTCAGCGACGGCGGCCTGCCTGGGCAGGGCGGCCAGCAGCTCACGGGCGCGCCGATGGTGCTCGTCAGCGGCATGCCGTACACGGGGGCGCTCGATGATCCGGGTGAGCTGTCGCAGTTCGTGCTCACCGTCGAGAGCGACGAGTACTTCCAGAGCCCGACTCCGGAGCCATCGGAGTAGGGAGTGTCATTTCGCGGTCCGTCCTCGTCATAGGATGGAAGCGCGCCGGCTTAGCTCAGTTGGTAGAGCACCGCTCTTGTAAAGCGGGGGTCGTGGGTTCGAGCCCCTCAGCCGGCACAGACGATTGAGCTGAGAGCCGTGAGCGCTCGCGCTCACGGCCGAAGCGATTGAGTCTGTTGAGCGTCTCGCCGCAGGCGAGGTGAGAGCACTGGATCTCCTCGGCTGAAGGCCGAGGAGATCCAGTCGTTTTCTCTGGAGTCCTCGGGCTCGGCATGCGATCTTGCGCACTTCGTGCGCAAGATCGTGCCGTGCCCTGCGGGCGGCGGGGCACGTGGCGCCCCTGCGGGCGGGCCGAGTCAGGGTAGCGCCCTGTGGGTGGCCCCGGTCGAGGCTTGTGGTGCGAGGCGATGGGTGAGTGATCGGGGACCGCCTTGCCTCGCCGGCGTCGCTGCGCTGTCTGCGCCGACGCTCAGTCCTCCGGCGTGAAGCTCAGCGAGAGCGAGTTCATGCAGTAGCGGTCGCCGGTCGGCGTGCCGAACCCGTCGGGGAACACGTGGCCGAGGTGGCCGCCGCAGCGGGCGCAGCGCACCTCGGTGCGCACCATGCCGTGCGCGCGGTCTTCGAGCAGTTCGACGGCGTCGGGGCGCACCGACTCGTAGAAACTCGGCCATCCGCAGTGCGCGTCGAACTTGGTGCCGCTGAGGAACAGCTCGTTGCCGCATCCGGCGCAGGTGTACAGCCCGGTCCGCTCCTCGTCCAGCAGTTCGCCGGTGAACGGCCGCTCCGTCGCCGCCTCGCGCAGCACCGCGTACTGCTCGTCGTCGAGCTCGGCGCGCCATTCGTCGTCGGTCTTCGCCACCTCGTAATCCATGCATCCACTTTACGTCCGTCCGGGTGTGGCGGCGCCGTTCTCGTGGCCCGCGCGCGTACCGTGGAACTCATGGCGTTGCACGATCAGGACCGCGCGATCCTCGCGTTCGAGGCGCAGTGGTATCGGCACGCCGGCGCGAAGGAAGAAGCCGTCCGCGCGGAGCTCGGTCTGACACCGGCGCGGTACTACCAGTTGCTGGGTCGGCTGATCGATACGGCCGATGCGCTCGAGCATGATCCGCTGCTCGTGAAGCGGCTGCGCAGGGTGCGGGACGAGCGCGTGGCGAGACGGGCGGCTCCGCTCGCGAGGCAGACGTCCTGATCGAGTCTCTGGGGGCACCTGATCACTTCGCGCCGCAGTGCTCATCCGTTCGGCAGTGCGTCCTAGTACCATTCATGGGGTGCCGACCCAGACTTCTTCACGAGACCGCTTCGACGACGTGCCCCGAAATCGAGGGCGAGTCGGCGCGCACCGGGCGGAGAAGCCTGGTGGGCGCGGCATCGTCGTCGTGATGTGGGTTCTGATCGCAATCGTCGTGTTCCTCGCGGCGGGCATCGTCGGCTTCCTCGCCCTGTTCCAGAACAGCTCGCTGCTCGGCGCCGCGGACACGACCGCGGCGATCGCCGCGGTCGGTGGCGTGCTGCCGCCGGGCGTCGTTCTCTGACGCACGCAGGCGGGGTATCGGATGGCGACATCCGGTGCCCTTCTCGTCTGTTGCGTCGAACCTGTCGCTACGGCTTGCACTCGATGGTGCCGAGTGCCAGAATGCGTATTAGCACTCCTCGGTTCGGAGTGCTAATCCCATACGCCTACGTCCGGGAGGGACGACACACTCATGGCAAAGATGATCGCTTTCGACGAGGAGGCCCGGCGCGGCCTCGAGCGCGGCCTCAACACGCTGGCCGACGCCGTCAAGGTGACGCTCGGCCCCCGCGGCCGCAACGTCGTGCTCGAAAAGAAGTGGGGCGCTCCCACAATCACGAACGACGGCGTTTCGATCGCCAAGGAGATCGAGCTCGATGAGGCATACGAGAAGATCGGTGCTGAGCTCGTCAAGGAGGTCGCGAAGAAGACCGACGACGTCGCGGGCGATGGCACGACGACGGCGACGGTGCTCGCTCAGGCGCTCGTTCACGAGGGTCTGCGCAACGTCGCAGCCGGCGCCGACCCCATCGGCCTGAAGCGCGGCATCGAGAAGGCCGTCGCGGCCGTCTCCGAGGAGCTGCTGGCCGGCGCCAAGGAGGTCGAATCGAAGGAGCAGATCGCTGCCACCGCATCGATCTCGGCCGCCGACACGGAGATCGGCGAGCTCATCGCCGAGGCCATCGACAAGGTCGGCAAGGAGGGCGTCGTCACGGTCGAGGAGGCCCAGGCCTTCGGCACCGAGCTCGAGCTCACCGAGGGTATGCGCTTCGACAAGGGCTACCTGAACCCGTACTTCGTCACGGACCCCGACCGCCAGGAAGCGGTGTTCGAGGAGCCGTACATCCTCATCGCGAACCAGAAGATCTCGAACATCAAGGATCTTCTGCCTGTCGTCGACAAGGTGATCCAGTCGGGCAAGGAGCTCGTCATCATCGCTGAGGACGTCGAGGGTGAGGCTCTTGCGACGCTCGTGCTGAACAAGATCCGCGGCATCTTCAAGTCGGTCTCCGTCAAGGCGCCCGGCTTCGGCGACCGTCGCAAGGCACAGCTGCAGGACATCGCGATCCTCACCGGCGGCCAGGTCATCACCGAAGAGGTCGGCCTCAAGCTCGAGAACACCGAGCTCGAGCTGCTCGGCCGTGCGCGCAAGGTCATCGTCACCAAGGACGAGACGACGATCGTCGAGGGTGCAGGCGAGGCCGACCAGATCGACGGCCGCGTGACCCAGATCCGCCGTGAGATCGAGTCGACGGACAGCGACTACGACCGCGAGAAGCTGCAGGAGCGTCTGGCGAAGCTCGCCGGCGGTGTTGCGGTCATCAAGGCCGGCGCTGCGACCGAGGTCGAGCTCAAGGAGCGCAAGCACCGCATCGAGGACGCCGTTCGCAACGCGAAGGCGGCCGTCGAGGAGGGCATCGTCCCCGGTGGTGGCGTCGCGTTGCTCCAGGCCGCTGCTGTTGCGTTCGACAAGCTCGCGCTCAAGGGCGACGAGGCGACCGGCGCGAACATCGTCCGCGTCGGCATCGGCGCACCGCTCAAGCAGATCGCGCTGAACGCCGGTCTCGAGCCGGGCGTCGTCGCTCACAAGGTTGCGGAGCTCGAGGCCGGCTACGGTCTCAACGCCGCGACCGGTGAGTACGTCGACATGTTCGCCGCGGGCATCATCGACCCGGCCAAGGTCACGCGTTCGGCGCTGCAGAACGCCGCATCGATCGCTGGTCTGTTCCTGACGACCGAGGCCGTCGTCGCGGACAAGCCGGAGAAGGCTTCGGCCGCTCCGGCAGGCGACCCGACGGGTGGCATGGACTTCTGATCCAGAAGCCTCAGGCTCAAGGGGCGGTTCCTTCCTTCGGGAAGGGACCGCCCCTTCGCGTTGTCAGCGGAACATGGCGACGGCGCTCTGCTCGGCGTCGGCGTAGCTGGTGCCGGCGGCGGCGAGGGCGGCGCCCAGTGCGGTGAGCGCTTCGTCGAGGCGCACCTGCACGGAGCGCCATTCCTCGGCGCTGGCCTGGAACGCGGCGGCGGCCTGACCGGTCCACGATCGCTGCAGGTCGGCGAGCTGTCCGTGCAGCAGCCCTGATTCTGACTGCATGCGGCCGACGGTGGCCTGGATGGACGAGGCCTTGGTCTGCACCTCTTCGCTGTCGACGGTGTACATGGGCATGGCGTTCTCCTTCTCGTATCGGGCGGAATCTGTGCAGCAACGCTACGAACCCGCCCCGCTGCGGCGGCAGGGCAACCGGTGCCTGTGGACGCGAAAGTCGGGAAAACCAGCCCTGTGAGGGAAGCGGCGTCCGGATGAGCGGATCCCGCCTCTCGCATTCAGTAGGCTGGAGGGGTGGCGAAGCTGTACTTCCGATACGGGGCGATGAACTCGGGGAAGTCCACCGCACTGCTGCAGGCGGCCTTCAACTATGCCGAGCGCGGCCAGGCGGTGCTGCTGGCGAAACCGGCGATCGACACCAAAGCAGTGGACGAGGTGTCCTCGCGCCTCGGCGTCTCGCAGGCCGTCGACTTCCTGATCGGCCCCGATGACGATGCGCGCGAGCGATTCCTCGCAGAGCGAGACGCCTACCGCCGGCGGGCCGCCGACGCACTGATCGAATCGGAGGCTCCGCGCGATATCGCCTGCCTGCTCGTAGACGAGGCGCAGTTCCTCACACCGGCACAGGTCGACGGTCTCTTCCGCGTCGCCGTCGAGGACGACGTTCCTGTGATGGCCTACGGCATCCGGACCGACTTCCGCACGGCGGCCTTCCCCGGGTCGGCCCGTCTGCTCGAGATCGCGCACTCGCTCGAGGAGCTCAAGACGATGTGCCGGTGCGGGCGCAAGGCGCTGTTCAACGGTCGCCTCATCGGTGGGAGGTTCGTGTTCGACGGCGACCAGGTGGCGATCGACGCCGAGGGTGCGGCCGCGCTCGATGAGCACCTCGTCACCTACGAGTCCCTCTGCGGCGCCTGCTACCTGCGCGAGTCCGGCGGCGTGCTCGCGCCGTAGCGTCCGCGCCCGGCGCCCACCGTTGGCGCGTGGTCAGACGCGCAGGTCGTCGAGCAGCGAGCTGATGTGCGCGGCCATGTCGATGCCCGGGTCGAGCAGGAACTGGGTCTGCAGGCCGTCGGTTGCCGCGATGACCAGCGCCGCGGCGGCATCCGGCTCGAAGGTCGTCCGAAGCGTGCCGTCGATCTGCCCCTGGCGCAGCGCCTCGGCGAAGCGCTGCCGCAGCATCACGTAGCGTTCGGCGAAGTAGCCGTGTGCCGGATGGGCGGGGTCGGCGGCCTCGACTGACAGCTGGGCGAAGAGCTGCACGAGCCCTGGCACCTCCGCGTTGTGCGCAACGATGCGGACCAGATCGTGGAGGGCGTCGGTCGCGGGGGAGGCGCTGTCGACCTCGTCGCGCTTCATCAGGACGGCCGTGAACAACTCGTCCTTGCTGTCGAAGTAGTGCAGCAGCCCCGCCTGGCTGAGGCCGACCGCCTCGGCGATCTCGCGGACCGACGCACCGCGGTACCCGTGCCGTGCGATCACGTCGAGCGCGACGGTGAGGATCTCCTCGCGCTTGGCGATGCCCTTTGCGTACGCGCCCCGTTGTGTCATATCTCCATTAAAGCCGAATCGCACTTGTCATTCAAAAGCGAACGGCATATGGTTTTTAGAGTTCATCCCTCGACCCAATGGAGAGTCATGACCGACGCGTCATTCCCCGACATCTCGGACCTCACGCTGGAAGAGAAGGCCGCGCTCACGAGCGGGCTCGACTTCTGGCGTCTCAAGAGCATCGAGCGCCTCGGCGTGCCGAGCATCATGGTCACCGACGGCCCGCACGGGCTGCGCAAACAGGCGGGGGCGAGCGATCACCTCGGCCTGAACGCCTCCGTGCCCGCCACCTGCTTCCCGCCGGCGGTCGGTCTCGGTGCGTCGTGGGATCCGGATCTGGCGCGCCGGGTCGGCGAAGCGATCGGCCGGGAAGCGGCCATCGAGGACATCGCGGTCGTCCTCGGCCCCGGTGTGAACATCAAGCGCTCTGTGCTGTGCGGTCGCAACTTCGAGTACTTCTCGGAGGATCCGATCCTCGCCTCCGACATGGGGTCGGGCATCGTGCGGGGCATCCAGTCGCACGGTGTGGGCACGTCGCTGAAGCATTTCGCGGCGAACAACCAGGAGACCGACCGGATGCGCACGTCGAGCGACATCGAGCCTCGGCCGCTGCGCGAGATCTACCTGCGCGCGTTCCAGGGCGTCGTCGAAGACACCCAGCCGTGGACGGTGATGTGCGCCTACAACCGCGTCAACGGCGTGTACGCATCGGAGGATCCGTTCCTGCTCACCGAGGTGCTGCGCGACGAATGGGGCTTCGACGGTCTCGTCATCAGCGACTGGGGCGCATCGAACGTGCGCACTGAGGGCATCCGTGCCGGCATGGACCTGGAGATGCCCGCTTCCGGCGGCCTCACCGACCGCCAGCTCGTCGACGCGGTCAGGGCAGGCACACTCGACGAGTCCGACCTCGATCGCTCGGCCGGTCGCGTGCTGAATCTCATCCGCCGCGCGAACGAGCGCGCCGCCGCAGAGGGAGCGCTCGACATCGAGGCTCACCACGCGCTGGCCCGCGAGGCCGCGGGGCGTTCCATCGTGCTGCTCAAGAACGACGATGGTGCTCTGCCGCTGAAGCCCGAGCAGAGCATCGCCGTGATCGGCGAGTTCGCCGAGAAGCCGCGCTACCAGGGCGGCGGATCGAGCCACATCAACCCGACCCGCGTCGATGTCGCGCTCGAGGCCATTCGCGAGGTCGCAGGCGATGTCGTCTACGCGCCGGGCTACGTGCTGCCGGAGGCCCCCGAGGGCATCGGCATGTCGGGGGCGAAGGCACCGAAGCCGGCCGCGGAGGTCGTCGAGCGACTGCGCGCCGAGGCTGTCGAGGCGGCGAAGGGTGCGGATGCCGTGCTCGTCTTCGTCGGGCTCCCCGACGAAGACGAGTCGGAGGGCTTCGATCGCGAGCACATCGACCTGCCCGAGGCGCAGCTCGCACTGCTCGACGCGGTCGCCGAGGTCAACGACAACGTGGTGGTCGTGCTCTCCAACGGCGGCGTCGTGGCACTTCCGTTCGCCGACCGCGTGCCGGCGATCGTCGAGACCTGGCTGCTGGGCCAGGCGGGCGGGTCGGGTGTCGCCGACGTGCTCTTCGGCGCGGTGAACCCTTCCGGTCGCCTCGCCGAGACCTTCCCGTACCGCCTCGAGGACACCCCGTCCTACACATCCTTCCCCGGCGCGGGGCAGCACGTGAGCTACGGCGAGGGGCTGTACGTCGGCTACCGCTGGTACGACGCGCGCACGATGGATGTCGCCTTCCCGTTCGGGCACGGCCTGAGCTACACCAGCTTCTCCTACGGTGCACCGACGGCGGCTGTGAACGCCGAGGGCGGCATCGACGTGACGGTCGAGGTGACCAACACGGGCTCCGTCGCCGGCCGCGAGGTCGTGCAGACCTACGTGGCAGTACCGGGCTCGGCCGTGGAGCGGGCGCCGCGCGAGCTGAAGGCGTTCCGCAGCGTCGAGGTGCAGCCGGGGGAGACTGTGGCGGTGAGCCTCACGGTGCGCCGTCGCGACCTGGCGTACTGGGAGACGCGCGTGGGCCGCTGGATCGTCGAGAACGGCGAGTACGTCGTCTCCGTCGGCGCGTCGAGCCGCGACCTGCGAGGTGAGGCGAGCGTGGAGCTCTCCGGAGACGAGTTCGTCATCGCCCTCAACCGTGACGCGTCGCTCGGCGAGGCGTTCGCCCATCCGGTCGCCGGCCCGATCGCCCGTGAGGAGCTTGCAAAGGGCTGGCTGCGCGAGAGCATGATGATCGACGGGGAGCTGACCCCGATGGGCCGAGACCTGCCGCTCAGCCGTCTGGTGAGCTTCGGCACCGATCCGGATGTCGTGGCACGGATCCTCGAAGCCGGCAAGTAGGAACACCCGCGAAGAAGCGGCCTCCCTTCCGAGTCAGTTCGGCGGGGAGGCCGCTTCTTCTGTTCCGAGCGGTGAGGCTCAGTCGCGCAGCGACGCGTCGAACGCGGCGAGTTGTGGATCCGCGGTCTCGACCATCCACGCACGGAGCGCCTCGCGCATCCCGGCGAGCGCCAGTCGGACGCTCGGATCGCCGCTGAGGTCGTGCAGCGCATCCGGGTCGGCCGCGAGGTCGTACAGCTCTTCGGCTTGCCGCGACTGGTAGAACGACACGCGTTCGGCCAATGCGGAGTCCTGCTGTGCCGCTTCGACCATGGCGTTCCACGTCAGCCCGATCATGTTCTCTGCGCGGTACTCCGTCTCGCCGTCGGCCCAGCCGTTCCAGATGTATCCGTGCGTTCCGTCCTGCACGCACCGCATCTCGTAGCGCTTCTTCGCGGCAGTCTCGTGGAACACCGTGACGACATGGTCGCGATGCTGCTCGGTCGTGCCGGTGAGCAGAGGCACCAGCGACGAGCCGTCGTTCGGCGTCGCCGTTGCTCCGGTGATGTCGCAGAACGTGGCGAACAGGTCGAGCATGCTCACGAACGCGGACTCCACGCGCGTGCCGGGGGCGACGCTGCCCGGCCAGCGCACGATCAGCGGCGTGCGGGTGGACTGCAGGTAGCAGTTCGCCTTCGAGAACGGGAAGGCCATGCCGTTGTCTGAGAGGAACACGACGACCGTGTCCTCCGAGGTGCCGGTGTCTTCGAGCACCCGTAGGGCGGCGGCGACGACGTCGTCGCAGCGCCTGGCCGAGCTGAGGTACTGGGCGTACTCGCGCCGCACCTCGGGAAGGTCGGGGAGATAACCGGGAACGGATTCCGCCTCACCGGGGGAGAAGATGCGGCTGGGGGAAGGAATGCCCTCCTGCTGCTGATCCGAGAAAAAGCGCCCGACATCCTCCGCGCCGTGGAACGGCCGGTGCGGGTCGTGCGCGTTCAGCATCAGGAACCACGGCTCGTCGTCCGCGCCCTCGAGGAACGCTCGCATCTCCTCCGCATAGCGATCGGGGTCGCGGCCCATGCCGAGCTCCGCCATGTCGACCGCATGATCCCACTCGAAGCGCTCGACGGGCTGCAGGTGGGTCACCTTGCCGAGGATGCCTGCCCGGTAGCCGACATCGGCGAGCAGCCGGGTGAGAACGGGCACATCGTCGTCGATCGGCTCGAAGCCCTCTGCGCCGTTGCGGTGCGGCCATCTGCCGGTCATCATGGCGGACCGGCTGGGTTGGCATACCGCGATCGGCACGTGGGCGCGCTCGAAGACGGCTCCGGATGCGGCGAGCGCGTCGAGCGCGGGCGTGACATCGTTCTGGCCGCCGAACGCGCCGGGCGTCGTGCCCTCCATGTCGTCTGCGGTGATGAAGAGAATGTTCGGTCTGCCGGTCATCGCCTGCTCCTCGTCGAGTCGGACGGATCTATTATCGATCCAGGCATCGTCACATGTTGGCGACGAAGCAACTATGTCACTAGTGACAGAGTACGGAGACATTGTGGCAAAACTCAACCTGCTGGAGTCGGTGCTCCTGGGCATCATCATGCGCAAGCCGAGCGCCGGATACGACATCCGGCGATACCTCGAGCAGTCCGGTCGCATCTACGGCTATGTGCCGCAGTCATCGCAGATCTATCGGCAGCTGGCGAAACTCGTCGAGCGAGGGCTGATCTCCTTCGAGGTGGACGATTCGCGCAGTGGGCCCGACGCGAAGGTCTACTCGTTCACGCCTGACGGATGGGGGGTGTACCTCGACTGGATCGAGGCGCCCTTCGTGCCGTCCGAACGCCCGCTGGATGCGCATTTCCAGCTCCACTTCAGCCTGGCAGGCGTGGTGTCGCCCGTCATCGCGCTTCGCCTGGTCGAAACGGAGCTGGCTTTCCGCGAGGAGCAGGAATCGATCTGGGAGCCGGATGTGCAGTTCATCCGGAGCACGAACTCGCTCATGGACGGCGAGTGGATGGACGAGGTCCACCACCTGGGCGATGCGCGCGGCAACATGCTCGCCACCGCACATATTTCGTGGTTGCGCACGACAGCGCGGCGACTGCGCCGCTACATCGAGCGCACGGGCGCCGTGTGGCCGGATCCGGCGTGGGAGGCGCGGCGCCCGCAGTGACCTCGACTGTGTGAGATTTCACGCACCACTCTCTTGTCGATGTATGTGCAAAGTGCTAATGTCTCGTGGGTCGGCACAGATGCCGACGGATTCACACAGACGAAGGGGTGCTTGTGAAGAGAGTGACCCGCATCGGCGGCGCGATGCTGTTGGCCGGCGCAACTGCGATCGGACTCGCCTCGTGCGCATCGACGGGAGGAGCGGCGCCGAAGGATGACTGGTCGACGCTCGCTGTCGCGGCCGTCACCGAGCCGACGAGCTTCGATCCCAGCCAGGCCGCGGAGGCGAACTTCGCCCAGTACTTCCAGCCTGTGTTCGACACGCTGATCCGGCGGATGCCGGACGGCGAGCTCGCGCCGATGTTGGCGACCGACTGGAGCCTGTCGGACGACGGATTGACCGCGACGCTCGACCTGCGTGACGATGTCACATTCTCCGACGGCGAGGAGTTCACAGCAGAGGTCGCCGAGGTGAACCTGGAGCGGTTCCGCGATTCCGGCGGCCCGTTCTCGGCGAACCTTGCCAACATGACCGATGTGGTCGTCGTCGACGACGACACGATCGAGCTGCAGTTCTCCCAGCCCGACCCCGACATCTTCCAGTACCTCGGCAACAGCGCCGGCTACATGGCCAGCCCTGCGCAGTTCGACAGCGACACCGTCGACACGGTGCCGATCGGATCCGGGCCGTACGAACTGATCCGCAGCGAGACGGTCGCGGGTGATCGATACACCTACGTCAAGCGCGACGACTACTGGGATGACGACGCAGAGTGGGACTGGTTCGAGAACCTCGTGATCCGGCCGATGAGCGATTCGTCTGCACGCATGAACGCGATGAAGTCGGGTGAGGTCGACACCGGAATCATCGAGCCGAAGCAGATTCCCGAGGCGGAGAAATCCGGCCTGAACGTGACCGAGTTCCAGGTGAACTGGTACGGGCTGTCGATCTTCGACCGCGGCGGTGAGATCGTTCCGGCGCTCGCTGATGTGCGGGTGCGCCAGGCAATGAACTATGCGGTCAACGGCGATGCCATCCTCAAGGCCGTCGACCTCGGGTACGGCGAGCCGACTGACCAGACCTTCAACGTCGATTCCGAGGCGTACGCCCCCGAGTACGACGACTACTACTCCTACGACCCTGACAAGGCGCGCGAGCTTCTCGCCGAGGCCGGCTACGAGGACGGCTTCTCGATCACCATGCCGAGCAGCTCCACTATGGACCCGGCGATGCTCGCGGCCGTCGGGCAGAACCTCGAAGCCGTGGGAATCAGCGTGAAGTGGCAGGAAGTCGCACCGGCGGACTTCATCCCGTCACTGCGCCAGGGCAAGTTCGCGGTGAGCTGGATGTCGTTCGCTCAGCCGCCGACCGCGTGGGGCACCATCAGCCGGTTCCTGCTGCCGAGTTCGGCGTGGAACGTCTACAAGTCCCAGGACGATCGAATCGATGACGCCGCCAGCCGCGCGCTGTCGAACCTCACCGATCCGGATGTCTACGACGCGGCAGCCCAGGAGATCAACTCCGTGGCCGTCGAAGACGCATGGAACGTCGTGTTCTACCGCGTGCAGCAGGGCGTCGTCTCGCGCAACGGCCTCACCGTCGCCGGCCAGGCGGGCCAGGCCGCGCCTTCCATCTACAACTACACGCTCGACGAGTGACGACAGGAGACAACCATGTTGAGTTTCATCGCTCGCCGCCTCGTCGGGGGCATCGTGCTGCTCGTCGTCGCATCATCGCTGACCTACCTGCTGATGAACGCGAACAGCAGCGGCATCGCGATCCGCATCCTGGGAGACCAGGCCACCGCAGAGCAGATAGCGGCCAAGACCACTGAGCTCGGGCTCGACCGGCCGCTGGCCGTGCGGTTCGGTGAGTGGCTGTTCTCCGCCGTGCGCGGCGACTTCGGCGCCTCCTGGTTCACCAGCGAAGGAGTCTGGCACACCGTCACCTCGCGCCTGCCCGTGACGATGTCGCTCGTGGTCGGCACCGTCATCGTCACCGCCATCGTGTCGACCCTGCTCGGCGTGCTCGCAGCGACGCGGCGCGGCGTGGTCGACCGCGTCGTGCAGGTGATCTCGGTGTTCGGCGCCGCCGCACCGAACTTCTGGGTCGGCCTCATGCTCGTGATCGTGTTCGCACTGTCGCTGCACTGGTTCCCTGCCACGGGCTTCGTCTCTCCATCGGACTCATTCACCGGATGGACGGCATCGATCACGCTGCCGATCATCGCGCTGGCACTGGGCGCCATCGCGGCCGTGACGCAGCAGGTGCGCAGCGCGTTCATCGAGGTCGAGGGGCGCGACTACGTGCGCACCCTGCGCAGTCGCGGGCTGGGCGAGCGGACCGTGCTGTTCGTGCACGTTCTGCGCGGGGCGGCGACGCCGGCGCTGACGGTGCTCGCACTGCAGTTCGTGGCCCTGCTCGGCGGGGCGGTGGTGGTCGAGCGCGTGTTCGCCCTGCCGGGCCTCGGCGAGACCATCGCCTCCGCCACCACGAACGGCGACATCCCGCTCGTGATGGGCGTGGTGGTCGTCAGCGTCGCCATGGTCGTCGTCGTCAACCTGCTGATCGACATCGTCACCGGATGGATCAACCCGAAAGCGCGTCTGTCATGAGTACTGGAACCTTGGAATCCGTCGCCCTCAAGGCCAACAAGGGCGGCAAGAACCTCTCGCTCACCGGGCGGCTCCTGCGGAATCCGCTGGGCCTGACCGCTGTCATCATCCTGGGCACCGTCATCGTGCTCAGCGCGCTCGCCGCGGTGATCGCTCCGCACGATCCGAATCTGGTGAACCTGGAGGACGCCTTTGCGGCGCCTGGCGCCGCACACTGGCTCGGCGCGGACTCTGCGGGGCGCGACGTGGTGTCACGCCTCCTCGCGGGAGGCCATCTCACCTTGCTGGGCGCCGCCGTCTCCCTGATCGTCGCGGTCGTCGTCGGCCTCGTCGCCGGCCTCATCGCCGGCTTCTACGGCGGCTGGTTCGACACTCTCAGCGACCTCACCACGAGCCTGGTGATGGCGATGCCGAGCATGATGATCCTGCTGGCGGTCAGGGTCGTCGTCGGGCCGTCGCTGTGGATCACGATGGCGATCTTCGGCGTGCTGATCTCGCCGAGCATCTTCCGCCTGGTGCGCAGCGGCGTCCGCGAAGTGCGCGCGGAGCTCTACGTCGACGCGGCCCGCGTGAGCGGTCTGTCCGACGCCCGCATCATCGCGCGCCACATCCTGTTCGTCGTGCGCGCCCCGATCATCATCCAGGCGGCGACGATCGGCGGGATCGCCATCGCGATCCAGTCCGGCCTGGAGTTCCTCGGCCTCGGTGACCAGACCGTGCCGACCTGGGGCGTCATGCTGAGCGAGGCGTTCCGCAACCTGTACATCGCACCGCTGCTGATCCTGTGGCCCGGTCTCGCGATCGCGTTGACGATCGGCGCGCTGATCCTACTCGCGAACGCCCTGCGCGACGCGCTCGAGGACAAGCCGATCGCCCCGAAATGGCGCGGCGGCACGGAGCGCGTCAAGACACAGCCGTCCGATGCGGACGCAGATTCGGTGCTCAGCGTGCGCGGCCTCACGGTCGGATATCCCGACGGCGACCGGCTGAAGACCGTCATCGAGGATGTCGCATTCGACGTCGGCCGCGGCGAGATCGTGGGCCTGGTGGGAGAATCCGGATCGGGCAAGACCCAGACCGCATGGTCGGTGCTCGGCCTGCTGCCGCGCGGTGCCGTGATCGAGAACGGGGTGATCCTGCACGAGGGAACCGATCTGCTCGCCGACGACGGGTCGGCGCAGCGCGCACTGCTCGGCAGTCGCATCGCGTACGTTCCGCAGGAGCCGATGTCCAACCTCGATCCGCTGTTCACGATCGGTCATCAGCTCATCGCTCCGATGCGCAAGCACCTCGGCGTGTCCAAGGACGACGCTCGCCGCAGGGCTCTGGAGCTGCTCGCCCGTGTCGGGATCACCGATCCGGAGCGCACGATGGGCGCCTACCCCCATCAGGTCTCGGGAGGCATGGCGCAGCGCGTGCTGATCGCCGGTGCCGTCTCCTGCGACCCCGACCTGATCGTCGCGGACGAGCCGACCACGGCGCTCGACGTCACGGTGCAGGCTGACATCCTCGAGCTGCTGCGCAGCCTGCGCGACGAGCGCGGCCTTTCGATGGTGTTCGTGACGCACAACTTCGGCGTCGTCGCCGACCTGTGCGACTCCGTCGTCGTGATGAAGCAGGGCGCCGTCGTCGAGCAGGGTCCGGTGCACGCGGTGCTCCGCGATCCGCAGCACGCCTATACGCAGTCCCTCCTGGCCTCGACGCTCGACGGCACAGCACCGCGCCGCACGAACGACCGGGAGTTCGCCCAGCAGCAGGAGGCAGCACGATGACTGAGAAGATCCTCGAGGTCGACGGCCTCGTCGTGGAGTTCCCCGGGCGCAGGCGGAGCGAGAGGTTCCGAGCGCTGAAGGGAGTGTCGATCGACATCGCACCGGGCGAGACCGTCGGGCTCGTCGGGGAATCGGGCTCAGGCAAGACCACGCTCGGGCGAGCGATCCTGGGCCTCGCACCCGTGGCGGAGGGTTCCATCGAGTTCGAGGGGCGCTCGCTCGTCGGGCTCACCCGCAAGCAGCGTCGCGACATCGATGTGCAGGCGGTGTTCCAGGACCCGTACACCTCGCTCAACCCCGCGATGACGATCGGCGACATCCTCGCCGAGCCGCTCACCGTGCGGGGCACCTCCGATCGTGAGGCGCGTGTGCAGGTGCACGAGCTGCTCGACGCCGTCGGCCTCCCCGTCGACGCGGCAGGTCGTCGCCCGAACGAGTTCTCCGGCGGCCAGCGGCAGCGCATCGCGATCGCCCGTTCGCTCGCGCTCGACCCGAAGCTCATCGTGTGCGATGAGCCCGTGTCCGCGCTCGACCTGTCGACGCAGGCGAAGGTGCTCGACCTGTTCATCGATATCCAGCGCCGCACGGGGGTGGCGTACCTGTTCATCTCACACGACCTGATGGTGGTCCGCCACATCAGCCATCGGATCGCGGTGATGTACCACGGTGACATCGTCGAGTTCGGCGACGGCGAGCAGGTGACCGACCATCCGGAGCATCCGTACACGCAGAGGCTGCTGGCGGCCTCGCCCGTCTCCGACCCCGAGGAGCAGCGCACCCGCCGCGAGCAGCGCAAAGCACTGATGGCGACCGACGCATGACCGTGCAGGCGAAGCGACCGAACATCCTGTGGATCTCGACCCACGACATCAACCCGGAACTCGGCTGCTATCGCGACGTATGGCCGGGGGCGGAAGCCGCTGTGACGCCGAATCTCGACGCATTCGCCACAGAGGGCACGCGCTTCGACAACGCGTTCGCGGTGGCCCCTGTGTGCGCTCCGTCGCGCTCGTCGATCATGACGGGGTGCTTCCCGACCTCGATCGGCACGCACAACATGCGTTCCAAGGCGGTGCCGCCGCCCGAGGTGCGGCTGCTGAGCGAGTATTTCCGACAGGCCGGCTACTACGCCACGAACAACGTGTTCACCGACTTCCAGCTCCCCGTGCCCGGCACGGCGTTCGACGACTGCTCGCCGACGGCGCACTGGCGGAACAGGCCGGATCCGGATCAGCCGTTCTTCGCCTCCTTCCACGGCATGGTGACGCACGAGTCGCAGATCTACCTCGACGATGACGACTTCGTGCGCGTGACATCTGAGCTTCCGAATGGCGCCAGGCATGATCCGGAGACCGTTCCCGTGCCGCCGTATCATCCGGACGACGAGGTGTTCCGCACCGCGTGGGCGCGGTACCACGACCTCATCTCCACGATGGACGCATGGGTCGGACGCATCCTCTCCGAGCTGGCGGAGGACGGTCTGGAGCGCGACACGATCGTGGTGTTCTGGAGCGACCACGGAGCCGGATTCCCGCGGGCGAAGCGCTGGGCGACCGAGGCCGGCCTGCGCATTCCGCTCATCGTGCGCTGGCCGGGCAGGGTCGCGGCAGACGCCGCCCGCGACGACGTGGTCCACCTGGCCGACATCGCCCCGAGCATGCTGCGGATGGCGGGGCTCGACGTGCCGGAGCACATGCAGACGTCGCCGCTGTTCGACGCGGCAGGATTCGCGCACGAGCAGGGGGAGTACGCCTTCGGCGGCAGGGACCGGATGGATGAGCAGCGCGACAGCTCACGCACCGTGCGCAATCGACGCTTCCGCTATGTGCGCCACGCGCATCCGGATCGTTCCCCCTTCCAGCACCAGCAGTTCGCCGAGAAGTTCTCGACGTGGCGCGACCTGCGCGGCCGCGTCAACGACGAGGCCCGTCAGCGTGCCGCCGGTGATCCGGAGGACAGGCTCACCCCGCTGCAGCGCCGCGTGACCGCCGAGAACAAGCCTGTGGAGGAGCTGTACGACATCGCGGCCGACCCGCACGAGACCGTCGACCTCGCGACGGACCCGCAGTTCCGCGAGGTGCGCGACGAGCTCGCCGCGGCGCTGGACGGGTGGATCGAGAGAGTCGGCGACCTGGGTGTCGTCGACGAGGAGGAGCTGATCCGCTCGTGGCGACCGGAGGGCACCATTCCCACGACGCCGGCGCCCCGAGTGCTGGCGCGAGGGGACGGCTCGGTGGAGCTGAACTGCGACACAGACGGCGCGCTCGTGGCATGGACGTCCGAGCCGCCCGTCGCACTGCCTGAGCGAGGGCTCCAGGAGCGCATCGGAGGCAATCCGGAGCAGGACGGACGCGTCTGGCGCATCGCCGTCGGCGCGCTTCCGCCGTCGGACGAAGAGCGCTGGGCGCGTGCCTGGCGGCTCGGTCACCTGGGCAGCGACGACGTGCGCATCCCCGCAGCAAACTGATCGAATCGAACGCGAGAGCAGGAACCGTGGCTCAGCCCAACATCATCTTCATCATGTCCGACGACCACGCCGCCCACGCCATCTCGGCGTACGGCAGCCGTGTGAACAGCACGCCCCACCTCGACCGGATCGCCGAGGAGGGAGTGCGGATGGACGCCGTGTTCTGCACGAACTCCATCTGCAGCCCGTCGCGGGCGTCCATCCTCACCGGCACCTACAGCCACGTCAACGGCGTCTCCTCCATCTGGACCGAGATGGACTACCGGGTGCCGACCTTCATCGACGCGCTGCACGAGCGCGGCTACGCCACCGGCATGTTCGGCAAGTGGCATCTGGGCGAGCACGGCGTATCGCTGCCTCGCGGCTTCGACGCGTGGAAGATCTTCCCCGGTCAGGGCGACTACATCGACCCGGAGATGATCGACGAGAACGGCAGTCAGACCGTTTCCGGCTATGCCACCGACATCGTCACCGACCTCGCGCTGGACTGGATCGATTCGGTCGGCGACGAGCCCTTCGTCGCGATGGTGCACCACAAGGCCCCGCACCGTCCGTGGATTCCGGATGAGAAGCACAAGCACCTCTATGCCGACGGCGACATCCCAGAGCCGGAGACCTTCTTCGACGACTACGCCACGCGCAGCAAGGCGGTGCGCAACGTGCACATGACGCTCGCCGACGACATGGGCGCAGACGACCTCAAGCAGGAGGTTCCGGAGCACCTGCAGGGCGAAGAGAATCGCGAGGCGCGGATGCGCTGGAAGTACCAGATCTACATGCGCGACTACCTGCAGACGGTGCAGTCGATCGACGACAACGTCGGCCGCCTGCTCGACCACCTCGAGGAGAAGGGGCTCGCAGAGAACACGCTCGTGGTCTACACCTCAGACCAGGGCTTCTTCCTCGGCGACCACGGCTGGTTCGACAAGCGGCTCATGTTCGACCAGTCGCTGCAGATGCCGATGCTGATCCGCTGGCCCGCCGAGGTGCCTGCGGCATCGCGATGCGAGGCGATCATCACGAACGTCGACTTCGCGGCGACCTTCCTCGACATCGCGGGCCTCGACCCGCAGGAGGCGCTTCCCACGTCGCAGGGGCGCAGCTTCCGACCGCTGCTGCGCGGCGAAGACGTCGAGGACTGGCCCGATGCGGCGTACTACCGCTACTGGGAACACGACGACCCGATCCACGGCGCCCCGGCCCACTACGGCATCCGGACGGCCGACTACAAGCTGATCCACTACTACGGGGCCGGTCTCGGCGTGCCAGGCGCATCCGAGACGATCTACGAGTCGGAGTGGGAGCTGTACGACCTGCACGCCGACCCGACCGAGGTGCGCAACGTCGCCGATGACCCCGGCTACGCCGGCATCCGCGTCGACCTGGAGCGCAAGCTCGCCGAATACCAGGAGCGCTACGCCGACGAACCCTACCGCGGTGAAGCGACGCCGCATCCGGAGTGGGGGCCGTACGACGAAGAGGTGTTCGCGCGGGTGCAGGAGTACGTGAGCGCCATCCGCGAGTCGAGCTGACCTGATCCGAGGCGCCGTCGGCGGTGCGCATTCATGGTTCCCGAATGATTGCCGCATAACCTGGAGCCATGCGCGTACTTCTTGCCGGCGGTGCCGGATATGTCGGAACCCACACTGCGATCGCTCTGCTCGAGGCGGGTCACGAGGCGGTGCTGCTCGATGACATGAGCAACACCAGCGCCGTCGTCGCCGAGCGCATCGAGCAGATCACCGGGAAGCGGGCGCCGCTGGCTTCCGGGAGCGCCGCGAGCGTCGACGACGTGCGGCGCGCGTTCGACGAGTTCGGGCCGTTCGACTCGATCATGCACTTCGCGGCGAAGAAGGCCGTGGGGGAGTCGGTCGAGAAGCCGCTGGAGTACTACCGCAACAACCTCGATACGACGTTCGCACTGCTCGAGGTCGGCATCGAGCACGGCATCGCCTCGTTCATCTTCTCGTCGACGGGCACCGTGTACTCCGACCCGGCCGACCTGCCGTTCGCCGAGACGGCGACGCGCAACCTGGTCGAGATCTCGAACCCGTACTCGAAGTCGAAGCTGATGAACGAGGTCGTGCTCACCGATGTGCAGCGCGTGAACCCCGAACTGAACATCACGATGCTGCGCTACTTCAATCCGGTCGGCGCCCACGAGTCCGGTCTTGTCGGAGAGGACCCGAAGGGCATCCCGAACAACCTGATGCCTTTCGTCGCCCGCGTCGCCGTCGGCGCACTGCCCGAGGTGAACGTGTTCGGCACCGACTACGACACCCCAGACGGCACCGGTCAACGCGATTACATCCACGTCGTCGACCTGGCCGAGGGCCACGTCGCCGCGCTCGAAAAGGCACAGCCGGGTCTGAAGGCCTACAATCTCGGCACCGGCAACCCGGTCAGCGTGCTCGAGCTGATCTCATCGTTCGAGAAGGCCGTCGGCCGCGAGCTGCCCAAGACGATGGCCGACCGCCGCGCCGGCGACCTCGCCGCCACCTACTGCGCCCCGGCCGTCGCCGAGCAGGAGCTGGGCTGGAAGGCCACCCGCACCATCGACGACATGACCCGCGACGTTTGGAACTGGCAGCAGCGCAACCCCGCCGGCTACGAGGGCTGAGCGCCCGCGCCCTGCCGCTCAGGTGCGGCGAACTGCCCTCATTCCGCGGCTTCAGCGACCGTTCGTCGCACCTGAGCGGATGTCCGGCGCGGGCCGGTGATGCGTGGTGAATGCTGTGCTCGGAGAGTTGCGGCAAGCAGAATTCCTTGAGCCCACCGAGTGCTGAATCGTGCCACAACTGCGAAGCGCGATGGTACTGATGCAGTGGAGATGCGGCGGTGCTGGGCACGTGATCCGACGCATGCTTCTCTTGGTGCCCTTTCGGTATGGCTCCTCCAGCCCCTTGTGGCGGAACTCGACGATCGCCACCGACGTCGCTCTGCGCAGGATGTCCATCACCTCGACACTTCGCTCCGGTGCGCCGGGTGCTATTGTGGTCGGACCATAGTGGTCTGACCACACCGGATGTCCGGAGCAGGCGAGACGGAACGAGAGGGCGCGGATGGCTGAGACGCCGAAGGCTTGGCGGAGCGTGCTCGACCGTGTCGAAGCCGACCTGTTCAGCGGTCGACTCGGCCCCGGCGACCGGCTGCCCGGCGAGCGGGAGCTGGCCAGCACCATGGGCGTCGGCCGGTCCAGCGTGCGCGAGGCGCTGCGCGTGCTCGAGGTGATGGGCGTCGTGCGCACCGCGGTCGGCTCGGGTCCCTCATCCGGGGCCATGATCGTCTCGACGCCCGCGGGCGGCCTCGGCGCGCTGCTGCGGCTGCAGACCGCGGCACAGGCGTTCGCCTTCCCCGACATCGTCACCACACGCCTCGTGCTCGAGGGCGCCGTCGTGCGCGAGCTGGCCGGCCGCGACGAGCCCGACCTGTCGGTCGCCGACGCTCTGCTCGACGCCATGGCCACGCAGGATCTGACACGAGAAGAGTTCCTCGTGCTCGACCAGAATTTCCACCACGCGCTCGCCGAAGCATCCGGAAACGCCGTCATCTCCACAGTGATGGCCGGCCTGCGCAGTGCGATCGAGGCCTACGTCACCGCGGGCGCGGCGACGATCGCCGACTGGGAGGCGACCGCGGCGCGTCTGCGCGACGAGCATGCCGGCCTTCTCGACGCCATCCGGAACAGCACTCCAGACGAGGCCGCGCGCCTCGTGAACGACCACATCACCGGCTACTACGCGCAGATGCGCGAGAACGTCTGACGAGAGAGGACCCCATGGTTCAGCGACAGTTCCCCAATCCCCGAGAGGTGATGGAGTTCCTGAAGATCAAGCTGCCGGAGTTCGGCAGGGACGCCAGGCTCAAGAAGGCGTTCTCGATCTACGACCTGCGCGACATCGCCCAGCGTCGCACCCCGGCAGCAGCCTTCGACTACACCGACGGCGCCGCCGACCAGGAGCTGTCGATCCAGCGCGCGAGGCAGGCGTTCGAGGACATCGAGTTCCATCCGGACATCCTCACCCCTGCGCCGAACGTCGACACCTCCACCGAGATCCTCGGCGGCACGTCGGCGCTGCCGTTCGGCATCGCGCCGACCGGATTCACCCGGCTGATGCAGACCGAGGGCGAGACGGCGGGCGCAGGTGCGGCGGGGGCAGCGGGCATCCCGTTCACGCTGTCGACGCTCGGCACCACCTCGATCGAGAGCGTCAAGCAGGCGAACCCGAACGGGCGCAACTGGTTCCAGCTGTATGTCATGCGCGAGCGCGAGATCTCGTACGGACTCGTCGAGCGCGCGGCGAAAGCCGGCTTCGATACGCTGCAGTTCACCGTCGACACCCCGGTCGCCGGCAACCGGATGCGCGACGGGCGCAACGGCTTCTCCATCCCGCCGCAGCTCTCACTGGGCACGATCGCGAACGCGATTCCGCGGCCGTGGTGGTGGATCGACTTCCTCACCACGCCGAAGCTCGAGTTCGCGTCGCTGTCGTCGACGGGCGGCACGGTCGGCGACTTGCTCAACGCCGCGATGGACCCGACCATCAGCTACGACGACCTCGACGTGATCCGGAAGATGTGGCCGGGGAAGATCGTGGTCAAGGGCGTGCAGAACGTGCCGGATGCGGTGAAGCTGATCGACAGGGGAGTCGACGGCATCATCCTGTCGAACCACGGCGGGCGCCAGCTCGACCGCGCGCCGATCCCGTTCCGGCTGCTGCCGGAGGTGGTGCGCGAGGTCGGCAAGGACGCCACGGTGATGGTCGACACCGGCATCATGAACGGCCAGGACATCGTCGCCGCGATGGCGCTCGGCGCGAAGTTCACGCTGATCGGCCGCGCCTACCTGTACGGCCTGATGGCCGGCGGCCGCGAGGGCGTCGACCGCACGATCGAGATCCTGAGCACCGAGATCCGCCGCACCATGGCGCTGCTGGGCGTGTCGTCCCTCGAGGAGCTGGAGCCTCGCCACGTCACCCAGCTCACGCGCCTGACGCCTGTGGGGTGAGCCGCCGGCGGCGGGGCGCAGCGCCCCGCGCGCGAGCGTACCGTTTGTGACCGAGCGGACCACTTGCATCCGGATCTAAGTGGGCCACTCGATCACAAGGGGTACTTTCGCGGGGTGACCGGCGGGATCAGCCGCGCGCCGGCAGCTCCTCGAGCAGCGCGTCGAGGTGGTCGGCGGTGTCCTCCCAGCCGGTGACGGCGACGCAGGCGACCTCGCCCATGTCGAGCACGGGGCGGTCGTTGCCGTCGGGGTCGAGGCGGTCGCCGTAGAAGAGCATGTCGCCCAGGGCGATGCCGGTCTGCTCCGACAGGCGGCGCATGCCGTACGCCTTGTCGATGCCCTTGCGCGTGATGTCCACGGAGGTCGATCCTCCCGAGCGCACCTCGAGCTCGGGCACCCTGGCCGCGACGGCCTGCCGCAGGGCGTTCTTCTTCGCGCCGTCCGGATCCCACTCGCGCTTGGCGTCGACCGGTGCGCTCTGGCCCAGGGCCGAGAAGGTGATCTGCGAACCGCGGTCCTCGATCTTCTCGCCCCAGCTGAGCTCCTCCCACAGCCCGAGCGCGCGGGCTTCCTGCTCGAGGGCGTCGATCGCCGCAGCCTTCTCCTCGGCCTCGAGACCGTGCGCGTAGACCGGCATGAACGTCGTGCCGTCGAAACGGTCGTACCGCGTGCCGCAGGTCGGCAGCAGGTGCACGTGCGACAGCGCATCCGGTGCGTCCGGCAGCAGGTCGACGACCTGCGCGCGGAACTGCTCGATCTGCCCGCCCGAGATGATCGCCACCTCGACGCGCTCAGCGAGCCGGATGAGCAGGTCGCCGATGCGCGGATCGATCGGGCTCTTCGACGGTGCGAGCGTGTCATCGAGGTCGAAGGCGACGACGAGCGGGGAATTCTGCGGCATCCGTCGATCCTATTCGAGCGCGGATGAGCGATCCGGGATGAGCGATCCCGGATGAGCGGGAACAAGGCGTGCACGCCGACGACGGGGCGAGTGCCGAGGGCACAACGCCACCTCGGCACATCCGGACCGGCCGTGCCGGGCCGCCGCTGCGGCATCCGGCCCTTCCGATCAGCGGGAGCGGAACCGGCCGCGCTGCGGTGTGCGCGAGAATGTGAGGATGACCCGATCGCCCGAGCCGCCTCGTGTGCTGCTCGTCGACCACTACGACTCGTACACGGGCAACATCGCGCAGATCCTCTGGGTGCTCACCGGAACCGAGCCGCGCCTGGTGCAGAGCGACCTGGTCGATGCCGCGGAGATCGCTGCGGCCACGCACATCGTGCTCGGGCCGGGGCCGGGCTCGCCCCATCGTGCAGCCGACGTCGGGCACACCCTCGACGTGCTCGACGCCGCGCGCGTGCCCGTGTTCGGCGTGTGCTTCGGCTTCCAGGCGATGACCGTGGCGCTCGGCGGGCGAGTCGAGAAGGCACCGCGGCCCGCGCACGGGCTCGTCGAAGCCGTGACACACGACGGGTCGGCGATGTTCGCCGGCGTCCCCGAGACGTTCGACGCGGTGCGCTACCACTCGCTCGTCGTCGCTGAGCCTGCGCCGCTTCGCATCACGGCGCGCTCGCGCGACGGCCTGCCGATGGCGGGCGAGACCGAAGACCGGCGCTGGACGGGCGTGCAGTTCCATCCGGAGTCGATCGGCACCAGGCACGGCGCCCGCATGATCGAGACCTTCCTCGATGAGAGGACGCCGGATGCCTGAGCAGGTCTGGCGCGCGCTGACGCGTCGCACCCGCGCGCACATCAGCGAGCCCGCCGCGCTGTTCGCGGCACTGTACGGCGACTGCTCGACCGCGGTATGGCTCGACAGCGCCCGCCGCGCATACGGCATGGGCCGCTGGTCGATCATGGGGGCGCCGGAGACGACGCACGACCACGCGCTCGAGGCGACGCCCCGCGGCATCCGGATCGACGGGCGCGAGACGGGCGATGCCGACGTGTGGGGCGCGCTCGCCGCGAGGATCGAAGAGCACCCGGTCGACACGATCGACGACCTGCCGTTCGCGGGTGGCTACATCGGTTACGTCGGGTACGACGCGAAGACGCTCGGCGCGCGGCCGGCACCTGACGAGCCGGCCGCGCAGCTCGTGCATCTCAGCCGATTCGTCGTGCTCGACCATGACACCGACGAGCTGATCGTGGTGGCAGTCGGGCCGGATGAGGACGCTCCGGATGCCGAGACATGGCTCGATGAGACGCTGGCCGTCGCCTGCGGTGCACGGGGGAGCGGGTGCCGTGCAGGTGTCGTGGTCGACGGGGCGTTGAGCGCTTCCCGTGATGGTGCGCCGGACGCAGGTGGTGTCGTCGGCGCAGCCGGGAGCGGTACTGGTGCTGCGCGCGCGTCGGTGACCCGGGAGCAGTACCTGTCCGATCTCGGCGAGGTGAGCACCTGGCTGTATGCGGGCGACTCGTACGAGGCGTGCTACACCTACAACCTGCGGTTCGGGTTCTCCGGCGATGCGTTCGCGGTGTACCGGAAGCTGCGCGAGGCGAATCCTGCGCCGAATGCCGCGTACCTGCGACTGCCGGGGCGCGAGGTGCTGTCGTGCTCGCCCGAGCGGTATCTGCGCGTCGATCCGCAGGGGGCGGCCGAGACCAAACCGATCAAGGGCACGGTGCGGCGCGAAACCGATCCGGATGCCGATGCGCGTGCGGCGAGCGAGTTGGCCGCCGACCCGAAGACGCGCGCCGAGAACCTGATGATCGTCGATCTGCTGCGCAACGATCTCGGCCGCATCGCACAGCCGGGCACGGTGGACGTGCCGACCTTCATGATGGTCGAGTCATATGAGACCGTGCACCAGTTGGTGACGACCGTGCGCGCTCAGCTGCGGCCGCGCAACGCGGCAGGGGTGCGCGCGGCCGAAGCGCTGTTCCCGCCGGGGTCGATGACCGGGGCACCGAAGCGGCGGTCCGTGGAGCTGCTCGACGAGCTCGAGGCCGAGCCTCGCGGTGTGTACTCCGGGGTGCTCGGTGCGTTCTCGCGATGCGGCGCGGTCGACCTGTCGGTGGTGATCCGCACGGCGGTGGTGGCCGACGGCGAGGTCACGATCGGCACGGGCGGCGCGATCACGATCGACAGTCACCCCGAGGCCGAGGCAGAGGAGACGGTCGCCAAAGCCGACGCGCTGCTTCGCGCCTTCGGCGTGGAGCACCCCTTCGTGAGGTGACCCACCGGTCGCCCCGCCTGGGTTCCTACCGGCGGTGCCGGTCTCGGGTCGGGTGGCGGGGCGCCGGTTCCCATGTGCGAGGTTGCGCTACCGCGGCGCGCGAGGCACAGTTCGGCACACGGGAGTGCCTGTGGGCACGGCGGAACGGCAGCAAGCCACACCGGAAGGCCAGCGGCGGTGCGCCTAGCGATCCTCCATCGAGCGCCGGATGTCGTCGAGGTTGCGGTCGGCCTGCTCGAGCAGAGCGGCGGTGAGTGCGAAGCGCCGGTTGATCTCCGGATCCGGTGAGGCGGATTGCGGCTTGTATCGGAAGTCGTGCTCGACCTCGGCCCAGACATGCTCGAGCATGGTGCGGATCTGGATCTCGACCGGGAGCCCGGCCGCGAACGCGTCGAACGGCTCTGCACCGCGCGTGTGGCCCACGAACTGCACACTGCGGTAGCCGAAGCTCTCGTCGCCGAGCAGGTTTCCCTTGTCGATGTACGACTCTTCGACGACCTCGAACACGCGTCTGGTCATCCGCTCCACCCGGGTCAGGTCGCTGCGGAAGAACGCCATGATGCGCAGACCCACCATGTCGTGCACGGGTTTGGCCGGGTCGCGGCGCACCTTCGCTTCGAAGGAACCGCGCTTCTTCACGCGGGCTTCGACGCGGAAGTCGAACACGCCCCACTGCTTCAGCTGCTGGGGAATCTCCAGCTCCATGGCGTCGCGCAGCGCACGATACTCCAGCAGGGAGCGGTCGAAGCCTCGCAGGGCGTCCTTCACCAGCTCCTCTTCATCCATGTGATCCAGCGTATGCGCAGCCACAGACATCCGGTTCGCGAAGCGCCTGCGCGCCATGGTTCCGGTGCGGGAAGTCGCCTGCCGGAACGGCCTCCCGCCCCAGAGGGCTCAGGAGAACAGCTTCAGCGCATTGACGAACGTCAGCAGGATGCCGATGGTGAGCGGGACTCCCACGATCAGCCACGCGAGCCACGAGGGGAAGTGCACGTCGCCGGCGACCTTGACGTGGTGCCCGCTGCCGTCCTTGCTCTCGGTCGAAGCGGCCGACGGCACCCTCGACGGATCGACGTGGTGCCTGCTGTTCACGCTGCGGATCAGCACGTTGCCGACGAGGCCGACCACGAGGATGCCGACCATCGTCAGCAGCGCGGGCTGGTACGCGGCGGCGTGCAGCGTCCCCGGCTCGCCCTGTGTGTCGAGAACGCCGTTGATGATCAGCGGCCCGGCGATTCCGGCGGCCGACCATGCCGTCAGCAGTCGGCCGTGGATCGCACCGACCTGATAGGTGCCGAACAGATCGCGCAGATAGGCGGGCGCCGTGGCGAACCCGCCGCCGTAGAACGAGATCAGGATGCCGGTGACGATGATGAACAGCCAGACCGCAGAACCACCGGTGAACGCCAGCAGCAGGAACAGCACGATGCCGACTGCGAGGAAGAGGTAGTAGACGTTCTTGCGGCCGATGTAGTCGGAGACCGACGACCAGCCGAAGCGTCCGGCCATGTTGCACAGGCTGAGCACGCCGACGAAGCCGGCTGCCGCGGTGGCGCCGACGGCCATCGGGCTGTCGCGGAAGAAGTCCTGGATCATCGGCGCGGCCTGTTCGAGGATTCCGATTCCCGCCGTCACGTTACAGAACAGCGCGATCCACAGCAGCCAGAACTGCGGCGTCCTGATCGCCTGGTTGGCGGAGACGTTCGCGTCGGTCACGATCGCACTGGTCTTCACCGCGGCCGGATCGAAGCCCTTCGGCGTCCATCCGGGAGCAGGGACGCGCACGATCCAGGCGCCGAACAGCATCACCACGAGGTAGACCACGCCGAGCGTGAGGAACAGCTTCATCACGGCGTCGCCGGTGGCGACACCGCTGTTGGTGGCGAAGCCGGAGTCGTACACACCGAGCAGCCACGACGACAACGGGCTGGCGATCATCGCACCGCCGCCGAACCCCATGATGGCCATGCCCGTGGCGAGCCCCGGACGGTCGGGGAACCACTTGATCAGCGTCGACACCGGCGAGATGTACCCGATTCCCAGACCTATGCCGCCGATGACGCCGTATCCGAGATAGACGAGCCAGAGCTGGCCTGTGCCGATGCCCAGCGCGCCGACGAAGAACCCGACGGCCCAGCACAGCGCGGCGGCGATCATGGCGCGGCGGGGGCCGTACTTGTCCACCGAGGTGCCGAAGATGGCCGCGGACAGCCCGAGCATGACGATCGCGATCGAGAAGATGATGCCGACGGCGGTGAGACTGGCGTCGAAGTGCTCCACGAGCGACGCCTTGTACACGCTCGTCGCATACGCCTGGCCGATGCAGAGATGCACGGCGAGCGCCGCGGGGGGTATCAGCCAGCGATTGAACCCCGGCTTGGCGGTGATGGCCTGCAGAGCGGCCGAGCGCCCCGCGATAGTCGTCGTCGACATGCGACTCCTTTGACGCTGATTCATGAACGAACTCGCCGAGTCTAGAAGCAGAGCACCCGGATGAGAGCAGCCACGCGCGGTTCGTCTCATCGATACTGATGTGACAGGGTGCTACGACGGGTGGCGAGGGATCCTCGCCAGCCCGGATCGCGTCAGGCTCGAGCCTCGCCGCTCCGCAATGAGGAAGTACGAGGAGAAGACATGGCTTTGCGATTCGAAGAGATCGACTGGCAGCAGACGGATCAGGGTGAGATCAGCCTGCGCCGGCGCCACGACCTGGTGACTGACTCAGACGTCTACGAGGTGAAGCTGGGCGAAGAGTTCCTGATGTCCAGCCTCTTCACCGCGGCGGAGATCGAGCTGTCGCACCTCGCGCTCGCCGAGATCGATCGACCGCGACTTCGCGTCATGGTGGGCGGGCTGGGCCTCGGATACACGGCGCAGGCAGCGCTCGCAGACCCCAGGGTCGCCGAGGTCACCGTCGTCGAGCTCAACGAACCGGTTCTGGAATGGCACCGTCGGGGGCTCCTTCCGGACGTCGTCGAACTGGGCAGCGATCCGCGCTGCCAGCTGGTCCAGGACGACTTCTTCCGGCTGGCAGCGGCCGAGCCCGAGCGAACATACGATGCCATCCTGCTCGACATCGACCACTCGCCGCACCACGCCCTCAGTCCCACGCACCAGGCGTTCTACACCGCACCGAGCCTCGCCGCGCTGTCCCGTCATCTCACAGACGACGGCGTCTTCGCGCTGTGGTCGGACGACCGACCCGATCAGGTGTTCGAAGCCGTGCTGAGCGAGGTGTTCTCGACCGTTGCTGCCCACGTCGTCGAGTTCGCCAACCCGCTCACCGGTGGCGTCTCGAGCAACACCGTCTATGTTGCGCGGCAATAACGCTCGCCGGGCGCACGAACCTGGCCGAGTTCGAATCTCCCTCCGTCGGGTTCCCGGACGAGAGAAGGAGGCGTGGGAGCTGGGCTCCGTTTTGGCCAGTCGCCCCCGGTAGCTCGGCACCGTTGGCTCCCGGACAGACGAAAGAGCTCTCGGCACGATGTGCCGAGAGCTCTTTCAATAGTGTCGGGGTGACAGGATTTGAACCTGCGACCTCCTCGTCCCGAACGAGGCGCGCTACCAAGCTGCGCCACACCCCGTTGCTTCCGCGGCGAACGCGGCGCAACCCGACTAGTCTAACCGATCCGAAGCCGTGCTTCGAACCGACGCGGGGATCGTGTCCGGCGGCAGCGTTGGCCGGCGTCTCTGCTCCGCCGCTGCCGGCGAATGCTCGGGCGGCCTCGGTGGTGCGGGGCACACCGGCGGGTAAGGCCGATGGTGAGCACCGGGTCGCGGCTGAATCGAGCACCGGCGCGAGACCGGCCGGGGGAGCGTTCTATGCCGGACGCGGGGCCAGCGTGATCAGCGACGCCTCGGGCCGGCAGGCGAAGCGCACCGGCGCGTAGATCGAATGTCCGAGCCCCGCGCTGACGTTCAGCGGCACGGCGCGGCCGGCGTGCGCCCAGGTCGACAGACCCCGCGCCTGCTCGGCGGGCAAGTCGCAGTTGGCCACCAGCGCTCCGTAGAACGGCACGCGCACCTGACCGCCGTGGGTGTGTCCGGCGAACAGCGCGTCGACGCCGGCATCGACGAAGTCGTCGAGCACGCGCTGATACGGCGCGTGTGTCACACCGAGCGTGAGCGGTGCGGCCGGGAGCTCCGCCAGAGCGCCTCGGGCGGCAGCGGTGTCGTCGAGGTCGTGATGTGCGTCGTTCGTGCCGACGAACCGGATGGGGGAGCCCGCCGCCTCGATCGTCGTGGCGGTGTTGTCGAGCGCGGTCCAGCCGACCTCGTCGCTCAGGAACGCGTCGAGCGCTGCCGTGTCGAGCGGGTTCGCGTGCACACGGTGCTTCGACGGGCCCGCGAGGTACTTGAGCGGGTTGCGCGGCGTGGGCGCCCACAGATCGTTCGACCCGTGCACGAACACCCCCGGCGTGCCGGCGAAGGGCGCGAACGCTTCGCGCACGGCCTCGAGTCCATCCGGATGCCCCAGGTTGTCTCCGGTGTTGACCACCAGATCGGGGCGCAACCCGGCCAGGCGCGCGATCCACTCACGCCTGCGGCGCTGCCACGGCGCGAGGTGTGCGTCGGAGACGTGCAGCACCCGGATGGGGCGGCTCCCCGGCTCGAGCACTCGCACGACGTGCGACTTCAGAGTGTAGAGGTGCCGCTCGATTCCGATGCCCCACACTGCGGCCGCAGCCGCGGTCGTGGCAACGGCCGTGAACGCGGTGAGTGCGGTGCGGCCGGCCCCGCTCATCGACTAGTCGTCATCGTCGTTGTTGCCGTTTCCATTGCCGCCGTTGCCGTTGCCGTTGTTGCCATCGTCATCATCATCGTCATCGCCGCCACCGCAGCTCTTCGAGCTGTACTCGATCGTGACGGTGCTGCCGGATGAGACGACGGAGCCGCCGCTCGGGTCGGTGCCTCTGGCACGGTCCTCGTCCAGATCGCCGTTCTTCTTGCAGGAGCCGAGCGATGTGTTGAGACCGGCCGACTGTATCGCGCCTCTCGCATCCGACACGGACATGCCGGATACATCCGGCACCGAGACGCCGTTTCCGTTGCTGGGATGGATCGTCACGATGGAGCCGCTCGGCGCGCTGCCGCCGGGATCGGTGCTGTGCACTGTGCCCTCAGGTTCCGTTCCGGCCACCGAACTGCCGACCCTCGCGTTGAAACCGGCCTCCTCGAGCGCGGCGGTCGCGTCGCCGACGGACATACCCTTCACGTTCGGGATGTCGGCCAGAATGACGCGGGTCAACTCGCTGTCGGGCGACGGGAACGGGTCGCTGCCGAGCTGGGCGTTTGCGGCCCGCTGCGTCTCGCGCGCGATATGGTACCGGATGGACTGCAGGCCGTGCCCGAAGATCGTGTCGTCCCCGGAAGCGTTGCCCGCCCACCCAGCGGTCGCCGCGCGGGTCGACGACTCGACGAGCATGGTCTGCAGGTCCTGGTGGGTACCGGTCTTGCCGATCAGCGGAGTGCCGTCATAGGGGTTGCCGCCGGAGCCGGTTCCGCCGTTCATGACGCCGGCGAGGGCATACGACGCGGTCGCGGCGACCTCGGGTTCGAGCACCTTCTTGCAGTCGTGCTCGGGGAGGGTCATCTCTTTGCCGTCGGGATCGAGCGCCTTCTTGATGGCACGCTGGTCGCAGAGCACGCCGCCGTTGGCGACCGTTCCGTAGGCGGAGGCGAGGTCGATCGGAGCGATCGCTTTGTCGCCGATGACGTTGTTGGGGACGTTCTCCTCGGTGACCTTCTTGCCGTTGCCGAGTGTGACCCCGAGCCGGTCGGCGACCTTGTTGATTCCGCAGATGTCGAGCTGCTCGGCCATCGCCATGAACCCCGTGTTGAGCGAGGCGGATGTGAAGTCCATCGGCGTGCTCACGCGCCCTTGTATTCCGCCGAAGTTGCGCATCTCGGTCTGCTGGATCGCTCCGCAGACGTTCATGTTGAAGGGCCGGCTGGTGCCGTCGATGGACTCTCTCACGGAGCGCCCGCTCTCGAGCCAGTCGAGCAGTGTGAACATCTTGTAGGTCGAACCGGCCGAGAAGCCGTTCGCATGGCCACGGTCGGCGCCCGCTGCGTACACGAGGCTCGTGTAGCCGTCGCCGGATGAGTGGTTCGGGCTGAGGCTGTAGTCGGTGTTCTGCGCCATCGCCAGGATGTCGCCCGTGCGCGGATCGACCGTGACGACCGTCGACCCGAAGTTCATGCCGTCGACGGTCTGCGGTGCGTAGTTGTTGATCGCATCTTCCGCCGCCTGCTGGATGAACGGGTTCAGCGTCGTGTAGATCTTCAGACCGCCTCGGCTGAGCACCTGGCGACGCTCGTCCGCCGACTCGCCGAACGCCTCGTCGTTCAGCACGGTCTGGCGCACGTACTCGCAGAAATACGCCGCGTCGCCCGCCTGCTGACAGCCCTGAGTTCTCGATGTGATGTTGGGCTTGATCTCGGCGTCGTGGTACTTGTCGTGCTGGTCGTCCGTGATCTTTCCGTCTTCGAGCATGCGGTTCAGCACGTAGTTCTGTCGCGACTTCGCGTACCTGTAGCCGTCCTCGGCGGAGTTGACCATCTCACCCTGGATCTCTCGGGTGCCTTCCTTCTTGTCGATGCGCAGCAGGTTCGGGTTCTGCACGACGCCAGCGAGGATCGCGGCCTCGCCGATGGTGATGTCCTTCACGCTCTTTCCGAAGTAGCGCTTCGCCGCGGCCTCGATGCCGTAGGTCTGGCCGCCGAAGTTCGCGAAGTTGAGGTAGCCGAGCAGGATCTGCTCTTTGGTGTACTTCTTCTCGATGGCGATCGCGAAGCGCATCTCCTGGAGCTTGCGCTGGTATCCCTCGGTGCCGCTGGAATCCGTCTGCTCGTTGTAGCAGTCGATGATCGCCGCCTGCTGATCCTCGGATGCCAGGCTGTCGAAGTCATCCGGGAGGTCTTCGCTCGTGCCAGCCTCGCAGCGCTGCACGAGCACGTTCTTGACGAACTGCTGGGTGATCGTCGACGCGCCCTGCGTGCTGCCGCCGCCGGCGTTCTGGAGGAGCGCGCGCGAGGTGCCGATCAGGTCGACGCCGCCGTGGTCGTAGAAGCGGGGGTCCTCACTCGAGAGCACAGCGTCGATGACGACCTGCGGCAGGTCTTCGTACTCGAGCGGGATGCGGTTCTGGTCGTAGAACGTGGCGAGCTCGACGTTCTTGCCCTTGTCGTTCTCGACGTAGATCGTGGTCGGCAGCATCGGCTGGTCGACCTCGAGGTCTGCGGGAATGTTCTCGAACATCGTCATGGCGCCGGATGCGGTGTAGCCGCTGAGCGCGATAGCGGGAGTGACCGTCGCGGTGACGAGCAGCCCGGCCACGGCGCTCAGGCCGACGAGACCGAGAATGCCGCCGACGACACCGCCGAGCGTTCTCTTCGAGTGAGGCATAGGCTGATGGTAATAGCGTTCCCTGTGGAGAATCTGCTTTGCCGGACAGATCCGCATGGAGCGCGCACCGACTTTCTGCACACGACACCGGGAGTGCCATGACCACGTGGGAGTACCTCACGACGCCGCTGCTGATCCACAACACGGCGCAGATTCTGAACAACTGGGGCAAACAGGGCTGGGAGCTCGTGCAGGTCGTGACGGGGCCGGAAGGCGGACTCGTCGCCTATCTGAAGCGGCCCGTCACCGATTCCGGGCCCGCCAACGCGGGGCTTGGCGCCGCTGCCGAGGCCGCCAAGCAGTTCGAGGGCGAGCAGTGAGCGTCTCGGCTCGCCTCGCCGAGCTCGGCATCGACCTGCCGACTGTCGCCGCGCCGGTTGCCGCGTACATTCCGGCCAAGATCCACGGCGACCTGGTCTGGACATCCGGACAGCTGCCGTTCGTCTCGGGCGACCTGCCGGCCACGGGCAAGGTCGGCGACGGGCACGGTCTCGTTCCCGCGCCCGACGCGAAGGACCTCGCCCGAACGTGCGCGCTGAACGCGCTCGCCGCAGCGGCCGCCGCTGTCGGCGACGTCGACCGGATCACCGGTGTGTTCAAAGCGACGGGTTTCGTCGCATCCGACCCCGCCTTCACCGGCCAGCCCGGCGTCATCAACGGAACGAGCGAAGTGCTCGGCGAGATCTTCGGCGACGCCGGCGCACACAGCCGCTCAGCCGTCGGAGTCGCCGCGCTCCCGCTCGATGCGCCGGTGGAGGTCGAGGTCGCCTTCACCTTCGCGTAGGGCGCGTCGCGCCAGGGCGCTGAGCCGCGGCACAATCGCCCGCTCGAGGCACTTTCGACCCGAATACGCCGCGGCTCGGGGATTCTGCCGCGGCTGGGGTGCGGTCGTCGTCGTGATCGCCCGCGGCGACACTAGAATCGTGCACGCGGTGTGAAGATGTGTGCGCCGAACCGTCTACGAAAGAAACCAGCAATGCGTCTGTTCGTTCAGGTCCCCTGTCTCAACGAGGAGCAGACCCTGCCACTCGTGCTCGAGAGCATCCCGAAAGAGATCCCAGGGATCGATGAGATTCACGTCCTGATCATCGACGACGGATCGAGCGACCGCACCGTCGAGGTGGCGCGGTCGTTCGGTGTCGAACACTTCGTGTTCCACACGCGCAACATGGGGCTGGCGCGCTCGTTCCGCGATGGCGTCGACTACGCGCTGCAGCACGGCGCCGACATCGTGGTGAACACGGACGGCGACAACCAGTACCCGCAGGAGCGCATCTCCGACCTGGTGCAGCCCATCGTGCACGGAACCGCCGACATCGTCATCGGCGACCGGCAGACGAAGACGATCTCGCACTTCTCGCCGTTCAAGAAGCTGATGCAGCGCATCGGCAGCCAGGTGGTCAACTTCGCCGGCGGCACGAAGCTGCCGGATGCGGCCAGCGGTTTCCGCGCCTACTCGCGCGAATCGCTGTACCGGCTGAACGTGGTCACCGAGTTCAGCTACTGCATGGAGACGATCATCCAGGCGGGACACAAGCGCATGCGGATCGACAGCGTGGCGGTGACGACGAACCCGAAGACTCGGGAGTCGCGGCTGTTCAAGAACATCTTCCAGCACATGGGGCGCTCCGGCCAGGCCATCATGCGCAGCTACATCATGTTCAAGCCGCACGCGGTGTTCCTGAGTCTCGGGCTGCTGTTCCTGATCCTGGCGCTGATCCCGTTCGTCCGGTACCTCGTGCTGATGTGGATCGGATCGGCCGGCGACCATGTGCAGTCGCTCATCCTCGGCGTCGCGCTGCTCGTCGGCAGTCTGCTGTGCTTCGCGCTGCTGGTGATCTCCGACATGCTGCGAACGAATCGCGCCCTGGTCGAGGAGAGTCTGGAGCGGCTCAGGGCCGTGCAGTACGCTCCGCAGAACCAGATCGACCCGACCGTGCCGTCCGCCGCCGACGCGGTGCGCCACCCGTCGATGAGGGTGACGCCTCCGCACGCAATGCGGGGGATGCACGACGATGGAACCGAAGCCGACCGCGCATAGCGCCGTCAGGATCGAGACGATACAACCGTGCTGAACAAGCTCAAGAAGATCGCGAAAGCACTGCTCGCCATCACCTGGATCCGTCGCGTCTACGAGACGGTGAACCGGATCTTCCTCGAGGTGTTCGGGGGAAGCCGCGTGCTCACGCACCTGGTCTACTTCGTCAGCTTCATCACCTTCAACCGCGAGCAGGCCGCAGTGCTTCGGGGGCGGCGGAACTACTACCGCAACAAGAACCGCGAACGCATCACCCATGTCGAGCTGCGTCGCAACATCCACAGGCTCGAGAAGGGCCTGATCATGCGTCCGCGGCGCGACGTCTTCGCCCGCGACTACATCACCGAGACCATCGAGTTCTACGAGCAGGCGGCGGAACAGTGCCGCACGGCTCCCGGCACGATGGACCAGAGCGAGATGGACTGGGCCCACGACGTGCTCACCGAGTACTTCCGAGTGTCGGCCTCTGGTGACGACGCGGTCGATGCCGCGCGTGCGCGCTTCGACAGCGCAGAGTACGACGCGGAGCCGACGGGGAAGATCCCGTACGTGAAGCAGCAGCTCTCCGATATCGACTACGACGCGTTCGAGGCGCTCGTCACACAGCGCCGCAGCGTGCGCTGGTACGAGGACCGTGAGATTCCGCGTGAGCTGATCGACAAGGCGCTGCTGCTGGCCAGGCAGGCGCCGAGCGCGTGCAACAGGCTTCCGTACGAGTTCCGGATCTTCGACTCTCCCGAGATGGTCCGCACCGTTTCCGACATCCCGTTCGGCACCGCCGGATACGGTCACAACATCCCGGCCGTCGCGGTCGTGGTGGGGAAGCTGGAGTCGTACTTCAGCCCGCGCGACCGCCACGCCGTGTACGTCGACGGTTCGCTCGCCGCCATGCAGTTCATGCTCGGTCTCGAGACCATGGGGCTGAGCTCCAGTGTGATCAACTGGCCGGACTTCGAACCGCTCGAGCGCAAGATGCAGAAGACGCTCGGCCTCGACTTGACCGATCGCGTCGTCATGCTGATCGCCTTCGGCTACGCCCATCCAGAGGGGATGGTGCCGCACTCGAAGAAGAAGGAGCTCGACACCTTCCGCCGCTACAACTGATGTCTGAGGAATCGACGGGCGCCGAACCACCGCGCAAGCGGCGCTCCGTGAAGAAGCAGGTGCTGCGCTGGGCGATCACGATCGTCGTCGTCGGCGTCGTCGGGTACTTCTTCTCCCGGTCGCTGATCGAGAACTGGCAGGAGCTGCAGGCGAACCCTGTCGACTTCGATTGGCGCTGGATCGTCGCAACTGTCGCGTTCGCACTCGCCGTTCCGCTGACCGGGCTGCTGTGGGCACGCATCATCCGCGTCTGCGACACCGATGCCAGGATCAGCGCGGTCGAAGCTGTGGCAGTGCAGTGCCTGTCATGGGTGCTGAAGTACATCCCCGGTCAGGTCGGTTCGGTCGCGAACAAGGTGCTGTGGGCGAAGAAGAAGGGCATCAGTCGCACGCTCGTCGTCATCAGCTTCATCTACGAGAACGTCTTCCTGCAGCTGGCCTCGATCGTACCCGCCGTCGTCATCCTGTTCCTCAGCCTCGGTCCGCAGATATTCGGCGCCAACGTCACCACTCTCGTGATGCCGCTGCTCGTGCTGATCCCCCTGGCACTGGTGATGTATCGGCCGTTGTTCCACGGCATCCTGAGCCGGGTGGCCAAGCGGGCGCTGAAACAGGATGTGCCCCGCGAGTACTTCCTCAGCAGCTGGCAGTCGCTGCGGTCGGCTGTGGAGTTCCTGGGGCCGCGCATCCTGAACGGCGTCGGCTTCGTGCTGATCGCCGTGACGGTGTCGGATGTCGGCCCCGAGATGTGGCTGCCGTTCGCCGCCGCCTATGTGCTGGCAGGGGCCATCGGCATCCTGGCGATCTTCGTGCCCAGTGGCATCGGCGTGCGCGAAGCCATCATCGTGCTGGTCCTCAGCCAGTACATCCCCGTTGCGCAGGCGATTGTGATCAGCCTGATCGCTCGTCTGCTGTCCACCGTCGGTGATCTCGGCGTCGCCGCCGTGTACCTGATCACCCGCCGGACCATTCCGAAGGAGATCCGTCCGTGACTGACCAGCCCTCCCCGCACATCACCATCATCGGATCGGCGCTCTCCGGCAACAAGGGCGCCTCTGCGATGCTGGAGAGCGCCATCCAGACCTTGAACGCACGGCTCGACAACCCGCGGTTCACGCTGTTCAGCATGTACCCGCGAGAGGATCGCGCGCAGAACCACTACGACAACCTCGACATCGTCGCTGCGAACCCGAAGCAGCTCGGGGTCACGATCAACCTGCTCGCGCTGGGGCATCGACTGCTGCCGTTCCTGCGTCCGCTGCTGCGCAAGCGCTCCAAGGCGATCCGGGCGCTCACATCCAGCCAGGTGCTGCTCGATCAGGGCGGCATCACCTTCACCGACGGCCGCGAGAAGTTCCTGCTCTACAACGTCGCGTCCATCCTGCCGGCGCTGAACACCTCGACTCCGGTGTTCAAATGCGCGCAGGCGGTCGGGCCGTTCACGAACCCGGTGAACAGGTTCGTCTCGAAGGTCTTCCTGCCCAAGGTCCGCACGCTCGTTACCCGCGGCCGGATCACCCACGAACTCGCCGAGGGGCTCGGACTGAAGAACCTGCACGCCGGCGCCGACTACGCCTTCTCGCTGGAGATGGACGGCACCGAGGCCGAGCAGGTCGCCGAGCATGTCGATCTGACGTTCTTCGACGATGGCGACGTGGTCGGCGTATGCCCGAGCGTGGTGCTGCAGAAGAAGGTCGAAGCGCGCGGAGGGGACTACATCAGCCAGATCGTCTCCTTCATCGCGCATCTGCGTGCGCAGGGCAAGAAGGTGGTTCTGGTGCCGCACAGCGTGCGCACCGGAACGCACAAGGCGCACAACAACGACCTGCCGCTGTGCGTGGAGATCGACTCGCGGCTCGCTCACGGCGAAGACCTGCTCTTCATCGACCGCGAACTGAGCTCGCAGCAGCTGCGGTACCTCATCGGTCGCTGCGACCTCTTCGTCGCCAGCCGTTTCCACGCCATGGTGTCGTCGCTGGCGATGGCCGTGCCGACGCTGGTGATCGGCTGGAGCCACAAGTACCGCGAAGTGCTGGAGATGTTCGAGCTCGAGGAATGGGCATTCGGCCACGACAAGCTCAACCCGGCCCATCTTCAGCAGCGCTTCGCCGAACTCGACGCGCAGCGTGGTGCCGTGCAGGCGAAGCTCGACGCTCATCTGCCCGAGGTCAAGCAGCGCTCTCTCGCGCAGGCCGACCTCATCGCCGACATCGTCCGCGCCCCTCGCGGGTAGCGCGAGGCGGCGACCCCGCGGACCGGCGCTACTTCAGCAGCCCGGCGTCATCGAGCTCGGTCTGCAACTCTCCGGGAAGCACCCACAGGCTGTAGTTGTAGTCCGGGTCGGCGTCGTATGCGCGCGCCCCGAAGGCGTCGGCTTCTGGCCAGTCCTCGCACGAGACGACGAGGTCGGATTCGAATCGCTCGCCGACCCGACGATCGACGATCTCGACGACGCGTGGCGAGAGCCAGAAGGGGAGCCAGTTGATCGCATCCGATCTACCCGGTGCCCGGCAGGCGATATCGAAGTCGATCCGGGCACGGTCTGGGCCGAGCGCCACGGACTCGATTTGCTCGACCGCACCTGTGGTGTTTGCTGGGTAAGGTCGAGTCATATTCGGGTTCGCGAGGAGAGCGAGAGCGCATGAGAGGGCGAGCAGACAGGTGGCCAATGTCCGTGGACGGTTACGCAGCACGACGTACGCACCGAGACAGACGAACACAAACGTCGTTGCCCACACCCAGAATCGGGCATCGTTGGTGAACGTCGGCGTCAGCGGGAGAACGAATGGGGCATCGGGGAACAGGAAGCGCCATGGAAGAATCGCCGGGTTCGACGCCGAGTACCAACCCCAGAGCGGAACGTTCCGAGCGACCCCCAGAACGACCGCGGCTGCCCCGGCTGCGAAGACGCCGACGGCGGTCGCGACCACGCTCCAACGAAGTCCGCGGACCAGTGCTGCGAGCGCGACGAGTACGACGATCGCCGCTACCGGGTCGATGTACCGGGAGTAGGTCCACGCGTCCAGCCGCACCCACCCGACGACGCGCAGCAGGACGTCCGGTCGCGTCCACCAGATCGCACTGACCAGTACGGCCGACAGGATCATTCCGAACATGAAAGTACCGGTACCGAGCCGACGCTCGCGCAGTTCGCGTATCGTCCAGACGACCACGACCACGCTCCCGACCGCGAACAGCCCCGCGGTACCGACGACCTGCACCCAGGTCTGGTTGAGGAAGACCTTCAGAAAGATCGAAGCGTCGAAGTTGTCGAGCGTGTTCTGAAGAGTTGCGTCCTTGCCGTAACCGTTGAGCAACACACGCTCCGCAACGTATTGAGCGAAGCGATCGGCGGCCACATATGCGCAGAAGAGCAGCGCGAGACCGAGCAGGGCCAAGCGCCATCGCCGCAGGGCGAACCCGAGCAACCAGATCCCCGCCGTCGCCACCAGTGCGATCGTGCGCGGGTGTGTCACGTATGCCGCGCCGATCGCCGCGACGAACAGCACCACGCGCCACCACGACGGCCGTTGCCACAGCGCGAAGGCGGCGAGCACGACCCACGCGACGAAGAACGCGATCGCCTGCTCGCTGAGGGCATATTCGGCAAAGGCGCTCCGCGCGGGCAGAATCATCACGATCGAGGAGATCGTGATGCTCTGCGGCCAGGTCAACCTTAGGCGGCGGCCGAGCAGAGCCAGTGGCACGATCGTCGCGACGCCGATCACGTTGCTCACGGTGAGTGCGGCGGCGTACACCGTCGCGGCGTCGTGAGTGAACCACCAGATGGGCGCCAGGACGACTGCCCAGCCCGGGTAGTAGCCGCTGCCGGCGAGTTGGGTCACGTTGTCGTCGCCGGAGATGAGACGGGCCATCTGCAACAGGTGGTTCTCGTCATAGCCGGTGCGCGGCGCGATCGCCGACTGCGCGATGTACCAGTACAGAATGATCGTGGCGACCGGGCCGACAACAGCCAGCACCCGCCAGACCCAGCTTCCGCGGCCCTCTGTCCGTTCGTGCGGCTCGCTCGCTTGACGCAGCGATGTCGGCATGACGATGGTCGTGGTCAAGTGAACTCCTGCAGGGTGCGCGGCGACCAAAAGTGTAGCGTCTTAACTGTCGCACAGCGGTAGGGGACGCGCCCTGCGTGCAATGCGATGAAGAATTTCGGGATCGTGCGGCGATTCACGGTCTTCGCCGAATCTCGATATCGTGGTTGCGCGTCGGATGCGGATCGGCGTGCGTCGGCGGGGAGACGGCAGTTCAACTAGTGAAGGGCCCTGGAATGGCGCTGTTCCGATCTCGTACCCGTACTGACCCCGCACCTCGCGTCGGTCGTACGCGGTACCTCGTCTCGACCTCCGGCCACCCCAATTACGGCGACGAACTGATCACCAGAGCCTGGCTCGATTTCTTGGCTGAGCGCGAACCTGAATCCGTGGTCTGGTTGGACTGCCCGCATCCGGGTCGTTCGGCACATCTGTTCGCCGACACCCATCCAAACCTGCGCACCACCAGCACGCTCTGGGAGCTCGCCATGGGCAGCGAGACGCACGATCCGGTGGCCGATGCCGCCAGGATCGCGCGACTGGTGCGCGACCTCGGGTCGCCTCGCTTCGACGAGGGACTGTTGACGCTGCGTGGTGCAGACTCCCTCCACCTTCTCGGCGGCGGATACGTCAACTCGATGTGGCACGACAACCTGGGCCTCGTCTCCGCTGCGGCCGAGATCCGTCGTGCCTTCGATGTGCCGGTCTTCGCGACCGGGCAGGGGCTGATGCCGCTCGACGACGCCCACAGGGGCTGGCTGACTGACCAGTTCGCGACCTTCTCTCACGTCGAGGCGCGTGACGAACCCAGCGCCGAGATCACGAAGACGCATCGGGAGAACGACGATGCCTTCCTCGCGCTCGCACTGCCGCGGCCGGTGTTCGCAGAAGACGACGCACCGGAACGGATGGTGTTGGTGCAGGGCGATCTGCTCGCCTGGAGCGATGAGGAGGCGACCGAGTCGATCCGCAGCTTCGCCGGCGCCAGCGGCGCCGCCGAGGTGGGTTTCGCCGAGGCGATTCCGCCGGACGACCTGCGTTACGCGAATCTGATGCCCGACGCTCGTGCCTATTCATTCGGGCAGCTCTGGCATGACGGTCTGCCGGCGCGTGCCGGACAGCGCTGGCTGACGACGCGGTTCCATGCGCATCTGCTCGCTGCGGCCGCGGGGGCGGCGGGCACCGTCATCGCCGGACAGCCCGGGTACTACGACGTGAAGCACGCGTCGCTGCTGGAGCTCGGCACGGGCTGGAACGTGGTTCCTGCCGGAACCGACCTGTCTTCGCCGGAGGCGAGGCCGACGGTCGACCCTGCTTTCCCGAAGAAGGTCAAGCAGCTCGCCGCGCGGAAGAAGGCCCTGGCCGACCGACTCTACGAGTGAGTCGCTGAGGCCGAGGTCGAGGTCGCCTTCCCGTAGTCCGCGCCGAGCCAGGGCGCTGAGCTGCGGCATAGTCGCCCGTTCGCGGCACAATCGACCCCAGAACGCCGCGGCTCGAGGATCATGCCGCGGCTGGGCGCGCGCGATGCCGAGGCGCGACGTGCCCGGCTCCTGATCATCCGGAGCCGTCACGGCATCCGGCACCGACGCGAGAGGGCGGCCCCGGATCATCCGGGGCCGCCCTCTGCCGCCGTGCTACTTGACCTGCGCGCTGATGATGCTCATCACCGAGGTGTCGGCCAGGGTCTGCGTGTCGCCGACCTCGCGGCCCTCTGCGACGTCGCGCAGCAGGCGCCGCATGATCTTGCCAGAGCGGGTCTTCGGCAGCTCGCCGACGATGTAGACGTCGCGCGGGCGGGCGATCGGGCCGATCTGCGTACCGACCCACGTGCGCAGCTCATCCGCGAGTCCCGCCGCGGAATGGTCGCGCAGGAAGCTCTCCTTGAGGATCACGAAGGCCACCACCGCCTGGCCGGTCGTCTCATCGCTGGCACCGACCACCGCAGCCTCCGCCGTCGCCTCGTGGGCGACGAGGCTCGATTCGATCTCGGCGGTCGAGAGGCGGTGGCCAGACACGTTCATGACGTCGTCGACGCGGCCGAGCAGCCACACGTCACCATCCTCGTCGAGGCGCGCGCCGTCACCGGCGAAGTAGTAGCCCTTGTCCTGGAACATGCGCCAGTAGGTGTCGACGAAGCGATCCGGGTCGCCCCAGATGCCGCGCAGCATGCTCGGCCACGGCTCGGTGACCACCAGCAGGCCGCCGTTGCCGTTGTCGACCGACTCGCCCTGCTCATCGACGACGGTCGACGCGATGCCGGGGAGCGCGACCTGCGCGGAACCCGGCTTGGTCTCCGTGACGCCCGGCAACGGCGAGATCATGATCGCGCCGGTCTCCGTCTGCCACCACGTGTCGACGATCGGGGCGGTGCCGGCGCCGACGACGTCGCGGTACCACATCCACGCCTCGGGGTTGATGGGCTCGCCCACCGACCCGAGCACCCTCAGGCTCGACAGATCGCGGCCCTGAGGAATCTCGCGCCCCTGCTTCATGAAGCCCCGGATGGCGGTGGGCGCCGTGTAGAAGATGGACACGCGGTACTTCTCGATGAGATCCCACCAGCGGCCCGGCTCGGGGAACTCGGGGGTGCCCTCGTACAGCACCTGCGTGGCGCCGTTGGCGAGCGGCCCGTAGAGCGCGTAGGTGTGGCCGGTGATCCAGCCGATATCGGCGGTGCACCAGTACACGTCGGTCTCCGGATGCAGGTCGAAGACGTTGCGGTGCGTGAACGCGGCCTGGGTGAGATAGCCGCCTGAGGTGTGCAGGATGCCCTTCGGATTTCCGGTGGTTCCTGAGGTGTACAGGATGAACAGCGGCGTCTCCGAGGAGAAGGCGCGGGCCTCATGCTCGCCCGATGCCTGCGGCACGACGTCGTGGTACCAGATGTCGCGCCCGTCGACCCAGTCGACTTCGTTCTCGCCGCGGCGCACGACGAGCACATGCTCGACCGTCGCCTGCTCACCGGAACCGTCGCGGTCGGAGAGCGCCTGGTCGACCGCTGGCTTGAGCGAGGAGACCTTGCCCTTGCGCCAGCCGCCGTCGGCTGTGACGACGAGTTTCGCTCCTGCGTCGTCGATGCGGGCGCGAAGGCTGTCGGCGCTGAAGCCGCCGAACACGACGGAGTGGATCGCGCCGACGCGGGCGACGGCGAGCATCGCGGCGACGGCCTCGGGGATCATCGGCATGTAGATCGCGACGCGGTCGCCCTCGCCGACACCCAGATCGGCGAGCACGTTCGCCAGCCGCTTCACCTCGTCGGTGAGATCCGCGTACGTGAGGGTGCGGGTGTCGCCCGGCTCGCCCTCGAAGTGGAATGCGACGCGGTCGCCGCGGCCCGCTTCCACATGGCGGTCGAGGCAGTTGTATGCGACGTTCAGCTCGCCATCGGCGAACCAGCGCGCGAACGGCGGGTTCGACCAGTCGAGCACCTCGGTGAACGGCTTCTGCCAGGTGATGATCTCGCGCGACTGCTCCGCCCAGAACGCCTCACGGTCGGCGTTCGCCCGGTCGTACAGCTCTGGCTGTGCGATCGCGTTCGCGGCGAACTCCGCACTCGGCGGAAAGACACGGTTCTCGTTCAGAAGGTGGTCGATCTGACTGCTCATGTAGCGCGCTCCTTCGCGGGCCCGGTGCATCCGGATGTCGGTGCGTGCGCAATCGCACGGTGTGGGTACTCATCGAATCTATGCCCGCAGGCGGGGTCGTTTCCACCCCCGAAAGACGGGGGTCCGGTCGATCGTGTCGCTCACAGGGGCGTGCCGTCGGCGTGTCGTCGGATCGGCCTGTGGACAGCGGCCCGCGTCTGCCCGGTCGTTCATAGCGTCGGAGCATGAGCCAACCGTTCGTCGTGCAGCCGCGGCAGGGTCGAGAACCCGTCGAGCCGCCTGCGCGAGTGCGCACCGGTGAGCCCCGCGCCGTGATCGAGATGCCGAAGGACGTCTTCGGGCCGCTTGCCCCATTTCTCTCCGCGCCTGGTGTGTCCGATGCCTTCGTCAACGGTGCCAGCGGCCTGTACGTCGACCGCGGCTCGGGTGCGGAGCGTGCCGTCGGATGGCGAGCCTCGGAGCGCGAGGTGCGCGATCTGGCCGTGCGGCTGATCGCACGGGGCGGCCGGCACATCGACGACGCGACGCCGTGCGTCGACGTGCGGCTTCCCGGCGGCGTACGCGTGCACGCGGTGCTGCCGCCGGTGGCGAAGGGCGGCACGGCGCTCTCCATCCGGATTCCGACTGTGTCAGGAGCCGACCTCGTCGAGCTCGCTGACGGAGGAACCTTCGACGAGACCGTGAAGGTGTGGCTGGTGCGGATGATCGATGCGCGCGAGAACGTGCTCGTCACGGGCGCGACCGGCTCTGGCAAGACGACGCTGCTCGGCGCGCTGCTGGCGCATGTGCCGCATTCGGAGCGGATCGTGACGATCGAAGACGTCGCGGAGCTGCGTGTGCCGCACCCCCATCACGTGGCGCTGGAGGCCAGGCAGCCGAACCTCGAGGGGGCGGGAGGCGTCGGGCTGCCCCGGCTCGTGCGCGAGTCGCTGCGGATGCGGCCCGACCGGATCGTCGTCGGCGAGTGCCGCGGTGAAGAGGTGCGCGAACTGCTGACCGCGCTGAACACCGGGCACGACGGGGGAGCGGGAACCCTGCACGCGAGCGGCCTGGCTGACGTGCCGGCACGGCTCGAGGCACTCGGCGCACTCGCCGGCATGGACGACCACGCCGTCGCCCGCCAGGTCACCAGCGCGATCTCGTGGGTGCTGCACCTGGAGCGCGACGGCGGCGGTCGCAGGCATCTGGCGAGCGTCGGCCGCTTCGGCGCGGCCGGAGGGCGGCTCACGATCGAGGAGGTGCGGCCATGGACGTGAACAGGGCGCGGCGCGGGCGCCGGCATGGTCGGTCGCGCACGTCGTCAGAGAGATCGTCAGCACCCGGCTCGAGCGAGGACCGAGCAGCCGGTGATGAGGAGCGCGGTGCCGCACCGGGCGGTCGTCCCCGGCGAGGCGGGCGCATCCGGTCCGCCCGGCGCAACCGCACCGGCGGGGGAGAAGGGCGAAGGAACGACGGTGCAGACGGGAGGTCGCGCGAGGCCGGCACTGCTCGTGACGTGCCGGGCAGCGTGCTGCGGCTGTCGGCGCTGCTGGAGGCCGGTGCGGTGCCGCACGCCGCGTGGCGCCACCTGGCAGAGTCGGGAGACGCCGCGGCGCAGCGGATCGCCGACCGCACCGATCGGGGAGCCGCCGTCGCAGAGGCGATCGGCGGCGAGGCCGTCGCCCCGGTGCGACGACGATGGGGCAGACGCGCAGCCGCCGAGCGCGACAGGGCCGCGGCGTGGCGCGACATCGCCGCCGCGTGGGAGATCGCCGCCACAGTAGGCGCCCCGCTCGCCGAGTCTCTGCGCGGAATGTCGCGCGCGCTGCGTGATGCGCAGGAGACGCTCGACGACGTGCGCGTCGCGATGGCCGAGCCGACGCAAACGGCTCGCCTGATGAGCGTGCTGCCGTTCGTGGGGGTGATCATCGCCCTCGCGCTCGGCTTCGACATGATCGGCGTGCTCACCACACCGGGTGCGGGGCTGGCGTGCCTGGTCGCGGGGCTCGCGATGATCGCAGGCGGTCGGCTGTGGACGTCCGGTCTCATCCGCGCCGCCAGACCGACGCCGGGAACGCCGGGGCTGCACGCAGAGCTCACCGCCATCGCCCTCGGCGGCGGGGTGTCGCTCGACCGAGCCCGCGCCCTGGTCGCGGGGGCGACCGGTGCGGGGGCGCACGCTTCGTCGGCGCATTCCGAGGCGTCGGCTGACGCAGGATCCGCGACGCACGGCGGGGCCTCGGCGGACGACGAGGTGGAGCGCGTGCTCGACCTGTCGCGCCGCGCGGGGATTCCCGCGATCGACCTGCTGCGCGCGACGGCTGAGCAGCAGCGCAGCACCGCGCGGACCGACGGGCGGGTGCGCGCGGCTCGTCTCGGCACCCGCCTGCTGCTGCCGCTCGGTGCGTGCACGCTGCCCGCGTTCCTCTGCCTCGGCGTCGTGCCGATGCTCCTCGCCGTACTGCAGACCACCTCTCTTCCCGACCTGTGACGTCCGGGATCGCATGTCCACCCCGCGACTGGTTTCTACGGCCGGCCGCATCACCAGAGAAGAAGGAGAACACCATGAACACCGCAACCGAACTGCTCCGCGATGAAGAAGGAGCCTCGACCGCTGAGTACGCGATCGTGACGCTCGCTGCCGTTGCGTTCGCCGGGCTGCTCGTCGCCGTGCTGAGATCCGACGGCGTGCGCAGCATGCTCAGCGACATCATCGAACGCGCGCTGAGCTCGGCATGATGCGGTCGCGTCGTCGGGCGCTCGAGCTGCCCGTCGGCGGTGCCCACGGGTGCCCCAGCGCCGCGTCGGGCGGGGCCCCTCGCGACTTGCGACGCCGCGGCGCCATGGCGCGGGCCGGAGTCGTCGGCGACCAGCGCGGGTCGGTGACGGCGGAGCTCGCTGTCGCCCTCCCCGCGGTCGTCGTGGTCGTCACGCTCGCCGTGGGTGCGCTGACCTGCGCAGCTGCGCAGGTGCGGCTGCAGGACGGTGCCGCCGATGCGGCCAGGCTCGTCGCCCGCGGGGACGAGGCCCGCGCAGACGGCGTCGTGGCCGGCGCCGTCGACGGTGCGACCCACAGCGTCGCGCGCTCGGGTGACCTGGTGTGCGTCACAGCGCTCGCCGACGCGCAGTTCGGTCCGGTGAGCGTGCCGCTCACCGCGCGCAGCTGCGCCCTCGACGGGGGACTGTGATGAGCGGCTCCGTGATGGCGGCCGGCGTGCTGGGCGGCGCCGTCGTGCTCACGCTCGGCCTCGTGGCCGTCGGCGGGGCCGCGGCCGAGAGCCAGCGCGCTGCCGGCATCGCCGACGCGGCAGCGCTCGCCGCAGCCGATGCCGCCAGCGGCGCGATCGTCGGAGAACCGTGCGCCAGGGCGGCCGAAGTCGCCGCAGCGCAGGGCGCGAGCGTCTCCTCGTGCTCCCTCGACGACCTGATCGCGACCGTGTCCGTCTCCTGGCACTATGCTGGGGTCCCTGCACTGGCCGTTTCCCGCGCCGGTCCTCCGTGAGGCACCCTTCGCTGGCCGCACCAACCGCAGATCCGCCGCCCGCGCGAGCCGCGCATCCGGACGATGCCCCGAATTCCGCCGCTGGAGATCCGGTATTCCTACACAGCTGGGAATGTGTATGGTTGCCAGCGAAGAAAGGACGCCACCTTGGCAACAGGCAAGAAGCTCGTCATCGTCGAGTCTCCGACGAAGATGAAGTCGATCCAGAGCTACCTCGGCGACGACTACGAGGTGCTCAGCTCGGTCGGTCACATCCGCGACCTCGCGAACAAGCGAGACATCCCTGAGAAGGACCGCGCGGTGTACGGCAAGTACTCGATCGACGTCGACAACGGCTTCGAACCCTATTACGTGGTCAGCGACCGCAAGACCAAGACGGTCACCGAACTCAAGCGTGCGCTGAAGGGTGCGAGCGAACTCCTGCTCGCCACTGATGAGGACCGCGAGGGCGAGGCCATCGCGTGGCACCTGCTCGAGACGCTGAAGCCGAAGGTCCCGGTCAAGCGGATGGTGTTCCACGAGATCACCAAGGACGCGATCCAGGCAGCGATCAGCAACACTCGCGAACTCGACATCTCTCTTGTCGACGCGCAGGAGACCCGCCGCGTGCTCGATCGCCTGTACGGCTGGGACGTCTCGCCGGTGCTGTGGCGCAAGGTCGGCAGCGGCCGCGAAGGGCAGGCGCTCAGCGCGGGCCGCGTGCAGTCGGCGGCGACCCGGATGGTCGTCGACCGCGAGCGCGAGCGGATGGCTTTCGTGTCGGCCGACTACTGGGGCATCGATGCGACTGCAGCCAGGGCGGACGACGCCTTCCGCGTCAAGCTCGTGCGCCTCGACGGCGCCCCCGTCGCCGTCGGCCGTGACTTCGGCGAGGACGGCAAGCTCAAGCGCGCCGTCGTCGTACTCGACGAGAAGGCGGCCACGGAGCTCGCCGCCGCCCTCGAGGCGGCGTCCGCGACGGTGACGAGCGTTGAGGCGAAGCCCGGCACCCGCCGCCCCTACGCGCCCTTCACCACGTCGACGCTGCAGCAGGAGGCCGGCCGCAAGCTCGGCATGACGGCGAAGACGACGATGTCCGTCGCGCAGAGCCTGTACGAGCGCGGATACATCACCTATATGCGAACCGACTCGACCAACTTGTCGGCGCAGGCTGTCAAAGCCTCCCGCGAACTGGCCGTCGAGCTCTACGGCGACAAGGCCGTGCCGCTGAAGCCGCGCGTGTACGCGTCGAAGAGCCGCAACGCTCAGGAGGCGCACGAGGCGATCCGCCCGTCTGGTGACACCTTCCGCCGCCCGAGCCAGATCGGCGGCGAGCTCGGGCGCGACGAGAAGCGGATGTACGACCTGATCTGGAAGCGCACCGTCGCCAGCCAGATGTCCGACGCGAAGCTCGAGACGACCACTGTCACGCTCGAGACTGAGACGGACGGGAAGCGGGCCGAGTTCACGGCATCCGGCACCGTCTACACCTTCAAGGGCTTCCTCGAGGCCTACGAAGAAGGGCGCGACGAGACGCGTGCCGACGCCGACAAGGGAGCAGACCAGCAGCTGCCGAAGGTCGAGACCGGTGACGCGCTGAGCCTCGGCGAGCCCGAGGCGAAGGGGCACCAGACGAGCCCGAAGCCCCGCTACACCGAGGCGACGCTGGTGAAGGTGCTCGAGGAGCGCGGCATCGGCCGGCCTTCCACCTTCGCCAGCATCATCGGCGTGATCCTCGACCGCGGCTACGTCGTCAAGCGCGGGCAGGCGCTCGTGCCGACCTGGCTCGCCTTCAGCGTCACACGGCTGCTCGAGGAGCACTTCGCCGAGCTGATCGACTACGACTTCACGGCCAACCTCGAGAACGACCTCGACGCCATCGCCCGTGGCGAGGAGGAGCGGCCGGAATGGCTCAAGTCCTTCTACTACGGCGGTGAGGGGCACCCCGGCCTGCGCAACATCGTCGACAACCTCGGCGAGATCGACGCGCGCGAGATCAACGCGACGCGGATCACCGACGTGGCCACACTCCGCTTCGGACGCTACGGGCCCTACCTCGAGATCGTCGATCCGGCGCAGCCCGAAGCGAAGCCGCGCATCGTGAACGTTCCGGAGGAACTGGCTCCGGATGAGCTCACGCCCGAGAAAGCGCAGGAGCTGATCGACGCGCCTGTGGCCGGCAACCGCGTGCTGGGTGAGAACCCTGCGACGGGCAAGGTCGTGGTCGTCAAGGACGGCCGCTTCGGCCCGTACCTGCAGGAAGAGGACCCGGTCGACCCGGATGCGGTCGATGCGGCCACCGGCGAGGTCGAGGAGAAGCCGAAGAAGCGCACGGCGAAGAAGGATGAGCCGAAGCCGCGTCGCGCGTCGCTTTTCAAGTCGATGTCGCCGGAGACGATCGACCTCGACACGGCGATCACGCTGCTCGACCTGCCGCGCCCCGTCGGGGAGGACCCGGACAGCGGCGAGACGATCACCGCGCAGAACGGCAGGTACGGCCCGTATCTGAAGAAGGGCGCGGATTCGCGCTCGCTGCAGACCGAGGATCAGATCTTCGACATCACGCTCGACGAGGCGCTCGAGATCTACAAGCAGCCGAAGTACGGCGCCAGACGCGCCGCCGCGGCGCTGAAGGAATTCGACAACGACCCTGTCAGCGAGAAGCCGCTGAAGGTGCGCGACGGCAGGTTCGGCCCGTATGTGACCGACGGCGAGACGAACGCGACGATCCCGCGCGGTGAGCAGGTCGATGAGATCACGTTCGAGCGCGCCGTGCAGCTGATCGCCGACAAGCGCGCCAAGGGCCCGGCGAAGAAGCGCACGACGACGCGCAAGTCGCCCGCGAAGGCGCCGACGAAGAAGGCCTCAACAGCGAAATCGTCCACAGCGAAGAAGGCCTCGTCGACCACGAAGTCGGCTTCGACCACGAAGAAGTCTTCGACTGCGGCCAAGTCGTCAACCGCGGCCAAGAAATCGACGACGACCAAGAAGTCGACGGCGGCCGAGAAGACGTCGTGATGCCCGGCCCTTTCGGCGGGGCCTCGACCGGGGGAGCGCCCGTGCCGGCATCTGGTGGGCTCTGGATCACGTTCGAGGGCGGCGACGGGTCGGGAAAGACCACCCAGGCGGGCCTGCTGCAGGAATGGCTGGAGAGTGCGGGTCGCACCGTGGTGCGCACCCGTGAGCCGGGCGGCACGGCGGTGGGACACAGCATCCGCGAGATCGTGCTGCATCACAAGGCGTCGGGAGACGGCGCGGACGGCGCCGACATCGGTGCGCGTGCCGAGGCACTGCTGTTCGCCGCGGATCGCGCGCACCACATCGACGCGCTGGTGCGGCCCGCCCTCGAGCGCGGCGAGGTCGTGATCCAGGACCGCTACCTCGACTCGTCCGTGGCCTACCAGGGTGTGGGCCGTGTGCTCGATCCTGACGAGATCCGCGACCTCTCGCTGTGGGCGACCGAGGGCGCGCTTCCCGACCTCACGGTGCTGCTTGACATCGACGCCGCATCGGCCCGCACCAGGCTCGACGCGGACGACAAGCCGTTCGACCGGATGGAGTCGCAGCGCGACGCCTTCCACACCAGGGTGCGCGAGGCGTTCCTCGCGCTCGCCGAGGCTGAGCCTGAGCGGTTCGTCGTCGTCGACGCGACCCTGCCGCCGGAAGAGATCGCCGCCCGCGTGCGCGCCCGCGTCGCCGGCCTGATCGGCTGAGCGCCGTCGCGGCGGCGCGGAAGGCGCGGTGCGGGGCGCGTTATGCGGTGGTGCTTCGTTTGCGTCGTTGTCGGTGTCTGTGGGGGTATACCCCGCGTTCGGCGCAAACGAACGCGGCGGGCGACGCGCGGCACGGCGGTGCGGCGGTGCGGCGGTGCGGGGCGCGGCGGCGTCGGACGTCGCCGGTAGGCTTTGCGTATGACTTCAGTTGCCGCGGCGGAGCTCCCTTGGGGCGACGTGTGGGGCCAGCACGAGGCGGTCAGCACGCTGCAGCGCGCGGCGCACGACGAGGGATCACCGGCGCATGCCTGGCTCATCACCGGCCCACCGGGCTCCGGCCGCTCCACGCTCGCGCAGGCGTTCGCGGCGGCGCTCATCGCGAACGCGCCCGATGACCACGCGACCATGCGCCAGGTGCTCGCGGGCACCCATCCGGACCTCATGGCGCTGCGCACTGAAGGCGTCATCATCACGATCAAGCAGGCGCGCGCGCTCGTCGAGCGGTCGTACTTCGGGCCGTCGCTCGGCCGATACCGCGTGATCGTGATGGAAGACGCCGACCGGATGACTGAGCGCACGTCGAACGTGCTGCTCAAAGCTCTTGAAGAGCCACCTGAGCAGACCATCTGGCTGCTGTGCGCCCCGAGCGAGGCGGACCTGCTGCCGACGATCCGCTCGCGGGTGCGCACCCTGCGACTGCGCGAGCCAGAGGTCGACGACGTGGCTCGGCTGATCGTGGAGCGCACGGGCGCGGACGTCGATGTCGCCGAGCAGGCGGCGCGGCACTCGCAGCGGCACATCGGCATGGCACAGCGGCTCGCGACCGACACTGCGTCGCGCCAGAGGCGCGACGAGAGCCTGCGCGCGGTGCTCGGAGGCCGCACGATCGGCGACGTCGTCGAGGTCGCCGGCCGCATCGTGCAGGCAGCCACCGACGATGCCAAGGCGCTGACCGCCGAGCGCGACGAGGCCGAGCGGGCATCGCTGCTGCGCACCGTCGGCGTGCCGGAGGGATCGCGCGTGCCGCCAGCGGTGCGCGCGCAGATCCAGGCGCTGGAGGAGGACCAGAAGCGCCGCGCGACGCGGAGCCTGCGCGACGGGCTCGATCGCGTGCTCACCGACATGCAGTCCGTGTACCGCGACGTCGTCATGCTGCAGCACGACCGCCAGGAGGGCATCATCAATCTCGAAGTGATCGACGATCTGCGCCGGGTGGCGGGGGAGTGGAGCCAGGAGCGCACTCTGCGCGTGCTCGACCACATCACCGACACGCGTGCCGCGATCGAGCAGAATGCACAGCCCGCGCTGGCGCTGGAGAGTCTGCTGGTCACCGTCGTGAGCGGGAACCGGCTGTGAGGGCAGGCAGACCGAAGCGGCGCATCGCGGCGGCCGCTGCGGTGCTCGCGGCCGGAGCGATGCTGCTTTCCGGATGCCTCTCGGCATTCATCCCCGAGCGTCCGGCCGATCCCGCGCCCGTCACCGACGGCGTGCCGAGCGAACTGATCGAGTTCTACGACCAGCCGCCGCAGTGGCAGGACTGCGGTCCCGATCTGCAGTGCGCGACCATCACCGCTCCGCTCGACTGGCATGATCCGGCGCGGGGCGAGATCGACCTCGCCCTCACGCGCTACCTCGCCGAGCAGGGTGCTCCTGACGGCTCGCTGCTCACCAACCCCGGCGGGCCGGGCGCCAGCGGCGTCAGCTTCGTGCAGTCCAGCGCGCAGTACCTGTTCGCCGACGACGTGCGCGCCGCATACGACATCGTCGGCTTCGACCCGCGCGGCGTCGGCGAGTCGACGGCGGTCGAATGCCTCGACGACGCCGCGATGGATTCCTACCTCTACGACCTGCCGGAGGGCGAACGCGGCAGTGCGGAGTGGGAGCGCGAGCTCGAGAAGTCGAATGCCGACTTCGCTGCGGGCTGCGAGGAGAACACCGGCGACCTGCTCGAGTTCATCACGACCGAGCAGGCGGCCCGCGACCTCGACCTGATCCGGGCCGTGCTCGGTGAGAACGAGCTGCGCTACCTCGGCTTCTCGTACGGCACGTTCCTCGGCGCGACCTACGCGAACCTGTTCCCGGAGCGGGCAGGGCACCTGGTGCTCGATGCGGCCATAGATCCATCCGTGCCCAGCGCGATGGTCGGCGCCGTGCAGGGCGTCGGGTTCGAGGACGCTCTGCGCGCGTACCTCGCGGACTGCGGCGACGGCGGGCAGTGTCCGTTCCCCGGGAACGTCGACGACGGCATGGCAGATCTGGGCGCGCTGCTCGCCGAGGTCGATGACAGACCTCTCGTCGGAGCGGACGGCCGTGAACTCGGCGCCGACACGCTGGTGACGGCGATCATCTCTTCGCTGTACAGTCCTCTCTCCTGGCCCGATCTCACCGCCGCGCTGGAGGGAGCGCAGCAGGGCGACGCCTCCGGTGCCTTCGCGCTCGCTGACATGTACAACGACCGCGTCAACGGCACGTATGTCGCGAACACGACCGAGGCGTTCTCCGCCTACAACTGTATGGACTATCCGGTTTCGACTGCGGCGGAGACCGACGCGGCCGATGAACTGATGTCAGAGAACGCACCCACGATCGCGCCGTACTGGTCGGGGCCCGATCTGTGCGAGCAGTGGCCGCACGAGCCGACGGGCACACGGGACCGGATCACCGCCGAGGGCGCGGCGCCGATCCTCGTGGTCGGCACGACAGGGGATCCTGCGACGCCGTATCAATGGGCCGAGGCGCTCGCGGAGCAGCTCGACAGCGGCACCCTGATCACGTTCGAGGGCGAGGGGCACGGCGGGTACGGCAACAGTGCGTGCATCAACGACGCTGTCGGCGATTTTCTCATCGACGGCACGGTGCCGGATGACGGGCTCCGCTGCCAGTGACCCTGCACCGTCCGGAGGCGGCGCCGCGCGACGACCGTGCCACGCGCGGGCGTCGGTCCCGATTCGTTGCGCGGGTGGACATCCGGTATGCTTGTTCATCGTGCCGCTGACGCGGTCACAGACGCCGCCTTAGCTCAGTCGGTAGAGCGATTCACTCGTAATGAATAGGTCGCCGGTTCGATTCCGGCAGGCGGCTCAACAAGGCCCTCGGTCCCTTTCGGGATCGAGGGCCTTCTGCATTGTGGCGGCTGAGATGTCAGAGTTGACTGACACCCGAGTTGATGTCAGACTTCTCTGACATCAACTCGGGTGTCAGATTCTGCGGACAGGGGTGCTCATGCTCGTTGTCACTCCGTCCGACTGGGGCAACATCGTACGCGACCGTCGACGGGATCAAGGACTGTCGCAAGCGCAGCTCGCCGAGGAGATCGGCATGAGTAGGCAGTGGATCGTGCGCTTCGAGAACGGCTACGCCTCAACGGCGACGCTCGAGCTTCTCGTGCGTATGGCTGACGTCCTCGAACTCGACGTGGAGTTGAACCCCTCATGACGAGTCAGCTGACCGCATACATCGACTCTGCTCGGGTCGGCTGGTTCTTGCGCGAGAGCAGCGGCGGTATCCGATTCGTCTACGATGACGACTGGCGAGCGAGCGCAGGTCGATTGGAACTGACGCTGTCCATGCCGAAGTCACGGCGTCAGCACGACGGCGAAGCACCAGCGAACTTCTTGTGGAATCTGCTGCCGGACAATGAGGCCGTGCTCGAGCGATGGGGCGCCCGGTTCGGCGTCAGCCCACGCAACCCGATGAGTCTTCTCTCGCACGTGGGGATGGATACTGCCGGCGCCGTTCAGTTGAGCGAATCGGACGCGACCGACTTGCCTGGTGAGGGTGCGTTGGAGGCGATCTCGGATGAGGACCTCGCCGCCCATATCCGTCAATTGCGCAAGGACCCGTCGGACTGGTTGCTTCCTGGTCATAGCCAAGGCGCCTTCTCTCTGGCTGGGGCGCAATCGAAGTTCACTCTTGCGCGAATCGACGGCGCATGGGCGGTCCCGACGGGGCGCTCTGCGTCCACGCACATCTTCAAGCCGGGGATCCAGGGGCTGGAGTTCGGTGATCTGAACGAGCACCTGACGATGTCTGCAGCGGCGGCCGCGGGGCTCGACGTCGCGGAGAGCCGTATTCTTCGAGTCGGCGGCGAACACGCGATCGTCGTTGAGCGGTACGACCGAGTCACCGACCAGAGCGGAAGCGTTTCGCGCGTGCACCAGGAGGATCTCGCCCAAGCGCTCGGCGTGCATCCGGCGCTCAAGTATCAGGCCGAAGGCGGGCCAGGCGTGCACGGCGTCATGAACGCGATTCTCGGGAGCCGTGGACGCGACTCAGCGAAGAGCGCCTCAGCGTTCGTCGACGCGGTGCTCTTCAACTGGATCGCCCTCGGTACCGATGCCCACGCGAAGAACTACTCCCTGATCCACGATCCTCGAAGAGGACCGCGCCTGGCGCCGCTCTACGACGTGACCTCGGCGCTGCCTTATCCAGCGTTCAACAATCGCAACGCTCGCTTCGCGATGTCCTTCGACAGGCGGTACAAGGACTTCGAGATCGAGCTCAGGCACGTCGTGAGGGAATGTGCGCGCGCGGGACTCGGCCCGGATGACGTGATCGATCGGCTGCGCAGCTTGATCGCCCGCGTTCCAGACGCGTTCTCGTCCGCGAAGGCGGAGTCGGAGCTGGACGGCGACGAGGCTGCTTTCGCCGGGCGTCTTGTGAACGCGGCGGAGAGTCGCGTGAACCGTCTGCGGCGTGAGATCAGGCGATGGCGCGGCGACGACCTCGACGGCTGAGGCGTTGAGAGCGGACGGCGGTCGCGAGACGATTCACTCGTAGTGAACAGGTCGCCGGTTCGATTCCGGTAGGTGGCTCAACAGGCCCTCGGTTCCTTTCGGGACCGAGGGCCTTCTGCGTCGTCGTCCGTCTCGATGTACGGTGCGACGAGGACGAGCGGGCAGAGCAGATCAGTCCAGCTCGGCGGTGGGTCGGCCTCCCCTCAGCCTCGCGCGCTGAAGTTCCCGCGGATCGTGCCGTCCGGGTCCCGTTCCTCTTTGAGATGCGCGATCCGCTCCACGGACGCTGCCGGGAGCGCGTCTGACAGCCGCTCGGACGGTGCGAGGAAGCACAGCGGCTTGCGGCCCGTCGTCGGCAGCGCGTCGACGAGTGCTTCCTGCTTGTCGCCGAGGGCGTCCGACAGCTCGGGCGTCGTCGGCACCCCGAAGGCATACACGCCATATGGCTCGGAGAGCGCGCCGTGCGGGCTGTCGCTCGCACGGCCGAGCGCGCCGCCGAGATGCCGGATCTGCACCATCGCGAGGGGAGCGATCGGCGTATCCAGGAGCGCGTCGAGGGCATCGTCGTCGAACCGCGAGAGCAGCTCGGCGCGCGAGAGGCCCGGCGCGGGATCCGTCGGCTCGGCCGTGATCGTGCCGAGATCGGCGACGCTCATCGCCGCACGCGAGTCCGACAGCGGGTGCGGCAGGGCGTCTGTCGCGCGCAGCAGCCAGCGCGCCTCGTGCTCGTCTCCGAGGAACGTCGAGTCGAGCGCGACCAACGGATCGGCGCCAGGGAAGTTCAGCAGCTGGAGCCACACGGTCAGCTCATCCGGCGCCGCCTCCGCAATCGTGCGGAACGCCTCCGCGACCGCGCGCGCATGGTTCGCTGGCCACAGCATCCGCCCGCCGAACACCTGCGGCGCGGCGTGCAGCCGCAGCTCGAGCGCTGTGACGACGACGAGCTCACCGCCGCCTCCGCGCAGAGCCCAGAAGAGATCCGGATCGGACGACGGCGTGACGCGCGTGGCGTCACCACTTGCCGTCACGACTTCGAACGCGAGCACGCTGTCAGCCATCCAGCCGTGTCGCCGGCCGAACCAGCTCAGGCCGCCGCCGAGCACAGCGCCGGTCACGGTCACCACGGGCGAGCTTCCTGGCAGCCCCGTCAGCCCGTGCGCGGCTGCCGCGCGCTGCAGATCGCCCGAACGCACGCCGGCGCCGAGCCGTGCTGTCCGTGCGGCCGGGTCGATCGAGATCGCATCGAGCGTCCCTGTGCGCAGCAGGATCGCACCCGAAGCGCGCCCGGTCGCGCCGTGCCCGCTGGGCTGCGTCGCGACGGCCACTCCGCGCTCACCGGCGAAGCGCACGAGGGCGGCGACGTCGTCGGCGTCCGCAGCCTCGACGACCGCGCGCACGTTCTGCTGCTCCACGGCGAGATTCCACGGCCGCCGTGCCCGCTCGAAATCATCGTCGCCAGGAAGTGACACGCGGCCGCGCACGCTCGTGCGCAGGTCCGTCAGGTCGATGTCTGTGCGGGGAATGGTCATGTCGCAGCTCCTCGAAAGAGAGAATGTGTGTCTGATCAAGGCAGGTGAGTGCCTCTCACTTGTGAGTCGGATGACGCATCGGAAACGTGACAAGCTGATGCCGGAGGAACTCCATGGCTCTGGAATCTACGGAACGGACACATGTCGACCTCGGCGCGGAATTCACCGCCCGTCGCGCGAGGCTGCACGCGATCGCCGCCCGCACGCTCGGCTCGCCGTGGCACGCCGACGACGCCGTGCAGGAGACCTGGCTGCGGCTGGAGCGTGCGGACAGAGCTGGTATCGAGAACCTCGACGCGTGGCTCACGACAGTGGTCTCACGCGTGTGCATCGACATGCTGCGCCAGCGTGCGGCGCGGCGGGACGAAGCAGATGCCGACGCGATGGAATCGCTCGCAGCCTCGGACGAAGCAGGTCCTGCCGAAGCTGCGCTGAGGGCGGACGACCTCGCGCTCGCGCTGCAGGTCGTTCTCGACGAACTCGGCCCTCTCGAGCGTCTCGCGCTCGTGCTCCACGACGCGTTCGCGCTGCCGTACGACGAGGTCGCGCTGATCGTCGAGCGCACGCCGACAGCGGCGCGCCAGCTTGCGTCGCGCGCCAGAGCGCGCCTTCGGGCCGTCGACGTGGCGACGGTGCGCGAGAGGCAGGGAGCGGCGATAGACGCGTTCCTCCGCGCTGCGAGGGAGGGTGAGTTCGGCGATCTGCTGCAGCTCCTCGATCCGGATATCGAGCTGCGCAGCGATGACGGAGCCGTGGCACTCGCGAGCTCCGGCGCCGAACACGGAGCACCGCTCCTGGAACATCGCCTGCGGGGAGCGGATGCGGTCGCCCGAGTGTTCGCGGGCAGAGCGCGTCTCGCTGAAGCGGTCGTCGTGGAAGGCATCCCCGCCGCGGCCTATATCGCGGGCGGCGGCGACGCGCGCGCCGTCTACCTCGTGACGATGCGCGGCGACCGGATCATCCGGATCGACGTGCGTACGGATGTTCCGGACACGCCCTACGCCGCTCAGATCAGCAGGTAGACCGCGCCGAGGATCGTCACGACGATCACCGCGACGTCGAAGAAGCGCTGGTTCATCCGGGTCAGCAGCATCTTGCCTAGCCACGCGCCGAGCACGACCGCAGGGACCAGCACGGCGTCGACGAGCAGTGTGGGGACGGTGAGGATGCCGAGCCCGATGGAGAAGGGCAGCTTGGCGATGTTGACAGCGGCGAAGAAATAGGCGGCCGTGCCGAGGAACTCGCGCATCGGGAAGCGCATCGCGAGGAAGTACATCGACATCACGGGGCCGCCGGCGTTGGCGACCATCGTGGTGAAGCCGCCCAGAGTGCCGTATGACACGCCCATCATCCGGCCACCCGGCGGTCGGGTGTCGCCTCGCCGTTCGGTTCGCCTCCGCCAGAGCGTCACGGCGATCACGAGGAGCAGGATGACGCCGATCACGCGCTTCGTCCAGGTGTTGTCAGCGAAGGCGAGGAACGCCGTGCCCAGCAGGATGCCGACGATGACGGCCGGGATCAGTGGGAGCAGCGCCCGCAGACGGGCGTGGCGGCGGTGGATCAGCAGTGCGAACACGTCGCCGACGATGAGCAGCACCAGCAGGGCGCCGGTTGACTGCTTCGCGGGCAGTGCGGCGGCGAACAGGGCGATGGCGATCGTGTTCACGCCGGGGAGTGCGGCCTTCGACATTCCGACGACGGCGGCACCCAGGGCAAGCGCTGCCCAGGCGAGGATTCCGAGCTCAGGCATCGCGCTGGTCGTCTTCGGTCATTCGTTCAACCTATCGCTGAACGGCGCCGCTGCCCGCGATCGCCGATAGCGTGGAAGCACGTCGACGAGAGGGAGACACGATGAGCCGCATTCTGATCATCGGAGGCCACGGCAAGGTGGCGCTCCGGCTGGCACCGATTCTGGCGGAGAGGGGCGACGAGCCCGTCGCCGTCATCCGGAACCCTGCCCACTCCGACGATGTGGCTGCCGCGGGCGCGACTCCGCTGGTCGCCGATGTCGAGTCCCTCGACGCTGCTGCCCTGTCCGAGCTGTTCGCCGGGCACGACGCGATCGTCTGGACGGCGGGTGCGGGCGGCGGCGACCCGCAGCGGACCTATGCGGTCGACCGCGACGCGGCCGTCCGGTCGATGGATGCCGCATCGAGCGCCGGTGTGAGCCGCTACGTGATGGTGTCGTACCTCGGAGCCCGCACCGATCACGGCGTGCCGGAGGACAGCTCGTTCTTCGCATACGCCGAGTCGAAGGCCGCCGCTGATGAGCACCTGCGCGCAACGGAACTCGACTGGACGGTCCTCGGCCCCGGTCCGCTCACACTCGACGAGCCGACGGGCCTGATCGAGGTCGCCGAGCCCGGCGACGGGCGCGTCTCGCGGGCGGATGTTGCGGCGGTCGCCGCGGCCGCCCTCGCCGACGATTCGACCATCCGGCGCACCATCGCGTTCGGCAACGGCACCGTGCCGATCGCGGACGCGATCCGGGGCTGACGGCCGGAGGGCGTTCGTGCGCGTCGGCTTGCCCTACGCGAGACGACGCGCACAGGCGGCTGTTCTCCGGGGATCCGACGAGCGTAGCCTGGGACGAGGCACCATCCGAGGGAGACGAGATGAGCCGCGGCCTGCTGATCGTCGACGTGCAGAACGACTTCACCGAGGGCGGCGCGCTCGCCGTCACCGGCGGTGATGCCGTCGCGCGCGGCGTGAGCCGGTTCCTCGCCGAGCGTGCGGGGGAGTACGCGGCGGTGATCGCCTCTCGCGACTGGCACGACGGCGCGAACGACAACGGCGGCCACTTCGCCGAGGGGGAGCCCGACTTCGTCGACACGTGGCCGGTGCACTGTGTCGCAGGCACGGAAGGCGCCGACTACGACCCGCTGTTCGATGCCTCGGCCGTGACCCACCACGTTAAGAAGGGGCAGGGCGAGCCGGCGTACTCGGCGTTCGAGGGCACCACAGAGGCGGGCAGTACGCTCTCCGCGCTTCTCACCGATCTCGGTGTCGTGGAGATCGATGTCGTCGGCATCGCCACAGACCACTGCGTGCGGGCGTCGGTTCTCGACGCGATCCGCGACGGGAGGGCGGTGCGCGTGTTCACTGACCTGGTCGCGGGCGTCGCCCCCGATTCGAGCGATGCCGCGCTGGCGGAGATCCGCGCGGCAGGCGGAGCGCTGTCAGCATCCGGCACCGTCTGATCCTCCCAACGGGTCGGATCGCCCGCAGCTCCTGACCTGACCAGACTCTTTCGGCGTCTCCGTGGCGCGTCACACCGAGTCGTCGTCGTCGGCGTCGTGCGATTCGGCGCCCCGCACGGAGACGCGCTCCACCCCGGAGAGATCGAGCAGCGGCGGCACCAGCTCCCGCATCGGCTGCTGGCCGTAGAAGTGCACGTCGACGGTGACCAGCGCCCGATCGTCCTCCGTGCTGCGACGACTCCTGACCACCGAGCTGCTGAACCCCATCGCGGTCGCCGCTTCGAGGACGTCGCGCAGCACGCCGCCGCCGTCGATGTATGTGATGCGCAGCACGCGGTGCCGATCTGGGGTCGGCAGACGCCGGACGACAGGGGCGACGACGAACAGCGTCACCAGATGCAGCACCGTCAGCGCGGCCGCCAGGGCGAGCAGCCCCGCGCCGCACGCCATGCCCACGGCGGCGGCGACCCACACCGTCGCTGCCGTGGTCAGCCCTCGCACGACGTTCCGCCCCTTGAAGATCACGCCGGCGCCGAGGAACCCGATGCCCGACACGATCTGTGCCGCAATGCGCGAGGGATCGAGCGACGCGTCGTCTCCGAGCACCATCGCGAAGCCGTAGCCGGAGACGAGGGTGAACGCGCACGACCCGAGTCCGACGAGCACGTGCGTGCGGTAGCCGGCGCTCTTCTGCCTGACCTGCCGCTCGAGCCCGATCAGCGAGCACAGCAGGAACGAGGCGACGAGGAGTTCGATCTGGACGCCCGTCGAGTCCGTGAAGAAGCCGATCAGCGGGTCCATGCATCACCTCCACGTCTCGGGACGCTGATCTTCACAATGCCCGTGCTCCGCGGGGAACTCAAGAGCACGAGCCGGATGACGCCAGGGGCAGGACTACCCTTGGTCTGTTGCGATCGGAAGGAACATCGGTGCTCGAACTGCTCGGAATCTCGTGGCTGGAAGCCGGCGCGGTCGCGCTCGCGACGATCGGCATGTACCTCGCGCTGGTCGTGCTCGTGCGTGTGCTCGGCCAGCGGATGCTCTCGGGAATGTCGAGCTACGATCTCGCCGCGGTCATCGCGTTCGGCGGCATCATCGCCCGCGCCGCTCTCGGCGAGTCGCCGAGGCTCGGCGGCGGCATCGTCGCGATCGTGACGCTCGTGCTGCTGCAGGCGCTGTCCGGGGTCATCCGGCGTTCGACGTTCGGGGCCAGGCTGGTGGTGAACCGTCCGGTGCTGCTGATGGCGGGCCCCCGAGTGCTCGAGAAGAACATGGGGCGCTGCCACGTGTCGCATCCGGAGCTGAACTCACGCCTGCGGCTGGCCGGCGTATCGCATCCCGACCAGGTGGGTGCGGTCGTCTTCGAGCCGTCCGGCGCGCTGAGCGTCATTCGGTCGGGCCAGTCGATCGATGAGGGCGTGTTCGACGGTGTGATCGGGGCGGAGGAGCTGGGGCGGCCAGGTCAGGCGGATCGATCCGGATCGATCTGAGCAGAAGCGGGCGACGAATCTGCGGGGTGCATCTGCACGCGTGAGGTTCGAGTAAAGTTGGACACCGGGCCTATAGCTCAGTTGGCAGAGCATCGGACTTTTAATCCGCGGGTCCCGGGTTCGAACCCCGGTGGGCCCACTTTCTCTGGCCCTCACCTGTGACGGGGTGGGGGCGTCGGTCCCTCCGAAGAATCATCCGCGGGGGCAGAACCGTCTCGGGTGCTGTTTCCACGCCTATGCGGAGTCCGGTTCGTCGTCATGAGGCCCGGTGTGCGTCTGATCCTCGCGGGCCTGCTCGCCGGCGCGCTTGTGTGTCTCCTGCGCGGACTTCGCGCCGCGCTTCTGCTGGGCGCCGTGCGCTCGCGATCAGGTCGTGGCATCTGCCCGATTGTCGAGAGCGGAGAGCCGTGCGTGCTCATCGACGGGCACAACGGGCCGCACAGGGGGAGCAGTGACGTCGGATCCTCGGGGCCGATTCCCCTCTTGCCCAGCCGCAGGCGGAATCTCGTTCACCCGATATTCAGTCAGCGTTCCGGACCGAACGGGTGTGCCGCAGGCTGCTTCCTTGTTCCAATGGCCTCGTGCCCACCAGCGACGCCGAGCGGCGGATGAGTCAGCAGATGTCAGATCGGCAGAATGACGTTGCTGATGATCCGACCGATGAGCACGGTTCAGTGATCACACGGCATCCTGACGAGGCAGCCACGTCAGCGCCCGCCGAGGAATCACCGCTGCGTGGCCCCTTCGACGCCTTCGTGCCAGAGGGGCGAGTGCGATCGGTCGTCAACTGGCTCTCCGTCGTCCTCTCCGTCTACGTGCTGATCTCCGCCGTCGGCGTCATCGGCGCCGGCTTCAAGGCCGCAACCGGTGGCCAAGCCGAGGCGCTGTTCGCATTCGCCAGCAACCCGCTCGTGGCGCTCATGGTGGGTGTCCTGGCCACCGCGGCCACCCAGTCCTCCTCCACCACGACCTCGATCACGGTCGGTCTTGCCGCCGGCGGGCTGCCGCTGGAAGTCGCCATCCCGATCATCATGGGCGCCAATATCGGCACCACTCTCACAAACACTCTCGTCAGCGTCGGAATGATCCGGAACAAGGACGACTTCCGACGGGCCTTCGCCGCCGCCACCGTGCACGACTTCTTCAATCTGATCGCCGTCGCCATCCTGCTCCCGCTGGAGGTCGCGACGGGCTTTCTCCAGAGGATCTCCGGGTGGCTCGCGGATGCTCTCACCGGTGTCGGCGGCGTGGACACCGACAGCGTGGACGTGGTCGGAGCAGCGACCGCACCGCTGAAAGAACTCGTCGGCTTTCTCACGGAGCCCCTCGGAGTGCCGTGGGGAGGGGTGATCACAATCGTCGTCGGCGTGGCACTGATCCTGGTCTCGATCACCTTCATCGGGAAGGTGCTCAAGGTCCTCATGGTGGGACAGGCGAAGAAGGTGCTGCACGCCGCCATCGGCCGCGGTCCGCTCAGCGGGATCGCCTCCGGGGCCGTGGTGACCGCGATCGTCCAGTCATCCTCCACGGCCACCTCGCTGATGATCCCTCTTGCCGGTTCAGGCACCTTCTCCCTGCGCCAGGTGTATCCCTTCACCATCGGGTCCAACATCGGCACCACAGCCACCGCGCTGCTGGCGGCGCTGGGTCTCAGCGGCGTCGATGCTTCGGTGGGCCTGCAGGTGGCTCTGGTGCATCTGTTGTTCAACGTGACGGCGATGGTGTTGATCTTCGGGATCCCGTTCCTGCGGACGATTCCGATCAAGGGCGCCACGTGGCTGGCGAACCGATCTGCCGAGAACAAGTTCTTCGCGGCGCTGTGGGTGCTCGGCGTGTTCGTCGTCGTGCCGGGCCTGCTCATTCTCGTCACCACCATCTTCTGAGAGGTCGATCATGAACACGCAGCACGCCGACGGGCTCGGCCCCGAGGATCGGGGTGACCGAGCCGACGAGCGTTCACCGCTGACCGAGGCAGATGTGCCGCTCTCCGTCGAAGAGATCGACGCTGCACTCGTCCGGCTGATGGCCGAGACCGAGGAGACGGTGACCCGGCTCCGCGCCGAGTTGGCCGAGCGTCGTCAGCACGAGGCGCAGCATGCCGAGATCGAGCGCCTCGAGCACCACCTGGCCGAGGCGACGGTGAACTGGGCGAAGGTGAAGGAGTTCTTCGAGGAGGTGCTCCGGGACCTGATCGGACGCCGCACCGGCACGGCCGGACCGGAGGAGCCTGGCGGAGCTGCCGGGGAGGGGAGCCCGCACGGCGACACGAACCCGAGCGGCACCGAACCCGGAACGGAACAGCGATGAGCACAACGAGCGCGATGACCCGCCGAGGTCTTGCCGCCATCGGAATGGCCGCATCGGTTGGGCTGGCGCTGACGGCCTGCGCGCAGGCTGCAGCATCGGACCGGATCGAGATCTCCGGTTCTTCCACAGTGGCACCGATCACCGAGCACGTGTCCAGCACGTCCGATTACGCGGTCTCCGTGACAGCGGAAGGGTCCGAGGACGGGTTCGCCCGCTTCTGCGCCGGGGAGTCGGCGATCAACAACGCCTCCGAGGCCATCCCTCAGGAATACATGGATGCGTGCGCTTCCGCCGGAATCGAGTTCATCGAGCTGCCGGTGGCGTGGGACGCTCTCACCGTGGTTGTGCACGCAGACAACGACTTCGCGCGGGACATCACCATGGGCGAACTCGCACAGATCTGGTCACCGGACTCGACGGTCGAGACCTGGCAGGATGTGCGCCCGGAGTGGCCGGACGAAGACCTGAATCTCTACGGCCGCCCCGCTGGATCAGGAACGTTTGCCACGTTCGCCCACGAGATAAACGGGGCGGCGGGGGAGATCCGAGAGGACGTAGAGGCTTCGGACGACATCGCGGAGCTCACCGGCTGGATCGCCGAAGATCCGGATGGGATGGGCTTCATGGGCATCGGCAACTATCTGGGCAGCGCTGAGACCCGCGACGACCTGACCACCGTGAGCATCGATGGGGTGGCCCCCTCGCTTGAACGTGCGCAGGACGGTACGTACTCTCTGGCCCGGCCGCTGTTCATCTACGTCTCCACTGCCGCACTGGAATCTGAGGACGTGACCGGTTTCGTGGAGCACTACCTGGAGAACGCGCGGGCATCTGCGGCGCTGACCTTCTTCTACGCCCTCGACGGCAATCTCACTGCACTCGTACAGCAGCGATTCACCGACGAGGTGACCGGCTCGATGTTCGACGGCGACCCGTTTGCCGACCTGGACCTGGCCGAGGCGCTCGCACACCGATAGGCACCTGCCCCGCTCCCGGCATCATTCACCGCCCGAGCGGAGGATGTCGGTGACCTCGCCGTCATCTACCTGCGTGAAATCGACGTAGTGCATGCCGACGGACATGAAGTCGCGCGGCTCGGTGAGGCAGAAGGTCTCATCCGCCTCGTCGAAGGCCCCGGATGTCCCGTGCGGGGCCACTGGGACGGCCAGCACGATGCGCTCGGCACCCTGAGCTCGCGCGACTCGGCATGCGGCTCGTGCGGTGGCGCCGGTCGCGAGGCCGTCGTCGACGACGATCGCCTCGCGACCGACGAGGGTGATACGCGGTCGTCCGTCGCGGAACAGCGCCGTCCGTCGCTCGACCTCCGCGCGCTCCCGCATCTCTGCGCGGTCCACCTGCTCTGCCGAGATGCCCGCAGCCGTGATCACCTCGCGGTTGAGCACGATCGATCCGCCCTCGCCGACCGCACCCATCGCGAGTTCTTCGTGCCCTGGCATGCCCAGCTTCCGCACCACGAGCACATCGAACGGCGCGTCGATGAGGCGCGCGACTTCGTCTGCGACGGGCACCCCGCCTCGCGGCAACCCGAGCACCACCGGATGGACGAACGACCGATCGGAGAGCAGGCCTCCGAGCGCGAGTCCCGCCTCCCGTCTGTCCAGGAACCTGGTCATCCGGCACCTCCTGCCTCCTTCCGGCGTACCCGGTGGAGGGCCCGACGTCAACCGGTGCCGTTCACCCTTCTCGCTTCGGGCCGAGCCAGACCTGCTGTGCGTTCACGAACTCATGGATGCCGTGCGGGCCGAGCTCGCGCCCGAATCCGGAGCGCTTCACTCCTCCGCTCGGCAGGCGCGGGTCCGTCTTCACAATGCCGTTGACGGCGACCTGCCCCGCCTCGATCTCAGCCGCCATCGCCGCACCGCGAGCCACGTCACCGGTCCACACGCTGGCCGCGAGGCCGTACGGTGTGTCGTTGGCGACCGCGACCGCCTGCTCTGCCGAGTCGACCGGGATGACCGCGGCCACGGGGCCGAACGTCTCCTCGACGCACGCCGTCATGCGCGGCGTCATGTCCGTCAGCAGCGTCACCGGATAGAAGAATCCCTGCCCTTCGGGGATCTCGCCGCCGAAGTGCAGCGTCGCGCCCTGCTCGATCGATTCGACCACCTGGCGGTGCAGTCCTTCGCGCAGGTCGGCGCGGGCGATCGGCCCGACATCGGTCGTCGCCTCCCGCGGGTCGCCCAGTCGCAGCGCGGCCAGCCGCTCGGCGTAGAGCGCGACGAACTCGTCGTACACCGCGCGTTCGACGATCACGCGCTTCGCGGCGATGCACGACTGGCCGGCGTTGATCTTGCGCATCACGGTGATGATGTCGGCCGCATGTTCGAGATCGGCATCCGCCAGAACGATCGCCGGGTCGGAGCCGCCCAGCTCCAGCACCGCCGGCTTGATCTGTCGCGCCGCCATCGAGGCCACGGCGCCGCCTGCCTTCTCCGAGCCCGTCAGCGACACCGCCTTGATCCGGTCGTCGCGCAGTGCGCGCTCCACCAGATCGTGACCGATCGCGACGTGCTGCAGGATCGCCTCCGGAGCGCCGTGCTCGGCAGCGACCTGCGCCACGACGTCCGCGATCGCCTCCGCACATCCCGGCACGTGTCGGTCGTGCTTCATCACGGCGGTGTTGCCCGCCATCAGCGCCGGTGCGATGAACCGGAATGCCAGCCAGAACGGGGCATTCCACGGCAGCACGCCGAGTACGGGACCGAGGGGGAGATGCTGCACGTAGGAGCGGGTCGCGTCGCTGGGCAGGTCGACCGGCGCGAGGTACTGCTCGGCGTGCTCCGCATAGTGCTCGGCCGCCCAGCAGGCCTTCTCGACCTCGCCGCGCGCCTCGACGATGGGCTTGCCCATCTCCTCGGTCATCAGCATCGCCAGCCGCTCCACGTCGCGGCGCATGGCGGCCGCGACGCCGTTGAGCACCTTGGCACGGTCGGCATACGACCAGCGCCGCCACGCGTCGTACGCGTCTTCTGACCGCTGCAGCGCGGCATCGAGCGCCGTCTCGTCCAGGGTCGGAATCTCGCGCACGACCCGTTCGGTCGTCGGGTCGATCGCGGTGAAGGTCTCCGTCATGATGCTTCCCCTTCCAGCGCGTGCAGGCCGACGTGCTCGCCCGCATCCTTGACAGTGAAGTCCTCGTCGAGTGTGAAGAACGACTCGCATCCGGTCTCGGTGATCCGGATGGTGTCGGAGATGCCGACGGTGCGGGTGCCGTCGACGCCCCACATCCACGGGATCACGTGGAAGGTCATGCCTTCGTCGAGCACGGAGTTGCCTCCAGGCATCAGACTGAGGATGTAGCCCTCGTCCCAGGCGGGCGGGAACGCGATGCCGATCGAGTAGCCCGCACGGGTCACCAGATCGGCCTGGATGTCGTTCTCCGTGATGATGTTGCGCACGATGGAGTCGGCATCCGAGACTGTGAGGCCTGGCCTGAGCGAGCCCTTGAGCTCGCGCAACGCTGTCTTCATCCGTTCCTGCGCCTGCGCCATCGACGGCGTCATATCGTGCAGCAGCACGGTGCGCATCATCGCCGTGTGATAGCGCCGGAAGCACCCGCCGACCTCGAGGAACACCGCATCACCTGACTGCAGCTGGCGGCCCTCCCACGTCGCATGCCCGATCATGGTGCGCGGGCCGCTGGTCACATACGGCATCACGGCTGGATACTCGCCGCCCGCTGTGAACATGCCGCGGGAGATCTCGGCGGCGACGTCGTTCTCCGTCGCACCGACTTCCGCCGCGGCGATTCCCGCGCTCATCCCCGCCTCGGTCGCTCTGGCCGCCTTGCGCATGATGTCGATCTCGGCGGCGGACTTGCGCACGCGCCCCTCCTCGACGATGCCGAAGCAGTCCATCAGCTGCCCCGTCCGGTACGAGGTGTGGATGCGGTCCTGGAAGTAGGCGGGGAAGAAATAGCTGTTGCGCTCGTAGCCGACGTGTTTGCCGGTCAGCCCGAATTCCCGCATCGCCGCGACCAGCTGCTGGATCGCGTCACCGGTGTCGGGGTAGGGGCGCGTCAGCTCCACCCACGTGCGTTCGATGACGTTCGACTCCTCCATCTGTCGAGTGATCATGAACGGTTCGGCTTCGAGCGGCACCACGAGAGCCTGGAAGAACGAGTACCCCGTCGTCTGGTAGTCGGTGAGGTACATCAGGTTCTCGGGGTCGGTGATGATCACCGCATCGAGCAGGCGCCGCTGCATCCGGTGCCGCAGCTCTTCGATGCGGCGCTGATACTCCTCCGGCGGGAACGTCATGTCGTCGCGCATGCGCATCTCACGCACCTCCTTCGCTTGCGGCCGTGATGGCGGCGTCGAGAATCTCGAGGCCCTCGGTCAGGTCCTCCTCGGGGATCGTCAGCGGCGGGATCAGCTTGATCACGCGCCCCCCGGAGCCGCACGGCCCGATCAGCAGGCCGTTCGCGAACGCCTCGGCCTGTGCTCTGGCGGCGACCGCGCCGTCGACGACGTCGAGCCCCTGCATCATGCCCTTGCCTCGCACCTGCCATCCGAGATCCGGATGCCGCGCTGCGATCGCGTCGAGCCGCTCGGCCATGACGGCACCCTTGGCGTCGACCTCGGTCATCAGGACGTCGTCGGTGAAGTAGTCCAATGCAACGGTGCCGGCCACGAACGACAGGCCCTGCCCCCTGAACGTGCCGGTGTGCGCGCCCGGCGCCCAATGCGCATCCACCTCCGGCTTGTTGAGGTTCATCGCGATGGGCGTGCCGAAGCCGCCGAGGCCCTTCGCCAGCGTGACGATGTCCGGATCGAGGCCCATCCCGTCGAAGCTGAAGTAGGAGCCCGTACGGCCGCACGCCGCCTGGATGTCGTCGATGATGAACAGCGCGCCGGTCTCGCGGGCGAGCCGCTGCACCTCCTGCAGCCACTCGGCGCTGTGCACCCAGACACCGCCCTCGGCCTGGACCGACTCGACCAGGAACGCCGCAGGCGGTCGCAGCCCGGATGACGGGTCGGCCAGGGCGGCACGGTAGGCCTCGAGACCTTCGAAGCCGCCACCGGAGGCGAACTCGTTGGGCAGTCGCACCACGTGATCGAGCGGAACACCCGCCCACTTGCGGAACGCCTCGTTGGCGGTCGCGGCGAGCGACCCGAGCGTCATTCCGTGGAATCCGTGCGAGAACGCCACAACGTCGAGCCTGCCGGTGGCGAGCCGAGCGAGCTTGAGAGCGGCCTCCACGGCGTTGGTGCCGGTCGGCCCCATGAACTGCATCTTGTGGTCCATGCCGCGCGGAGCCAGGATCACGTCGTGGAACTTCTGCACGAAGTCGCGCTTGGTCGTGGTGTAGGTGTCGAGGCTGTGGGCGACTCCGTCGGAGGAGATGAAGTCGATCATCGCCTGCTTCATCTTCGGATCGTTGTGCCCGAAGTTGAGGACGCCTGCGCCCGCGAAGAAGTCGATGTAGCTGGTGCCGTCCTCAGCGACCTGGCGCGCATTGGACGCATGTGAGAAAACGGTCGGATAGGCGCGGCAGTAACCGCGGATGTCGGACTCCCACTGCTCGAACGGACTCATGTCCATGATCGGACTCCTTCCAGGTCGATCTAGATCTCTCTCACCTCTTGCTGTTTCCTACCGCCCCGGGCCTGGCTGGCACGGGGAGCTGCGGGGCGCCTGCCAGGCGCGCGTATGCGCCGACGACCGGCGCGATCAGGGCATCGTCGAAGTCGTAGTGCGGGCTGTGGCACGAGTGCGGCGACCCTGAACCGACCAGCGCGAACGCACCGGGCACCTCGTCGAGGTAGTAGCTGAAGTCCTCCGACGCCATCACCGGAATCGGCACGTCGGAGGTGTGGTCTTCTGCGCTGAAGGTCGCGGCCAGTTCGGGGGCCAGAGCTGTGCGCAGCTCGGCGGCGGGCTCCGGATGATTGACCGTGGCGCCGTAGCGGTTGGTCGTCTCCGTCGCGGCCGTGACCCCGTGAGCGCGCGCCGTGGCGTCGGCGATCTCGACGATGAGTGCGAACACCTCGTCGCGCACGGCGATGCTCGGCACACGGATGCTGCCGCTGAGCCTGGCGGTCGCCGGTGTGACGGTGGGGCTGCTGGGGGCGTCTATCGAGGTCACCGCGACGACTGCGGCCGTCTGCGGCGCGAGGCGGCGGGCCACGATCTGCTGCAGCGCGACGGCGATCGCCGCGGCCGCGAGCACGGGGTCGCGGGTGGCCTCCGGCTGGCTGGCGTGCCCGCCGATGCCGGCGACCTCGATCGTGAAGGTGCCGTTGGCCGCCATCACCGGGCCATCCGGGCATGCCATCCGACCGCGGCCGAGCGCCGGCCAGTTGTGCCAGCCGAAGATCACGTCGACGCCGTCGAGCGCCCCGTCGTCGATCATCGCCTTGGCACCGTGACCGCCCTCCTCGGCCGGCTGGAAGAGCAGACTCACGGGGCCGGGGAGGGCGTCCTCGTGCGCGGCCAGCCAGCGCGCCGTCGCGGCGAGCACGGCCGTGTGACCGTCGTGACCGCAGGCGTGCATCGCGCCCTCGCGGCGCGATGCCCATTCGACGCCGGAATCCTCATCGATCGGCATGGCGTCGATGTCGCCGCGCAGCGCCACGTGACGGCCAGGGGCATCCGGGGCCAGCACCGCCACGGTGCCCGTGCCGGCACACGTGCGCCAGGTCACACCGATCGCGTCGAGCTCCGCGCGGATGCGGGCGGCGGTGTCGTGCTCGGCCCAGCCGATCTCCGGGGACCGGTGGAGGTCATGGCGCAGTACGGTCGCAGAGTTGAGGAGCTCCTGCAAGGCATCCGACTGGTCGACGCCGCTGAACCGAACTGATGGCAACTCGCCCCCTTCGCCTGATCCGCGACCGAATCTGCACGGTCACCTTGATGTCGACCGTAGACCCCAGACGGTGGGTTTGTCAGCAGGAAATCGAAGAAGATACCCCCGCGTGACCGACACGAAACACCGCGGACCGAACCGTGCACGGCCAGCGATGAGCGCGCACACCAGCAAGACGAGGCCCCCGGAGCATCAGAAGAGCTTCCGGGAGCCTCGCAGCACCGTCGATGGCGATCACCGTGGTTACATCGGCATCAGGACGGAATCGATGAGATAGACGGTTGCGTTGGCCGTCTGGACGCCTCCGCAGACCACGTTCGCATCGTTGACCGTGATCTCATCGCCGGAGCCCATCACCTCGAGGTCGGAGCCTTCCACGGTGGTGTGGGTGCCCTCGATCTCGCTCGGTGCGATCTGGCCTGGCACGACGTGGTAGGTCAGGATCGACGAGAGCATGTCCGCGTCGGTGCTGAGCGTGTCCAGTGTCGCCTGGTCGATCTCGGCGAACGCATCGTCGACGGGAGCGAACACGGTGAACTCGTCGCCGTTGAGAGTGTCGACGAGATCGACATCCGGGTTCAGCTCGCCGGAGACGGCCGAGACGAGAGTCGTCAGCATCGGATTGTTGGACGCGGCGACGGCGACGGGGTCCTCCGACATTCCCTGGATCGAACCGGCACCGTCCGGAACGGCATCGGCGTAGGCGGTGCATCCGGGGCCGACGAGATCAGCGGCGGGGTCAGCCATGTCGTCGGTCTCCTCGTTCATCCCCTCGTCGGTGCTCTCCTCGGGAGCAGTCTCCTCGGTGGTGGGGGAGTTCGTCTCCTCGTCGTCAGTCGCATCGGTGCTGCAGCCGGTCAGACCGGCGACGGCGACCAGCGACAGTACGGCTGCGGCGGTGAAAGCAGACTTCTTGGTGATCATTTCGTTCTCCTTGTGATCGGACGCCCGCTCGAGGCGAGACATCTTCGGGCCTTCACTGGGTATTCGAACTGCACGCCAGATCGGATGGGAACTCGTTCTCAGCGCTGCCGACGCGCCCGTGCAGAGGGCCGAGGCGGAGTCGGAACGTGCGCACGTGAGGCATGCTTGTGTGCATGGTGATCGACGGCATCGAGATGGAGGAGCACTCCGGCGACCCCGGTGACTCCATCGCAGAATTGCTGCTCCGGATCGCTGAGCGCGATCAGGCGGCGTTCGCGGGCCTCTACGACGCACTCTCGTCACGCATGTTCGGACTCATCCTGCGCGTCCTCGTCGATCGTGCGCAGAGCGAGGAGGTTCTGCAGGAGGTCTTCCTGGAGATCTGGCAATCCGCCTCGCAGTACTCTCCGAATAAGGGGCAGGGCAGGACGTGGGTGCTCACGATGACGCACCGTCGTGCTGTGGATCGCGTGAGATCGGCGCAGGCCAGCGTCGAGCGCGATGTGCGGATCGGCATTCGCAACGTGGGGGTGGAGTTCGACGGCGTCGCGGAGGACGTCGAACTTCGTTGGGAGGGACGACGTGTGGTGCATGCCCTTCAGCAGCTTCCGGAGAAGCAGAAGGAGGCGTTGACGTTGGCATACTACGGCGGGTACTCCCAACGCGAGATTTCGGCGCTGACGGGAACCCCGATCGGCACGGTGAAGACGAGAATGCGTGACGGGTTGTCACGACTGAGGTCGAAGATGGGGGTAATGGCATGAGCGAGAAAGATCTCGATGAGCTGCTCGCTGCTCGCGCCCTCCACGCACTCGACCCGGAAGATGAGCAGCGGCTCGACCGCGCGCTCGCCGGTGACCCTGAACTGCGCGAGCGAGCCGAGCACGACGAAGAGACTGCCGCGCTCCTCGCTGAAGCGACCGTGGAGGTCGAGCCTCCCTCGTTCATCAGGGACGCACTGCTCACCCGGATCGCGGAGCACCCCTCGGCGCCGTCCGTCGATTCCGAGGCCGGCGCCGCGCAGGAGTCGGGCGCCACCGGCTCGGATTCCCCCGACGGCGACGGCGACGGCGACCGCGGACCGGAGCGGAAGCGTCGTCGTGGCCGCCGTCGTTTGTGGGCACTCGCGGCCTCGATCGTCGTGGTCGCCGGTCTCGGGGGCGGTGCGATCGTGGCGACGCAGCTGCTCGAACAGCCTGCCGCGGTCGAGGCTCTCGACCAGATCGAGGTCGCCGCTGACGCGCGCAGTGCCGCTGAGGATCTCCCGGGCGGAGGCACGCTGGACGTGCACTGGTCGTACGAGACGGGCCAGGCGGTCATCGTCGCCGATGACGTGCCCGCTCTGGAGGACGGGAGCCAGTACGAGCTCTGGTTGGTTCGGGGCGAGGTTCCGATTTCGGCCGGTGTGTTCAACGGCGGGGCGGATGAGCCGAAGCTCCTGGAGGGCGACCTCTCTCAGGGTGACATCATCGCCGTCACGGTCGAGGACGAGGGCGGATCCGCGACGGGCGCGCCGACGACGGAGCCCATCGTCGCTGTGCCGACCGCGTAGGCGAGCTCCCAGTCTCCGCTTCGCCGTCCACCGGCGGCCCGACACCCTCCCGGCTCGCCCTCTCGCCGAACGTCACCCTTGTGAACGAGCGTGCACCTCAGATCCGGATCTGAGGTGCACGCTCGGTCGAAAAGGGGACGCTCGCGGGGCGCGGGGTGCTACAGATTCACCTCGATGTCGCTCTCCTCGCGCCGCTGGTCGAGGATCTCCTGCATCGCGGCACTCTGCTTTTCCGTCACCGCCTGGTCGGCGAGTTGCCCCTTCACCTCGTCGAACGGGGGGAGGGTGTCTTCGTTGCCCTGCGTCTTCGCCTGCTCGACGAGGGTGTCGTACTGGGCACGCAGCTCCTTGTCGCCCGGAGGTGTCAGATCCGCGTTCGCCTCGATGTACTGCTCGAGCTCGTACTGGTCGGCCGCATCCTCGCGCACGTCGTCCTCCGACATGCCCTGGTCCGCGAACGCCTCGTAGACGGCGTCGACCGATTCGAGGCCGCTCTGGTCGGCGACGTTCTGCAGCACCGACTCGATGTCGTCGGGCCCGGCCTCGATTCCGGCTTCCGCGGCGCCCTGCATCAGCAGCCGGTTGTTCACGAGAAAGTCGGCGACCTGCTGCTTGAGCTGCTCAGGGTCGACCTCCTGGCCCGTCTGCTGCTGGGACATGGTCGCCTGCTGCAGCTGGCTCTCGTAGGTCGTGGTGAACTCTTCGAGGCCGATCTCTTCGTCATTGACGACCGCGACGACGTCGGGCAGGCCGTCGAGAGCGGAGTCGGTGGAGCCTTCCGCGGATTCGGACGGCGCGGGGTTCTCTTCCTCGGGGTCACCTGAGCTGCAGCCCGTCAGGGCGAAGACGGCGACGATCGCTCCGGCGAGGAGCGAGCGTGGGACAGACATGGGGCCTCCAGCTTTTCGGTGCATCCCGCGCGACGCTACACGCCCCGACGGCGCACGCGGTCAGGCATCGGTCAGGAACCGGGGAGCGCTGGGTGCGCCGATCCCGTTGATGCGAATTCTCTCTCCGGTACCGGGTCTTGGTGGCAGTCTGCCAGCAGACACACTCACACGAGTCGAGGAGGACCCGATGGGAACAGCGCAGGCGACGCGTGCCGAGGACACTCGGAACGCGTGGAAAGACGTGCTGGCGAAGCACCATGAGGACCGCAGCGAGCCGGTCAGCGAGCAGTACTGGTCGGAGAAGGACACCTGGTCGCGCGACCGGATCCGTGAGGTGCAGGACGAGAAGATCGCTGCGGTTGCGCCGTTCCTCTATGAGAACAGTCGGTTCTACCGCAATCGTTTCGACCGGCTCGGGGTCGCGCCGACGGATGTCGCCGACGTCGACAGCATGGTGCGCAACTGGCCGGTCGTCACCAAGGACGAGATGATGGCCGACGCCGAAGCGCACCCGCCGTACGGCACGTACACGACCTGCGGCGAGGACGAATGGAACGACCGCGGCTGGATGCTGTTCTCCTCATCCGGATCGACCGGCACCCCCCGCGTATTCCGCTACACGCACTTCGACCGCGAGTACTGGGAGCAGGCCAACGCCCGCGCGCTCTACTCGGGAGGGCTGCGCAAGGGCGACTCCGCGCTGCGCATGGTCGGCTTCGGTCCGCACGTGTTCGCGTGGGGCGCGCAGCAGTCGTTCACCAAGCTCGGCCTGCCGACGATTCCGGCTGGCGGACTCGACAGCAAGGCGCGGGTCGGGATGATCGACCGCTTCCAGCCCCGCGTGCTGATCGCCACGCCTTCGTATCTCCTGTACCTCGGCCGCACCATGCAGGAGATGGGCCTCGACCCGGCGAAGAGCTCGGTGCGGTGGCTGCTGCAGGGAGGCGAGCCGTTCTCCGGGGTGGCGGGCACGCTCGAGCGCATCCAGGAGCTGTGGGGCGCCAAGACGGTCGAGTTCTACGGATGCACGGAGGCGGCCCCGCACTGCGGCGGCTACTCGTGCCCGGAGTACGAGGCTGGAGACGAGCGTTTCCTGCACCTGATGGAGGACATCCAGGTGTGGGAGACGATCGACCCGGTCACGCAGGACGTGATGCCGGATGGGGAGAAGGGCATCACCGTGTGCACCAACCTCAACTCCGAGAGCTCCGCACAGCTGCGCTTCGTGGTCGGCGACTACACCCGTCTCTCGCGTGAGGCATGCGCGTGCGGGCGCAGCCACATCAAGGCGATGGGGTGCATGACCGGACGCGCGGACGACCTGATCAACCTGCGCGGCATCAAGTTCTTCCCCGTGCAGATCGAGGAGGCCGTGCGTGCCGTCTCAGGCACCGGCGACGAGTTCCAGATCCGGCTGTCGACGCTCGACAGCGGCCTCGACGTGATGACCGTCGTCGTCGAGCACACCGACTCCGCTGCCGGGGAGGCGGTGGCCAGCGAGGTGCGCACGCGCTGCGAGATCCGCGCCGACGTCGAGGTGGTCGCCCCCGACACCCTCCCCAAGACGGAGATGAAGGCCAAGCGCGTGGTCGACCAGCGCGGCAAGTAGGGGAGGCACCGCCCCCGCGCGCCGAGCGCGGGTCGGAGGCCTGCTCGCGAGGGCGTACTCTGGTTCAGTCCGCCGTCCCTCAGCGCCGAGGAGAACCATGACCGCGCTGTCCCGCCAGACCCTCTCGCAGCTGCCAGACTCCGTGGCGCGGCCGAGCTATCTCGATCGCGAGCCCAGGGTCGGCATCGCCCACATCGGTGTCGGCAACTTCCATCGCTCGCACCAGGCGATGTACGTCGATCGCGTCCTCAACGAGACCCCGGATGCCCCATGGGCGATCTGCGGCATCGGCGTGCGCGAGGAGGACAGAGGCCTGCTCGACGCGCTGCGCAGCCAGGACGGCCTGTACAGCCTGAGCCTGTTCGAGTCGGATGGCGCCGTCACCTCGCGGGTGATCGGCTCGCTGCGCGAGTTCGTGCTGGTGCCGGATGATCCGGCAGCCGCCGTCGCGCGTCTGGCCGATCCGGACATCCGGATCGTGAGCATGACCATCACGGAGAGCGGCTACGTCGAGGACCCGGAGAACTCCCGCACGGCGGGCGACGACCCGGTCGTGCGCGCCGACGCCGCTGGCGATTTCGCCGCGCCCCGCAGCGCGTTCGGACTGATCGTCGCGGCCCTGCGCGCCAGGCGCGAGGCGGGGGTGCCGGCCTTCACGGTCTCGTCGTGCGACAACGTGCAGAACAACGGCACGGTCGCCAAGCGCAGCGTCGTCGCGACGGCGCGCCTGGCGAGCGATGAACTCGCCGACTGGATCGACCGGAGCGTCGCGTTCCCGAGCACGATGGTCGACCGGATCACGCCGCGCGCCACGGCGGCTCAGCTCGAGACCGTCGCGAGCCTGCTCGGCGACGTGACCGATGCGGCGGCGGTCGTGGCCGAGCCCTTCGAGCAGTGGGTGCTCGAGGAGAACTTCGCCCTGGGCCGACCCGCGGTGGAGAACCACGGTGCGGTCTTCGTCGACGAGATCGACACCTATGAATTCATGAAGCTCCGCCTGCTCAACGCGGGCCACCAGGTGCTCGCATACGTCGGTCTGCTGCGAGGCCACACCTACGCACACGAGGCGATGGCTGATCCGGATGTCACGGTATGGCTCGAGCGCTATTGGAACGAGCTGGCGCTGCCGACGACCGAGCTCCCCAGCGGCGTCGACGGTGCCGAGTACGTGCGCGTGCTCGCCGAGCGCTTCGGCAACCCCGCGATCGCCGACACGCTGGAGCGGCTCGCGACCGATTCCGGCGACCGGATGAGCAAGTTCGTGATGCCGGTGCTGACCCAGGCGCGCAGCCGCGAGACGTTCACCGAGGTCGCATCACGGATCCTGGCCAGCTACGCGGTGGCGGTCTCGGAGACCACATCGCCTGTGATCCTCGCCAGCGTCTCGGACGAGGTGCGTGCCGCACTCTCCGACGAGGCGAACCCGGCGGGCTTCCTCGCCGCGATCGACTGGCTCGCCCCGCTCGCCGTCGACGCGCCGTTCCGCGACGCCGTCGCCGCACAGGTCCGCACCCTCCGCTCCCGCTGACCCGCGTCGTCTTGCGAGCGGACCCTTTCGTATCGAGTGGACCCCTTGAACCCGCCCTGGTCCACTCGATCACAGGGGGTACGCTCGCGGGGTCTGCGCGCGTGCGGTGTCAGGCGGTGCGGTTGCGGGTTCGGGGGATGTTGGTGACGAGGACGCCGGCGAGGACGATGGCCATCGACAGGTAGGTGGTGAGGTTCACCTCGGCGTGGGCGGAGTGGAAGGTCAGGTCGATCACGAGGGAACCGAGCAGGTTTCCGAACAGTGACATCAGACTCAGCAGCAGCACCCCGAGCCGGGCGACGGTCATCGTGGTCACGCCGATGAACACGACGCCGAGCACTCCGCCGATGAGAGTCCAGCTCTGACCGGGTATCTCGGGGAGGCCCTCGATGCGCGCGCCGGAGGCGAACAGCGCCGCGGCGCAGACGAAGAGCAGGGTTCCGCCCGTGACGAAGTTCGTCAGGTTCGCCGTGATCGCCGACCGTGCGAGCACGCGCAGCCGCCCGTTGAACGCCTGCTGGAACGAGAGCATCGCGCCGGCGATGAACGGCAGGATCGGCGCCCACAGCGGCACTCCCTGCACCAGCACGTCGACGGCCGACAGCGAGATGCCGACCAGCACGACGATCGTGCCGAGCACGCGCCACAGCGTCGGAGGGCGTCGTCCGCCCGGCGGGAGCGATGTGTTGTCGACGCCGAGCGCCGCGGTGAGCTGGCCCGAGATGAACGCCATCGTGAACACCGATACGCCGATGAGCGGAATCGTCAGAGCCTGAGCGAGCACGATCATGGCTCCGCCGATGCCGCCCAGCATCATCCACCATGGGAACTCGCCGGTGCGCACGGCCCGCCACGCGCGGACGATGCCGGCGCGCGCCGTCGGCGCACACGCGGCGACGACCACCAGGATCACCAAACCGGACAGGAAGGAGAACGCCGCGGCGAAGACGCCGTAACCGAGCGCATCGCCGAGCTCGCCGTTGGCGGTGCCCTGCACCGACATTCCGACACCCGCGCCGATCGTCGCGAGCGCGGCTAAGAAGAAGCCGGATGCCGGAGCGCGCGTGCCCTGCGTGCTCACGCCCGAGCTCTCCGGTGCGAGGGCGCACCGAGTGCGCGGACCGGACAGGAGGAAGACGGGGAGTGAGCGAACATGCCGCAGCAAGTCTTTCATGGTCGGGGGAGCCGGATGTCGATGCCTGCGTGCTGGACAATAGTGTGTGACACACAGTATTGTGTTACGTATGAACGAGGAGTTCGACGCCCACCTGCAGGAACTGCGCCGCGGCACGATCGTGCTGGCGTGCCTGCGCCTGCTGCGCGAGCCCGGTTACGGGTACGGCCTGCTCGAGCAGCTCATGCGGCACGGCTTCGAGACCGACGCGAACACGCTCTATCCGCTGCTGCGCCGCCTGGAGAAGCAGGGACACCTCGTCAGCGAATGGAGCACGGCTCAGGCTCGCCCCCGCAAGTTCTACCGAACGTCCGACGAGGGTGAGCGGCTCGCCGACGCGCTCACCATCGACTGGGCCGCGCTGACGACATCGATCGCATCGCTCGACGACTCAGCGGAGAGCGCTGCGACTCCCGACACCACCGACGACACGTCCGCCCGGCGCGGCGCGCCGACTGACAAGGAGCACTGACATGTCCGCGACACTGACAGACAGATACATTGCCGCGACGCTCCGCGGCGTGCCCGCGGAGGCGCACGACGACGTCAGGAACGAGCTGACCGGATCGATCGCCGACGCCGTCGAAGCACGCATCGAACAGGGCGAGAGTCCGGATGAGGCCGAGCGAGCCGCGCTGAACGAGCTCGGCGATCCCGCGGTGCTGGCGGCGGGTCTCGCCGACCGGCGGCTTCAGCTGATCGGCCCGCGCCACTACCTGACGTGGCTGCGCCTGCTGAGGCTGCTCCTCGCCATCGTGCCGGCGAGCGTCGCCGTGCTGGTGGCGCTCGGATACGCGATCTCGGGTGCGGACGTCGGCGACATCATCGCGGAGAGCATCGTCTCCGGCATCACAGCGGGGCTGCACGTGTGCGTGTGGACGACGCTCGCCTTCGCTGTGATGGACCGGCTCGGCGCCGCCGGTTCCCCTCGGTGGAACGTCGACCGGCTGCCGGAGAATCGGTCCACGGGGAGAGGACTGGCCGACCTGATCGCCGTCGCCATCCTGATGCCGGTTGCGGCGTTCGCGTTCGTGTGGGATCGGTACTTCGGCTTCATCTTCCTGCACGGTGAGGCGTATCCGATCTGGAACCCCGCGCTGTGGCCGTGGTGGATGGCCGCCGTGTTCGTGCTGTTCGCGATGGCGATCGTGGTTCAGGCGGTCGTGTTCGTCCGCGGGCGGTGGACCACTCGCATCGCGATCGTCAACACGGCGCTGCAGGTGATGGGCGCGAGCTGGTTCCTCACGCTGCTGGGCCGTGGCGAGCTGTTCAATCCCGAGATGCTCGAGGTGCTGATGGTCGAGAGCGGCGTGACATCCGAGACGCTGCGCGTGCTCGCGGTGGTATTCGGCTTCTTCGGAGTCTGCGCGATCGCGGCCGGGGGCATCATCGATTGCTGGCTCAAGACCGCCCGCGATGCGCGGACTGCGTAGGCAGGACGTCTGGTTCGCGGGGATCGTTCACCGGCTCGTCGTCGGCCCGCTGAGCTGAATACGACCGCGCGACATCCGTCCATCCGGATCGAGTGCACGCTCGTTCCATGCGGTCGCACTCCTCTTGTGTCGCGAAGGCAGAACGTTCCGCCCGTATCCGGCCGTTGCCAAGCCGCCGCGACTACCGTGGAAGCATGGAGAACGATCTCGAGGACGTCGCTGAAGCCGCGACCGCGAACCCGCTGATGGCCTGGGTGTGGGTGCTCGTCGCCGTCGCCGTCGCCATCGGGCTCGGGCTGCTCGCGTCGTTCGTGTTCGCCAGCGTGATGGGCCGACTCGGCCGCAAGCATGAGCTGTTCGCCGAACTGAAGCACCGATTCCCGAAGATCATCTTCTGGGGCATCGCGGTGGTCGGCAGCTGGGTATCCGTGCCCAACCTGATACCGGATGGCACGGAGGACGTGGCGGGCATCGTCGAGTACGTGCTGCGCCTGTGTGTGATCGCCATCGTCGGCTGGCTGCTCGCGAAGATTCTGATCTTCTTCGTCGACGGCGCCCTGCGCGCGCAGGAGAAGATCGAAGGCGACCCGTTCACGTTCCGCCAGCGACGTACGCAGATCCGGATGATCCGGCGCCTCGTGATGGTGCTCGTGATCGTGCTGACCGCCGGCGCGATGCTGCTCACGATTCCCGGCGCGCAGACGTTCGGGGCGTCGCTGCTCGCATCGGCCGGTGTCGCATCGATCGTCGCGGGCATCGCAGCGCAGTCCACGCTCGGCAATCTGATCGCGGGCCTCCAGCTCGCCTTCTCGAACGGCCTGCGCACAGGAGACACCGTCGAGGTCAACGGCGAGTTCGGCACGGTCGAAGAGCTCACCCTCACCTACGTCGTCGTGCAGATCTGGGACGACCGGCGCCTGGTGCTGCCATCCACCTACTTCACGACGACGCCGTACACGAACTGGACCCGCAACCAGACCGAGGTGACGGGAACCGTCTACCTCGAAGTGGACTACTCCGTCGACATCGACGCGCTGCGCGAGGAGCTGCGCATGGTGCTCGACTCCACAGACCTGTGGGATCGACGCTCGTGGGGTCTGGTGATGACGGATGCGGTCGGCGGTGTCGCCCAGCTGCGCGCCTCGCTCACCGCAGCGAACGCCGACGATATCTGGGGCCTGCGCTGTCTCGTGCGGGAGAAGCTCGTGGGGTTCCTGGCGCAGAAGCGCCCGGATGAGCTCATCCGGCGGCGCGTGATCGTCGAGGAGCCCGCGCCGCGGCATCGCGGCGGGTTCGACATCCCCACCGACACGACCGGCATCCCGACGGTCGCACAGGGCGGTGAGCAGTGACAGACGAGTTCCATAAGCCGGTCAGACTCCCGTCTGAGACGTTCGACCGACTGTTCGCCGGCGACGACCCTGCCGAGGTGTCGCGGGTGGCGCACTCGACGGCCCAGGCGCTGCTGATGCGTGTGCGCGCAGAGCCGGACACCGACATCGTCGAACGGCTGATCGACTTCACGAACCACAACGGAATCGACGACATCGCCGAGCTGTGGTCGCGTTCGCCGGCGAAGACGCTGCCGGGGTCGCTGTGGCGGCTGTACCTGCTGCAGCTGTCGATCCACGATGATCCCGACACCTCGGCGCTGCTGTACGAGCGAGGGTGCACCGAGCTCCGCTCGGCCGACGCCGTCATCGCCGGCGCACCGAGCCCCGCCGCTCCCGACGAGCTGGTGTCCGTGATCGATCAGATCATGCGCGGCGTGTTCATCGGCGACTTCGCGGTCGCCCTCGACCGGGCGAGCGCGTTCTGCCGGGTACAGGCATCCGGAGCCGCGCACCTGGCCGACGACTACGAGCAGAGCGAACCCGGCCGGTCGACCGCCTTCACGACGAGGGCGCTGCGTCTGAGCACCTACGCCGAGGACCTTCACCAGGCCGCCCGCCTCTGGCGCCGCGAATCCCTCGCCTGACGCGCCGCGCTCTGCGGCTCAGGTGCGAGAAAGTGCCGCTTGCCATACGCAACAGCGGCACTCTGTCGCATCCGAGGGGCGACCGGTGGGGCCGGAGAGCGGGTGCTCCGGTGTCGGCGGGTTGATACCGAACTCTGCGGGTCGTGTCAGGCGGAGCTGAGAGGAGCGCCGTACGCTGGGTGGCGTGCTTCACTCCTCTACGCAACCACTGGTCGGGCTCGTCATGGGGTCGGACTCCGACTGGCGCGTCATGGCCGACGCGTCGACCGCGCTGAGCGACTTCGGCATTCCGCACGAGGTCGAGGTGGTCTCGGCGCATCGCACACCCGACAAGCTGCTCAGCTACGGGCGCGAGGCGCGCTCGCGCGGCCTGAAGACGATCATCGCGGGTGCTGGGGGAGCGGCGCACCTGCCGGGCATGCTCGCGTCCTTGACCGCGCTGCCGGTGATCGGCGTTCCCGTGCAGCTGAAGACGCTCGACGGGCTCGACTCGCTGCTGTCGATCGTGCAGATGCCGGCGGGCATCCCCGTCGCCACAGTGTCGATCAACGGCGCGAAGAACGCGGGGCTCCTCGCCGCGCGCATCCTCGGCGCCGGTGACCAGGCCATGGCCGAGAGGATCGAGGCATACGCTCGCGACCTCGAGGCACAGGTCGGGGAGAAGAACCGGAGGCTGAAGGAGTCGCTGCAGAGCGACCAGGAGGGCGGCGCGTGACCCTGACCGAGTCGCCGCGGCGCTCGGCAGCTCGGGGCGATGGCGTTCTGAGCGCACGCCCGATGCGCCACCCCGACGCGTCCGACGAGCAGGTGATGACGCGCCGGGGCTGGTGGCTCGTCGTGATCAACTGGCTCATTCCCGGGTCCGCGCAGGTGCTCGCGGGCAGCCGCAGGCTCGGGCGCTTCGGTCTCGCCGCGACGCTGGTGATGTGGCTGCTCGTCGTACTGCTCGTCGCGGGACTGCTGCTGTGGCGATCCGCCACGCTCAGCGTGCTGATCAACCCCTTCGTCCTGGTCGCCCTGACCGTGATCGTCGTCGCCTACGGGGTGCTCTGGATCATCCTGAGCCTCGATGCGCTCCGCCTCACTCGCCTGGTGAAGACGGCCACTCCCGGTCGCTACCTGATCGCACTGCTCTCCGTCGCTCTGATGCTGGTCACGGGAGGCACCGTCGCCTTCGCCGCGCCCCGGATGCTCGCGGCGAGCAACGCGATCGACCAGATCTTCTCCGCCGGCGCTCCGATCGAACCGGATGACGGCTACTACAACGTGCTCCTGCTCGGCGGCGACTCGTCGGAGGGGCGCGACTCGCTGCGATTCGACAGCGTCTCCGTCGTCTCCGTGAACGCCGACACCGGCAAGGTCACCATCTTCGGTCTGCCGCGCCAGATGCTGAACGTGCCCTTCGAGGAGGGCACGCCGATGCACGACATCTATCCGAACGGGTTCCAGGGGCAGGCCAGCCAGACGTGCAGCTGGAACGCGTGGCTGAACCACGTCCGCCAGCGCGTCGAGGTCTGCGATGCGAACGGGCAGTTCAGCGAGACCGGCGGCGAGGATCTCTATCCGGATGCCGCGGCGAACGGCTCCGCTCCCGGCATCGAGGCCACCAAGGATGCGGCAGAGGGCATCCTCGGCATCGATGTCGAGCACTACGTGCTGCTCGACATGCACGGCTTCGCCTCGCTGGTCGACGCACTGGGCGGGGTCGAGATCGAGGTGACCCAGAGGCTGCCTGAGGGTCCTGGTCCTGCGTATACGGGTCAGCCGGCGGAGGAATGGGCGACCGGATGGATCGAACCCGGCCTGCAGACCATGGACGGCGACACGGCCCAGTGGTACGCGAGGTCGCGCTACACGACGACCGACTGGGACCGGATGAAGCGGCAGCGCGAGCTGCAGGCGGCGATCTTGGAGCAGTTCACGCCGCAGAACGTGCTGACCAGGTTCCAGGACATCGCCGCGGCGGGCGACGATCTGGTGCAGACCGACATGCCGCAGGCCGATCTGCCGTACTTCTTCGAGCTGGCGGTGAAGGCGAAGGAGCAGCCGATCGACTCGATCGAGTTCACGCCGAACAACGACTACGGCACCGACACGACGCCACCCGACTATGCGCAGATCCACCAGGACGTCGCGGAGGCGCTCCATCCGACGCAGGACGGAGACGGCGAAGAGTGATCGTCCCGTCCCGGCGGATATACGGGGACGTTCAGGAGACGCTGGATAGGCTCTGTCCATGCCTGTGAGTCTCCGCGTCGTCCTCGACCAGGTCGTGGACCCCACGAGCGATGACCTGCACGCCGCCGCGCGCGATCTCACGCGCGCGCTGATCGGTGCGGCACCCGTCGGCTGTCGTGTGGAAGGCATCGCTCCCGTCGCCGACGACCCCGACATCGACGGGCTGTTCACCGTACGCGCCGCCAAGCAGATGCGCCGCGACTGGCCGTTCGGCTTCGTCAGGGGAGCGGGTCGCGGAATCGTGCACTCGCCGACGCTGCTCGCTCCGCTCACCGCGCACGATCGCGTGAACGAGGGCGACCAGACCGTCGCGACCGTCTGGGATCTTTCACCCTGGAGCTCCGTGTCGTCCGAGCGCAACAGCGCAGGCGCCTCGCAGCAGCGGCGGCTGCTGCGCAGGGCCGCCAAGTACGCGGATGCGATCGTCGTCCCCACTCATGTGATGGCCGACGCGCTCGGCGAGTACGCACGCGTTGCCGACCGTGTGCGCGTGATTCCCGGTGCCGTCGAACTGGATTTCGCAATCCCGGATGACGCGGTCGCGCGTCGCGCACAGCTCGGTCTGCCGATGGACTACGTCGCCGCGAGCGGCGGCACCGCGAATCTCGACGGGCTCGCCGCCGCGCTGCGGGCGGCTTCAGCCACCGACCTCGACGTCGTGGTCATCGACGTGCCGGAGGGGCAGGAGCCGGGTCTCGCCGACCTCGCCCAGGCCGGAGGCCTCCCGGAGCGACGGGTGCATGCGCGGGGCTCGCTCGGACGCGAGGACCGTGCGGCCGTGATCGGCGGCGCGACGAGCTTCGTGGCCGCGGCGACGCGCAACGCATGGCCGTGGCGTGCGGTCGAGGCGATGGCGCTCGGCATTCCGCTCGTCGCGGTCGACTCGCCCGTGCATCGCGAGGTCATCTACGACGGCGGCCTCTTCGTGCCGGAGGGCGACCTGGGCGACGCCCTGCGCACAACGCTCGGCGCGGGGCGCGAGCGCCTGCGCGTGCTCGGTCAGGACCGCTCGCGGGCGTTCACCTGGACGGGCGCGGCCGAGAAGGTATGGCAGCTGCACGCAGATCTGTGACGGCCATCCGGCGCAACCCTGCCCGGGTTGAACGGGCATCCAGGCTCACGGCGGTACGATCACGTGTGGCCTTCACACGGAACAGGATATGGGGCACGGCGGAGTGAACGCAGTCGATCTCAAGGACTACAACGTCCCCGGCAGGGGTCGCGGTCTCGCGGACGTGTTCCGCTGGCGCTATCTGCTGAAGGTGCTGGTGCGCAAGGCGACCTCCACCCGCTATCGCAACTCGGCGCTCGGCTGGACGTGGTCGTATGCCAGGCCGCTCGTCCAGTTCCTCATCTACTGGCTCGTGATGGGCAAGATCCTCGGGGTGGACAAGGGGATCGACAACTTCCCGCTGTACATCTTCAGCGGCTTCGTCACGATCCAGTTCTTCAACGGGGCATTTCAACAGGCGACCTCGTCGATCGTCGCGAACAAAGCGCTCGTCAAGAAGATCTACATGCCTCGCGAGCTGTTCCCCGTCGCGGCGGTGATCAACGGCTTCATCCACTTCCTGCCGCAGCTGGCCATCCTGCTCGTCGTGGCGCTGCTCTACGGCTGGCGGCCCGACTTCATCCATATCGGGGCGGTGCTGCTCGGTCTGATCATCATCGGGGCGCTCTCGCTCGGCATGGGCATTCTGTTCGCGGGCATCAACGTGCGCTACCGCGACGCCGACAACTTCGGCGAGCTCATCCGGCAGGTCGTGCTCTGGCTGTCGCCTGTGCTCTACCCATGGCGCCTCATCAGTGAGGCCCTTGGTGATGTGTGGGTGTACCTCTACTTCTGCAATCCGATCTCGGTGGCCGTCGAGCTGATGCACTTCGGCTTCTGGTCGCCCACGGTGCCGACGTTCCACGCGACAGACGAGGTCGGCGGCTGGTTCGGCTTCCCGCCCGCGTTCGGCTGGTACATCGGCGGCGCACTCGTCCTCAGCCTGCTGCTCCTGCTGCTCGGCCAGTACACATTCCGCCGCTTCGAGCGGACCTTCGCCCAGGACGTGTGATGTCGAAACAGATTCTGCAGACCTCTGCCGCCAAGCCCGCGATCATCATCGATCACGTCTCGAAACGCTTCCGCAAGCGCCACACGCACTCCATCAAGGAAGCGCTCGTCGCAGCGGTGCGCCGCAAGAGGGTGCGCTCGGACTCGTTCACCGCGCTCGACGACGTCAGCTTCCAGATCGGCGAGGGCGAGTCCGTCGCGGTGATGGGGCTGAACGGCTCAGGCAAGTCGACGACGCTCAAGATGGTCTCCGGCGTCATGGAGCCGGACGAAGGCCGCGTGTTCACACGGGGACGCGTCGCCGGCCTCATCGAGGTCGGCGCGGGCTTCCACCCCGAGCTGACGGGGCGCGACAACGTGTACCTGAATGCGGCCATCCTGGGCATGTCCAAGGAAGAGACCGACGAGCGCTACAACGACATCCTCGAGTTCAGTGAGATCGGCGAGTTCATCGACCAGGCGGTCAAGCACTACTCGTCGGGCATGTTCATGCGCCTGGCCTTCTCCGTGGCGATCCACGTCGACGCCGACGTGCTCCTCGTCGACGAAGTGCTCGCCGTGGGCGACGCGCCCTTCCGCAAGAAGTGCAATGAGAAGCTGCAGGAGCTGGCCGCGCGCGGCGTCACGATGATGATCGTGAGCCACAACAAGAACACGGTGAAGAAGCTGTGCAGCCGCGGCATCATCATTCGCGACCACAGGGTCGTCTTCGACGGGCCGATCGCTGAGGCCGTCGCCGAGCTGGATGATGACGGTTCGCAGGACGCCGCCAAGGAGAAGCCGCAGCGCAAGGCGCCGGAAGCGCCAGCACCGGACCCGAAGACGATTCCGGATCAGGTCAAGGGCCCGCACACGGGTCGGATCCCGATCGGCGGGCTGAGTGACGACGACCAGCCCGAGAACCCGATCGGCGAGAGCCCGCGCAGCGATGAGAAGGATCAGCGCGCTGAGGGTGGAACGGCACGCACCGGCGACGACGAGAAGCCCGCAGCCGACGAGAGATGACGTGCGGGCGTCCGGGGCGCTGATCTGAGCACGCGGAGCGGCACCGGATCGGCCCGAGACCACGCGAGCACCGCCGACGCGGTGCTGCTGTGGGGTGCCGTCGCCCGCCGTGCCCGGTGCCCATCGCGACACAGGTAACAGTGGGCACACTCGCCTCGAGAGCACACTTCTGTCACAATTACCACATGCGTATCTCCACCCGATTGCGACACGCCCTGGTTCTCGGGGTTGCCGCAACCCTCGCTGCGGCACTGGTCCCTACATCAGCCTTTGGCGCCGACAGCGAGGAAGACGGCACGGATTCGGCGGTCGTGAGCCCTGAAGATCAGACCGATGCGCCGGACGACGCCGTCGATGAGTCCGACGAGTCGGGGCAGACGGAGCCCACGCCTGAGCCATCGGACCTGACAGAGCCGACTCCGGAGCCGAGCGAGTCGCAGGACTCCGACGCGGACGACGACGCAGCCGATGAGGCGAACCAGCTCGAGAAGGTCGAGCTGCCGCAGGGGAGCACGGTCGACCCGGCGGGAACCGACGACCCGCGCTTCGCCTCGAAAGCCAACGCCGGTGCGATGAAGCGCGGCGACTTGACCGAAGCCGAGATGGATCGCATGGCGATGTCGACCGGCGAGGATCTCGCCAATCCGGGCGACTTCGAAATGCAGGCGTCGCTGAGCGGCTTCAATCCGGGCAACATCATCAGCGATCACGTCTTCTACGATGGATCGTCGATGTCGCTGTCGCAGATCAAGTCGTTCCTGAACAGCAAGGTCTCGAGCTGCCGCAGCGGCTACACCTGCCTCCCGGACTACACCCAGAACACCAAGAGCCGGTCGGCCGATCAATACTGCGACGGCTACACGGGCCGCTCGGGTGAGAGCGCGGCGGCGATCATCTACCGCGTGGCGAAGTCGTGCGACATCAACCCGAAGGCACTGATCGTGATCCTGCAGAAGGAGCAGGGCCTGGTCACGCACACCTGGCCGAGCGACTGGCGCTACACGATCGCCATGGGCATGGCCTGCCCCGACACCTCCGCATGCGACACGCGCTACTACGGCTTCCAGAACCAGGTGTACAGCGCCGCTCGCCAGTACCAGGTGTACTCGAAGAGCAGCTACTTCAGCTGGTACCCCGTCGGAGCGACGTCCAACGTGCGCTGGCACCCGAACGCGTCGTGCGGCTCGGCGCCGGTCTACATCGAGAACAAGGCGACGGCGGCGCTGTACTACTACACGCCCTACCAGCCCAACCAAGCGGCGCTGAAGGCCGGCTACGGCACGGGCGACTCGTGCTCCGCGTACGGCAACCGCAACTTCTACAACTACTTCACCGACTGGTTCGGTTCGACGCACGCCGACGCGTGCACTGTGCCGTCGGGCACCCGGACGGCTTCGAAAGCGTACGTAGTGACCGCATCGAGTCTGAATGCACGCACCGCACCGAGCACGGACTGTTCGAAGGGGATAACCTCACTTTCGAAGGGCGATATCGTGCAGGCCGTACGCGTGACTGAGTCTGGAAAATGGTTGCAGGTTCAGACGAATGTCGGTAAACGCTGGGTATCTCGCGAGTACGTCAAGTACGCGACGGCAGGCGAAGCGGCATGTACTATCGTTCCCGGGTCGACAACCGCGGTCAAGGTCTATGCCGTGGAAGTATCGAGTGCGGTGGGCCGGGGCGCCCCGCGCACGGAATGCGCCATTGACCGAACAGTCCTGCCAGAGGGTTCAGTAGCTCAGGCTATCAACGTGACCGCAGACCGACAGTGGTTGCAGGTCCGGACAGGCGAGGGGATTCGCTGGGTGGCACGGTCCGACGTCAGGTATGCGACTGCGCCGGAGCAACAGTGCGTGGGGCCAAACGGCGGTGTGAAGACGCGCTCTGCGGTGTATGTCGTTGACAACGACACTGTGGGAGTTGTCGGACCACGGAGCACGTGTGACGTAGGCGTGGCAAAGCTTGCTCAAGGAGTTGCCGTGCGCGCGCACGGTGTATCCGGGTCAGGGGACTGGATGTGGGTGGATACGGGTACGGGTAGACGTTGGATTCCCACATCGGATATCGATGTCGCAACGACCTCGGAGGCACGTTGCCTTGAGCCGAGAGGCGGCGTCGAAGCGGCATCGAAGGTCTACGCTGTGCGCGAATCGAACACAATTGGGCGGATCGCGCCGCGCAGCGACTGCTCGGACGACAGCACTGCTCTCGTCTCAGGTACCGTGCTCCAAGCGGTCGAGGTGTCCGGTTCAGGGAACTGGTTGCGGGTGCGCACGGGCGCAGGCGAGCGTTGGATCGCTCGCGCAGACGTGCGCTACGCCACTGCGCCGGAGAGCTTGTGTGTCGCGCCCAATGGAGGCGTCTCGTCAGCGCGGCTGACCTACCGGGTGCTGACGGACACGACCGCCCTGCTCGGCCCTCGTGATGATTGTGGTGCGGGTATCGCGCTGTCGGCTGGAACGGTGGTGAAGGCCGTAGCGATTTCCGGGTCTCGAACCTGGCTCAAAGTCGCGACGGAAGCCGGTGAACGCTGGGTCAAGCGCGCCGATGTCGACTACGAGTGAGTTGTCTGCAATGCAGCCGTGCCGTACGCGCGGCGTGAGTCAGAACGCCAGCACGCGCCACAGAACGGCAGCAGATGCCCGTTCATGGTTCCAGATCGATACCTCGGTCGGGCATCGCAGGGCTGACGTCTCCGACGTGCACCAGAAGTAGTGCCGACCTGACGTACCCATCCTCCTGTGTGTGTGGCGTCAGATCCGACGACGGCGCCGCTGACGGCGCCCAGCGGACTTCTCCGCCTTCGCGCAATGGGCGGCGGTCGCCGACTTGCTCTGCGCAATCCGGCACGGTGGAAGATTTCATGAGACAGCCCCATATGCCAGGGTTCCCGTGCGCTGGTTGGCTCTGCTGATCGCCTCTACGCTCAGTCGCGGGGGAGGTCTACGAGGAGGGCATATGAGTTCGAAGCGATGGTGGAGATCGATTCCGATCGGCGTGACAGCGATTGTCGCTGTCACGTTCGGAGCGGGGCTCGGCGGCAGTGCGGCAATGGGCGCTGAGGTCGACGGAGTCGATGCGAACGGAGAGCCGACCGGCGACGTGATGGTCGGACAGGACCTGGTAATGGAGGTTGTCGACCCGCTTCTCGCGCTCGTCAACCCGACAGAAGGTGGGGAGCGCGTCACCGCCGACGGCGCTGAGTATGGTTATGCGGGAGTCATCGTCGATCCCGTCGCACGAGAGGTCGACGTGTACTGGGTCGGCTCGGTGGAGGCCAAGGCGCAACGTATCTTGGACCGCGCGCCTTCCGAAGTGACGTTGAACGTGCGCGACGCGAAGTACACAGTGTTTGAGATGCAGGATGCGGTGGACCGTCTGCCAGGGATGACCGTGGACGATACCTCGGGCGATCTCACGATCGTTGCATCTGGTCCCGAGGCTGATGGCAGTGGGGTCTGGGTCGAATACTCGGGCGATGGGGCGCAGAAACTCTCGGCCCAGTCGGAGGACCGAATGGTTGTCTCCGCAGCAGCGGGTCGAGAGATCGACGTCGATATCACTTCGGTTGACGTCGGTGAGGAACTCACTCCCGCGGCGCGATGGAACGGCGACGCACCGTACGAGGGCGGGGGCGGGTACTACCTGCCCAATGGTGGGTTCTGCTCGACGAGCTTTCCTGTGACGAGCAACGCCACGGGTGCCAAGCACCTGTTGACCGCCTATCACTGTGTTGACGATTACAGCAGCGTCTCGGTGTCGAATGACGCTGGAACATTCGGCACGGCATACACTGGGTCCGGGTACCGGCATCCCGACATCGATGCGGCGTTGATCAAAGTCAACCCTCAGTCAATTCTGCCGCGCATCTACTATGGCTCATACAACACATCGAGTTATCACAGCATCGGCGCCGTCGGTGGGAATGTCGTTGGCGCGAGGGCATGCACCAATGGCGCGAACTCGGGGCTACACTGCCTCACTATCGACCGTGCGAATTACACTCAGTACTCGTCCGATCTCGGGCGCAACCTGCACGGCCTGGTCCGTGGTGAGGCGACTTCGGGCGGTGTGGTGGTCGTAGGCGGCGACAGCGGCGGTCCGGTCGTCTATCCGCAGGCTAGCCTTGGGGGTCAACTCCGAGCGATGGGCACGATCTACGGAGGCGGTAATTCCGGGACTTGCCCCGCCACGCGCTATTCGACGAGCAAGTGCTTCAGGTACGCGGTCTGGGTCGGTGCTGTGACGATCAGTTCCGAGATGGGAATGACCATCGCGACCAAATAGCGGAGCGACTCGCCGGCACGGTGGCCGCGTGCGCTGCATATTCGGACGCGTGTGAGGCGGTCGGATCGGGTTTCTCCGGGACCGGCCCGACCGCCTCTGGTGTTGGAGCGATTCAGTCGCCTTGCTGCTCTAGCCGGAGCTTGTCGTTCCAATAAGCGTTCGATGTCAGCCCGTCGTAGCCGCGGCTCCACTCGCGCAGCATCTTCGGGTAGATGCGCCGCAGCCGTAGGGTGTTCTTCAGCAGGCGGATCGTCTCCTGCCGGAAACGACGCGGATCGCGACGCACGGTGTAGGCCTGCGTCTGATCGACGTTCAGGTGAGTGATCTCCTTCGCGCCGTAGATCAGGCGGAAGTCCTCGCGTGACTCCGCAGGAAGGACCACCTTCGCCATGCCGAGCGGTAGCAGATGACCGTTCAGGGTCAGCAACAGCAGTGCGCGCACCGGCCGCGGGAGGAACGTGCGTCGGGGCTTCGGTGCCGAGCTGATCGGGTGCCAGGTCTCCGTCGTCGTCATGGCCTTGATGTCTGCACGGCGCTGAGCCATGTCGGCGTTCTCATCGAAGAAATCCGGCCCGCGCATGACGTCCTCGAACGCCAGATTGACCGCCGACAGCGTGTCGTAGTGGAAGCGAAGAACGGTGCGCAGGTAGAAGTTGAGCACCATCCGCTGCAGCTCCGCCCAGCTGCGCTTCTTCTCCGGCAGGCTCAGGTGATGGATGAGATGGCTGCGGAAATCGAGGTACCAGGTCTGCGGTGAGGCCTTGTCGACGAAGCTCTCCTGCACGGAAGCGACGCCGGGCAGCGTGAAGGTGGTGAAGTCGTTCACGAGCGAGAAGCTGACGTCGTCTCCGCGGACGAAGAACGGGAACGGCAGGTGCTCGACTTGAGCGACGGGGAAGGCGAAGAACCACCAACCGGCGTAGAAATCTCCTCGGGCTGGCGCCGTGGTCTCGTACTCCATCTCGAAGACCTTCTTGCGCCGTCGTAGGTCGAGGCCTGCGTAGTGCGCTTTGCAACCGAGATCGAAGTGCGCTCCGTTCTCTCCGATCTCCCACCGCTTCGCGTCATGGAGCATGGCGCCGGCGACGGCCGTGCGCGGATCCTGAGCATAGGCGAGGAACCACCAGGTGCGGCTGACGGCCTCCATCTGGATGGACGCGTCGTCGTCCATGAAGAGAACGTGACTGGCGTTCGTCTCCCTGGCCGCGAGCAGACCGCGGGTGAAGCCGCCCGATCCGCCGAGGTTCTCATTGGGAATGACGGTGACGCCTTCGCCGTTCTCGATCGTCGCGGACTGGCCGTTGTCGACGATCACCATGCGGATGTGCTCGCTGAGTTCTGAGCCCGCGCGGAATCGACGGAAGCGCTCGGCGGTCGAAGCGACCTCCGCTTCACGTCGGAACGTCGTGACCGAGAGCAGCAGTTCCGGCGTGCTGCGGGGCTTTTCCGTGGTCGCCCAGGCGAAGTCCTCCAACCGACCGTCCTCGAGCGCTGTGAGCTTGAAGAAGACGATGGCGTCTGACGAGGCATCGTGGTAGGGCTCGAACGGCTGGCGGTGCAACCCGTCCAGCGTGACGATCTCGCTGAAGAGCTGCTGCGTTGAGCGGTTCCGGCAGGCGAGATGGATGGACAGCAGGAACCGCCCCTGGCCCGTCAGCTGCAGCTCCAGCGGCAGATCGCCGGAGTTCCTGCGCCACTTGCCGAGGTTGAACAGGTTGTAGTAGGTGCCCGTCGCGAGCCGTCCGCCTTGTGCGAAGTCTGCGCCGCCCTCCGAGAGGGAGATCCCGACGGACCCTTTCAGAGCGAAGTGTGCCTCGGTCTCAGTCGAGATACCGGCTTGTGGCCAGATTGCGGCCTGCAGTGGGTACCCAGTGCGATCCGAGAGTTTCCCCAGCCCCATGGCGGATGCCTTCCTGCCGTTGACAGACGGCCCAATCGTGCTTGTTGCTGTCGTCGCCACGTACGATCTCAGTCGTCGGCGTGACGCTTGAGGACGTAGCCGGGCCCGATGCGCTTGGAGCGCGGAACGTGAACCGACCGGTCGAAGTGGCCGACAGCGATAAAGGAGATGAACACTTCGGAATCGGGGATCCCAAGGATTTCACGAATGGCGGCTTCGCGTTCCTGACCCATCGCCGTGTTGAGGCTGACCGCGCCCAGACCTGTGTGCTCGAGCCCGAGCAGAAGGAGCATCATGAACAGTCCGCCATCGATGTAGGCCTGGTTGCGTTCGACCGCGGCGACGAACGCGGCGTGGTCGCTCGTTACGAGTAGCAACTTCGGTGGAAGTTCGTAGCCTCGGTAGCCACCCTGGAGTTCCAACACCGACTTGAGTTTCGTCGAGTCCTCGAACTGGTGCACGCGCGCCGGCTGGCGGTTGCATACGGACGGCGCTTGCAAAGCGATCTGCACGGCGCGTTCGATGTCTTCGTTGGCGACAGGATCTGCGGTGAACTCACGTACGCTGCGGCGAGAGAAGACGACATCTTCGAATTCGCGATCCGAGCGATTCCACGCTTCCAAGTCGCGCTCGACGTCCGCAGGCATGGCGCCACCAAGACCCGACACTGCACGAGTGATGTGCTCCTGAACCGGAGCATCGAACAACTTCCAGAAATGTGACACATCTGCGTCGAGTTCTCGGTGGCGCTCGAAATAGTTATGCATGACGGCAGCCGCGATCTGGAAGAACGAATCCTCAGGGTCGCGCCCCTCCGCGATCCACTTGTTCATCTCCTTGGAAAGCAGCGGCATTACGGCTTTTCCGAAACCTGGCCGGAAGTTCGTTGTGCGACTGAGCCCCTTCTCGAAGCCGTGCGCGTGGTACATCAGGAGCGAACGGGCGTTCTCGACGGTGCGGGAAACTCGGTGCTGGGCGTACGACGCTATGAAGCGATTATCGTCGATTTGGCCGAGTGCCCTGACAGCACGAACGGGATCGTTGCCCCGCACTCCCGCGGGGCCCTGTCGGGTCACGGCCGAGGGTGAGATCGTGCGAAGAGCGATTGATGTGATGTCCGCACCACCATCTTTCCCACCGAAGTGAAGTGCTCCGAACATGATCTGCGAGAACGCCGGATCGTCGGCCAAGAACACCACTCGATCAGTGCGCTGCTCGCCGGCCTGAGTGTCGATGTCGATACCACCCACAACCTTGAACTTGCGGGTGTTCGGGTTGCGCAGGTGGACGCTGACCGTCTGCGAGGAGCTCCGGGGCGCCCAGTCGAGCTCCAGCTCGTACGCGAGGCCCTCCCGCAGCGTGGTCGGGATCGTGGTCCAAACGTAATGGCCGCGCTGAGTCGCGTATGTGGGCCCCGCGACGCGCAGTCGGGTTTCTCCCGGGCGACTTTCGATCTGCCACGCTTCGTTGTTCGCGACGAATGTCGGCGCGTTCATCCGTATCGGCCGCGGAGCGCGGCGGCGGACAACCCGGCGGATAGCCTTCCTCGCGACCCGGGCGCCTCCACGCAGGGCGGAGCGCACGGATCGCCCAGTAGCTGGTTGCTTGGTTCGTGCCGCACCCACAGTGCGCCGGACCGGCATCTCGAGCGACGCCTTAAGCCACGCCTTCGAATCGTGCACGTGCTTATCCAGCGTTGCGCGAATGGCCGAGTAGTCGAGCGGTGCGAGGAATCGCGCGTCGTCCGATACGACGTCCTCGGCCTGAAGTGTGAATCGGTCTCGGTGACCGATCAGGCGGAACAGGGAATCGAAGCGTGCAACGCCGCGTCTACGGTTCCCAATCGAAGCGAAGGGCTTTTCGAACTTTAGAGAGAACGCGGTTCCATGGAAAGAGTCAGTCACGACGTAGGAGCTGTTGTCGTACAGCTTCAAGAAGTCGTAGGTGTCGATATCATCCTCGACTGCGTCGGGGATGTTCATTTTCTCCTTGTTCTCCTCGACCAGGTGCGACCAGGCATCAAGAATGATCCGGATCTTGAGGCCTTTCTGGGCGGCGATGTGCTCGATCGCGGCCTTCTTCTCCGGCGTCGGGTCAAGAATGTACGCGAGGAGATACGGCCCCGAGACATCGCGGTCGGACCGCTCCGCCAGTCGACGGTACTCGGTCACATCGGTGAGGAAGATGGGCTCTGCGACTTGTGTGGCGGGGACATCGTACACGTCCCGCGCAATTCGAACTCCCGAGTCTTCCCGCACGGAGATAGCGTTGAATCGCTTCATGAGGCGGGAGATGCCCGGAATCTCTTCTTCAGGAGAAAAATCCTTCGCGTGCCCAAAAGAAGCGGCGTAGGAGACCTTTCGCTTGTCGTCGTCTGCGAAGTCGAGATAAAACGCCTTGCCAAAGTTCTGAGCTATGCCGAAGTTCCACACCTGATCGGAGCCGATCACAAAGTTGTCTGCGATCTGGTTCAGTTCTCCGACGGTCTGTTGGCTGTACAGCTTGCTCAGGTTGTAGTGTTCCCGTGCGAAACGCATCGAGTGGGTGTCCTGCACCTCGGGGTCGCTCGCGCTAGCACCGATCTTTGAGACCATCAGGACCTTGTTGCCGAGGCTCTCGACAGTCTTGTACAGACTGTAGTAGGTCAGCACCGAACCGTAGTTGGCTCCGATACCGACGCCGACGATCGCGACGTCGTAGTGCTCGTTCGAGTGTGCAGTCATTCCGTGATGATCCTTGAGGTTTGGGGTCCGAGGCGGGTCGAGAATGGCGGCCCGCGCCAATGTCGCAGAGAGTACACGCGGTGGTGGAGGCGCATCGTGATTCTAGACCACAGCATCGACTCGAAACTGGATGACCGCCACGCCGTCGGCGCGTGCAGCGACCGCTCGTTGCCGCGCGCGGTGCTCCGCCATGAGAGCGCGTGGCGACCAGGCGGCGCGAGCGCTCTGCGTTTTAGGAAGTTTCTATGGCGCACAGCCCCAGGAGACTTCTGCGGCGCACATCTGGGCGTGTGTGATTCCCGAGGCTTAGAGCAGTACCGATGGGATTGTGGGTGCCGTGGAACCTGAGTGGCCGGACCAGATCCGGATGTAAGAATGTTGGCCATGGACACCGATCTTCTTGTTGTTGGTTCTGGATTCTTCGGTCTGACGATCGCGGAACGGGCCGCGAACGCCGGCCGCAGGGTCACCGTCATCGACCGCCGCGACCACATCGGCGGCAACGCCTACAGCGAGGCAGACGCCGAGACCGGCATCGAGGTGCACCGCTACGGCGCGCATCTGTTCCACACGTCGAACGAGACGGTGTGGGAGTACGTGAACCGGTTCACCACATTCACGAACTACGTGCACAAGGTCTACTCGCACCACAAGGGCGTCGTATACCCCCTGCCAGTGAACCTCGGCACGATCAACCAGTTCTTCCAGGCCGCCTACAGTCCGGACGAAGCGCGTGCGCTGGTCAAGGAGCAGGCTGGCGAGTTCGATGTCAAGACGGCGCAGAACTTCGAGGAGAAGGGCATCGCGCTCATCGGACGCCCGCTGTTCGAAGCGTTCTTCCGCGACTACACCGCCAAGCAGTGGCAGACCGACCCGAAGAAGCTCTCGGGTGACATCGTCAGCCGACTGCCTGTGCGCTACAACTACGACAACCGCTACTTCAACGACACGTACGAGGGTCTGCCGACGGACGGCTACACCGCGTGGCTGGAGCGGATGGCCGACCACCCGAACATCGAGGTGCGTCTGGACACGGACTTTTTCGACGCATCGCAGCCATTCAACAAGAAATCAACCGTCGGCCAGATCCCAGTCGTGTACACCGGTCCGGTCGACCGCTACTTCGACTTCGCTGAGGGTGCGCTCAGCTGGCGCACGCTCGACTTCGAACGGGAAGTGCTGAACGTAGGGGACTTCCAGGGCACGCCGGTGATGAACTACCCCGATGCGGACTTCCCCTACACGCGCATCCACGAGTTCAAGCACTTCCACCCGGAGCGGACTGACGTGTACCCGACCGACAAGACGGTCATCATGCGCGAGTTCTCGCGCTTCGCGGAGAAGACAGACGAGCCGTACTACCCGGTGAACACCGAGGACGACCGCGCGGGTCTGCTCGCCTATCGCGAACTGGCCAAGGGCGAACAGGACGTCTACTTCGGCGGTCGCCTCGGCACATACCAGTACCTCGACATGCATATGGCGATCGGTTCCGCGCTGTCGATGTGGAACAACCAGCTGGCGTAGGGGAGCGACGAGTGTTCGCAGACGGGGAGTGAGAAGGGATGACCTGGGGCGACTCCTTCCCTGCACTCCTCGTCGCGGTCGTGTGCCTGCTCGGCCCAGGGCTGATCGTCACTGCGCCGTTCCGCTTCGGCACGCTGGCTCGCACCGCCGTCTCCGGCCTGGTCGGGATGTGCGTCGTTGCGAGTGCCGCGACGATCTTCGGGGCGTTCGGTCTCGCCTTCGCGTGGTGGCAGGTGCTCATCGTCACGGCCGTCGGCCTCGCGCTCGCGCTGGCCGTGCGCCCGGCGGTGCCGCGGCTGGAGCCGCGAGCCGATCGCCGTGTGCTCCTGCTGCTCGGAATGTGGTTGCTGTCCGCGCTCGCGATCGCCATCGTGATGTTCTGGCGGGTGCCGATTCCCGACCGCATCGCGCAGACGCAGGACAACGTCTTCCATCTCTCCGCAACCGGCGCGATTCTGAGCGGGCACTCCGCCTCCCCATTCGCAATCGGTGGTCTGATCGACACGACGGGGGCGTTCACCTACTCTCCGTCCGGCTGGCATTCGTTCGCCGCCCTCGTCGCGCAGACGACCGGTGTGCCAGTCGCCGTCGCCTTCAACGTGCTGTTCCTTGCGACGATCGCCGTCGTATGGCTGCCAGGCATCGCGTGGCTCGCACGCACCGTCGTGCCCACATGGGCCGCGGCGACGATCGCCCTTCCGCTCGGTGCATCGTTCGGCTGGTATCCCTACGGGTTGTTGACGGGAGGCGCGCTGTACCCGTCTGCGCTCGCCCACGCCCTTCTGCCCGCAGCCGTCGGCATCGTCCTCGTCGCAGCGCGGGCCGTGCTCGGCGATCGCGGGCGTGTGTCGCGCGCCAGGAGATGGACGGCGGCGGTCGTCGGCGTCGCTCTGGCCGGCGGTGCGCTCGCCGCGGCGGACCCCCGTGCGATCGCGACCCTGTTCGTGATCGTCGCACCGTTCGTCTTCTGGCGACTCATCATCGTTCTCCGTCAGGCGCACGAGGCCGCGCCGGGCGAACTGCGACGGGCCAGATACACGCTGTGGGGGAGCGTGAGCGCGGCCGCAGTCGTGATCGCCGCAGGCCTGATCTTCGGAAACGCGGCGATGCCGTTGACGGGGCGCCCGGGGGACACGACGGACCTCGTCGCACAGTCCCCGTGGCAGAGCCTGACGCAGGTGGTGATGGCGCAGTCGCAGACGGGGGTGAACGGGGTGGTCACGATCGTCGCGCCCCCGCTCGCCCTTGCGGTCATCGGCGGAGTCTTCATGGCGCTGCGTCGTGCTGCGACCCGCTGGGTGGTGATCTCCTACCTGGTGCTTGCGCTGCTGTACGTGCTCGCTGCCGGTGATGTCGGCCCGGTCTCGAGCATGATCGCCGCGCTCTGGCTCGGTGACCCGTATCGATTGGCCGCGGCCCTCGCGATCGTGGGGGTTCCGCTCGCCACGATCGGAATCGTCGCGCTCGGTCGCCTGATCGTGCCGGCGCGGCGTGCGTTCGGAGCAGGGGCGGCCATCGTCACGGCGGTCATCGTCGGTGTCACATCGACCGGCACGCTCGCTGCCACAGGAGTGAGCGAGGCGGCAGGGGCGGTGTTCCGCCAGCCCGTGCAGGCGAGTGACCGGGCCATCGTCTCGTCTGCGCAGATGACTTTCATGCGTCATCAGGTGAGTGCTGTCGTGCCCGAGAACCAACGTGTGCTCGGCGACCCCTGGGACGGGGCGGCGCTGACCGGAGTCTTCGCGGGGCGGGAGCCCGTCTTCCCCCACCTCCGTGGGCGCTGGGACGACGCACGCCTGACGCTCGCCTATTCGCTTCCTTCGATCGACGAGTCGTCAGAGGTGTGCGCGGCTCTCGATGAGCTCCGCGTGCGGCACGTGCTGTACACGCCGGGATCGTTCGGCGGTGGCGACCCTGACAGCGACCTGTACCTCGGCGTGCATGCGGCGGTCGACGCCGGTCTCTTCACCGAGGTCGCCACCGATGATGAATCGTCCCTGTACCGCATCGACCAGTGCGGCGACCTCGGATGACAACACGCGCGTGATCGGCGGTCGAGCCCGCCTCGCCCGACCGTAGGATCAGAGGGTGAAGGTCAGAGCCACCTCGGGCGTGCGCGGATACACCCACTCGTTGTGGCTGCTCTCTGCACGCGACCTCAAGGTCCGCTATTCGACGAGTTGGCTCGGCTACATCTGGAGCGTTTTGGATCCGCTCGTGATGAGTGCGATCTACTGGTTCGTGTTCACACAGGTGTTCCACCGCACGGTGGGGGCCACTCCGTACATCCTCTTCCTCATCTCGGCACTGCTTCCGTGGATGTGGTTCAACACCTCGATCTCCGACTTCACGAGAGCGTTCAAGATCGATGCGAAGCTCGTGCGATCAACCGCGATTCCCCGGTCGATCTGGGTAGCGCGCACCGTGGTGTCGAAGGGCGTCGAGTTCCTGTTCTCGCTGCCCGTGCTCGTGATCTTCGCCGTTGTCGCAGGACTCACCGGCGAGGGCGGATGGGCAGACGTCGCTGTGGGGTGGGGTGTGTTGTGGCTGCCGGTCGCCGTGGTGCTGCAGGTCGTGCTTCTCACGGGGCTCGGCCTCATCATCGCGCCGCTGTGCGTGCTGTTCCGCGATCTCGAGCGCACGACCAAGCTGATCCTGCGTGCGCTGTTCTACGCGACGCCGATCATCTACGGCATCCGCGACCTGCCTGATGGCTTCGCATGGCTTGAATACGCGAATCCCCTCGCGGGGCTGTTCGTGCTGTACCGCGCGGGCTTCTTCCCCGAGGAATGGCGGACCGGGCCGGTGCTGTCGACCGTGGGTGCCAGCGCCCTGGTGCTCCTGATCGGGTACCTCGTGATGCGCGCGCTCGAGCGCCCCGTGCTGAAGGAACTGTGATGGCCCACGACACAGGAAACGCGATCGATGTCACCGGGCTCGGCGTGCGATTCCGGCGCAACCGCCGCGGGCGCAGCGGCATCCTGTCGATGTTCGCCAGCGCGAATCGGCGCACGCCGAAGGACGAGTTCTGGGCCCTTCGCGATGTGTCCTTCTCCGTCAGACGGGGGGAGGCGATCGGCGTCGTCGGCAGGAACGGGCAAGGGAAGTCGACGCTGCTCAAGCTCGTCGCCAGAGTGTTGCTCCCCGACGAGGGCAACGTGCGCGTGAGCGCCGGCGTCGCCCCGCTGATCGAGCTGACGGGCGGCTTCGCGAACGACCTCACGGTGCGCGAGAACGTCCGCCTTGCGGCCGGGCTGCACGGCATGAAACGCGCCGAAGTCGCGGCCAGGTACGACGAGATCATCGACTTCGCGGAGCTGCGCGACTTCCAGAACACGCCGTTCCGCCATCTGTCGAGCGGGATGAAGGTGCGTCTCGCGTTCGCCGTCGTGTCTCGGCTCGACGAACCCATCCTCCTGGTCGACGAAGTGCTGGCCGTGGGCGACAAGGCCTTCCGGGAGAAGTGCTACGCGCGCATCGACGAGCTGCTCTCCGAGGAGCGCACACTGTTCTTCGTGAGCCACAGCGAGAAGGACCTGCGCCGGTTCTGCACACGCGGGCTGTACATCCGCGATCATCGTCTCGTGATGGATGCGCCGATCGATGACGTGCTCGACGCATACAACGAGGACAACGACACGAACTGACGGCAGCGTTGCCACACTGACCGTGTTGAACCAGAACGGGCGCTCGGGATGGTGAGGCTTCGGCAGTCTCGTTCTCTGCATCGGATGTCGATGGCTCCCGTCGCTGATGTCGATGTCGACGTCCGGCAAATCCTCGGGACTAAGATCCGCTGCTTCAAGCTGAAGCGGATCGACTCCTGCCGCATCGAGTTCCGTGAGAACCGTCTCGCCGCTTGCGCCGCGGTGCGTCGCGACGACCTGCGCCCCCGCGATTCCTGCTGCGTACTCCTGAACGGCACCGGCAACCGACGACTGCGGCGCGTGGAGGCCGTCCGATTCATCTCGGAGAGCAGCGTACCGATCACTCCAGCCGGGTCGACAGCTCCAGCCACTTCTCCTCGAGGGCCGCGGCCTCGTCCTCCAGCTCGGCGATCTTCGCCATCTCGGAGCCGAGCAGCTCGAAGTCCGCCTGGTCGAGGTCGGCCAGGCCCGCCCGCTTCTTGTCTGCCTGGCTGCGCAGCTTCTCGGCGCGTCGCTCCACGGAGGAGAGCTCCTTCTCCAACGTGCGCAGCTCGGCGCCTGACAGCTCCGGAGACCGCTTCTGCTGCGCACCTCCGGCCGGGGGAGAAGCGGCACCCGCAGCGTCCTGTGCGGCTCGCAGCTTGAGGTACTCGTCGATGCCGCCTGGCAGGTGCCGCAGCGAGCCGTCCAGAATCGCGTACTGCTGGTCGGTGACGCGCTCGAGCAGGTACCGGTCGTGCGAGACGACCAGCAGCGTGCCCGGCCACGAGTCGAGCAGATCCTCCATCGCGGCGAGCATGTCGGTGTCGAGGTCGTTCGACGGCTCGTCGAGGATCAGCACGTTCGGCTCGTCGAGCAGCACCAGCAGCAGCTGAAGCCGACGCTGCTGGCCGCCGGAGAGATCGCGCACCGGCGTCGACAGCTCGCTGGAGCGGAAGCCCAGCCGTTCCAGAAGCTGCGCGGGCGTCATCTCCTTGCCGCCGGAGACGTAACTCGTCCTCTGCTCTGCCAGCACCTCGCGCACCCGCATGTGCTGCACGGCGTCGAGTTCGGCCAGCCGCTGGTCGAGGTAGGCCACGCGGACCGTCTTGCCGCGCTTCACTCGCCCGCTCGTGGGCGTCACATCGCCGGAGATCAGTCCCAGCAGCGTCGACTTGCCAACGCCGTTCTGGCCGAGGATGCCGGTGCGCTCACCCGGCGCGATGCGCCATTCGACGTCGTGCAGCACGGTGCGCCCGTCGTAGGCGACGCCCGCGTCGAGCAGGTCGACGACGTCTTTGCCGAGCCTGGCGGTCGCCAGCTGCGACAGCTGCACGGAGTCGCGCACGGGCGGCTCGTCGGCGATCAGCGCATTCGCCGCGTCGATCCGGAACTTCGGCTTCGACGTGCGCGCCGGGGCACCCCGCCTGAGCCAGGCCAGCTCCTTGCGCATCAGGTTCTGCCGCTTCTCCTCGACGACCTCCCGCTGCCGCTGGCGCTCCACCCGCTGCAGCACGTACGCGGCGTATCCGCCCTCGAACGGGTCGACGATTCCGTCGTGCACCTCCCACATCCGTGTGCACACTGCGTCGAGGAACCACCGGTCGTGCGTCACGAGCAGCAGAGCGCCCTGATTCGCGCCCCAGCGGGTGCGCAGGTGCTCAGCCAGCCAGGTGATGCCCTCGACATCGAGATGGTTGGTCGGCTCATCGAGCGCGATCACGTCCCACTCGGCCACGAGCAGCACTGCCAGCGCGACTCTGCGGCGCTGGCCGCCGGAGAGCGTCGAGACGGCGACCTCCAGGTCGAGGTCGCCCGCGAGCCCCCGTACGATGCTCCGGATGCGCGCGTCGCTTCGCCACGTGTGATCCGGCACATCTCCGACGATCGCGTGTCGCACGCTGTCCGACCCTGTCAGCTCATCGGTCTGGGTGAGCATGCCCACCCGCAGGCCCCTGCGGCGCGTGACGCGCCCCGCATCCGGCTCCGACATGCCCGTGAGGATCTTCATCAGCGTCGACTTGCCGTCGCCGTTGCGCCCGACGATGCCGACGCGGTCGCCCTCGGAGATGCCGACGGTGACGTCGTCGAGCACGACCTTCGCGGGGAACTCCTGGTGCAGGCTCTCGGCCCCGAGCAGATGCGCCATCAGGCGTTCTCCACGCCGATGCTGAGGTGGCGCAGCAGGGCGGCGAGCCTCGTGCGTTCGGTCGGGGACAGGGAGTGCAACAAGTCGGCCTCTGCATCGATGAGTCGGGTGATGGCCGCATCCACGCGGATGAGGCCTGGTTCGGTCAGGAAGACGAGCACGCTGCGCCCATCATCCGGGTCGGCCTCTCGGCGCACCAGCCCTCGATCGACGAGCTTGTCGATCCGATTGGTCATGGTGCCGGATGACACGAGCGTCTGCTGCAGGAGCGTCTTCGGGCTGAGCTGGTAGGGCTCTCCTGCGCGGCGCAGCGCCGACAGGACGTCCCACTCCCACGGCTCGATGTCCGTGCGGTCGAAGGCGGCGCGCCTGGCGTGCTCGAGGTGGTGTGAGAGCCTGTCGACGCGCGAGAGCACCTCCATCGGCGAGAAGTCGAGGTCGGGGCGCTGGGCGCGCCATGCGCCGACGATCCGGTCGACCTCATCCGCTTCTGCCATCCCTCCAGTATCGCAGGGGGCCGCGCGCGGCCGTGCTCACCTGACACCTTCTGCTGGTTGCAGGCCGATCTCGGAGCATCTGGCGTCAGTTGAAGCCTCGCGGATGTCGCATGGCAGACTGGAGGGAGTGGCCTTTCGGTCGCAGTCCGCCATGGTGTAATGGCAGCACAACAGCCTTTGGAGCTGTGAGGTCTAGGTTCGAGTCCTGGTGGCGGAGCGTGATGCACGAGAATCTTGCGATCGTAGTCCTGGCGGCGGGTCAGGGCACCCGGATGAAGTCGAAGCTTCCGAAGGTGCTCCATCCGATCGGCGGCCGTCCCCTCGTCGGACATGTGCTCCACACGGCGGACGCGCTCGGCGCAGCCGTGATCGAGGTCGTGGTGCGGCACGAACGTGACCGCGTCGTCGACGTGATCGGCGATCACCCCGGTCTCGTCGTCGTCGATCAGGACGACGTGCCAGGCACAGGGCGCGCCGTGCAGCTCGCGGTCGACGCGCTGCCTCAGGATTTCTCCGGTGACGTGCTCGTGCTCTCCGGCGACGTGCCGCTGCTCGAGGCCGAGCAGCTCTCCGCGCTCATCACGGAGCACCGCGACGCACGGGCCGAGGCGACGATCCTCTCGGCTGAGCTCGAGGACGCAACGGGCTACGGCCGGATCATCCGCGACACAGCGGGCGCGGTGAACCGCATCGTCGAGCACCGCGACGCCAGCGACGTCGAACGGGCCGTGCGCGAGATCAACGCGGGCGTCTACGTGTTCCGCGCGAGCACGCTCAGGGAGCACCTGCCGAACCTCTCGTCCGATAACGCGCAGGGCGAGCTCTACCTGACCGAGGTCGTCCGGATGCTCCGCGACGCGCATCGCTCGGTCGCCGCGAGCGTGGCTCCGGATGCGCGGGTCGCCCTCGGAGTCAACGATCGCGTGCAGCTCGCGGAGGCCGGCGCGATCCTCAACGATCGGATCGTGCGCCGCTGGCAGCGCGATGGCGTCACCGTCAAGGACCCGGCGACCACCTGGATCGACGACACCGTGACGCTGGCGCCCGACGTCACGATCCTGCCGAACACGCACATCCTGGGCGCGACCACCGTCGATGAGGACGCCACGATCGGCCCGGACACATCGCTCGTCGACTGCGAGGTCGGCCGGGGCGCGAGCATCCATCGCTCCGACGCCACGCTCGCGGTCTTCGGCGCGGAGAGCACCGTCGGGCCGTTCTCGTACGTGCGAGCAGGGACGACGCTGGGAGACGGCGGCAAGATCGGCACGTTCGTCGAGGTGAAGAACTCCACCATCGGCGACGGCAGCAAGATTCCGCACCTGTCGTACATCGGAGATGCGACGATCGGCCGCAGCGCGAACATCGGGGGAGGGGCGATCACGGCGAACTACGACGACGTGAACAAGCACCGAACCGAGATCGGCGATCAGGTGCACACGGGTACGCACAACGACTTCGTGGCGCCCGTTAGGATCGGAGACGGCGCGAAGACGGGGGCGGGGGCAGTGATCCGCAAGGACGTCAAGCCCGGCGCCCTGGCCCTGAGCGTTGCGCCGCAGCGCAATGTCGAGGGCTGGGTGGAGAAGAACAGGGCAGGTACCGAGGCGGCCGACGTGGCCGCACGGGCGCGTCGAGCAGAAGAGGCAGCCGGTGGGTCAGAAGAAGAAGCACGTTGAGCTCGACCGCGACAAGGGCGTAGCGCCCGGTGTCGTGACCAAGACGAAGAAGCGCCTGGTGGTGGTCGCCGGCCGTTCGCACCCCGAACTGGCGACATCCGTGGCCGAGCACCTCGGCATCGAGGTGGCGCCGACCGAGCACCGCACCTTCGCTTCCGGCGAGATCTACACGCGCTTCGAGGTGTCGATGCGCGGCTCTGACGTCTTCCTCATCCAGTCGTTCTCTCAGAACGTCAACGAAGAGCTGATGGAGCTGCTCATCATGCTCGACGCGCTCAAGCGCGCCTCAGCCAAGCGCGTCACCGTCGTGGCGCCGTACTACCCGTACTCGCGCCAGGACAAGAAGGGTCGCGGCCGCGAGCCGATCTCGGCACGACTCATCACCGATCTCATCGCGCAGGCCGGCGCGGACCGCATCATGAGCGTCGACCTGCACGCATCCCAGATCCAGGGCTTCTTCGACGGTCCCGTCGATCACCTGTTCGCCAAGCCCGTGCTGATGAACCACTTCAAGGAGTCGTTCACCGACGCAGAACGCGAGAACCTCACGGTCGTCTCGCCCGACATGGGGCGCGTGCGCGTGGCCGACCAGTGGTCGGAATCGCTGGGCGCACCGCTCGCGATCATCCACAAGCGCCGCGACCCGAAGGTCGCCAATCAGATCACGGTGCACGAGATCGTCGGGCAGGTCGCCGGCCGCACCTGCCTCCTCGTCGACGACATGATCGACACGGCAGGCACCATCGTCAAGGCGGCACAGGCGCTGAAGGCCAACGGCGCCGAGAAGGTCATCGTCGGTGCGACTCACGCGATCCTCAGCGGCCCCGCTGTCGAGCGGCTCGGCGACGAGGCGATCGATCGCGTCGTCGTCACCGACACCGTTCCTGTCCCCGAGGAGCGCCGATTCGAGAACCTCACCGTGCTCTCCAGCGCACCGCTGCTCGCCCGTGCGATCCGCGAGGTCTTCGACGACGGCTCCGTCACGAGCATGTTCGACGGGGCCGCCTGAGCGTCACAGGGGATTCATATCCGGATCCGATCCGCTGCTTCGCATTCGGCTCTAGTCTGGCGGTACCGACTCACCGCGACGCCGACAAGGGGCCCACGATGAACCGAACCGCACGCACAGGATCCGCAATCGCAGGAGCCGCAGGAATCGTCGTCCTCGCCGGATGCGGAGCCGTCACCGTCGGTTCTGGAGAGGCGGAGTCGTCGACGGACGGCGACACGTCGTCGGGCGGATACTCCGACGGCACGTACGCCGCTGAGGGCACCTATCAGACGCCGGAGACCGTTGAGACGATCACGGTGACGGTCACTCTGGAAGACGAGGTCGTCGCCGAGGTGGAGGTGACGGGCGACCCGCAGGCGCCGGAGACCGAGGAGTACCAGGGTCAGTTCATCGACGGCATCGCCGATGAGGTCGTGGGCGTGGACATCGACGATCTCGACGTCAGCCGTGTCGCCGGCTCGTCGCTGACGAGTGGTGGCTTCAACCAGGCGATCGATCAGATCAAGCAGGACGCCGCAGCCTGACATGACAGACGCAGCGTGGCGATTCGACGCGATCGGCACGTCGTGGGAGATCGTCGCTCCTGCACCGCTCGGCGACGGACGCCGCCGAGCGGTCACCGAGACCATTGATCGCTTCGACGCCGAATGGTCGCGCTTCCGCGCCGACTCGCTGGTCTCCCGCCTCGGCGCGCGAGGGGGCCAGGCGCCCGCACCCGCAGATGCCCTGGCCATGCTCGATCTGTACGCCGAGCTGTCACTGGCGACGGATGGTGCCGTGAACCCGCTGGCCGGGGAATCGCTGGAGCGGCTCGGGTACGACGCGGCATACTCGCTGCGCTCATCCGGGGAGACACTCGCGGCTCCCGCCAGATGGAGGGACAGGATGACCTGGCGCGACGGCGCGCTCCGCATCGAGGGCACAGCGGTCGTCGACGTCGGCGCGCTCGGCAAAGGGCGCCTCGTCGACCGGGTCGCGGATCTCATCCCCGACGCCGTCGCGATCGACGCGGGCGGCGACATCCGGATCGGCTCGAAGCCTCAGCGCATCGCACTCGAGCATCCGTATGACGCACGCAGGGCGATCGGCGCCGTCACGGTGCGCGACGAGGCACTGTGTGCGTCGTCGTCGAACCGGCGCGCGTGGGGCGACGGGCTGCACCATGTGATCGATGCCCGCACAGGAGTGCCGGTGCGCACGATCGTCGCCAGCTGGGCGATCGCGATGGACGCGATGACCGCGGACGCTGCGGCGACGGCGCTGTTCTTCGACGGAGGCCCGCGCTTCGCCAAGGATCACGGTGTGCACTGGGTGCGCATGCACTCCGACGGCAGAGCAGAATGGTCGTTGGGGGAGCGGATCGAGAAAGGCGAGGCGGAGCTGTTCAGATGACCGGATCACCCAGAGCCTGGTACCTGCGGGCAATGCGCCTGCTCGGCAGGGCGTCGATGTACCGACTCACTCTGCTGTCGCTGGCAGCCCTCGTGGCCGTCGCCCTCGCCGCGTCGGCGTTCGACCTGCTCGCTGCCACTCCGGCATCCATCGCGCTCACCGCAGCGGTTCTCGTCATCGTCGGCTCCGGCGTCGACATGCTGGGGCACCGCATGCGGGGAACAGCGTGGCGCGCAGAATCGACGCTGATCACCGCCGGGATCCTGCTGTTCGTGCTTCGACCGGGCACGGATGCCGCCGCGCTGGTCGGTGCGGCCGTCGGGGCCGCGATCGCCGTGGCATCGAAGCACCTCCTCTCTTGGCGGGGTCGTCACATTCTCAACCCGGCGGCGGCCGGCGCCACGGGCGCGACGCTCGTCGCGCTCGCACCGTGGATCGGTGGAGGCTCGGCCTGGTGGGTGGGCTCGCCCGTGATGTTCGTGCCAGTGCTGCTCGCCGGTGTCGTCGTGCTGTGGCGCACCGAGCGCGTCAGAGTCGTCGCGCTGTTCTTCCTCGTCGCGGTCGTCGTCGCAGTGGTGCGCACGATCGTGCAGCTGAACGCCAGCGGCGCATCGATGGCACTGGACGACCTGCTCACAGCCGTCATCGTGCAGTCGCCGTACCTGTTCCTCGGCGCGTTCATGCTGTCGGAGCCGCTGACCCAGCCGCCGCGGCGCTGGCAGCAGTACGTCGTGGCCTGCATCGTCGGAGCACTGGCCGGATGGCCGCTGTCCGTCGGTGCGATCACCCTCGGGCAGGAGCGTGCGCTGCTGATCGGCAACATCGTGGCGTTCTGCTTCGCCGCGCGTTCGGCCGTGCGGCTGACGCTCGCCGACGCCAAAGACCTGACGCCCACCGTGCGTGAGCTGAGTCTCACCGCGGCGGGCGACATCCGGTTCGTGCCTGGCCAGTACCTCGAGCTCGAGGTGCCGCACCGCGGCGCGGACGCGCGGGGCACCAGGCGCGAGTTCTCGATCGTCTCCGCACCAGAGGACCTGCCGGAGCTGCGCGTCGCCTATCGCGCAGTCGGCACCGCGCCGCCGTCCACGTACAAGGCGGCGCTCGCCAGGGCGGTCCAGGGGCACAAGCTCCGCGCCACGGGCGTGTGGGGCGACTTCGTGCTGCCCCGCGACGCAGAACAGCCCCTGCTGCTGGTTGCCGCCGGGATCGGCATCACACCGTTCGTCTCGCAGCTGCGCCATCGGCGTATGGCGGGCGAGATGGGAGACATCGTGGTCGTGTACGTCGCACGCACGGCGGATGAGCTGGCGTACCGAGACGAGCTCGAGCGAGCCGGCGTTCCCGTGCACATCGTGACCCCCGATCATCCCGGCCGGATGCCCGCACAGTGGACGTGGCAGAGCGAACGTCTCACGGGAACCGCGCTCGCGGATGCGGTGCCCGGTGTGGACGAGCGCCGCGCCTACGTCTCGGGCCCTCCCGGCCTGATCGCCGGGCTCTCCCCGACGCTGCAGAGGGCGCGATCCGTCACGACCGACGCATTCGCCGGTTATTGAGCGCCGGTCGCATCCAGGGGTTTCGCCGGCAGCCGCACCTCGAACGTGGTGTCGCCCGGTGAGCTGCGCACGCTGATCGTGCCGTGGTGCGCCTCGACGATGGCCTTCGCGATCGCCAGGCCGAGGCCCGTGCCGCCCGTCCTGCGTGCTCGGGATGCGTCGCCGCGCGCGAATCGCGAGAACATCTCCGCCTCCAGCGCCTCGTCGATGCCCGGTCCGTCGTCGTGCACCTGCACCACGGCGCGCGTGGCGCTGCCCGCGCCGACGCGGCGCACGCGCAGCGTCACCTCCGTGCCGGCAGGAGTGTGCGTTCGCGCATTGGCGAGCAGGTTCACGAACACCTGGCTGAGCCTGGCGGCGTCTCCCGCGACGATGAGCGGCTCCTCATCGGCCTCCACGCTCCAGGCATGATCCGGAGCAGCCACCTGCTGGTCGACCAGCGCGTGTACGGCGACTTCGGTGAGATCGACCGCGTCGATGACCACTTCCTGGCCCTCGTCGAGTCGCGCCAGCAGGAGCAGGTCCTCCACCAGGCCCGTCATCCGCAGGGACTGCGCCTGAATGCGCTCGAGTGACTGCTCCGTGGTGTCAGAAAGGGTGGGGTCGCGCAGCGACAACTCGGAGTAGCCGCGGATGGACGACAGCGGAGTGCGCAGTTCGTGGCTGGCATCGGCGACGAAGCGGCGCATGGTCGCCTCATTGCGCTCCCTCGCAGACAAGGAGTTCTCAACGTGGTCGAGCAACGTGTTCAGCGAGGAGCCCACCTGCCCGACCTCGGTTGCGGGGTCAGCCTGGTCGTGCGGAACGCGCTCGGCGATCGACACGTCGCCCTGGTCGAGACGCTGGCGTGAGACGCGCGTGGCGGTCTCAGCGATGTCACGCAGCGGACGCAGGCCTCTCCGGATGATCACGCTGGTCGCGACCCCGAGGCCGACCATACCGCCCGCTGTGACCAGACCGATCGCCCACAGCATCCTGGCAAGTGTCTCGCTCTCGCTGCTTGTCGCCAGCCCCAGCACACCGAGCACTTTGCCCGTGGAGCTGTCGATCAGCGCCTGCACTCTGAAGCTTCCGATGCCGGAGATCTTCACTGTGTGCGGACGGACGTCCGTGATCACCGCAAGCACTTCGGATATCTGCTGTGCTGACAGCGACTGTGCCGAGAAGTCTTCGGAGAAGTAGGCACCGGTTGCGCCCCCGGGGCTCGTCCCGAAGATCAGCATCGTGCCCGGCGCGGCGCGTGAGTCCTGCAACTGGCCGACAGGGTCGCCGGCGGCCGCGTTCTGACCGAACTCCGGCCCGAGGGATTCGCCCGTGTTCTTGAGGCGCTCGTCCACGCTCTCGTTGAGCACGGTGGTCAGCACGGCACTCGTCACGAGTGCGACCACCAGGAGGATGCCGGCGACGATCGCGAAGACCGTCGCCATCAGCCGCGACTGCATGCTCATCTTGCCGGTGAGTCGCCCCGGTGCGACCGACCCGGTCGGGGTCTGGTCCGTCGGATGCCGTGGCGGTGGGGCACCCGTCGCCGGGGTCTGGCTCACGATTCCTTCTGGGGTGCCTTGATCATGTATCCGGCGCCGCGCACGGTGTGGATCAGCGGCTCGCCGCCGGCGTCGACCTTCTTGCGCAGGTACGAGATGTAGAGCTCGACGACGCTGGAGCGCCCGCCGAAGTCGTAGTTCCACACCCGATCGAGAATCTGCGCCTTGCTCAACACGCGACGCGGGTTGCGCATCAGGAAGCGCAGAAGTTCGAACTCGGTGGCCGTCAGTTCGATCTCGCGCCCGTCGCGATCGACCTCGTGGCTGTCCTCATTCAGGCTGAGGTCGCCCACACGCAGCACCGGGTCCTCCTCTGCGGGCTGCACGCCCGTGCGGCGCATCAGGGCGCGCAGGCGGGCGACGACCTCTTCGAGGCTGAACGGCTTGGTGACGTAGTCGTCGCCGCCGGCGGTGAGGCCGGCGACGCGGTCCGAGACAGCGTCCTTCGCAGTGAGGAACAGGATCGGTACGTCGTCGCCCGACTGGCGCAGTCTCTGCATCACAGCCATGCCGTCGAGATCGGGCATCATGATGTCGAGCACGATCGCGTCAGGGGCGAACTCGCTTGCAGCGCGCAGCGCGTCGAAACCGCTCGCCTCTGCGCGTACCTCCCAGCCCTCCATCTTCAGGGCCATGGAGAGCAGGTCGGTGAGCATCTGCTCGTCGTCGACGACGAGCACGCGAACGGGGGAGCCGTCGGGCCGGGCGAGGAGAGCGTGCGGATCGGTCATGTAATCCATTGTGCGCACAAACCTATGCGTCCGCTATGGTGCCTGCTATGCGTCGCCTGTGAACTCGGCATCGGGTCGTATGCGGGCGGTGCGCGCGGTGTCTTGCCCGCACGTCACGCGCGGATGACGAGTCGCTCGTGCGGGAGGCCAGCAGGCTCGGCCAACAGCGCAGCACCGTCCAATGCGTCGCCTCGCGGGCTGCGGAGCAGGAGGCCCCGTTCCACCAGAGCGGTGTCGAGAGCGAGGCGCAGACCGTCGTGTTCGCCGAGCCCGCCGACGAGGACGACTTCCCGATCTGACGGAGCGACCGACGCCGCGGTGTCAGCGAGTGCACGCGCGGCGTCGAGCACGATGGCACTCGCCACGGGGTCCTCCTCATCTGCGCGCGCGAGCACGGAGGGAGCGAAGGCGCCGAGACGGGCCGCCGCGCTCGCACCGGTCATCAGCTGCGGCAACGCGGTGGGGACGCCGTCGCAGAGGGTGAGTGCGTCTGATTCGAGGGCGGTGTGCGGACCGCGTCCGTCGATGGCGCGCAGTGCCGCGCTCAGTCCGCACTGACCTATCCAGCGTCCGCTTCCCTCGTCGCCGAGCCAGGGGCCCCAGCCGTCGGAGCGGTCGACCGCTCCGACGTCGGAGATGCGCAGAGCAACCGCACCCGTGCCGGCGATCAGAAGGGTGCCGGGCCGTCCCTGCATGGCGCCTGCGTGGGCGGTGACCATGTCGGATGTGAGTGTGATCGGCGCATCGAGCCTCTCGCGCAGCTGTCGGGCGAGAGCCAGCGATGCCGATGGCGCGGAGCCTGCGCCCGCGGCGCCGATCGACCAGCTGGCGATGCCCGCGACCGTCTCCGCGGGCCAGGTCGTGATGGCCGCGGTGATGCTGTGCGCGGCTGCCGCGACTCCGCCTTCGTCCGCCAATCCGGGGGCGCCGCTGCCCGTCGCATCGAGCGAGCGCGCGGTGCCGTAGCCGCGCAGTCGAATCGTGGTCTTGCCGAGGTCGACGGCGATGCATCCTCTCCGTTCGCTCATCCGGTGTCCTCTCGTGAATGGTCAGGCGGTGTGGTTGCTGTTGCTGTCGGCGTGGGTGCGCGGGCGGCGACGTCAGACCGCGCAGATTCGGCCGACGAACGCCCGGCGGATGCCTGCGATGTCCGCGTCATCGCGGCTCGGATGGACGCGGTTGGTGAGCAGGACGCCGAAGCGTCGTGCTGCTGGCGAGAGCGCGACGCATGTTCCGGTGAATCCCGTGTGCCCCAGCGCATCGGCCCGTCCCATCCAGCTGTGCTCCCTTGCGCGCAGCCCGGCGGCCTGGACGTAGCCCTCCGCGAGGACCGATGCTTCGGTCATGAGGCGCGCGCTGCGCTGGGAGAGCACCTTCCCGAGTGCGCCAGCACCTTCGTCCAGAATCATCGTGGCGAATGCGGCCACGTCGTCGACAGTGCCGAACAGGCCAGCGTGGCCCACTGGCATTCCGAGCGCATGAGCCAGTTCATCGTGCACCTCGCCCCTGACCGGTCCGCGATGCGGCTGCGTCTCTGAGGCAACCGCCGAGCGGGGATCCGGCCGGAACGTCAGCGTCCCTGCACCCAGGGGCCCGGATACGCGTTCTTCGATGAGATTCTCAAGGCTGCGGCCGGCTGCGCACTCGATGAGCCGGCCGACGAGGATGAAACCGACGTCGGAATAGAGATGGCGCTGTCCGGGCGGTGCCACGAGCTCGGTGGCGAGCACATCGCGCATCAGCGCTTCGTCGCGCCGTTCGGTGCGCCAGCCAGGATGATCGGCCGGCAGGCCCGCGGTGTGAGTGAGGAGCTGCCGGAGAGTCGCCTCGCCTGCGCCGGAGCCCGAACGGATCTCGAGATGCTCGCTCACGGGGGCGTCGAGATCGATGATGCCGTCATCGACGAGCGAGAGCGCACTCACAGCCGTGAAGAGCTTCGTCAACGAGGCCAGATCGAACAGATGAGCCTCTGTGAGCGGCGAATCGTCGTGTTCGGCTGGTGTCCCGAGAAGCTGCCGTTCCTGCTCGCGGTCTCCGCCGATGACCGACGCCCAGGCAGATCCGGGTGCGCCGTTCACCATCGGATCGGTCGCCGCGTCACTTGCTCATCCCCGAGGTGAGTCCGCTGATGATCTGCTTCGTCGCCACCAGGAAGAGGACGACCAGCGGGATGGTCGCGATGGTGAGGCCCGCGAACAGCTGCGGCCAGTCGGTCGAATACTCGCCGAAGAAGCGCGTCAGGCCGACGGGCAGCGTATAGGACTCCCGGTCGCGCAGCAGGATCAACGGATAGAAGAAGTCGTTCCACACCGGGACGAACCGGAACACGATCACCGTCGCGAGTGCGGGCCGAACGAGGGGGAGCAGGATCTGCAGGAAGGTGCGCAGAGGTCCTGCCCCGTCGATCCGCGCGGCCTCCTCGAGCTCGAGGGGGAGACGTCGGAAGAAGACCGTGAGCACGAACGTGGTGAAGGGGATTCCGAGCGCACCGTAGACGAGGATCAGACTGAGGATGTTGCTGGTCATCCGCAGCGAATCGAGCAGGTAGAACAGCGGCAGGATGGCCAGATGAACCGGCAGCATGAGGCCGGAGAGGAACAGCGCCTCGATGCCGCGGAAGAAGCGCGCCTTCGCCCGTGCGAACGCGTACGCCGCGAGGACTGACACTGCGGTCGTGACGATGACCGAGCCGACGGTCACCACGATCGAGTTGATGAAGTAGGTGTCGAACGATGCGGTGAGCCAGGCGTTCTGGAAGCTCTTGAACGTGGGCTGCAGGGGCAGCCCGAGCGGGTCCTCGGCGATCTGCGCCTGGGTGCGCAGTGAGTTGGAGACCATCAGCAGCAGCGGTCCGATCGCGATGACCGCATACCCCCACAAGAACACGTTCGCAAGAAGCCGTCCCAGCGGTGACGTCTCCGACTTCATCCGCCGAGGCGACCGTCGAGGTGCTTTCGTCACGAGCGCTTGCGTCGAGACGTCCGGGGCATCGAGTTGCGTGATGGCCATCAGAAGAGCTTCCGTTCGGCTCGCCGCATCGTCGACGTGATGACGACGGATATGAGGAGGATGAAGAGGAACAGCACCGTTGCCAGCGCTGATGAGATGCCGATCGAGTTGGCGTTGCCTGATTCGAACGCCGTGCGGTAGAAGAGCAGCATCATGACGTCGGTCGAGCCGGCCGGGGCGCCATTGGATCCCGCCAGGGCGAAGGGGATCGGCATCGCCTCCATGCTGCCGATGAACGTCAGCACCGTGATGATCCCGATCGTGGGGACGAGCATCGGGATCGTGATGAACCGGAATCGCTTTCCCGCGGACGCGCCGTCGAGCGAGGCAGCCTCCTCGATCTCCTCGGGGATGCCGCCCAACGCGGCCCCGTAGAGCAGGATCGGGAAGCCGATCCACTGCCAAGCGCTCACGAACACGATCACCCAGATCGCGAGCTTCGGGTCACCGAGCCACGGCAATGCCATGCTCTCCAGCCCGACGCCCCGCAGAATCGCGTTCACAGGGCCGAACAGCGGCGACAGCATGAGCGACCAGAGATAGCCGATGACCATCGGGCTCACCAGATAGGGCAGGGCGAAGATGGTCTGGAACAGTCGTTTCGTGCGTCGCCGTCGATGCAGCAGCGTCGCGATTCCCAGCCCGAGTGAGTTCTGGAAGACGATGGCGCCGAGGAACAGCAGCAGGTTGTGCCCGAACGCGTTCCACAGAGACGAAGCGTACGGCTCCTGGAAGAGCAGAGTGGCGTAGTTGGCGAACCCCGCGAACCCGCTTTGGCTGGTTCCCTGCCATTCGAAGAACGAATAGCTCAGCGCGGTGACCATCGGATACAGGATGAGCACGGCGAACAGAACGAGGGCGGGAAGCACGAACAGCAGCGCGGTCGGGGTCGTCAGCGCGGTTCCAGTGCGGTTCCCCCGGCCCTTGGGGCGGACGAGAGCGACGGGTGATGCCATGGAGGGGCCTCTTTCAGAGAGGCCGCGGGACGCGCCTTCGGCGTCGCCCCGCGGCACTCAGGTCAGGGGGACGGCGTGAACCAGGAAGAGACGCCGGCCTGCAGGTCTTCCGCGAGGTTCTCGGGAGTCTTCTCTCCGAGGAACAGCGCCTGGATGTCCGGACCGAGGACGTCGGTTCCGGTGGGGTCGCCGTAGCGGAAGTCGACCAGCAGCAGGTACGGAGCGGGGTTCGCCTCGTACAGCTCGTTCATCTCCTGCATGAGCGGGTCGCTGTACGAAACGCCGGGCACCGGGGAGAACTGGTCGACCTCGTCGGCGACGAGCTGTCCGAACTCCGTCGTCGTCATCCAGCGCAGCAGGTCCGCGGCGGCGTCCTGCTGGTCGCTCGAGGCATTGATCCCGAAGCTTCCGTCGGCATACCCGGGGGTGACGGCTTCGTCGAGCACCGCTCCCGGAGGCGGCGGAACGTCGTACACGCCCCATTCGGTGTCGGGCGCCGACTCCTGGAAGGTGGGCAGATCGAAGGATCCTCCAGGCCACTGCGCAGCTTGCCCCGAGGCGAACTGGAGCGTCGCATCGGCGACGGCGATGGCGTTCACGTCCTTGTCGAGGTACTCCTGCATGTCCTCGACGATCTCGAGTGACGCCACGTAGTCGTCATCCGTGAAGTCGGTCTCCCCGCTGAGCACCTTCTCCTCGAACTGGGTTCCGCCGTAGCGGGCGGAACCGACGATGTCGGCGAACATCGGGAGCACCCAGGCGTCGCGGGCACCGAGCGCCATCGGTGTGATGTCGGCGTCGAGAAGGTCTTCCTGCAACGCGATGAACTCGTCCCATGTCGTCGGCTCTTCGAGACCCTGCTCGTCGAAGATCGTCTTGTTGTAGAACATGTGCATCGTCTGGTAAGCAAAAGGCACGCCGTAGGTCGCACCGTCGTCGACCCCCTGTGCCGCCCGCAGCACGCTCGGTTCGAACTGGTCGAGGCCGTCCACGACGTCGTCGATCGGCACCAGCTGATCGGCCTGAATGGCCGGCTGCACACCACCGTAGGCACGAAGCATCGCGACGTCTGGACCGTCGCTGCCCGTCATCCCGGTGGCGAGGATCTGGTTGTACTCGGTGGGCTGGTACCCCTCGAACTCGATGGTGACGCCGGGGTTGGATTCCTCGTAGACGTCGAAGACAGCCTCCCACTTCGGCGCGGAAGAGGCCTGCCAGGACCAGACCGAGAGGGTGACGTCGTCTCCGCTGGAAGCAGCGGGGGCGCATCCCACCACGATTGCGCCGGTGACGAGGAGCCCTGTGGGGATCGCAAGACGAGTGATGCGGTGATGCATGAGATTCCTCTCAGTCATGTGAAGAGTCGGTGTCGGACGGGGGAAGCGATGCCAGCGCGCGCCGAACGGCGCCGGATGCGGAGCGGAGCGCGCCGCGGGCCCTCTCGAGGGAGACCGAGCCGAGCTCACTCACGAGCGCCGCCTTCAGGTCTCCATCGGCGGCCATGAGCCGTTCGCGCGCGGTTTCGAGCGGGATTTCCGTCGCCTCCGCGAGGATGCGCACGGAGCGCTCGCGCAGCTTGTGGTTGGTCGCGACGACCGAGACCATCAGATTCGACCAGACGTAGCCGCGCTGGACCATCACGGCGGTCGAGAAGCTGTTCAGCAGCAGCTTCGTGGCCGTTCCCGCTTTGAGTCGGGTCGATCCGGTCAGCACCTCCGCGCCGGTGTCCGCGACGACGATGATGTCGGCCGATTCCGCTGGAACGGCAGGATTGCTCGTGATGAGCGCTGTCCTCGCGCCGCGATCCCGTGCCGCTTCGAGCGCGCCGTGCACGTAGGGCGTCGTGCCAGAAGCGGCGATCCCGATGGCCACGTCGCCTTGGTCGAGCTGATGCGCCTCAGCGGCACCCGCCGCTTCACTGTCCTCGCTGCCTTCGATCGCGCGACGCATGGCCTCGTCCCCACCGGCGAGGTGGGCGACGAACACGCCGGGGTCGAGGTTGAAGGTGGGGAGCAGCTCTGCGGCGTCGAGAACGGCGAGGCGCCCGGAAGTGCCCGCACCGAAGTAGTGCACGCTTCCTCCGGCGTCGAGGGCTGCGACGGTCTGTTCGACCAGGATCGACAGGCTCGGCAGCGCCGCGCGCACGGCCGAGGTCACCTCAGCATCGGCGTCGTTGAACACATGAAGCAGCTCGAGGGTGCTGAGCTCGTCGAGATGCCCGGTGGCCGGGCGGCGTCGCTCCGTGGAAGGAAGGTCCACGGCTGGTCGGGGTGAGGTCATCTGCTTCTCCAAGGTCGGTGATCCCACTTTGGAGAAGATTTTCCAAGTTGGCAAGACTTTTCGGAAAATCGTTGCTTGCTGATGGGGAATTTTCTGTCACGATGGTCTTGTGTCCACCAGTGCCATGACGGCGATCCACCAGCGTTTGTCCGGACTGACCCCGACCGAGCAGCGAATCGCGCGCTACGTCCTCGACGACCCTCGCCGGGTGGTCGACGCTTCGATCACGCACCTGGCTGCGGCTTCGCGATCCTCGGTCGCCAGTGTCGCCCGCCTTTCGCAGAACCTCGGCTTCTCCGGCTACCCCGAGTTTCGGCTCGCCCTCGCGACCGATCTCGAGCGCAGCGAGACGGAGCGCGAACGCTTCCAAGTGGCCGAGGGCGACGTCGACCGGGGGGATGACGCTCGCACGACCATCCGAAAGATCGCGTTCGCCGAGGCATCAGCCATCGAGCGCACCGCTCGTCAGATCGACATCGACGAGTTGGAGCAGTGCGTCGCCGCTATGCGCGCAGCCAGAAGGATCAACATCTACGGTGCGGCCTCGAGCGGGCTCGCGGCGCTCGACCTCGAGCAGAAGCTGCATCGTGCCGGGATCGTCGCGCAGGCGCACACCGATCTGCACCTCGCCCTCACCGGCGCCGCGCTGCTGGACGAACGCGACGTCGCCATTGCGATCTCGCACTCGGGGCGGACGTTGGAGATCGTCCAGGCCGCGCGCGTCGCCGCTGATACGGGCGCGATCACGATTGCGATCACGAACAATCCTGACTCCCCGCTCGCACGGGCCTGCTCACGCACACTCGTCACGGCCGTCGCGGAGTCGACGTTCCGGTCGGGTGCTATGGCGAGTCGGATCGCGCAGCTCGCCGTGCTCGACTTCCTCTTCGTGCGCATCGCCCAGGACGACTACGACACTATCTCGAACAATCTGCGGCTGACGTACGACGCCGTCACGTCGCACCGGATCGAGTGAGGAACGGATGCAGACCGGAATCGACAGACTTCTCGGAGACGACGCGGTCGGGGGACGCTGGCGGGGGCGCCGACTCGGTCTGCTCACGAACGACCTCGCGCTCACATCCGATCTCACAAGAGGACGGGCCGCGCTCGCGTCGGCCGGATGGGAGCTCGCGCTCCTGTTCGGCCCTGAGCATGGGATGAGCGGACGTGCCCGCGAGGGAGCGCACATCGCGGACATGCCAGATCCCGTCACCGGTGTCGCTGTCCGCAGCCTCTACGGCGAGAGTTCGCGCCCGAGTCCCCGTGACCTCTCCGGCATCGACGCCGTGCTCGTCGACCTGCCCGACGTCGGGAGTCGCTTCTACACCTATGCCTGGACGATGAGCCACATGCTCGAGGCGTGCGCCGATGCGGGGGTCGCAGTCGTCGTGCTCGATCGTCCGAATCCGCTTGGCGGAGACCTCGCACGTGCCGAAGGGCCGATGCTCGACCCCTCGGTGCAATCGCTCGTCGGGCGGTGGCCGATGCCGATCCGTCATGGCCTCACGATCGGCGAGCTCGCGCGACACTGGGTGCGCACACGGCGCATCGACGTCGAGCTCGACGTCATCGAAGTCACCGGCTGGAAGCGCGATGAGACCGCCCTCGGCCGTCGCGAGCTCACCTGGATGCCGCCCTCGCCCAACTTGCCGAGTGCAGCCACGGCCATGCTCTATCCCGGCACGTGCTTGGCGGAGGGCGTGAACGTGTCGGAGGGGCGCAGCACGGCCGTCCCCTTCCGTGTGATCGCGGCGCCGTATATCGACGGTGAGCGCTACGCGGCGCGAATCGACGCGGAAGCGCTGCCCGGCGTCAGAGCCGTGCCGTATGGCTTCACCCCGTTGGTCCGCGACCACGCTGAGGAGCCCTGCGAGGGCATCATCCTGCACATCACCGACGCGGATGCCTTCCGCCCTGTCCGCACCGGGGTTCGGCTTCTCTCCCTGATCGAGGAGCTCCACCCCGGTTGTCTCGAAGAGCGACCTGGCGTTCCGATGCCGGGTGAATCCGATGCTTCGCCGCTGGAGCGACTGTTCGGCGTGCGTGGTGCCTTCGAAGAGATCCGCCTCGGCGCGTGGGACGATCCTGCTCGCCTCGCCGTTCCGGAGTGGGCAGACATCGTCGCGCCGGATCTGCTGTACACGTGACACGGTCGCACGCGCAGGCGAGATGTGGACGCTTCGGACGTCATCCGGGAACAGCAGTGGGCCGACCCGGATCATCCGGACCGGCCCACCGAGAGCGCTGAGATCAGTGCGTGTCTTCGGCCTCGATCTCGGAGCGGTCACCTGACCACAGCGTGTGGAAGGTGCCCTCCTTGTCGACGCGCTTGTAGGTGTGCGCACCGAAGAAGTCGCGCTGCCCCTGCACCAGCGCGGCGGGCAGACGCTCCGCACGGATGCCGTCGTAGTACGCCAGCGACGAGCTGAACGCCGGCGAGGGGATCCCCGCCTGTGTCGCGGCGATGACGACGCGGCGCCATGCGGCCTGGCCGCGGGTGAGCGCATCAGCGAAATACGGCGCCGTGGCGAGCACGGGAAGTTCGGGCTGCTCGGCGTAGGCGTCGGCGATGCGGTTCAGGAACTGGGCCCGGATGATGCAGCCCTCGCGCCAGATCTTCGAGACGGCGCCGAGGTCGATCGTCCAGCCGTACTCTTCGGCACCCGCGCGGATCTCGTCGAAACCCTGCGAGTACGCGATGATCTTCGAGGCGAACAGTGCCTGGGCGACATCCTCGATGAACGCGTCGGTGTCCTCGACGTGGAACTCCTCGTCGGGGCCGGGGAGCGCTGCCGCCACGGCGCGCTGCTCGGGGTGCGACGACAGCGAACGGGCGAACGTCGCCTCGGCGATGCCGGAGACCGGAACGCCCAGCGAGAGCGCGGTCTGCACCGTCCAGGCTCCCGTGCCCTTGGCGCCGGCCTGGTCGAGGATGACGTCGACGAGGGGCTTGCCCGTCGACGCGTCGTTCTGGCGCAGCACCTCGGCGGTGATCTCGATGAGATACGACTCGAGCTCACCGGTGTTCCACTCGGCGAACACATCGGCGATCTCTGCGGGGGTCTTGCCGGTGCCGCGGCGGATCAGGTCATAGGCTTCAGCGATCAGCTGCATGTCGGCGTACTCGATGCCGTTGTGCACCATCTTCACGAAGTGGCCTGCGCCGTCGTGGCCGACGTGGGTCACGCACGGCTCGCCCTCTGCGACCGCGGCGATCGACTCGAGGATCGGCCCGAGAGTCACCCACGACTCGTCGGAGCCGCCCGGCATGATCGATGGGCCGTTGAGCGCACCCTCTTCGCCGCCGGAGATGCCTGCACCGACGAAGTTGATGCCCGTCTCGCGGACCGCCTTCTCGCGGCGGATGGTGTCGGGGAAGTAGGCGTTGCCGCCGTCGACGATGATGTCGCCCGGTTCGAAGACCCTGACGAGCTCGTCGATGACCGCATCCGTGCCGCGGCCGGCCTTGACCATGATGATCGCCGTGCGGGGCTTCGACAGCGATGCGGCGAACTCCTCGTACGAGAACGCGGGGATGAACCCGGCCTCGGGGTGCTCGGTCACCAGCGTGTCGGTCTTCTCACGACTGCGGTTGTACACCGCGACGGTGTTCCCTTCGCGGCTGGCAAGGTTGCGGGCCAGGTTCGACCCCATCACGGCAAGTCCGACGACTCCGATATTCGCACTCATGCGTACAAGGTTATCGCCCCTGAGAGCGTCCGTGAGACGCGGGCGGTTCGGCAGCGCAGTACGGAGTCGCACAGCGTTCCTCGTCCGGATGATTCGTCGGGTAGGATAGGAGCGACCTCGGCGAGGGATAGCCATGCATGGCATCCGTTATCGACGCGGGTGTGCGGGCCACAATGCTCTCCTCACGCGTCGCGTTCGAGTCGAGAAGCTTAACCACCGTGGCAGCCACATGCCGCGAGTACGAGGAGAATCATGAGCGACAGAAACACTCTTGCGGTATCCGTCCGCACCGAGTTCGGCAAGGGCTACGCGCGCCGTCTGCGCGCGGCAGGCAAGATCCCCGCAGTCATCTACGGTCACGGCAACGATCCGACCCACGTCGCGCTGCCCGGCCACGAGACCGGCCTGATCGTTCGCCACGCGAACGCCGTCATCGACCTCGACATCGAGGGCAAGAGCGAGCTCGTGCTCGTCAAGGATGTGCAGCGCGACCCGGTGCGCTCGATCATCGAGCACATCGACCTGATCTCGATCAAGCGCGGCGAGAAGATGCAGGTCGACGTGCCGTTCGTGATCGAGGGCGAGAGCTTCGCCGGCACGATCCACACGCAGTCGGCATCGGCCATCACGGTCGAGGCCGAGGCCTTCCACATCCCCGAGACCCTGACGGTCTCGATCGATGGCCTCGAAGAAGGCGCGTACGTCTACGCCAAGGACGTCGAGATGCCGGAGGGCGTCACGCTCGCCGACGACCCCGAGCTGCTGCTGGTGTCGATCTCGACGCCGCGCGGCGAGGAGGACGAGCTGGAGGAGGACGAGTCCGCAGCTGAGAGCGAGGCTGCGTCGGAGGAGTCCGCAGAGTAGCGCCACGACGTCTCTGCGAGGGGGTGCGATGATGATCGCACCCCCTCGCTTTTTCGTGAAAGGAGAGCCGTGGTCGACACATGGCTGATCGCGGGGCTCGGAAATCCCGGCCCCCGCTACGAGCTGACCAGGCACAACGTCGGCCAGATGGTCGTCGATGAACTGGCCGCCCGCCGGGCGGAGTCATTCGGGCAGCACAAGGCGAACGCACGCGTCGCCGAGACCTGGGTGCGACCCGGCGCGGCGAAGCTCGTGCTGGCGAAGCCGAACTCGTTCATGAACGTCTCGGGCGGCCCCGTGTCGTCGCTGGCGAAGTTCTTCTCGATCGATCCCAGCCGGGTGATCGTCGTGCACGATGAGCTCGACATCCCATTCGACTCCCTCAAGCTCAAGCTCGGCGGCGGCCACGGCGGGCACAACGGCGTGCGCGATGTGGCGAAGGCCCTCGGCAGCGGCGAATTCGTTCGGGTGCGCGTGGGCATCGGTCGCCCGCCTGGGCGCCAGGACCCCGCCGACTGGGTGCTCTCGCCGTTCTCCGCCGGTGAGAGGCAGGACCTCGGGAACCTGCTCGTCGACGCGGCGGACGCGGTGGAGCGCATCGTGGAGGACGGTCTGACCGCCGCCCAGCAGCGGGCACATGCGCCGAGAGCGTAGCGGGCGCAGAAGCATACGAGAGGCCCGTCGCCTCGGGAAGGCGACGGGCCTCTCGTGACAGCCGGTTGAGCGTCACATGGTGTCGAACGGGATGGACGACACGAAGGTGGCGATGTAGGTGATCATCACCGGCACGATTCCGACGACCGAGATCACGATCGCGGCGATGCCCCAGCCGCGGCCGCGGTTGAGCACGGTTGCGACGATTCCCTGGACCAGGCCCCACATGCCGAAGAGACCGTATACGCCGAATCCGGCGAAGACACCGAACAGGTAGGGCAGGAACTCCGCGTTCTCGAGGTCGGAGGGGGTGTACTCGGAGCTCGCCGCATCGGCGATGGATCCAGCGAGCGCTGTGGAGGCGACGCCGACGATCACGCTCCCCGCGATGACGGCGATCACGGAGGCGACGGCGGCGATGATGCCGAGCGTCGGCGAACCCTTCGGCCGGGCGGGTCGCGGCTGCGGCGGCGCCGGGTAGTACCCCGGCTGCTGCTGCGGGTATCCCTGCCCCGGGTGCTGCGGATAGGCCTGTCCTGGCTGACCCTGCGGCGGGTAGCCCTGGCCCGGCTGACCCTGCGGCGGCTGGCCGGGGTGACCCGGCTGGTTGTTCGGCTGCGGAGGAACCGATGGTGTCGACATGAGTCGTCCCTTTCTTCTATGCGGCGGCGACGCCGACGGCGAGGGCAGCGCTCGTGAGCGCGGCGAGCAGGATGGGGGAAGCGGCGGCGACGACGATCGCCCACACCGCCGGGGCGCGCCCGCGCTGCGTGCGCAGTGCGACGATGCCCTGGATCAGCGCCCAGACGCCGAGCGCGCTGCCGAGCCAGAACCCGATTTCGCCGATGATGATCAGCGGTCGCGCAGGAGCGAGGACGGCCCAGGTCCAGACTCCGGAATCCAAGAATGCGCTCACGCCGATCGCCTGCCGGCACTATGGCCGGCGAACCAGAGCGGGACGGCCGCGAGCACGAACGCCCCGATCGCGAGCACGAGAGCGACTCGTCCGAGGCGGGGAGTCGTGCGTTTGGGTCGCGGAGCGACGACGGGCGCGTATCGAGAGTCGACGGGCGGCTGATACGGAGCCGCATACCCACCCTGATACGTCATGCCTCCATGCTACGGGGCGCCCGGCCCGTGCGCAGTAGGGCATTCCCACCTGCGTCCACGCTGCCGAGATGCGCATTTCTCGTCGAGATGCGCCGGTTCGGACGCTGGGATGTCGAAGAAGTACGCATCTCGCGAGCGTAGACTCGAGCAGTGACAGTTCACGGCATCGAGCGCGCCCTCGAACGTTCTGAAAGCTATCGTGATGCGCTCGCCGAGGCGGCCGTCGACGCGGAGCTGTCGTGCGCATCGGGGCTGGACGCGCCGCTGCTGGCCGCCATGCTGGCGCGACGCGCGGCCGCCGGCCATCCTCCCGCTCTGCTGGCGATCGCCCCCACAGGCCGCAGGGCTGATGCGCTCGGCGCCGCCATCGAATCCCTCGTTCCCGGTGCGACCGTACTGAGCTTCCCGGCGTGGGAGACGCTCCCGCACGAGCGGCTCAGCCCCAGCCCGGAGACCGTCGGGCGTCGGCTGACGACCCTCCGCGCGCTGGCCGCGTGGAACGGCGATCACCCGATCGTCGTCACCGCGTCCGTGCGCGCCGCTGTGCAGCCGATCGCGCCGGGCCTGGCCGACATCTCGTCGATCGACCTGCGCGTCGGTGAGCGCGCATGCGATCTCGACGAACTCGTCGGCGGGTTGGTGGAGCGCGCGTATTCCCGTGTCGACATGGTCTCGCGCCGCGGTGAGTTCGCTGTGCGCGGCGGCATCGTCGACGTCTTCCCGCCCGTCGCCGATCATCCGTACCGCATCGAGCTGTTCGGCGACGAGGTCGACCAGATCCGGGCGTTCTCCGTGGCCGACCAGAGATCGCTCCCCGGCGACATCGGCGGCGTCGAACTGGTGCCGAGCCGGGAGCTGCTGCTGACCGACGACGTGCGCGAACGCGCACTCGAGCTGCAGGACTCCATGCCGGGCATCGCGCAGATGCTTGAGAAGATGGCGAACGGCATCCCGGTCGAGGGCATGGAATCGCTCAGCCCCGTGGTCGCCGGTCCGCTCGTATCGCTGCCGGCATACCTTCCGCCTGCTGCGTCGGTCGCTCTGGTCGATCCGGAACGCGCGATCACTCGCGCCCTCACGCTCGGCGAGACCAACCGTGAGTTCCTGGAGGCGGCATGGGCCGTCGCAACCGGGGGAGGAGACGCGCCGGTCGACCTCGACGCAGGCGACTTCCTGCCGATCTCTCGACTGCGCGACGATGTGCGATCCGCCGGTGGTGTGTGGTGGTCTCTCAGCCCGTTCGACGCCGGAATCGCCGAGATCAGTGCGGAGCTCGCTGAGGCGGGGGAGGACGTCGTTCCGGACGGCGGAGCGACAAGGGTGCGAGCCGATGCCGTTCCGTCCTTCCAGGGGAACGTCGAAGGCGCGACCGAGCACATCGCGGGCAGGCTGCGTGACGGCTGGGCCGTCGTCGTCGCCGCCGAGGGCGCGGGCCTCGTCGAACGAGCCAGGGACGTGCTCAGCGAGCGCGGCCAGGCGGCGCGCATCGTGGACGAACTGACGGACGCGCCGGAACCCGGGGTCGCCACGCTCGTGCGCGCCTCACTCGAGCGCGGCTTCGAGTTCGCCGAGGCGCGCCTCTCCGTGCTCACCGAGAACGAGTTCTACGGCAGGGCAATCGGCGGCACGAACCTCGGCGCCAAGAAGCTCGCCTCGCGCCGGCGCAACGTCGTCGACCCGCTGCAGCTGAAGAAGGGCGACTACGTCGTGCACGCCACGCACGGAATCGGCCGCTTCGTCGAGATGGTCAAGCGAGAGGTCTCGACCGGCGGGAGGAACGCGGTCAAGAGCGAGCGCGAGTACCTTGTTCTCGAATACGCGCCCAGCAAGCGAGGCCGCCCCGGCGACAAGCTGCACGTTCCCACCGATCAGCTCGATCAGCTCTCGAAGTACGTCGGAGGTGAGGACCCGCAGCTGTCGAAGATGGGCGGCAGCGACTGGGCGCAGGCCAAGAGCAAGGCGCGCAGGGCCGTCCGCGACATCGCCGTCGAGCTCGTCAAGCTGTATTCGGCCCGAATGGCGGCCAAGGGTCACGCATTCGGTCCGGACACCCCGTGGCAGCGCGAGCTGGAGGAGGCGTTCCCGTTCGCAGAGACCCCCGACCAGCTGCAGACGATCGACGAGATCAAGCGCGACATGGAGAGCCCGCAGCCGATGGACAGGCTGCTCTCCGGCGACGTCGGCTTCGGCAAGACCGAGGTCGCCGTGCGGGCAGCATTCAAGGCGATCCAGGACGGCAAGCAGGTCGCGATGCTGGTGCCGACGACCCTGCTGGTCAAGCAGCACTTCGAGACCTTCGCCGAGCGCTTCGCCGGGTTCCCCGTGAAGGTCCGCTCGCTGAGCCGCTTCCAGAGCGACAAACAGGCACGTGAGGTCGTGCAGGGGCTGGCCGACGGCACCGTCGACATGGTGATCGGCACGCATCGGATCCTCACCGAGCGCGTGAAGTTCAAAGATCTCGGCCTGATGATCGTCGACGAGGAGCAGCGCTTCGGCGTCGAGCACAAGGACGCGCTGAAGAAGCTCAAGACCAACGTCGACATCCTCGCGATGAGCGCCACTCCCATCCCGCGCACGCTGGAGATGGCCGTCACAGGCATCCGGGAGATGTCGACTCTGCAGACGCCGCCGGAGGATCGCCACCCGATCCTGTCGTACGTCGGCCCGCGCAACGACAAACAGCTCACTGCCGCGATCCGCCGCGAACTGCTGCGTGAGGGACAGGTGTTCTACGTGCACAACCGCGTGCAGTCGATCCAGCAGATCGCCAGTCATATCGCCGAGCTGGTGCCTGAGGCCCGGATCGCGGTGGCGCACGGACGAATGGGCGAGCAGCAGCTCGAACAGGTCGTCGACGACTTCTGGGAGCGCAAGTTCGACGTGCTCGTGTGCACCACGATCATCGAGACCGGGATGGACATCACCAACGCGAACACCATCATCATCGACCGCGCCGACAGGTACGGCCTCGCACAGCTGCACCAGCTGCGCGGGCGCGTCGGGCGCGGTCGGGAGCGCGCGTACGCCTACTTCGTGTACGACGAGATGAAGCCGCTCAGCGAGACGGCCGCCGATAGGCTCGAGACGATCGCGGTGCACAACGACCTCGGCAGCGGCACACAGGTCGCCATGAAGGATCTGGAGCTGCGCGGCGCCGGGAACCTGTTGGGCGCCGATCAGGCCGGGCACATCGCCGGCGTGGGCTTCGACCTGTACCTCCGGATGATCGGAGAGGCCGTGTCGGCGTTCCGCGGTGACGAGACCGAGGGGCCGACCGAGCTGCGACTCGAACTGCCGGTCGATGCCCGCGTGCCTGAGCACTACATCGACAGCGAGCGGCTGCGCCTCGAGGCATACCAGAAGCTCTCCGCCGCGGCCGCTGTGTCGGCGGAGGAGGACTCCATCGACCTCGTCGTCGAGGAGCTCGCCGACCGATACGGCGAACCGCCCGCGGAGGTCATCGGACTTGTGCGCGTCGCGAGGTTGCGTCGTCGCGCCAGCCGCTCCGGGCTCAGCGACGTCGTGGCGATGGGCAAGAACCTCCGCATCGCACCGGCGGATCTGCCGGACTCCATGCAGGTGCGTCTCAAGCGCCTGTACCCCAGCGCCAAACTGCTGGCGGGCGGAGAGGCGATGGTGGTGCCGCTGCCGACGAAGATCGAGCCGGGCCAGGACGAACTGCTGTTGGCATGGGTGGAGCAGCTGCTCGATGCCCTGTTCCCGCTCCCCAGGAAGGAAGACACTCCGGATGCAAGCGTCAGTGCGCGGCCCGCGTAGAATCGAGGTCGGTGTGCCGGGAAGTCTGGTCGGCGTCGCGGGCCCGACGGCCCGCGGGCAGTCGTTGACCGAAAGGACCCCATGAAGTTGCTCCGTTCAGAGCGGTTTCCCGCCTTCCTCCTTCTCGGCGCCGCGGCGCTGGGGCTCCTTCTTGCGAACATGCCGTTCGGCGAAGCGCTCATCGACTGGAGCCACACCGAGATCGGGCCCGCCGCGATCGGCCTGAACCTGTCGCTGTCGCACTGGGTCGCCGACCTGCTGCTGGCGATCTTCTTCTTCACCGCGGCGATGGAACTGCAGTTCGAGCTCACCAAGGGGCAGCTCAACAGCGTGCAGAAGGCGCTCAGGCCGGCGGTCGCGGCGCTCGGCGGCGTGCTCATGCCGATCCTCGCCTATCTGATGATCGCCAACGATCACGACACGATCAACGGCTGGCCGATCCCGACCGCCACGGACATCGCATTCGCCCTCGGCGTGCTGGCGATGTTCGGCAAGGGGCTGCCCAAGCAGGTGCGCGTGTTCCTGCTCGCGCTCGCGATCATCGACGATATCGTCGGCATCTTGTTCATCGCGTTCCTGTTCACCACAGACATCAACCTGCTCAACCTCGTGATCGGCGTCGCGCTCATCGTCGTCTTCGCGATCCTGAGTCGCATGCGCAGCGAGACGAACACCCGCGTCATCGTCGCGCTGATGATCATCGTGGCGCTGGCCGCATGGGCGTTCATCTACCTCTCCGGCGTGCATGCCACGATCGCGGGCGTGATGCTCGGTCTGGTCATCCGACAGGACGAGGGCCTGCGCGCCAGCCACGCACTCGAGCCATGGGTGAACGGCATCGTGCTGCCGATCTTCGCGTTCTTCTCCGCGTTGGTGGCCATTCCGGCGGTGCCGGTCAGCGAGCTCTCTCCCGCGATGTTCGCGATCATCGTCGCGCTGCCGGTGGGAAAGATCGTCGGCATCACGCTGTTCGGCTGGCTGTCGAACTTCATCGGGCGCAAGAACGGCGATCCGGGGCTCAGCATCCCCGACATGCTGCCGGCGGCCGCGCTCGGCGGCATCGGCTTCACGGTGTCGCTGCTGCTGTCGCGCCTCGCTTTCGCCGAGCACCCGCTGGTCGCCGACGAAGCGGTCCTCGGCGTGCTCATCGGATCGTTCATCTCGCTCATCATCGCGGCGTTCCTGGTTTCGGGAAGGGCGCGCCACTACCGCCGTCTCGCGGCGCAGGGCGCCGGGCCCTCAGAGGACGAGAAGGCGTAGCCGGAACTTTCTTCTCCGAAGTTGTCGATGTGCGGCACCCTCATCCGTCAACATGGTGTCGGGCCGATCGGCTCGGCGCAGATGAGGGGGCCGCACAGTCGCGGCCGACCGAGCGGAGGAGACACCATGAAGTACGCCATGCTGCTGATGGGATATCACAACGATCCTGATTGCGGTGACGACGGGGGAGCCGACCCCGAGGAATTCTTCGCCTTCGACAAGGAGATCACCGAGGCCGGTGTCGTCGTCACGTCGTTCGCGCTGGAGGATCAGGACGTCGCCGTGAAGGTGGCGAGCAGCGAGGACGGCGGCCGGATCACGTCGACCGGCCCGTTCGCCGAGGTGCAGGAGTTCGTCGGGGGCGTGTACATCATCGACGTCGACGGAATCGACGAGGCGATCGAATGGGCCAAGAAGAGCCCGGGATCCGCTCCAGGCGGTCACGTCGAGCTGCGTCCCGTCGCCCCCTATTGAGCCATGAGCGCTGACGCACCGGGCGAGGAGGCGGCGCGAAACGCGATCGCTGGCGTGGATCGCGACGCGCAGTCGCGGATCATCGCCGCCCTCGCCCGGCGGTTCGGCGACCTCGACCTCGCCGAGGACATGCTGCACGAAGCCGTCGTGCGGGCGCTGGAGGGCTGGCCGCGCTCCGGTGTACCGGACTCGCCGGCCGCGTGGCTGACGACCGCGGCGACGAGACGTGCAATCGACATCGTGCGTCACGACGACATGCAGGCGCGCCGACTCCCGCGCATTTCGGCTGAGCGAGAGATGGAGCCCGTCTCCGCGGCGTTCCGCGACCCCGCGGACGCGGCGCCGGAAGAGAACCAGTTGCCGGACGACAGGCTCGGGCTGTTCTTCGCCTGCGCACACCCCGCGCTGGCTCCGGAGGACCGTCTCGCGCTCACGCTCCGTTTCGTCGGTGGGCTGTCGACCAGCGAGGTCGCCCACGCACTGCTCGTGCCGGTGCCGACCATGCAGCAGCGCATCACCAGAGCGAAGCGGCGCATCCGGACCATGGGCATCCGGTTCATTCCGCCCGCCGTCGGGCGGGCACGCGACCGGCTGCCTGTGGTGCGACAGGTGGTCTACCTGATCTTCGCCGAGGGATTCGCCGCCTCCACCGGCAGTACGCACACGCGGGACGACCTCGCCGAGGAGGCGATCCGGCTCGCACGGATTCTGCACCAGTTGACTCCGGGTTCTGCCGAGAGCACGGGGCTGCTCGCGCTGCTGCTGCTCACGCACGCACGTCGGCCGGCGCGCGCCGACGCTCATGGGCATCCGGTCGCGCTCGCCGACCAGGACCGTTCGCGCTGGAGCCGAGACCTGATCCGAGAGGGGCTCACGCTCGCCGCCCGTGCCGCGGGCAGCCCCGGTGCCGGCCCCTTTGCGATTCAGTCGGCGATCGCGGCGGTGCACTCGGAGGCACCGAGCTTCGACGCAACCGATTGGGCGCAGATCGCGGTGCTGTATCGGCTGCTGGCCGCGCACGATGATGGGCCGGTCGTTCGACTGGGGGAGGCTGTCGCGCAGGGGAGGGCACAGGGGCCGCGCGAAGGTCTGCGCAGGCTCGATGCGCTCGCCTCGGATCCGGTCCTTGCTCGATTCCGCCCGTTCCACACTGCCAGAGCCGTGACGCTCGAGGAACTGGATGAGCATGCCGCCGCTGCCGAGGCATACCGCCGTGCACTGGAGCTGCCCGGCAACGAGGCCGAGGACGCGTATCTGGTTTCCGCGCTCGACGGACTGTGCACCTGACCGACGGGTTCAGCGACCCCGTGTCGCAGGCCGCGACGAACGCGACCGCCGCGTAGACGATTCCGCTTCGTGCATCGACGTGCGGGCGGCATCGTCGCCGACGAACATCGCCCCGTCGCCGGGGCTTTCGCACCGATCAGCCGAAGAAGGAGTCGATCATGCCGCATTTCGAGACCGCCACCTCCCGTGACGGAACACAGATCGCATACGAACGCACGGGCAGTGGGCCGGTGCTCGTCTTCGTGACCGGGGCCGTGTGCCATCGACGATTCGCGCCGATCCGGCAGGACGTGAAGGCGTTCGCGGAGCGGTTTCGCGTGACGACCTACGACCGCCGTGGACGGGGAGACTCCGGCGACACCGACGCGTGGTCGTTGGAGAAGGAGATCGAGGATCTCGAAGCTGTCATCGACGCCGTCGGGGGCCGTGCTCTGCTGTACGGGCACTCCTCTGGCGCGGTGCTCGCGATGCATGCGGCCCGTCGTCTTCCTGGCAAGGTCGAGCGCGCCCTGCTCTACGACGCGTCCTGGGTGGCCGACCACGAGGAGGCGGCGACGTACGCGCAGCTGCGCGCAGAAGTCGAGGGGCTCCTCGACGGCGGCCGCGGCGCGGTTGCGATCAAGCGGTTCCTGATCGGCGTCGGCATGCCGAAGGCGTTCGCGCGGCTGCTGCCGGTGATGCCGGGTTGGCGTCGGCTTGTGGCGCTCGCTCCGACGCTGCGCTACGACATGGCGCTGACCGCCTCGCCGCCGCCGCTCGATGCGGCAGCTCAGATCACCGTGCCGGTGCACGTGATGGCGGGGGAGCGCAGCCCTGCGTCGCTGCATCGGGTCGCCGATGCGCTCGCCGAAGCGATCCCCGCCGCAACGCACGAAGTGCTGAGGGGCCAGGACCACATGGTGTCGGCGAAGGTGCTGCTGCCGAGCCTTGTGCGGCACCTCTGAGGTGGTGAGGAGCCGCGCTCGCTCGCGCGCCGACGCCTGCGGACCCGAGCGCGCGCTTCCTCGGAATGTGCGCGAGTCCGTCGCAGCCGGCGGAGCTGGCGATCGCCGCAGCGATGCGGGGAGACCGGACGACGTCTCCGGGTGACACAATGGGCGCGTGAACGAACAGGGCGATGCGCTGCGGCGTGCGGCAGATGTGATGGAAGAGGTGCACTCGGAGTGCGTGTGGTCGAAGGCCATGACGCATGAGGAGCTCGCGCCGTACCTGCAGGAGGAGTCGGCGGAGCTGATCGACGCGATCGAGACCGGCGACCGTGCGGGCCTGCGCGAAGAGCTGGGAGACGTGCTCTGGCAGGTGCTGTTCCACTCGGCCGTCGCCCCCGACTTTACGCTCGACGACGTCGCAGGCGACCTGGTCGACAAGATGGTCCGTCGTCATCCGCACGTGTTCGCGGATGAGACCGCGGAGACGCCGGAGCGGGTGCTGGAGCTGTGGAACGCGGCGAAGGCCACTGAGAAGCGCGACCGCACGTCGGTGCTCGACGGGGTTTCGCACGCGATGCCCGCGCTCGCACTGGCGCAGAAGGTGCTCGGCAAAGGCGAGCAGGTCGGCGTCGGGCTCGAGCTGGTCGAGGCGACGGCGGCGTACGAGGCGCTCGAGGCCGATGCGGAGGAGCCGCTGCTGCCCGCCAGCGAGGAGGAGCTGGGCGACACCGTCCTCGTCCTGGTCGCCCTCGCTCGTGCCCGCGGCTGGGACGCCGAACGCGCACTGCGCGGCCGCGTGCGCGCATTCGAGACGGATATCCGCGACGCGGAAGCATAGCCCCGCCGTTGTCGCCCGTGCGCCGCGCTTTGCTGCGGAGAACGCCGCTGCGGCACGGTCTCGGCGGCAGTTCGGCGCACCTGAGCGACGGAGTGCGGGCCGAATAGGGGCGAAGCGGGCAGGCACGGGGCGGAGCCCGCAGGGCGGGTCTGGAAGAATGGGGACGCTATGGCTGCCGTAAACGCTCCGCGCGGAATGCGCGACTTCCTCCCCGCCGACAAGAATCGTCGCGAGCGCGTGCTCGCCGTGATCCGCGAGCGCTATCGCGCGCACGGCTTCGACGAGATCGAGACGCCCGTGATGGAGGAGCATGCGCGCCTGCACGCGGGCATCGGCGGCGACAACGAGAAGCTCGCCTTCAACGTGCTGCGCCGGGGACTCACACCGGAGAAGATCACCGCGGCCGCCGACGACCAGTCCGCGCTCACCGACCTCGGGCTGCGCTACGACCTGACCGTGCCGCTGTCGCGTTTCTACGCGTCCAACCGTGCCGACCTGCCCGGCGTCTTCCGCTCGGTGCAGATCGCGCCGGTGTGGCGCGCGGAGCGACCGCAGAAGGGGCGCTACCGCCAGTTCGTGCAGTGCGACATCGACATCATCGGCGACGCCTCCTCGCGCGCCGAGGTCGAACTGCTGGCCGCGTCGCTCGACACCTTCGATGCGCTGGGGCTGAACGACGTGGTCATCCGGATCAACGATCGTCGTGCGCTCGATGCGATGCTCGACGTGTTCGGCTTCCCGGTCGACGAGCGGCCCGGCGTTCTCATCACGATCGACAAGCTCGACAAGATCGGACCGACCGGCGTTGCGGCGGAGCTGCGCGAGCGCGGCGCGACGGCAGACGCGGTCGACGCATTCGAGTCGTTCCTCGGCCGCGAGCCGTCGGAGCAGTCGCGCTTCGGCGAGGCTCAGATCCGCGCCGCTCTGCCCACAGGTGTTCCGGATGAGGTCGTCGCCCACCTGGTCGGCATCGGTGACGCCGTCGGCGCGTCGGCGAGCCTCGAGTTCGACCCGTTCCTCGTGCGGGGGATGGGGTACTACACCGGCACGATCTTCGAGGTCGCGCACTCGAGCGTCGGGTATGCATTGGGCGGCGGCGGCCGCTATGACGGCATGATCGGCCGCTTCCTCGGGCAGGACGTACCGGCCGTGGGCTTCTCGATCGGGTTCGAGCGCATCGTCGACCTCGTCGAGCTGACCGAGGCGGAGTCTGCCGAGGCAGTGGTGCTGGTGCACGACAAGGACGTTCCGGTCGTCGAGCTGGTGTCGCTGAAGGCGGCGCTCATCGCCGAAGGCACACGCGTTCGGCTCGAGCAGCGCACCAACAACCTCAAGAACCTGCTCGCTCGCGCAGAATCCGACGGGTACACCGCGTTCGCCGCCGTGCGCGCGGGTCAGACGCGCGCGGAGCTCGAGCTGAAGCCCCTCGGCTGAGCGCATCGGGCACGGGGACGGGGTGCTGAGCTTCGGTGTGGGGTGCTCTGAGCCGCGGCAGGCTCATTGAGCCGCGGCATTCCCCGGGCGATTGTGCCGCGGCTGGGGGATTGTGCAGTGTGTCGGAGCAGCGGGGTGCGGGTCAGCGCGCGCGGCGCAGCCGGATGGCGCGGTAGGCGAGGCCGACGGCGATGACGATCACGCCGCCGACGATGCTCTGCCACGGCAGGCTGGCGGCGATCACGACGCACAGCGCCGCCCCCAGCACCTGCAGCCAGCGGGGGTAGCGGCGCACGTCGCGCCCCTGGCGCAGCGCCGCGAGGTTCGCGACCAGGTAGTAGAGCATGATGCCGAACGACGAGAACCCGATCGCGCCGCGCAGGTCGACGAACGCGACCAGCGCGATCACCACGGCGCAGACGGCGAGTTCTGCCCGGTGCGGCACTCCGGTGCGCTTCGAGACGGCAGAGAGGAAACGCGGCAGGTCGTCTTCTCGCGCCATCGCGAGGCCCGTGCGGCCGAGCCCGGCGAACAGCGCCAGCAGCGCACCCAGCGACGCGAGCGCGGCGCCGACCCTGACGGCGGGCTCCGCCCACGCCCATCCGGCCGCGCCGACGATGTCGGCCAGAGGAGCGGCCGACTCCGCCGCGCCCTGCGGTCCGAGCGCCCACAGCACGATGGCGGCGAGCACGGCGTAGACGACGACGGCACCGGTCAGTGCGACCACGATCGCCCGCGGGATCGTGCGGCGGGGGTCGCGCACCTCCTCGCCCATCGTGGCGATCCGCGCGTAGCCGGCGAAGGCGAAGAAGATCAGGCCGGCCGACTGCAGGATGCCGTGCCATCCGGATGCCAGCAGGCCGTCGCCGAGGAACGTCGGGGGCGCGCCGCTGACGAGCAGCGCCGCATCGCCCGGATCCGCGACGGCGGCATTGTCGAGTCCAGCAGACACCCCAGCGGCCACGACGACCGCGAGCACCGCGAGCACGAGCGAGACGATGATCTTCCTCGCCAGCGCGGTGCGTGTGACGCCGGCGAGGTTGATCGCGCACAGCACGACGACCGCCGCGATCGCCACCGGACGCTCCATGCCGGGCCAGGCATATGCGGCGAAGGTCAGCGCCATCGCCGCGCAGCTCGCCGTCTTGCCGATCATGAAGCACCACCCGGCGAGGAATCCCCACCAGTCGTTCAACTCGGCACGGCCGTAGGCATAGCTGCCGCCGGAGACCGGATGCACCGCAGCGAGCTGGGCGGAGCTCGTCGCGTTCGCGAAGGCGACGACGGCCGCCAGCCCGAGCCCGATCAGCAGGCCCGATCCGGCGGCCGCTGCCGCGGGAGCGAACACCGCGAAGACGCCGGCGCCGATCATCGAGCCGAGCCCGATGGCAACGGCATCGCCCAGTCCGAGACGACGGGCGAGCGAGGGGGAGGGCATGCGCGGATTCTACGGGCGCGCGGTGACGCCGGAGTGCACGGGACGAGACCTCGACAGGATACTGGCCCAATAGTTCTATTTGCGCTAGAATAAGCGCATGCTCATTCGGATCGACCCGACGCGTGAGGAACCCGTCTTCACCCAGATCGCGGCGTCCATCCGAGGCGACATCGTCGCAGGCTCCGTCGGTGAGGGTGACAGGCTTCCTTCGGCGAAGCAGGTCGCCGCCTCACTGGGGGTGAACCTGCACACGGTGCTGCACGCGTACCAGCAGCTGCGCGACGACGGTCTCGTCGATATGCGCCCGGGCAGGGGAGCGGTCGTCACCGCAGCGGCCGGCTCGGTCGCAGAGCTGCACGACGACATCCGGGCGCTCGTCGACCGTGCCTCGTCGCTCGGAGTCTCAACGGAGGTGCTGGCCGGGCTCGTCAGAGGCGGCCGGAATCCGACGCAGACGCGGGCCGCCCGATCCGCGAAAGGAAAGTCATGACCGACACCTACGACGCGCTGCGCGCACGGGCCGTTCGCCGGTTCCGATGGGTGGGGCTGATCCTCCCGCTGAGCGTGCTCGTGATGCTCTCCCTCGTGCTCGTCGTGCTGCTGCCGCACATGCCGGACCCTGCCGCGATCCACTGGGGTCTCACCGGCGGGCCTGACGGGTTCGGGCCGGCGTGGACGTTCCCCGCGATGATGGCGGGCGTCGGCGGCGGCGTCACTGTGCTGGTGGCGGGACTGGCGCTCTCCGGAATCCGCACGAACACCGGCGGGCGGATCTCCTTCAGACTGATGGCGGCGATCGTGTGGGTGGAGGTCTCGCTGGTGGGGCTGAGCCAGTTCGCTTCGGCGGTGGCGCAGATCGGCCTCGACGACGCGCGTGACGCGCCCGGTGTCGGCGGGTTCCTCGTCGGCGGTCTGGCGGTGGGCGCGCTGCTCGGGTTCGCCGCGTGGAAGCTGTCGCTCTCCGTCCCCGCAGATGAGAGCCGCGGCGGCGAGACGCCGGCGGGCCTCGAACTCGGGCCGGGCGAGCGCGCGGTATGGATCCGCAGCGTGTCGATCGCACGCGCCGGCCTCGTCGCACTCGGCCTCCTCATCGCGCTGGTGGCGGGGCTCGCCCTGACCACCACGATTCTCGACATCCGGCTCAGCGGTGCTGTGAGCGTCGGTTCCTGGATCACGATCGCGGCGCTGGCTCTGGTCACGGCCGCCGTCATGTTCGGCTCCGTCTTCGTCGTGCGCGTCGACGGCCACGGTCTCACCGTGCGTGCGCCGCTGGGCTGGCCGCGCAAGCACGTGCCGCACGCGAGCATCCGGTCGGTCGACGTCGTGCACGTCAGCCCGATGGGCGACTACGGCGGGTGGGGGTGGCGCTACGGAGTCGGAACGGGGCTCGGCATCGTGCTGCGCGCGGGAGAGGCGATCCGCGTCACGACGGATGCGGGGAAGAGCGTCACCGTCACGGTCGACGATGCGGCCACGGGCGCCGCCCTGCTGGCAGGCGCGATTCCGGATGACGACGACGGACGAGACGAAGAAGGCAGCAGATCATGACGGACACGACTGAGAACGACAGCACGCGTCGCGGAGACAGCCGCGTTCCACGAGCCGGATGGGGCGCCATCGCGGTGTTCGTCGTCGTTGCGATGGCGCTCGCCTGGGCCGTGGCGATCCCGCTGTGGCTCGGCCCGGTGCCGCCGCTGGTCGGGCAGGCGATCGCCGTGGCGATGATGTTCACGCCTGCGCTGGCGGTGCTCGTCGTCGTGCTCGCGATGCGGGCCCCGCACCGCGGCGCGCTGCGCTTCCTCGGCATGTGGCCGCTGAGGCCTGTGGGGCGTACGGTCTGGTTCTGCGTGATCGGGCTGTTCGGCCCGATCGTGCTCACCATGGTGGGCATCGCGCTGTCCGGAATGCTGGGGTTCGTCGAACTCGATCTGCAGAACCTCTCCGGCTTCGCCGCCCAGCTCGAAGCCGCGGGGGCCGACCTGACAGGAGTCAGCCCGTGGGTCGTCGTGCTCACACAGCTCGTCATGGTTCCGTTCGCCGCCGTCGTGCCCAACGCGATCGCCGCGTTCGGCGAGGAGATCGGCTGGCGCGGATGGCTGACCGCGGCGCTGCGGTCCCGCGGAGTGTGGCCGGCGCTGCTCATCACCGGGGTGGTCTGGGGCCTGTGGCACGCACCGCTCATCCTGCTGGGGCAGAACTACGGCCGCACCGACGTCTCCGGTGTGCTGATGATGGTCGCCGCATGCGTGCTGCTCGGGGTGCTGTTCGGCTGGCTCCGACTGCGCACCGGATCAGTGTGGCCGGCCGTCTTCGCCCACGGCGCGCTCAACGCCGTCGGCCAGGCGACGATGCTGTTCACCGCGGCGGGCACGGAGCCCGACCCTGCGCTGATCGCGCCCATGGGCGTTCCGATGTGGATCGTGCTCGCCGTGGTCATCGTCGTGCTCATCGCTGCGGGGCAGTTCCGGTCCGACAGGCTCACCGGGTTCGCTCCATCGAAGCCGGGGCGCCCCGGCCCGACGTCGCCGAACGCGTCGGCTTGAGTACGACCTCCCGGGCGTCGACCTTCCGGGGTGGGATCGTACTCGTCTCGCGCGGCCGTACTCATGTCGGCCGGGTGAAGCGGATCGGAACGGACAGCGAGCGCTTCGCCGAAGGCGATCCGGATGCTGGATCGCAGGGGCGATCCGGATAGGCTGTGTGCGAGCCCGGTGCGGCGTGCGGACATTGCCGCGGTGCGGGACCAAGACCACTTCTGAAGGAGTCATCCGTGGCAGAAATCGAAGCTGTAGGCGCTCGCGAGATCCTCGACTCGCGCGGCAACCCGACCGTCGAGGTGGAGGTCCTCCTCGCCGACGGCATCGTGCAGCGCGCCGCTGTTCCGTCCGGCGCATCGACCGGTGCGTTCGAAGCGTACGAACTGCGCGACGGCGACAAGGGCCGTTACGGCGGGAAGGGCGTGTTGAAGGCCGTCGATGCCGTCCTCGACGAACTCGGCCCGGCTGTTGAGGGCCTCGATGCGAGCGACCAGCGCCTCGTCGACGCCACCTTGAACGAGACCGACGGCACCGAGAACAAGAAGCGCACGGGCGCCAACGCGATCCTCGGCGTCAGCCTCGCCGTCGCCAAGGCGGCAGCAGACAGCGCCGACCTTCCGCTGTTCCGCTACCTCGGCGGCCCCAACGCGCACGTGCTGCCCGTTCCCGCGCTGAACGTCATCAACGGCGGCGAGCACGCAGACAACGGCATTGAGATGCAGGAGTTCTTCCTCGTGCCGCACGGCGCCGAGACGTTCTCCGAGTCGCTCCGTTGGGGTGCGGAGACCTACCAGGTGCTCAAGAAGGAGCTGCTCGCCGGCGGCTTCGCGACGGGCCTCGGCGATGAGGGCGGTTTCGCCCCCGACCTGCCGAACAACCGCGAGGCACTCGACTTCCTGATGGCGTCGATCGAGAAGGCCGGCTTTACGCCGGGCAAGGACATCGCCGTCGGGCTCGACGTGGCCTCGACCGAGTTCTTCTCGGATGGGAAGTACCGCTTCGAGGGCAAGGACATGACGTCCGAGGAGCTCACGAAGTACTACGAGGAGCTCGTCGAGAACTACCCGCTCGTCACCATCGAGGACGCGCTCGCCGAAGACGACTGGGAGGGCTGGAGCGCCCTCACCGCCGCCATCGGCGACAAGGTGCAGCTCGTCGGCGACGACCTGTTCGTCACCAACCCCGAGCGCCTTGCCCGCGGCATCAAGGACGGCGTGGCCAACTCGCTGCTGGTGAAGGTCAACCAGATCGGCACCCTCACCGAGACCTTCGACGCCGTGTCGATGGCGCAGAACGCCGGCTACACCGCGATGATGTCGCACCGCTCGGGCGAGACCGAGGACACCACGATCGCCGACCTGTCCGTCGCCGTGAACTGCGGTCAGATCAAGTCGGGCGCGCCCGCTCGCAGCGACCGCGTCGCGAAGTACAATCAGCTTCTGCGGATCGAAGAGGAGCTCGGTGGCGCGGCGGTGTTCGCCGGTCGCGGCGCCTACCCGCGATTCACGGGCTGATCGCACGAAAGCACTGACGGAAGGGGGAGCGGATGAGCACATCGGCTCCCCCTTCCCGTTCGTCCGCACGCGAGTGGCTCGCCAGGCTCCGGCTGTCGGGCTTCACGATGATCATGCTCGCGCTCGTGGTGCTGGGCGCGCTCGTGCTGGTGCCGACCGTGTCGACCTACGTCGAACAGCGTCAGAAGATCGCCGCACTCGAGGAGTCGGTGCAGCTGACGCAGAGCGAGATCGACGCGCTCGAGGACGAACAGCAGCGCTGGGGCGACGAGGCGTACATCATGGCGCAGGCCCGCGAACGGCTGTACTACACCAAGCCGGGCGAGGTGCCGTACCTGATCGTGAACGACCTCGACGAGTCCGAGCAGCCGCAGGACGCAGAGCCCATCAGTGATGAGGTCGAGGAAGCCCGCAGCGATTGGGGCGGCCAGCTGCTGCGCTCCATCACCGAGGCCGGCCTGTCCGAGCGGGCCGCGGCCGAGTAGCGCGACAGCGACAGCGACGCGGGGTGATCGCGCACGCCGGCGCGACCTCGCGTCGTCTGGATGCTTCGGCATCGAGAACGGCGGCATCGGCGGGTTCAAGTCGTTTGTCAGCCGGTCTCGATACCCTGGGCGCGTGACGACTCCGCCTTTTGCTCCTGTGACGGCCGCCGACATCCGGGTCGTGTCCGAGCAGCTCGGGCGCGAGGCCCGAGGAGTCGTCGGCATCTCCGCGCGCTGCGTCTGCGGCAATCCGACTGTCGTCTCGACCGCACCGCGGCTCGAGAACGGCTCGCCCTTCCCCACCTTCTACTATCTGACCCATCCGGCGGCCACCGCCGAGATGTCCCGGCTCGAGGCCGGCCAGGTCATGGTCGAGATGAACCAGCACCTTGCAGAAGATGACGAGGCGAGGGCGCAGTACACAGCGGCGCACGAAGCGTTCTTGGCAGACCGCGCGCAGTTCGGCGAGGTCCCGGAGATCGACGGCATCTCTGCCGGTGGCATGCCGACGCGTGTGAAGTGCCTGCACGCACTCGCCGGTCACGCGCTCGCCGCGGGTCAGGGTGTGAACCCGCTCGGCGACGAGGCGCTGCGTCGCTCCGCGTGGTCGCCTGAGCGCTGCGAGTGCGTCGACCCCGGCGCCGCGCTGCGCGGCGAACCCGCGGGAGTCACCGGATGATCGCCGGCGCTGCCAGGCGTGCGAGCGCGGTGCTCGCCGGTGCGATCGCCGCCGTCGTTCTGCTCAGCGGCGCCGCGGTCGCGGAGGATCACAAGGACGAGGACGAAGAGCCGAAGGAAGACCCGGTCAGAGTGGCCGAGTACTGGCTGGACGAGTACGGCATCACCGACGCGTGGGAGACCACGCGCGGCGAGGGCACGACGATCGCCGTCATCGACACCGGCATCGGCACAGGCGCGGAGGAGATCGACGACGCGGTCTCGGCCGGAACCGACGTGTCGGGAAGCGGGTCGGACGACGGCCGCACTCCGGTCGGCGTGCTCAATCGCAACCACGGCACGCTCGTCGGCTCGATCGCCGCGGCTCGCGGCACGGGCGAGGACGAGGGATTCATCGGCGTCGCGCCGGAAGCTGACCTCCTGTCCATCTCGGTCGGCTTCGAGGCATCCGTCGCCGTTCCCTTCGTCGAGCAGGTGCCGGAGGCCATCCGGTGGGCCGTCGACCACGGCGCAGACGTGATCAACCTGTCCTGGACGACCAATACCCTCAGCTGGGACGAGTCGTGGGACGACGCGTTCCTCTATGCCTTCGACAACGACGCGGTCGTCGTGGTCGCGGCGGGCAACCGCAGCAGCGGCACGGAATCCGTCGGTGCGCCGGCGACGATTCCCGGTGTGCTGGTCGTCGGAGGCGTCGACCGCGAAGGCGACATCAGCAAAGACGCCTCGACGCAGGGCATCACGATCGGTGTCACCGGCCCCAGCGAGGAGCTGCTGGGTCTCGCTCCGGATGGCACGCTGATGCAGTGGGAGGGCACGAGCGGCGCGGCCCCGATCGTGGCGGGCATCGCCGCACTGGTGCGCTCGGCGCATCCGGAGCTCGATGCGAACAACGTCATCAATCGCATAGTGAAGACCACCAGCAGCGTCGACGGCGTCGACCTGCCTGATGCGGACTACGGCTACGGCATCGTCGACGCGGCGCGGGCCGTGGAGCGCGATGTGCCGGTCGTCGCAGAGAATCCGGTCGCGGAGACCACCCTCGAGGAGTGGATCCGGCTCTATCGACGCGCCGACACCGACGCGGAAACGCAGCCGGAGGTCGGCGACGTCGAGCTGCCTGCACTGCCGCCCGCTGAGCCCCCGACGGAGGCCGGATCGCCGTGGCTGCCGACGCCGGAGTCGCTCCGCGAGGGCACGCTGCCGATCGTTGCGCTCAGCGGCGCTGGTATCCTGATTGCGCTCGGCCTCGTTGCTGTCGTCCGACGCACTCGTTCTGCGCGCTCTGAGAGCCGCACGCCCAGCACATCCGATTGAAGGAGTTCCTCACTCGTGCCCAAGATTCTTATCGTCGGCGGCGGTTACGCCGGCTTCTACACCGCGTGGAAGCTCGAGAAGCACCTGCGCAAGGGCGAGGCGGAGATCGTCGTAGTCGACCCGCTGCCGTACCTGACCTACCTGCCGTTCCTGCCCGAGGTCGCGGCCGGATCGATCGAGCCGCGCCACACGGTCGTCTCGCACCGTCGTCACCTCAAGCGCACGAAGGTGATCAACGCCAAGGTCACCGGCATCGACCACGACAGCAGAGTCGCCACGATCTCGCCGAACGGTGGCGAGGAGTACGACTTCGAGTACGACCACATCGTCGTCACCGCCGGGTCGGTGTCGCGCACGTTCCCGATCCCGGGCATCGCGGACAACGCGATCGGGCTGAAGTCGATCGAGGAGGCGATCGCCGTGCGTGATCGCCTGATCGCGAACTTCGAGCAGGCGGCGTCGCTCCCCAAGGACAGCGAGCTGCGCAAGCGGCTGCTGACCGTTGTCGTCGTCGGCGGCGGGTTCGCCGGGATCGAGACGTTCGGCGAGCTGCGCTCGGCGGCCTCGGCACTGCTGAACAAGTTCCCGGAGATCACGTTCGAGGAGACTCACTTCCATCTCATCGAGGCGATGGGCCGGATCATGCCGGAGGTGTCGCTTCCGACGAGCGAGTGGGTGCTGAAGGATCTCGCCAAGCGCGGTGCCTACGTGCACCTCGACACCCAGGTCGCCGACGCGACCGACGGCGTCGTGAAGACGAACACGGGCGAGGAATACCCCAGCGACCTCATCATCTGGACCGCAGGTGTGATGGCGAATCCGCAGGTCGTGGGCGGCAGCGATCTGCCCCGTGAGCCGCGCGGTCGCATCACGACGCAGGCCGACCTGCGCGTGGTCGACGCCGACGGCGATCTCATCGAGGGCGCGTGGGCCGCCGGCGACGTGGCGGCTGTGCCGGACAAGACCGGCGGTCTGCCCGACGGCACCTGCGTGCCGAACGCCCAGCACGCGGTGCGTCAGGCCAAGCGCCTCGCGAAGAACCTCGTCGCCGTGCTGCGCGGCGAGGACACTGTCGAGTACTTCCACAAGAACCTCGGCGCGGTCGCGGGTCTCGGCCTCGGCACCGGTGTGTTCCAGTCGGGCAAGATCGCGCTGAAGGGCTTCCTCGCCTGGGTGGCGCACCGCGGCTACCACGGCCTGGCGATGCCCACGTGGGAGCGCAAGTGGCGCGTGCTGTGGGGCTGGTGGCACAACCTCTTCCTGGGGCGCGACCAGGTGCAGCTGCAGACGTCGCAGAACCCGCGCGGGTTCTTCGAGGAGTTCGCCTCGCGGCCCAAGCCCAAGGTCGAGGAGTCGAAGCCGGCACCGGTCGAGCCGAAGCCCGAGCCGGAGGCAGAGAAGACCGACGCCTCCCCGGCGGAGACGGATGCTGAGAACGTCGACGCTGAGAAGGCAGAAGCAGCGAAGTAGCGCTCGTCTCATGCGCCGAGGGCGCCCCACCCGATACCGTGGTGGGGCGCCCTCGGCGCATCCCCCCATAGCCCAACCGGCAGAGGCAGCCGACTTAAAATCGGCCCAGTGTGGGTTCGAACCCCACTGGGGGGACCAACAGCCCTCGGAATCACACCGGCGTGCGGGCAGGGCGCCGGGCCACGGAGGGGCGGCGTCAGGCGCGCGTCACCGGCTGACGGAGCAGTGTGCGCATCCGGTGAGGTGAGACTCGGCGAACGTCGCTGAAGTACACCTCATGGTGGGTTCCGCGCATCCGGAGTCCGTTCGCTGGGATGAACTCGTCGTGCATGCGCTCCAAGACGGGCCCTTCGTCATCGAAGGGACCGATGTGCAGGGTCTGCACGCAGCTTCCCTCGGACAGCGTCTCGATGCGGATCTCGTGCAGCTGTGCAGGGGGATCGCTGCGCCCGACGAGTTCCATAGTCGCGTCGACCATCTCCGTGCCGATCCAGTCGGGGATCATCAGCATCATGGTCCAGTGCCACCGGGTCTTGTCTCGCGCGGTCGTGAACGCGCGCATATCGTCGGCCCACCACAGCCCTTCCAAGGGCGGCACGACGTAGTCTCGGCCGTCCGCCTTGCTGGCGAACTTCAGCCTGTAGGCGACCGGATAGAGCGCCGCGAGGGCGTCGGCGTACTCCGACGACGAATTGGGGTCGCCGTGGCCGTCGATCGCCAGGTATCGCCTGTCGGGAACCTCGACCACACGGAACGCCCCGCGCGGCGCGCTGTAGGCGTCGAGCGTCTTCTTGAAGTCGATCTTGTCGGCCACGATGCGACCAGGGTAGGGCATCCGGATGTCCGTCAGCGGGCGCCGGTAGGCTCTTGTTCTCGTGAGGCTTCGGGGAATGCGGGTGCTGCCGCCGCGAGACGGCATCTCTGCGGCGCGCCTGCGGGCGCCGGGCGGGCGGGAGACGCACGCCGCAGCGGATGATGCGGTGCCGGCGACGATCCGGGACTGGCTCGAGAAAGTCGTGATCCCGCGGACACTCGGGCGGGAGCAGGCCTTCGACGACCGGACGTGGGAACCGGAGTTCTTCACGAGCGATGACGGTTCGCTCACCACTGCGTTCGGCGAACGGGTGTCGCTCGACGACCCCGTCACGCCGGGCGGCTTCTACTTCTTCCACAAGCCGTACCCGCCGGAGCCTCGTGTACCGTTCGAGATCGACATCCGGCATGAGGATGCCGACCTGCTCGTCGTCGACAAACCGCACTTCCTCGCTTCGACACCGAACGGCCGGTTCGTGCGCGAGAGCGTCGTCACCCGGCTGCGGGCGGAGCGCGGGGAGGACGACATCGTCGCGATCCACCGGCTCGACCGCGTCACCGCGGGGCTGCTCGTGCTCTCCCGGCGCCCGGCGACGCGCGGCCGGTATCAGATGCTGTTCCAGGAGCGTCGGATCCGCAAGACGTATCGGGCGCTGGCGTGGCTGCCGGACGAGTGGCGCTCAGGCGATCCGCTTCCTCTCGGCCTCGAGGTCGGAGGCGCGGCCGGCGACATCCGGAACCGACTGCTCAAGACCGACGGCGTGCGCGCCGTGCGCGTCGTCGAAGGGCAGCCGAACGCGCACACGTCCATCCGGCTCGATCGCATCGACGAGCACGAGGGGCGTCCGATGGGGGAGTTCACGCTCACCCCGCACACCGGTAAGACTCACCAGCTGCGCGTGCATATGAACGCGCTCGGGATGCCGCTGCTCGGCGACCCGGTCTACCCCGTCGATGAGGGGCCAGACGGCTACGACTTCACACACGCTCTGCAGCTGCTCGCGGACCACCTCGAGTTCGACGACCCCATCACCGCAGCGCCGCGTACCTTCACCTCGGCGCTCTCCCTCGACGCTGCCGCGTCCTGAGTGGGTCCAAACCTTCATTTCTGGCACATCTCCGGGTGGTCACACCACCGGAGATGTGCCAGAAATGAAGAGATCGGGCGGATCAGAGGAGCTTGCGCAGCTCTTCGAAGGCGAGGTCGGCGCGGCGGGGGACGCCGAAGCGTTCGTCGCCGTAGGGGAACGGGCTGGTGACGCCGGTGCGGTCGTAGCCGCGGCGCTCATACCAGGCGATGAGGTCGCTCCTCGCGCTGATCACGGTCATGCGCTGCTCGTCCAAGCGCCACGAGCGGGCGACGCGCTCCGCCTCGGCCAGGAGCGCGCGACCGATGCCGCCTGACTGCGCGACGGGGGAGACGGCGAACATGCCGAAGTAGGCGTGGTCGCCGCGGTTCTCGATGTGGCAGCAGGCGAGCGCGGCATCACCGAGACAGGCGAGCACGATGCGCGAGACATCCGGATCTCCGGATACGAGCGGGACGACCTCGCGGGCATCCGTGCGCTGGCCGTCGAGCAGATGTGCCTCGGTCGTCCATCCGGCGCGGCTCTCCTCGCCCCGGTACGCCGATTGCACGAGGTCGACGATCCGGTCCACGTCTGAGGGATTCGCCGTGCGGAACATGAGTTCGTCGGTCACATTGACACGGTACCGGGTGATGACGACGGGAAGATCTTCACGGTTCGCGTCATGCTTGTGCTCGTACACTGGGAACAGCAATCGAGGGGGTTTTCACATGGAGTGGCTCATTCCGGTCGGGATCGTCGTTGTCCTGCTGGTCGCTGTCGGCATCTATCTGTGGGCGACGTACAACTCGCTCGTGCAACTGGGTGTTCGCGTCGACGAAGCGTGGAGCGGCATCACGGTGCAGCTCAAGCGCCGTGCCGATCTCGTTCCGAACCTGATCGAGACGGTCAAGGGATACGCGTCCCATGAGAAGGCCGTGTTCGAGAACGTCACGCGAGCGCGCGCGGAGACCCTGCAGGCGACGTCGCCGCGCTCCGCCGGGGCTGCGGAGGGGCATCTGGAACAGGCGCTGAAGAGCCTGTTCGCCGTCGCCGAAGCGTATCCGCAGCTGCAGGCGAGTCAGAACTACCTCGAGCTGCAGAAGGATCTCGTCGACACGGAGGACAAGATCCAGGCATCGCGCCGGTTCTACAACGGCGGCGTGCGGGATTTGAACACGAAGATCAAGGTGTTCCCCAACAACATGTTCGCCCGCGGGCTCGGCTTCACCGAGCGCGAGTTCTTCGAAGTCATCGACGGCGCGGCGATCTCGGAGCCGCCGCGCGTGCAGTTCTAGCCGAGGCGATGTCCGACGGCGAAGTGCTGCTGTGCTGTCTCCTCTGGGCCCACGAAGGGCGGGTCCAGGAGCTGACCGCGTATGAGGACGCCGTGCTCGCGCTGATCCCTGAGCACGACGGAGAGGTCATCCGGCGCGCGCAGAGCGATGGGGCGGACGGTCATCCGCACGAGGTGCAGCTGTACCGCTTCGCGTCGCAGGAGGCGCTCGAGGGGTACCTGGCGGATCCTCGTCGCTCGGAGCGCATTGCGGAGCGCGACCAGGCGATCAGGGTGACGGAGCTGTTCCCGGTTCGCTTCCTCTGACGCTGCGTTCGCGCGTTTCAGGCGGCGACGCTCGCGAGATGCGCACTCTTTGCGCGGAAAGCGCGCCAGCTCGGCGCATCTCGGCGAAAAGTGCGCATCTCGGCAGCTGGGTGTGGGGGTGCGGCTTCCCGGGGACGGACGCCGCACCCCCACTGTCAGGACTGCTGGTCAGCGCGGCGGCGCAGGCGCAGAGCGGCGCCGACGCCGAGTGCCACCAGCCCGGATGCGAGCACGAGCCAGACGAGGGTCGTCAGGCCCGTCGCCGGCAGCATGTCGCCGTCGGTCGCGGCCTCGTCGTCGTCCGTGGTCGCACCATCCGTCGCGGCGTCGTCGCCGGTTGGGCTGTCGCCGGCGCCGTCGGTGCCCGCATCAGTTGCTGTCCCGTCGGTTTCGCCGTCGGTGCCGCCGTCCGTCGCCCCGTCGGTGCCGCCGTCCGTTGCACCGTCGGTCCCGTCGGAGGAATCGTCTGGCTCGATCGCGAACTGCACAGCGACCGCGGTGCCGTCGCGGGAGCCGATGCTCGGCACCGCCGACAGCTCGTACGCACCGGCCTCCGCGATGGCGGAGTCGAGCTGCAGGTTCCACGTGCCGTCGTCCGACACGGTCGTCGACCCGAGCACGGTCTCGGACGATGCGGCGGACGTCGAGACGGCCGCCACGGCACCGGCTGCGGCGTCGTCGACGATGCGCACCTCGGTTCCGGGGCGTCCGGCACCCTCGAGCTCGGTCAGCTGCGTACCGGCGGGCAGGTCGCCAGACGGCGCACCGGTGACGGAGAAGTCGCCGTCGATGTCGATCCGGTTGTACAGGAACTGGCTCGAATCGATGGCGTGGTCGACGATGCGGGTCTCACCCACGCAGCCGTTCCATCCGTTGGAGGCCTCGTCATAGTTGAACACCGTGCCGATCACCCACGGATACCCCGGTGCGTACGTCATGCCGTCGAGCTGGGTGGCGTTGCGCAGCACGGGCACGCCGTCGACGTACATCGTCGTGGTGTGCGCCTCGGCGTCGTTCACCGCGGCCACGTGATACCAGTTGCCCGTCATGATCTCGCCCGACCAGAGCGAACCGGTGTTGGTCCACGGGGTGCCGTTCGTGGTCGCCCACTGGAACTCCTTGAGGTTCGACACCGAGAAGAACGCCGGGCCCATCTCGTAGTCGTACCGTTCCCAGGCAACGGGAAGAGCCGATCGCCGTCCGGTGCGCGAGAGCCAACCGCCCCACTGGTTGTCTTCGACGGTCCAATTGTCCGCGAGGTAGACGAACGACTCGACCGTGTACCCCTCGTCGAAGGAGGCGTGGGTCACCGGCGCCTCGTACTCCGTGGTCAGGTAATTCAGCTTGCCGGTGTTCCGTGAGCTGTCGGCGAAGCAGACGGCTCCGGCATCCGCCGAGAGGTTCGAAGCGTCGCCGTGCGTGATCGTGACGTCCTCTACCTCGGCCGGTGCGTTGATCTGGTCGACCGGAAGCCGGTACATCGGGTTGTCGCCGGTCTCGTCGGTGATCTCCGCGTTCTCCGGGAGCACGCCCTCGTCCTGGTCGCCGAAGCGCCAGTGCGCGAGTGTTCCCGGAACCTCGACGTAGTCGCCGCGACTGCCGGCAGTGACCGCTTCGGTGCCGCCGTCGCCGCCCTCCCAGCCCTCGCTGACGATCTCCTTCGCACGCTCGGAGAGGTCGCCGTAGGCGCCGTCACCAGGACCGAACTCGGTGGCGAAGGAGAACCGCTCCGAGAAGTCGATCTCGAGCGAGAAATCGGCTTCCGGCGTCGACACGACGGGGGTATCGGACGGAGTGAGCGTCTCGGGATCCTTCTGCGTCACCCAGGGCGAAATGGTCGCGAAGTCGATGCGGTCGTTCGCGAGGTCGAATTCCATCATGCCCATGATCCCGTTCCCGCCGTCCGCGGCCATCTGGGAGTCGAGCAGGATCTGGTGCACATCGTGCCCGGCGTCGTTGGTCACCACGCGCCGGGTCTGGCCGTGGGAGTGGCCGTTGAGCGTGACGAAGATCTGGTCGTTCGACCGGATGAGGTCTTCCCACATCTCCTGGCCGAATTCGGTGTCCGCTGCGTCGCCCGTCTCCTTGTCGATGTCGATGATCGAGTGCGAGGTGAGGGCGGTCGGAAGCGTCGGGTGCGCGTCGAGCACCGACTGCGCCCACTCCCAGGTGCCCGGCTCGGCGTTCCAGCCGATGGCGAGCACGAGGAACTCCTGCCCCTCGGCGGAGAAGACGTGCGCATTCGAGTAGCCATTCTGGTGCGACGAGACGAGCGTGTCGCTGGAGAGCCGGTCGGCGGAGAAGTGCGACAGGTAGTTCTGCGCGTTTCCCTCTGAGCTGCGCGCGCTCCAGTCGGCGACATCATGGTTGCCAGGCAGCACCGAGTAGTCCATGCCTGCCTCGTCGAGCACGCTCATCGCTCGGTCGCCGGCCTCCCATTCGCCTGACACCCATTCCTGGTCGACGACGTCACCGAGATGGGTCGTGAACCGGATGTTCAGTTCGTCTGCGTTGTCGGCGAGCCAGTTCGTCTGGACCTCGAACGGATCGGTCCCGTACCGGGGGAAGAACTGATCGGCCGAGTACCGCGAGTAGAACTGCGTATCAGGCAGCACCGCGAGTGTGAAGCGCGATGCCGTGTCTTCGGCAGCCTCGGCCGTCGGCGCTGTGACGGGTACAGCGAGCGCGCCGGCGGTCACTGCCGCGCCGACGACCGCGGTCAGCCTCACCGCGGCGGATCTGCGAGCGGAACGGGAAGGGACAGACGTGTTCGGTTGCTGCGCGCTCACTGCTCCGGCCCCCAGACCTCGAGCTCGGCGAGCTGCATCCAGGACCCGTCTGACTTGTTCTCGAACACGGCGCGGAACCCGGTCGCCGTGACGGCGTCGAACTCCGCCGTGAGTGCGAGCCGTTCGCCCTCGTTCGTCAGCGTTCCGACCGAGGTGTCCTCCCACCCGCCGCGCATGTTCCGCCACTGGAAGGTGACGGCGCCGACGTTGTCCGCCTCGGCCGGCTCGTAGAGCGCGGCGCCGTCGACGGCGGTCGGGCGCTCGAAGTAGTAGGCCACCCAGTTCGGGTTGACCCGGTTCTCCGCGCCGCCGGAGCGCCAGTCGCCGAAGCCCTCGACGTCGCGATCGCCATCGGTGAGACCCGTCAGGTCTTCCGACCCGGAGAGTCGCCACGAGCGCGCGCCCGTGGTCTGAAGCACGTTCACCCCGCTCAGTTCCGCAGCGCTTGCGACCGGTTCGGTCTGCGCGTGCGCGGAGTCGGTCGCGTCGTCAGCCGGTGCCGCCGCAGCCGGCTCGCCGCCTGTCGGGGTTCCCAGGCCCACCGCGACGAGGGAGAGGCCGAGTGCGGCCGCTCCCCACGCGCGGAGGGAACCAGTGGTCACAGTCATGTCGCTCCTCGGAGTTCATCGATCGCTGTGCCGAAGCCGCGTCCGCGCACGGCAGAGCACTGTGCGCGGGCCAGCGTCGGCCGGAAGATCGCCGCGTCGGCTCGGGGCGCCTGAACGCGGCGATCTGCAGGCTACGAGGGGCGGATGAACGTCCGAGTGTGCTGCCGGACACCGTTCGGCCACCGAGGTGAACAGTGGCCGAACGATCGATATCTCAGTGCATCGTCATGCCGCCAGTGACGTTGATCCCCTGTCCCGTCATATAGGAGGCGAGGTCGCTGGCGAGGAAGAGTGCGACGCCTGCGACGTCTTCCGCGGTGCCGGTGCGGCCCAGCGGCACCTGCGAGGAGTCCTCCGCCTCGATGTCGGCCGCGCTGAGTCCGCGCAGCTCGGCGCCCTCGACCCGCTCGCGGTGCTTCATGGCCGTCTCGATGATGCCCGGGCAGATCGCGTTGACGAGGACGCCCTGCGGCGCCAGCTCGACCGCCATGGTCTTCGTCAGCCCCATCACGGCGTGCTTCGACGCGACATAGCTGGTCATCGCGCGGTAGCCGTTCTTCCCCGCCTGCGAGGCGAGCAGGACGATCCGGCCGGGCCTGCCGGTCTCGACCAGCTGCTGGGCGACAGCGCGCGCCACCAGGAACGAGCCCGTGGCGTTCACGTCGATCGTCTTCTGCCAGTCGGCGTACGTCGCCTCGACGGCGAAGTCCATCGTCGAGATGCCCGCGGCGTGCACGACGGCATCCACGGGCCCGACCGCGACGGCGATCGCGCTCACCGCGGAAGCCACCGCGGCTTCGTCGGTCACATCCAGTCGAACCCGCCACAGGCGCTCGCCCGCGGGCTCCGGCTCGACGGACGCGAACGCGAGGTCGGCCGAGACGACCCGCGACCCCTGATCGAGGAACGCGGCCGCGGTCGCGGCGCCGATTCCGCTGGCGGCTCCGGTGACCAGGACGACCTGACCGGCGAGTTCGGGGAAAGAGGCCATCAGACCACTCGCGAGAAGGCGTCGCGGCTGATTCCCTGGGCGACGATCCTCGCGGCCCACTCGCGCGCGCCGTGCAGGCTGTGGTCTCGGTAGTTGCCGCACTCGACGGCGCTGACACCCGGCACGTCCTTCCACGTCGCCTTCTCGGCGATGAACTGCAGCGCCGCAGTCAGCGCCGAGGCCACGTCACCGACGCTCGGCTCGCCCCACACGATGAGGTGGAACCCGGTGCGGCATCCGAACGGCGAGCAGTCGATCACGCCGTCGAGGTGATCGCGCAGAAGGCTCGCGAGCAGATGCTCGATGGTGTGCAGCGCACCGGTGGGAATGTCGCTCTCGTTCGGCTGGGTCAGCCGCAGGTCGAAGTTGCTGATGGTGTCACCAGCCTGGCCGTGCTCGGCGGCGATGCGACGCACGTACGGGGCGTGCACCGCGGTGTGATCGAGCGCGAAGCTCTCGACATCTGCCATGGGTCTCTCCTCAGAACAGCGGGCCGGCATCCGGATGCGGCCCGGACGAACAGGTACGGGTTACGGGGTGCTCAGGGCGGGGAAGCGCTCGATCGCCCGCAGCAGCGTCTCCTCATCATGCACGAGGCTGAGGCGCACGAAGCCGGCGCCTCCCGTGCCGAAGCCGCTGCCGCTGGCGACGGCGACGCCGTGCGAAGCGAGCAGCTCCTGCGCGAACGCGATGTCGTCGTCGCCGACGCGCAGCCAGATGAAGAAGGTCCCCTCCATCGGGCGCACGCTCCATCCGGATGACCGCAGCGCGTTCACGACGATGTCGCGGCGGCGGCGATACACGTCGATGAGCCGTCTCGCGGGCTCCTGATCGCCCGCGAGGGCCGCCGTGGCCGCGTCGTGCATCGCGCCGAACACGGAGCTGTACGCCGATTCCTGATAGGCGCGCATCGCGGCGATGATCGACGGGTTCCCCACGGCGTATCCGATGCGCCATCCGGCCATGTTGTACGTCTTCGAGAGGGTCGAGATCTCGACTGTGCGCTCGAAGGAGCCGTCGACGGCCAGCGCCGACAGCGGCGGGCCGTCGAAGCCGATCGAGCCGTAGGCGAAATCGTGCAGGAACGCCGCACCGAGGCGTTCGGACACCGTCAGCGCCGTCTCGAACGTCTCCGCATCGGCGACTGCGCCCGTCGGATTGTGCGGGTAGTTGAGCAGCATCGCCGCCGCGCGATCCGCGCCCACCCTGGCCGGATCGGGCGCGTAGCCCCGTTCAGCGTCGAGCCCGATCGTCGCGACCTCGGCACCGGCGAGAGAGGCGGCTTCGCGGTACGCGGGGTAGCCGGGGTCGGGCACCACGAGCGTGTCCCCCGGATTCACGAGCGCGAGCACCGCTGACATGAAGCCCTCCAACGAGCCGTGGAAGACGGCGACATGTCTGGCGGGGTCGACCTCGACGCCGTGATCGGCCAGGTAGCGTGCGGCGATCGCGTCGCCGAGATCGGGCAGCGCCTGGAAGGGGCCGTACCGGTGATGCGCCGGGTCGGCGACCGCCAGCTGCGCCGCGCGCACGATGTGATCCGGCGTCGGCAGATCCGGATTGCCCTTCGACAGATCGATCACATCGGTGCCGGCGGCGCGGGCGGAGGCGATGCGGCGATCGAGGTCGGCGAAGAAGTTGCCAGGCAGATCGGTCACGCGGCCAGCGGGGGAGAAGGCGGCCACGCGTCAGCGCCTCCGCACCCGTCGGGCCAGCGAGTTGCCGAGCCACTGCACGAGCTGCACGATGACGATCAGCGTGATGACCGTGACGAGCATCGCGACGCCGTCGAAGCGCTGGTAGCCGTACGAGATGGCGAGGTCGCCGATACCGCCGGCGCCGACCGTGCCGGCCATCGCTGTGGCGTCGATGAGGCCGATCGATGCGGTCGTGAGCGCCAGGATCAGAGAGCCGCGGGCCTCAGGCAGCAGGAACCGGATGAAGATCTGCCACGGCGTCGCACCCATCGAGCGTGCCGCTTCGATGACGCCCGCCGGCACCTCGAGCAGCGAGTTCTCGACAAGCCGTCCGATGAATGGCGCGATCATGATCGTCAACGGCACGATCGCAGCCGTCGTGCCGATCGATGTGCCCACCAGCAGCCGCGTGAACGGCAGGATCGCGACCAGCAGAATGATGAACGGCAGCGAGCGCACCAGGTTCACCACCGTGTTCACCACGAGGTAGACGGGGCGGTTCGGCAGGATGCCGCCGCGGCGGGTGAGCACGACGGTTGTGCCGAGCAGAAGGCCCAGCACGGAGCCGATGGCGAGCGCGACACCCGCCATGTACAGCGTGGCGGCGAGCTCCTGAAGGAACTGCTCTGTCGTGATCAGCGTGATCCGGTCGTCGTTCATGCCGCCACCTCCGTCACCGAGACGACCTCGTTCTCCAGGTAGGATCGCGCGGCGGAGATCCGCTCGGCGTCGCCCTCGAGCTGGATGACCATCTGCCCGACCGTGTGTCGCTGCACCTCGGTCATATCGGCGTGCAGAATGTTCACGCCCACGCCGATCTCGGCGATCAGGGTCGAGATGATCGGTGCGGTGACCTGATCGTCGAGCAGGAGCAGCTGCAGCAGGTTGCGCTGATCGAGCCGGTCGCTCACGCGCTCCGGCAGCTCGTTCGGGATCACGGTGCCGACGAATGCGCGCGAGACCGCGTGGCGGGGGTGCACGAACACGTCGAGAACGCTGCCGCGCTCGACGACACGGCCGGCCGACATCACGGCGACCTCCTCGCAGAGGTCCTTGATGACGTCCATCTCGTGCGTGACGACGACGATCGTCGTCCCGAAGTCCGCGTTGATGCGCCGGAGCAGGTCGATGATCTGCGTCGTCGTGGTCGGATCGAGGGCACTGGTCGCCTCGTCGCACAGCAGCACGCGAGGCCGCCGGATGATCGCCCTGGCGATGCCGACGCGCTGCTTCTGCCCGCCGGAGAGATCGGCAGGGTGCGCATCGGCCTTGTTCGCGAGGCCGACGAATTCGAGCACCTCATCGGCACGCCGCACCGCCTCGGCGCGCTTGACGCCGTCGAGCCGCAGCGGCATCGCGACGTTGTCGCGCACCGTGATGGTCTGCAGCAGCTCGAACTGCTGGAAGATCATGCCTGTCTGCTTCTGCGCCTGGCGGAGCGTGCCGCCGACCAACGACGCGATGTCGACCCCGTCGACGGTGACGGTGCCCGAGGTGGGGGCCTCGAGGCCGTTGATCATCCGGATCAGAGTGCTCTTGCCTGCACCGCTGTGGCCGATCACGCCGAAAATGCGGCCGCGGGCGATCTCCAGCGAGACGTCGTCAACGGCGGCCGCCGCGGCCTCTCCCGTGCCGAACACGCGAGAGGCCGCGGCGAATTCGACGATGGCCTCTGAAGGCTCGTCGTCGCGGGGGGACAGCGTCATTCTGCGGCTGCCTGCAGATCAGCCGGGATGGTGTAGCCGTCGTACTGCGGGTCGCCGGCGATGTACTCGGCGAACTCGGGCGACGTGAATGCGTCCTTCAGTGCCTGTGCCCACGGGGTGTCGAGGTTCTTCTCATCGACCGAGACGCCGACGGTGAACTCCTCGCCGAGGTCTTCGAGCGCGAGGGCGGCGGTCAGGTCGAGACCGCCCGAGATGATGAAGTTGCCCTGGATCGCCGAGAAATCGACGTCGGAGAGCGACGAGACCTGCTGTGCGTTCTCCATCGGGACGAGCTCGATGCCCGCGACGTTCTCCGTGATGTCCGCAGGCGACGCAGTGGCCGCGTCGATCGAGTCGCTGAGCTCGACCCAGCCGACCTTCTCCAGGACGTTGAGCGCGCGGTACATGTTCGCCGGCTCGTTCGGAACGGCGACGGTGGACCCCTCGGCGACGTCGTCGAGCGACGAGGCGGCACCGCCGAACAATCCCATCGGAGCCGTCGGCACGAGCACGAGGATGCGGTTGCTCAGCCCCTCCTGCTCGTTGATCGAGTTCTGGTAGGTCTCGTGCTGCATGATGATGGCGTCGACCTCGCCCTGACCCAGAGCGGCGTTCGTCGTGATCCCGTCTGTGAAATCGATCGACTCGGTGGCGAAGCCCTCTTCCTCGAGCAGCGGCACGATGCCGCCCTCGAAGTATTCGCGGTACGGCCCGGGGTTGAAGCCCACGCTGATATTCGTCTTGTCGTCGCTCGGAGCGTCGTCGTCGCTCGACGCGCCGCACGCCGTGGCGGTGATGGCGATGCCTGCGATGGCGGCCGTGGCAAGGATTCGGGCGGGGATGCGCATGGGGACTCCTGAAGGTCTGGAACCCTCCGAAGATAGCTATGGCGATAGTGCGTGTCGAATTCGTGTTACGCCCTGAGTCGCGGCCGGTCGCTGACCTGCTGCCCGACGCTGGCTGCGCGCGGGGGGTCATGGCGATCCGCTCGGCCCAGCGCTGCGGCCAGCTCGTCGGTCGCGTCGCCCCATGTCGACACGGATACTGTCTCCAGACCCTGCCAGTCGGCGGCAAGACGGAGCTCGTCCGCGATGCGCTCGGCGTCCCCCGCCCGGGCGCTGGGTTCCCACCATGCCGACTGCACGAGCAGACGCGAGCCTGAGCGATCGGCCTTGAGATCGATGCGCGCCGCGATGCGATCGTCGACGAGCACCGGCAGCGAGTAGTACCCGTAGCGACGCTGCGCCGCGGGCACGTAGATCTCGATCCGGTAGTCGAGGCCGAAGGTGCGCAGGGCGCGGCTGCGGAACCAGACCACGGGATCGAAGGGAGTCAGAAGGGCGGTGCGCTCGATGCGCCTCGGCACGACGGCATCGCGGTGCAGCCACGCGGACTGCGCGCGCCCCGAACGCTCCCATTCCGGCACGCGCACCGGAGTCAGCTCGCCCGACGCGACGAGGTCGTCGACCGCGGGCGCCACCTCTCGTGCGCGCAGCCGGTAGTAGTCGGCGAGATCTGCGGTGGTGGCCACGCCGTACGCCTGTGCCGCCCGCCGCGTCAGCTCCCGGATCGCGTCCGGCGGCGTCATCTCCCGGTGCAGATGCTCGGGCGGCACGACGTGCTCGGCGAGTGCGTATCGGCGCTCGAAACCGCGCCTTCCGGCGATCGCCACTTCGCCGGTGAGCCACATCACCTCCAGGCCGTGCTTCACATCGTCCCAGTCCCACCACGGCCCCCGGCGCCCGCGCTCCGATTCGGGGTCGATCTCGGCCGGGCGCAGCGGGCCTCGCGCCGCCAGTTCGTCGCGGAGACGATCGAGCACGGCGGCGTGCGCGTGCGCCCATCCTCCCGGCGATCCGAAGCGCTGGCGGAAGTGCTCCATCCGGAACTGCCACATCGGCCAGTCCTCGACAGGCACGAACGCCGCTTCGTGCGCGCGGTATTCGACGTAGCGACCGCCGGAGGACAGCACGAGCCGGTCGAGCCGATCGCGGTCGTACGGGCCGAATCTCGAGAAATGCGGCATGTAGTGCGTGCGGGAGAACACGTTCACGGAATCGATCTGCAGCGCGCCCATGCGCTCGAGACCCGCGTGCAGCCGGCGCACGCCGACGCTCGCCGGCCGTGCGCCGGAGAACCCCTGGGCACCGAGTGCGATCCGTCGTGCTTGAGCCGCGCTGAGCGTCTGTATCGTCGCCATGCTCCCACGCTACTCACAGCCTCCGACATCAGCGGTGAGACCGAACATCACGGCTGGCGCATATGCGCGGGCCTAGACTGTCTGAGATGAGCGACAAGACCTCCAGGCGCGGATTCTGGGATCTGCTCCGGTCGAAGGACGAGCCATCCTCTCCGAGCGGAGCGCGGCGCGAAAGCGACGACGTCCCCGCGGGGCTGCGCATCGGAGCCGCGTATTCGTGGCGGCTGCTGCTCATCATCGCGCTGATCGGCGTCGCCGTCGCCGCGGTCGTGATGTTCAAGCAGCTTGTGATTCCGCTGCTCGTGGCGATCCTGTTGACGGCACTCGTCTGGCCCGTGTACGAGCCGCTGCGCCGTTTCGTCCGCGCGCGCATCATCGCGATCACCATCACCGTGGTGGGACTGATCGGGATCGTGACCGGCCTGCTCACGATGGTGATCTGGCAGATCACCGAGGAAGCGGGAGAGGTCCGCGACGAGGCGACCCAGATGATCGACGAAGCCCATGAGTGGCTTCTCACCACCGGCATCGTCACCGACGCGCAGATCAGCGAGTTCTTCGGCCAGACCGGCGACTTCATCCGGGATCAGGCCGATTTCCTGCTCAGCGGAGCACTCACCGTCGGAAGCACTCTCGGCAGCGTGGGAGCGGGCATGCTCATCGCCCTCTTCGTACTGATCTGCCTGCTCGCCGACGGCGAGCCGATCTGGAAGTGGACGCTCAAGCTCTTTCCCCGTGTCTCCCGCGACGCCGTCGACGCGTCGGCACGCAACGGCTGGCGCACACTGATCAACTACGCCCGCACGCAGGTGATCGTCGCGACCATCGACGCCATCGGCATCGGTCTCGGTGCGTTCCTCCTCGGGGTCCCGCTCGCCATTCCGACCGCTGTGCTCGTCTTCCTCGGTGCGTTCGTGCCGTTCATCGGCGCGATCGTCACGGGCGCGATCGCGGTGCTGTTGGCGCTGTTCACCGGTGGTGTCTGGCTCGGGGTGGCGATGCTCGCCGTCGTGCTCGTCGTGCAGCAGATCGAGAGCCATATCCTGCAGCCGCTGCTGATGGGATCGGCAGTGAAGGTGCACCCGATCGCCGTTGTGCTCGTCGTCGCCGGCGGAGCGATGATCGGCGGGATCGCCGGGGCGCTGTTCGCCGTGCCGGTTGCGGCGTTCGTCAACGTCGTCGCTGTCACGATCGCAAGCGGCTCGTGGCGCACAGGGCATCAGCCGGACGGCTCCCTGCTGTGGAGCGCGGTGCCCAAGAAACTTCTGAATGACAGAGAACAGGGAGAAGGGAACAAGGCATGACCACGGTCGAACCCGAACACCAGGCGGTCGCACGAATTCCCTCGCTGGCTGAGATCGAGGACGCCGCGCGCAGCCTTGCCGGCGTCATCGAACACACACCGACGCAGAACTCCCAGCATCTCTCCGAGGTGATGGGTGTGCCCGTCAGCCTCAAGCTCGAGAATCTGCAGCGCACGGGTTCGTTCAAGGTCAGGGGAGCGACGTACCGCCTCTCCCATCTCACCGCGGAGGAACGCGCCAGGGGAGTGGTCGCCGCCTCGGCGGGCAATCACGCCCAGGGCGTCGCGCTCGCCGCACGGGAGCTGGGCATCTCCGCGACGATCTACATGCCGCTCGGTGTTCCCGTGCCGAAGCTGCTCGCCACCCGTGGCTACGGCGCCGAGGTCGTGCTCCAGGGCGACACCGTGGCCGAGCCGCTGCGCCTCGCGGCCGAGCATGCAGAGCGCACCGGCGCCATTCTGATCCACCCGTTCGACCATCGTGACATCGTGATCGGGCAGGCCACGCTCGGTCTCGAAGTGATGGATGACGTTCCGGATGTCGAGACGATCGTCGTCGGTGTCGGCGGCGGCGGGCTCATCGCCGGTGTCGCCGCGGCCGCCAAGGCACGCGCGAAGGCCGAAGGGCGCGAGGTGCGGATCATCGGCGTGCAGGCGGAGAACGCCGCGCCCATGCCGGTATCGCTCGAGGCGGGGCATCCGGTCGAGATCACCACCAAGCCGACGATCGCGGATGGGATCCTCGTCGCACGGCCGGGCGAGATCCCGTTCGAGACGATCCGCGAGTACGTCGACGAGGTCGTCACCGTCTCCGATGATGACATCGCGCGCGCCGTGCTGGCGCTCCTGGAGCGCGCCAAGGTCGTCGTCGAGCCGGCAGGAGCGGTCGGCGTCGCCGCGATGATGGCCGGCAAGGTGCATTCCCAGGGCCCGACCGCCGCGATTCTCTCCGGCGGGAACATCGACCCGCTTCTGCTGCAGCGCATCATGTCGCACGGGCTTGCCGCCTCCGGCCGGTACATGACGATCCGGATCCCGCTGCCCGACCGGCCTGGCCAGCTCGTCATGGTCTCGCAGGTGATCGCCGGCGCGGGAGGGAACGTGATCGAGGTGCTGCACACCCGCCACGGCCAGGGGCTGCAGGTCAGCGAGGTGAATCTGCAGATCTCCGTGGAGCTGCGCGGCGCCGAGCACCGCGAACTCGTCCTGCAGGCGCTGAGGGACGCAGGCTTCACCCCAGAAGTCCTCCCAGACTGAGCCGGGCTCAGGCACTGCGCTGGCGGCGTTGTCGTCGGTCAGGGCACTCTCGGTGCCCTTTCTCTCCTCCGCCTTGCCATCACAGCACCTGAGCCCGGCTTCGCGGTAGTCGGGAACTGTGCTGGCCGCGTTGTCGTCGGTCAGGGCACTCTCGGTGCCCTTTCTCTCCTCCGCCTTGCCATCACAGCACCTGAGCCCGGCTTCGCGGTAGTCGGGAACTGCGCTGGCGGCGTTGTCGTCGGTCAGGGCACTCTCGGTGCCCTTTCTCTCCTCCGCCTTGCCGTCACAGCATCTGAGCCAGGTTCCGCCGAGCGGACCAGGCACGCGAAAGAGCGGTTCCGGATGCTCTTGCGAACATCCGGAACCGCTCGATCTCACAGTGTGCGGAACGACGCGCTGTGCGCGCCCCGCGCCGTTCAGCCCTCGAAGGACTCGACTTTGACGATCTCCACAGGGATCTGCTTGCCGTTCGGGGCCTCGTACGTGGTGCTCTCGCCCTCGGCGAGACCGAGGATCGCGCCGCCCAGCGGGCTCTTCTCGCTGTAGACGTCGAGGTCGGTGCCGCCGGCGATTTCGCGGCTGCCGAGCAGGAAGCGCTCCTCGTCACCCAGCACCAGAGCGGTCACGACCGTGCCGGACTGCACGGTGCCGTTGAGTTCGGGCGCCTCGCCGACCGAGGCGTCCTTGAGCAGCGACTGCAGTGTGCGGATGCGTGCTTCCTGCTTGCCCTGTTCGTCCTTGGCAGCGTGGTAGCCGCCGTTCTCGCGCAGATCGCCCTCCTCGCGGGCGGCTTCGATGCGCTTGGCGATCTCCTCACGGCCCGTCGTCGAGAGCTCTTCGAGCTCTGAGGTGAGACGGTCGTAGGCATCCTGAGTGAGGAAGGTTGAGTCAGACACGGCATTTCCCTTCTAAGCGAATACCGGATGCGAAAGACGCCCCGGCATTGTGGCCGAGGCGTCGAGCAAGTAGCTTTCGAAGAGCTTAGAGCACCCAGCAGGACTTCACCAAACCCGTCGTCGCCTCGGCGAGCGTGGGGATCTCCTCGGTATGCCGTTGGGCGTGATCGCCGTCGGCGGCGTACTCGAACACCTTCCAACCGACCGTGCCGAACTCCTCATCGAGCGCCGTGAGGATGCAGGCCACGTCGCGATCGACCGGGGCCGTGAACTGGAACGACAGCGATGTCGTCGTCTCGTCGACGACCTCGAATCCGAGGTCGTCTGCATTCACTGTGCTGACCGCGCTCGAGATCGTGTGCCAGGCGAGGTACCCGGTCAGCGCCAGAGCGCCCGCGATGACGACCACCCAGAACGCGCGGACGCGGCCGCGCCGACGCACGCGGCCGTAGCGTTCGTCGAGCAACTGCTGGGTCGTCGTCACAAGGTTCTCCAGGCCGGGGCGGCATAGGCTGATACCACTAGGTTACGCCGCTCAGAGAGGCAATCCATGCACGTACTCCAGGCGGTGTCGACGCCCGAGCCGACGCCGACGCCGACGATGACCGTCGACCCCGACCTGGTCACGCCCGGCCCCGCGGGGTTCATCACGATCGCGCTGCTGGCGATCGCCGTCGGGCTGCTGGCATTCGACATGCTGCGGCGCGTGCGGCGCGCCCGGTACCGCGAAGAGGCGCGCCTGGCGCTGGATGCGGAGGAAGCGGCTGCGCACGAAGCGACCGACGACGACGGCGATCCGGAAGCCGGTGGCGATGCCGACGACGCCGAGCCAGGAGACGCCGCGCCGGACAAACCGGCTTCCTGAGCGCGTCTCCAGCATCCGGGCCCTGAGCAGATCAGGCCGCAGGGCCGTGGAACGGCGGGTCGAGCACGAGCAGCAGGGCGGCCGTCCAGTGGCACAGGAACGCCAGCACAGTGCAGACATGGAAGATCTCGTGGAACCCGAAGTGGTTCGGTGACGGGTTCGGGCGCTTGAGCGCATACACGACGGCACCGAGTGAGTAGAGCAGGCCGCCGACGATCACCAGGATCATCATGGCAGGATTCGCTTCGAACAGCTGCGGCAGGTACATCACGGCAGCCCACCCGAGTGCGAGATAGAGCGCGACGTAGAGCCAGCGCGGCGCGCCGATCCACAGCACGCGGAACAGGATGCCGAGGATCGCTCCCGCCCACACGATGCTGAGCAGCAGCACGCCGTTCCCGAACGGCAGCGCGAGCACGCCGACCGGGGTGTAGGTTCCCGCGATGAGGAGCAGGATGTTCGCGTGGTCGATGCGCTTGAGCACGGCCTTGGTGCGCGGCCCCCAGTTGAACCGGTGATACACGGCTGAGTTGCCGAACAGCATCAGCGACGATGCCATGAACACGGCTGATGCCCATTTCGCCGGGGCACCCTGCGCAAGGCTGATCAGCACGATACCTGCTGCGATGGCGACCGGAAACGTGCCAGCGTGGATCCAGCCGCGCCACGACGGCTTCTCCTCGCTCAGGGGTGCGTTGGCCTCGGCATCGATCAGCGGAAGCTGGGGAACATCGGGTGCGCGTCGGGAGCGTGCCATCTTCGAAGCCTACGCATTCGCACATGCCGAATCACGCACATGGCGGGCTGCTCATCGCGATGGCTAACGGATGCACAGCGCGGCCGGGTACCGTAGGAGGGTGACGAGCAAGCGGTCGACTGAGGGGCGTGGCCTCCTTTATCGGCTCTACAACGCGCGGCTGAAGCGCCAGATCGATCGCGCAACGGTGCCGCACCACGTGGCGATGATCATCGATGGCAACCGACGTTGGGCCAGGCAGCTCGGCTTCGACACGGCCGCTCACGGGCACCGCGCCGGCGCGTCGAAGATGGAGGAGTTCGTCGCCTGGTGCGACGACATCGGCGTCGAGGTCGTGACGCTGTACCTGCTCTCGAACGACAACGTCGTCAAGCGCGACGCGACGGAGATCACCGACCTCATCGAGATCATCGCGGGCCTCGCTGGTCGGCTTTCGCGCCGAGGCGATTGGCGCGTGCAGCACGTGGGGCGATCCGACAACCTGCCGGAGCACCTCGTGGATGCGCTGCGCGATGCCGAGACGCTGACGGCGGCGAACGTCGGCCTGCACGTCAACCTCGCGGCCGGCTACGGAGGCAGGTACGAGATCGTCGACGCCGTGCGGCAGATCATCCAGAAGCACTCGTCGAACGGCGGCAGCCTCGACGAGCTCGGAGCGAGTCTCACGCCGGAGACGATCGGCGAGCATCTCTACACGCGCGGTCAGCCTGATCCGGATCTGGTCATCCGGACCAGCGGCGAGCAGCGCCTCAGCGACTTCCTCGTGTGGCAGAGCGCGCACAGCGAGTTCTACTTCATGGAGGCGCTCGGCCCGGATCTGCGTGAGATCGATTTCCTGCGCGCCATCCGTGACTACACCACGCGCGAGCGACGCTTCGGCAAGTAGGCCGCCGCGGCTCCGATCGCTCTGACACAGCGCGGCCGAACGGGTGCTCCGGCATCGCTTCGACCGCGTGGTCCCGCGGCGTCGAGCCGGCCGGTCGTCCGGATCGCCTGCGCCGTGCACATGCCAGCCACACGACGTTCACGGATACGTCACGCGACACGCCAGCATCGCGCCGATGAAGGTCGCCGGTGGGGCGTAGCTTCACAGGTATCGGGCAGAGCGCCCGTTCGAGTCGGCCTCACGGAAGCGACTCGCGAACCCACGGTCGACTCGTAGAAGCCGGGCAGGTTCCCGGGGCGGGAGTGGGTTGTGACCACGATCAACACGCAGCAGTCCTCGCGCACGAACGAGCAGGGAGCGCATGACGCGGCCGATCAGCGGTTGCGGACGTATGTGCTCGACACCTCCGTTCTGCTGAGTGATCCACGCGCTCTGTTCCGCTTCGCGGAGCATTCGCTCGTCATCCCGGTCGTCGTCGTCAGCGAGCTCGAGGGCAAGCGGCACGATCCGGAGCTCGGTTATTTTGCGCGACAAGCGCTGCGCTACCTCGACGGCCTGCGCATCGAACATGGGCGGCTCGACTTCCCCGTCTCCGTGGGGGAGGGAACCCTCCGCGTCGAACTGAACAACATCGATCAGCAGGTGCTGCCCCGCGGCATCCGGCTGGCCGACAACGACAGTCGCATTCTCGCGGTCGCCTCGCACCTGCAGCAGGACGGGCAGGACGTCACGGTCGTTTCGAAGGATCTGCCGATGCGCGTGAAGGCCGCATCGATCGGGCTGCAGGCAGAGGAGTATCTGGCCGAGCAGGCCGTCGACTCCGGATGGACGGGGGTCGCCTCGCTCGCGCTCTCTGGCGACGACATGGCCGACCTCTACGACGCCGAGGTCGGCGTGCATGAGGACGCGGCCGGCCTGCCGATCAACACCGGGCTGGTCATCCAGTCGGAGCGCGGATCGGCACTCGGGCGCATCGTGGGCGACGGAGAGTTCAAGCTCGTGCGCGGCGACGGCGACGTGTTCGGTCTGCACGGCCGCTCCGCCGAGCAGCGCATCGCCATCGATCTGCTGCAGGACCCGGAAGTCGGCATCGTCTCGCTCGGCGGCAAGGCCGGTACCGGCAAGTCGGCGCTGGCACTGTGCGCCGGGCTCGAGCAGGTGCTGGAGCGCCAGCAGCAGAAGAAGATCATCGTCTTCCGGCCGCTGTTCGCCGTCGGCGGGCAGGAGCTCGGCTACCTGCCGGGCGACCAGGGCGAGAAGATGAACCCGTGGGGTCAGGCGGTGTACGACACTCTCGGCTCCGTCGTCTCGGAGAACGTGCTCGACGAGGTGATGGCGCGCGGGCTGATCGAGGTGATGCCGCTCACTCACATCAGGGGACGCTCGCTGCACGATGCGTTCGTGATCGTCGACGAGGCGCAGTCGCTGGAGCGGAACGTGCTGCTGACGGTGCTCAGCCGCATCGGGCAGAACTCGAAGGTGGTGCTCACGCACGACATGCAGCAGCGCGACAATCTGAGGGTCGGCCGCCATGACGGTGTTGCCAGCGTCATCGAGACGCTGAAGGGCCACGGGCTGTTCGCCCACGTCACCCTCACCCGCAGCGAGCGTTCGGCGATCGCGGCGCTGGTGACCAACCTGCTGGAGACGGGGGAGCTGGCGTAGTTCGGAACCCAGGACGCACGAAGCGGGGCGGTGAGGAAGGATCCTCACCGCCCCGCTTCAGCGAATTCGTGCACTGGTGCGTCTCTGGGAAGGCGGAGGAGGGAAGGGCACCGAGAGTGCCCTGACCGACGACAACGTAGCCAGAGGCGTGCCAGGGCGCGAATCAGCCCGGGTGGGTCATGGAGAGGAGGTCGAGCTTCTCATCCAGCTGCGCCTCGGTGATCTCGCCGCGCTCGACGTAGCCGAGGTCGATGACGGCCTCGCGGACGGTGATGCCCTTGGCGACCGAGTGCTTGGCGATCTTCGCTGCGGCCTCGTAGCCGATCAGACCGTTCAGCGGTGTGACGATCGAGGGGCTCATGCCCGCCAGCGCGGTGACGCGCTCGATGTTCGCCTGCAACCCGTCGACAGTCTTGTCGGCCAGCGTGCGGGAGGCGTTCGAGAGCAGCCGGATCGACTCCAGCAGCGCCGTGCCCATCACGGGAATGGCGACATTCAGCTCGAATGCACCGGATGCGCCGGCCCACGCGACCGTCGCGTCGTTGCCGATGACGCGGGCGGCGACCATCAGCGTGGCCTCGGGGATGACCGGGTTGACCTTGCCAGGCATGATCGACGACCCCGGCTGCAGGTCGGGGAGGTGCAGCTCGCCGAGCCCCGTGTTCGGACCGGAACCCATCCAGCGCAGGTCGTTGTTGATCTTCGTCAGCGACACGGCGATCGTGCGAAGGGCCCCGGATGCCTCGACGAGGCCGTCGCGGTTCGCCTGCGCCTCGAAGTGGTCGACCGCCTCGGTCAGCGGCAGACCCGTCTCAGCGACGAGGTTCGCGATGACCTTCTGCGGGAAGCCCTGGGGCGTGTTGATTCCGGTGCCGGTGGCCGTGCCGCCCTGAGGGACCTCGGCGACATGGCCGATCGTCGCCTCGACGCGCTCGATGCCGAGGCGCATCTGGCGGGCGTAGCCGCCGAACTCCTGACCCAGAGTGACGGGAGTGGCGTCCATGAGGTGGGTGCGGCCGGACTTCACGACCGGCTTCCACTCCTCGGCCTTCGCTTCGAACGCCTTCGCGAGGTGATCGAGCGCGGGAACGAGGTCGCGCAGCAGCGCCTCCGTCACGGCGACGTGCACCGACGTCGGGAACACGTCGTTGGACGACTGCGATGCGTTGACGTGGTCGTTCGGGTGCACCTCGCTGCCGAGCTTCTCGGTGGCGAGCGTCGAGAGCACCTCGTTCATGTTCATGTTCGAGGAGGTGCCGGAGCCGGTCTGGTACGTGTCGACGGGGAACTCCGCCTCATAGCCGCCGGCGACGATCTGGTCGGCCGCCCACGCGATGGCGTCGGCGATTCCGCCGTCGAGCGTGCCGAGGTCCTTGTTCGCCAGCGCGGCCGCCTTCTTGATGCGTGCAAGGGCGTGGATGTGGCGGGTCTCGAGGCCCTTGCCCGAGATGGGGAAGTTGTCGACGGCGCGCTGCGTCTGGGCGCGGTACAGAGCGTCCTTGGGGACGTGCACCTCGCCCATGGTGTCGTGCTCGATCCGGTACTCGGTCTCGGACATGTCTCTCCTTACCTCAGGCCGCATCCCTGCGGCAGTTCACTGTTCCGCGCCGACGACGACGCGCGGCTCGACCTTGCCCTCTGCGAGGCGGTAGTTGGCGCCGACGATGCCGAGGCGGCCCTCGGCCACGGCTTCGCTGATCAGCTCGGAGTGGCGCAGGATCGACGCGACCGTCTGCTCGAGGTGGCGTCGTCCGACGTTCTCGGCGCTCACCGTCTCGTGTGTGACGCCCTCGTCGCTGCCTGCGCGCAGCTCGGACTGCACAGCGGGCACGATCGGCGCAATCAGGCGCCAGATGTACGGAGGCAGCGGCTCCTTGTCGATGTCGAAGCTGTCGATCGCCGCGCGGACGGCCCCGCACGCGTCGTGGCTGAGCACCACGATCAGCGGCACCTTGAGGACCTCGACCGCGTACTCGAGCGACCCCATGATCGACTCGCCCGTCACCTGTCCGGCGTTGCGGACGACGAACAGGTCGCCGAGCCCCATGTCGAAGATGATCTCTGCTGCCAGCCGGGAGTCGGAACAGCCGAACAGGGCAGCTCGCGGTGCCTGGGATGCGGCGAGCTCGTTGCGGCGACCGGCGTCCTGGTGCGGGTGCTCAGGGGCGTTCTCGACGAACCGTCGGTTGCCGTCGAGCATCTGGTTCCAGACGTCTGCGGGGATCATGTCGCGTCCTCCTCCTGGTCGCCTGCGGCGAGGCTGTCATGGATCTGATCGGAGAGCAGGCTCGCCATCTCGGCTGTGGTGTCGGCGGGCGCCGAGCCGTACAGCAGCACATAGCCGTCGCCGAGCGCTGTGCCGATGGCGTACGAGACGGGGGAGTCGCTCTGTGCGCCGCCGATGTCGTACACGCTCCACTCCACGCCGTCGATGGTCGTGGTGTCGTCGGCGCGAGCGCCCGAGAGCTCCTGCGCCGCCCAGGTCTCGTCGCCGTCGAAGCCCTGCACAAGCGTGACGTAGTCCTTCTCATCGGGGGTGAGATGCACGACCTTCCACGACACGACCGTCGAGGGGGAGACCTCGGCGGCGTTGACGCCCCATCCGGTCGAAAGGTCGGCGACCAACGGAGTATGGCCGTACGCCTCTTCAGCGTTGTCGGCGATGGCCGCCACATCGATTTCGGGGCGCTCGGGGGACGTTCCGCGGGGAACGCCGAGCATCACCACGACCACGATCAGCAGGGTGACGCCCAGTGCGATGATCAGGTTCCGGACGTTCTGACTGTTCCGGTACGCGGCCGAGCGAGCGGCCTTCTGCGCTGCGATGTCCTCTGCGGCCTGCTGGTCGGATGCCCCGTTCGCCATCACTCGGCCTCTGCGGCGGCCTCTGGCCTTGCGGCTTCCAACCTGCTCTTCGCGCCGCGCAGCCACTCCTCGCAGCGCGCGGCGAGAGCCTCTCCGCGCTCCCAGAGCGACAGCGACTGCTCGAGCGTGGCCGCGCCCTGCTCGAGTTCGGACACGACGCGGACGAGTTCATCGCGCGCCTGCTCGAAGGAGAGCGAGGCGACGTCGGCGGGGGCAGGATGATCCGTCATCGTAGCCATTCTATTCTTCCGATCCGGTCGGCGCCGCCACGGGCGAGGCATCGACGCTGCCGTGCGAGACGGCGGCGATCGAGCCATGCTCGACTGTGAGGATGAGTCGTGTGTCGGCCGGGGCCTGGGCCGGTTCGCGCACGATCCGGCCGGCCTCGTCCTGGGCGATGGCGTAGCCGCGGCTGAGGGTCGACGCGGGGGAGAGAGCGCGCAGCGATGCGCGGAGCTCTCCTGTGCGCGCCTCCGCCTGTCGCAATGCGCGATCGACGGCTTCGCGGCCGCGCGATACCTGTAGGAACACGTCCTGTGCGCGGTCGCGGATGATCCGGTCGGGCTCGCGCAGTGCGGGGCGCGAGCGCATCTGTTCGAGCTGGGCGAGGTCGTTCGTGATGCGCTGCGTCAGACGCATCTTCGCCCTCGCGCGCAGCTCGGCGATGAGGGCGCGCTGCTCCCCGACATCCGGGACCACTCTCTTGGCGGCATCTGTGGGCGTGGACGCGCGCAGGTCGGCGACGTCGTCGAGCAGCGGGTGATCGTTCTCGTGGCCGATGGCGCTGACGACGGGCGTGGTCGCGGCCGCAACAGCGCGCAGCAGGCGCTCATCGCTGAAGCCGAGCAGCGTCTGCGGGTCACCCCCGCCGCGCGCGATCACGATCACATCGACCGAGTCGTCGGCCTCGAGCTTCTCGAGGGCTGCGAGCACGTCGGGCACGCAGCGGTCGCCCTGCACCGCCGCGTGCTCGGTGCGGAAGTTCACCTCGGGCCAACGCAGCTCGGCGTTGCGGAGCACGTCGCGCTCGGCGTCGCTGCGCTCGCCGGTGATGAGGCCGATGCGATGGGGCAGGAAGGGGACGGGCTTCTTTCGCGCAGGGTCGAACAGTCCCTCGGACTTCAACTGTGCTCGCAGCCGCTCGAGCCGCTCGAGCTGGTCGCCGAGCCCGACGTGGCGCATGGAGCTGACCTGGAAGGCCAGCTCCCCGCCCTTGACCCAGTAGTCCGTTTTGACGTTCGCGATCACGTGGTCGCCGACCTTCAGATCGGCCGGCAGGCGACTGCGCACGCTCGACCACACCCGCACCGAGATGTGGGCGTCGGTCTGGAGATCCTTCAGACGGCCGAACGTGGCGCCGGCGCGCACGTTCCATGACGTGATCTCGCCCTCGACCCAGAGCGAGCCCCAGCGTTCGATGAAGCCACGGATGGTTCTGCCGAGCCGTTCGACGGACGTCGGAGCGTCGGAGGAGGACTCCGATGGTGCGACGCTGTCGGGCGGGGGAGCCTGACCCGGCACCGGCTCGGTGCTGAAGGTGGTCATCGTCTGCCTCTCGTCGCTTCGGATATCGGCCGATGCTCAAGTGCCGCCCGTAGACTGGGCGGGTGAACTCCACCGCAGTTTCGTTGCCCGTACCGCGTGTACCGGTCCGTCGTGAGCGCCTCCAGGATAACGAGGTCCTCGGACACAAGCGCGTCCGGCTGGCCGCGCCCCGCGGCTATTGCGCGGGTGTCGACCGGGCGGTGATCACGGTGGAGAAGGCGCTGGACCGGTATGGCGCCCCGGTGTATGTGCGCAAGCAGATCGTGCACAACATCCACGTGGTGCGCGAACTCGAAGCGCGCGGGGTGATCTTCGTCGAAGAGGTCGATGAGGTTCCGGAGGGTGCGCACGTCGTCTTCAGCGCGCACGGAGTGTCTCCCGCTGTCGTCGAAGCGGCGTCGGATCGCGGCCTGCAGGCGATCGATGCCTCGTGCCCGCTCGTGACGAAGGTGCACCGCGAGGCCAAGCGCTTCGCCAGAGACGACTACCAGATTCTGCTCGTCGGCCATGAAGGCCACGAGGAGGTCGAGGGCACGGCCGGTGAGGCACCGGACAACGTCACGATCGTGAACAACCCGGATGAGGCGGCGACGGTCGAGGTCGACGACCCGTCGAAGCTGGTGTGGCTGTCGCAGACGACACTGTCAGTCGACGAGACGATGGAGACGGTGCGCCGACTGCGGGAGCGGTTCCCGAACCTGCAGGATCCCCCGAGCGACGACATCTGCTATGCAACGCAGAACCGGCAGGTCGCGATCAAGAAGGTCGCGCACGGCTCCGATCTCGTGATCGTCGTCGGTTCGGCGAACTCGTCGAACAGCGTGCGTCTGGTCGAGGTCGCGCTGGAGTACGGCGCTAAGGCCGCGTACCGCGTCGACTACGCGGACGAGGTGCGCCAGGAATGGCTCGACGGGGTCGAGACGGTGGGCATCACCAGTGGCGCGTCGGTGCCGGATGTGCTGGTGCAGCAGCTGCTCGACGAGCTCGCCGATGCGGGCTACGCCGATGTCGAGGAAGTGCGCACCGCCGAGGAGGATCTGATCTTCTCGCTCCCCAAGGAGCTGCGCGGTGAAGGCGAGCCACGGGGCGGCCGGGCCGGAGCCGCGGCATGAGCGAGACGCGCCCCTCATACGGCGAGTATGCGACGCCCGAGGAGCAGCGCCGTCGTATCGACTCGAATCCGCTGCCGGACGAACCGCCGCGGCAGGAACCGAAGCCTCGGCAGGAACCTGAGGTCTCGCAAGCCACAGCGGCAGCGCCCACCACGGGGACGGACGAAAGCCCGAAACCCCTGACGCGGGCACGCCGCATCGACGTGTTCGCCGCAGTGTTCCTTCTCGCCTGGGGACTGTTCTCGGTCATCCGGATGGTCCCGGAGCTCACGCAGCTCCCGTCGACGTTCTACGACGCGTTCGAGGCGATGGGCATCGACGCGGAGTTCTCCGACCCGGCCGGTGCGCGCTGGTGGGGTGTGGGGGCTGCGGTCGTCTACGGCTTCGGCTGGCTGATCGCCGCCGCGCTGACCTGGCGGCGCGCCAGGCAGCGCAAGATCGTGTTCTGGGTGCCGCTGGTCAGCGCCGTGGTCGTCTTCGTGATCGTGATGCTCCTGATCGCCGTGCCCCTCGCGAACGACCCCGCTCTGCTGGACGCGCTGGTCTCGCAGATGGGCGAGCTGCCGCAGCCGTAGCGCTTCAGACAAGCAGAGACGACGATGTCCCCGGCGCCGCAGGGCACCGGGGACATCGTCGTCGTCTGGTCAGCCCTTGGACTGTCCGAAGGACCCGAGCTGTTTGGTGGCTTCGATGACGCGGGCGGCCATCGCCGTCTCCGCGACCTTGCCCCAGGCCCGCGGGTCGTACTTCTTCTTGTTGCCGACCTCGCCGTCGACCTTGAGCACCTCGCCGTAGTTGCTGAACATGTAGTCGGCGATTGCGCGCGTGTAGGCGTACTGCGTGTCGGTGTCGATGTTCATCTTGATGACGCCGTTGCGCACAGCGAGCGCGATCTCTTCGTTGGTCGAACCGCTGCCGCCGTGGAAGACGAGGTCGAGCGGCTTCTCACCGGTCCCGAACTTCTCGGCGATGCCCGTCTGGATCTCGCCGAGGAGCTCCGGGCGGAGCTTGACGTTGCCCGGCTTGTAGACGCCGTGCACGTTGCCGAAGGTGAGGGCCGACAGGTACCGGCCCTTCTCGCCGAGCCCGAGGGCCTCGACTGCTTTCGTCACGTCGCCGACGGTCGTGTAGAGGGCATCGTTCGAACCCTCGTGCTGCACGCCGTCCTCTTCGCCGCCGACCACGCCGATCTCGATCTCAAGCAGGCCGCCGATGTTCTTCAGACGGGGGAGGAGCTCGCTCGCGATCTGGATGTTCTCGTCGAGCGGCACGGCGGAGCCGTCCCACATGTGCGACTGGAAGATCGGCTCGCGGCCGGCCTTGACCTCTTCTTCGCTGGCCTCGAGTACGGGCAGGAGGAAAGAGTCGAGTGCGTCCTTCGGGCAGTGGTCGGTGTGAACAGCGACCGTGACGGGGTAGTTCTTGGCGACCTCGCGCACGTAGCGGGCCATGGCGATCGCGCCGGTGGCGCGCGCCTTGACGGTCTGGCCGGCGAAGTAATCGGCTCCACCTGTGGTGACCTGGAGGATGCCGTCGGAACCGGCCTCCGTCAGGCCCTGCAGCACGGAGTTGATGGTCTGCGAGCTTGAGACGTTGATCGCGGGGTAGGCAAAGCTGCCTGCCTTCGCGCGATCGATCATCTCGGCGTACTGGTCAGCGGTGGCGACGGCCATGTGGTTTCCTTCGCAATCGGGTGAGGGGAGCTTCCCGCAGTCTACCGAGTGGCGCGGGAAGTCAGTAGTCGTGGCGGAGAACCATCCGGCGTGACCAATAGGAAAGAATCGTGATTCTTATGTGCTCCGGGGGCGTGAAGTCGCCTCGTCCGGCGACGAGGGAGGAATAGGGTCAGAACATGACGACCGCTGAGGACATGATCCCCCTTCGCCCTGACCGCAACATCGCCCTCGAACTGGTGCGCGCCACGGAAGCAGCCGCCATTCGCTCCGTGCCGTTCATCGGCCGCGGACAGAAGGAGAAGGCGGACGGAGCCGCCGTCGACGCGATGCGCGCCTTTCTGTCGACGGTCGATTTCGACGGCACCGTCGTGATCGGCGAGGGGGAGAAGGACGAAGCCCCGATGCTGTTCAACGGGGAACAGGTGGGGACGGGCAAAGGCCGCAAGTACGACATCGCGGTCGACCCGATCGACGGCACCTCGCTGACTGCCGCGGGGCGTCAGAACGCACTCAGCGTGATCGCTCTGTCCGATCGGGGCACCATGCTCGATGCCTCGAGCGTGTTCTACATGGACAAGCTCGTCACGGGGCCGGCCGGCGTCGGCATCGTCGACATCCGTCTGCCCGTCGGCGAGAACATCCGACGGTTGGCGAAAGCGTCAGGAAAGCCCGTGGAGGAGATGGTGGTCTCTGTGCTGAACCGCCCCCGCCACGAGAAGCTGATCGAGGAGATCCGAGAGGCCGGAGCGGGTACCCGGCTGATGTCGGACGGCGATGTTGCGGGCGGTATCAACGCCGCACGCCACGACGCGCGCGTCGACATGTGCATCGGCGTCGGCGGCAGCCCCGAGGGAATCGTCACGGCGTGCGCGATCAAGGCCCTCGGTGGACACATCCAGGGTCGGATCTGGCCGCGCGACGACGAAGAGCGACAGGCGGGCATCGACGCGGGACTCAAGATGGACTATGCGTATGACGCGGAGGAGCTCGTGCGCGGAAACAATACGATCTTCGTCGCAACCGGTGTGACCGACGGGCAGCTGGTGGCCGGCGTCAACCGCACCGGAGAACACGTGTACACGGAATCGATCGTGCTGCGCAGCCACTCCGGAACACTGCGGCGCGTCACCTCGGATCACCTCGTCTCGAAGTGGTTCTGAGTCGATCGCACTCGGATCGTGACGTTCAATCCCACATCCGTGCAGGAAGGGATGCAAGAATGAGCTACGGCGGGAGAGGGGCCGCGCCGTGCGGCTCGCCGCCGAGGCTGATCTATGACGAGTGAGAATTCGACCGGGCGGGTCACCGGTGCCAAGGCTGTCGTGAAGGACGCTCAGGACCCTTCGCGCCGACCGGACGTGCTGTTCCGCGTGCGACGCGCGCCTGGGCAGGAGGCGAACCCGTGGTGGAACATCTGCGCCTTCGTGATCTTCTGCGGCGGCGTGCTCGGGGTGCTCAGCCTCCTTCCGTAATCACAGACTCCGTTTCGTCGGCCTGGCGATCTGCGGTCGCGTCAAGGGGTTCGCCGTCCGCCTGCTCCAGCAGCTCCGGCGCCGTGAGGCGGCGCACCGGCTCGTCGATCGTCTCCAGCTCCGGTGACTGCGCGAGCTTCGACGCCTCGATGCCGGGGAACTTGCGCGCCGTCGACAGCACGCGGCTTTCGAGCGAACCGACGAGCTTGTTGTAGGAGTCGACTGTGCGCTCGATCGCACGCCGCATCCCGTCGGCGTGACCGGACAGCGTACCGAGGCGTTCGTAGAGCTCGTTGCCGAGCTCGAACAGGGTGCGGGCTTCGTCTGACACCTCCTGCTGCGTCCACGAGTACGCGACAGTCTTCAGCACCGCCCAGAGATTGACCGGCGACGCCAGCGCCACGCGACGGGAGAAGGCGTACTCGAGCAGCGCCGGGTCTTCGCTCAGCGCGGCTGCCAGCACCGACTCGCTGGGGATGAAGCACACCACGAATTCTGGGCTCTGCTCGAGGCCCGTCCAGTACGCCTTCTTCGCGAGAGCATCGATGTGCGCCCGCACCGCCTTGACGTGCTTCGCCATCAGGCCGGCCCGGCGCGAGCCCTCGTCGCCGGTCGCGGTGTCGGGAATGGCGCTGGCGTCGAGGAAGGACTCCAGAGGCGCCTTCGCATCGACGGCGATCGCCTTGCCCCCTGGTAGGCGCACCACCATGTCGGGACGACCGACCCCGGCGTCCGAGGAGATCTGGGCCTGCAGATCGAAGTCCACCCGCTGCAGCAGGCCGGCTTCCTCGACGATGCGCCGCAGCTGCGCCTCGCCCCACGCTCCGCGCGCCGTCGTCGAGCGCAGCGCACTGGCCAGCGATTGCGTCGTATCGCGCAGCTGCTCGTCGGAGCGATGCGCGGCCCTGAGCTGCTCGGCGACCTGGCCGAACTGCTCCTGCCGCTCCTTCTCCATCGCGCCCACGCGCTGCTGCATCCGGGTCAGTGTCTCCTGCACCGGGGTGAGTGCCTGCAGCACGGCGCTCTCACGCTGAGCCTGCGCGGCGGACTCCGCCTGTTCGAGGCGTTCGCGTTCGGCGATCTCGCGGCGCTGCGCGTCCTGTCGAGCGACCGTGTCGCGAAGGGACGCTGTTTCGCCCTCGGCGCGCGAGAGCTCGGCGCGCAGGGTCGAGGTGGCCTCCACGACGCGGTGCTCGGCCTGCGCCCGCGCGGCCTCGACGGCGTGCGAGTTCGCGGCCTCGGCGCGGGCTGCCCGGCCGGAGCGCGCGAACCACCCGATCGCGGTGCCGGCGGCCAGGGCGAGGAGCACGAGAACGACGGTGATGGGGTCCATGTGCACCATCCTGCCGGGGGCCTCCGACATTCTCGCCTCGGCGAGTCGGACGCTGGGCGGCTACGCCGCTGCGGCGCGCGGTGCGACGGGTTCCGTCTGCTTCACCTTCGCGCCGATAGTGCGCGCAAGAGCGGTCACGTCCGCCGCTTCGTGGCGCCGTCCGGCGTCGATCACGATCTGTGCGCAGGCGAGGGCGTCTGCGGTCGCCTCATGGTGGGCGAACTCGTGGTGCCCAGCCGCCTCGGCGGCGATCGGCAGGCGATACGACGGCAGGTCGTACACCTTCCGGGCGACCTGCAGCGAGCACAGGTAGCGATACGAGTCGAGTTCAGCTCCGGTCGCCTCGCAGGCTGATCGGAGCACGCGCGTGTCGAAGGCCGCGCTGTGCGCGACGAGCACATCGCCTCCGATGAAGCCGACCAGCGCAGCCAGTTGCTGCGTCCATCCGGGAGCCGAAAGCACATCATCCGGAGCGATGCCGTGGACGCCCATGTTCCCCGGATGGAAGGTGTCGTGACCGGCTGGAGGCCGGATCAGCCATCCGGCCGTTTCGACGACCCGACCGTCTCGAACGCGCGCCAGGCCGACCTGACATGCGGAGGCGGGAGAGCCGTTCGCCGTCTCGAAATCGATGGCAGTGAAGTCGAGAGGCATGCCCTGAAGTCTGCTCCCCGAGGAGTGGAGGGCAAAACCGACGCGGCCGTTCCCGGTCGATCCGGAGGGTTCGGCGGCCGCCGCACGTAGACTGTCGTTCCGTGGCTCTGACTATCGGAATCGTCGGACTTCCCAATGTGGGCAAGTCGACTCTCTTCAACGCACTGACCAAGAACACCGTGCTCGCGGCGAACTATCCGTTCGCGACGATCGAGCCGAACGTCGGCGTGGTCGAGCTGCCGGACCAGCGGCTGAACCGGCTTGCTGAGATCTTCTCGTCGCAGAAGATCCTGCCCGCGCCGGTGTCGTTCGTCGATATCGCCGGCATCGTGCGCGGCGCGAGCGAGGGGGAGGGGCTCGGCAATCAGTTCCTCGCGAACATCCGTGAGGCCGACGCGATCGCCCAAGTCGTGCGCGGGTTCACCGACAGCGACGTCGTGCACGTCGACGGCAAGGTCGACCCGTCCAGCGACATGGAGACGATCAACACCGAGCTGATCCTCGCCGACATGCAGACGCTCGAGAAGGCTGTGCCCCGCCTCGAGAAAGAGGTCAAGGGCAAGAAGACGGACCCGGCCGTGCTCGCCGCGGCGAAGGAAGCCGCAACGATCCTCGAGGACGGCACGACGCTGTTCCAGGCAGGCTTCGACACGACTCCGGTCAAGGAGCTCGGCCTGCTCACGGCGAAGCCCACGCTGTTCGTGTTCAACGTCGATGAGGGCGTGCTCACCGACGACGACCGGATGGCGGAGCTTGCGGCGCTCGTCGCTCCGGCGAAAGCTGTGTTCCTCGACGCGAAGGTCGAGTCGGAGCTGATCGATCTCGACCCGGATGAGGCGACGGAACTGCTGCAGTCGCTGGGTCAGGAGGAATCAGGCCTCGACCAGCTCGCCCGCGTCGGCTTCGAGACGCTCGGACTGCAGACGTACCTGACGGCAGGCCCGAAGGAAGCGCGCGCCTGGACCGTGCGGAAGGGTGCGACCGCCCCGCAGGCCGCGGGTGTGATCCACACCGATTTCGAGCGCGGCTTCATCAAGGCCGAGATCGTCTCGTTCTCCGAGCTCGACCAGCACGGATCGATGAGCGAGGCGAAGGCCGCCGGGCGCGTGCGCATGGAGGGCAAGGATTACGTCATGAAGGACGGCGACGTGGTGGAGTTCCGGTTTAACGTATAAGCACGTTCGGGGTGCACTTATGACGCCTGCACGAGTTCTCACTGCAGGTGACCGCGGTGTGCTTGCTGCGATGTCCGGCTGATTTACTTGCTCCGGCCAGATGCCGGACGTGGCAACTCGCTGACGCGAGGGCCGGACGAACCACGAGTCACGACCGTTCGAGAGCGCGGGCCCCGGGCCGGCCAAGGCTCACGGTTACAGGCGATTCAGACCGCTCCGGTGACGAGGAGAAGGTCGAGCTTGTTCTCGTCTGTGGTGTCTGCGGCAGCGGTATAGGCGACTATGCGCAGATCAGCGCCCGGCACGGAGAGGACGTCGCAGTCGAGCGTGATCGCGCCGACCTCGGGGTGCTTGATCGTCTTCCGACTGCTCGTGTGCTCGGCCGGTGCGGCGTCGTTCCAGTGCCGGGTGAAATCGGCAGAGACTGCGCGGAGTTCACGCACGAGCGAGGCGAGCCGCCGGTCGCTGGGATATCGGGCCCGTGCATGCTTCAAATCGGCGACGATGCTGCGCTCGAAATCATCGGTTGGCGCCGGCGGCGAGGGGTGCAGGGACCTATGCGCGGCCCCGTTGCCGAAGATCGCCCGAGCAAGATTGCGTTCGGCCGCCGGAAGTCGCTCAGGGGGTCCGTGGAGCGTCGCCCAGGTCGGGTTCCATATCAGCAACGACCAGTCGGCGGCGAAGACGCCGACCGCTGCGTCTCCGAGTCGGGAGACGAGTCGCTGTACGCCGGCCGGGATGAAGTCGGACACCATGCCATCCCTTGGCGGCAGCAGTCCGGCGGAGATGAACAGGGCGTCGCGCTCCGCGCTCGATAGCTGCAATGCTCGGGCAAGCGAGGCGACGACCTGAGCCGACGGGCGGGTCGCCCGGCCGCGCTCGAGACGCACGATGTAATCGACCGACAGTCCCGCGAGCTGTGCGAGTTCTTCTCGCCGCAGGCCGGGGGCGCGACGGCGCAGTCCTGCTGTCAGGCCGACATCATCCGGGGCGAGCCTGTCACGCCACCGATGCACCAGATGCCCGAACTCCGACGCTTCCATGCCCTTCATTCTTGCGCGACCGCGCGCCCGGAGACTAGGCACTGACAGTCCTCCGTCTCAATGGGGCCCTGGCCGTCATGCGGCGGTCGACGAAGACTCGTCTCCGGATCGCTCTACGTCCGTCAGCATCGATGCCAACTGCAAGGAGGAGCCCATGGCTCAGCACACCATCGTCATGACCGGAGCGACACGAGGGATCGGCCGAGTCGCCCTCGACCGCATCGCCGCGCTCGACCCAGACGCCCACCTGGTCCTGCTCGCCCGTGACGAGGCCAGCTCCCGATTGGCAGCCGAACTCACCGCGGCAGGGCACGCGGCATCGGGTATCGCCGTCGACCTGCTGTCCCTCACGGGCACGCGCCAGGCTGCCGACGAGGTTGTGCGGAGACTGGATGCTGGCGAACTGCCGCCGCTGCGCGGTTTGGTCGGCAATGCGGGGCTGCAAATCACGAACGACCTCACCGAGAACTCCGAAGGCCTGGAGGCGACGTTCGCCGTCAACGTGCTCGCCAACCATGTGCTCCTCCGTCGCCTGAACGATCGCTTCGTGTCAGGGTCGAGGATCACGCTCACGGTCAGCGATACTCACTTCGGCGATTTCCGTCACAATCTCGGTATGGTTCCCGGCCCGTCCTGGCAAGAGCCGGAACGTCTGGCGCGGATCCGCGCCTTCCCTGATCCGGAGAGCGTCGTGGCGGGTCGCACCGCGTACTCGACGAGCAAGTTGGCCGCCATCCATCTCATCCACGAGCACGCGCGCCGTCTGTCGGGCGGCGTTGACATCGTCGGATTTAATCCAGGGTTCGTTCCCGGTACCGACCTCGCGAGGGCCGCCGACGCGTTCTCACGTTTCGCGATGCGCAGGGTCATGCCGCTGATGACCTTGACGCCGTTGGCGACCAGCAAGGGCGCAGCCGGGCGCTATCTCGCAGACGCGGCGCTCGGCCGCACGAGGGCGACGACCGTGGCCTATATCAACCGCGGTGCCGAGGAGCGTTCGTCCGAGGAGTCCTACGATCCTGCTCGCGAACGTCAGCTCTGGGACACCGCCGAGGAACTCACGCGATCGCTCCACTGAGCGGCGGCGATGGGCGATCCGGTGGTGGTCTCTCTGCCTCGTCGTCCTCAGGCGTTGCGGCAGTCGGGGTCGGCAACGTACACGCCCCGATTCCGCGCGCCCTGACCGTGGTGCGCCCACGGGGGAGCGCGTCGCGCGATTCCGACGCGGCCAGCGTTCTTGCGTAGGTACAACGATCGTTGTACCTTGGGTGCATGACTTCGACGCGAGCCGCCATCGTCTCCTCCGCCGAGCGCACCTTCGATCACCATGGCTTCGCGGCCACGGGCATGGACCGCCTGACGGAGGCCGCTGGCGTGTCAACGCGCACACTGTACAAGCATGTGGGAAGCAAGTCGCGCCTGATGGTCGCCGTGTTGGAAGAGCGTGCGGACCGCTTCTTCGCCGCTCTGTTGGTCGAGAGCGTGGACGCGCTGTTCACCGGTCTCGGACAGTGGATCGCCGAGGAGGGTTCCCGTGGCTGTCTCTTCCTCCGGGCGCAGGGCGAGACTGCCGGCGAGGACGAGGGTGTGTCCGCGGCCGTCGCGTCGTACCGGGACCGGCTCCGCGCGCTGATCCGCCGCGTCGTCGCCCGCGACCTCGGCCACGACGATGAACGAACCGCGACGCAGGTGCTGCTGCTGTTCGAAGGCGCGACCTCGGCCGCCGCCTACCTCGGCCCCGACTCCATCGAACGCGCCCAGGAGGCCGTGGCTGTGTTGATGTCAGCACCTCCCCACGACCACGATTCCGAACGAAAGGCCTGACGTTGCACCTTCTGACCGTCTTCTCCCACCCGGTCGCCGCCTCGTATCCCGCCGCGGTGATGTCCGCTTTCCACGAGCCGTTCCACGAGGCTGGGCACACGATCGACGTGCTCGACCTGCATCGCGAGGGCTTCGACCCGCGGTTCACCGTGGAGGACCATTCATACTTCTGGGGCGCCCCGGTCCCGGCAGATGTCGCCGCCATGCACCGGCGCGTCGAGGCGGCCGACCGTCTCGCGTTCGTTTTTCCGGTGTACTGGTGGTCGATGCCGGCGCTCATGAAGGGGTGAGTCGAGCGTGTCTTCACCGGCGGGTGGGCCTACCAATATGGTCAGGGCGTCGATGATCGCGGAAAGAAGCCCCTCAATGGTCTTCTGCCGAGCGTGCCGACCGCGCTCGTCGCCATCGGCGGATCCAAACGCTCCACGTACGACAAGTACGGCTATGACGAGGCCATGCGCACCCAGCTCGACGTGGGTGTCTTCGCCTACTGCGGGATTCGCGACGTCGAGAGCCATCTGATCTATGACGTCGAGGGTGACCACAACGCCGCCACCCGCGCTGCCGGTGTGCGGGATGCGCGCCGGATTGGCGCGGACTTCCTCTCGCCGGATCGCGTGCCCCGCGATGCGAAGGCCGAGCACCTTCGGGCGCGCCGGGCCGCCAAGGCCGCCTGACGCGGATCGACCCGGCCCGCGGCGTCACCCTTCACGACGTCGGTCCTCTGGCGCAGGCGTGGGTCGTCGGGCGGCGGCAGGTAGTGGTGCTTCGTCCCGCGCAACAGCGTCTGATCTCTGACCCGAGCTCATGACGGCCGAGACGAAAGCGCCGCCGGCGCGTGATGTGTTTACGTACCGGAACTCGGTGGAGTTCCGGTTTAACGTGTAGTCGCGTTCTGATTTGCGCTGTCGAGCCGGCCGGCGTGTCTACCTGCTAGACCTAGTCGCCTGCGATCCACCAGGATATGGGGTGGCTGCGGAATCGGTCGGTGTACGTGGGGTGGTGTCCGCGACAGTCGGTTATGGTCGCGGCGCGGTAGTGTCGAGATGCACCGAGGTATATCGAGGGAGACCAAAGGGATGAGTGAGCCACAACCAATTTCCCCCGAACCTGGGCGGTGGAAGCGCCCCGCCTACCTCCTCGTTGTTTTGGCCGCGCTCGCGCTGGTGATGTTCGTCTGGTTCCACACCCCCGAGGTAGAGGTGGCGTCGGACAACGGAGAGGATGGGTACATCACGCTCCGATGCGCCAACGCCGGTCCATCGAGGTGGGAGCCACCCACCGTGCGCCCGGGCCAGGAACTCTCTGGTGACGCGACGAGTCAGGCATTCGATCTGCTGATCCTGAAGAACGACATCGAGTCGCTTCATGTTGGCCTCGCGTGCGGACAGGCCCGTGATACGCACACAAACACCTTGATCGTGACGACTTTCGTCGCGGGAACGATCATCTTCCTCGGATATGCCGCGCTCTGGATGCGCCGCGCCCGCCCCGAGGCGTCGGAGCATCCCGCGTAGCCATGCCTCATGGTCTCGCTCATCGGTCTTGCGAGGAGCAGCGAGCCAGCCCACCTGGTCGAACGTGTCAGAGCTGATGATGGTGCACGGGTATCCCTTGACGGCACAGACGTAGGCAAGCGAGGAGCCGGTGCTGCCACCGGAGTACTCCACGACGCACTGACCGGGTTCGAGGTCACCGCGATGTTCCGCCTCTTCGATGATCGCCAGCGCCATTCGGTCCTTGTAGCTCCCCGTGGGATTTCCCGTTTCGAGCTTCACGATCACCTGCGCGGCACCGTCCGGGACGATGCGCTGCAAGCGCACCAGGGGAGTGTCTCCGATGGTGGCGAGCGAAGAATCGACTATGCCGTTGTTCATGACGAGGCTCCGGTCGCCCCGATGAGGGCCTGATGGTGGGTGCGCAACTGAAGCAGCGCTGCATTCAGCAGCGGTGCAGGGGCTTCGAGAGCTGCTGCGCGTGCGGCGAGGTCGCCGATGATGTGCTCGACTTCGACGGGGTCGCCGTGCTGGAGATCGCGGTAGAGCGAGGATGTGAACGCGGACCCTGGCTCGGTGAGCAGCCCCAGGGACTGCGCGTGCCCAGCCTCGCTCACCCGGTGGCCGACAACTTCCGCGATCTGCTCGCACTCGGCGATTGCCTGGAGGATCTGCGCTTCGCCTCCGGCAGCGAGGATGTCGCCGATGGTGCCGCGGAACAAGCAGGTGATGACACCGGCGGCGGCGATGAAAGCCCACTTCTCCCACAGCTGTGAGGCGACGTCGTCCACGATGTCCAGAGTGATGCCGTCGACGTCGAGCGTCCGGCGGATCTCGTTGGGCACGTCCTTGCCGTGCAGCCCGCCGACGGTCAGGCTGCACAGCGGGGTCATCTGCACGACGGTCGCGTCCTCGTCCAGGGTTGCCACGATTTTCACGATGCCCCCGAGGACCTGCCCAGGGAAGGCGCGCTCCAGTAGTTCGATGTGGGCCATGCCGTTGAGCAGCGGCACGATGCGGGAATCCGGCCCGACCGCGGGTGTGAATGTCGGGATGATCGATTCCAGTGCCGGTGCCTTGACTGCGACGATCACGAGGTCGAACGGATCTGAGTCGTCCAGCGAAGTGACGGCGCGCGCCGTGTACACGACGTCCACATCGGGTGCGCGGAAGTGCAGGCCGTCGGCCGCGAGCTGCGCGGCGCGGCGCTCTCGGACAAGGAACGTCACGTCCTGCCCGGCGGAGATGAGTCGCGCCCCGAGGGCTCCGCCGGTGGCTCCTGCTCCGATGATGAGGGTTCGTGTCATATGTCGAGCTTCCTTTGATGAGTTTCCGGTCCGGAGCCAGGCGATGAAGGTGTTCCTTATCGCACTTACGTGTCGGGACTGATGAGGCCGTAGACGGTACTGGCCAGCAGCCCAACCCCGATGATCAGCAGCGCGACGCCGCCCAGGAGGGTGACGATCCGGTCCGCGGCCGGGGACCTGTGGAAGCCGAACAGGCGGATCAGCGCGATCGTCACAGCCCACCACGACCCTGCGCCGAGCACGACCGCTGCGCACAGTGCGACGGTCCGCATCTCCGCTCCGTCGCCATGTCCGATGAACTGGGGCAGGATCGCCGCGAAGAAGAGCAGCGCCTTCGGGTTGGTCGCATTCGTGACGAATCCGCGCGCGTAACCGCCCCGTGATTGGTGCTCGAAGTCCTTTGCGGCCTCAGGCTCGGTGCTGCGGGTGGAACGAAGCATGCTCGCGCCCATCCACAGCAGCACTCCCGCCCCGAGCAGCTGCACGATGGTCAGCGCCCCAGGCGCAGACACCAGCAGGGCTGTCGCACCGGCGGCGGCGAGTAGCGCGTGCAGCATCAGTCCGGCGACGATCCCCACTGCAGTGGATGCGCCTTCCCGGACGCCGCGGGTCGCCGAGTGCACGACGAGCACGAGGTCTGGGCCGGGCACTGCGAGCGCTACCAGCAGAGCGAGGGCGAACGCCGCCCATGATTCTGCTCCCACTTCTGCCTCCGATCCGTAGACTCTCTCGGAAGCCAGGCTATGGACAGGATTCGTTACTCTGTATCCATGCGTGAATCTCAGGTGAGATCTGCTCGACTACCCGAATTGGATTCGGTGGACTGGGCGATCCTCGAACTGTTACAAGTGGATGCGACTTTGCCCAACAAGGACATCGCCGCCAAGGTTGGTGTGGCTCCAAGCACGTGCCTGGAGCGGATCCGGCGGATGCGCCGCAACGGGACCATCGTCGCCACGCGCGCGCACGTGCTCCCAAGCCTGCTCGGCAGGGGAGAGCAGGCGTTCCTCGGCATTCAGATCCGACCGCATGCCCGCGACACGGCCAACGACTTCGTGCAGAAGGCCCTCGCGCTGCCTGAGACCCTCGCGTTGTACAACGTCAGCGGCAGCGAGGACTACCTCGTCCATGTCGCCGTGGCGAACAGCACCGAGCTGCAGACGTTGATCATCGACAAGCTCCTCGCTCTGCCCCAGGTTGCGCACTGCCGGACCCAGCTCATCTTCGGTGAACCCTGGGTCGCTCCACTGCGCCGACGCTCGGCACGTGGTGCGAACAGTCGAGATGCCATCGCGTAGCCAGAGGTTGGTATCCGCGGCGACGTGGTTGAGTTTAGATTCAACGTCTGACTCAGCCCAGGCCGTCGCGTGTTCGCGTGAGGGTATGCTCACCCGAGCCGGCACCGATCCTAGGGATGGCGACGTCCGTGGGTGCTCAACATTTGGTCGCACCGAAGCCGATGACGACCGGGCTGCGACGTGGCCCGTGCACGCATGTCGCGCCGATCAGACGCAGAGCATAGAGCGCCGAGCCAACTGGGCGGAGGCAAGTCGGTTCGTCGGATCTGTTGGTGGATGCCGCTGAAGGACGCTCTTGATATGAGATCGTTGAAAGATGCTGTCGAGAGGCGCGCTGAGCGACACGTTCATTCTGGGGCGTCCCGCATCGCGCGCCGTCATCGAGCGTGAAGAGAACGAGTACGGCGGCCCGCTGCCTCGGGAGTACGTGGAGCTGCTTCAGGTTTCGAATGGGATGCACACCAGCGGTAACGTGAGCATCCTCGGCGCTGAGGGGGTCGTGCAGCGAAACAACGAATACGAGGTACAGGTGTACTTGCCCGGCTACTTCATGATCGGCGACGACAGCGGCGGGCACGCGATCCTGTTGAACCTCGGTGACCGCCGCATCTATGAGGTGGACATGGGTGCCATGGACGAGGAGAGCATGAAGCTCAGCGCGCGTTCCCTCGATGAGCTTCTCACGCTTGGCACCTGCCTGACTGAGCGTCGCGGCGGGTGAGATGCATTTCGGAGCCGGAGCTTAGGCGGGTTCAGGCTCTTATGTCTCGCGTTGTGTACACCTTCAGTCGGCGTTCAATGCCGGACGGAGGAAGGCGTCGTCGTACTTCTGTCGCGCGCGTGCGGTGCGCAGTTCGCGCAGTTTCCGCTGCCGCTCGGTCTGATCCGGCAGGTCGATCGCCATGTACCCGGTGTCGTACTCGTTCGCCCCATCTGGATAGTCACCGCGCCGCAGGCGGGTTGTCAGAATGGTGGCGTAAGCGACGATGTGCTCGAACTTCTTCGGTTCATACGCAGCCTCTGCGGAGTATTGCTCTCGGAGCGCGTTCTCTTCGTCGCTGAGGTGAATGCGCGCCGCGTCGTCGAGTTCCCAGAACAGACGCAGCGCGAGTGCGCGGTCGCAGTGGGCATGCTGCGCGACCGCGAGGGGGACAGCGAAGCCGTCATCCCAGTTGTGCTCGCTCATGAGGTTCCAGAGGGCGACTTCATCCGCGTCAGGAAGTACAGTGCCGGGCGTACCCATGAATGTCAGCGTAGCTGCGGGAGGCCAAAGCGGTGGGTGTGTGTCAGCCCCCAACGTCAGCCACGCCAGAGCACAGTCTCGGTCTCGGTCGCAGCCGCTTCGGCGACCAGCACAGGGAGATCATCGACCAGCAGCTCGCAGTGCAGGTGAAGTCCATCAAGCACCGTTTCCCAGCTCGGGATTCCCTCGGCGCTCTCGAGGAAGTCGCCTGTACGAGGTCCAGGACGAGCCTCCAGTGGGCCCGTGCGGTCCTCCCTCATGGATCACATCCGGCTCACGGAGACGCGTCATCGCAGTGATCTCTGACCGGGGAGTGATCACGCCAAACGCCCCGACGCCATCGGTTGTGATGCTGTAGTCCATCTGCTGCGCCGCTGTCGTATATCGACTAGCTCTGCCTTGATGGAGTGCCCTCGGAAGGCAGTGAGCCCGCCGAAGTCATATGCAACGACGCGAGATCGCGACCTCGACAGCGCGATCCGCGACTACCTCGAAGACGTCGGCGGCGGACTGGCGAGGTGTGAACACCTACTCTGCGGGGAAGACCGGCTGTTCTTCGAACCGGAGGCGCGCACGGCCGCGCTCACCTTCGACTGGAGATGATCGCACGGCCCCTGCGGAAACCTGGCAGGACGGCGATCACCGGACTCAGGGCCCTTCGGCTGCTTCGCGCAGCCAGGCTTCGAGTAAAGGTCCGGGTGGATTCAGCCGACGGGCAAACCCTGAATCGCTCTCGTCGGGTGGCATCGTCGCCACGAGCAACAGAATTGCCTCTCGCTGAGTACCGGTTCCGAACAATCCTTCGCGATCGAGTCGACGTAACGATTCCTCCATTGAGGCCAACCGCAGATCCCACTCAGCGTCTATATCAGCTGCCTCGAATAAGTCGCCGCGAGCGGAGAACGCAGATTCTGTCTGCGCCAACCAATCGTCTCCGACGATCGCGTACGGACTGTCGGCGAGGTTCCATCGGTCCGGCCCGTCGACAGTGACAGTGAGGTATGGGCGCATTCCTTCCCCTGACGTCACCAGGGCATACACGCAGAACGTTTCCCCATAATCATCACGCTCGGCGTGGAACCGCGTCACCGCGTGCCTGGTCGCATCGCTCACAACTTTCACCAGTGCGGGGGCGCCCTGAGCCTTGTCGCTAGAGCTCATGATTGACCCATTTCTCGTCGAAGGAGTCGTACTGTTCCTTCCGGTCTACCTTCCACTCACTGCCGTGGAGCCGCATTGTGGAGCGAAAACGACTCGCAAGGATGTGGTGCTGCAGTGTTTCGATGACGACCGCGTTCTTCGCCCGAGTGCCCGCGACGAACTCTTCATCGACGCGGTACTCGGGCGGGTGCCCACAGTGGAGTGCGACCTGACGGCCGGTCTCGCGTTTCTTATGCGTGCAATAGGTCTCGAAGATCACATCGAGGTCGCGCTTCATGTCGGTGCTCACGGTACCCCTGCCCTTCTCTGCGATCGCCTGCCAGTACGTGACTTCCCAGTGATGCATACTTCCGATGAAGTGACGCAACACCGCGTACGCCTCGTCCACTTCGCCCATGGCACTTCTCCTTCGACGCCGACCCAATGATGGTATCTCCCGCCACCACAGCGGCTCCCATCGTGTCGTTCTGCGGACGGGCCGACGTGCATGGTCGTCGTTCTTGCTCGTTGATCCGCTCTCTCGCGACCAGAATTGCATCGCGGGTCAGCCCGGTCCGTTCTTCGGCGCAGGGGAGCCGCCCTCAACTCGCACGGCGAAGACTTCGCCGTGCTCGATCACCTCGGCGAAGAACGCCGACGACTGCGCAGCGCTTGGCGGTGTACTGCGCTCGATGTGTTTCGCCGACCGTCGCTGAGCGGCGAAGCGGGCCACTTGGAGCATCCTGATTCGGATGTTTCCGAAGTGACGAGTTGTGGTGAACTTCCGGAACGAACAAACGTCAGGGAGAGGCGAAATGAGTGATGCCATCGGCGGATCAAGTCAGGAAACACCACCGGAGGTGGTTCACTTTCATGAGGTAGTCCCCGTGTTTCGCATGCTGGAGTTCAGCATGTTTCCCGAAGAGCGACTCGGCGCGGAGGAATGGCAGCGCCGCCAGGAGGAGCTGCTGTCGGCTGACCCTGCCTCGCTCTCGATTCGTGTGTTGATCGATCTTCCCGATGGCGACATGCTGTCCTTCGATCTGAATGATCGCAAAAGTGGCTTCCCTCTCGCGGTCTCGCAGATCGGCTTCCCCGAAGACGCGGCACCACTGGGCCTCACTATGTCAGAGTACTTGGACCTTGCGACCGAGCTGTCGCCGCTGGAGGCGCAGATGTTTGCAGGTGTCTACCCGTACGACGCGATCGTATCCGCCTTCGAACGTAGGGGCCTTCACGGAAACGCGTACTGGTCGGAGTGCTTGAGTCTGCTTGCGGAGTCGCGCGGTAGTACGGAAGAGCGCATGCGTTACGTGCGTGAAAGCACTCAGTGAAGAGCGACATGCAAGGTGAGAGTCGGGTGCGCCAGAGCAAGGTGTTGCCAGCGCGAGCCGGTACTGGTGTGACCCGCCGCGAGGATACCACCCTGCAACTGTTCGTCGCGGCTGTCATCGCGTAGTGGTCGTCTACCGAGGCCGAAAGGTTGGTATCTGCGGCGACGTGGTGGAGTTCCGGTTCAACGTCTGGCCCCGATCGGTGCGGTTCGACCCCTGCCTGCTCGCGAGCACGACGTGTGTGGAATCATTGGCTGACGCTGTCGAGATGCGTGCTGAGCGAGAAGCTCACGCTGCATCGTCTTGCCTCGCGCTCCGTCATCGAGCGAGAAGAGAACGAGTACGGCGGATCGCTGCCCCGGGAATACGTTGAGCTGCTTCAGATTTCGGACGGGATGCACAACAACGGAAACCTGAGCATCCTCGGTGCTGAGGGCGTCGTCGAGCGCAACGCCGACTACGAGGTGCAGGCCTACTTGCCCGGTTATTTCATGATCGGCGACGGCGACGGCGGCTGCGGGAACGCGATCCTGCTGAATCTCCATGACCGGCGCATCTACGAGGTGGGCATGGGGATCATGGATGAGGAGAGCATGGCGCTCAGGCCGGATCCCTCGACGAGTTCCTCGCATGGGGCACCTGTTTGGGCGAGCGAGGCTACGGGTGAGGTCCGCACATGCCAACGATGGTCACGGTAGTGCCCGGTGGAGGTGCGCGGATTCGTGCCCGGTGACGATGAGGAGATTGCTGATGCAGGGCGATTCGTCGTCGGGGCGTTTTGTCGAATGCCCCGACGACGAATATGCGGCGTCAAGCGGTGACGTCGAGGATCCAGGTCACGCCGAAGCGATCGGTGAGCATGCCGAAGCCGGGGCTCCAGGGCGAGGCGGCGAGCGACTCGATCACCGTCGCGCCGACGGCGAGGGCGCTCCAATAGCGCTGGATCTCATCGAGCGTATCGCCGCGCACTGACACGAAGAACGGCCGATCGGTGGCTGTCCTGCCATTCTCGCGGGTCGTCGTGCCTGCATGATCTGCAGATCCGCCCGTCTGGCCCGGGATGTCGTATGCCATCACGCGGAAGCCGGAAGACGAGGCGAGCACGCCGAAGACGAGCCCGTTTGCGCCGGGTGCATCGGATGGCATGCCGACGTCGGCGTACGACGAGGCGATGATGTCGCCCCCGAATACCGCCTGGTAGAACTCGAGCGCCGTACGGGCGTCGCCGCGGAAGTTGAGGTGCGTCGTGGTCGTGATGCTCATGGTCAGCTCCTTGAAAGGGTTCTGTCGGGTACCTCCCGACGTGAGATCACACTGCCGACCATTAAGGCCAGATCTTGGCCGTAATTCGAGTTATCGTGACGGCATGACCGAACCGGCATCCCGACTGCTGCAATTGCTTTCGCTGCTGCAGGTACGCCGCGACTGGCCAGGGCTCGAACTCGCCGAGCGGCTCGAGATAAGCAGTCGCACCGTGCGTCGCGACATCGAACGGCTGCGCGAACTGGGATACCGGATCGGCGCGCTCACCGGGCCCGACGGCGGCTACCGTCTCGAAGCAGGAGCCGACCTACCGCCGCTGCTCTTCGATGACGATCAGGCGGTTGCCCTGGCGATCGCCCTTGAGACCAGCATCTTCCCGGGCAGCGGCATCGAAGAGGGCGCGGTGCGGGCGCTCACCACGCTGCGCCAGGTGCTGCCGAACCGCCTGCGGCACAGACTCGACGGTATGCCGGTCACCACGCTCCCGGCAGGCCCCGGCGATGCCCGCCCGCCCGCTGTGTCCTCCGAGGCGCTCGTCGAGCTGTCGGCGGCGATTCGCGACCGACGGGTCCTCCGCTTGGACTACCAACGGCCTGGCGGTGAAGTCTCGCGACATCGCGTCGAACCCCACGGCCTCGTCACCACGGGTGGGCGCTGGTACCTGCTCGCGTGGGATCTCGAACGCGACGACTGGCGCATTTTGCGCGTGGATCGCCTCACGCCGCGCCCTCCGCACGGGGCACGCTTCACTCCGCGCACCGTGCCCGGCGGATCCGTCGCCGCCTTCGTCTCCGCGCGATTCAAGGGATCCGACCGCGAAGATCGTTGGCCCTGCGAAGGATCGGTGATCATCGATCTGCCCGCGCGCGACGTTCGCCCCTTCGCGGGGGATGGGTCCGTCGAGGATCTCGGCGACGACCGGTGTCGCCTGCGAGCCGGATCCTGGTCGTGGAGCGCGCTCGCCGCCGCATTCCTGCGGTTCGATGCCGACATCGACGGCGTTGATCCTCCTTCTCTCGCCGAGGCATTCGGCGATCTCGCTCGACGCGCGGCGCGGGCTCGTAGAGTGGGCGCATGATGACATGCGCGCGGACCTCACCGCAGAGGTTGGTCTGTGCTGGAACTTGGTGGAGTTCCGGTTCAACGTATAGAGCGAAGCTTGTTTCTCGTTATTCATACGTCCGTCATGACGCGCCTGCCGGGCGCTATCGCAGCCTGCGGCTCATGTAGAGCGCAGTGTCGTTGCCGGGGCGATCTCCATACAGCGTTTGATCAAGGCCTACAATGCGGAACCCCATGCTTTCGTAGGCGCGGATCGCCGGTACGTTGTCCACCTGTGTCTCAAGCCAGACATGTTGCGCGTCTGCAGATTCGGGCGCGTTGAACAACGTGTTGAGAAGTGCTCGTCCGATGCCCTGCCCACGCATCTGTGAGTCCACGTACATGTGAAGGAGGCAGAGCCGTCGGTTCCAGGAACTGAGGGTATACGCAGCGAATCCGCAGACCCGATCGTTGTGCGTCGCCAGATATGCACAGTCCCACCCCGGAGGATCTTCCGCCAAGTGCTGAGCCAGATCGTGTCGCTTGACGGTGGGGACGGCCAGCGTCATCTCTTGCCAGGTGAACGAACCGTTGTGGAATTCAACGTCTGCGTACGTCGTGAGCGGCGTTGCTGTATCAAGGTCGATGACTGCTTCACGGTCGGTGCTGTCGTACGTCCTCACCTTCATATTGAAGAGTCTAAGCAGATGAGTCGGCGGGCCGAATCGGGAGGCACAGTGGCTGGCGTCGTTGGTCGAGGACCCCTTCGCGGAACAGTGCCCCTCAGGTCGTGATGTTCTCGGGTGCACAAACTTGTCCGTCGTTCTCGCCGGTGCTGGCGTGAGCGAGCCCAGCGTGGATCACACATGGCTCTCCGTGCCGGAACGCGGTGGAGTTCCGGTTCAACGTCCAGTTCCGGCTGGCCTTCCCGCGACACTTCACGCTCGCCACGGATGGCGGTCAGGGGAAGATGGTCGCGGGTCCTGCGATGAGCGCGGCGTGGTCGAGGGGTTCGACTTCGATGCGGCTGGTGCGGCCCATCTCAGCGCCCTGCAGGACGGTGAAGCGGTCTCCGGCGGCGGCTCGCCCGAGTGCTCTCAGTTAGTCGGCGAAGGCCGCGGCGGCCGAGCCCATGGCAGGGTCTTCCACCACTCCGCCCCACGGGAAGGGGTTGCGAGAGCGCCATTGGTTCGCTCCGTCGGGGGCGATGAGCTGGATGTGAACCAGTTCTGCGCGCGGCAGAGGGTGCGCAGTCCGTCGAAGTCATAGTCGAGGTCGGCGAGCCGCTCCACGACTCGGGTGACGAGGACCGGGTGGTGGTTGCCACCGAACGCGACCGCTGGTGGGTAATCGGGGCGCAGGTCTTCGCGGGACCAGCCCAGGTGCTGCAGGAGGGGGCGAGCAGCCCTGCACCGATCGGTGAGCTGAATACCTCCGCGCTCTGGAACGCACCGAGCGTGCGTTCTTCCTCGTGCCTGGCGGAGGCGTGGATCGCCCCGACTCGCGTGCGACGACCGCCGACTTCGCGGCGTCACTGCTTCGGCGAATGCTGGAACGTCCGTCGGTAGACGGTCGGCGCGACGTCCATGGCCGCGTGGAAGTGTCGGCGCAGCGACGCGCCCGTGGCGAAGCCGACCTCCTCGGCGATCCGGTCGATGGGGAGGTCGGTGCTCTCCAGCAGATGTCGGGCCCGGGCCACTCGCTGCCCGATGACCCACGCACCGGGGCTCACACCGACCTCCGCGGTGAACCGGCGCGAGAAGGTCCGAGGGCTCATCCCCGCCCGGCGAGCGAGGGTCGCGAGGTCGAGGGTGTCTCGGAGGTGCTCGAGGGCCCAGCTGCGCGCGGGCGCGGTGCCGGCGTTGCCGGTGTCCGGGACAGGCTGCTCGACGTACTGCGCCTGCCCGCCGTCGCGGAACGGCGGGACGATGCATCGGCGCGCCACCGCGGCGGCGATCTCGCTGCCGTGGTCCGTGCGGACCAGGTGGAGGCATGCGTCCACGCCGGAGGCGGCGCCTGCCGAGGTGAGGATCCGTCCTTCGTCGACGAAGAGAACGCCGGGGTCGAGCTCGACCCGCGGGAACCGTCGTCGGAAGCGGTCGGCGAGGTTCCAGTGGGTGGTCGCCCGACGGCCGTCCAGCATCCCCGTCGCAGCCAGGATGAACGCACCCGTGCAGATCGAGACGACGCGTGCCTGGGCGGGGATGCGGTCCAGGGCTCCGGCGACGACGTCCGGGAGCTCCTCGGGGATGTTCGGCGGTGCGATCGAGGTGATCACCACGATGTCGGCCGTCTCCAGGAGCTCGGGACCGTGCGGGACGTCGATGGTGAAGTCCGAGGCGGTGCGGACAGGGCGGCCGTCGGCGCTGCAGGTCGAGACTTCGTACAGTCCGTCAGTCGCCTCGAGGATGCGGCTGGGGATGCCGAGCTCGAACGGGTAGACGCCCTCGAGCGCGAGCACCGCCACCTGCTGGATCTTCCCCGAAGAGATCATGGCGCGATCGTATCGAACGATGACCTTCTTGCCATGTTGGACGCGCGCCGGACCCGGCAGGCTGGGAGTATGACCACGTCACAGACCATGCGAGCCGTCACGCAGCATTCCCTGGGAGGCCCGGAGGTCCTCGAGATCGTCGAGGTGCCACGTCCCGAGCCCCGTCCGAACGAGGTCCTCGTGCGGGTGCACGCGGCGAGCCTGAACCCCACCGATTGGAAGCATCGTGCGAACGGCGGATTCCTCGGTGCACCGCCCTTCGTTCTGGGCTGGGATCTCTCCGGCGTCGTGGAGGCCGTGGGCGTCGGGGTCACCCGCTTCCGGCCGGGGGACGAGGTGTTCGGCATGCTCCCGTACCCGTTCGGGCACGCCGCCCACGCCGAGTATGTCGCGGCTCCCGCACGGGTCTTCGCGAGGAAGCCCGAAACGCTCGACCACGTCCAGGCGGCGGCCCTGCCGCTGGTGTCGCTGACGGCGTGGCAGGCACTGGTCGAGAATGCCGACCTCGGACCCGGGCAGCGCGTGCTGATCCACGCCGCCGCCGGCGGGGTGGGGCACGTGGCCGTGCAGTTGGCGAAGGCCCGCGGCGCGCATGTGATCGGCACCGCGAGCGGCGCGAAGCACGACGTCCTGCGCGAGCTGGGCGTCGACGAGGCGATCGACTACACGAGCCAGGACGTCTCCGAGGTCGTAGAGGGGGTCGACGTCGTGCTGGACACGATCGGCGGCGAGACCTCGACCCGCTCCCTGCGCACCCTCCGGCCGGGAGGGATCGTCGTCTCGATCCTCCCCATCGGCTCCGAGGACTTCTTCCACGAAGCGGAGCGGCTCGGCGTCCGCGCGGCGAGGATGCTCGTCGACTCCTCGCGCGCCGACCTGCAGTCAATCGCGAAGCTCGTCGACGACGGGCTGATGCGGCCGATGATCGCCGAGACGGTCCCGCTCGAGAGAATCGCCGACGGGCATCGTCTCGGCGACACCGGCCGCACCACGGGCAAGATCGTCGTCACCATGGTGTGAGGAGGCGGCCGCCGGCCAGGCCTCAGTGAGAGGTCGGCGCAGGGTGCTCGAGCAGACCGTGCATCCTCGTCACTGAAGAACCTCGTCGCTAAACCCCACGTGGACTGTGAGCACGTAGAGGCGCACAAAGAGCGGGTTGCCTGAGCCCAGCGGTCTCTCCATCGCGATGCCGTGGAGTTCGGGTTCAATATGCAGTCAGCGTCGGGGCTTCAGTTCGAATGCATGCCGACATTGATCACGTTTCCTGATCCATCGCGATAGAAGAATCGCGTGACTCCCCATTGCTCCGCTGTAAGCGGGTGTACGATCTCGACGCCTGATGTGACAGCGCGGTCGTAAGCGTCGTTGACGTCGTCGACGAAGACGGAGACATCGGGGTTCTCAGGAGCCGTGGCATCTGCCGCGACGATGCTCAACTGATGGCCTTCGGAATCGGCCAGAGTGACGATCCAGCCGTGGTCCATCACCACCTCGAGTCCTAGGGTCGTGACGTGCTCTTCTACCGTTCGGCGGAGGTCTGAGGCACTCAGGTCGGGGACGATCCGTTCGATGATCATGACAGCATCTTCCTTGGGCACGGGGCCTCGACCAAGAGGTTGGTCCATGCCGGAACTCGGTCGAGTTCCGGTTCAATGTGTAGTGCCAGATGCGCTGGCTATGCGCTGATCTCGTGAGACGCGAGCACGTCATATCGCAGCTGGACCATGCCATTGTCGAATCTCTGTTCATGCTGCAGGTCCAGATCGAGTCGGTGATCCGGCAGGAACCGTAGTCCGTCGCCGACGACGACGGGGCACAAGAGCACGTCGATCCGGTCGACAAGACCGTGTCGAATCGCGTGTGTTGCCACAGTTGGTCCGTCGATCGTCACGTTTCCTTGCGCGTCAGCCTTCATCTGCGTGACCTCTTCCGGGTCGAACCGTGTGCGCAGCTGCGTATGCGATGTGTCGACTGCTTCGAGAGTGCGGGAGAAGACCACCTTGTCCGCTCTTTGCCAGATCTGTGCGAACTCTGTGGACTGCGGCGACTGCTCGATCACTTCGGGGTTCGTCTCCCAGACAGCCATCGTCTGGTACATCCGACGACCGAGCAGATAGGTGGAGACCCTCGAGTGCTCGTCGTTGATTGCGGCAAGAACCTGCTCGTCAGGCCTGGCCCACGAGGCGAACTCGCCCGCGGCGTCTGCGACAAAGCCATCAAGCGACACCTGCATGGAGTACACCAACGTGCCCATAACTCTCCTCAAACTGATTGCGAAACAGGATCAGTTAAAGGCTACGTAGACTGATCGCGTGTTGCAACCAGATGGCGTGGAGATGCTGCAGGTCGGACAAGGCCGATCCGGATGCCCGATCAACATGACGGTCGAAGTGCTCGGCGACCGCTGGAGTCTCGTTGTGCTGCGCGACATCATGTTCGGCGACCGCCGGCGTTTTCGAGAGTTGCTGCATCATTCCGAGGAGCGGATTGCCTCCAATGTGCTGGCGAGCAGGCTCAAGCGTATGTCGGACGTCGGCCTGCTCGCGCGACATGGCGATCCGACTCATCGCCAGAAGGTCGAGTACCGCCTCACTGAACCCGCAATTCAGCTGGTGCCGGTGATGGCGCAACTCGGTGACTGGGGCGCCCGCTGGCTGCCCACCGCTGCGGAGCTGGCCGTCCGCGCGGAATTGCTGGCAGACGGCGGACCTCAACTCTGGTCGCGTTTCATGAGCGAGCTTCGGGAGGTGCATCTGCGTGGCGGCGTCTTTCCCGAGGATGGCGTCCTGGCTGAGCTGACTGCCGCGTACGAGCGCGTCGCATCAGCGCACGGGTAGTCGGCGCAGGTGGCGGCCGCAGGTGTCTCTGCATGCCGGAACTCGGTGGAGTTCCGCTCAACCTGTGAAACGAGCACTTCCGCGGTGCCCGATGAGCGCGCTACGCTGAACTCAGCGTCGCGTGTCGGTGGCAGTCCGTGTCAGGCATGGAGGCGTGGGACCCGGAAGAGGTGGGCGATGATGACGCCCCTCCCTCCGCCCTCACGTGACTGAGGGTGAGAAGACCAGGCTGGTGGCCTGGAGCGATGAACTGCGTCACGTGCACGCGCGCTTGCGCGAGGCGCTGGTGATGACACAAGAGGCGGTTGCTCGTGGCGATCCCGAGGCTGCGGCGAGCCGTGATCTGCTGTTGTTCTGCCACGGTTTCTGCAGTGCGCTCACGGGGCATCACGTGGGTGAGGACCGGGACTTGTTCCCAGCTATCGCAGCTGAGCATCCCGAGCTGCGCGAGACGTTGCGCAAGTTGAAACAGGATCACTCGATGATCTCGCACCTAGTGAGCGGGTTGCAGGCCGTCGTCGAAGCGAGATCGTCGCCCGAGGAGCTGCTGAAGCACCTTGAAGGCATCGCGGCGATCATGGAGAGCCACTTCCGATACGAAGAGCGGCAGCTGCTCGTCGTGCATGAGACGCTCGCGCTCGATGCCGATCCTCAGTGCGTGCTGGGGCCGCTCTGAAAGGTTGCCGACCGCGACGACGACCCCGCTGATGACCACAAGCGCTGCGGATGGGACTGCGGCGGCGTGGTAGTGGTGGTCATCCCACCCGGTGCTGGCACCCGCATAAGGGCAGCAGAGATCCGAGGACGGCTCATCCGCAACTACCTCGAGGCCGTCGGCGGCAGAGTTGCCCTACAGTACGTGATGAGTGACCAGCGCATGCAGGTCGCCTGACGGCACACGTTATTCGGCTACGAAACGTGGTGGAGTTCCGCTTCAACGTCCAGGCAGCAGAAGAAGAAGTGATGGAATCGGAGGACCGATGAGAAGTAGCGATCTGCTTGTGGTCTATCGCGACTACTTGGCCTGCTTGAACGAACGGCGATGGGACGAACTCGGACGATTCGTCGCCGATGAGGTCATTCACAACGGCAAACGGATCGGTCTCACCGGCTATCGGGCAATGCTGGAGGCGGATACCGCGGCGATACCCGACCTCGAGTTCATTCCGGAGATTCTGCTCGCGGACGGCCATGTTGTGTCCTGCAGGCTCTTCTTTCAGTGCACTCCACAGCAAGCGTTTCTGGGTTTCGAACCGACAGGCGGGCGAGTTTCTTTTCCGGAGCACGTCTTCTACAGGTTCGACAATCGGCAGATCGTCGAGGTCTGGTCGGTGATCGACAAGGCGGCCATTGGCGAGCAGTTGTCCAAGGAGCCCTGCTAAGAAGGACGCATGGGTGCACGGGGCGTGGGGCCGTTCGAGAACGACGGAGCCGCTGATCTGATTGCTGGCATCCGTCACGCCGACAAGCTATCTGTCTCGATCGGAGTTCCGCCGCGTCGCATGAACGAGATGAGAGCCTTGCTGTGGCGGTCGGACCAGCCGTGACAGTCCCGCAGCGATGGGAGACCCACAGCCTCTTGCCCGTTCTCGTCGACGCCCTCTCTCTGACCGAGGCTGACGAGGAAGTGCAGCGGTTGGTCGAGGCCTTCGGCGGCGAACCTGCCTCGGTCGCCGAGCACGACCTGGGGGAGCCTGTGACCCGGGTGCGGAAGCTGCGGTTCTCCTCGGGCGGGGAGATCGTGCTGTACGACGGAGCGGTGGTCGGCGCGATCCTTCACGTGAAGCCCGCCCCCGGATGTCCCGGCGTGGTCGACCTCGGGCAGTGGATCGCAGGGGTCACGAATGCTGCGACTCTGGATGACCTCAAGGCCGCGCTCGAGCTGCCCGTCCGCTTCGCCGGATTCTCCTCCCCGTACGTCGCCGTGGGTCACGGGTATGCCCGGTTCCGCTTCGCCCGGCGAGACGGCAGCGGTGGGTGGAAGGATCCGGGGAACCTGACGGGAATCGTCGTCACTGGGAAGACGCCTGGTCTCACCATGATCGACGGGGATGAGTGCCCGAGATGCAGCGACCTGCTGGTGCGCGGTGAGGGCGGGGTCGACGTCGACGCCACCATCGGCCGGCTCGAGGTCGCCGTGTCGTCCCGTGCGATCGAGGAAGATGCTCACTGGGCGTCGCTCGGCGACCTGACGGCGATCCACGCATCCGGCTTGATGGAGCGTGCCGAGAGCCAGTTGAGGTGCCGAACGTGCAGGCGCATCATCTGTCTCACGCTGTACCGCGACGGGCCGGCGACGTTCGGCTACCACGTTCTCGACGATGCGATGCGGAGACCGATGGAGTCGATCCCGCCGGTGGAGCAGTGGGGATCGGCCGAACGCATCGCAATGGCTCAGGCAGCGATGCAGTATGTCGACCACGAGCCAGGAAGCTGGTTCCTGGCCAGACAGGGCGATACCCTCTACTTCGACGCGCGCTACTCTCTCGGCGTCGCTGACGATTCTGCGTTGATAGCGCTGAACGGGGAGGAGCGCGAGGGGTACCGCACCGGTGGGCGCTCGTACCTCGCGGAGCTCGCGAAGAGGATGCAGGCGAAACCTGCTGGCCGAAGGGGATCGCCGTACTACTCACGCGACCTGTCCCGGCGCGGAGGTGAATCCGGCCGCGACTACCGTGGCGAGTTCACAGCCGCGATCAAGAACCACACTTGGCGGGCCGAGCAACGCGCCCGCCGCACGTAGTCGGCGACGTTGCCCAGCGTCGAGCCGTAGGCGGTGTCGGTGGCGGAGACGTCGGCCCCCGCGTCGATGACGCGTCGGGAGGAAGACAGTGCTGATCCCGTGGCAGACGTTGGTCTGTATCGGAACGTGGCGGAGTTCCGCTTCAATGTGTGGTCGTGTTCCGTATCAACGTCGCTTGTTCGCGTAGACCAGTGCCGGGAATCCGCTCAGGCGGAGCGGCGATCTTTGCGAAGCCCAATGGCAATTCCTGCGTCGATGATGAACAGTGCACACATCGCGACGGCGCTGCGCCGGCGACTGTTGCGCACGTACTCGCGCGCGAACAGAAGGTGGAGCAGGGCGCGCGCCGCCACGGCACGCCATCGCCAGCGTGATGACCGGCCAGCGATGATCGTGATGCCGAGGCCCAAGTCGGCGGTCCCGAGCGCGCGGCGACCTACGATGTCGGTGTCCGTCAAGCCGAGCCATCGCCCGCTTGTGAGCGGTGCGACGCTCAGGAAGCCGCCGAGGGCCACGGAGACCGCCCCAACACCATCAGCGGCGAAGGCGAGAGAGGCGCCTTTGGATACCGGCATGGGGAGACTCTATTGCAGTCGACCTGGCGTGGCGGGGAGAGGTGGAGCGTTCGATGCGCCTACCTGCACATGGCTCACCACGGGATTCGTCGCTGACGCTCTGCCGCTTCGTCGAGCCGGTCGTACATGTGCTGGTGGAGGGTGGAACAGCCGCCGTAGCTGCAATGCTCACCGGTTCCCTCCGTTGCTGGAAGGGCGAGCAGCGTGCTCGAGCAGTGACGATGATTTCCCCGGGGCCGGCTATGGGAACATGTCCCTGGAGGCCGTCGCCCGCCGACGAAATCGAGCGGAACCATCGGTGAGACCTGCGATAGCGCTCTCGTCGAGTCCACGATCGGGGCGGTTAAGAACGACGCCATTCATGACGGTTCATTCAGGCCCTTCAGCTGATCGGTGATGCTGCGGGGTTCGCGCCCCAGGAGGCGCGAGAGCATGGGGTCCGAACCCGAGAAGTGTCCGCTCCTCGTGGCCTGGAACATCGACAGAGTGAAGCGGGCGACCGCCTCCGGCACACCGCTGGTCGTCGCATCGGACACCCATGTCTCGTCGTCGACGACGACGCGATCGATCTGGCGACCGGTGATCTCGGATGCGGACGCTGCGAAATCCGCGAGAGTGACTGGCTTGGGCAGCGTCAGATCGATCGGGCCGTCGAACGGGTCGTCGGCAGTGAGGATCGTGGCGGCGGCCTCTGCGGCGTCTCTGCGATCGATCCAGGAGAAGGGACCGTCGGCGGGCATGGCGATCACGCCTGATTCCTGCCACGCACCGAGCAGCTGGGAGGGGTCGCCGTAGAAGCCGTTGCGCAACGAGGTCCAGGCGACTCCGGAAGCCTGGAGATGCTGCTCGGTGGCGGCATGGATCGCGAGCGGTGGGTAGGGCGTGTCGAAAGCTGTCCCATGGGCGCTCGTGTACAAGATCCGCTGTGCTCCTGCGTTGACGGCAGCATCGATGGCCCTGTGGTGCTGCGCGACGACGTCAGAAGAGAGGTCGCTCGAGGAGACCAGGAGAACCTGCTCGGCGTCAGCGAAGGAGTGGCGCAGGGCCGCGGGGTCGTCGTAGCTTCCTTGCCGCACGCGGACTCCTCGATCGGCCAGGTGCGCCGCACGCGCGGGGTCGCGGACGCTGACGCCGATCTGGTGTGGCGGTATTCGCTTGAGGAGGTGGTCGACCGTGGCCCCATTGAGGGTGCCTGTGGCTCCGGTGACAACGATCATCTGAAGGTCCTTTCATGGGGCAGTGATCCGGCGCGCTGCTTGCTCGAGCGTCGGGCGAGCGGCGAACCTGAAATTGACTGTCGTGGTCAATTTCCTGGTGATCCATCCTGCACTAACTTGACTGGTAAGATCAAGTTAGTCGTCGATCCGGAAGGAGCTTGCGTCGTGTCCGACTTCCGAGGTGCGCCCGTTCTCCGTGCGGATGCCCGCCGAAACGTCGATCGGATCCGGCATGCGGCGGTGCAGGTGTTCCGGGAGCGGGGATTCTCCGCGCCGCTCGAAGAGATCGCCGCGGCAGCGAACGTGAGCAAGGCGACCATCTTCAATCGTCTCGGCGGGAGAGTCGGGCTGATCGATGCCGTCATCGACGACGTCGTCGCGGCGGAGCTGCGGGCTGTCATCGATGATGCGCGGTCCGTCGTCGAGGTCCGAGAGCGGATCCGCATCTACATCGGTGCGCTCCGGGATCTGCAGTATCGACTTCCAGCAGTCAACGATGTCCTGTTGCAGGAGTACCGCGACTCCGAGCCTCTGCTCGCCCTGTGCGATGCCGGAACGACCTTCCACGACAGCCTTGTCGCGCAAGGGCATTCTGCAGGCGTTTTGGTTCACGACTTCACGTCCGCAGACTTCCAGGCACTCGCCCGAGACAACGCACTGGCGCTCAAGTACGGTGGTCGCCCGCCTCGCGCTGACTACGATCGCAGAACCGCGTTCGTCCTCGGCGGGATCTGCTCATCGGTGAGTGCACCGGCCCTCCCTCGCGGGCACAGTTAGACGGCCCAACGTACGGAGACGTGGTGGAGTTCCGGTTCAACGTGCAGAGGTGCTCCGGTTCCGAGTTCGGTATCGATGACAGGCAGTCATCTACGGGCGAATTCGTTCCGATGGAACGTCGGCGGCTCCGTCTCTCGTCCGCTCTTCTCGAGATTCGACCCCTTCGTCGCAGCAGCACGAACTGAGAGATGCTCGGCCCGTGGTGTGGTGGCTAGAGTGTTCAGCGGTGAGTTCGGGAGCCTGAGCTCACGGATTCGGTGTCGATCAGGGAGGACGCATGACGAATGCGATCCGCGATGACCGCGTTGACCCTGAGTACCTCGACAACCTGCTCTTCGTCACGGGAAGGGCAATTGAGAATCGGCGCTCTCGAGGTCGAGAGCAGTTGCGGATATGGGACGCGCGTACCGTCTGTCGTGACGAAAGCACGTACCTGACGCGCCGCTACACGTCCGGGGTGCCCGTCCGTGAACTCGCTGACACGCTCGACGGGTGGGCGGAGGTCTTCGCCGCCGCTGTGCAGTCACGGGAGGACTCACCCGATGGCACCCCCGGCTCGATCGCCGAGATCGAGGACCGACTGCTGTTATGTGCGACGGCGGATCTCGCGCTCGCGGCGACAAGTCTCGGTCGCGCTGATATCGCAACATCGATTCTGGAGCATCCCGCGGTCGCGGCGTCGCCGGCACGTATTTTCGACGCCCTCGCGGTCATTCACGGTGTCTCCCGTCCGGTGAGCGAGCGCGACAGGCTGTCGTCGATCTTCGGCCCATGGTTGAAAGTCGGGAATGCCGCCGCCGACCGTCGACAGGAAGCATTCGAACGCTACGTGAGCGGATGGCGGAAACACGCAGAGAAACCGAGGGCGCTGCACCCCGTCGATGAGACCTTCACGGGGGCGTGGTCGTTCGAGGCGGTCGTGTTGGCGCAGGTGTTCGGGCTTGACGATGGGCCCGAACGTGACGTGCCTGAGTACCCTGTCGCCCTCGCCGACTATGCCCGTAAGGCACGGCTCCCGCGGCTGAGCACCGATGTGCAACTTCCCGGACCGTGGAAAAAGCCGCCGAAGGCCATCCAGCAGAAGGCGACTGCCGCGGCGGTCGCAGTATCGGGCGAGCCGACGAGATCCGATCTCGCCGCTCTGTTGACACCGGTCGGCGATGAGGTCTCGGAGGCATCGACGATCGAGGAGCTGCTCGATGTCGCGGTCGAGGCGGGAACTGTCGTCGTGGTCGATTGGACAGGCGCGGAGCCCGCGGAAACAGGTGCCCTGTTGCAGATTGCGTGCAAAAGGCTGGGGATTCCGGTTCCCAGCCAGACCCCGGGGACGGTCCCGACGTCGTTCGAAATGGCACTGGTGCGGTTCGATTCGTGGTTGGAGCCAGTCGGTGTGCGTCTGGTCGACGTTGACGTCGGCGCCGATCAGGTCCTGGTCGCCCCGGTGCTCGCCGCGAATCATGAGACTTTCGCTGGGCGCGTGATCGACGGGTATCGGGTTCGTTCGATGGAGCAGCTCGCCGCCGACCAGGCGTAGCGTTCCGCTGGGCGTATGCGGCATGGAAGCCGATAGGAACGATGCCCTGGCGAATCACGTGCCGTCTCGCGTGGAGTCCCGGTTCAACATATGGTCAGATTCTCCGGCCGGACCTCGTTCCGCTTTGCGGACCCCGTATGGTCGGTGGCTATCCTGCGTCCTGTTGCGCTGCCCCCTCCGTCCAAGCTTGCACTGTGCTCTGACTGGCGTCGCCGAGGGGTCCGACGACGTACTCGAGCTCGTCGCTGGAGAGCGGTTCGGCGGCGTCGACGGCCTCGAGAGTCTGCTCGACGGTGCTTGCCGTGACTGCGGTGTCCAGCAGGTACTGAGGCACCTCGTGGTCAGAGTCAAGGGTCCCCACCAGGGGTACACCGATGGCTGCGATGCGCGGGAAGACGCTGCCTGGAATGCCCACTGCCACATCGGCGCGGGCTGAGGCTTCTACGGAGCCTTCCTCAGCGATCTCGAAGTCCTCCCAGAGCGAGGCGTCCTCGCGCGGGTGCAGGCCAACGAGAATCTCGTATCCTTCGTCTGCCAGCGCGTGGGCGGCGTCCAGCAGCAGTTCTGTTCCTGGGGCTGCTCCGCCGGTCTCGTCCGGGTAGGTCACGCTGGTCAGGATCAGGACGGTCTCGCCTTCGGGCTCCCAGCGGGGGTTCTGGTCCAGCTCCGGAATCCCGACGACGTCGATGTCTTCCTCATCGACCCCCAGGTGCACGGCGAAGGTTTCCTGCTCGGCTGGCGAACCCGCCGTGACGTGGACCAGTCTCGGCCGGATCGAGGCGGCGTGCTCGGCCTCTTCGGGTTGCAGATAGGCGGTGCTGCTGGCGACCACCGGCACGTCGGCGAACTCCTTGACCACCTCTGCAGGCCATTCCGTGGCGCCGTTGACCACCAGTACGTCGTAGTCGGACGGGTCTGCTTCCTCCAGCGGCACTGCCTGCGCGGCGGCTTCCTCATCCGCCTCCGACATGTCAGGGACGATCAGGTCGACACTGCCGCCCGTGGCCTCCACTTCCGCGACGACGTCTTCGACGTGATAAGCGCCCCACGGTTCGTTGGTCGCCACAGCGACGTCAAGGGACTCGGTCGCCAGCTCGGGATCCGCCCCAGCGGTGTTGTCGCCGTCTGACGCGGATGCGCACGAGGCGAGCGTGAGGCTGGCCGTGAGGAGCAGTGCTCCGCCGGCTGCTTTCCACGTGGGCCAGCGGTGGCTGATGCGGGCATTCGAAGTGTGCATGGTTGCATGGTGACCGGCGAAGGCATACGGCAGGTGACGGACAGGTAGCGCGAGGTGCCGTTCGTCGCCCGCGCCAGGCCTACTCGTGGCGCACCAGCGCCCGATCGACGACCTCACGAAGCGCGGCGCGGCGTCGTGCGTGCTCCGGTTCTGGGTCTTCGGTCGAGGCGGCGAAGGTTGCGCTGATGGGTGACCAGGTGCCGGCAAGGGAGATCACCAGGGCATAGACCTCGTCGGGTCGGATGTCGTCGACGATTCGTCCGTCGGCCTGCGCCGTTGCGATGGCGTCGAACTTCGCATCGGAGTGGCCCGGGTGGGCGGAGAGGAGAGTGCCCGTCGGGACTCGCTCCAGGCGGTACCAGCTGGCGAGTCGCACGAGCTCCGGCTCTGTCAGGTACGAGTCGTACAGGGCGACTGCGTAGCCGGGCAGATCCTCGGCCGTGAAAGGGACCCTGTCGATGATGCGCACCAGGTGTCTGGCGAAGACGGCGTCGAAGAGTCCGTCCTTCGAGCCGTACCACCCGTACATCTGCGCCTTGTTGACCTGCGACGCCGATGCCACCCGGTCGACTCGGGCTCCAGCGATCCCGTAGTTCGCGAACTCGGTGGTTGCCGCATCCAGCAGACGATCCCTGCTGCGCTCTCCGTCTCTCATGCCAACAGTGTATAACTAACTATTTAGTTGCTACGTTGTCACCATGAACCGAATCACGAACGACTTCGACGACACGACAACCGCGATGCAGGTGATGGACGGACTGGATCTGGCCGGGCGGAGCGCAATCGTCACGGGCGCAGCCTCCGGCATCGGTGTGGAGACCGCGCGCGCTCTCGCCCACGGCGGAGCCCAGGTCACCCTCGCCGTGCGCGATATCGAGGCGGGGGAGAGGGCGAAAGTCGACATCGCCTTCACCAGCGGTCGGGACGACGTCCGCGTGGCTTGGCTGGACCTCGCCGACCTCCGCAGCGTGGACGCTTTCACGCACGGTTGGCAGGGGCCGCTGCACATCCTCGTCAACAACGCAGGCGTGATGGACACGCCGCGGGGAACAACCGCACAGGGGTGGGAGACCCAGTTCGGCGTCAACCATCTGGGTCACTTCGCGCTGGCGACGGGCCTTCATGACGGGCTGGCTGCCGCAGGTGATGCCCGCGTGGTGTCGGTCTCCTCGAGCGGCCACGCGGCCTCGCCGGTGGTGTTCGATGATCTGTTCTTCGAGCGACGCGATTACGAGCCCGGGCTGGCATACGGGCAGTCCAAGACCGCCAATGTGCTGTTCGCGGTCGAAGCGACCCGCCGCTGGGCCATGGACGGGATCACGGCGAACGCACTGACGCCCGGTGGCGTGTGGACGCCTCTGCAGCGGCACTGGAGTGCCGAGCGGCGCGCTGCCAATGAGGAGAATGCCCGCCAGGCAGAGGCGGCCGGGCTGTTCCGCATGAAGACCCCAGAGCAGGGGGCCGCGACATCGGTGTTCCTTGCCGCCTCACCCCAGCTCCACGGCATCGGAGGGCGCTACTTCGAGGACTGTCACGAGGCCGAGGTCGTCGATCAGCTCCGAGGCTTGGCCGGCGTCCTGCCGCATGCGCTGGACCGCGACGCCGCTCGGCAGCTCTGGGACGCCTCCGCGCAGCTGCTCGCCGCTGCGCGGACGGACATGGCCTCTTAGGCTGCCAGCGTCATTCCGTTTGAGTGATTTGGGCACCCCGATGGCCAGCGCCAGGGCTTCGCTCAGAGTCGGTGGAGTCGACCAGCGATGGTGTGGTGGACGAAGGGCTCCGTTCCACATCCGCGACGTGAGGTTGCACCGTGCTGGGAATCGGTGGACTCACATTCGACGTCTGATGCTCACGCCGCCACGGCCTCTTCTGGGAGGGGCCTACGGCGCGATGATCTGCCAGAGGTGACCGTCGGGGTCGCTGCAGAGCGCCGTGTATCCCCACCACGTCGAAACCGAACGCATCGCGGTAGAAGGTCATTCGCCGTCTCGACCCGTGGCGGCCTCACCCGGTGAGTGCGACGGTGGTCGCTGCGACGACGAGCAGTGCCACGTAGGCCCAGCCGTGCACGGCCTCCGGGATCCGTGGGGGCCGCCGACGCAGCAGGACGATGACGGGGGCTGCCCCTGCCAACAGTGCGAGAGCCGAAGCGACATCGACAGTGCCGACGAGACCGGGCCCCGAGGCGACTTCTCCGCCGAAGGCGAACGCCACCATCATGGCCGGTGTGGCGATGGCGATAGTCAATGGATTGGCCAACGACGCGGCCAGGCTCAGCTCCATCCCTGACCGGCGCATCATGGGCACGGTCATCACGCTCCCTCCGACTCCGAGAAACGAGGAGATCGTTCCGATCGGGGCTCCCCATGCATTCGGGAGCCCGCGACCGGCCACCTCGCGGGCGGGTTCCAGGGTCACTCGCCGCGGAAGAAATCCCGGTCGCAGAAGAAGGTCGACAACGGTGACAGCGATATAGGCGACGAAGCCCCAGCGCGGCACGGTATCCGGGACGAACAGTGCCGCAGTCGCGCCTGCCGCGCCACCGAGGGCAAGAAGCACGAACAGCACTCGTCGACCGCGGAGGTGCTTCAAGGTGCTGCGCCTTGTCGACGCGGTCGCGATCACGGCATTGACGACCATGACCAGAGCCGAGGTCGCTACCGCGATTCGCACAGCGTCACCTCCCCGGGACGCATCGACGATCAGAATGATGGGGACCGTGACGAAGCCACCACCGAAGCCGAACAGCACGGTCGTCGCACCCACGGCAAGACCCACGAGAAACAGAACCAGGAGCGTCATCCGTCCATCCGATCGCGAGTCAGCGATGGCGAGCAATCGAATTTGAAACAGCTTCTTTCGCATTTCGGCCACTACGCTGGACGGGTGCACAACGTCCGCCTGCCCGAGGTCGACCACCTCCCAGTAGACGTGCTGCCGATCGGCACCGACTATCCGCCGGGCCATATGCTGGCCCGCCACGCTCACCGCCGCGCCCAGCTGCTGTACGGTGCACGGGGAGTGATGCAGGTCGCCACGGATGACGGGTCGTGGACCGTTCCTGCCCACCGGGCCGTGCTCATTCCGCCCGGCACCATGCATGAGGTGTCGATGGACTCGGTGACGACATGGAGCCTCTACATCGAACCGGACGCCGTGCCGTGGTGGCCGTCCCGGTGCATCGTCGCAGAGATCAGTCCCCTGCTGCGGGAGCTTCTGCGCACAGCAAACTGCTTTGCGTCAGATTACGACATGGCTGGGCGCGACGGCACGGTCGTCGACCTCATCCTCCATGAGCTGCGCGAGCTGACCCCGACTGCGCTGTCGGTCTCGCTCCCGCGCGATGAACCCTTTCGTTCGCTTTGCCGCGAGTACTTGGCAGGCCCTGATTCGGCCGTTTCGAACGAGGCGTGGGCACGCGCTGTGAACCGGAGCGTGCGGACATTCGACCGTCAGTTCAGCGCCCGGACCGGGACCAGTCCCGCCGCATGGCGATCCCGAGCCCGGTTGCTCGCGAGCCTCCGTCTGCTCCCCGCCATGACTGTCACCGACGTCTCTGCGCGACTCGGGTACGCCTCCCCTGCAGCGTTCACCGCCGCCTTCACGCGCGCATTCGGTGCACCACCGTCGCGCTACCTCTGAACAGCTGGGTCTCCCCAGCAGCCTTGCGACGTGTGTCCCGATGCGATCAGCACGCCGATCTGCTGAGAACGAAAAGGCCGTTCTGAACGCGAGTCTCACGGACCGGCCAAGGCCGATCGCACCGTGTCAAGGAACCACGCGTGCGCGGCGGAGGCACCGGCGTCGCGATGCGCGATGAGGTGCACGCCCGTGCGAGGCGATTCGAAGGGGAGCTCCAGCAGTTTGGTGCCGTCGAGCCCGGTCATGAGGCGTGAGAAGGCGTCGACGGGGACGATCGCGAAGAATCCGCACTGCGCGACGATGCGCGCGAGCGACGTGAAGCGGTTGACTTCGACGTGGGGCACGTCCGAGAGGAAACCCGCGCCGAGGGTCGTCACCGCCTCCGTGATCGTTCTGTGTCCGGCCGACGGGCCGACGCGGACCTCGGGCAGCGAGCGCAGGTCGTCGACGCTCACGGTGGCCTTCGTCGCCGGGAGATCTTCCGGGACGAGGCAGCCGTACCTGTCGTGGAAGAGAACCTCTTGAGCCACGGGGCCGCGGACGGGCGAGCTGCTGATTGCGGCGTCGATATCGCGTGCGAGCACCTCCTGCGCGACCGTCTCGATGTCGAGCGGCACAGTCTCGATCTCGATGCCCGACCCGGCGCTCCCTGTCGCGAGCAGGATGCGAGGGAGGAGGCCGGCCTCGCCGAGGTCGGTCAGTGCGATGCGGAAACGTCTTGTCGATGTCGCAGGATCGAAGCTCGTGCGGTCCTCCGTCGCGGAGACGACCTGGGAGAGCGGGCCGTTGATCTCGGCGTACACCGTGGTGGCGAGGCGTGTCGGTGCGACGCCTGAGCGCGTCCGGACGAACAGCGGGTCGTCGAAATGGTCGCGCAGGCGCTTGAGCGCGTGGCTGACGGCAGGCTGCGACAGCCGCAGGGTCTCGGCTGCGCGGGTGATGCTGCGTGCCCGGTAGACGATGACGAATGCGCGCAGCAGATTGAGATCGATGGTGAGCTCCATCCACGAATATTAGTTCCATGCATGTTGAGGATGCCAACTATCTATTGGACGCACGTTCAGGGCCGCTCTAGCGTGAGAGGCACACGGTCGATGAGGACGGGCGAAGGGTTCACGGGTGCGATGACGCAGACGATGAGAGTGGCCGATGCGATCGGCGGCGTACTGAGTGAGATCGGGCTGACGCAGATCTTCGGGGTCGTGGGCAGCGGGAACTTCCGAGTGACCAATGCACTCCTGCGCGGCGGGGCGGAGTTCACGGCAGCGCGACACGAGATGGGCGCCGCAGCGATGGCGGATGCGTATGCACGGGTCACCGGTGACGTGGCCGCCGTCTCGCTGCACCAGGGGTGCGGGCTCACGAACGCGATGACGGGCATTGCCGAGGCGGCGAAATGCCACACTCCCGTTCTGGTGCTTGCTGCCGACACGGCGCGGGGCGACGTGACATCGAACTTCCACATCGACCAGGACGCGGCCGTCACGGCGATCGGCGCGACGGCGATGCGCATCCACAGCGCCGACTCCGCGGTGGCCGACGCCGCCCGCGCATATCGGGTCGCGCAGGTCGAGCGGAAGACGGTCGTGCTCTCGATGCCGCTGGACGTGCAGGAGGAGCGGATCGCGTACCCGGCGGCGCGGCCCGCCACCGAGCTCTCCGTGCCGCGACCGCGTGTGCTGCCCGGCGATGTCGATTCTCTCGCGGGGCTGCTGAGCGAGGCGGCGCGCCCCCTCATCGTCGGAGGACGCGGCTCGCGCAGCGCCTCGCACGAGATCCGGGCGCTCGCGGCGCAGGCCGGGGCCCTCCTGATCGCGTCAGGCGGCGGCCGCGGTGTCTTCGAAGGCGACGAGTGGGCGCTGGACATCATGGGCGGGTTCGCGACCGAAGGAGCGGCGGCGCTCGTGCGCGAGGCCGATCTCGTGGTGGCGTTCGGCGCGGCGCTGAACACCTGGACGACGCGCGACGGGGCCCTCACCGACGGGACGCGACTCGTGCAGATCGACGACCGGGCGGAGGCGATCGGCAAGCACCGGCTCGTCGACCTCGGCATCGTCGGGGACGCCGGCGCCGTCGCACGCGCGACGCGCGAGGCGCTCGCTGCGCGCGGGCAGGCCAGAACGGGATACCGCACGCCCCAGACCGCAGAGCGGGTCACGGCATCGCGCTATTGGAAGGACCAGCCGCTCGAGGAGGTCGACGAACCCGGTTTCGTCGACCCTGCGGAGCTGACGAACGAGATCGACGCGCTTGCGCCGATGGAGCGCACCGTCGTCGTCGACGGAGGGAACGTCAACTGCTACCCGGGTGCGCATCTTCGCGTTCCGGATGATGACGGCTTCGTCCTGCCTCTGTCGTTCCAAGCGATCGGCATGGGGCTGGCGAGCGCGATCGGGGCGGCCGTCGCGCGTCCCGACCGGATGACCGTCCTCGGCGTCGGCGACGGCTCGCTCCTGATGGCGGCCGCCGAGCTCGAGACGGCTGCGCGACTCGGGCTCGGGATGCTGATCGTCGTCTACGACGACGCGGCCTACGGCGCGGAGGTGCACCTGTTCCCCGACGCGACGCCGCGAGAGCAGGAGATCGTGCGCTTCCCCGACGTCGACATCGCGGCCATCGCACGCGGCTACGGCTGCGAGGGCGTCGTCGTGCGGTCGATGGACGACCTCGAGCCTGTACGCGCGTGGATCGCGTCGGATCGCGCCCGACCGATGGTCGTCGACGCGAAGATCTCCGGCCGTCCGTCCTGGATGATGGCTTCCGGCCACAGTCCCGATCAGGCTTAGGCACTGCAGACCTCACCGATGAGGAATCCTGAGAAACAAGGGAGTTTCGCATGAACACCACAGCAGAATACGCATCACGATCCACCCGCCGTCGGACCGCAATCGCCGCGGCCGGCGCAGCCGCGGCACTCGTCCTCGCCGGATGCGCCGAGGGCGACGGTATGGGAAACGGCGGCGAGGACGAAGGCACAGGGGGAGACGGCGAGGCCATCCAGATCGCCTACCTCTCGACGGGCTCGTCGCTGCCGATGTTCCTGACGGCGGAGAAATATGCCGAAGAGGCGGGCGTGGACGTCGAGATGATCGAAGTCACGAGCGGCAACGATGCGATCACAGGCGTCGCGACGGGGCAGTACGACGCAGGCTTCGCGGGGATCGGCTCTGCCGCGTACAACGCCGTCGCCGAGGGCCTTCCCGTCCGCTATGTCGCTCCTATGCACGCCGGCTACGTGGAGGACTACTTCATCCTCTCCTCGGAATACGGCGGGTCGTCCGACGAGGCCGCCGATCTCGCTGAGGACATGTCGGACTACGCGGGGGAGACCTTCGCGGTCAACGCCCCCGGCGTCGTGACCGAGGCCGTGCTCGGGTTCGCACTCGAGCGCGTGAATCTCTCGGTGAACGAGGTCGAAGTCGAGTACATCCCGTTCCCGGATCAGGTGCCCGCGCTCGCGAACGGGGGAATCGTCGGCGGCGTGCTCTCCGAACCGTTCCCGACGCAGGCGGAGAACAACGGATCAGGATACCGCCCATGGGAGACACCCGACGAGCCGCCGATGCCGTTCACGGGCATCCTGTACAACACGGACTGGGCGGAGGCGAACCCCGAGCAGGCCGAGGGATACATGGCGGCGTACCAGATGGCGGCCGAGGAGCTCGACACAGGCGGATGGGATACCCCGGAGATGCTCGACCTGATCGAGCAGTACACCGGGGCCGACCCCGAGATCGTCGCGCAGTCGCGCCAGCACCACATCGACGGAGAGCTCCATGTCGACCTCGATCGCGTTCTGGAACTGCAGGAGTTCTACATGGAGCAGGGTTCGCTCAACTACGACGAGATCATCCCGGAGGAAGAGATCTGGGACTTCTCATGGCGTGACGCCGTTCTCGGCGACTGACGAAAGGACAGTGCGGATGAGCGACCCGAAGGCGACCGACGTCAAAGTTCGACTGACCGGGGTCACGAAGACGTTCGCCGGTGCCGAGGAGGTGACGGCGCTCGACGACATCTCACTGGAGATCGGAGAATCGGAGTTCGTCGCGATCGTCGGCCCATCCGGATGCGGCAAATCGACGCTGCTGCGGCTCGTCGCCGGGCTGCAGGACGCAACCGCCGGTGAGGTGGAGATCCAGCAGTCGAAGCCCGGACGTCCGAAGACGGCGATGGTGTTCCAGGAGCACGCGCTGTTTCCCTGGCTGTCTGTGCGCGACAACGTCGCCTTCGGGCCGCGCAACCGCGACGTGCCGAAGAAGGAAGCTGCAGACATCGCCGACGCGCAGCTCGACAGGTTGGGGCTCGGCCGATTCGGCGACTTCTACCCGCACCAGCTGTCGGGCGGGATGAAGCAGCGTGTCGGCATAGCGCGAGCGCTCGCGCAGGACGCCGAGATCCTGCTCATGGATGAGCCGCTCGGCGCACTCGACGCGCAGACGCGCACGCTGCTGCAGGAGCAGATCCTGGAGCTGCGGCAGGAGTCGCGTCCGACGGTCATGTACATCACCCACGCGATCGACGAGGCGGTGTTCCTCGCCGATCGCGTGATGCTCATGTCGGCGCGGCCGGGGCGGATCAGTGACATCATCGAGCTCGACTTCCCGATCGATCGCGGCCCTGAGCTGCGCGGGACCGAGAAGTTCGCGAAGCTCTCCCAGGACATCTGGAACCATCTGCGCGACGAGGTCCAGGCGGCGATGACGGGAGAGAAATGAATGCCGTCACCCGTTTCGTCCGCGAACGATGGGCCCTCGTCGTGGGGCCAGTCGTGCTCCTGGTGCTCTGGGAGCTGCTCTCACGGACGGGCGTCCTGCCCGAGACGTTCTTCCCGCCGCCGATTCGGATCCTCGCGAGCGCGGGAATCATCTTCGACGTCGAAGACGGCATCGGCGGAGATGTTCTCATCACTGTCGGACGTCTGATAGCGACGGTCGTGCTCGCGGTGGCGATCGGCGTCGGCGTGGGCATCGCGATCACCGCGTCGCAGTGGATGGAGCGCGGCGTGAACACCGTTCTCGCCTTCGTGTACCCGATTCCCGGGGTGCTGTTCTTTCCGTTCCTCACCTTCATCCTGGGGCGCGGCGAGACGGCGGTCCTGCTGACAGCGCTCGTCACGCCCCTGATCGTGATGATCCTCTACACGGTTGCCGGCGTGCACAGCATCAGCGGCATGCTCCTCGAGGTCGCCGACAACTACGACTGCCGCGGCGCGCGACGGTTCTTCCGCGTGCTCGTACCTGGCGCGCTGCCGTCGATCGTCACGGGCATCCGCATCTCACTCGGCTTCGCGCTGATCGCGGTGATCGCGATCGAGATGGTCGGGGCATCTTCCGGACTCGGCAACTTCCTGTGGGAGAACTGGCAGATTCTCCGTGTCACCGACATGTACGTCGCGCTGCTGTGCATCGCCGTACTGGGTCTGCTGTCGACCGTCGGGTTCGACAGCGTCGCTGATCGACTCCTGCCGTGGCGCGCCGAGGAGAGGAGCACCGCATGAGCCCTGCCGTGCTCAGAGGCCTGCAGGCCTGGACGATCCCCGTCATCGTCATCGTGCTGTGGGAGATCACGACGCGCGCCGGCGTACTCGATCAGCGCTTCTTCGTGCCGCTGAGCGACGTGATCGGGACGACCGTCGAACAGCTCGCCGACGGAAGACTCGGCAACGACATCGCGATCACGATCCAGCGGCTCGTCATCTCGTTCGCCGTCGCCGCCGTCCTGGGCGTCGCGATCGGCATCGCCTCCGGCGTGTGGAAGACGTTCGAACTGCTGATCCGCCCCGTCACCGACACGCTCTATCCGCTGCCGAAGATCGCGGTCCTGCCGCTGTTCATCATCATCGTCGGGCGCGGCGAGGTGGCGTACATCCTGACGGCGTTCGCGACGGCCTTCTTCCAGATCATCATCAGCACGCGGGCGAGTGTGCGCAACATCGACAGTGAGGTCGTCGAGGCCGGGCGCAACTTCGGGGCGACGGGATGGCGCTATGTGACGCGACTGCTGTTCCCTGCGATCGCGGGCTCGCTCTTCAACGGCCTGCGGCTGGGGATGGCGACCTGCCTGATCACGCTGATCGCGACCGAGTTCGTCGGGGCCGAGACGGGGATCGGAGCCATGATCCGTCGTGCCGGCCAGCAGTTCGCGGTTGATCAGATGTACGCGGGTCTCGCACTTGCGGGCGTGCTCGGGCTGCTGATCAACCTCGTCTTCCGTGTGCTCGAGCCTGTCCTGATGCCCTGGCGACGCGGTGTGACGAAGGTGCGTCGTCCTGCCGCGACGGCGGCGTGACGACCATCGGCGATCTCCGGCTGCGTGTTGCATGTGCCGTCGTGGGCGATCGCGGATGCGCGCGGCTTCGGCGACGCGGCGAGGTCCGGTAGCGTGACGCCGATGGATGCAACTGCACTGCTGCGCGCCTACGACGAACAGCTCCGCACTGATGCCGAGACGCCGAGTGCCGTTGCGGTGACGATGCTCGGCCCGCTGCGGCTCGTGGAGTTCGCGGGCGGGCGCGGCTTCGTGACCTATCGGGATCTCGGCGGCTCTGACGCCGGTCAGATCGAGCGCCTCGTGGCGGCTGCTCGAACGTTCTTCGAGACAGGCTCATCCGTCGCCGGTGTCGAGTGGAAGACGCGTGGACACGATGATGCGCCGGGGCTGCACGACGCGCTCGTGGCCGGCGGGTTCGTGCCAGAAGAGCCCGAGTCGATCATGCTCGGCGAGACTGCCTCGCTCGTCGCCGACGTGCCGCTGCCTGACGGCGTCACACTCCGCAAGGTGCGCGAAGAAGGCGAGATCAGAGCGATGTGCGCGATGCAGGATCGTGCGTTCGGCGAGGAGGTCTCCGAGTATCACGCGAACGCGATCCTGCGCCGGATCGCGCGGGACGACGGCATGGAGCTGTGGATCGCGGAAGCCGGGGGAGAGATCGTCAGCGCAGGTCGTCTTGAACCTGTCTCCGGGACGGACTTTGCGGGACTCTGGGGCGGTGCGACCCTGGAGGCATGGCGGGGCAGGGGAATCTATCGGGCCTTGATCTCGGCCCGAGCCCGCTCAGCCCTTGCGCTCGGGAGGACGCTCATGCACAGCGATTCGACGGAGTACTCGCGTCCGATACTCGAGCGATCCGGTCTCGTCAAGGTGTCGACGACCACGCCGTATCTCTGGCGACGCTGAGAACGTGCGGCGGGGACTGCGCAGCTGATCGGGGAGGGGAGTCACTGCCATGAGCCACGATGCGAACACGATGTCGGCGGCCGAGCCTCTGGGGCGGGACACCGTCGACCCGGTGACCTGAGCGAGTCGATCAGTGCGCGCGTCGGTAGTGCATGGCGACTGCGCCGTTGCTCAGCGGCTCTGCTGAGACCAACTCGAGTCGTCGCGTGCTGGGCAGCCCCTTCTGATACAGCGTCGGTCCGTGTCCGGCGATCCTCGGATGGACCATGAGTCTGTACTCGTCGATCAGATCCAGGCGGTCCAGCTCGACGGCGAGGCTGCCGCTGCCGAGGAGCACGCCATCCGGTGTCGCATCCTTCAGTTGCTGCACACTGGTGCGAAGGTCGCCTGTGACGTGGTGGCTGTTGGTCCACGGGAACTCCGTGCGCGTGGACGACACGACGTATTTCGGCTTCGCCTCCAACTTGGTCGCCCATTCGCGCAGCGCCGGTGGTGCGGCCTGCTCGCCGCTGGCGACGGCGGGCCAGTAGCTCTCCATCAGTTCGTAGGTGACGCGCCCCCACAGCATCGCCCCACCGTCGTCCATGAGATGCGTGAAGTAGGCGTGCGTCTCGTCGTCGGCGATTCCCTCCGTGTGGTCGACGCAGCCGTCCAGGGTGAGATTGATGCTGAAGGTCAGGAGTCCCATGCGGCGATCGTAGTGTTCCGTGCGAGCCCGCACCAGGCATCGGACGCAACGGGTGACGTCGTCCGCGAACTCAATGACGCAACACACACGCAGCAGGTACCCTGGGGGCGGTGGTTCGCGCCACCGACGGCACTTCCACGTGAAGACCACGTGAATCATTGCGGAGAGATCCGAGCAGCTCAGGACATGTCCGGATGGGGTGCGGCGCATATGCGCGCCGACTTCAGTACGCCGATGCTCGCCATCGGCTGACGAAAGGACATGACATGTCTGGCAAGGACGAGAAGAACCTCGACCAGGTGATCGACAAGATCGCGAAGATGGACGAGCCGCGACGTTCGATGATGAGGCGTGTGCACGACGTCATCGTCGCGGCGGCGCCCACGCTGAAACCGCGGATCTGGTACGGCATGCCCGCGTATGCGGTCTCGGCGAGCACACCGGCTCTGGTGACGCTGCGCAATGACGAGCGCTTGAATCTCGCGCTCACCGAGAAGGTCGATCTTCGGGCCGCTGGCGGTGCGGACGGCGCGCTGATGCCGGCTGCGTGGTACTTCGAGACCGTGGACGAGCCCACCGAGAAGCGCATCATCGAGATCGTCCGCTCCGTCGTCTCCTGAGCATCGCGCAACGCGCCTCTCCCCGACGCCGACCGATCGCGGCCTCGTCGTCGGGGAGAGGCGGGGTGACTTTCCTTGGTGGAAAGTCATCTCTTGCCAAGTTGGAAAGTTAGTACTACAGTTTCCAGTATGGAAACCAGCGATGAAGGTGCCCGGCCGACGCAGGAGCAGGCGCGCGCCGCTCTCGCCGACGCCGAACGTGTCCGAACGACTGTGGGTGCGCTTTCTGCCACACCCTGGCCGGTCTGGTTCACGGCCGTGCTCACAGCGATGTTGGTCACCCTGCCGATCGGAATCGGCGGTGCACTGGCCGAACCCGAGTGGCTGATGCCGCGATGGGCCTGGGCCGTCGTCATATTCGTCTCGGAGGCGGCATTCTTCATGCTGTTCTTCGTGGCCAGCCGACGCTGGACGAGCAGAACCGGGGTCGCCCTGCGCCTGGATGTGTTGCCGAAGGCCGCCACCATCCCGGCGATGATCGGACTGCCAGTGATCGTCTTGGGTGCCGCGCTGGCATTCCGGATGACGGAGCAACCGTGGTGGCTGTTCGTCGCAGCTGCGCTCGGGGCCGGTCTGTCCATCGGCTTCCACCTCTGGTTCGTCCGGCTCCACAGGGGGCGGCGGTGAGTGCTGCGGATGCTCTGGAGGGCATCAACCCGACGATCCACGCGCCCAATCGACTGCGTATCTGCGCGCTGCTGGAGACGGCGGGGGAGGCGGAGTTCGCTGTCGTGCAGCAGCAGCTCGGGGTGTCGGCATCCGTGCTCAGCAAGCAGGTGTCCGTATTGATGAGTGCTGGATACGTCGAACAGCGCAAGGCGGTGCGTGACACTCGGCAGCGGGTCTGGCTCACGCTCTCTCCGGAGGGACGCGACGCCTATCGCGAACACCTCGCCGCACTTCGCGCCATCGTCGACTCCTGACTGTTCGAGGGGTCGTCCTCCTCGAGCCGAATGGAACTTGTGGGTGCGAGCGATGCCGAATGCACATGGTGCGTGAATCTGCCGATGAGAGGATCGCTGCATGAGATGTGTGGTGACGGTTGATCACGAGATTCCGGTTCGCGAGCCGTTGAAGGTTTCTCCAGGGGACTCGGTTCAGGTGGGCGATCAGGATGCGGAGTGGCCCGCATTCGTGTTCGTCACGGCGCGGTGGGGTGCAGGGTGGATGCCTGCCAGACACCTCGACATCGATGGCGCAGCAGGCACAGTGCGCGTCGCCTACGACACGACCGAGCTTGCCGCGTCGCGTGGCGAAGCAGTCGACGTCATCCGCGATGACCCGGACAGCGGTTGGTCGTGGTGCCGGAACGCGGTCGGCGGCGAAGGGTGGGTCCCTCACCGAGCACTCGCTGCTGAGTGATGCGGGAGCCCGGTGCGGTCGACTCGGTGAGCTTCCTGGTGTGCTCGGAAGCGTCCGCTCGGGCGACGAGGTAGGACTGCCCGAACATCGTGGAGTTCCGGCTCAACGTGCGGAGTCGGGCCGCCACGCCGAGTTCATATACTGATGACATGCCGAGTGCAGTGCAGCTGATCCGTTCCGACAAGCTCTCCGACGTCGCCGAGTATGCCTATGCGGCTACCGCACCGAAGGGCGCCCGGATGATCTTCCTGGCGGGTTCCTGCCCATTGGACGAGAACGGTACGACGCTCGCGGTCGGTGACTATGCCGGCCAGGCGGCGGCGTGTGTGGAGACCATGAAGGAAGCGCTCGCCGCTGCGGGTGCGCGGATCGACGACGTCATTAGCACGCGCGTGCTCGTGGCAACGTCGGCGCAGTCTGATCTCGTAGCAGCGTGGGAGGTCGTGCGCGACGCGTTCGGTTCCCACGACGTGCCGAGCACGCTGATGGGCGTGACCGTCCTCGGGTATGACGACCAGCTGGTCGAGATCGAGGCCGTCGCAGCGGTTGTGGACTGACGTGGCAGACGAGGCTGCTCGGTGCCGGCGCGGGGTCGATCTCCGCGTCAATGTATCGCGGGGATCTGGATCCGGATTCAGATCTGGAGGAGCGCGGCCGGAGCGGCAATCAACTCTGTTCGAGTCGTGCGCGCTTGGAGCGCGACGACTCCACGGTCAGGCATCACCGGCGCGGCCCGGGCGATCGGCCGCGGTGGAGCAGGACCGGACAGGCAATCGCTGCGATGACGAGGAACCCGCTGCCGGCGATCGATGCAATGGCGAGACCGTCGACGAAGGCTTGACTCGCGAGGGCGGTGAGGTGCTCGGCCGCTTCGGCAGGGAGCTGCTCGGCCACGCCGAGCGCCGCACCCAGACTGGAAGTGATCGCATCGGCCGCTTCGGTCGGAACATCACGGGGGATGCCCTCGAGGACGTTCGAGCGGTACAGGGCTGACCCGATCGACCCGAGGACGGCGATTCCCATCGCGGCACCGAACTCGCTCGCGGTCTCGGACAGTGCAGATGCCGCGCCGGAGCGCTCCGCGGGTGACGAACTGACGACCACGTCAGTGGCGAGCGTCATCATCGGTGCGATACCGGCTCCGATGAGTGCGGAGGCCACGATCACCAACATCAGACTCCCGTCGGCGGATGCCCTGCTGAAGGCGAACATGCCGGCCGCGGCGATGGTCGCGCCGACACCGAACACGAGGGGATAGCCGAAGCGCTGCACGAGTGATGAAGATGCGACGGCCATCGTTCCGACGGCGACCATGACCGGCAGGATCGCCAGCCCCGCGAAGAGCGGGGAGAGGCCCGCCACGAGCTGGAGGTACTGGGCTTTGTAGAGCATCACGCCGACGAGCGCGAACATCGCCAGCCCTGCACCGATGAACGCTCCCGTGAACCGAGGGTTCGCGAACAGAGCGATATCGACCAACGGACTCGTGATCCGGCGCTGTCGAACAACGAACACCGTCCCGGCGGAGAGTCCGATGCCGAACGCGACCCAGGTTGTTGCTGTCAGCGACAGATCCTCGGCCGCCGACTTCGCCGCCCACACGACGGGCAGGATCGCTCCGAACGCCAGGATGACGCTCACCAGATCGAGCCGACTCGTCGATGTGCTGCGATACTCCGGGACCACCAGAGGTGCGATGAGAAGCAGTGCCAGAATGACCGGCACGTTGATCAGGAACACCGATCCCCACCAGAATGCCTCCAGAAGCAGGCCGCCGACGATCGGACCGAGTGCGATGCCCGCGGACAGGCTCGCGGTCCAGATGCCGATCGCTTTCGTGCGTTCGGTCGGATCGGTGAACATGTTGCGGATCAGGGAGAGAGTCGATGGCATCAGAGTCGCGCCACCGACGCCCATCAGGGCCCGAGCCGCGATGAGGACTTCCGGCGTGGGCGAGAACGCCGCCACTGCGGAGGCTCCGCCGAACACGACCGCTCCGATCATCAGCAGCCTGCGCCGGCCGATGCGATCGCCGATGTTCCCCATCACGATCAGCAGTCCCGCGAGAAGGAAGCCGTAGGCGTCGAGGATCCACAGGGTCTGGCCGGCGGACGGCTCGAGCTCCCGGGTGAGCGTCGGGATCGCGATGTGCAGGATCGTGATGTCCATCGACGTCAGGATCACCGGCAGCGTCAGCGCGGTCAGCCCCAGCCAGCGCGACGTGGTGCTTGCCGAAGAAGCTCTTGATGCAGGCATGGCAGTCTCCGATCGGTGTTGCGTATGTTGTACGCAACGATAGCGTACGCCATACGCAACGCGATAGACTAGCATCGGAGGTGTTCTATGAGTCCACGTGTCGGTCCGTCCGGACCGTTATCACGCGACCGGATCGTCGAGGCAGCGATCGACCTCGCCGACGAGGGCGGCCTCGAGGTCGTGACGATGAGCCGCGTCGCCGCGAACCTCGAAGCGGGGGCGATGTCGCTCTACCGCCATGTCGCAGGCAAAGAGGACCTCCTGGTCGCGATGGTCGAGCGCGTCACGTCCGACTTCTCCTACCCTGACCGCGATGGGCTCGACTGGCGCGGCTGCATGCACGCGCTCGCCGAGCAGGACCGAGCCTCGTTTCATGCGCACCCCTGGATGCTTGTCGCGACCGCCACCGTCACCCCGCCGTTCGGAGCCGCATCGCTTGCCGCGATGGAATGGGCACTCGACGTACTCGAAGCCGTCGGCATTCCGTCTGCAGATGCGGCGCGAGCGATCATGACCATCAACAACTATGTCCAAGGAAGCGCGCGCGTTGCGCTCGGTGAGTCCTCTGACGCGATCAGCGACGATCCGGGTCACGCGTGGCGAGAACGCCTCCAGGACGCCGACTTGGCGGCCTTTCCGCGTTTGCATCGGTTGATTGCGGGACCGGGGCCGGCGGCTGACCGCGACTGGTTCGCCGATGGCCTTGACCTCATCCTCGACGGACTTCAGCGCTGCATTCGCCGCTGACCGAACACGTCGATGCTCAGCATGCGGTTCATCACCGCCTTGTGCAGGTCGGAACGAGCGCGTGTCCCGCGTCCGTTGACGCGGCTTCATCCAGATCAATTCGACGCCGACATGACTCTCTAGCGGGACATCGGTGGGTTCGACGTCTTGGTGCGTCTGTGTCGGTGCTGGCACGAGCTCTGCCTGGCCGCCCCGGTTGCTGAGCATCCCTTCTCCGGTGACCTGCATCCCCGCCATGACGAGCGACTTGCCGCGTATCTTGCCCAGGCGCTCGGTGGGCCGGAACTCTATGCCGCGGGGTGCGGCGACGAGAGCAGTATGCGACGGCTCCACGCGGGCAACGGCAGCGCGAAGGAGCTCAACGAGGCCTGTCTGCGGCTCTTCGACCAGGCCCTCGACGAGGTAGGCATCGAAGGGGCAACGCGAGTACGCATGTCAACGTATTTCCGTGAAGCAGCTGCGTCCTTCGACGCCCACGCGGACAGCAAGGATCTCGTGCCCGAGGACGTGCCGTCCAACTATGCGCGCTGACCGCTTCCGGCGGAGCGGGCGCACTGTGAGCCGCTTGACTGCTGTGCACGCCTCGATAGGTCGAGCTCCGTCATGCGCACGATCCGGACCTTGTCGTGCTTCAACCGACTCGTCCGGCGCGGTAGCGTCGTTCGCATGAAGAAGATCGGCCTGATCGGCGGAATGAGCTGGGAGAGTTCCGCGCTCTATTATCGACTCATCAACGAGGGCGTGCGCGATCGTCTGGGAGGTCTGCACTCCGCGCGCTGCGTCATGGCGTCCGTGGACTTCGCAGAGATCGAACACATGCAGTCCGCGGGGGAGTGGGCGCAAGCCGGCGAGCTGCTCGCGGAGGAAGCGCGCTCGCTGGAGGCGGCCGGAGCTGAGGTGATCGTGCTCTGCACGAACACCATGCACAAGGTGTCGAGTCGCATCGAGAGCGCGGTAAGCGTGCCGCTCCTGCATCTCGTCGACGTCACCCGCGACGCGATCGTCGAAGCAGGGCTGAGGAAGGTGGTGCTGCTCGGCACTCGGTTCACGATGGAGGAGCAGTTCTATCGCGAGCGCATGGAGGCGAACGGTGTGCAGACGGTCGTCCCGGATGCGGACGGGCGGGCCACGGTCAACCGCGTGATCTTCGAGGAGCTCGTGCTCGGCATCGTGAGCGACGAATCCCGACGCGAGTTCCGCCGCATCATCGAGAGTCTCGCCGCCGCTGGAGCCGAAGGCGTCATCCTCGGATGCACCGAGATCGAGCTGCTCATCGGGGAGGGTGACGTCTCCGTACCGGTCTTCGCCTCGACTGCACTGCACGCCGCAGCCGCGGTCGATTTCGCACTCGCGGACGGGCATCTGGCGTGAGGGCGGCCCTTTGGCGTGCAGATACGTCCGCACCCGACGATCACGGGACCTGGACCGCTCGGGGCCGCCCGGCGTGTGCATTTGGCATTGCGTGAACCGGGAGACCTGATGGCGGCCGAGCACTGGCTGCTCACTTTCCGCAGTGGCGTCATGTCGCAACGCGGGGGCATCGTCTCCTCACCCAAGGACGCACCGCTGGCGCGCAGCCTGCGCGAACTCGTCGATGACCGTTTGACCGAGTCATTCACGGTTGCCGAGGCGGCAGCGCAGCTTGGTGCGCATCCGAGTCACTTGATTCGGGTGTTCTCACAGTCGTACGGCATCGCTCCGCATCAGTACCAGATCGGCCGGCGCGTGGATCTGGGAATCGACCCTTTCGCTCCTTCGGTGAAGGGTGGGGCTGATTCGTCCGGGGTATTCGCCGCTTCCGGATCGAGGCTAACCTCAAGGGGTGGACTTCGAACGGAGCCGGTATCTGCGCAAACAGCGGCGGGAAGGAATTCTTCTCGCCCTGGTCGGAGGGATATTCGTCGGGCTCGGAATCCTCACCATGGCGATCGGCAACCCGTGGATGGGGGTCGTCGCGATCCCGTTCTTCGGCGCGTGCTTCGTGCTGGGCCTGCTGCAGGCAATGCGCCCAGGGGAAGCCGTCCATCCGGCGGTGGCGATCCTCGGCAGCTTCGGTTTCGCCGTTTCGGGCGCGCTCCTCATCGTCGGGCACCTTCTGGAGATTCCCTTTCTCGGGCACCGGCAGGCCATGGCGCTCCCAGTCGGTGTGATCGTATTCGGGTTCTTCGGGCCAGGTGCTGTGCTTCTCGTGGTCCGAGAAATGCGGCGTCGTCGTCGGAATCGTTGACCCGAATTCTGCCGCCGGTACGCTGAGGCGCAGGTCTGTGTGCGGTCGGGTCCGGCTTCGGAGCGGAACGGCTTCGCGTGCTCGGCAGTCGCGGATCCCCGACGTTCGGAGAGATCATGCCCACATTCATCGCCATCGGCTACGGAGATGTCGCCGGATACGAGAAGACGGATCCCGCGGTCCGTGAACGCGCTCATGCGCACGATGCGGATCTGCGCGGAAGCGGCGCCCGGATGTGGACGTCCGGAGCGCCGGTGCAGGTTCGGAACCCGGGAGAAGCGGGAGCCAGCCGCGAGAGCGGCGCATACATGACGTCCTCGCTGCCTGTCGCAGGGTTCACCGTCCTCGAAGCGGACGATCTCGATCATGCGATCACCCTGGTCTCGACGACACCGTGCGCGGTCGCGCACGGTGTCGTCGAGGTCTGGCCGATGAACGAGTAGGACTGGAGCCCGAGCGGTCGACGCGCGAGCGGGGCGGACAGGGCTCTCGCCTCAGCGACGTTCGTCAGAGAAGGGGACGCATGGCAGTCGCGTCCCCGCGATCGCCACTGCGGGTGATGGTTGTGCGTGCTGCGCAGTGCCGACGGTTCGGTCACTCGCTCCGGAACGCCGTCGCGTGCTCTCCTGCAAAGTCGGCAAATGCTCGTGCCGGACGGCCCAGCAGCTCGGGCACGGCCAGCGAGACCTCTGCGGCCTCGCCCCGGGCGTAGTGGGCGTAGTCCTCAAGCAGGCCGTCGACCTGCCAGGGCGGGAGGACGCCCGTGAGCATCTCGCCGAAGCGTTCCGGTGCGATGTCGTCGAAGCGTATCTCGCTCCCTGTGGCGGAGGAGAGGTGCGCGGCGATCTCGGCGTGCGTGAGTGCTTCAGGTCCTGTGAGCGTCTGGACTCCCAGCGGGGAGGGGGAGGTCAGGGCACGAGCGGCGACCTCTCCGATGTCGCGCACATCGACGACGCTCACGCCTGCGTCGCCGATCGGCGCGGGAAGCGCCCCCGTCGCGCGCACGATCGCCGCGACGGCGAACAGCCCCTGCATGAACAGGTTCGGCCGCAGGGCGGTGACGTCGAGCCCGGATGCGAATGCGTGCTGCTCGACGGCGGCGTGGTAGCGCAGGAATCGGACGGGAGAGTCAGTGACGGAGCCGAGCTGCGACAGCAGGACGAGGTGGCGTACTCCCGCTTCCGCGGCCAGATCGATGAACAGCCGTTGCTGCGCCTCTGCGCGCTCCGTCGACGGCGTCACCAGATAGGCCGCGCGCACCCCGTCGAGTGCTGTGCGCACGCTGTCGGGGTCGTCGAGGTCGGCCTGCACCGCGAACTCCGCAGAGGACGCGCTGCGAGACATCGATCGGAATGTCATGCCCCGCGCGGCGAGAGCGTGGGCGGTGGCGCCGCCGGTGGAGCCGGTCGCGCCGGTGATGAGGATGTCGGGTGAGGTTGTGATGATGGCTCCTTCAGATATCAGGGTGGCGCAGGCCATCGGAGAGGATGTGGGACCAGTCCTCGTCGATGTCCGCGATTTCGGATGTCACAACGAGGTGGCAGAGCTGCCCGTACGCGATGAACCGCTGCACGTCGCGGTCGTCGGCGCCGGAGCGCTGCTTTGCGAACCGCGTGATCTGTGCGAGTCCGGCACGCAGGGCGTCGCCGATAGCCGGGACCGTCGCGACCGACTGTGCGTGCACCTGGATGAGCAGCAGTGTGCGGTCTGCGATGAGCTCGGCATACGCGTCGCCCATCGCCTCGAGCGTCGCGGCGGGGGAGCCGACAACGGGCGCCGCGTCGAGGGCGAGCTCGATGCGGTCGAAGCATTCGTGGATGGCGGCGACGAAGAGAGCCTCTTTGCCTCCGAACAGTTTGAGCACATACGCGCTCGAGATACCCGCTTCGCGCGCGATGTCGGTGACCGTGGTGCCTGCGTATCCGCCGCGGGAGAATGCGGCGAGAGCCGCGTTCACGATGACGGGGCGTCGAGCATCGGCTGAGGAGAGACGTCGTTGCGACATGTGAGTGACTGTACACTCACTCATTGTGATGTGCAACGCATGCCAGGTGTCGGCCGCAGGTCCAGGGCGTTCGCGCAGTTCCGGCGCGCATGCAGTGCCCGCCCTCGACTGGTCCCGAGGGCGGGGCACTCGTCGTGCGTCCGGGGCGGAGGCCGCCGATCCCGCGCACGGGCAGGGGTGTTACGGAGTCTGCTGGGCGAACCGCTCGCGGGCATCCGGGCGGGTCGGCGTGAAGAAGTTGATCAGCGTGCCGTCCGGATCCCGGATGAGGAGTGACCGGTTGCCCCACGGCATGTCCGTGGGCTCGTTGACGAACGTGTCGACGACATCGTGGAGTGCGCGATGCGCCTCGTCGACATCGTCGGCGAGGAAGTCGAGCGCAACACTGCGATTGGAGCGCGCTTCAGCGGCGCCCTTGCCGAGCAAGGGCACGGTCTGCGTGCTGGCGATCGCCAGCGTGCCGGTAGGGGTGCGAAGCTCGGCGAACAGCGGGTGCGGGCGGGCGGCGGTGATTCCGGTCGCGGTCTCGCGTACGGCGCCGATCTGCGTCAGCCCCACCTGCGCAGCGTCCACGTGATCGAATGGGCGAAGCCGACCATCAGGGCGCCGCCTCTGTCCCCGCGATCGCTGCAACGTAGGCGGCCAAGCTGCCCAGCGTCTGCCGGCCTCCCTCGACCGCGCCGAACTTCTCTACGGCTTCGTCGCGCAGTTCCTTGGTCTGGAACACCGTGCGCATCTCGATCAGGGTCGTCTCACCGTCAGCCTCGAAGGTGATAATCGATTCGAAGGCGTTGGGATCGCCGCGGTACTCGCCGTGGAGCATGGCGATCCGTGCTGGCGGGGTGAGCTCGGTCCAGGTGATCCACTCCGGGTAGTCCGTCCCGTCCGGCCCGTGCATCACGAAATCCCATACTCCGTCGACGCGGAACTCGAAGGACCTGGTGGTCGTGGTGAAGCCCTCGGGCCCCCACCAGCGTGAGAGGTGCCGCACCTTCGTGAACGCTTCGAACACGAGTTCGCGCGGGGCATCGATCGATCGCGAGATCACGGTCTCCCGATCGGACGTCGGGGACTGTGTCGGTGCGTTCCGTCCGGATGAATCCTTCATCTACTCCTCCTTGAGTTCCTGCACATACGCGTTCAATCGGTCGAAGCTCTCGCTCCAGAATCGTTCGAACCCACCGGTCCACTCATGAACAGCGCGAAGCCCATGGGCATCGAGGCAGTAGAGCCGCTGCTTGCCCGCTCTGCGGTCACGCACCAGCCCGACCTCCCGAAGCACACGCAGATGTTTGGACACCCCTGGTTGCGGTATCCCCAGCTCGTGGGACAGCTCGGTCACGTGCCGTTCGCCCGTCTGCAGCAGCATCAGCATCTCTCGACGCCGAGGCTCGGCGATCGCGTTGAAGACATCCGATGTCGTCGCTGCCCGTGCCATGCACCGATCATATACCCATATGGGTATGCGTCAAGCGACTTCGCCCTCCTTCGAATGCGTCTCGAGGGTCCGCGCAGCCCGCGAAGAACGCTGCCTCGCGACTGCCATCGAGTACTGAGAGCCGTGGCTCGCTCGGCAGCCTGATGGTGCCGCGGGTCGTCGGCGGTTCGCCTCTGCCTGTGGGTCCTTCTCGCGGCGCGGAGGGAAGCGCCACGAGAGATCCACTCATCCTTCTGCGCGCCTCCGAGCGGTGTCAGCACGGTTGCTCGTGTTCTGCACCTCGGGCGCGGAAGCCGTGCTGAGGAGGAGTAGCGCCGCGGCGAACAGGGACATTCCGATCCAGCCCGTCGCCGAGAGTCGCTCGCCCACGATGACGACGGCGAGCACTGCCGCGACGGCGGGCTCGGCGAGTGTGAGCGTCGTGGCAGTGCTGGCAGGGACCTTCGTGAGCCCGTAGCCGAACAGCACGTATCCGACGAACATCGGCACGAGCGCGATGTACGACGCGACGGCGAACGCAGCGGGCGAGGCGATCAGGGGTGCACCGGTGATCAGGAGCACCGGCATGAGGAGCAGTCCGCCGCCGCCGAACACGGATCCCATCGCAGCGGATCGCGGAACGCCCGCGCCCATGAGCCGCTGCGCAGCCCACGAGTATGCCGCGTACGTGACGCCCGCGACCAGCCCGAGCGCGATCCCGGATGCCGTGGCCGGCCCATTCGTCGCGGTGCCGTGGAACTCGGCGAAGCAGAGCAGGACGCCGCCGGCGATGCCGAGCGCGGCCGAAGCGAGCCACCGGGCTCCGAGCGGTCGGCGATCGATGACGAGTTCGAACAGGCCTGAGAACAGCGGAGCGGATGCAAGCGAGATGACGCTTCCGATCGCGACGCCGGCGAGGTGCATCGAGCTGTAGAAGGCGAGCGGATATGCAGCCACGGCACCTGCGCCCAGTAGGACGACGCGTGCATGGGTGCGCAGCAACACGGCCGCTCGGCGCAGCGAGGGGACGGCGATGACCGCCTGCAGCAGGCCGCCGATGCCGAGCGCGGCTGCGCCGATGGCGAGAGGCCCGGCATCCGGCGCGAACGTCGCGGCCGTTCCTGTTGTGCCCCAGAGTGCAGCAGTGGCGAGAATCGCGCCGATTCCGGCGAGCCGTGTCCTGTTCACGCCGCTGTCGTGATCAGCGGCTCGACGATCGTTCCGGTGCGCGTGAGGTGCGCGAGTGATCCCTCGAGGCCTGCACGGCTCATGGCGCCCTCCAGCAGCAGCGAGAGGTGACCTGCCGGCTCCTGCGTGCGAATCGGTGAATAGGCGGGTCAGTCTACCCATTCACCGATTTCGGCTCGAGCCGTGACGGTCTCGCCGGTCAGCGCGCGAGCGCCGCGTAGTAGTCGGCGAGGGTGTGCGTGCCGTGGGGATCTCCGACAGAATCGGTCTGCATTCCGTCGAGGAAGAACCGGGTCAGCGATCCGGCGCGGGGGCTGATCCGGTCGGCCGTCCAGACCGCGGCGGAGGCGAACGGCCCGGGAACGCGCGTGTATCGGGGCTTCTTCCCCGCCGCTTCGAACGCGATCCGCACGATCTCGCGGTAGGTGAGTGTCTCCGGACCGCCGACGTTCCATGAGCCCGCACTCCCGCCGAGGCGGGACACGCAGAAGTCGGCGAGATCGGCCCCGTGAATGGGGGAGAGGCGCACGCTCCCGTCGCCCAGGCCGAACGCCATTCCGCGTCGCGCGAGATCGTAGATCTCGGTGAGGTCGGAGAAGTACCCCGACGGATCGACGATCTGCGGCACGACGCGCGATCGGCTCAGCGCTTCCATGAAGGCGTGCTTGGCGCGGCTGACGGCGGATGTGCCGCTGGCTGCGTTCATGACGCCCACATAGAGGAAAGAATCCACCTCCGCCTGCTCCGCGAGTTCGAGGAAACGGAGATTCAGGAGGAAGTCGATCGTCCACGGGTCCGCTTTCTGACGGGTCACACCGAGTGCGGAGATCACGTGGTCCACACCGGACATGACATCCGGGCCGAGATCGACCTCGCCCTCCGGTGCGATCACCCATTCGTCGACGAGCGCTGCGAGCGCAGGAGCATCGTATGCGCCCGGCGCGCAAGCGCGAGCCTTGTCCCGAACGACCGCCCGCACGATGAACCCCTCGTCGTGCAGGCGGGCGATGACGTGTCGACCGACGTAGCCGGTTGCTCCAGCGACGAGAACGCGCTTGCCGGCATCAACCATGGTCTGCTCCTTCTGCGACGTCGACAGCACGGGTCTCATGAGCCTGATCGTAGACATCGTCGGGCTTGCGGGGGAATCGCTTCCGCGAGATAGAGCTTCAGCCTCGACATGTGGATCCCGGATCATGAGCTCGGCAGTTGACCCGCGCTGCCGCGTGCGGGAGCATCGCGGCATGAGCGAATATCAGGTCACGGAACTCGGCGGGCTCGACGAATGGCGCGACTTCGTCGGAGGCTTCAGACCCGAGACGACCAAGACCGGTCGGCGCGTGGTCGATCATGAGCTGCCGATGGAATGGATCGGGATGACGGCGAACGCGATGGCGCCGGGGGAGGAGGCCGGCTACTGGCACGCGCATTCCCGTGACGAGGAGCTGTACGTGTTCCTCGCGGGGCGCGGTCAGATGGCTCTCGGTGACGACGTCGTCGATGTGGGCCCCGGAACGACGATCCGGGTGGGGACGGGCGTCCGCCGCACGTGGCGCTGTGCTCCGGACGGCACCGAACTGCTGCGCTGGTTGTGCATCCGCGCCGGCCCGAACAGGCTGACGCACGTTCCGGATGACGCGAGCCCGGATCGCGAGTCTCCGATGCCGTGGTGAGGAGCGTCCCAAGCGCTCAGCGAGTTCGCCGGTAGCTCATCGCATCCGGAATCGTCCCGCGCTCGCCGAGATCCTGGCCGCGTGCGAACCGCCCCCAGACGGCGCGCACGCGCTTCGCGACGGCGTCGATGTCCTCCCAGCGCGCTCCCTCGACCAGGTTCGCCGCTCGCCATGCGTCCTCGTCGCCGAACAGCAGGGGGAGATCGATGGTGTGTGCGGAACGCCACGAGTTGCCCGGCGCCGCCCACGTCACCACGTAGTGGTGGGCGCTGCCGCCGGCGCGCGCGTGGCGGCGGGCGAAGCGCCGGCTGCCCCTGCCGTAGATGATGCGCGTCAGGGCCGCGATGAGACCGCTCGAAAGGATGCGCCCGATGACCGGGATCCGGATGAAAGGTCGCAGTGCAGGAACACGCAGGACGAAGAGCGCCGCCTCCTGCGCGGTGTGGCCGATCAGCACGTCGATCTTCGGTGCGACCCGGTTCCAGGTGTCCTCGAGCTCCTGCTCGGCAGGCAGCGGCGCCTTCCCGTACTGAGTGCCGAAGGGCATTCCGCTGCGCAAGCCGAATCCGGATGCGGCCGCCTCCACCTCAGGCTCCAGACCGAGCACCTGCTGAACGGGAGTCTCCGGCGTGATCGCCCGGGCTGCCTCGCTCATGGCCTCGGACATGGCGGCTCGCCCTCGGGAGAGTCCGAACGGGGCGCTCTGGATGATCGCGCGCCGGAACAGCTCAGCGGCATCCGGTGCGGCCATGAGATGCGCGACCGCGTCGCCGCCGGCCGACTGCCCGAACGCGGTGACCTGCTGAGGGTCGCCGCCGAAGGCTGCGATGTTGCGCTGCACCCACCTCAGGGCCGTGATCTGGTCGAGCAGGCCGAGATTGGCGGGGCGGCCATCTGCGCCGCCGAGATAGCCGAAGATACCGAGCCGGTACGTCACCGTCACGACGATCACGCGCTGCTCGGCAACGAGAGACGCGGGGTCCATGATCGGCATGTCGCCTGCTCCCGATACGTAGGAGCCGCCGTGGAACCACACCATCACCGGCAGGCCGTCACCGGGTACCGCGCTGCGGGGAACGGTCACGGAGAGGTTCTGGCAGTGCTCATCTACGGCGAGGCGTTCGATGGAGCTGCCCAGCACACTGTCCAGAAACGGTACGGGGCGCTGGGGGCAGGCAGGCGACCAGTTCGTCGCTGTGAGGGTCCCGTCTCGATCTGGGACGGGCGTGGGCTCCGCGAATCGCGCGCCCGTGGCGTAGGGGATGCCCGTCGCGCGGGTCACCTGCCCGTCGTGCCACCCCTGGATCGGACCGCTCGGAGGAGTGAAGAGCGCCTCAGTCGACATCGATGAACGTGCCTTTCCAGGGTCGGGAGTCCGCATCGTCCCATGATCCCAGACGCACTCCTCCCCGCAGCGCCACAGGTCTCTCCGCAGCACGCGCGGTTCGGCCACCTATCGATGATGGGACGGCGAAGGTAGTCTGAGTCGGCCTCCAGATGGATGATCAGGCCGGAAGGCCTTCGCCGAGCACGACGGCACGACCCGATGAACAGGAACACGCACATGACTGACCAGACGATCCCCGAGCCCGTGGCATCCTTTATCGACGCGGTCAACCGGCACGATGAGGAAGCATTCCTCGATGCCTTCACGAAGGACGGTTCCGTCGACGATTGGGGGCGTGTCTTCACCGGGCGCGCGCAGATCAAATCGTGGAGCGACAACGAGTTCATCGGCGCACGAGGCACACTCGCCGTGGAAGAGATCGAGGCCGCGGGCGATGCAGTCACCATCGTCGGCGACTGGCGCTCCACCCATGCCAACGGACGCTCGAAGTTCGTCTTCGACGTCGACGGCGACCGTCTCACCCGGATGACCATCCGAGAGGGCTGACAGGAAGGCTCTCCTTCCCGCGCCCCGGCGTCTCCGGCGGGCCACGCCGCGGTCGGTCGTGCATCTGGTTGCGTCCCGGTCAGCCCGAAAGGCACGGCTCCCGTACATCCCGCACTGCTATGTTGAGGGCGTCGGCATCTAGCCGACAGCCAGAGAAGACTTCTTGTCTGCTGATCCGCCTTCGGGCTCTCCGTGATCCGTCGCCTCCTCTGTGTGACCGCGAGGAGTTCGATGAACACGCACGCCCCAGCACAGTCCACCGCCGTCGTCTACTGCGAGGGCCAGTTCGGCGCCCAGGACGGAAAGACGGCCAACGGCCTCGTCCGGCACTCGGAGAAGTACGCGATCCTCAGCGTCATCGACAGCCAGCGCGCGGGCAGCGACGCTGGAGAGCTCCTCGACGGGACCCGGAACGGCATCCCCGTGCTCTCGAGCCTCGACGAGGCGATCTCGCTCGCGGGGCAGGTTCCCGAATATCTGATCTGCGGAGTCGCACCCGCTGACGGACTGCTCTCCGAAGCACAGCGCGTCGTGCTGCTCGACGGCATCGCCCGCGGGATGCATATCATCAACGGACTGCACGAGTTCCTCGCCGACGATGTCGAGTTCGCCGCCGCCAGCCTTCTCGCGGGTGTCACGATCACCGACATCCGGCGCCCGCGCGAGAAGAAGGATCTTCACCTCTTCTCCGGCAGAATCGACTCAGTCACCTGTCCCCGAATCGCCATCCTCGGCACGGACGGCGCCATCGGCAAGCGCACAACGGCGACCCTCGTCGTGCAGGCCCTCGTGGAGCGGGGAATCCGCGCCGTGATGGTCGGCACGGGACAGACGACGATCATCCAGGGCGGGCGGTACGGGGTGGCGCTCGACGCGCTCGTGCCCCAGTTCTGCTCCGGTGAAGTCGAGAACCAGGTCGTCGCTGCCTTCGAGGGCGAAGACCCCGATGTCATCATCGTGGAGGGGCAGGGTGCGCTGAGCCACCCGGCGTACCTCACGTCTGCCCACATCCTTCGAGGCAGCCGACCCGAGGGAGTGATCGTGCAGCACGCGCCTCGACGGCGAGTGCTGGGCGACTTCCCGATGGTGTCGATGCCGACACTCGGCAGCGAGATCGACCTGATCGAGGCGTTCGCCGCCACACGCGTGATCGGCGTCACCGTCAACCACGAGGGCATGACGGACGCGGAGATCGGCGACGCGATCGATGACATCGAACTCGAGCACGGCGTGCCCGCGACGGATCCGCTGACGCGGCCCCTCGACCGACTCGTCGACATGGTTCTGCAGGCGATGCCCGCCGTGGGCGAGCGTGTGCGTGATGCCTCGACGAGCATGCCGGTGGAACCGCGGGAGCTCGATCGTGAGAAGCGGCGCACCCCGGGGCTCTCGCATCCCCGGGGCACGTCGGTTGAGCGGCGACACACCCAGCGCGGGCTCCGACGCCGACTGAGCTGACCCCGTCCTGCGGGCAGGTCAGCGAGACGCGGTCACATCGCGCACGAAGCGCTCGACGTTCGCGCGGAATGCGGCGATCCGCGACTGACGGGCCGCCTCCACGTCGAAGCCGACGTACGCGGTGCGCGGCGTCTTGCGTGCGTTGCGATTGCACTCGAACCGCGCGCACACGTAGGTGCCGACCGTGTCGCCGCGGCGTCCGGCGGCGCCGGCGCGTTTCGTGCTGAACATGACGACGTCGTTCGGCAGGTGCACGTCTGCGCACCACACGCACTGGGTGCGGCTGCGAGGGGTCTGCTCGGCCTGACGCATGAGCAGGCCCAGCGGCTCGTCGTCGACGATCGCAACGATGTAGCCGACGAGCGGCTGCTTCGGGTCGCGCCACCCGAGGAAGTCGATGGAATCCCACGCGACGGCGTCGAGGTCGGGCATGGGCAGGTTCTTGCGTTCGCGAACGGAGACGTTGACGAACGATGCCCGGATCTGGGCAGCGTCGATGACGCGCATGATGAGATGAGCTTTCTGTTCAGGAGATGTCGTGAGGGCGCGGCTCGAGAAGAGCACGCGAAAGGGAGAGCCGGGTCAGGCTCTGTCCGCCGCCGACGCAGAGCGCGACGACGACCTCCTCACTCCCCGAAGGGTCACTCGCTGAAACATGCATCTGATGCTACACGCCGAATCCGAGCGTCGCGCGACCGCCTACGGAGCGGATTCCTGCCGGCGACCGCGGCGGGGCCGCAGCACGATCGCCGCGGCGCCGCCGCCGATCGCCCCGAACAGGTGCGCCTGCCAGGAGATCCCGCTCGCGGCGCCGAAGATGCCTGTGAACATGGTGCCGCCGTACAAGACGGCCACCGCAACAGCGACGACGGCGTACAGGATCCCGTGCCCGAGCGACGGTGCGACGAAGGACCGCACCAACAGGTATCCGAAGTAGCCGAAGACGAGACCCGACGCGCCGACGGTGAGCGTGCCGGGAGAATTCACGAACCATGTGCCGAGGCCGCCGACGACGGCGGCGATCGCGGTGACTGCCCAGAAGCGGCGAATGCCGTCGAACGACACCAGCAGGCCGAGAACTGCGAACGGCACAGAGTTCGCGACGAGGTGCGACCAGCCCGAGTGCAGCAGCGGCGATGCGATCACGCCATCGAGGCCGTCGAAATGCCACGAAACGATGCCCAGCGCACGATTCCAGCTCCCGGGAAGAATCGCGTCAAGGGCACGCACCACCCACATCACTGCGAGGAGGATCACCGGCTGCACGGCGCCCAGGAGGAATCGGACACCGGGTCGCGCCTCGGGCGATGAGCTCATGCGTCCAGTCTTGCGCATGCGCACGCACGATTGAGTCGCTGGCGTGTGACGGGCTGCGGTTCCGCCGCGCCTGTCGTGCACGTCGGCAGAGCGGAGACGACCGGCGCGGGGCGCGGCATGGTGAATGCCCCGGATCCCCGAGGCATTCACCATGCCGGCGCGCTCAGGGGCGTTCCACGAGGTGCTCGGCGTACGCCTTCGTCGTCAGGAACGGCGCGAATGTGTTCGACAGGGCGACGTCGCGGAAGACCTCTGCCGCCTGGTCGAGCCTGTCGTCGTCTGCGCGCTCGACGGAGGCGAGCACGTCGTCGACCAGCCCGGAGACGAACTCGTGGGTGATCGGCGTCCCCTCCTCTGTCGTGCGGTCCTGGCGGATCCACTGCCAGATCTGCGAGCGGGAGATCTCGGCGGTCGCCGCGTCCTCCATCAGCCCGTTGATCGCGACCGCACCCTGTCCGCGCAGCCATGCCTCGATGTACCGGATCGCGACGTCGACGTTGCCCCGCACTCCCGCGTCCGTGATCCCGCGGCCGATCGTGAGATCGAGCAGCTGGCGCTCGCGCACATGCACGTCGTCGCGCTGACGATCGAGCTGGTGCGGGCGATCGCCGAGCACCGCATCGAACTCCGCCTGAGCGATCGGGATGAGATCCGGATGCGCCACCCACGTGCCGTCGAAGCCGTCGCCCGCCTCGCGCTTCTTGTCCGAGGCGACCTTCGCCATGGCGTTGTCGTTCGCGTCGGCATCGTGCCGCGACGGGATGAACGCGCTCATGCCGCCGATCGCGTAGGCGCCGCGCTTGTGGCAGGTCTTCACGAGCAGCTCCGTGTACGCCCTCATGAACCCGACAGTCATGGTCACCTCGTTGCGGTCGGGCAGCACGAACCGCGAACCGCGGCCCCGGTACGTCTTGATGATCGAGAAGATGTAGTCCCATCGCCCGGCATTGAGGCCGGCGCAATGGTCGCGGAGCTCGTACAGGATCTCCTCCATCTGAAACGCAGCGGGCAGCGTCTCGATGAGCACAGTCGCGCGGATCGTGCCGTGCGACATTGCGAGGTACTGCTCCGTGAAGGTGAACACCTGGTCCCACAGGCGCGCCTCTTCCGCCTGCTCGATCTTCGGCAGGTAGAAGTAGGGCCCGCGTCCGCGCCGGATCAGCTCGTGCGCGTTGTGGAACGCGTACAGCCCGAAGTCGACGAGCGAGCCCGACGCGGCCATGGTGCGACCGTGCACGTCGGTGAAGTGAAGGTGGTGCTCCTCGAGGTGCCAGCCGCGCGGGCGCATCACGATCGTCGGCGTCTCCTCGTTCGTCACCGCGTAGTGCTTGCCGTTCGGCGCCGTGTGCTCGAGCCCTCCCCGAATCGCGTCGAACAGGGACAGCTGGCCGCCGATGACGTTCTGCCACGTGGGGCTGGTCGCGTCCTCCTGATCCGCGAGCCACACCTTCGCGCCCGAGTTGAGCGCATTGATGGTCATGCGCGGATCCGTCGGGCCCGTGATCTCGACGCGACGATCCTCGAGTCCTGGCCCGGCGCCGGCGACGCGCCAATCAGCGCGTTGGCGGATGTGCTGCGTGTCCTCGCGGAACCTCGGGTCGATTCCGTTGCCGATCTCGTAGCCGTGACGCATGCGCGCGGCGAGGCGGTCATAGCGCGGTCCGGCGAACAGCTGGTGCAGCTGCGCCAGGAACGCCAGCGCTTCGGACGTGAGGATCTGCTCGTACCGCCCGCGCATCGGGCCCGCCACGGTGATCGCTGGCAGGGTGCGCTCGCGCTCCCGGTCGTCGGTGCGTTCAGCTGTCGTGTTGATGAGAGTCATGATGTGCCTCCTGGTCTGTTCTGCGGACGGCGAAGTCGGATTCGCCGTCGGGTGATGGATCTCGTCGTTGTGTCGGTGGGGAGATCGTCTGCGGACGGCGAAGCCGGATCCGCCGCCGGATTCTGGAGCTCGTCGCTCTTTCAGCGGCGAGAGTCAGAACTGCTGGGCCTCGGTGGAGGCGGCGAGGGCGAGGGTCGAGGCATCCGGGTTGAGTGCCTGTGACACGTGATCGAAGTATCCGGTTCCGACTTCGCGCTGGTGCTTGGTGGCGGTGTAGCCGTCGGCCTCGGCGGAGAACTCGGCGTTCTGCAGCTCGACGTATGCGCTCATCGCGTTCTCGGCATAGCCGCGGGCGAGCTGGAACATCGAGTGGTTGAGAGCGTGGAAACCGGCGAGGGTGATGAACTGGAATCGGTAGCCGAGTTCGGCCAGCTCTTCCTGGAAGCTCGCGATCTGGCGGTCGTCGAGCGCGGCCGACCAGTTGAAGCTCGGCGAGCAGTTGTAGGCGAGCATCTTGCCCGGATGCTCGGCGTGCACGGCGGCCGCGAACTCGCGGGCGAGCTCGATATCCGGCGTTCCCGTCTCGACCCACAGCAGGTCGGCGTACGGGGCGTACGCGAGACCGCGTGAGACCACGGGGTCGATGCCGTTGCGCACCCGGTGGAAACCCTCGCTCGAGCGTTCGCCGGTGAGGAAGGCGCGATCGCGCTCGTCGATGTCGCTGGTGAGCAGATCGGCTGCGAGGGCATCGGTGCGCGCGATCTGGATCGTCGGGACACCCGCGACGTCGGCCGCCAGTCGGGCGGCGTTGAGAGTCCGGATGTGCTGACTGGTCGGCACCAGCACCTTGCCGCCGAGGTGACCGCATTTCTTCTCACTCGCGAGCTGGTCTTCCCAGTGGATTCCTGCGGCGCCGGCCTGGATCATCCCGTGCGCGAGTTCGTACGCATTGAGAGGGCCGCCGAAGCCGGCCTCGGCGTCGGCGACGATCGGTGCCAGCCAATCGCGTGAGAGGGACCCGTCGGCCGACTCCAGCTGGTCCTGCCGCATCAGAGCGTTGTTGATCCGTCGCACGACGGCTGGCACAGAGTTTGCGGGGTACAACGACTGGTCGGGGTAGGTCTGCCCGGAGAGATTGGCGTCTGCGGCGACCTGCCATCCCGACAGGTAGATCGCCTCGAGGCCCGCGCGCACCTGCTGCACTGCCTGGTTGCCTGTCAGGGCGCCGAGCGCTCTGACGTACTCTCCCGTCGTGAGGCGGTCCCACAGTCGCTCGGCCCCGCGGCGGGCGAGCGTGGGGTCTTCGCGGACGCTCCCGCGGATCCGGATGACGTCCTCTGCCGTGTAGTCGCGGGAGACGTCGGTCCAACGCGGGTCGGCGTCCCACTCGAGCTGCAGCTCCTCGGCGGTCTGCGTCTGCGATCCCGGTCGGTTCGAGGTGGTGGTCATCGTCGATCTCCTCACTGTGGGCGGCGGTGCCGCGGCGGCTGGTAAGACCACACTGAGTGAAGAACAACCCCGATTCGTCGGGCAAGCGAGAAGAAAATATTCGGAAGTTCTGCAGAACGGATCGATGTGGCAGGATCTGTGCCATGGCCACTCTCGATGATGAGACGGATGACAGCGCCGACGCGATCGCGGTCGGCCGGCGGATCCGCGCACTGCGCACGCGGCGCGGTATGCGCCTGTCACAGCTCGCCGACAGGGTCGGGCGTGCGCCGAGTCAGCTGTCGATGATCGAGAACGGGCGCAGGGAGCCGCGGCTGTCGATGCTGCGGGCGATCGCGCAGGCGCTCGACGTCTCGCCGGAACAGCTGCTCTCCGTCGATGAACTCGATCCGCGCAGTGAGCTCGAGATGGCGCTCGAACGCGAGATGCGCTCGCCGCGGTTCCGAGAGCTGGGCGTCGAGCCGTTCCGGATTCCGAAGGGCATGCCGGATGAGGCGCTCACCACGATTCTGAGACTGACGAGCGAGATCGATCGCCTGCGCGATGAGCGCCAGGCGACGCCGGAGGAGGCGCGCCGCGCGAACCTCGAGCTGCGCCACCTGATGCGCGCGCAGGACAATTACTTCCCGGAGCTCGAGAAGACGGCGCAGGAGATGCTCGACGCGATCGATCATCCTGGTGGGCCTCTCACGCAGCGCGCCGCGGGCGATATCGCCGCGCACGTCGGCGTCACGCTGCACTACGTGCCCGACCTGCCCCAGTCCACGCGCAGCGTGCTCGATCTGCGCAACGGCCGCCTCTACCTGCCGAACCGCGTCTCGACGGATCCGCGGGGGCCCATGCTGCAGGCCCTCGCCAGCCGCATCCTGCGCCACACTGAACCCTCCTCGTATGCCGAGTTCCTGCGGCAGCGGGTCGAGCAGAACTATCTCGCCGGCGCGCTGCTGATTCCGGAGCAGCGCGCGGTCGCGGCGCTGCGCGAGGCGAAGCAGCGCCGCGCGATCTCGATCGAAGACCTGCGCGATGCGTACTCCGTGTCGTACGAGACGGCAGCGCATCGGTTCACCAACCTCGCGACCCGGCACCTGGACATCCGGGTGCACTTCCTGAAGGTGCACGAGTCCGGCACGATCACGAAGGCGTACGAGAACGACGACGTGAACTTCCCGACCGATCGGCTCGGGTCCATCGAGGGGCAGATGTGCTGCCGGCGCTGGACGAGCCGCGTCGTATTCGACGTCGACGACCGCTTCAACCCGTACTTCCAGTACACCGACACGGGCAACGGCACGTACTGGTGCACAGCACGCGTCGAGCAGTCGAGTCAGGGCGCCCACTCGGTGAGCGTGGGCGTGCGGTTCGACGATACGAAATGGTTCGTGGGCCGTGACACGCTCAGCCGCGGCGTCTCCCGTCACGCCGACGAGGTGTGCTGCCGTCGCCCTCCCGAGGCGCTCGCCGAGCGCTGGCGCGACGGGGCATGGCCGAATGTCGCCACACCGCGAACCCTCCTCGCAACGCTGCCGACCGGATCGTTCCCCGGCGTCGACGCGACCGACGTGTACGAGTTCCTCGAGCAGCACGCGCCGTCGTGAGCGCCGCGTTCGTCACAGGATCGGAAGCAGGCGGCAGAACTCTGCCGCGGTCGTCGCGCAGCTGAGCGGGCGGAATCCGATCGAATCGGACCGGACGAATCGGGCGGCGGGCTCGCGGACGCGGGAGAGTGGTCGATGAAAGGGGGCGCTCATGATCGAGATCCTGAACCGGCTCGTCGACGAGATCGACGCGCACCTCGGCGAGGAGATCGACATCGATGCGCTCGCCGCTGAGATGGGGACGACGGGCTATCACGCCCGCCGGATGTTCTCCTCGCTCGCGGGGATGCCCGTCTCGGAGTACGTGCGGCGCAGGCGGATGACCGTCGCGGCGTCGGACGTGATCTCAGACGAGGATCTTCTCACGATCGCCGTGCGCTACGGGTACGGGTCGACCGAGGCATTCGGTCGCGCGTTCCGTGCCGTACACGGCACCAGCCACGGCGACGTGCGTCGCAGCGGCGGCCCCCTTCGCAGCCAACCGCAGATCAGGTTCCGCCTGACAGTAGAAGGGAGTTCCCCCATGGACGCACGAATCATCGACCATCCCGCATTCCGACTGATCGGCCACGCCGCGCGCGTGCCGCTGATCCACGAGGGCGTCAATCCGCACATCCAGGCGCACATCGCGTCACTTCCGATGGCGGAGCACGAACGTCTCAAGCGGCTCAGCAGTGCGGAACCCGCCGGCCTGCTGCAGGTGAGTGCCGACGTCGATCCGGACTATGCGCAGGGCACCGAGCTGACGTATCTGCACGGCGTGGCCGTCGACGTCGAGGACTCGGTGCCGAGCGACCTGGACGTCATTGAGGCCGCTTCCGGAGAATGGGCCGTCTTCCGCACATCCGGTGAGCATCCGGCCGCGCTGCAGTCGGCGATGGCCGCAACGGCGACCGAATGGTTCCCGTCCAACCCGTGGCGGCTTCGTCCGGGGCCGTCGATCGTCGCGATCCTCGACCGCGCGCCCGACTTCAGCACGGCGACGTGTGAGCTGTGGCTCCCCGTCGAGCGCGGCTGAGCGTGGTGCCGCAGATGCTGCTCGTTGTGGCACTCTCGGTGCATGGGGTCGGCACAGACGCTCAGCGACGACGACCGGCGCGCGCTCGCCGGATGGGCGGCGGATTGCGCTGAGCGCGTGCTGCCGCTGTTCGACGCCGAGGATGCGAACGCGCGCGACCTGATCCGGGACGCGCTCGATCGCACGCGTGCATACAGCCGCGGTGAGAGCACCGCGGCAGAGGAGATCAGAAAGCGCCTCGTCGGTGTGAAGGCGGCAGCTGCGGCGGCGACGCCGGCAGGTGCCGCGGCCGCGAGAGCGATCGGCCAGGCCGCTGCCGTCGCACATATGGGGGCGCATGCGCTCGGCGCCGCAGCCTATGCCGTCAAGGCGATCTCCCTGTCCGACCCTGACGCGGTGAACGGGGAGATCCGGTGGCAGTCGGACCACCTCACCCGGTGTCAACGGGACGCACTGCAGCTTCTGCCTCCGCTCGGCGCCGACGCGTCGGGACCGCTCGGAAACGGTCTGCTCTCCCGTGGCGTGCTGGGGACGACGATCCGGGAGCTGCAGCAGCGCGTCGGGCACTCCGGCAGCGGCGCCGACCACCGCGTCGAGCAGTGACCAGCCGGCGAATCGGCGTCAGTGCGCGGCGCCGAGCTCGGTGAGCAGCACGCCGCCGAAGTGCATCGGCGTGGGCGCCACGCACCTGTCATGGGCGGGCGGGTGCCCATATACTCGGCGGGGATGACCGCGCCAGCGTCCGAATCCGGTGCCCGGGGACGTCTCGGGGCCGTCTTCTACGTCTCGCTCGGGCTGTCGGTCGCATTCGTCGTGGTCGGTCTCGCCCTCCCTCGCGTGCTCTCGGATGCGCTGGCTGAAGTTCGAGACGTCGTGGTCGGATCGTTCGGCCCCGTGTATCCGATCACGGTGTCACTCCTCCTCGTCTTCGTCGTCGTTCTCGCCGTCACGCCGGTCGGCCGCGTCAGGCTCGGCGGCGTCGACGCAGTTCCGGAGTTCGGCGTCGTCTCGTGGATCGCCATGCTTATCAGCGCGGGCGTCGGGCTGAGCTTCCTGTTCTGGGGTGCCGCCGAACCCCTCATCCACCTCGCCGAGCCCCCGAACGGCTCATCGGCACCGGGATCTGTCGAGGCGGCGCGCGACGGCATGCGGTACTCCTTCCTGTTCTGGGGGCCGCATGCGTGGGGGATATACGCCGTCGTCGCGATCGCCATCGGATACGCCGCCTTCAACCGCGGTCGGGGGATGCTCGTCAGTGCGGCGCTGCGGCCCCTGCTCGGCAGGTTCGCCGACGGATGGGCCGGGAAATGCGTCGACGTCCTCGCCGTGTTCGCGATCCTCTTCGGCGTTGCGACGTCGCTCGGGCTCGGCACGGGCGAGCTGAACGCCGGGCTCACCGATCGATTCGGTGTCGCCGACTCCTACATCGTCAAGATCGCGATCATCGTCGCGCTGATGACCTTCGCGACGGTCTCCGCCATGACCGGTCTGGGGCGCGGCATCCGGATGCTCAGCCTCGCCAACGCCGCCCTGTGCGTCGCGCTGCTTGTGCTGGTGTTCGTCTGGGGACCGACCGGATCCATACTCGGCACACTCGGACAGGGGCTCGGGGATTTCGCGGCGAACTTCGTGCCGATGAGCCTGGCGACGGAGGGTACAGCGGGGGAGTCATGGACGGGTGCGTGGGTCTACTTCTTCTGGGCGTGGTGGATCGGCTGGGCGCCGTTCGTCGGCACGTTCGTCGCGCGGATCTCTCGCGGTCGTACGATCCGCGGAGTCGTCGCCGGCGTCGTGCTGCTGCCGAGTCTGGTCAGCATCGTGTGGTTCTCGGTCTTCGGAGGCACTTCGCTGGAGCGTGAGCTGTCCGGCGCCGTGTCGGTGGCGGGGATCGCCGGGAAGGCGAAGTCGGTTGCGACCTTCGCGGTGTTCGACACGCTTCCGCTCACGGAGATCGCCTTCGTGCTGCTCATCCCCGTACTCGCGCTGCTGTTCATCACCTCGGCCGACTCCGCGTCGTTCATGCTCGGCAGCACGACGACCGGAGGCAGCATGAAGCCGCCGAAGCCCGTGCGCCTGATGTGGTCCTTCGCCGCGGCGTTCGCGGCCGTGCTGCTGCTCAGCGGCGGCCAGGAGGACCTTCGTGGAGCCGCCGTCATCGCAGCCGCCCCGTTCACGGTGATCCTCGTCGCGCTGGTGGTCTCGCTCATCATCATGCTGCGGCGGGATCGGCCGACATCGAGGAAGCCTCACGGCAGAGGCGAAGGGCCTGCCGACTCCGCCCCGCCCCGCGAATGACGGGCTGCGCGGCGAAGAAGGGCGCCGTGTCAGACGCCCCGCACAGCGGCAGCGATAGCGGCGGGGGAGCCGTGCCACGGTGCCCCATGACCGGGAAGCACCCACGACGCGTCGACCGCGGCGAGTCGATCGAGCGAGCCCATCGCCCGATCGGGTTCGTCTGTGAAGGGGGCCGGCTGTGCGCCCGCGCGCCCGGTCAGCACGTGGCCCGTGGTGAGCGCGTCGCCGACGAACACCGCGTCGACCGCAGGCACGTGCACGGCGATGCTCCCGGGGGAGTGGCCCGGCATCCCGATCACGATCGGTTCGCCGGGGACGCTGAGCGTCTCACCATCGGCGACCTCGGTGACCTCCTGCACGTACCGCGTGCGGAAGGCGGCCTTGCGGGCCCCGTAGGCGAGGAAGCGGAGCATCGGGCCGAGTCTGGCCGGCCCCATCGGAGTCTTGGGCTTCTTCCCGGTGTGAGCCCGTTCGGCGTCGGCAGGATGGATGAAGATCGGTGCACCGGTTTCCGCGCGCAGGCGTTCGGCGAAACCGATGTGATCGCTGTCGCCATGGGTGAGGACGAGACCCCGGATGTCGCTGAGTGGGCGGCCGATGGCGTCCAGTTCCCGTCGCAGATCGTGCCAGTGGCCAGGCAGCCCCGCATCGATCAGGGTGATTCCGTCGGGGAGGTCGAGGAGGTAGCAGGCGACGATGTCGTTGCCGAGACGGTGCAGGTGCGGTGCGAGCTTCATGGATGTGCCCTTCGATCGACATGGCTACGATACGTAGCTATCATAGCTAAGGTCAATAGCCAAAGGAGGTCGGAATGCCGACGCCCAGTCGAACGACGAACGACCAGGTCATCGCCGCCGCCGGCGAGATCCTCGAGTCCGGTGGCGCTGTGGGGCTCACGATGCAGGCCGTGGCCGCGCGGGTCGGGGTACGCGCTCCCTCGCTGTACAAGCGGTTCCGGGATCGTGATGCACTGCTCGCCGAGGTGATCGCCGCGACCATCGATTCGCTCGGCGACCGTCTCGCTGCCGCAGCGCCCGACCTGGTGCGCTTGGCCGCGGCCTACCGTGACTTCGCACACGAGCGCCCCGAAGCGTTCCGGCTGATGTTCACAGCATCGGCGCCGTACCAGTCACTTCTCGCTGCGGCCGAGCCGCTGATCCGGTCCGCCTCCGCGCTCGTCGGTGACGAACGCTCGCTCGATGCCGCCCGGCTGTTCACTGCGTGGGCTACAGGTTTCCTGCAGATGGAGCTCTCCGGCGCCTTCCGTCTCGGCGGCGACGTCGACCGTGCCTTCGACTACGGGCTCGAGCGACTGGTTGCCGGACTGCGCGCGTGATCGATGCGAGCTCTCCAGACGTCCTGACGCTCGACGGCGGGGTCATTCAGGAGCGTCGAGCTCGTGCCAGGCGGTCAGTGCTCTGGCTACGGCGTGCGCCGATACGATCGTGGTCGTGACGAGTGAAGTTCTTCTGCGCGGACGGCTGGTGTGCGCGAGCGGCGCCGAAGTCGACATCGTTCGCGAGCACCTGCCGCGACACGTCGAGCTGACGCGCGCGGAACCCGGGTGCGTCCGGTTCGATGTGCATGCGACCGACGACCCGCTGGTGTGGCAGGTCGATGAGGTGTTCGCCGATTCTGCTGCGTTCGAGGCGCATCAGGAGCGGGTCGCGGCCAGCGACTGGGGTCGAGTCACGGCCGGCATCGAGCGGCGCTACGAGATCGAGGGCATGGACGGCTGACACTGCTGCCGTGAACGTGCTCGCCGCTGACCGAACTCGTGCGCATGGCAGTCAGCGATGACGGCATCCGGCGGGCGTTCCTCGAAAATCTCGAGCGGGAGCTCGGCGGACGTCCTGTCGAATACTTCGGCACCGCTGACGCACGAGCACGCACGACGGCTCTGCGCATGGTCGTGATCGGGGTGTTCTTCGGGCGCTATGTGATGGCCGTGCCGCCTCTCACATCGCTCGACGCCGACGATTTTCTCGCCGCGCTGGGGTCGACAATGCAGGTCGGACGCTTCGCGTCGCGGGTCGCACCTCGCCCGTACTGTCGGGTTATAGTGCGACCACGGCCCGAGCGAGAACCGAATCGAGGACGTCGTGCGCAAGAAGAACATCATCGGTGCGTACTCGGCCGGCGTGCTGTCGGCCAACAGCCTGCCGCACCTGGCGACTGCGGTTGCCGGTCAGCGGATGATGACGCCGCTGCGAGGGCGACGTTCCGGCAGATGGCCCAATCTGGTCTGGGGCGGGATGAACCTGGCTGGTGGTCTGGCGCTCGTCGCCAGGAGTCATCGCGCTGAACAGCCGTGGGCCCGCCATCTCATCGCGTACGCCGCAGGTGGAGCGACGTTTTTGGCATGGGCGGTCTTCGCCGAGGCAGTGTTGAAGTTCAATGACGAACGATGACGGCGCGTCGCAGTGCGGCGCTGCGAGCACCGACGGAACGGACGGGCCAGGGGCATCGGCGGCAACTCGAACGTCTGCAGGAGTCCCAGGCGACGATGTCGACATTCCAGCGCGCCTGGTGGAGTTGGCAGGAGACGACGCCCTGGAGGCTGTCTGGCGCAATGAGATGGGTGGGCTGACGGTTCGCATCCGCGGTCGTGGGGCTCATCGGTACATCAAATGGCAGCCGCCCACCGGCCTGGGCGCGGAGCGCGACCGGGACGTCGATCTCGTCGCCGAAGCCGAGAGACTTCGATGGGCAGGGGATTTCATTCGGGTGCCGCGGGTCGTGGACGTCGGTGTCGAACGAGACGCGTCCTGGCTCATGACGGAGGCGATCGACGCGCGTTCCGCGTTCGATCCGCGTTGGCGCGACTCACCGGAACTCGTGGTCCGCGCAATGGCCAGAGGGCTCCGTCGGATGCACGACGCACTTCCGGTCGATGCGTGTCCGTACCGCGGAACGTGGCTCGGTTCGAAGGCGACCCTGGCGCCGGAGCCCGAGCGCTTGGTGGTGTGCCACGGCGACCCGTGCGTCCCGAACACTCTGTTGGATGACAGCGGTGAGTTCGCTGGCCATGTCGACCTCGCCCGTCTCGGGGCGGCTGACAGATGGGCGGATCTGTCCATCGCGACGTACAGCATCAGCTGGAACGTGAACTTCGGCCGTGACTACGATGAACTCTTCTTCCGCACCTATGGGATCGAGCCGGATCGCGAACGGATCCGTGCGTATCGCCGGCTCTGGGACGCGGCCTGAGCGGCCGCGCGCCTAGGACGACACCAACGGGATGACCGCGCCGAGGACGGCGCAGACCCCGCCGGCGACGGCGGCGATCGCGAGCATTCGTCGTGCAGATCTCGGCCACGGTCGACGCAGCCCGCCGAGGACGACCGCGATGACGAAGGAGATGACGGCAACGGCGCCGATGATCGAGATCGCGAGAATGAGCGGAATCATCGTCGCGCCCCCACGAGGGCGAAGCACACGCCGATGACGGCGCTCACACCGGCCGCAACGATGGCGACGGTGCGCATCGCATCCGACGCCGGCGCGGCGAGCAGCAGTGAGAGGACGAAGCTGATCACCGCGACGGCGCCGGCGACGGAGACCGCGACCACCAGAGTGATCGTGAGTGGGCTTCGATCCTGGGTGCTCATGTGTCCTGACCATAGTCCGCGCCGATGCCGAAGGTGAATGACATCTGTCACGTCTTCGCCGTGAAGATGTGAGCGGCGACGTCCTCGCGTGCCGGACCAGCGCTGCGGTTCGAGTCTTCATTCAGGTCAGTAAGCACTGTATAGTCAGCCTATGCTGACCTTAACGACTCGAGTGGACGCGATGAACCGTCTCGGTCGCGCTATGGCCGATCCGACGCGCTCCCGCATTCTGCTCGAACTCATCTCCGGACCGGGCTACCCGGCGCAGCTCGCGCGGGAGCTCGGTCTGACGCGCACGAACGTGTCGAACCATCTCACGTGCCTGCGCGGGTGCGGCATCATCGTCGCAGAGCCCGAAGGGCGTCAGACCCGCTACGAGATCGCGGATCCGCACCTCACAGCCGCTCTCATGGCACTCGTGGACGTCACACTCGCCGTCGACGAGCACGTGCCGTGCATCGATCCGGCGTGCACGGTTCCCGGATGCTGCGAGGTCGAGCAGTGACCCAGACGGCAGTCGATGAGCGCACCGCCGTTCTGCGCAGGCGGATCCGGATCGTGGTGGCGATCACGATCACCTGGAACGTCGTCGAGGCGGCCGTCGCGCTCGTCGCAGGAGGCATCGCATCCTCGGCCGCGCTGATCGGCTTCGGTCTGGATTCGGTTGTGGAAGTGGTCTCGGCCGTCGCGGTTGCATGGCAGTTCGCCGCTCCCGATCCGGAGCGAAGAGAGCGGACAGCGCTGCGCGTCATCTCTGTGTCGTTCTTCGCGCTGGCGGTGTACGTCAGCGTCGAGGCGGTGCTGTCGCTGGCAGGCCTGCGCGAGCCAGAGCACTCGCCGGTCGGCATCGCGATCGCGGCGCTGAGCCTGGTGGTGATGCCGTTCCTGAGCTGGTTCGAACGCCGCACCGGCCGCGAACTCGGGTCGGCGTCCGCGATGGCCGACTCGAAGCAGACCCTGATCTGCACCTACCTCTCCGCTGCGCTTCTGATCGGTCTGCTCCTGAACAGCCTGCTCGGCTGGGCGTGGGCCGACGCGATCGCCGCGCTGGTGATCGCGGGCTTCGCCGTGCGCGAGGGAATCGAGGCATGGCGCGGCGACGCGTGCTGCGCGACACCGGTCTCGGTGCTCACAGGGGAACAGGAGGGCGGCGGGTGCGATGACGACTGCTGCGCAGACGACTGACCGCGCCGTGGTCCGCGCGTATCAGAACAGATCGCGCGTTCCCGCACACGGCATCGGCACGATCGTGTTCGCGAAGGCGCGATCTGTGGGGGAGTGCGCGTCGTCGTATTCGGGCTGACAGGAGATTTCCGCTTTCGCTCCGCCAAGGTCTGTTTGGATGTTCTTGTACCGATCGCGACCCGCTGGTCGCGCCGACGCCAGCAGAACGGATCACCGTGACCCAGAACAGCATCTTCGAGCCGGATGGCCGTGCCGTGCCGTACTTCGACGAGGGCGACGGGCCGACGCTCGTGCTGATCCCGGGCCGCGGGCACGACGCTGAAGCGCTCGGCACTGTTTCGGCGATCCTCGAGGAGGAGGGGTTCCGGATCATCCGGATCGGCTATCGCGGTCAGGTCGACGGGGTCGACGTGCGCGAGCTCGCCTCCGACGCCCTCGACGTGATCGACCACCTCGGTCTCGGCGACACCTGGGTCGGTGGTCACGGTTTCGGCGGTACGGTCGCGCGTGAGATCGCGCTGCGCAGCCACGAGCGCATCAACGGGCTGCTTCTGCTCGGCGTCGAGGACGTTCCCGTCGACCTCGCCCCGGACGTTCCCGTGCTGATCTTCCAAGGTGAGAACGACGACGTCACCCCGCCGGTCAACGCCGAGAAGCTGCGTGACACGGCGCCGGATCGTGCCAGCATCACGACGATCGTAGGAGCGGGGCACCTCTTCCCGGCGACGCACCCGCTCGAGACGGCCGAGGACATCGCCGAGTACCTCGACTGGGACTGATCGAACCGCCGAACGAGCAGCCTCGAGGGCGCGTCGGCGTTCTGCTCGCCCATTCGGAACCGACACTGGTCGGTGAGAGAATCGTGCGGTGCGCATGGACAGTCATCTCGCGTCGGCGGGTCGGAGCCCCGGATGGCGCAGGCAGGAGGTCGCGGCCGGCATCAGGGCGTCGCTTCCGGCAGGGCTCGGCATGTTCCCGCTCGGCATCGCCTTCGGCCTGCTCGTCGTCCAGTCCGGCCTGCCCGGTTGGGTCGCGCCCGCGCTGTCGATCTTCGGATACGCGGGTTCGCTCGAACTGCTCCTGATCGGTCTGATGACGGCGGGCACGCCGCTGCCCACGATCGCGCTCACCACCCTGCTGGTCAACTTCCGCCACGTGTTCTACGCGTTCTCCTTCCCGTTGAAGGCGGTGCGGAATCCGTTCGCCAAGGCGTATTCGGTGTACGCGCTGACGGACGAGGCCTACGCGGTCACGGCCGCGCGTCCCGAGACGTGGACGTCGTGGAGTCTGCTGACGACGCAGATCTCGTTCCAGACCTACTGGGTCGGCGGCGGCCTGGTCGGCGTCGCGATCGCGTCGCTCATCCCGTTCCGGATCGAGGGGCTCGAATTCGCGCTGTGCGCCCTGTTCGTCACGCTCGTGCTCGACGCGTGCCGTTCGCTGGCCGAGGTGCCGTCGCTGCTGCTCGCCGCGGTGAGCTTCGTCGCGGCGATCGTCCTCGTTCCCGAGCAGGCGCTGTTCGCCGCGATGGTGATCTTCCTGGCGCTGCTGGCCGTCCGGTTCGTGGTCGCACGCCGACGGGGGAGCATCGCATGAGCGTCTGGTACATCGTCGGCGTGCTCGCCATCATCTTCGTCATCACGCTGTCGCTGCGCGCTGTGCCGTTCGTCATCCTGAAGCCGCTCCGCGAGTCGAGGATCGTGCGGGCCCTCAGCGTCTGGATGCCCGTGGGCATCCTCGCCATCCTCGCTGCGGCGACGTTCCGTTCGACGATCGCCGAGCACATCGACTATCTGATTCCCGGGCTCATCGCCGTGGCGGTCACGATCGCCGCTCACCTGCTCGGCGGGCGCCGCACGCTGCTGAGCGTCGGGCTCGGCACGGTGACATTCGTCGTGCTGGTGAACCTGCCGATGACCTGACGTCGCTGCGGCCGAGTATTCTCGGCAGTATGAGCCGGATGGAACGCGTCTATCGGATGACCGTGGCGTCCGTGTACGTGCACTACGTCACGAAACTCGAGCGCAAGGGACGTACGACGGCGGAGCTCAACCGTGTGATCGAGTGGCTGACGGGCTTCGGCGATACCGAGCTGACGGCGCACCTCGATCGTGGCACCACATTCGAGGACTTCTTCGAACAGGCTGATCTCAACCCCGACGCATCGCTGATCACCGGCGTCGTGTGCGGTGTGCGCGTCGAGGAGATCGAGGAGCCGCTGACGCAGAAGATCCGCTACCTCGACAAACTCGTCGACGAGCTCGCCCGAGGAAGGGCCATGGAGAAGGTGCTGCGTTCATAGCAGCCTCGCCCGTTGCGGCGACAGGCGTGCCATGCTGAGCGCATGGAGTCACGACACATCAGCCGGGTCATCCGGGCCGACGCTCAGCGGGTGTACGTCTTCGCACGCGACCCGGAGAATCTGGTCAGCTGGGCAGCAGGTCTCGCGCAGTCGGATGTCGAGGTGCGCGATGGGGAGCTCGTCGCGCAGTCGCCGATGGGGGAGGTCACGGTGCGATTCGTGCCGAGGAACGACCTCGGGGTGCTCGATCACGACGTGACGCTCCCGACGGGCGAGACGGTCAGCAACCCGCTGCGAGTCGTGGCGCATCCGGACGGTGCGGAGGTCGTGTTCACGGTGCGCCGGCTCGATGCGACGGACGAAGCATTCGACGCGGACTGCGCGGCCGTGGCCGACGACCTCGACCGGCTGCGCCGTATCCTCGAAGCCTGACGCGCCCCGAGTAGGGTGGCGGGAACCGAACCAGGAGGAGCGCAATGGCATCCGGACCCGTCGACCACAGATGGCACGTGACGGCGCGCGGCGAGGTGCTGGAGTCCTATCGACTCGGGCCGGAGCAGAAAGAGAAGTATGTGCTCTACGAGACCACCAGGACGGTCACTCTCGAGGAGCTCATCGGGCTGACCGCTGCGGGGGACCGACTGATGCGCAGGGCGAGTGCGACCTCCGTGCTGATGCTCGTTCCTGCGATCGCCGCAATCAGTGCCATCGTCGCGGGGTTCTTCGTGCTGCCGGCCACGGGTGCGTCGGAGTCGCTCGCCGGCACGGTCGGCTTCATCGGTGTGGCGCTGCTTCTCGTCGCGGTCTTCAGCCTGCCGGTGTTCCATCGCGTGATGAGGCGCAGAATCGCACACCACCACGCTCAGACGGGCCTGGTGCAGGAGAGCGCTCACACGATCAGCGAGAAGAAGGCACAGGCCATGATCGCCGATCCGGGGACGAGATCGTCCGCCCCTGACTGAGCCGAGCATGTCGTTCACGGTCCGTGTGAACGACGAAGGCCGGTGCCTCTCACAGAGGGACACCGGCCTGCGTTGCTCGGATCAGTGCGCGGCGACGGGAGTCTCTCCGCTCTCGACCGGCTTGCGGACGAAGAACGCCAGCACGATCGGCACGAGGGCGACGCATCCCGCGACGAAGAACGCTGCGTGAGTGCCCGGCTCACCTGCCGCGGCTTCTGACAGGCCATCGGCCTGGCCCGCGTGCAGGATCGACGAGTAGATCGAGATCAGCAGAGCAGTTCCCGCCGCCCCCGCGACCTGTTGCATCGTGTTCAGCGCAGCCGAGCCGTGCGAGTACAGGCGACGCTCGAGCGAGCCGAGCGACGCGGAGAACAGCGGCGTGAACGACCCGGCCAGCCCCAGCGACATCATGATCTGCACCGAGACGAGTACGAAGTACGGGGTGCTCTCGCCGACGGTCGAGTAGAAGAACATCGCCGCGGCGATCAGGATCGTGCCGGGGATCAGCAGCGTCTTCGGCCCGCGGGCGTCGTACACCCTGCCCATCACGGGGCCGAGCAAGCCCATCAGAAGTGCGCCCGGCAGCAGCACGAGCCCTGACTGGAGCGAGTTCAGCCCGGCGACCGTCTGCAGGTACAGCGGCAGCAGCGAGAACGTGCCGAGCATGGCGAATGCGACGACCGCCATGATCACGACCGAGACCGTGAAGTTGCCCGAGCGGAAGATGCGCAGATCGAGCAGGGCGTCGTCCTTGCGCTGCAGCGCGACCTGACGCAGCACGAACAGTACGAGACCGATCGCGCCGACCGTCAACATGATCCAGGGCAGTGCGCCGCTGCCGTCGTCGCCCTCGCCGCCGCCGCTCTCGCCGCCGTGGCCGCCGCCGAACTCGCTGAGGCCGAACACGAGGCCGCCGAAGCCGAGCGCCGACAGGATGATCGACAGCACGTCGATCGGAGCACGGGTGGTCTCGCCGAGGTTGGTCATCCACTTGGCGCCGATGAGCATCGCGACGATGGCGATCGGCAGGATGATGGCGAACAGCCAGCGCCAGCTCAGTGCCTCGAGCACTGCGCCGGAGAGCGTCGGGCCCAGTGCGGGCGCGAACGCGATGACCAGGCCGACACGGCCCATGATCCGGCCGCGGGAGTGCGCGGGGACGACGTTCATCACAGTCGTCATCAGCAGCGGAAGCATGACACCCGTGCCAGCAGCTTGGACGATACGGCCGAGCAGCAGCAACGGGAAGCCGGGAGCGACCAGGCACAGCAGGGTTCCGAGCGAGAACGAGATGATCGCCGCGAGGAAGATCTGGCGGGTCGTGAACCTCAGCAGCAGGAAGCCGGTGGTCGGGATGACGACGGCCATGGTGAGCATGAAGGCGCTCGTGAGCCACTGCCCGAGTTCGGGCGGCAGGCCGAGATCTTCGTTGAGGTGGGGAATGGCGATCGCCATCGTCGTCTCGTTCAGGATTGCGACGAACGCGGCGATGAGCAGCAGCCAGATCACTCGCATGCCGCGCGGGTCGATGCCCGACGCAGGTGCGGGTGTCGGCACCGTGACGGATCCGGTGGTCTCAGGGGCGGCCATAGATTGGCTCCTTGCGGTCGTGGGGTGACAATGCCGCTCGCGGAGACGAACACGGCAGTGAGCGCGATCCCGGGAGACGGGACGAAAGGCGCTGCGCGGAGGCGAATCCGCAGCCTTCAATCGTAACCCCACCGCCGGGACCGACATTCCCGCTCGGAGGAGAAACTTCCGTTGAGGCACAGATGTCACCGGTTGGACCGATGCCGGTCACCGGACGGCAACCGCGCCGCGGGGTGTCGGGGAGTCATAGGCTGAGCGGGTGAGTATGGGGCGAGGAATGGGCGGTCCGCCGGGAATGCGCGGGGTCGACGAGCGCGCGCTGCGGGATCAGAACGCGCAGGCGCCCAAGGTGGAGAACCTCGGCCGTCGGGTCATCGCACTTTTCGTGCCGTATCGGGGCAGGATCGCCGTCACGGCCGGTCTCGTGATCGCCGGCGCCGCCGCCGGGGTGATCCCGCCCCTGATCATTCAGCGCGTGTTCGACGAAGCACTGTTCCCGGCATCCGGAGTCGTGCAGGTGCCGCTGCTGGTCTGGCTGGTCGTGACCATGATCGCGCTGTACATGCTGAGCTCCGGGATCAGCGCCCTGCAGACGTGGTTCACCTCGAACGTCGGGAATCGGGTCACGGGGGACCTGCGGGTGACGATGTTCGAGCATCTGCAGTCGATGGAACTCGGCTTCTTCACGCGCACGAAGACCGGCGCCATCCAGTCTCGACTGCAGAACGACGTCGGCGGAGTCTCCGGCGTGCTCACCACGACGGTGACGAGCATCCTGGGCAACACCGTCACCGTCATCGCGTCGCTCGTGGCGATGATCCTGATCGACTGGCGTCTGACGCTGATCTCGCTCGTGATCATGCCGCCGTTGGTGATGGTGCAGCGCCGTGTGGGGCAGGTGAGGGCGCGCATCGCCGCCGAGACGCAGAGGTCGCTGAGCGAACTGACCGCGATCACGCAGGAGACGTTGAGCGTGTCGGGCATCATGCTGTCGAAGGCGTTCAACCGGCAGAGCTCGGAGTCGGAGCGCTACGCGCTGGAGAACCGCAATCAGATCCGGCTGCAGGTGCGCCAGGCGATGAGCGGGCAGGTGTTCTTCGCCGTGGTGCATGTGCTGATCTCGAGCGTTCCCGCTGTCATCTATCTGGTGGCGGGCCTGCTGCTCGATGCGGACGCCGGGTCGATCACGGCTGGCGCGATCGTGGCGTTCACGACCGTGCAGGCGCGGCTGCTGCAGCCGCTGACCAGCCTGATGCGCGTGGCGCTGGAGATCCAGACATCGCAGGCGCTGTTCGCGCGCATCTTCGAGTACCTCGATCTGCGACCGGCGATCATCGACCGTCCGGATGCGATGGAGGCGACAGAGGCGCCGGAGCCGCTCGGGCGGATCGAGTTCCGCGACGTGACGTTCCGCTATCCGGATGCGTCTGGCGAGTCCCGACCGACGCTCGACGGGGTGTCGTTCTCGGTCGAGCCGGGGCAGCACGTCGCGTTCGTGGGCCCGAGCGGTGCGGGAAAGACGACGATCGTGTACCTGGCCCCGCGGATGCACGAGGCCTCTGGAGGCGAGGTGCTCTTCGCAGGGGCCGACGTGCGCGACCTGCGACAGGGATCGATCATCGACCACGTCGGCATCGTGTCGCAGGAGACCTACCTCTTCCACGCGACCGTGCGGGACAACCTGCGGTATGCCAAGCCGGAGGCGACGGATGACGAGCTCGTCGAGGCGTGTCGGAGGGCGAACATCCATCACGTCATCGCCGGGTTCGAGCACGGATACGACACGGTGGTGGGCGAACGCGGCTACCGGCTCTCCGGCGGGGAGAAGCAGCGCATCGCCATCGCGCGCGTGCTGCTGAAGGATCCTCCGGTGCTGCTGCTCGACGAGGCGACAAGCGCGCTCGACACCGTCAGCGAGCGCATCGTGCAGGAAGCGCTCGACCAGGCGGCCCGAGGACGCACGACGCTGTCGATCGCCCACCGACTCTCGACCGTGATCGATGCCGATGTGATCCACGTCGTCGACGGAGGGCGGATCGCCGAGTCGGGAACGCACGATGAGCTCGTCGCCTCCGGCGGGCTCTACGCCGCGCTCGCCGCGGAGCAGCTCGGCCACGCCTGAGGTCGGTCGATCGGCCAGGCTCACGGCTGCCGAGATGCGCACTTCTGCGACGTCCGGGCGACCAGAGCGGCGCATCTCGACGAGAGATGCGCATCTCGGCAGCGGGGCGCGGGTCAGAAAGCGGAGGTGTCGGCCGTGTCGAGGTCGGCGTTGTAGCGGAACAGGCGCGCGGGGCGGTGCTTGCCCTTGCGGAACTCCTCGGTCGGGATGAGCGCCTCGCTGGTCTCGATCAGGCGGCGGAAGTTCGACGGGTCGAGCCGGCTGCCCAGCACCAGTTCGTACACCTCCCGCAGCTCGGTGAGGGTGAAGCGGTCGGGAAGGAGGCCTGCGGCGATGCGGCTGTAGCCGACCTTGTTGCGCAGCCGCCACACGGCGTACTCGACGATGCGATTGTGGTCGAAGGCGAGCTCCGGCAGATCGTCCACGTCGAACCACTCGACGTTCTCCGGAGCATCGGCCGCTGCGCGCTGGGCCTCGACGTGGTCCTGGCGCAGCAGCGCCCAGTAGATCACCGAGACCACACGGGTCGGGGAGCGGTCCACGTCGCCGAACGCGTAGAGCTGCTCGAGGTAGCTCGGCGTCAGCGCCGTCGTCTCCTCGAGGGCGCGTGCCGCTGCAGCATCGAGGCCCTCGTCGGCTCCGAGCCATCCGCCCGGCAGCGCCCAGCGACCGTGGAAGGGCTCGCGCGTGCGCCGCACGAGCGGGAGCATCAGCGAATCGGTGCCGTTGCCGGTGGAACGCAGCGAGAAGATGGCGGCCGAGACCGCCACCCGGATGCCGTCGGCTGCGGCGGGGTCCGCTTGTCCGGTGGAGGGCGCAGTACTCACCCCAGAATCCTATGCGGCCCACGGCAGGAGTCGCATGCCGCGGACATGCCGATGGGTTGCTCTATCGGCCGAGGCCGCCCTGCTCTATTCTGAACGTGTCGGCACGCATCACCGCCGATGACAACCGAACATCGGCCCAACGTCCTGTTGCGGGAGAGCCCCGATCGCCATCGGGCACCGAAGGAGCAAGCCTCCCCGCCAATCTCTCAGGTACGCGTACCGCGCAGGTCGGGCCACTCTGAAAAGCGGAGCCCGTGCTCCCGCCGAAGGTGAAAGACACCGGTGCAGCAAGCGCACCGAAGCAGTCCGTCGAAGCTCTCAGGTTCATGACAGAGGGGGAGTTCATGGCGGCGCATCCGCGCCTCATCGAACACCCGCCCTGGCGATGAAGGAGGGCCCGGATGAACTCGATCGACGAGACGACCTCGCAGCGCGATTCCCCGTTGCGCGCTGAGCACGAAGCGCTCGGCGCGAGCTTCACGGACTTCGGCGGATGGATGATGCCCGTCCTCTACGGCTCCGATCTGGCTGAGCATCACGCCGTGCGCCATGCCGCCGGTCTGTTCGACATCTCGCACATGGGCGAACTGCGGATCACCGGCGCGGATGCCGCGTCGTTCCTCGACCTCGCCCTGGCGAGCTGGCTCTCCGCGCTGGCGGTGGGGCGCGCGAGGTACACCATGATTCTCGCCGCGGACGGCGGGACTATCGACGACCTGATCGTGTACCGGCTCGCTGACGATCAGTTCCTCGTGATCGCGAACGCCGGCAACACGTACGCGGTGCGCGAGGCGCTCGCGGCGCGCGTCGCGTCGAACGACGTCACGGTCGAAGACGTCTCGGACTCGTACGCGCTGATCGCAGTGCAGGGCCCTACGTCACAGGCGATCCTCGGGTCGACATCCGGAATCGAGGATCTCGGCGATCCATGGGACGAACAGCGCCCATACGGCTGGACGGACGCGACTTTCGACGGTGCCCCGCTGCTGATCGCGCGGACCGGCTACACCGGAGAAGACGGGTTCGAGCTTCTCATCCGGCGTGAGCACGCCGCCGTGCTGTGGCGCTCGCTGCTGGCAGCGGGGGAGGCACACGGCCTCGTGCCCGCAGGGCTCGCCGCGCGAGACACGCTCCGCCTGGAGGCGGGCATGCCGCTCTACGGCCACGAACTGTCGCGTGAGATCGTGCCGGCGCAGGCGGGGCTCGGCACGGTGATCCCGGCCGACAAGACCGGCTTCATCGGCGAAGCCGCGAAGATCCCGCGCGCTGATGCGCCTGTGCTCGTCGGGCTCGTCAGCGATGGTCGCCGCGCGGGCAGGGCCGGCTACGCCGTGCTGCGCGGCGAGGAACGAGTGGGCGAGCTCACCAGTGGCGCGCTCAGCCCCACGCTCGGCCATCCCATCGCCATGGCTTTCATCGACCCGTCCGCGGTCGGAGCCGATGACCTCACCATCGACGTGCGCGGAACGCGCATCGCCGCCACCACGACCGCACTGCCCTTCTACAGGAGGAAGAAATGACCGCTCTCAACGCACTGGGGTACACCAGCGAACACGAGTGGGTCGCCGTCGCGGACGGCATCGCGACCATCGGCATCACCGACTACGCCGCAGAACAGCTCGGGGACATCGTCTACGTCGACCTGCCGACCGACAACGCGACGCTCACCTCGGGCCAGGTGATGGGCGAACTGGAATCCACCAAATCGGTGTCGGAGCTGTTCGCGCCCGTCGACGGTGAGGTGATCGAACTCAACGGGCAGGTCGATGTCGACCCGGCGCTGGTGAACCGCGATCCGTTCGGTGACGGGTGGCTGGTCAGGGTGCAGCTGTTCGGCCAGCCGCTCGCGGGACTGCTCGATCGCGCCGCGTACCTCCGGCTGACCGGCGGTGAGGAATGACACCTTACGTCGCCCGTCACATCGGCACGTCGCAGGCAGACCGCGCGGCGATGCTGGGTGTGGTCGGTCTCGCGGGCGATCCGGATGCGGACAGCACCGGCGCACTGATGGACGAGGCCGTGCCCGCCGCCATCCGGAACGACGGCGCCACCTCGGGGGCCGTGCCGCGGCACGGCGTCTCCGAGCCGGAGGCGCTCGGCGAGCTGCGCGTGCTCGCGTCGAAGAACCGCGTGCACACGCCGATGATCGGTCTCGGCTACAGCGACGCCGTCACGCCGAGTGTGATCCAGCGGAACGTGTTCGAGAATCCGTCGTGGTACACCGCGTACACGCCGTATCAGCCCGAGATCTCGCAGGGCCGGCTCGAAGCGCTGCTGAACTTCCAGACCATGGTGGGCGAGCTCGTCGGCCTGCCGCTCGCGAACGCGTCCATGCTCGATGAGGCCACAGCGGTGGTGGAGGCGATGCTGCTTGCCCGGCGTGCAGTGAAGGGCGCGGATGCGCATGTCTTCGTCGTCGACTCGGACGCTCTGCCGCAGACCAGGGCGGTGCTGCGCGTGCGCGCGGCCGCGGTCGGGATCGACCTGGCCGAGCGCGACCTGGCCGGCGGAGAAGGGCTGCCGGACGGTGCGTTCGGCGTTCTGGTGCAGTACCCCGGCGCCTCGGGCCGGGTGTGGGATCCCACCGCCGTCATCGGCGCGGCGCACGCCGCGGGCGCGCAGGCCGTCGTGGCCGCCGACATCATGGCCGCTGTGCTGATGCGCTCACCCGGCTCGCTGGGTGCGGACATCGTGGCCGGATCGACGCAGCGGTTCGGGGTTCCGCTCGGCTTCGGCGGCCCGCACGCCGGGTACCTGGCAGTGCGTGAGGGACTCGAACGGCAGCTGCCGGGTCGACTGGTGGGGGTGTCGGTCGACGCCGACGGGGCGCAGGCGTTCCGCCTCTCCCTGCAGACGCGCGAGCAGCACATCCGGCGCGAGAAGGCGACGAGCAACATCTGCACGGCGCAGGTGCTGCTGGCGGTGATGGCGTCGATGTACGCCGTGCACCACGGGCCGGATGGCTTGCGCGAGATCGCCGAGCGGATCGCCTCGCGCACGGCAGGGCTGGCGGCCGCGATCGCGGCATCCGGATTCTCGCTCGTGCACGAGAGCTTCTTCGACACGATCCGGGTGCAGCTTCCCGAGCGGGCCCGAGAAGTCGTCGCGGAGGCACGCGAGCGCGGCGTGCTGCTGCACCAGGTGGACGACGACACCGTCGGCATCTCCGTCGGCGAGGCGACCACCGATGCCGATCTGCGCGCGGTGTGCGAGGCGTTCGGCACCGCGCAGCGGTCTGCGGATGCCGTGCCGTCCCACCTTCCAGCCGGACTTCTCCGCGACGACGAGTTCCTCGCTCATCCGGTGTTCCACGAGCACCGGTCGGAGACGGCGATGATGCGCTATCTCAAGCGCCTGGCCGACAGGGACTACGCCCTCGATCGAGGGATGATCCCGCTCGGCTCGTGCACGATGAAGCTCAATGCGGCCGCAGCGATGCAGGCGTCGTCGTGGCCCGAGTTCTCCCGCATCCATCCGTTCGCGCCGCGTGAGGACGTCGCGGGCTACCTCGAGCTGATCACGCAGCTCGAGGCGTGGCTCGCCGATCTGACGGGGTACGACGAGGTTTCTCTGCAGCCGAATGCGGGGTCGCAGGGCGAGCTCGCAGGTCTGCTGGCGATCCGGCGCTATCACTCCGCGAACGGAGACGACGGGCGCGATGTGTGCCTGATCCCGTCGTCGGCGCACGGCACGAACGCGGCGTCGGCGGTGCTCGCGGGGCTGCGGGTCGTCGTGGTGGCGTGCGACGAGGGCGGCAACGTCGACCTGGCCGACCTGCGCGCCAAGATCGCAGAGCACGGGGCGACGCTTGCGGCGCTGATGATCACCTACCCGTCGACGCACGGCGTGTACGAGCACGATGTGCTCGACATCACTTCAGCGGTGCACGACGCGGGAGGGCAGGTCTACATCGACGGCGCGAATCTCAACGCGCTGGTGGGGCACGCGCGGTTCGGCGACCTGGGCGGCGATGTGTCGCACCTCAACCTGCACAAGACGTTCGCGATCCCGCACGGCGGGGGAGGCCCCGGCGTCGGTCCGGTCGCGGCCAAGGCTCACCTCGCTCCGTTCCTGCCGTCGCACGACGCGGCGCAGGAGCCGCGCGACGGGATCGGGCCCGTGTCGGCCGCACCGTACGGTTCACCGAGCATCCTGCCGATCACGTGGGCGTACATCCGGATGCTCGGCCTCGACGGCCTGACGGCGGCCACCGACGCCGCCGTGCTGAATGCGAACTACATCGCCGCGCGCCTGGGCAGCACATACCCCGTGCTGTACGCGGGGGAGAACAATCGTGTGGCGCACGAGTGCATTCTGGATCTGCGCCCGATGCGGGCAGCGACCGGCATCACGGTGGACGACGTCGCCAAGCGGCTCGTCGACTACGGATTCCATGCGCCGACGATGTCGTTCCCGGTCGCGGGCACGCTGATGGTCGAGCCGACGGAATCGGAGGATCGCGCCGAGCTGGATCGCTTCGTCGATGCGATGATCGCGATCGAGTCGGAGGCAGCCCGCGTGGGGTCGGGGGAGTGGCCGCGAGACGACAACCCATTGGTGAACGCGCCGTACACCGCAGCTGCGCTCATCGGCGAGTGGACGCACCCCTACTCGCGGGAGCAGGCGGTGTATCCGGCCGGTGTCGCCGCGCAGGCGCCGTCCAAGTACTGGGCCCCGGTGCGCCGCGTCGACCAGGCCTACGGCGACCGCAATCTCGTCTGCACCTGCCCACCCGTCGACGCGTTCGCGTAGCGCGGGGGTAATTCTTCATTTCTGGCACATCTCCGGTGGTGTGCCCACCCGGAGATGTGCCAGAAATGAAGAGATACGCGTCAGAGTGCGCGAGCGCGCAGTGCGGGGAGGATGTGATCGATCATCAGCGGGGCGAACTCGTCGCCCAGGGGGCCGTCGGCATCCACCCAGCGCAGCTCCTCGATCTCGGCGGCGGGGGAGACGACCTCGACCGGCGGGTGCGTGAACACGGTGCCGCGCACGCGGTAGCCACCCTCGTTCGCTGCGGGGGCCTCGAATGTGCCGAGCAGGCTCATACAGTCTCGATCGAGCTCGACGCTCAGCTCCTCCCGGATCTCCCGCACTGCCGCATCGACCGCGCTCTCCCCGGGTTCCGGCTTGCCTCCCGGCTGCATGAACATCCGGGTGCCCCGTTTGCGCACGGAGAGCACCGCTCCCGTCTCCGGGTGCCGAAGCACAACGGCGCTGACGTGGATGATCCGGTTCTCGTGATCGATCACGCGTCGGCCTCCGCGCTGACGGCGCTGCTCGGATGCGCCTTCGCCGGGGAGACCGGCTCCGTTTCGAAGCGAGCGGTGCCAGCGTGCTCGAGTGCGGCGCGCACACGGTCGAGCATGTCGGCATTCAGACCAGCGGCATCGAGATCGGCGACCGGATGCCACCACGCGCTGACGTTCTCGCCGTCGGCCGGATGCGGTTCTCCCGAGACATATCGACAACGGAATACGATGTCGAGGTACTGGGCCTCGTCGCCGTTGGCGTACCGCATCGGCGGAAGCGAGCGCACCTGCACAAGCGCGTCGGCCTCGGCGATGATGTCCGCCTCTTCGGCGACCTCGCGCACCGCGGCAACGGCCGGCTGCTCGCCGGGATCGACGATGCCCGTCACAGGGGTGATCATGCTGTTGTCGCCGCGTTCGACGAGCAGAACGTCGTCGCCGCGCACCACAACAGCCGTCACACCCGTGAGCCAGAGCATCTCGTGCCCGACCTTCTCGCGCAGTCGCAGGATGAAATCGGGCGTCGCCATGCGTCCAGCCTACGTCGATGCGTGGGCCGTTTCGGTAGTGTCGCGCTTCGATGACTGCCTGCGATCGCACCAATCGACTCGGTCCGTGAGCCTTGCATCGATTGCCGTGCGGCGCGGTCTGGAAGCGCGGGTCGGAGACGGCCGATGACGGGCGTGGACATCCGCACGTTGGTGGCTTCCGACATCGACGCGGTCATCGCGCTGTGGGAGATGACGGGGCTCACCCGCCCGTGGAACGATCCGCGCGCCGATATCAACCGAGCGCGCAGCGTTTGGCCGGAGCTTCTGCTGGTGGCCGTCGTCAGCGAGGCGGTCGTGGGCTCCGTGCTGGCTGGCTACGACGGGCATCGTGGATGGCTGTACTACCTCGCCACCGACCCGTCGCGCCGACGGGAAGGAATCGCCGCCGCGCTCGTGGCGGAGGCGGAGCAGAGGCTCGTGGAACTCGGCTGTCCGAAAGTGCAGCTGATGGTGCGAGCCGGGAACACCGATGTGCTCGACTTCTACGATGCCCGCGGCTACGACCGCTCCGACGTGCTGGTGACGGGAAAGCGCCTCATCTCGGACGAATGACCGCTACAGGATGGCGGCGAGGGTTCTGAGCGGTTCCCAGCGCGGCACTCGCACCTCAGGTACGCCGACGGCGCGGAGGATCGCCTGTAGGCGGGTGGGGCGTCCGACGTCCTCCCAGATCCACCGGGTGAAGCCCGATGCGCTTCGTCGCAGCACATCCTCTCGGCGCTTTTCAAGCCATACGGCTCGCTCGGGGAGCTGCCCGTCCAATGTGTACTTCGAACGGCCGTCCGCCTCGCCGATGATGTCTGCGCGTCTCCAGAAGCAGTCGACGCGATACTCGTTCCCGTCCATGCCGCCGACGCTGACCTGAAGCTCCGGCGCCTCGAACCCGAGCCATTCGATCTCTACGATCGACAGCGTCTCGAGCGGTGACTCCGGAAGTGGCGTCGTTGTCGTAAGCGGCCAGCGAGCCGCTGCCCTGCCGCGCTTGCTCTGGCGCGATTCGTTTGCGTCCAGGAGCAGGTCCGAACTGCAGTCACCGAGACGCAGCAGAGCGTCAGCAGCGACGCGCGCAACGGCCGGATGACGGCTCCGGGCAAGGTTCACGACAGTGTCGACAGGGGGCGTCAACGCTGCACCGGGCGTTGTGACGACATCGGGTTCGTCTTTGAGATGGTGCCATTGGACGTCACCGACGAGTCGCGCGTCTCCGGATCGGGGAGCGATGGCGTGGATGTGCGGCTGTGCCCCCAGCAGTGGAAGCCCCCAGAGCGCAGCCGCCGACTCGTGCGTGAGCACGGCATAGGGCGCTTTGAGTGCGAATGCATGGACCCGCACGAGGTACCGGTCCCAAGGAGGCAGCTGCTCCCAGTCGTGGCTGGGGACGTACACGCCGCTTCGCACTCGACGGAGCTCGCCTCTGCGCACAGCGTGATCGAACCGCATCCCTCCCTCAACGCGGCGAATCAGCGGCACCGGGCAGGGGCGAACTGGGAGGGAAACCAGCGGAGACACAGTCGTCGTCATGCGACGATCGTGCCGCGCTTCAGGGAAGAACGTGCGGAATGTGGAGAACTTCCGCCTTTCCCCGCACTGTGGAGGAAACGACGACCACCGGTACAACTCTTCATTTCTGGCACATCTCCGGTGGTGTGCCCACCCGGAGATGTGCCAGAAATGAAGAATCAGGGGAGGTAGGGGGCGGCGAGGGGGTAGCCGACGAAGGCGATGGTGTCGATGAGGGCGTGGGCGATGACCAGGGGCATGACGCGGCGCCAGCGCAGGAAGCACCAGCCAAAGACGAGGCCCATCACGACGTTCCCCACGGCCATCGCCGGGCCCTGATAGAGGTGGTACGCGCCGCGCAGAAGGGCCACGGCGACGAGGATGGCCCAGCGGCTGCGCCACAGCGCGCCGAGGCGTGTGGCGAGGTAGCCGTTCAGGATGACCTCCTCGAGCAGGCCGGCGCGCACCGCCGACAGGATGAGCAGCGGAATCGTCCACCACGCCTGGTCGAGCTCGCCCGCCTGCACCTGCACGGTGAGTCCCATCATCCGGCTGACGGCGTACAGCGCCAGCCCTGGCACACCGATCGCTGCGACGAGCATCACGGCGACGCCGGTGTCGCGCCAGAACCGCGTGAGGTCCAGACCGATGCGCCGCAGCGCGCTGCGCCCGGGCTCCCAGAGCAGATACACCACCAGCGCCACCAGACACAGATCGAAGAACACATCGAGGACGCGGTACACGACGTCCCAGAACGGCTCCTCCGTCTGCGAGGGGTTCAGCTGAGCAGACTGCTCGGAGAGCGGACCGCGCAGAGCGGCCCGGATGAGCGACAGCAGCGAATAGAGCGCGGACTGCCCGAGTGTGAGGAACACGACGATGCCGATCTCCCACCAGAGACGGGTTCGGGTCGCGCCTGTCTCGATGTCCTGCCGCTGGCTCACATCGGCCAGCGTGCCACACGGATCTGTGCCGACAGCGGCGAACGTGTCGGCGATGACACGAAGACGAACCGGAAGCGCCGCGAAGACAGTGCGACCAGGACAGGGGAGCCGGATGCCAGTTGTGCATATTGCGCAACTGGAGCCCCGATCCGTGTAAATCCTGTGTAACGGTTCGCTAGTCGGCTTTGATGGTTTCCTTTCAGAGGCATAGAGTCACTGGGCAGTCCGAGCGCGTTCACGCAACGCATCGGGCGTTCTTATCCCTTCCACAAGGAGCAACTGTGAAGCGCAACAAGTTTGCCATCGCGGGTCTCGCCGTTCTGGGTGCCGGGTCGCTGGCCCTCACCGGCTGCGGCCCCGCTGACTCAGACGGCGGCGGCGAAGAGGCCGCCGGTCCTGAGTTCGGCCTTGCCTACAACGCGGACGGCGGCCACCAGGCCTGGGTCGACGCGACCGTCAACTCGATCGCCGGAGCGCTCGACATCAAGGCCGTCGGGGTTCCGTACCCCGACTTCGCGGGATTCCGCGAAGAGGTCACCAACCGCACGATCGAGAGTGCGTTCCGCACCGGATGGCAGGCCGACTACCCGGGCCTGTACAACTTCCTCGGGCCGCTCTACGCCACGAACGCCAGTGCCAACGACGGCGACTACTCGTCGGAGGAGTTCGACTCGCTTCTGGAGGAGGGCATCTCGACCGAGGACCCTGAGGCCGCCAACGAGCTGTACCTGCAGGCTCAGGACGTGCTGCTGAAGGACCTTCCGGCAATCCCGCTTTGGTACTCCAACGTGGTCGGCGGTTGGAGCGAGAACGTCGACAACGTGGCGTTCAGTTGGCGCTCCGTGCCGATCTTCGAGGAGATCACCAAGGACGACGGTGTTGTCACCGCGAACGGCAGCGAGCCGCAGAACCCGCTGATCCCGACGAACACGAACGAAACCGGCGGCGGCAAGATCCTCGACGCGATGTTCACGGGGCTGATCTCGTATGACGCTGACGGCGCGGTCGTGAACGACGTCGCCGAGGAGATCACCGTCGACTCGCCGACGCAGCTCACGGTGAAGCTCCGCGAGGGCCTGACCTTCACCAACGGTGAGGAGATCACCGCTGACAACTTCATCAATGCGTGGAACTACGGTGCCGAGCAGGAGAACGCACAGCTCAACAGCTACTTCTTCGAGGACATCGAAGGCTTCGAGAACGACGACAACGGCACGCCGGATGACACTGAGGATGATCTCTACGGCGCGCAGGGCGACGGCCTTTCCGGCCTGAACCAGATCGACGACTACACGTTCGAGATCACGCTGAACAAGCCGGCCGCAGACTTCGCTCAGCGCCTCGGCTACTCCGCGTACTACCCGCTTCCGGATGTCGCATTCGAGGACATGGAGGCGTTCGGCGAGAACCCGATCGGCAACGGCCCGTACATGCCCGACGGCGAGGGCGCCTGGGAGCACGACGTGAAGATCGATCTCGCGGTCAACCCGGACTACGACGGTCCGCGCACCGCGCAGAACGACGGTCTGCAGATCGTCTTCTACTCGACGCAGGAGGCAGCGTATAACGACCTGCTGGCCAACAACCTCGACGTCCTGGACGCGATCCCGGACTCGGCGTTCGAGACCTACCAGGACGAGCTCGGCGACCGCTGGGTCAACGACCCCGCCGCCATCTTCCAGTCCTTCACGATTGCGGAGAACCTCGAGCACTTCTCGGGCGAAGAGGGGCAGCTGCGCCGCCAGGCGATCTCGATGGCGATCGACCGCGAGGCGATCACCGACAAGATCTTCCAGGGCACGCGCACCCCGGCGAGTGACTTCACGTCGCCCGTTATCGACGGTTGGACCGACCAGCTCGAAGGTGAGAGCGTGCTGGAGTACAACCCGGAGAAGGCGAAGGAACTCTGGGAACAGGCGAACGAGATCAGCCCCTGGGAGTAATCCCTGACACCAACCTCTGAATACGAGGCGGTGGCTCACAGCCACCGCCTCGTATCCTGTTGTGTTGGAAAACAATCAAAGGAGGATCGAGGGTGCTTTTCTACATCCTCAGGCGGGTCCTGCAGGTCATCCCGGTGTTCCTCGGGGCGACGCTGCTGATCTACTTCATGGTGTTCGCCATGCCCGGTGACCCGATCGCCGCGATGTTCGGCGACAAGCAGCCGGCGCCCGCCGTGCTCGCTGAACTGCGCGCGCAGTACATGCTCGACCAGCCGTTCATCGTGCAGTATCTGAACTACCTCGGTGGCATCTTCCGCCTCGATTTCGGCACCACGTTCAGCGGGCAGGATGTCATCGACGTGCTCGCGCGTACGTTCCCTGTGACATTGCGCCTGGCAGTCGAGGCCGTTGCGATGGCGTTCATCCTCGCCATCGTGATCGGTGCGCTGTCGGCGTTCTTCAAGAACACGTGGTTCGACCACGCAATGCTTGTGTTGGCGCTCGTCTTCGTCGCTGTTCCGGTCTTCGTGGTCGGCTTCTTCGCGCAGTACTTCATCGGCGTCCAACTCGGTTGGGCTGACCCGACCGTGGGATCGAACAACGGCTGGCTCGGGCTGCTCCTGCCTGCGATCACGCTGGCGTTCAGCGTGTACGCGACCAGTATGCGGCTGACCCGTGCGTCGACGATCGAGACGATGGGCCAGGATTGGGTACGCACGGCGTACGGTAAGGGGCTACCGCGGCGTCGGGTCATCCCCGTGCACGTGCTGCGCAACTCGCTCATTCCGATGGTGACCGACATGGGCACCGTGTTCGGCATCCTGATGGTGGGTGCCACCGTGACGGAGGGCATCTTCAACATCCCTGGCGTGGGCAACACTCTGTATCAGGCGATCCTGAAGCACGAGGCACCGACGATCGTGTCCTTCGTGACCGTGTTCGTCGTCGTCTATGTGCTGATCAACCTGCTGATCGATCTGCTCTACGGCCTGCTCGACCCGAGGATCCGCTATGTCTCGTAGTTCTCATTTCGTCGCTCCCGTCAAGGACACCGAGGTCGTCGTCGATCGCATCGAGGTCGGTGAGAAGCGCAGCAACCTGTGGCTCGACGCGTGGCGCGATATGCGCCGCCGTCCGCTGTTCTGGATCGCCTCGGTTGTCGCGTTGATCGTCGTAGTTATGGCGGTCGTTCCGCAGCTGTTCACCAACGTTGCTCCGTCTGGCGGCGCGTGCAGTCTGATGTACAGCAATGAGGGAGCAGAGGCCGGGCACCCGCTCGGCTTCACCCGCCAGGGCTGCGACATCTGGTCGCGCATCGCCTGGGGTGCGCGCACCTCGGTGGTCGTCGGCCTGCTCGCCACGCTCATCGGCACCGTGATCGGGCTCGTGATGGGCGCCTTCGCCGGCTTCTACGGCGGGTGGCTCGACTCACTGCTCTCGCGAGTCGGGGACATCTTCTTCACGATTCCCTACATCATCGCCGCGATCGTGGTGATGACGGTGATGCCGCAGGACCAGCGCACCATGCTGACGCTCGCGTTCGCGATCGGCGGGTTCGCCTGGGCAAGCACAGCACGCATCGTGCGAGCCGAGATTCTTCGCGTGAAGCAGTCCGACTTCGTGATGGCATCGATCGCGCTCGGCATGGGGCGGTTCAAGACCATGCTCGTGCATGTGCTGCCCAACGCAATGGCTCCCGTGATCGTGGTCGCGACGCTCAGCCTCGGCAACGCGATGGTCGCCGAGTCGGTGCTGTCGTTCCTCGGCGTCGGCCTCGGCGGCGACACCGTCTCGTGGGGTGCCGACATCAGCCAGGCGCAGACGGCGATCCGCACGGCGCCGATGGCGCTGATCTGGCCGTCGCTGGCGCTGACGACTGCGGTGCTGGCATTCATCATGCTGGGCGAAGTTCTGCGCGACGCCCTTGACCCGAAGGCGAGGGCACAGAGATGAGCGAGAACACACTCCTCTCCGTCCGCGATCTGTCGATCTCGTTCGGCAAGGGCAAGAAGCAGCGCGAGGTCGTGCATGGCGTCGACTTCGACGTCTACGAGGGCGAGACGGTTGCGATCGTCGGCGAGTCCGGATCCGGCAAGTCGACCACGGCGACCGCGATCATGGATCTGCTTCCCGGCACCGGCAAGGTCACGGCGGGTTCGGTGCAGCTGTCGGGCCGGGAGCTGACGACCGTGAAGCGCGCCGAGATGGAGAGCCTTCGCGGCCGCGAGATCGGCTACGTTCCGCAGGACCCGATGTCGAATCTCAACCCGGTCTGGTCGATCGGATTCCAGGTCAAGGAGACCATCAGGGCCAACGGTCTTGCGAACAACCGCAAGGACGTGCACCGGATGGCCGTCGAGGTGCTGCAGAACGCGGGGCTCGCCGACGCCGAGCGGCGCCTGCACCAGTTCCCGCACCAGTTCTCCGGCGGTATGCGCCAGCGCGCGCTGATCGGCATCGGCCTCGCCGCAGATCCGACCCTGCTGATCGCCGACGAACCCACCAGCGCCCTCGACGTGACGGTGCAGCAGGTGATCCTCGATCACCTCGCAAAGCTCACGCGCGACAAGGGCACATCGGTGCTGTTCATCACGCACGACCTCGGCCTGGCCGCGGAGCGCGCCGACCGGATCATCGTGATGAGCAAGGGCGAGATCGTCGAATCGGGCCCGAGCCGGGAGATCCTCGAGGCGCCGCAGCATCCGTACACGCGCCGACTCGTCGACGCTGCCCCGAGCTTGGCGTCCACGCGCATCCAGGCGCAGGTGCAGGAGTCGGGAACCGCGGCCACGACCACCGCGCTCACGGATCAGGCAGCCATCGTCGAGGTCCGCGACCTCGTCAAGGAGTACTCGATCCGCAAGGGCGGGTTCCGCAGCGAGCCGTTCCGCGCCGTCGACAACGTGTCGTTCCAGATCCCGAAGGGGCGCACGCTGGCGCTGGTCGGCGAATCCGGATCGGGCAAGTCGACCGTTGCGAAGATGGTGCTCCAGCTGGAGAAGGCGACCAGCGGCTCGGTGCTGATCGAGGGTCGGGACACCACGGAGATGTCGCACCGCGATGTGTTCAGCCTGCGCGGGCGCATGCAGCCGGTGTTCCAGGACCCGTACGGCTCGCTCGACCCGATGCGCTCGCTGGGTGCGCTGATCGCGGAGCCGCTGGGGATCCACGGCATCGGTGATCAGGCATCGCGCCGCGAGCGCGTGTACGAACTGCTCGATCAGGTGGCACTGCCGAAGGAACTCGCCTCGCGCTACCCGAACGAGCTGTCAGGCGGGCAGCGTCAGCGCATCGCGATCGCGCGCGCCCTGGCGCTGAAGCCGTCGATCGTCGTGCTCGACGAGGCCGTCTCCGCGCTCGACGTGCTGGTGCAGGATCAGATCCTGCAGCTGCTCAGCGAGCTGCAGAGCGAACTCGACCTGACGTACCTGTTCATCACGCACGACCTCGCCGTCGTCCGTGTCGCCGCCGACCTCGTCGCGGTGATGGAGAAGGGGCGCATCGTCGAGCAGGGCTCTGTCGACCGGGTGTTCGACTCGCCTGAACAGGAGTACACGCAGCGACTGCTGAACGCGATCCCTGGCCGGGGCCTCGCTCTCGGCGCGAACTGACGCAGAAGAGACGAACGCCGGATGCCCTGAGAGGGGCATCCGGCGTTCGTCTATAGGGTGGGGACATGTCAGAAGCTTCGAGCGCCTCCGAGCGGGTCGTCTTCCGCTCGGTCGGGGGACCGGTGTGGATGACGGTGACCTCGATCGTGTGCGCCCTGCTCATCGGCGACATGCTCATCCGGGGCACGCTCGAGCAGGCCGTGCTGGTCAGCCCGTGGCTGCTGCTTCTGCTGTGGTTCGTCTACCTGTTCCTGTTCGCGCCGAGGATCGTCGCGACTCCCGATGGCGTTGCCGTGCACAACGTGCTGCGGGTCACGCAGCTGAGCTGGGGCGCGATCGAGTCGATCACCGCCAGGTGGCAGATCGAGTTCCGGATGAAGGAGCCGTTCGGCGACAAACCGGTGCAGGCGTGGGGCGCCCCCACACAGCGACCGTCGCGCTCGCCCAAGAAGGAGCACCCGAGCTCGGGCCAGATAGAGCGTCTGCGCGCCATGCTCGAGGAGGCGCCGGCGCAGGCTGCGACACGTGCGATCAGGTGGGACGTTCCAGGCCTCGTCGCGGGAGCCGTGATCGTGATCTGGCTGCTCGCGTCGATCGCCGTCTCGCTGTGACCTGCGGATTCCTGTCCATCCGCTGACCGGAGCTCCGCCCCGCCGCTATAGGATGGAACGTCCCACTCTTGGGGCGACAATCCACTCACGGCAAGGAACTTCATGGCGCACGCCCTCCGTACCGACCTGAGAAACGTCGCGATCGTCGCGCACGTCGACCACGGCAAGACCACGCTGGTCGACGCCATGCTCCGGCAGACGGGGTCGTTCGGCGACCACGAGCACGTCGACGAGCGCGCGATGGATTCGAACGACCTCGAGCGCGAGAAGGGCATCACCATTCTCGCCAAGAACACGGCGATCACGTACAACGGTGAGCACACCGACACGCCGGTGACGATCAACGTCATCGACACCCCTGGCCACGCCGACTTCGGCGGCGAGGTCGAGCGCGGTCTGTCGATGGTGCACGGCGTGGTTCTGCTCGTCGACGCCAGTGAGGGCCCGCTGCCGCAGACGCGCTTCGTGCTGCGCAAGGCGCTCGAGGCGAAGCTGCCGGTGATCCTCGTGATCAACAAGACCGACCGTCCTGACGCGCGCATCGAGGATGTCGAAGGCGAGGCGCAGGACCTGCTTCTCGGCCTGGCCGGCGACCTCGTCGACGACGTGCCCGACCTCGACGTGGACGCGCTCCTCGACGTGCCGGTCGTGTACGCATCCGGTCGTGCGGGCGTCGCGAGTGAGACGCGCCCCGCCGATGGCTCGCTTCCCGACAGCGAGAACCTCGAACCGCTGTTCGACGCGATCCTGAAGCACGTGCCGGCTCCGAGCTACGACGACGAGGCGCCGCTTCAGGCGTGGGTGACCAACCTCGACTCCTCCGCGTTCCTCGGTCGTCTCGCCCTGCTGCGCGTGTTCAACGGCACGCTCAAGAAGGGTCAGACAGTGGCGTGGCTGCGCAGCGACGGCACCACGCAGAACGCCCGCATCACCGAACTGCAGATGACGAAGGCGCTGGACCGCTACCCCGCGGAGCAGGCGGGCCCCGGCGACATCGCCGTGATCGCCGGCTTCGAGGACATCATGATCGGCGAGACCATCGCCGACCCGAACGACGTGCGCCCGCTGCCGCAGATCACGATCGACGAGCCGAACATCTCGATGACGATCGGCACGAACACCTCGCCTCTCGTCGGCAAGGTCAAGGGGCACAAGCTCACCGCCCGCATGGTGAAGGATCGTCTCGACCGCGAACTGATCGGCAACATGTCGATCCGTGTCAACGACATCGGACGTCCTGACGCCTGGGAGGTGCAGGGCCGCGGCGAGCTGCAGCTCGCGATCCTCGTCGAGAACATGCGCCGCGAGGGCTTCGAGCTCACCGTCGGCAAGCCCCAGGTGGTCACGCGCCGTGACGAGAGCGGCACGCTGCTCGAGCCCTACGACCAGCTGACGATCGACGCGCCCGAAGAGTACCTCGGCGCGATCACCCAGCTGCTCGCGGCACGTAAGGGCCGCATGGAGGGCATGACAAACCACGGCACCGGCTGGATCCGGATGGAGTTCATCGTGCCGTCGCGCGGGCTGATCGGCTTCCGCACGCAGTTCCTCTCCGTCACGCGAGGCACCGGCATCGCCAACACGCTCTCGTACGGGCACCAGCCGTGGGCCGGGGCCATCGACTCGCGCCCGCAGGGATCGATCGTGGCCGACCGCGCCGGCGTGGTGACGCCGTTCGCGATGATCGCCCTGCAGGAGCGCATGTCGTTCTTCGTCGGTCCCACCGAAGAGGTCTACGAGGGCATGGTCATCGGCGAGAACTCGCGCGCCGATGACATGGACGTGAACATCACCAAGGAGAAGAAGCTCACCAACATGCGCTCGGCCACGGCCGATTCCTTCGAGTCGATGACGCCGCCTCGGCGCCTGTCGCTGGAGGAGAGCCTCGAGTTCGCAGGCGACGACGAGTGCGTCGAAGTGACGCCAGAGGCCGTGCGCATGCGCAAGGTGGAGCTCGACGCGACCGCCCGCGGCCGTGAGACCGCGCGCCGCAAGCGCCAGGACGCGAACGCGTAGCACCTCGCGAAACGGCGGCCCAGGCGATAGATCGCCTGGGCCGCCGTTCTGTGCGCTGCGACGGCCGGAGCGTCGTTCGGGTGCGACAGATTGCGCCAAGAATCGAGCTGAAGGTGCATTCGGGGTACCGGAATCGGCCGGATGAGGTGCTCAGCGAGCGTGCGTAGGGTGGGAACATGCAGTGGGTGATGAAGGCGCTTTCGTGGCTCGGCGCCGTCTTGGCCGGCGCGATCTTCGGCGTCGCCGGTACGATCTGCTACGCCTCGGCCGTGCTCAAGCCGGCCGGGGGACTGATCGTGATCCCGCTCGGGCTGATGCTTGCGGCCGTCGCCTGTCTCGGGCTGCTGCTGGCGATCCGGCTGCTTGCTGACGACCGCGGCGCCGTGCTCGGCGCGGGGCTCGGCATGCTGATCGCGCTGTACGTGTTCTCCCTTCAGGGTCCTGGCGGTTCGGTCGTGGTGCCGCAGGTGGCGGAGGGCGAGGCCCCGCTCGGCATGATCTGGGCGTGGACGCTCGCCATCGTCGTGCTCCTGGTGGCGGCCTGGCCCGATCTTCGCCCGGCGCGCGCGGCGCGCGCCAGGCAGGTTGACGCAGCTTCTCCCGACGAATCGCGCTGAGGCGTCCCGCCCGCTCCACCTGCGCACTGCCGGCGCAACCACTGACGGCTCCGCGCACTGCGCCGACGATCAGCCGCGACGGATAGAATCGTTGGTGTGACTTACGTGATCGCCCTTCCCTGCGTGGATGTCAAAGACCGTGCGTGCATCGATGAGTGCCCGGTCGACTGCATCTACGAGGGGGAGCGCAGCCTGTACATCCATCCGGACGAGTGCGTCGACTGCGGTGCCTGCGAACCGGTGTGCCCGGTCGAGGCGATCTACTACGAGGACGACCTGCCTGATGAGTGGCAGGACTACTACACCGCGAACGTCGAGTTCTTCGACGACGTGGGCTCGCCGGGAGGCGCGGCCAAGGTCGGTGTGATCCCGAAGGATCATCCGGTCATCTCCGCCCTGCCGCCGCAGGCGGAGTGAGCCGTCGCATGTCGATCAACGATCTCGACGACTATCCGTGGGATGCCGTCGTCCCGTTCCGTGAGCGAGCGGCGGCACATCCGGGCGGTCTGTGCGACCTGTCGATCGGTTCTCCTGTCGACCCGACTCCTGCCGTCGTGCGCGAGGCGCTCCTGGCGGCGACCGACGCGCACGCGTACCCCGCGACCGTCGGGACGGACGAGCTGCGGGCCGCGATCTGCTCGTGGTACGAACGCCGCCGGGGCGTGGCGGGGCTCCAGCCGCGCAACGTTCTTCCGACGATCGGTTCCAAGGAGCTCGTCGCGCTGCTGCCGACACTGCTGGGGCTCGGTGCAGGAGACGTCGTCGTGCACCCGCGCGCTGCGTATCCGACGTACGCCGTCGGGGCCGCCGTCGCCGGTGCGACCGCCGTCACCGCCGACGACCCCGCCGAGTGGCCGGAGGGGACGAAGCTCGTCTGGATCAATTCTCCCGGCAACCCGGATGGCCGGGTGTGGGGCGTCGACGAGCTGCGGGCAGCCGTCGCACGGGCGCGCGAGATCGGCGCCGTGCTCGCGAGCGACGAGTGCTACGCCGAACTCGGCTGGGAGGGCGAATGGGCCGATCAGCGCATCCCGAGCGTGCTCGATCCGCGTGTTGCCGGTGACAGCCGCGCCAACCTGCTCAGCGTCTACTCGCTCAGCAAGCAGTCGAACCTCGCCGGCTACCGCGCCGCGTTCGTCGCGGGCTGCGGCGACATCGTGTCCGGACTGCTGAAGAACCGCAAGCACCTCGGGCTGATGCTCCCCGCACCTGTGCAGCATGCCATGGCCGTCGCCCTGGGCGACGATGCACACGTCGACGAGCAGCGCGAGCGGTACCGCGCGCGCCGAGACGTGCTCAAGCCCGCGTTGGAGGCGGCAGGATTCCGCATCGACCTGAGCAGCGCCGGTCTGTACCTGTGGGCGAGCGAAGGGCGCGACGCGTGGGAGAGTATGGACCGGCTCGCCGGCCTCGGCATCCTCGCCGGGCCCGGGGTCTTCTACGGCGAGGGCAACGCTCAGCACATCCGGTTCTCACTGACTGCCGCCGACGACCGGATCGCCGCAGCGGCCGATCGATTGCGCGGCGCGTAGGGCGTGCCAGGCAGTCTGTCGCCCGCCGCGCTCATCGCGACGGGCGCGGGTTCTGAGAGACGCGCACGCACGTCCGGTGCCTTGGGCCGACGCACCCCGGAGTCACCGACCATCCGGTGCCCTGCCAGGGCAGCCGGTTTCGAACCACCGCCCTGTGCCCGCTAGGCTGGCCGGGGCCGTCGCGGCGCTATCAGCGCTGGCGGCATGAGACGCGATTGACGAAGATTCGCAAGGAGAAGCCGTGAGCGACGCAGGAAGCCTGCCGGACAAGGCCACACTGACCGTCGGCGACAAGACCGCCGAACTCCCCGTCCTGCAGTCAGCAGAGGGCCGCCACTCCGTCGATGTGTCGACCCTGATGAAGCAGACCGGTTACACGGCGCTGGACTACGGCTTCGTGAACACGGCATCGACCAGATCCGACATCACCTTCATCGACGGTGAACAGGGCATCCTGCGCTACCGCGGCTACCCGATCGACCAGCTCGCCGAGAATGCCACCTTCCTCGAGGTCGCGTGGCTGCTCATCTACGGCGAGCTGCCGTCTGCCGACGAGCTGGCGTCGTTCGACGAACGAATCCGCCGGCACACGCTCCTGCACGAGGACCTCAAGAGCTTCTTCGGGGGGCTGCCGGCGGGCGCACACCCCATGTCGGTGCTCTCATCGGCGGTGTCCGCGTTGGAGACGTACTACGAGGGACAGACCGATCCGGCCAATCCAGAGCACGTCGAACTCAACATCATCCGGCTGCTGGCGAAGCTTCCCGTCATCGCGGCCTACTCGCACAAGAAGTCGATCGGGCAGGCGTTCCTGTACCCCGACAACAAACTCGGCTACGTCGAGAACTTCCTGCGCCTCAACTTCGGCACGATGGCCGAGGACTACGAGATCAACCCCGTCATGGTGCGGGCGCTCGAGCGACTGCTCATCCTGCACGAGGACCACGAGCAGAACGCCTCGACCTCGACCGTGCGCCTGGTGGGGTCGACCGGCGCATCGCAGTTCGCTTCGGTCGCGGCGGGAATCCAGGCGCTGTCCGGCCCGCTGCACGGCGGCGCGAACGAGGCCGTGCTGAAGATGCTCTCGCAGATCCAGGAGTCGGGCGAGGGCGTGGCGAAGTTCGTCGAGCGCGTGAAGAACAAGGAAGACGGCGTGAAGCTGATGGGCTTCGGGCACCGCGTCTACAAGAACTACGACCCGCGCGCGACGATCGTCAAGCAGTCGGCGGACGAGGTGCTCGCCTCGCTCGGCGTCAAGGACCCGATGCTCGATCTCGCCAAGGAGCTCGAGGAGATCGCGCTCAACGACGAGTACTTCCAGGCGCGCAACCTGTACCCGAACGTCGACTTCTACACCGGCGTCATCTACAAGGCGATGGGCTTCCCGAATCGCGTGTTCACCGTGCTGTTCGCGATCGGCCGGCTTCCGGGCTGGCTCGCCCAGTGGCGCGAACAGAACCTCGATCCCAAGACCAAGATCGGCCGCCCGCAGCAGCTGTACACGGGCGCCACCGAGCGCAGCTACCCAGGCATCTGACCCCGCGCCGAAACGCACCGCGCATCTCTTCATTTCTGGCACATCTCCGGGGGTGCACAGCATCAGAAATGTGCCAGATATGAGGAATTGAGGGGGTGCGGCGGCCGGTAGGCTGGAAGCATGACGGATGAGCGTTGGATTTCCGGTGTCGGGCTCGCCACGATCGCGGCGGACGGCACTGTGCTGGATACCTGGTACCCCGCGCCCGTGGCCTCGCGCCTGGGCGACTCCTCTGCCGCGGAGGCGGAGCTGGCTGGCGAGGTCGCAGGCGACGACGTCCGCGGGGTGAAGACGGAGGTCGTCGCGCTCGAGATCGATCTCGACGCCGCGCCGGAATCGACGCCCGACGCGTACCTGCGCCTGCACGCGCTCTCCCACCGACTCGTGCGGCCCAACGACGTCAACCTCGACGGCGTCTTCGCGCACCTGCCCAACAACGCGTGGACCAACGCCGGCCCGATGAAGCCCGAGATCGCAGCGGCCGCGCTGCCCGCCCTGCGCCGTGCGGGCATTCAGGTGTACGCGCAGGACAAGTTCCCGCGCCTGACCGACTATGTGCTGCCTGACGGCGTTCGCCTCGGCGACGCCTCCCGCGTGCGGCTCGGAGCACACCTGGCATCGGGCACTGTCGTGATGCACGAGGGCTTCGTGAACTTCAACGCGGGAACGCTCGGCGCCTCGATGGTCGAGGGCCGTGTCTCGCAGGGCGTCGTGATCGGCGACGGCAGCGACATCGGCGGCGGCGCCTCGATCATGGGCACGCTCTCGGGCGGCGGTACGCACCGCGTCTCGATCGGTCAGCGCACGCTGCTCGGCGCGAACTCCGGCATCGGCATCTCCCTCGGCGACGACTGCGTCGTCGAAGCCGGCCTGTACGTCACAGCAGGAACCAAGGTGACGCTCGCTGACGGCCGTGCCGTCAAGGCGGGCGAACTGTCCGGCTCGTCCGGCCTGCTGTTCCGGCGCAACTCCGTCACCGGCGCTGTCGAGGCGGTCGAGCGATCGGGCGTCGGCGTCGTGCTCAACGACGCGCTGCACGCGTAGCCGCAGTTCTTCGCGTCTCCTGACGCTCTTCTGCGGACAGCAGCGGATTCGACGGCGTCTTGAGGAGTCGAACGTCGGGGACCGGGGCGGAGAGAAATTAGGGTGGGAGGGTGCCCCTCGATCTCACGGCCTCATCTGCCGACATCACGCGATACATCTGCGACATCCCGAGCGTCTCCGACGACGAGACTCGGCTGGCTGACGAGATCTTCGCCGCCGTCTCGGCGCTGACCCACCTCGCTGTCACGCGCCACGGAGACACGATCGTCGCTCGCACTCAGCTGGGCAGGGACCAGCGCGTCGCCATCGCCGGGCACATCGACACGGTGCCGATCAACGCCAACCTGCCGACGCGCGACATCGTCGAGAGCGGCGAAGACGTGATCTGGGGCAGGGGCACCGTCGACATGAAGGCGGGGCTCGCCGTGCAGCTCAAGCTCGCGGCGGAGCTGATCGAACCGGCCGTCGACATCACGTGGCTCTGGTACGACCACGAGGAGGTCGAAGCGGCCAAGAACGGCCTGGGCCGGTTGCAGCGCGAGGCGCCCGAGCTGCTCGAAGCCGACTTCGCCATCCTGGGCGAGCCCACGGCGGGCGAGGTCGAAGGCGGCTGCAACGGCACCATGCGCGCCGTCGTCCGCACTGCAGGCACGCGTGCGCACGCGGGCCGCGCCTGGATGGGCGAGAACGCGATCCACGCCGCATGGCCGATTCTCGAGCGCCTCGCCCGCTACGAGCCCCGCACGATCGCTGTCGAAGGGCTCGAATACCGCGAGGGTCTGAACGCCGTGCGCATTTCGGGGGGCATCGCGGGCAACGTCATCCCTGACGCCTGCGAGGTCGAGGTGAACTTCCGCTTCGCGCCGGAGCGCACCCTGGACGAGGCGATCGCGCACGTGCGCGAGGTGTTCGAAGGCTTCGACATCGAAGTGACGGACGGGGCCTCCGCGGCGCGGCCCGGTCTCGACGCTCCGCTCGCGCGGGAGTTCCTCTCTGCGGTCGGCGCACAGGCGAAGCCGAAGTACGGTTGGACAGATGTGGCGCGCTTCAGCGAGATGGGCGTGCCTGCCGTCAACTACGGCCCCGGCGACGCACTGCTCGCCCACCATGATGAGGAACGGGTTCCCGTCGCGCAGATCGAACGGGTCGAGCGGGGCCTGAGAGCGTGGCTGTCAGCGGCCTGAGCCTGCGGGCCGGCATGACGCGCTCCTGGGCCGCGCTGCCGTCATGGGCGAAGATCGCGGCGGTGTACGCCCTCGCGCGACTCGTCACCGTGGCGCTCGTACTGCTGGCGGCGCAGCTCGCACCGGCGCAGTCGCAGCTCGGATCGCTGAATCCGCTCGGCGACTTCACCCTCGCCTGGGACGCGCAGTGGTACTGGCTCGTCGCGGTCGAAGGCTATCCGGATGAGCTTCCCGTGGACGAGAACGGGCACGTCATACAGAACGCGTGGGCGTTCCTGCCCGTCTACGCCTATGCAGCGAAGGCCGTGGGCGCCGTGTTCGGCGGCAACTGGGCGGTCGGCGCGTTCGTCGTGTCGTTCGTCGCCGGCTACCTGGCATGCCTCGGCCTGTGCGCGATCATCCGGATCAGGCAGGGGCGGGCGCAGGCGATGTGGGCCGTGGCCTTCTTCGCGTTCGGGCCGCTCGCTGCGCTGTTCCACGTCGGATACGCGGAGTCGCTGTTCCTCGCTGAGCTGTTCGCGGCGCTGCTGTGCGTGCTGAAGCGGCGCTGGTGGTGGCTCTACCTGCTCGTGCCGCTGATGGCCTTCACCAGGCCGGGGCTGCAGGCGTTCGCGCTGATGCTCGCCATGTACGGGATATGGCGCTGGTTCACGCGCGGACGCGATCCGTTGCCGGCGCGGGACGTCGTGCACATCGTCGTGATCGGATTGTTCGCGGCCGCTGCGGGATTCGCGTGGCCCGCAATCGCCGGAGTCGTCACAGGCGACCCTGGCGCGTATCTCGACACCGAGCTGGCATGGCGGCGCGGATGGGTGGGCACGGAGGAGTTCGCTCCGGTCGAGGGCTGGTTCGCGGCGGCGGACGTCTGGTTCGCTGTGTGGGGGCTGCCCGCGGGGATGGCACCGGTCGCGGTGGTGGCGCTGGTGGCGGCGCTGACCGCGCTCGTCCTGTTCCTCCCCGCGGTGCGCAGGGTGGGTCCCGAACTGCGGATGTGGGCGGCGAGCTATCTGATCTACCTGCTGCTGGTGTTCTTCCCGCAATCGAGCATCTTCCGGCTGATGGTGCCACTCGCCCCGGCGATGGCGGGCGCCGCTGTCCTGCCCGGATCGGGCCGGCGTGCGAGGCTGGTGAGGGCGGGAGTCATGGTCGTGTGCCTGGCCGGGCAGTGGGCGTGGATCTGGTTCATGTGGGCGCGCGGCAGCGACTACTGGCAGGTGCCGTAGCGCGGGACGGAATACTGCGTCGACACGGCCGGGCGCGTGCCCAGGCACGCCGGGCGGATCCGGATGTATTGCGGCGCGTTTCGAATTCGAGCGGACAGGGAATCGTCGCGAGGCGTCCGACGCGGTTAAACTTGACGTGAGACCTCAAGAAAAGGAGCCCGCTATGGCAGCCATGAAGCCCAGGACTGGCGACGGACCGATGGAGGCCGTTAAGGAGGGGCGCCTCATCATCGTGCGCGTGCCACTCGAAGGCGGCGGCCGCCTGGTCGTCTCGGTGAACGACGATGAGGCGAAGGAACTGCACAGCGTGCTGTCCGGCGTCGTCGAAGGCGCCGCGGCATAAGGCAGCACTGCTGAACCCCCGGGAACCACGCGTTCCCGGGGGTTCAGCACGTCAGGACGTCGCACACGTCTGCCGAGCTGCTCGCCCGGGCCGAGAGCTACTCGTCTGAAGCGATGGTGACCAGCTGCAGCAGGCCCTCGCCCACGGGGGTCAGGGAGGCGATGACGGATGAGGACTCACGCGTCTCGGCGAGGAGCGTGCGATAGGCGGTGGTCAGTTCATCGCGCTGCACCGGATCGGCGACGCGGCCCCCCGAGAGCACGCGCGGGATCAGCACGCACCCTCCTGGACGCGCCAGGCGGAGCCCGTGCTCCACATCCTCGATCACGCTGTCGGAACCGCCGTCGACGAGCACGACGTCGTATGCGGCCTCGTTCATCCGGGGCAGCACTTCCGACGAGCGCCCCGTGATCCAGCGCACGCGCGACGACGGCACGCGCGCGTGCTGGAACGATTCCCGTGCCGCGCCCAGGTGCTCCGGTTCCTTGTCGATCGTGGTCAGGGTTGCACCGAGCGCCCCGTGCAGCAGCCACAGGCCGGACACACCGGCGCCCGTGCCGATCTCGATGATCGAGGACGGCGCGGTTGCGGCGGTGACGAAGGCGAGCTGTGCGCCGAGCGCCGCGCTGACCGGGTTGGCCCCGATTTCGCGGGCGTGCTGTCGCGCCCGAGCGATGTTTTCGGGTTCGACCACGTTCTCGCGCACGAATCGTGCGACGGCTGCCTGCTCACTCATGCTTCTAAGGGTACGTCGCGGGTAATCTGTTTCCGTGGAACTCGGCATGACGTGGGACAAGATCCTCCTGATCGGTCTCATCGCTGTGCTCATCCTCGGCCCGGAACGCCTTCCGACGTATGCCGAGAAGCTCGGTCGCTTCGTTCGCAACGCCCGCGACTACCTGCGCAATGCCCAGGAGCGCGTCAAGACCGAGATGGGTGAGGACTTCGACGACGTCGACTGGCGCAAGCTCGATCCGCGCCAGTACGACCCCCGCCGCATCGTGCGCGAGGCGCTCCTCGACGACGCGCCGCCCGCACGCGTGGGCGCAGCGGCGGGGGGCAAGCCGCAGTCGCCGTCAGGTCCGCAGGAGTACACGCCTCCACCGCCTCCGCCGCGCCGCAGCGTCTTCAGCTTCGAAGAGCCCCCGCCCCACGACGACGAGGCGACGTAGACGGAACTCCGTCTTGCACCGACAAGACCGGCAGGTGCCCGAAGCGCGATCGAGCGCGCGGCTGCCCGGTGCGCGGATACGCCGGGAGTCTCACCCGATGGATCACCTGTAGCCGCGTGCGCGGCTGCCCGATAGCTTCCGAATCGTCAGGAGATCGACGACGATCAAGGAGCTGCACGATGAAGATCAGACCATTAGCACGCGGCGTCGCGCTCACGCTCGGCGCCGCCGTCGTTCTGTCCGGAGCGATCGTCGCGCCGGCATTCGCAGAGGGCGGGCAGGACGACGAGCCTCTCGGTGCGACCGAGGCGACGGAGGCCGAGATGCCGACGATCGGCGGCAACCTCGGCAGTCAGCGCTACTCGGCGCTCGACGACATCGACCATCGCACGCTCGACCGGCTCGCTCCGGCGTGGCGTACGCACGTATCGGAGGTCGCACCCGCATCGGACGACGCCGGTCAGCAGACGGCACCGATCGTCGTGGGCGGCGTGATGTACTTCGATACGCCATCCGGAGGTGTCATCGCGCTCGACGGGGCGACCGGAGAAGCAAAGTGGAAGTGGGAGAACCACGACATCGGGATGTCGTCCACCCGGCGCGGCGTCTCTGCGGGGGAAGGTCGGATCTACACCCTCGCCGGCGACAATCACGTCGTCGCCCTCGACCAGGACACCGGCGAGGAGCTCTGGTCGGTTCAGCCCGTGGGCGACGAGGGCGAAGACATCGGTCGCGTCGCCAAAGCGGCGACCGTGTACTCCGAAGGCACCGTGTACGTCCACGCCGCCGACGGAGACCGCGGCGCGGTCGTCGCGCTCGACGCGAGCGACGGCAGCCACCTCTGGCACTTCTTCGGCAGCCCGACTCGCGGCGAAGTGTTCACGAACCCGGATGGCTCGACGTTCGACGCGTCCGAGACCTGGGGACCCGCGCCGGCGGAAGGTGAGGAGGACTGCTCCGAGACCGGCGGTGCAACGAGCTGGATCAGCGGCTCTGCCGACCCGGAGCTCGGACTGTACTACGCGACGTTCGGCAACCCGCGCAGCTGTGACTCTTCGCAGGACGGCTCCGGCCGACCCGGCGACAACCTCTTCTCGTCGACGATCGTCGCGCTCGATGTGGAGACAGGGGAGCACCGCTGGCACTACCAGTCGATCCACCACGACGTCTGGGACATGGACAACGTCCATTCACCGACATTCGCGGATACCGAGATCGGCGGCGAGGAGCGACAGGTGCTGTTCTACGGTGCGAAGTCCGGCCATCAGTTCGTGCTCGACCGCGCCACAGGCGAGCCGCTGCGGCCCGTCGAGGATGCGCCGATGATCACGGATGATCGCCAGCACAGCTCGTCGACACAGCCGATCCCGGAAGCTCAGCTGCTCCCGGAGTGCATCGCGTGGCAGAAGCTCGACCCGGAGAACGTGCCGGGAGACCCCTATCGCGGTGTGCCGAACTACAACGGCTATCAGCCGGATGAGGACGGGAACCTGGTGTTCAACCCTGACAGCTACGTCGCGGCGGACGAGGAGCACCTCACCTACCCGGCAGGTGCAGGCGACCACCGCGAGGGATGCCTGTACGACCCGCACTGGGACCAGCCGATCCTGTCGACGACGAGCCCGAACGGCGGTGCGGATTGGTCCGCGCAGGCGTTCAGTCACCGCACCGGTCTCGTGTACTTCCCGTACGGCACCAACCCCGTGGCGCACTGGCGGGAGGCGCGGATGAACGGCCAGCGAGCGATCGGGCAGTACCAGACAGGCGGGATCCTCGCCTATGACCCGACCGACGGTGAAGTCGTCTGGCGCAACCACCTCGGCACGGACATGTCGCACGGGCAGGGCCCGCTCGTCACAGCCGGCGGGCTGCTCTTCGTCGGCCAGGCCGACGGCAGGCTGCTCGCCATGGACGACGACAGCGGTGAGGTGCTGTGGGAGTTCCAGACCGGCAGCTCCATCGGGTCGCCTCCCGTGACCTACACCGTCGACGGCGAGCAGTACCTCGCCGTATTCGCAGCCGGAACGACGAATCCGTACGGACAGTCGATCACCGCGGGAGATTCGATGTGGGCCTTCAAGCTCGACGGCGACTTCACCGCGGAATCCGGCAGCCAGGAGGGGCCGCTCACCGCGCCGCTGCAGATGCGACGGCCGGTGCAGGGCGGCGGTGCCGTCGACGGCGATGACGTGGGCAACACCGTGCTGCTGGCGCGTGAGGATCGCACGTCCGACACGGCAGAGGCCGCGGACAGCGTCAGCCAGACCGCGATGCAGCCGACCCACCTGCGCGTCTCCGTCGGCGAAACGGTGACGTTCCTCAATCCGGGCACGGAGACGTTCCCCGATCACCCGAACCAGCGCGAGCACTGCGCGACGCAGTTCTTCGAAGGTGAGTTCCATGCGAAGCTCGCGCCGGGAGAAAGCTATGAGCACGAGTTCACGCGGCCGGGAGAGTACTTCTTCAACGACTGCACCGACCCGCGCCCGACGGGGAAGATCGAGGTGGTCTTCGACGAGACCGAGCACCTGGACGGCGCGCTCTCATTCCGTCCGGGCACGCTGGCCTTCACCGGGTCCACCTTCAACGACGTGCGCGGGTCCGTTCGTGCGCATCTGGAGCTGCCGAACGGCTACGCGTACGACGGCGGTGCGCAGCTCGTCACGCCCCTCGGGCTCCAGCCGATCGAACCCGCAGACGTGAAGGCGAACCGGAATCGGGTCATCCTGACCTTCGACAAGGCCGATCTCGACAACAACGTGCCGGATGGGGCGACATCGTTGACGGTCGAAGCGAACGTCGCGACCGGCGACGGACTGCATCGCATCGCCTCGAGTGCAGAGGTGGAAGTGAAGAAGTAGCCCGCCCAGTGGCGCCGGGCGCCGCGTCCTCCCAGGGGGACGCGGCGCTTGTGCGTGGACGCGGTTCCATTCGATGAGACGCAGCTTTGCGCCGATGCAGAGCACCGCGAAAGTGGCTGTGCGGCACGAGGCCGCATCGACAGGGAGGTCGGTCATGGGAAGAAGGAAGAAGGACGAGTCCATCTTCGGCCACACGGACACGGCCCTCTCAGCGCCAGACCAGAACGTAGGCGTTCCCCGGGAACCGCTGCCGATGCGGCTGCTCTCCAAGGTCGAGATCGTCGTGGGCTCCGTGTTCTTCGTCGGCATCCTCGTGGGCGTCATCTACCAGGTGCTCGGCCGCTACGTTCCGTCGATCAGCTGGATCGGCGCGGGGGAGCTGGCGCTGCTGTCGATGGTGTCGATGACCTTCGTCATGATCGGATACCTGGTCGGCCGCAACGGCCACGTGACGATCGAGCTCTTCGACCGGCTGCTCCGGGGCGGCCGTCTGTTCGTCGCCCTCCGAGTGTTCTCAGCCGCAGTGGTGCTGATCAGCTGTGCCTGGCTGGCGTTCGAATCATGGGAGAAGATCGGCGCGGAGATGGGCAGGGCGAGTGCGGCGATCGGGCTCCCTGTCGGCATCGTCTACGTGTTCGCGCTGATCGGGTGTGCGTCCGGCCTCATCCACTCAGCGCTCAAGGTCCGCTACGCGAATCGTCCCGAGCGGCGCCTCGAAGTCGATGGGATGTGAGCGCTGATGGATCTCTGGCTCTACATCCTGCTCGTCGTCGGTCTGCTTCTGCTGCGCGTCCCCGTCGCGTTCGCAATGATCCTGCCGAGCCTGCTCTACTTCACCAGCCAGGGCCTGTCGGTCGGCTACGCATCGACCTACATGTTCAACGGCGTGAACAGCTTCCCACTGCTGGCCGTGCCGCTGTTCATCTTCATGGGAACGCTCGCGAACGGGCTCGGCATCGCGACGCGGCTGTATGACTTCGCACGTGCGCTGCTGCCGCGCCTCCCGGGAAACCTCGCCTATGTCAACCTCGGCACCTCGCTCGGATTCAGCTGGATCAGCGGCACCGCATTCGCCGACGCAGCATCGGTCAGCAAGGTGCAGATTCCGCAGATGCTCAAGTCCGGTTACCCGTACGGGTTCTCGGCGGGTCTGACCGCTGCCGGATCGCTGATCAGCTCGGTCATGCCTCCCTCGATCCCTGCCGTGCTCTTCGCGGCCACAGCGTCGATCTCGACGGGAGCACTCTTCGCCGGGTCGATGCTGCCGGCGATCCTGATCGTGGTGGGCCTGGCTGCGTACATCGGAGTGTGGACGTTCTTCCATCGTGAGATCGCGGGCGGCGCGAAGTTCGACGGCAGGATCTTCGCGACCGCGACGCTGCGTGTGCTCGGTCCCGCACTGCTTCCGATCATCGTGCTCGGCGGCATCTTCAGCGGCCTGTTCACGCCGACGGAGAGCGCCGGCGTCGCCGCGCTGGTCACGCTCGTCCTCGGGGCCTGCTATCGCACGCTCACCTGGGAGACGTTCTGGAAGGCGGCGAAGGACACGGTGGTGACGTCGGCGGGCATCCTGCTGATCCTCGCAGCCTCGAATCTCCTCGGCCAGGTGCTCGCCCGCGAGCAGGTTTCGCGCACACTCACCGACTGGCTCACCACGGCGACGGATAGCCCGGTGGTCTTCCTGCTGCTCGTGGTGGTTCTGCTGATCGGCCTCGGGCTGTTCCTGGAGCCGCCGCCCGCGATCCTCGTGATGGTGCCGATCCTTCTTCCGATCGCCGTGCAGTACGGCATCGACCCCGTGCACCTCGGAACGATCACGATCCTCAGCCTGATGATCGGCACGCTGACGCCGCCAGTCGGGGCTGTGCTGTTCGTGATCGGCTCCGTGACCAGGCGTCCGATGGGAGAACTGTTCCGTGCCGTCGTGCCGTTCCTGATCCCGCTGCTCGCCGTTCTGGCCATACTCATCTTCGTTCCGCACGTCTCCACGATCGTGCCCGACCTCCTCGGCCTGTGACGCCGCACTGTGAAAGGACCTGACCGTGACCCGCAAGCTGTACGTGCTCAACGGCCCGAATCTCGACATGCTCGGCGTGCGCGAGCCCGCGATATACGGAACGACCACTCTCGCTGACATCGAGCGGGACTGCGCTCGCGTGGCGGCCGAGCTCGCCTTCGAACTGTGCTTCGCTCAGTCGAACGCTGAGCACGAGATCATCGACTGGCTGCACGACGCCTACCGCGACGCGGCTGGCGTCGTGATCAATCCGGCGGGATTCAGCTTCCGCTCGGTTCCCGTGCTCGATGCGCTCCGCATGCTGACCGTGCCGATCGTCGAGCTCCACATCACGAACATCCACGGCAGAGACGAGGCGCATCGCCACTCGTTGGTGTCACCCGTCGCGACGACGGTGATCGCCGGAGCGGGGGCCTACGGCTACGAACTCGCGATCCGAGCCGCCGATCATTCCATTCGATGAGACGGCGCTTGTCGCACATCGGCAAGCGCACCAGAGTCAGCCCCACATCGCGCAATGATGCGCACACCAGGAGGAATCATGATCACAGCACGAACCACGAAGCGTGCGGCGGCGTTCGCGGCCGCCGCCGCGACGGCGCTCGTCCTCACCGCCTGCGGCGGGGACAGCGGCAGCGGCGAAACGGGCGGCGACGGCGGTGACGTCACACTGTCGGTCTCGCTCACGCAGAACGAGCAGACGCCGAACTACTACTGCGGCATCGAGCTGCTCAAGGAGCGCCTCGAGACCGCCGACGTGGGGATCACGGTCGATCTGTACCCGTCGAGCCAGCTCGGCCCGCACGCGGACCGCTTTCCGCAGGTGCAGTCGGGTGACATCGACGTCGACCTGCTCGGCGGTTCGGAGCTCAGCACCACGTTCCCCGCGATCGAAGCTGTCGATGCCGCGTACGCGTTCGACGACGTCGATCACCTGTTCGACTGGATCGACAACGGGTCCCAGGAGATGTTCGACGCGTTCCACGAGGAGACGGGCGTCAAGATCGTCGACGGCTGGTGGTTCGGCAACCGCACATTCACGACGAAGGACGTCGAGGTGCACGGTCCGGATGATCTGGCGGGCGAGCCCATCCGGTTCCCTGACTCTCCAGGGTTCCTTGCGAACGCCGAAGCTCTCGGTGTCGACAGCCCGGTCTCGGTCGCCGTGGAAGAGGTCTACACGGCGCTCCAGCAGGGCATCGCGGCCGGCCAGGAGAATCCCATCGTCGCCACCCACTCGGCGAGCTACGACGAGATCCTGAACACGATCGTCCTGAACGAGCACAACATCGGCGTACAGTTCACGCTCGTCAGCGACAAGACCTACGAGAAGCTGAACGAGGAGCAGGCGGCTCTGCTCGACGAGACGCTGCACGAGATCCGTGCCGAGAACCGTACATGCGTCGAAGACGAAACGAACGAGATCGTCGACGGCTACCAGGCGGACGATACGTACACGGTGATCGAGAAGGAAGACATCGACATCGACGCGTTCGTCAAGAAGGCGGAGGCGTACTTCGCTGACTACTACGACGGCGACACCCTCGCTGCCTACGAGAGCATCCGCGCGCTCGCGGGCTGACCGAGCACGAGGGAGGGGCGTGGAACCGAGTTCCACGCCCCTCCCTCGTGTCGGCCGGTGGCGCTCAGCCGCCGGCCAGTTCGCGCCCGATCGTGAAGGCCGTCGCCTGGACGAGGGGCGCGACATCGGCGACATCGACCTGTGGGACGGGGCCGCTGACCGACACAGCCGCGACGGGGCGGCCGCGCACCACGACCGCGCTGGCGACGCAGCGCGCCTCGCCGTGAGTGCGCTCGTGCGCCGTCGCGATGTCGCCGTTCCCACCGTCGGTGACCGCGGAGTATGCCAACCCCAGTGCGGTCGCGTCGCGGGGGAAGCGATCGCCGACGCTGGCGGTGGCGTGGCCGGAGCGTCCCCGTGCATCGGTGATGATGATCACGCTGTCGTCGTCGATGACGGCGACGTGCACGTTGTGCCCCGTTGCGTCGCGCAGCCGCTTGATGGCGGGACGCGAGATGTTCCGCAGCCGACGCGGTCGCTCGACGCTCTGGCCGAATTCGAACAGTCGAACACCGAGGTAGAGAAGCGAGCCATCGCGGTCGAGGTAGCCCTCATCGACCAGCTCCGTCGCGATGCGCGACACGGTGGACTTCGGAAGATTCGCCCGCCGTGCCAGTTCGGTGACTGTGAGCCCAGCGCCGTCGTCGCCGAAGGCGTCGAGTACGGCGCTGAGCCGGTCGAGAACGCTGACCGATTGGGTCCACGCCGCGGTGCGCATGCGGCTAGACGGCCGCGAGGCGGCGCGTGAGGGATACGCCCGCGGCTCGCACGAGCGGCGCGACGCGCTCCTCGCGCATCGCGTCGGCGGGGCCGGCGAGCGACAGCGCGCCGACCACTCGTCCGTGTCCCATGAGGGGACAGGCGACGGCGAGGACACCGGCGTAGGAGTCGCCGGGATCCGTTGCGAGCGTTGCCGCGCGCACCGTGGTGAGCTCGTCGTGGAAGCGCTCGGCGTCGTTCGGCTCGAGTCGAGCGCCTACGCGCTCGACGACGGTCGCGTCGTCGCAGAATGCGAGGAACGCCTTTCCGCTTGCGGTCGTGAGCGCGGGGGAGCGCATGCCGGCGCGCGTGGGCAGCATCGGAAGTCTCCCTGGAACGGCCGTGAGCGAGACCATGTCCGTTCCCTGCTGCACCCACACGCCGACGCGTTCGCCCGTGCGCACGGCGAGCTCGTGCACGACGGGAGCTGCGGCAGCGGCGATGCGGCGCGGAATCGTGGCGCGCGCGCCGAGCTCGAACAGGCGCATGCCGAGCGTCACGCCGTCGGCGTCGCGGGCGAGGTAGCGCTGCTCGATCAGTTCGGCGATCAGGCGCGCGGTCGTCGAACGGGGAACGCGGGCCTCGGCGGCTATGCCTGCGACGGAGATCGGGCCGGTCATTCGTCGGACGACCTCGAGGATGGCGAACACTCGGTCGAGCACCGACAACGGTGCGTCCGCATCGCCCTCGGGCATGCTGTGTTCCGGATTCGTCATCGTCGATCCTCTCAGTGCCGCTGCACTGCGGCTCCTCTCCATTATGTACTGTTTGGTACGCAAAGCGCTGAAGACGAGGCCAGGGCGAGGAGCCCCCGCCCGGGCCCTCGTCTCAGTCGTCGAGGAACTCGGAGACGCCCATCGCGCTCTCCACGCCGTTCATCACGTGCTCTTCGAACAGGTCGGAGTTCTCCGACTCGCCGGTCCACGCGTCGACCTCGTGGCCGAGCGTCGTGAGCCATGCGCGGCCGCCGTCGTAGTAGTGATTCCAGCTCAGCGGGTGCGCGTCTCCGTGCCCGGGGTGTCCGCCGTCACGATCGAGGGTCACAGTGTCCTCGCTCGCCTCGAGCAGAACGTTGACGTGGCTCGGGTACGGGTACAGGTTGTAGAACTCGTCGGTGAAGCCGAACTCGTCCGGCAGGAACTCGGTCGACACGTCCTCGTGGTCGATCGTCTCCACGGTGCCTGCACGGTTCGGCCCATGATCGTAGAAGTTCGCGCCGCCGAGGAGGCCTTCGTACCACTCCCAGTTGTACTCCGCGCCGAAAGCGTTGTGGATGCCGACGAATCCGCCGCCGCCGCGCACGTACTTCGTCAGCGCGTTCTGCTGCTGGTCGCCGAGCGTGTCGCGGTTGGCCGAGAGGAACACCACAGCCTGGTACCCGCCAAGGCGGCGGAATTCGTCCAGGTCCTCCGTCCAGTCGGCTTCGATGCCGCGCTCTTCCGCCCAGGCGATGAGTTCTCGCTGCGCGACGTTGTCGTCGCCGAGCTCCGGGTTCATGCCTTCACCGAGGGATGTACCGAGGTGGGCGTGACGGGGGCCCGCCGTACGGCTCCAGATCAGGATGCGCTTGTCGTCGCCCTCTTCGAACCCGTTGCCCCAATCGTTGTAGCAGGACGCATCGAGGCCGCGGCACGCGCCGTAGTCCTTGATCTCGTCCTGGTAGATCTCAGCCGATGTGGCCGGCTTCCCGTTGCCGTTCCCGTTCCCGTTGCCGTTCCCGTTGCCGTTGCCGGGGTTCGCGCCCATGACCGATGCGCCGCCGACGGCGAGTGTCGCGCCCAGAACGGCGGCGCCTGTCAGGGCGAAGCCGGAGCGTACTAGCGATTTCACGATGATCTCCTTCGATCGTCCGAGTGCCCGGCGGAGGGGCGCCGGTCTGATCGCGACGCTAGCGGCCGCCGGGCGGCGGCACCCGTGGCGTTCCAATCAGTGAGCCGCGGTTCGGCCTCAGCGCGGAGAGAAGGGGAGCGGGCGCTGATCGAGCCCGCGGGGGCGCGACGCGATCGCGGCGGCGAGTTCGACGATCGCCTGCGCCGACGGGTCGTTCGGCGCGGCGACGACCACGGGCGTTCCGTCATCGCCGGACGAGCGCAGGCCATGGCTGAGCGGAATCGACGCCAGCAGCGGCACCTCGTCCGCATCGGCGGACAGCGCCGCGGCGACCTCGGCGCCGCCGCCGGCACCGAACAGGTCGAGCACCGAGCCGTCAGGCAGCGTCATCGCCGCCATGTTCTCGACGACGCCGATCACTCGCTGCCCCGTCTGACGGGCCACGAGTCCGCTGCGCACGGCGACGTCGCTCGCGGCCGGCTGCGGCGTGGTCACCACGAGGACCTCGGCGTGCGGCAGCAGCTGCCCGACCGAGATCGCGATGTCGCCGGTGCCGGGAGGCATGTCGAGCAGCAGCACGTCGAGGTCGCCGAAGTGCACGTCGGTGAGGAACTGGTTCACCGTGCGGTGCAGCATCGGCCCGCGCCACGCCACCGCGCCGCCGCGGTCGGAACCTCGCTGCAGGAACATACCGATCGAGATCGTCTTCACATCGTGCGCTATCGGCGGCAGCATCAGATCGTCGATGCGCGTCGGCTGCGCGGTCTCCCCGTCGCGGCTGAGCCCGAGCAGGCCTGGAATCGAGAAGCCGTGCACGTCCGCGTCGATCAGCCCGACGCGCAGGCCCCGCTGGGCGAGTGCGACGGCGAGGTTCGCCGTGACCGTGGACTTCCCGACCCCGCCCTTGCCGCTCGTGACGGCGATCACCCGTGTGAGCGAATCCGGCCCGAACGGCATCGCCCTGCCCGGTCCGCGCAGGCGCTCGGTCAGTGCTCTGCGCTCGTCGGGAGTCATCACACCGATGTCGAGGGTGACCTCGCCGACGCCGTGCACGCTCTCCGCGGCCTCGCGCACGTCACGTTCGATCCGATCAGCCGCGGGGCATCCGACGATCGTGAGGGCGATGCCCACGCGCACGTCCGTGCCGTCCGCGTCCACATCGCGCACCATGTCGAGCTCGGACAGCGGCCTGCGCAGCTCGGGGTCCTGCACACGCCCGACGGCGTCACGGACGTTCTCGGAGAGGGTGCTCACCCGTCCAGCCTACGGCGTGCGTTGCCAGTGGGCGCGTGTCCGAGCAGCCGGATGAGGGGGCGCTGAGGGTGGAGTAGCCGGACTCAAAGCGCATGCATAGCGGGTTCACTGCCCGCCCCGACACCGGACCAGCGGGTGCGTGGGACACTGGGGTCATGAGCATGTTGGGCGGGAACGTTCGCTCGCCGAAGAACGTCGGCGAAACGGTCGCGAAGTACGACGAGTACGAGGCGGCGCAGAAGGCAGTGGGCAAACTCATCGAGGCCGAGGTGCCGGCTCGTGAGATCTCGATCGTGTGGGCGGGCCTGCGCGCCGTCGAGATGATCACGGGGCGTCTCGGCTACGGCCGTGCTGCCTGGTCCGGCGCGCTCAACGGTGCGATTCTCGGCCTGCTGTTCGGCGCGATCTACACGCTGCTGTCGCCCGAGGCGACGCTCCAGCTGCTCGTCGGGTTCATGCTCGTCGGCATGGCGCTCGGGATGGTCATGCAGTTGCTCAGCTACCGGATCGTGCGCAGACGCCGTGAATACATGAGCGCCACGTCGCCCGTCGCCGACCACTACGAGATCGCCGTGCAGCAGGAGCACGCTGCGACGGCGCGACGCGTGCTGGGACAGCCGGGCCAGGAGCGTCGGGCGCCGCAGCCGACTGGTCCGCTGCCTCCGCCGCAGTACGGCATCCGGATCGACCCCGCGACGAACAGCCCCGTTCCCAACCCGACTGATCCGTCAGCAGCCGAGTATGGGCGCCCGCAGACGAGCGCGCCGCCGGAAACAGCTGATGCGGACGTTCCGCCGCTGGCACCGGATGACGCGAACTCCCAGCCTGCGCCGCAGGCGCCGGTCGTGCCGCCGCGTCCGGCCGATCCGGTGCCTCCTGCGCCCCGCGGTGCGGAGCAGGAGCGACCGGATGAGCAGGGCTCGACTGACGAGCAGGTGCGCGCCGACCATGGGCAGGAAACGAACGACTCGCAGGCCGACGACGCGAGACGGACGGACCAGGCCCCACCGGCATAGGCACTGGCCACGTTCGGGTGTCCACGGCTGCACACCATCCGGTGCGCAGGAACCGTCGCATCGGAGCGTCGACGCATCTCGGTCGCCCGTAGCCCGTCGCAGTGAGATGGGTCGGTGCCCGCCGACCCCGGAGGACCGGCGCGTCAGCTCAGCTTCGCCATCCAGGCCTCGATCTCGTCGGCCGTGCGGGGGATCGCCGCCGACATGTTCACCGGTCCGTCTTCGGTCATCCGGATGTCGTCCTCGATCCGCACGCCGATGCCTCGGTACTCGGCCGGCACCGTCTCGTCGTCCGCCTGGAAGTACAGGCCAGGTTCGATCGTGAACACCATGCCGGGTGCGAGCACGCCGTCGTAGTACATCTCCCGCCGCGCCGCAGCGCAGTCATGCACGTCGATGCCGAGGTGGTGGCTCGTGCCGTGCACCATGTAGCGGCGGTGGTGGCCGCCGTTGTCGGCGTCGAGCGCCTCCTCGGCCGTGACGGGGAGCAGTCCCCACTCGGCGACCTTCGCGGCGATCACCTCCATGGCGGCCTCGTGCACGGCGCGGAACCTCACACCGGGCTTCGCCGCGGCGAACGCGGCGTCCGCCGCTTCCTGCACCGCGTTGTACACCTTGCGCTGCGTCGCGGAGAACGTGCCGTTCACCGGAAGCGTGCGTGTGATGTCGGCCGTGTACAGGCTGTCGACCTCGACGCCGGCGTCGACCAGCACCAGATCGCCCGGCACCACGGGCCCGTCATTGCGCGTCCAATGCAGATAGCACGCGTGCGGCCCTGCGGCGGCGATGGTGTCGTAGCCCTCCCAGTTGCCGTCGCTGCGGGCGCGCTGGTGGAAGACGCCTTCGATGATGCGTTCGCCGCGGCGGTGAGCCGCAGCGCGGGGGAGCTCCCTGATGATGTCGTCGAACCCGCGCGCAGTGACGTCGACGGCGAGCTGCAGCTGAGCGGTCTCGAAGTCGTCCTTGACCAGGCGGAGCTCGTCGAGGAACGTGTCCAGTTCGTCGTCCTCGCCGACCACGAGATCGCCGTCTCGCTGTTCGAACTCCTCGAGCGTCGCCGTCGCGATGCCGAGGTCTCGTGCCACACCTGAGCGATCGGGGCGGGGGCCGATCCAGAACTCGCCGATCGTCGCATCGGAGTAGAACTCGCTGGTCGTGCGGTCGGCGCGCTCACGGAAGAACAGCGTCGCCTCGTGCGAGTCGCCCATCGGGTCGAAGACGAGCACCGAATCCGGCTGGGAATCCGCCTCCCACCCTGTCAGGTGGGCGAAGGCGCTGTGCGCACGAAACGGGTACTCGGTGTCGTTGGAGCGCTGCTTCAGCGAACCGGCCGGAATGACGACGCGCTTTCCGAGGAACGCGGCTGACACTGCGGCGCGGCGCTTCGCGGCGAACGGTGCCTGGGCGCGGGCGCGGGGCTCCGGATCCTGCCGCGGCGCCCATCCGGTCGAGATCGTGTCGAGGAACCCCTGCCCGTACGGCTGGCGGCGGCTCGAAGGCTTGTCGACGGACTCTGTCGTCACGGTATCGCTCACGTATGCTCCCTGGTTCGCTTCCGGCGTCCCCACCAGTCTCTCACCGCACGCGATCCGGATGCACTGTTCGAATCGTCACCGGTCCGTGGGCTCGAGCTGCACGACGAGGGGACGATGGTCGCTGCCTGCATCATCGAGGTTCGTCATCACGATCGATCCCGTCGCCTTCCATGCATCGGTGTGCATCACATGGTCGATCGGCGCGCCGAGCAGCGCGGGCACATCAGTCGGCCAAGTGCCGATTCCGCCGTTGCCCGACTCAGGGGCGGCGGCGTCGCAGTAGCCGAGGTCGTGGCCATCGACGCCGAGGCGCGACATGTGCTCGAGCGTCGCATTGAAGTCGCCGGCGAGGATCACATTGTCACTCGCGCACTGGTCGGCGATCCACTGCAGATCATTGCTCCAGCTGTCCATGTACGCCTGGCGAGGGGCGACGGCGTGCACGGCCACGACCACGGGGCCGTTGCCGTCGACGGGCATCGCGACGGCGCTCGGAAGGGTCGTGGTGTTGCTGGAGCGGTTCTCGGAGGAGTCGATCACCGAGTAGTCGCCGAGGTCCGGCGAGATCAGCAGCGTGGTCTCCCACGCATACGGGGTGGGCGAGTCTGCGGCGTTGTACGCGACGTGGTGCACCCACATCGGTCGCCCCAGCTCGCGCATCTCGAGCGCCACCTGCTCACCGCCGTCCTCTGTCGTCTCCGGCAGCGCGACGACGTCGGCGTCCATTGCCACTGCCGTCTGCGCGATCCGGTACGCGCCGGTCGCCTCGCCTGCCGTGTTCCATGTCATCACGCGGACGCTCGTGTCGGTCGCCTCCGGCAGGGTGTCCTCGCCGTAGCCGCGCGCGCCGAGCATGACGCCGCTCGAGATGGAGCCGAGCGCGGCCACCAGCGCCATCGAGAGCGCGAAGCCCCGGATCGGCTTGGCCGTGGCGAACAGCAGGAACAGCACGGTGAGCGCGGCGAAACCGACGACGATCAGACCGCGCATCGCGACGATCTGCGTGATGGGGAACATCTGCTCGACGCGGAAGAACGCGGGGAAGGTGAGCACTGCGGTCGCGCATGCGAACAGCACAGTGATGAGCACCCCGATCAATCGCACGCTTCGAGCCTATGACCGGCACCTGTGGAAACGTCCAATGGCACCCGAGTGGGAGATGCACGTCGGCTGGACGACGCCGGAGCGGAAGCGAAGCAGGCGGTGTGCGACGATCGATGAGTGTTCACCGGCCCCAGCGACCTTCATCTTCATTCATGGTGCTCCGACGGCACGGAGCCGCCAGCGGAAGTGATGGCCGCGGCACACGGCGCCGGAGTGCGCACAGTCGCCCTCACCGATCACGACACGACTGCCGGTTGGGCGGAGGCAGGCGATGCGGCGCGCACGCTCGGGCTGACGCTCCTGCAGGGCGCGGAGCTCTCGGCGAAGCACGCAGGGCGCAGCGTGCACGTGCTGGCATACCTGTTCGATCCGGATGCCGCCGACCTCGTCGCGCTGATGGCAGACGTGCGCGAGAACCGCAACGGCAGGGCAGAGCAGCTGGTGGCGAACCTGGCACGGGATCTCGATGTCACGTGGGACGACGTCGTCGCTCAGCGCACGGGGGACGCGACCGTAGGGCGGCCGCACATCGCCGACGCGCTGATCGCCCGCGGCATCGTCTCCTCCAGAGAAGAAGCGTTCGCGTCGCTGCTGTCGCCGCGCGGACCGTACTACGTCTCGCACCCTGCACCGACGCCGATCGACGTGGTTCGCGCCGTCCGGGCGGCGGGAGGAGTGCCGATCATCGCGCACCCCGCAGGGCGCGGCATGCTGCCAGTGCCCGTGCTGGAGGAGCTGCTCGATGCCGGGCTGGCGGGATTCGAACTCGACCACAGGGAGAACACTCCGGATGGTCGGGCGAGGCTGGCGAGGATCGTCGCCGAGCGCGACCTCATCGCGACCGGGTCGAGCGACTACCACGGCACAGGCAAGCTCAACCGCCCCGGCGAGAACACCACCAGCGACGAGATGGTCGCCCGCATCATCGCGCAGGCGACCGGAGTCGCGCTCGTCTCCAGCTGACGGCCTTCCTCCGGGTGACGGCACCCTCGTTCAGGTGTGCGGAAGTGTGGCACACCCGCGGGGGAGCCGCACTTCCGCACACCTGAACCGGATGTCCGGCTCCGGTGGCGCAATTCGGCACACCGGAACCGCGCCGGGGCGGGGTCAGGCGCCCTGGTTCGGCTCCTTCGAACCGGAACGGCGACGACGACGGCGACGAGCCGAACCGCCGGACTTGCCGTCGCGGTGCTCCGCGCCCGAGCCGTCGTGGGTGCCGGCGCCCTCGACGTGATGCTCGCCCTGCTCACCGGCTCCGGATGATCCGGGGCGGCGGCGACGGCGCGACGACTGACCGTCCTGGCCGGCGGGGCGATCGGAGCCGCCATGCGAACGGCCGCGGTTCTCGCCGCTTCGGCGGCGGGGCTTGTCCGACTTCGGCGCGGACGAGATGCGTCCCTTCGTGCCCTCGGGGATGTCGAGGTCCGTGTACAGGTGAGGGCTCGACGAGTACGTCTCGACCGGCTCCGGCTGACCGAACTCGAGGGCGCGGTTGATGAGCGCCCACTTGTGCAGATCGTCCCAGTCGACGAATGTGACTGCGGTGCCCTCGTTGCCGGCACGACCCGTGCGGCCCGCCCTGTGCAGGTACGTCATGTCGTCATCCGGGATCGTGTGATTGATCACGTGGGTGACATCGTTGACGTCGATGCCGCGAGCGGCGACGTCCGTGGCGACCATGACGTCCTTCTTGCCCGCTTTGAACGCCGCCATCGAACGCTCGCGCTGCTCCTGACCCATGTCGCCGTGCACGCCGCCGGTGCTGAAACCGCGGTCGCTCAACTCATCGATGAGCCGCTGAGCCGCACGCTTCGTGCGCGTGAAGATGATCGTCTTGCCACGGCCGCGCGACTGCAGGATGCGGCCGATGACCTCGTCCTTGTCGAGCGAGTGCGCGCGGTAGATGACGTGCTTGATGTTCGCCTGCGTGAGGCCCTCATCCGGGTCCGTCGCGCGGATGTGGATGGGAGAGGACATGAATCGGCGCGCCAGCGAGAGGATCGGGCCGGGCATCGTCGCGCTGAACAGCTGCGTGTGGCGCTTGGCCGGCACCATCTGGAAGATCTTCTCGATGTCGGGCAGGAAGCCCAGGTCGAGCATCTTGTCCGCCTCGTCGAGCACGACCTCGGTCGCGTTCGACAGGTCGAGCAGGCGCTGGTTGGCGAGGTCGATGAGGCGACCCGGCGTGCCGACGACGATCTGCGCGCCGGCCTTGAGCTGGTCGATCTGGCCCTCGTAGGCCTTGCCGCCGTAGATCGCGACGACACTCGTGGGCCGGTTCGAGGTGAGCATGTCCATGTCTTCGTACACCTGCACCGCGAGCTCGCGGGTCGGGACGACGATGAGGGCCTTCACACCGGGCTCGGGGGTCTCGCCGAGGCGCTGCACGACGGGGATGCCGAAGCCGAAGGTCTTGCCCGTGCCCGTCTTGGCCTGGCCGATCACGTCCTGACCGGGGAGTGAGAGCGGGATCGTCTGCTCCTGAATCGGGAAGGAGTCCTCGATGCCCTTGGTGGTCAGGGCATCGAGAATGTCCTGATCGACGTTGAGATCTGCGAAACGTGTCACGTATGTACTGCCTGTCCGGCGGCCGCTGCCGCCTCGAAGTAAGGTTCCACGCCTTTGCTTCCCCAGGCGCGGCGGCCCGAACACACCGCCAGGGCCACCACCCAGACTACGGCACCTCCTTCGCGTGCCGCTGAGCGCCCAAGCTCGCGGCGGCGCCGCGTCTGCAGGGAGACGCTGAGTCGGGCCGTATGCTTGCGACGTGGTGAATTGGTTCTGGAGGCGACGGCCGCCTGCGCGCGTGCTGCGGCTTCGCGCCCGAGGCGATCTCGGCGACGCCCGTCGCGTCGACTTCGCGGAACTGGCGCCAGATGTGTCGACGTTCCTCGGCCAGGCGGCGTATCTGCAGCTGGGATACTTCGAGACGCTCGGCCGCCTTGTCAGGGCCACGCCCGGTCTCGGTGAGAAGGAAGCGATCTCGCTCGCAGCGGGACGCGCGCTCGCCAAGCATCGCCGACTGGTCGACCTGATCCGGGATCGCGTCGGCGACCCCACGGACGCGATGGAACCGTTCCGTGAGCAGCTCGACGAGTTCCGAGGCAAGACGATCGGTGCGCGCCCCAGGGAGACGATGCTCGCCGTGCTCATCACGGCAGGCATGCTCGACGATTTCTACCTCGCGCTCTCGTCCAGCTACGGCGAGGTCGGGCGCCGCGTCGAGCGGATCCTGGGGGAGAGCAGCGATCGCGAACAGATCGAGGAGATCCTGCGCGACACGATCTCGAGCGACGAGGAGTGGCGCGACCTGCTCTCGATGTGGGCGCGACGGCTGGTGGGCGACACTCTTCTGGTGGCACGCAGCGCGCTTGTCCCTGAGCGGCTCGCCACCGACGAGAAGCGCATCGAACCCGTGTTCACGGCGCTCATGGCGGCGCACTCGCGCCGGATGGACGAGCTCGGCCTCAACTCCTGAGCGCCCGATGTCGCAGGTGCCGGGGAGCGGGCCGCGGTGATCAGGCGATGCCGAGGCGCTCTCGTTCTGCGGCATCGAAGCGCGCTCGCCTGATGCCGACGACGAGGGTGACGGCGGTCGAGGCGATGATCGCAGCGGCGAACGTCACGACCCACAGCCAGACGTTGCCCTCGCCCCACTGCACCCAGGTCAGGAGCGCGTAGGCCGCAGCCGCTGCGGCAACGGCGACGCCGGGGGTCAGGATGACGCCTCGGTCGCTTCGGTGCGGGAGCAGGAAGTGCAGCCCGATGCCGAAGGCCGCTGCGGTGATGAGCGCGAGCAGGATGTACATGATCGGTTACGAGACGAAGCCGACGGGGTTCTTGGCTTCGGCGCCCACCTCGACGTAGGCGATGTTCGCCGTCGGGACGAGGTAGCTGGCACCCTTGACATCGGCGAAATCGATGTGCACGGTGCCCTTCGTCAGCGCCTCTGCGACAGTCTTCTTCACCTGCTCAGCGGTCTGAGTGGACTCGAAGCTGAGCTCGCGGGCGGTGTTCGTGAGGCCGATGCGGATGTCCACGGGGCTACCTTTCGTCACGTCGGGGCCGGCGCCTGCCGATCCTTTCCTCAGCCTATGGCACGCCCCGGACGCTGCGGCCCGTGCACGCTGACGGCGAACGCCGGGACGATGTCCGAGGCTGCGGATAGCGTGGACGCGTGATGAGATCTCAGCCGAGTGGCGACCAGCGCGAGGTGCTCGATCTGCCGGCGGCGGCATCGGGAACGGTGATCGGGGCGTCCGGCACCGGCAAGACCTCGGTGCTGGTCGAACGCGTGGGCAGGATGCTCGAGGCCGGGGCGGTGGAGCCGGGCGAGATCGTCGTGCTCACACCGACCCGTACGTCGGCGACTCGGCTGCGCGACGAGCTGGGCGTGCGCGTCGAGGTCGCGACGCCGGGTCCGCTGGCGCGATCGGTGGGCTCGCTGGCGTTCCAGATCGTGCGCGGCGATGCCGTGCGCCGCGGCGAGGCACCGCCGCAGCTGCTGACGGGAGCCGACCAGGATCGCATCATCGCTGAGATCCTCGCGGGCGACGAGAGCGACGAAGAACAGGGCCGCGCCCGTTGGCCGTCCCACCTCGGGCCGCTGGTGCGGCGCTCGGCAGGCTTCCGCTCCGAGCTGCGGGCGTTTCTCAGCGAGCTCACCGAAATGGGCGTCGAGCCGACGGAGCTCGCGGGGCTCGGCGACGAGACGTGGGCGGCGGTGGCAGAGTTCGTCCGCGACTATCGCAACGTGCTCGTCGGCATGCGCGAGGCGCATCGCGACAGTTCGGAGCTGTACGGCGAAGCCGCGGCGGCGCTCGGCGATGACGGGCACGGCCCGCTCGGCGAGGTCGACCGGCTGCGCGTGGTGATGATCGACGACGCGCAGGAGCTCACCCGCGGCGGAATCGCTCTGGTCGAGGCGCTGCGTGCCCGCGGTGTCGCGGTGCTCGCCTTCGGCGACCCCGACATCGGGTCCGGCGCGTTCCGGGGCGTCACGCCCGAGCTGTTCGCGCAGCTGGCTGGTGTTCTCGGCGGCGTGCACGTGCTCGGTGAGGACCACAGGGGCCATCCGGCGATCTCGCGCCTCGCCCGTGTCGTCACGCAGCAGATCGGCGCCGCAGGTCGCGTCGACCATCGCCGCCCGCCAGGGCAGGAGGTCGAGGAGTCAGGGGCGGTCGGGCGCCTCATCGCCGGATCGCCGCACGAGGAGATCGATCGCATCGCGTGGGCGCTGCGCTCGTGGCATCTCGACGAGGAGGTGCCATGGCAGAACATGGCGGTGATCGCACACGACACCCGCCAGATCATGGTGCTCGAGGCGGAACTCGCCGCCCGTGAGGTGCCGACGCGTGCGGCCGGGGTGCAGAAGCCGCTCGGCGAGGAGCGTGCAGTGCGGGAGCTCGTCGAGATCGTGCGCCTCGGGCTGCAGCACGCGTCGGAGCGCGACCCCGAGGCGCTGGTCACAGCGCTGCGCTCGCCGTACGGCGGGTTCGACGGGGTGGCGCTGCGCAGGCTGCGCGCGAGACTGCGTCACCGCGAACTCGCCGACGGGGGTACGCGCTCGGCGAAGCAGCTCCTCGCTGAGGCACTGAACGAGCCCGACCTGTTCGACGCGATCGACACCTCGGAGGCACGCGCGGCGAAACGATTCGGGGCGGCGCTGCGCCGGTTGGCCGAGCTCGGCGAAGCGGGAGCAACGATCCACGAGCTGCTCTGGGAGGCATGGAGCAGCGCACGCACGCTCGATGGTCGGACGCTGTCGCGGGCATGGCAGGAACTGGCGACGTCTTCGCGTCCCCTCGCGGCGGAGACGGGGCGCGCGCTCGACGGGCTCGTCGCGCTGTTCGCTGCGGCCAAGCGCTTCGTCGAGCGCTCGCCGGGGGAGGGACCGACGCCCTTCATCCACGGAATCCTTGACAGCGACGTTCCGGAGGACTCGCTGAACGCCCCAGAGCGGCCGGGTACCGTGACGCTCCTCACCCCGGCGTCCGCCCTCGGGCGGGAGTTCGACGCGGTCGTCGTCGCGGGCCTGCAGGACGGCGTGTGGCCGAACGTGCGCCTGCGGGGAGGGATGCTCGACGCATGGCGCCTCGCAGATGCGGTCGGCGCCTCGCGAGGGGGCGGAGCCGAATCGGAGCCGCCCAGCTCCCTCGACCGGCGCAGATCGGCGCTGCACGACGAGCTCAGGCTGTTCGTACGAGCGATCGCTCGAGCCCGCTCACGCGTGCTGCTCACGGCCGTGAGCGATGACGACCAGTCGCCGAGTCCGCTGCTCGACCTCGTCCCGGAACCGCCGTCACAGGAGACGGGGCAGCCGGGCGGAGAAGCGGGGCTCGAGCATCCGCTCACACTGCGGGGCCTGGTCGCCGGGCACCGCCGCGCACTGACGAGCACCACTACCGGAGCAGCCGGCCGACGGCACGCGGCGGAACAGCTCGCGGTGCTCGCGCGCGAGGGCGTTGCAGGCGCCGACCCTGCCGACTGGTACGGTGCGGCGGAGCCGACGACTGTCGAACCGCTGATCGATGCGCACGAACGGCCCGTGAGAGTCTCACCTTCGATGATGCAGACGTTCGAGGACTGCGGGCTGGACTGGGCCATCCGTATGCTCGGCGGCGACACGTCGAAGTCGGCTTCGACGGGCATCGGCACCATCCTGCATGCCGCCCTCGAGGCCTCGCCCGGCGGTGACATCGACGAGATGCGCCGCGTCGTCGACGAGCGGTGGGGCGAGCTCGAGTTCGAAGCGGGGTGGCTCGAGAAGCAGAGCCGAGACCGCGTCGAACTCTCGCTGCAGAACCTGCACCGCTATGCCAGCGCCACCACGTCCGACGGCGGGCGCGTGCTCCAGGTCGAGGCGCCGTTCGAAGTCGTGATTCCCTTCGATCCGGATGCCGTGGCCGCCGATGGTGCGGAGCACACCGTGATCGGTGTGCCGGATGGCGAGCGCCGTCCCGACGATGCGGGTCCGCTGGCTCTGATCCGGGGCGTGATCGACCGCGTCGAGGCCTATCCGGCGGGGCACGGCGACCACAGCGGTGCGCGCGGCCGCGCATGGGAAGCCATCGCCCCGCGCGACCCCGCAGCGAGCGAGCAGGTCGTGATCGCCGATCTGAAGACCGGCACCTTCGAGGACCGCCTGGGCGACAGTAAGGTGACCGACGATGCGCAGCTGGCCGCGTACCAACTCGCCGTCGAGGCAGGTCTGATCCCTGACGCATCCCCCGCGGCGCTGGCGGGGGCGAGGCTCGTCGTCGTCTCCAAAGCCACGGGCAAGGCGGCGTACCGCGTCGCACACCAGCGTGCGCACGGCCCGGAGGAGCGGGCCGCCTTCCTGCAGCGTGTGGTCGACGCCGCGCGTGGCATGTCGGCTGCCGGCTTCACGGCGAGCGTCGACGCGCACTGCCAGGGGTCGCATCGACCCACACTCTGCCGATCCCACACAGTGAAGGCGGTGAGCGCATCGTGAGCGCGCCGGAATGGTCGGGACCGCTGCGGCTCGACGCAAGGACGATCGCGTCAGCACTCGGGCTGCCGTCGCCGACGGACGCACAGAAGGCCGTGATCGAGGCGCCTCCTGTGCCGGCGCTCGTCGTGGCCGGGGCGGGCAGCGGCAAGACGGAGACGATGTCAGGCAGGGTCGTGTGGCTCGTCGCCAACGGACACGTCTCGCCGAGCGAGATCCTCGGTCTCACCTTCACTCGCAAGGCCGCAGGCGAGCTGGCGGAGCGCATCGCCGCACGTCTCGAGCGCATCGGCGAACTCGCCGACCGCGGCCTGCTGCCTCATCTGACCCGCATCGTCGAATCCGGCGAGCTGACGCGCGCGCACGCGGCGACAGAGCGCGGCGCCCACGCCGTGCGGCGGGCGGTGCTCGACGAACTGGCCGAACGGTACCGGACAGGGTGGAGTCCGACCACGGGGCAGCAGATGCGCGGTGTGCTCGATCGTCCGCGCGTGTCGACCTACAATGCCTTCGCCGACCAGATCGTGCGCGAGCACGCCGCACGGATCGGGCGCGACCCGGAAGCGGCGCTGCTGAGCGACTCCGCATCGTGGCTGATCGTCCGCGACATCGTGATGGGGGCTGACGAGGCGGGGCTCGACGAGATCGACAACGGCCTGAACACGATCATCGAACGCGTGAAGTCGCTCGCAGGCGACGTGCTCGACCACCGCGCCGACGTCGCCGCCGTGGCGGAGTACGCGGCCGGTCTCGGCGACGCAGTGGCAGCGATCGCGACGAACGAGGACGCACGCAGCGCCGCAGGCAACCTGCGCTCGCTCGGCCGGCTGCTGCAGCTCGTCGAGGAGTACGGCACAGAGAAGCAGCGCCGCGGTGCGCTCGACTTCGCCGATCAGGTGACCGGAGCGATCGAGATCATCGAGCGGTCACCGCAGGTCGGAACGGAGCTCGCCGAGCAGTACCCTGTGGTGCTGCTCGACGAGTACCAGGACACCTCAGTGACGCAGACGGAGCTGCTCGCGACGGTGTTCCGCGACACGGCGGTGATGGCCGTCGGCGACCCGAACCAGTCGATCTACGGCTGGCGAGGCGCGAGCGCCGACAACCTGCCTGCCTTCTCGGGCGCGTTCTCGCGCGGGGTGCCGGCCAGCCGATACGACCTGATGACGAGCTGGCGCAACGACCGCACGGTGCTGTCCGCGGCGAACCGCCTGCTTGCGCCCTTCCGCGCCGACGGCGGTTTCCGCGTCGAACCGCTCGAGGACCGTCCGGGCGTGGGCGAGGGGCACGTCGACGTGCGCTTCGAGCTCACCATCGACGATGAGGCCGCAGCCGTCGCAGAATGGTTCGCCGACGCGCGCGCCGTGCACGCCGAGTCGAAACCGCACACCGGGGCGATCCTGTTCCGCGCGAAGAAGCACATGCAGAAGTTCGCCGATGCGCTCGATCGGCTGGGCATCCCCCATCGCATTCTCGGCCTCGGCGGCCTGCTGGCCACACCCGAGGTCGTCGACGTGATCTCGGCGCTGCGGGTGGTGCACGACCCCACCCAGGGCTCCGCACTCATCCGACTGCTGGTGGGTCCGCGCTTCGGCATCGGGGTAGCCGACATGGGTGCGCTCTACGATCTCGCCACGACGCTCTCACAGCGCGACGAGGCGCTTGCGCCGCTGAGCGATGAGATGCGCGCAAAGATCCGCTCGTCCACGGGGGCAGACGAGCAGGTGTCGATCATCGATGCGCTGGACTTCCTGCGCCAGATGCCGGACGACTACCGATTGTTCGACCAGATCAGCGCCGCAGGCAGAGCCCGGATGCGCGAGGCCGCCGCGATGTTCGACAGGCTCAGGGCCGCCGCGGGGCAACCGGTGCCCGAGGTGATCCGACTGATCGAACTGGAGCTGCGGCTCGACATCGAGCTCGCGGCCAACGAGAGCCGCGGCCCGGCCCGCACCGCAGCGACGCAGCTGCGCGCCTTCTCCGACGAGGTGCGGGGGTTCCTCTCGGCTGACGAGCACGGCACGGTCGGCAGTCTGCTGGCGTGGTTGAAGCACGCGGAGGACACCGACGAGCTGAAGCCGCGCAGCGAGCCGCCGGAGCCCGGTGTCGTACAGCTGCTCACGATCCACGGATCGAAGGGGTTGGAATGGGACGCCGTCGCGGTCGTCCGGATGGTCGAGGAGGAGGTTCCCAAGAAGCCCCGCAGCACGCTGGGGTGGCTCGGCTTCGGACAGCTTCCGTACGCGTTCCGGGGCGACAGGAGGGCGCTGCCGCTGCTGGACTGGGAACCGGGTGAGGACGGCAAGACGCTCGCCAGGCAGATCAAGGCGTTCAAGGAGTTGAACAAAGAGCACGACCTCGCCGAGGAGCGACGGCTCGCGTACGTGGCCGTCACCCGCGCGAAGTCGCATCTGCTGCTCACCGGCTCGTCGTGGTCGGGCGGGAAGCGACCGCGCGCAGCCAGCGACTACCTGATCGACATCATCGACGAACTGGGGCTGGACGACGTCGAACTCGACGCGGGCGAGGAGAACCCGTACGAGGGCGAGGGGCGCACCGTGACGTGGCCGCTCGACCCGCTCGGTGCGCGCCGACCGGCCGTCCACGGCGCCGCTCGCCTCGTCGGAGACGCGCTCGCCGCGGACCGAGGCGAGCCGTTCGAGCCGAGCCCGCAGCTGCGCCGGCTGCTGGAGGAGCGCCGCCTGCGCGAGGGAGGGCAGGCGCCGGCGCCCCCCACACGACTGCCTGCGTCGCGGTTCAAGGACTACGTCACCGACTACGCGGGCACCGTGAGCGAGATCGTGCGCCCGATGCCGGAGAAGCCGTATCGCCAGACCCGGCTGGGAACCCTTTTCCATCAATGGGTCGAACAGCGCTCAGGTCTGGTGGGGAGCGGCCATGCGCTCGACGACCTGCTCTGGGAGGACGACGACGAGCTCGTCACCGCCGCGCCCACAGCGTCGCCTGCGGAGCACGAGAGCGGCGCGGCGGATGCATCTGCCGCCGATGAGGCAGATCTCGCCCGGCTCCGCGGGATCTTCGAGGCAAGCGAGTGGGCGGACCTTCAGCCGATCGAGGTCGAGACAGAGATCGACTTCGCCCTCCCGACGGTCGAGGGCGAGCCGCCCCACATCGTGATCTGCAAACTCGATGCCGTGTATGAACGCGACGGCCGCGTCGAGATCGTCGATTGGAAGACGGGGCGCGCGCCGCGAACGGCGGCCGAGCGAGAAGACCGGATGATCCAGCTCGCGCTTTACCGGCTGGCCTATCACCGGCGGCACGGCATCCCGCTGGACAGGATCGACGTCGCACTGTTCTACGTCGCCGACGACCTCGTGCTGCGCGACGACACCGACGTGCCGGGTGAGGCGGACATCATCGCCCGCTGGAACGCGGCACGGGAGGGTGCGGGGTAGGAGCGAGGGCGGCTGACAGCCCCTACGCGCGGCCAGCGTCGTCCCGGTCGTCCGAATCGTGTTCGGCGTCGTCGGCGAGCACGCCGTGCTCGAAGCCAGACAACTCCACCGGCTCCGTCTGCTGGAACTCCTGCTGACGGCGATGCTCCGCGTCGTCCGCGTCGTCGTCAGCGTCCTCGTTCCAGCTCGAGCCCTCTGCGAACGAGAGATCCTCGGGGGAATAGGCGTCGGTCTCCATCGCCGTCGGAGTGTGCGGCTGCTCGGCGCGCTCCGGCACGCGCCCGATGAGCGCGATCGCCTCGTTGACGTCGACTTCGCCGTCGCGGGGAAGCTCATCGAGCAGCCCGTAGTCCCGGATGTCGTCGGCCAGCGTCTCGAGCAGGCCGGCGGCGTCGCTGACGACGTCATCGCGCCGCGAGTCCGCTCCGTGCAGAAGCCAGCGAGCGAACTCCATCTCGGCGTGCAGTCGAGCCCGCACGCGCAGGGCCGGGTCGGGAGCGCGGTGCGCGGCGTCCGCGTACGCATCGATGACGTCGTCCTCCGCAGTCTGCGCCGCCGACAGCCAGCGCAGATCGATGGCGGGATCTTCGACAGCGAGCCCGTGCCAGTCGTACACACCGGTCACAACGGGGGCGCCGCGCTCATCGTCGCCGAACAGGAACGCCGAGGCGCCGACCCCGCCCAGCACGATGGTCGGCTCGAACGACCAGAGCCTGTCGTCGTCGATCGCCTCGCGCCAACGCACCGTGAGGCGCACCGGCACATGTCCGCTGGCAGCCGCCCTGTCGAGCACGTGCGCGGCATCGGCGCGTGCCTCTGCCGCGCCATGCTCCTGCAGGCCCGCGGCACGGACGACGGATGCGGGCAGCGAGTGAATGGCGGCCAGCGCGCGGCCGATGGAACGGGCAGCTCCCTCACCCGGTGGGATCTCGCCCGCATCGATCTGATAGCCGGGAAGCATCGTGGTCACGACGGCTCGCACACCATCGATCGATGTCTGACCGAGGAACTCCGGGGCGTCGATGCCGAGCAGGCCGCGCACGCCGGGAGTCAGGGCTCGCAGCGCGACGACCTGCGAGGCGAGCTCGTGCTCTGCCTCTTCGTCGACGGGTACTCGGATGACGACCTCGCGCCCGTCGCCGAGCGTGGCGACGGCCGAGTCGTAGCGCTCATCGCCTCCCGCGCTGAGCGGGCGCGCGCCAGCGATTCGTGCGCCGGGAACCGCCGCCGTGACAGCCGCCGCTAGAGTGAGGGGAGAGCGTGCCATGCGATTCAGATTAGGTCGACCGGCCGCATTTGCTTCACGCCACGCCCGCAAGGAGAGGCACCGCATGTTCCAACCCGCCCCCGCAGGAATCGTCGATCGAGCGGCAGAGGAACGGGAGCAGAGCGACCTTCTCGAACGGGCACTGGCGGATCCGCGCACTCGCGTGCTGCTCATCCACGGCGATGCCGCCCCGCGTGCGACGGACGGACTGGGCTGGCTGTCGCCCGATGACGTCGCAGCACTCGTGACCTCACCCGTCGGCTGGGCGTTCCTCGGTCGTGACGATGAGGGGAGCGCGGTGCTCGTCGCGGCGGCCCGCGGACGCGAACGGCCGGCCCTCGATCTCGGCGACGGCTGGGCATCGCTGCGCGAGACCGCCACGAGCCTGCCTGCGCCGATCGCTGACCTGTTCACGGTCGCCGTCAGCCTGGGCCGATTCCTGAGCGAGCGATTCTGCTCGCGATGCGGTACCGAGGCCCCGCTCGCGACATCCGGTTGGTCACGGGCCTGCCCGGAGTGCGGCGCCGAACATTTCCCCCGAACCGATCCCGCCGTCATCGTCGCGACGGAGAGCCGCGACGGAGAGCGACTGCTGCTGGGGGCGAACGCCGCATGGAAGGGGCGGATGTACTCGTGCTTCGCGGGCTTCGTCGAAGCCGGCGAGTCGCTTGAGACGGCGGTGCATCGCGAGCTGCTCGAGGAAGCGGGCGTGCGCCTGAACGACGTGCGCTACGTCGCATCGCAGCCGTGGCCGTACCCGCGCTCGCTGATGCTGGGCTACCGCGCGACGGCGGCAGCCGAGCACGAGGTGCGCCCGGACGGCACCGAGATCATCGACGTGCGCTGGTTCACCAGGGACGAGATCCGTTCCGGTCTGGCCGGACGCGCCGATTTCGGGTTGCCCGGTCCGGTATCGATCGCTCACAGACTCATCGCCGAATGGGCGCAGGAAGGCCGCGCGACCGGCCAGGTCGGTGGCGCGTGAGCCCGCTCGATGCGCTCGACGAGCAGCAGCGCGAGGCGGCGTCGATCCTGCGCGGCCCCGTGGCGATCCTCGCAGGAGCAGGCACAGGCAAGACCCGCGCGATCACGCATCGCATCGCGCACGGCGTCGACACCGGCGCGTACACGCCGAGTCGATTGCTCGCGCTCACGTTCACGACGAAAGCGGCGGGGGAGCTGCGAGGGAGGCTGCGGGACCTCGGCGTGCAGGGCGTCGTCGCGCGGACGTTCCACGCCGCCGCGCTGAGCCAGCTGAACTACTTCTGGCCGACCGTCGCAGGCGACGTCGCACCGAAGATCATCGACAACAAGGTGCGTCTGCTCGCACACGCCGCCGACGGCATCGGCCTCAAACCCGATACAGCGACGCTGCGCGACGTCGCATCGCAGATCGAATGGCGCAAGGTCACGATGCGATCCATTGACGCATACGCCCAACTCGAACGCCGAGTCGGCCAACTCAGCCCGGATGCGCTGGTCGCGATGATGACGTCGTACGAGGAGCTGAAGGATCAGCGTCGCCAGCTCGACTTCGAGGACGTGCTGCTGGCATGTGCGGGAATGCTCGAGGGCGAGCCGAAGGTCGCCACCGCCGTTCGAGAGCAGTACCGGCACTTCACAGTCGACGAATACCAGGACGTCTCTCCGCTGCAGAACCGGCTGCTCGAACTGTGGCTCGGCAACCGCCGCGACCTGTGCGTCGTCGGCGATGCCAGCCAGACCATCTACTCGTTCACCGGTGCCGACGCGAAGTTCCTGCTCGACTTCTCCCGGCGCTACCCCGACGCGAAGGTCGTACGGCTCGAGCGCAACTACCGCTCCGATCGAGCGATCGTCGATGTCGCCAACGCACTGGTGAAAGGGCGCCCGGGTGCGCTCAGGCTTGTCGCCCATGATTCGGATGCCCATGCACCGACGCCGACGGTTTCGGCGCACGACGACGAACGGCGCGAGGCGGAGGCGATCGCCGAGGCGATCGAACGGCAGCTGACGGCGGGCGCCGCACCGGACGCGATCGCGGTGCTGTATCGGGTGCATGCGCAGTCGGCGGCGATCCAGCAGGCCATCGCCGCACGGGGCATCGCCACCACTGTGCTCGGCGGCAAGCGCTTCTTCGACCTCCCCGAGGTGCGTCAGGCGATCCTCGGGCTGCGCGCGGCGGCCGTCGCCCCGTCGACGGCATCGATCGCCGGGGACGTCGAGCCGGGGCGCACGCGAGAGGACGCGGTGCGCATCGCCAACGTTCGAGACGTGCTGCGCAGTCTCGGCCACAGTGAGGATCCGCCGGAGGCCGGCGGTGCGCTGCGCGACACATGGGAGGCGCGTCAGGCCATCATGCGCCTCGCCGACGAGGCTCCCAGCGGTACGACGATGCGCGCGTTCGCCGACGCGATGCTGGCCAGGGCCAAGGACCAGCACGAGCCGGCGCTGAAGACGGTGACGCTCGCGACGGTGCACGCCGCCAAGGGCCTCGAATGGCCGCACGTGCACCTCGCGGGCGTCGCCGAGGGTCTGATGCCGATCTCCTATGCGACGACGCTCGAGCAGATCGATGAGGAGCGTCGTCTCGCCTATGTCGCCATCACCCGCGCGGCGCGCACGCTGTCGGTGACGTGGGCGAGGGGAACGGGGAGGAACGAGCGCACGCCTTCGCGGTTCATCGGCGAGATCGTCGGCCCCAAGGCGCTGCGCGCAGGATCCGGATCCGTCGCGCTGCGCCCCCTCGAAGACTGATACCTGCACACGAACTCCTCAGCCGCGAGAAGCGGAAGCCGGATCTCTCAGGCAGCGTGCACCTGCGCGGCGACCGCCGCGCGTTCGGCCGAGCGGCAGAGGCACTCGGGGTGCGGGCGATGCGTCAGCCATCGGCGGGACGGCGCCCACTCGGGTGCGGTGGGGTCTGCCGGTGCGCGTTCGATCATCGCTGAACGCGTGGCGAGCGGTTCGTCCGCGGTGGTCTCGGCCTGCTCGGCGACGAGACCGTCATAGAGCAGGCGGGCGGTGAGACTCGCCGCCCCGACGGCGAGTGAGAGCGGGACGGCGGGCGCGGATCGCAGCAGCAGCTGAGAGGCGAGAACGGGCCAGGCGGAATCTGCGGCGGTGCGGTGGGAGTCGAGGCATGCCAGGCACGCTGATCGACCAGGCAGCACGAGGGGGCCGACCTCGGCGCCGGACGCCGTGAACACGAGAGGAAGATGCGGTGCGTCGTCACGGGCGCACCGGGCACCGAGATGGGGTGGGACGACATGCGCGGCCAGGAGCACAACGGGCGTGGCAGGGTCGACGGGCTCTTCATCGGGCGCCAGCCATGCGGCTGGCCAGCCGTCGTCCGTCAGCGCGTCGATCACTGCTGTTGCGACGACGGGTGAGACGGCGTCGGCCGCGCGGACGACCACACCGTGCTCGTCGGGCACGATCGTCTCGAGAACCGGCGCCAGCAGACGGAGCAGCTCGCCGACCGCGGAAGTCGGACCGTCTGCGCTGCGGGCGAGCGGTGACGGGTCGACGGCGAGCTGCTCGGCACCCGCACTGGGGAATCCATGCTCGAGCTGCGCGATTGCGCGCTCCTGCCACGGTGCGGGGTCGCGCAGCGACAGGGTGCCATCGAGCCCGAACTGCATCGTGCGCGCATCCCGCCACAGCGGGCCGTGGCGGGGATCGATGCGAACGAGGCTCATGAGCCGATTCTTGCCGCTGGGCACCCGCGACGGCGCCTTATCCACAGACCAGCCAGACACATCCGGTCATCTCGTGCCCTGTGGAGGGCGCCGCGCGAAGCGCGTCCTACGGCTTCTCGTCTCCCGAGTCCGGCTCGTCGTCTGCGTCGTCGTCGGGTACGTCGCCTCCGTCGCCCGACTCTTCCTCCAGCAGCTGCGCCAGTGCCTGATCGAAATCGTCCGGCGCCGGCTCTTCGCCGCGGGCCCGCGCCTGGAGTCTCGTGATGAGCCCGCTCGGGTCGTCGATGTCGGCGGAGTCCGGCAGCAGGTCGGGGTAGTCCCACAGAGAATCACGAGCGGACATGCCGACGGCATCCGTCACGGCCCGCCACATGGCGGCGGCCTCGCGCAGTCGACGCGGTCGCAGCCGCAGCCCGACGAGTGCCTCCAGCGCGTCCTCTGCCGGTCCGCCGGCTGCGCGCCTGCGCCTGATCACCTCGGCGATCCGGTCACCGCTCGGCATCCGGTTCGTCGCATCTGCCGTGACGACGTCGACCCAGCCCTCGATCAGTGCGAGCAGGGTCTCGAGCCGCTCCAGTGCCCGTCGCTGCGCCTCCGACTGCTCCGGCAGCAGAGAACCGGACTCGAGAGCTTCTCGCAGCTCATCCGGGTTCTGCGGATCGAAGCGGCTCGCGAGGTCTTCGAGTCGCTCGACATCGATATCCACGCCCCGGGCGAAATCGGTCACCTGCCCGATCGCCTGCAGCCGCAGCCACTTCGCGTGGCGGAACAGGCGGGCGTGCGCCAGTTCCCGTGCCGCGATGTACAGCGCGAGCTGATCATCCGGAATCTCCAGGCCGCGGCCCAGATCCGCGAAGTTCTGCGGCACGATCGCCGCCGCGCCCGCCGGCATCACAGGAATGCCGACGTCGCCGCCTGACACCACCTCGCGCGAGAGCTTGCCGATCACATGGCCCAACTGGCCGGCGAACATCTGTCCGCCGATGCCGCGCAGCATCCTGCCCGCTCCGTCGAGCATCTGCTGCATGTCGTCAGGCGACTGAGCCCGCAGTGCGTCGATCAGGCCGTCCGCCATGCTCGTCGCGACCGGTTCGGCGAGTTCCTGCCACACGGGCAGGGTGAGCTCGACCCACTCTCCGCGAGTGATCGGGCGTGCCGGTTCCGCGAGCTCGGAGATCATCGTCGCCTCGCTCAGCCACAGCTCGGCGAGTGCGAAGGCCTGTTCATGGTCGGTCTTCTCACCCGTGGTGATCGCGTGGCCGTCCTGATTGGCCAGATGCAGGGCCTGCCGCTTCGCCGCGTCCCACGAGATGCCGCCGTCGCCGGCGGTCGCGAAGGCCTGCTGCATGCTCTGCATCAGTGGCTGCAGCATGGCAGGGTCGATGCCTGCCGCACCCATCTGCTCCGACAGCCGCTTCAGCTGCTCGGGATCGAGCCCGCCATCGGCGAGCGGGTTGCCGCCGGCGCCCGCGTCCTCGAACAGCTTGCGCAGGAACTCAGGGAAGTCGTCTTCTGGGCGGGGGGAGTCGTCGCTGGTCACGTCAGCCGCCTTTCGTGCTCCGCTGTCAGCGTGCGGAGAGGTTGTCACGTTCTACGCTAGTGCTCGCGGCGCGTCGACCGGCCGGCGAATCGTACGCCGCTCGCGAACGGGCCGCAGGCGCGGGTCGGGAATGCCTCGCGGAACAGGTGCGACAGGAGACCGAGTGAATACGAGTAAGCGGACCACGGTCGGCACTGCTGCGCTGGCGGTCGCGCTCGTCGGCCTGTTCGGAATGTCGTTCCTGCCGACCTCGTTCGTGGTGCAGCAGCCTGGCCCGGTCTACAACACCATCGGCACGGCCGAATCGGCAGACGGCGAGGAGATGCCGCTCATCGAGGTGCATGACGCCGAGTCGTATGAGACCACGGGCAGCCTCGACCTGACCACCGTCCAGGTGCTAGGCGACCGCGAGCGGACGCCGAGCTGGTTCGAGTTGGCGATGGCCTGGTTCGATCGGTCGAAGGCGGTTGTGCCGCTGGACTCCGTGTACCCGGAGGGCGTCACGACAGAGGACCGCGAGGAGCAGAACGCCGCGCTGATGGTCGACTCACAGGCTGAGGCGACCGCCGCCGCGCTGACCGAGCTCGGCTACGACGTCGGCGGTGAGACGGAGATCTCCGTCGTCGACGTCACCGAAGGTGCGCCCGCGACAGGCAGGCTCGAGCCCGGCGACATCGTGCTGACCGCCGATGGGGAGCCGATCGCCGACGCGGACGATCTCCGCCTCGCCATCGCGGCGGGCGACGGCGAGCCCGTCGAGATCACCTACGAGCGCGACGGCGAGCAGGACACGACGTCGGTCACGCCCACCCGCGCTTCGATCGACGGTGAGGACAGCTGGGCGATCGGTGTGCTGCTGACGCCTATGACGACGTTCGACTTCCCGATCGACGTCACGATCCAGCTCGACAACGTCGGCGGCCCCAGCGCCGGCACGATGTTCGCGCTCGGCATCATCGACACCCTCACCGAAGAGGACATGACCGGCGGCGAGAACATCGCCGGAACCGGCACGATCGACGCGGAGGGCACAGTCGGCGCGATCGGCGGCATCCGGCAGAAGCTCTACGGCGCGCGCGACGCGGGCGCGGAGTGGTTCCTCGCTCCCGCCGATAACTGCGGAGACGTCGTCGGGCACGTTCCGGACGGCCTGAGCGTCTTCTCCGTCGCGACCCTGTCGCAGGCGGAAGACGCGGTGGAGGCGATCGCATCCGGTCAGACCGATGATCTGGCGACCTGCGAGAGCCCCTGAATCGGGGCGTTGTCAGCCCAGGCATTGAATCCACTCATAGGATGGACAGGTGACCTCGACGACAGCGCCGACTCCCAAATCACCGCCCAGCACTATGCGGAGAGTGATCACGATCGCGGTGATCGTGATCGCCGCCCTTGTTGCGGGCTTCTTCCTGTTCGCGAATCTGTACGCAGACTTCCTCTGGTACGACCAGCTAGGCTTCGACAGCGTGCTGCTCACCCAGTGGGGCGCGCGGGGGCTGATGTTCGTCATCGGCTTCGTCGCGATGGCGGTGCCGCTGTGGCTGTCGATCCACCTGGCGCACCGGCTGCGACCGGTGTACGCGCAGCTGAGCTCGCAGCTCGATCGCTACCAAGAGGTCATCGAGCCGCTGAGGCGCCTGGCCACCTGGGGCATCCCGATCTTCTTCGGCTTCTTCGCCGGCTTCTCGGCCGCGACGAACTGGGAGACGGCGGCCCTGTGGCTGAACGGCGGCGCGATCGGCGAGGTCGACCCCGAGTTCGGCCTCGACCTCGGCTTCTATATGTTCACGCTGCCGTTCTTCCAGGGCGTGCTCGCATTCGCGTCCGCGGTGGTGCTGATCGGCCTCGTGCTCACGCTCGTCGTGTCGTACTTGTACGGGTCAGTGCGCATCGGTCAGGGCGAACTGCGCATCTCGAAGGCCGCTCGATTCCAGATCGCGATCACCGCAGCGGTGTACATCCTGCTGCAGGCAGTGAGCCTCTGGCTCGATCGCTACGGCAAGCTCATCGAGCCAGGCGACCGCATCACGGGCCCCGGCTACGTCGGCACGAACGCTGAGATCCCCGGCCTGACGATTCTGTCGATCGCCGCCGTGCTCGTCGCGGCGCTGTTCCTCGTCACTGCGTTCATCGGCCGATGGCGGCTGCCGCTGGTCGGCACCGGCCTGCTGCTGGTCACCGCGATCGTGGTGAACCTCGCCTACCCGGCCATCATCAACACCCTGCAGGTGCAGCCGAACCAGTTCGCCTACGAGAGCGAGTACTACCAGCGCAACGTCGACGGAACGCGCACCGCGTACGACATCGACGACATCGAGGTGGAGTCGTACTCGGCTTCGACCGATACGGAGGCCGGTCAGCTCCGCGACGACGTCGCGACGACCGCGTCGCTGCGCCTGATGGACCCCGCGGTGATCAGCCCGACTGTGCGCCAGCTGCAGCAGCACTTCCCGTACTACAGCTTCGAGCAGACGCTCAACGTCGACCGCTACGAGATCGACGGCGAGACGCAGGACACCGTCGTGGCGGTGCGCGAGCTGAACCAGGAGAACCTGGAGAGCCAGACCTGGCAGAACACCGCCATGGTCTACACCCACGGCTACGGCCTGGTCGCCGCGAAGGGCAACGAGCGCACGACCGACGGATGGCCGGTGTTCCTCGAGAGCGGCATCCCGACCAGCGGCATCTTCAGCGAGATGGACTACGAGCCGCGGATCTACTTCGGCGAGAACTCGCCCGAGTACTCGGTGGTGGGGCAGCCTGAGGGTGCGGAGCCGCTCGAGCTCGACTACGCCCGCGGTGAGGACGGTGCGAGCGAGACGCGCACCACGTTCACCGGCGACGGGGGTCCCAGCGTGGGCAGCTTCCTCAATCAGCTGGTCTACTCGCTGAAGTTCCAGTCGGAGCAGATCTTCCTGTCGCAGTACGTGAACGAGGAGTCGCAGATCCTCTACGACCGCAGCCCGGTCGAGCGCGTGCAGAAGGCGGCGCCGTACCTGACCATCGACAGCGACCCGTACCCCACGGTCGTCGATGGGAAGGTCAAGTGGGTCGTCGACGGCTACACGACCAGCGCGACGTACCCGTACTCGACGCCTGTCGGCCTGGGCGATGCGATCAGCGACTCGAACGTGCCTCAGCCGCAGGTGCGTCTGGACGAGATCAACTACATCCGGAACTCGGTCAAGGCCACCGTCGACGCCTACGACGGATCGGTCACGCTGTACGCGTGGGACGACGAGGATCCGGTGCTCAAGGCGTGGCAGAACGTGTACCCGTCGACCATCGAGCCGATCTCCGAGATGTCCGGCGAGCTGATGAGTCACGTGCGCTACCCGACGGACCTGTTCAAGGTGCAGCGCGAGATGCTCGGCGTCTACCACGTCGACAACGCGAACAGCTTCTACCAGCGCGACAACGTGTGGAACTCGCCGGACGACCCGCAGAACACCAACGTCAAGCAGCCGCCGTACTACCTCACGATGCAGATGCCGAACCAGGACGAGCCGTCGTACTCGCTGTACACGACGTTCATTCCGCCGGGGGAGGGCGAGGACAGCCGCAACGTGCTGCTCGGCTATCTCTCCGCCGATGCGGACGCTGGGTCGGCGGACGGAGAAGTGCGCGATGACTACGGCACACTGAGGCTGCTGCAGATCTCGTCGGATACCACGGTGGCCGGCCCTGGACAGGTGCAGAACACCTTCGACTCCGACCCGTCGATCGCCGACGAGAGAAACATCCTGCAACTGGGTGATTCGGAGCTGGAGCTCGGCAACCTGCTCACCGTGCCGGTCGGCGGCGGATTCCTCTATGTGCAGCCCGTGTATGTGCAGTCGACTGCTGGCACCTCGTATCCGCTGCTCCAACGCGTGTTCGTCTCGTTCGGTGACCAGCTCGCATTCACGGACACGCTCGCCGAAGGCCTCGACGAGATCTTCGGCGGCGACTCGGGCACCGAGACCGGTGACTCCGAGGTGGCGGAGAACCCGGACGAGGCGGAGGACGTCCCGACGCCGGACACGCCGGACACGCCGGACACTCCGGACACTCCGGATGACTCCGAAGGGACCGGCGACGAGGACGCAGGCGACGAGGGCACAGAAGACGGCGCCGACACAGGCGGCACCGATGCGGGGTCGGCCGAGTGGCAGCAGGCGCTCGCCGATGCCCAGGACGCCATCGCAGAGCGGAACGACGCTCTCGCCAGCGGTGACCAGGTTGCGATCGCCGAGGCCAACGAGCGGCTCGGCGAGGCCGTTCAGACGCTCATCGACCTGGAGGGCGACGCGCCGTAGGGCGTGTCGGAGGGGGCCGAGTTCGACGGCTGTTCACCCGCGTGTTAGTCTATTGGACGTGCCGCGGGGTGGAGCAGTTCGGTAGCTCGCCGGGCTCATAACCCGGAGGCCGCAGGTTCAAATCCTGCCCCCGCAACAGAGAACGAAGGCCCGGATCTCAGTCGAGATCCGGGCCTTCGTCGTTCCCGCGGAGCAGCGAATGTGCGGATGTCGTCAGGACATCCGTTTCGACGAAGCACCCGTCCGACACGGCGCGATCGACCCGCCGCTGATTCGCCTTCTGGCCGCACCCCGTCTAGACTGGTGGATGTGCCGCGGGGTGGAGCAGTTCGGTAGCTCGCCGGGCTCATAACCCGGAGGCCGCAGGTTCAAATCCTGCCCCCGCAACAGAGAACGAAGGCCCGGATCTCAGTCGAGATCCGGGCCTTCGTCGTTCCCGCGGAGCAGCGAATGTGCGGATGTCGTCAGGACATCCGTTTCGACGAAGCACCCGTCCGACACGGCGCGATCGACCCGCCGCTGATTCGCCTTCTGGCCGCACCCCGTCTAGACTGGTGGATGTGCCGCGGGGTGGAGCAGTTCGGTAGCTCGCCGGGCTCATAACCCGGAGGCCGCAGGTTCAAATCCTGCCCCCGCAACAGAGAACGAGGGCCCGGATCTCAGTCGAGATCCGGGCCTTCGTCGTTCCCGCTCGCTGACGTGTCCGCCGAAATGCGCACATCTTGTCGAGATGCGCCGCTTCGGACGCGCGGATGACCGACAACGGCGCATCTCGCGAGCTCCACGCCGGGCGTCGTGGCTACAACCAGCCCAGCAGCGACGCGATCAGCATCGCGACGGGGACGAACAGCGCGGCCAGGGCGAGGCCGAGCGCCGATGACGCACCCGTCGTCCTTCCGAGCTCCATCGCCCGTGCGGTGCCGATCGCGTGGGCTGACAGACCGATCGCGAGCCCCTGCGATACCGGGTCCCTCCGCCGCAGCAGCCGCAGCAGCGGCGGGCCGGCCACGGCGCCGAGGATGCCGGTGAGGATCGAGAACACCGCCGCGAGCGATACGTCGACGCCGAGCACTCCGGCGACGGCCGCGGAGACCGCTGAGGTCGCGTGCTTGGGAGCGAGGGTCAGCAGGATGTCGTGCGGCACGTCGAGCAGCCATGCCACGAGCGCGGTGGCGGCGATGCCGACGATCGTGCCGACCAGGCCGGCGACGAGCAGCGCAGGCAGCAGTCGACCGAGCTCACGCCCGTGGCGCCGGATGGGCAGTGCCAGCGCGACGATTGCGGGAGCGAGGAGGGCCGTGAGCGGCAGGGTGCCCTCCTGGTACTCGGCCAGCGGTGCACGTGTGACGAGGAGAACGACCACGATCACGATCGTGCTGACGAGTACGGGATTGACCCACCCGCGTCCGAATCGTGCCAGCCATACGGCGCCCGTCCAGACCAGCAGGGTGAGCGCGAGGGCCCACATCATGAACGACGCACCCGCCGCATCAGCAGGTCCGCGGTGAAGGCCGCAGTGAGGAACGTCGCGAGCCAGCCGACCACGAGTGCAGCGATGATCGCCATGGCGTGCTCGGCGAGCGGCCCGAAGGCGGCGATCACCCCGACGGCCAGCGGCACCAGCAGCAGCGGCAGCACCGCGATGAGGGTGTCCGCGGCAGGAGCGATGATGCGCGTGAGGCGGCGGCCGAGAGGAAGCAGCAGCACAGCCAGCAGCAGAATCATGCCCAGCGTCGACCCGGGGACGGGCAGATGGGTCAGCGCGCGGAGCGCTTCGCCTGCGGCCGCGAAGCCCACCAGGAGCCCCGCACCCAGCAGCCAGCGGGCCAGCTTCGGCACGCTTCCCGGCGTCGGCGTGCGTTCTTCGTCTGCTTCGTCCACGGTCGTCTCCTTCGGCAACACCTGGGTGCATTCTGTCAGCCGAATGGCAGGTGCCCGCTCAGGTGCGACCGAGACATCCGGATGATCCGCAGCGGGGCGTCCGCGAGATGCGCACGTTTTCGACGAGGCCGCGTCCGAAGCGGCGCATCTCGGCGAGAAATGCGCATCTCGGCCGCAGGTGCGGGTGTTGGCGGGGGTGGGGCCGGGG
>NZ_FUIA01000022.1 GCF_900163665.1 Frigoribacterium sp. JB110
CACCTGGCAGAGGGGCTAACCGACCGGACCCTTACACAGAAAACTTGACACCCCCTGGGGAGATGCCCACCGCCGACGGTTGAGTGATGGGTCTGACACAATGAGCGGATCTCACTCACCAAACCGTCACGCGATGATGGTGAAGCCTGTTCCGCTCACTCTACAGGAATACCCCCGGGGGGGTATATGGTTGTGCGTGTCAGAGTCGAGCCGCAAGCCTGAAAGAGGAAAACAATATGTCCGATTCCCCCGCTGGATCCTGCTGCAGTCACAACAGCCACGTGGCGGTCGCGGCCGATGGGCGCAAGGATCTGCTCGCCCCATCCGCGGACGAGCTCGCTGAATGCCCGGTGATGGTCGGCAGCACCGTCGTCAAAGCAGACGCAGAAGCCGCGGGCCTGTTCCGTGACTACGAGGGCGCCCGCTACTACTTCTGCTGCGCAGCATGCGGCCCCCGCTTCGACGCGGACCCCGCCAAGTACGTTGCCGCCGCCTGAACACGCACCACCCCGCGGTAGTCGCTACCAAACACCCCTGTTTAGCGTCACTATTTCGAGGAGGATCGATCCATGAGTAACTCGCACCACGACGGCGTTGAACACACCGACGGACATCACGAGTCCCACACACCCGCGGAGCACGAGTCCCATCATGAGATGGCGCATCATGCCCATACGGATGTGGCCGATGCCGCGACATCGGGCTCCTCGCACCATACACATCCCGACACGATGTCTCACGGTGCGCACGGCACCGATGGAGGGCACGACACTCACGGGGCCCACGAGGGGCACGGTGGTCATGCGGGGCACGGCGACCATGTCGGGCAGTTCCGCCGGTTGTTCTGGATCATGCTCGTCCTGGCGGTCCCGACCGTTGCGCTGTCGGGCATGTTCTCGATGATCCTCGGCTATTCTCTCCCGGACATCTCCGGGATCATGTGGGTGTCTCCGGTGCTGGGAACGGTGATGTATGTCTGGGGCGGGAAACCGTTCCTCGTCGGCGCCGTCAGCGAGATCCGCTCCCGAAAGCCCGGGATGATGCTCCTCATCGGCCTCGCAATCACGGTCGCATTCCTCGCATCGTGGGGTGCGACCCTAGGGATGTTGCATCACGAGCTCGACTTCTGGTGGGAGCTGGCGCTCCTCATCGTCATCATGCTGCTCGGTCACTGGATCGAGATGCGCTCCCTCGCCCAGACCACCTCCGCCCTCGACTCTCTGGCCGCTCTCCTCCCGGATGAGGCGGAACGGGTCGAGAATGGCGAGGTCGTTGTCGTCTCACCCGCCGACCTTGTCGTCGGCGATGTTGTCGTCGTTCGGCCCGGAGGCAGCGTCCCCGCGGATGGGCGCATTGTCGATGGACGCGCGTCGATGGACGAGTCCATGGTCACCGGTGAATCTCGCACGGTCACCCGCGGCAGCGGTGATCCGGTCACAGCGGGCACTGTCGCCACCGATTCGGGATTGCGTGTTGAGATCACTGCGATCGGTGATGACACCACCCTCGCCGGCATCCAACGCCTGGTGACCGAAGCGCAGAGCTCCTCGTCCCGCGCCCAGCGACTCGCCGACACCGCCGCCGGATGGCTGTTCTGGTTCGCACTCGGATCTGCGGCCATCACCGCGCTCGTATGGACCCTGGTGGGATTCCCGGATGCCGCCGTCATCCGCACGATCACCGTCTTGGTGATCGCTTGCCCCCACGCGCTCGGTCTGGCCATCCCGCTAGTCGTGTCGATCGCGACCGAGCGGGCCGCGCGCGGTGGCGTCCTCGTCAAGGACCGGCTGGCGTTGGAGAGCATGCGCACTGTCGACACTGTGTTGTTCGACAAGACCGGAACTCTCACGAAAGGCGAGCCTGTCGTCTCCGAAGTATCGATCACCGACGGGGGCGACGCGGATCAGGTGCTTGCGCTGGCGGCCGCCGCGGAAGTCGACAGTGAGCATCCCCTGGCGAAGGCGATTGTCCGTGCCGCTGCCGAGAAGAAGCTCACGGTGCCCGGAAGTCGCGACTTCACCTCATCTCCCGCGGTTGGCGTCACTGCAACCGTCGACGGGTCGACCATCCGCGTCGGTGGACCGCACCTTCTCACGGAGGAAGGCGCAGACGAACTCCCCATTGCCGACGCCTGGCGCACGGACGGCGCCATCATCCTCCACGTCATTCAAGACGGGCGTGTGATTGGTGCGTTGAAGCTCGCCGATGAGGTGCGTTCGGAGTCGCGCGAAGCGGTCGATGCGCTCCACGTCCTCGGCGTGCAAGTGGTCATGATCACCGGAGACGCAGAGGCCGTCGCACATGCCGTCGCTCAAGATCTCGGCATCGACCGGGTCTTCGCCGGGGTCCGTCCAGAAGACAAGGCCGCGAAGGTCCAGGAGCTTCAGCGAGAAGGTCGGAAAGTCGCGATGGTCGGCGACGGTGTTAATGACGCTCCCGCACTCACCCAAGCCGACGTCGGGCTCGCAATCGGCGCGGGCACGGATGTCGCGATCGCCTCGGCCGGCGTCATCCTCGCCAGCGACGACCCCCGCTCCGTGCTCTCGGTAATCGAACTGTCCCGCGCCGCGTACCGAAAGATGAAACAGAACCTCTGGTGGGCTGCGGGCTATAACCTCATCTCCGTCCCCCTCGCAGCCGGTGCCCTCGCCCCTATCGGGTTCGTGCTGCCGATGTCGGTCGGCGCCGTCCTCATGTCGCTGTCCACGATCGTCGTCGCGCTCAACGCGCAGCTGTTGCGGCGCCTGGACCTTCGTCCTGAGACCACGACTCGCGCCATCCTCGACCGATGACCATGACGAATCAGGAGAAGACGATGACCGACGTCATTAAACCTGCAGCTTCGTGTGACCACGGCGAGCACGGCTACATCACCGACAAAGCCCGCTACCTCGCCCGACTCAAACGCATCGAAGGCCAAGCACGTGGCGTGCACCGCATGGTCGAAGACGAGCAATACTGCATCGATATCCTCACCCAGATCTCCGCACTCACCAGCGCCCTGCAAGGCGTCGCCATCGGACTCCTCGAAGACCACCTCCGCCACTGCGTCGCAGACGCCGTCCGCGCAGGCGGGGACACTGCCGAAGAGAAAATACGAGAGGCATCTCAAGCCATCGGCCGCCTCGTCCGGTGAGGTGAGAGCCGCGGAATCACGTGGAGGTTGTGATCGACGCTCTGACTGCCTGTTTCACGAAAGGTCACAACGTCTGCGGCGTTCATACATGCGCGCGTCCGCAGTGCCAAACGCCGCCTCGTTGAGCTGCGACCTATTCACAGCCGCCCCGAGTCGGGAAACATCGTGATTGGCGCAGGCTGACTGTCATGCATCTTCCTCTCCGCGCACAAGGCACGACGCTTACCGAAGAGCAGGCGAAAATGCTCGATGACGAGTTCTTCCGCTCGAACCCGCCGGGATGCCAGACGCTGACGCATCGAGGCGCAACTGTGGGTCACGATCTCGCTGCCGAGCCGCATCGTTGAATCGCGTGTTCAGCAGATATCGGGTGCTGTGTCGCTTGGCGGTGGAGCACTGATTGATCAGTCAGTGCTGTATAGTTCAGCGTGTGCTGACTATTGCTTCACGCCTCGACGTCATGAACCGGCTAAGCCGTGCCATGGCGGATCCGACGCGTTCCCGGATCCTGATGACGTTGCTCGATGGTCCGAGCTACCCGGCCGTGCTCTCGCGCGAGTTGGAGCTGACGCGCTCGAACGTGTCTAACCATCTCACCTGCCTGCGCGACTGCGGGGTCGTGGTCGCTGAGCCTGAGGGTCGCCAGACTCGCTACGAGATCGCAGATCCGCACCTTGCTGCTGCGCTCGTTTCCCTCGTGGACGTGACGCTGGCTGTCGATGAGCACGCACCCGTCTTGCCTCATGTCAATAGGTCCGGGAGCGATTGGTGCTTGCCTCAGGTAA